>NZ_QUCM01000018.1 GCF_003473545.1 Clostridium sp. AM22-11AC
TATTTTCTGAATTTTCAGGGTTTTACATACTGTTTAATCTTCAATTATCAAGGATCTCATTTCGTTGTCAGACTTGTTTGCTGCAACGGTTATTTATTATAACCGGTTGTTTTTCATTTGTCAACAACTTTTTAAATTTATTTTTTCGTTTCTTTTGAAACGATTGCTACTCTCTCAAGCGCGAAGATTATAATAGCAAACCTCAAACCATTTGTCAACAACTTTTTTGTATTATTTCAAATTTCATAAAAAAATATTTTAATTCTTTTGTCGCAAAAAAGTTGAAAACATTTCCATCCCATATCCGCAAAAATCCCCTGCCACCCAGCATCATCTGCCGGTGACAGGGGATTTTGTGATCCACAAGATCTGTTTTATTCTATTTTCCGATCTGGCTTCTAGTCTGGTTTTACAGGTATTACCACATCTCCGCTATCTCCAGGGCCGCCATTTTCTGCTGCTGTGGTGGTAGCTGCTGCAGTTGTCTGTACCGGTGCCGGGGAAGCGGCTGTGGTTGCTTCTGCGGAATGAGAAGGCGCTGCGGTTGTATGATTTGCTGCAGTTGTCGCATTTGGTGCTACCGTTGTGCTGGCTGCGGTTGTCTCAGACGGAACATAGCCATCTGGCATTCCATCTACGGTAGATGGAGCGGTGGTTGCCTGTGTAGTTGTCTCAGATGGATTTAATACTACACCACTGGAATTACGGCGGACTACAGGGGTATGTCCCTTATAAGTGGTCTTGTGATCCAGTTCTCTGGACACTTCTTTTCCATTCTTATAAACGATCTTATAGGTTTCCCATCTGCTTCCGGCACTTCCCTTGGACTTGGTCACTTCTGCGCCTGGCTGAAGAGTCTGGTCTTCCTCATAGGTTGGATTTGGTGTACCCAGATCTTCTACCTTTTTAGACTCTAAATCCCAGGTAACTCCATCTTCCAGGATCGGGATACCATAAACTGCTACCGTTACTTTCTGGTCTGCATAACTTGCTCTTAAACCAATGGCTGTACTTGAATTATTAATAAACTTAAAATCCGGCTGATCCCAGCTTACAGTTGCGTCACGGCCTGGTGTTACATAGCTTGGCTCAAATGTGTGGGAACGGCGGGAGCTGATCTTTAAACCAGCCTTAAATACTGCATTATATAAAGTAGTAGAAACCTGGCATACACCACCACCGATCTCCTGTACTACTTCTCCGTTATTATAAGCAGCTGCGCCTTTGTATCCCTTAGCTTCGGTACGCTGTCCTACAGTACCATTAAAAGAAAATTCCTGTCCCGGCTTGATAACTGTACCATTAATAGCCTCTGCTGCCAGACGCACGTTGGTATTACGGTTCTGGTTCGCAGTTGTGGTCGTTGTAAAGGTGCTGATGGTCTTATATTTCTCTTTTGCGCTGGATGCAGAGATCTCCGGTGCTACAGTGCTTCCGGTTGCAGTGATCGTTGCATCAAACTTTTTATCATTTAAAGCCTGGGAAATATCTGATGCCAGCTTGTCCTGGTCAATGGCAAAACCATTTTCCTCACCTGCAAATACGAATTTACCGCTTGCTGTATCAAACTTGTCAATGGAACCGTTCTTTGCCTTCTTGTCCCATTTTGCTGCGCAGGCTGCTGCCTCTGCCTTGACCTGCTCATCCAGACCAGATGTGTCCAGTGTATAGCTTTCCTGAGGATCACTGCCATCTTTGTAGATCTCATCTAACAGTGCTTCCACCTTTTCTGCCATCAGATCCGTTACCTGATACTGGTCAGACTCATATTCTACTGTCATACTCCACGGGAATTCCTTTAAAATAGCTGCTTTTGCTTCGCTCTTGGACATTCCTGTAATAGAGATACCATCCACCTGGACCTCTTTTTGCATTTCAGTCTCAGCTTCGCTTTCGATCACTGTTTCTGTTCCTGCAGTATCTGTATTGGAACCTTTTCCCTTAAGAGCAAGGGAAATTCCTGTGATAAATACGATCAGGACTACACCTGCAATGGCAATGATCTTGTAATTCGGGCCTTTCTTTCTGTGATATCCACTGCTCCGTCTGGTGGAATGGCTTCCTCCCGAACGGGAAGAATAACCAGAAGAACTGCTTCTGCGGCCGGAAGATGTTCCATAACTGCTTCTGGAAGAACTGCTCCTTGAAGATGAAGCGCTTCTTCCTGATGCACCGCTTCTATTTGTACCTCTGGCCCTGCTTCTGCCTGTAGAGGAATTTCGACTTCTGTTGTTTTCTAACTCATTCATTTCTTTTCACCTGTTACATTTTTTAGCTTATTTTTAATCACAGCTTGTAGTATAGCATACTTTATTTAAAATGGAACCGATTTTTACACTTTTTTTCAGATGATTTCTTACCCTTTTTTTCTGTTTGTAACATTCCTGTTAAAAGTGTTACCAAAGTATTTCAATCGTGTTATTATTATAGAAAAAACAGTTTAAAAACAAAGGAGGTTTTACCATGGGTTTTGTTGACCTGCACGTTCATTCCAATGCTTCCGACGGTACCTTTTCTCCCTCTCAGGTAGTGGAACTGGCAAAAAATGCCGGATTGGATGCCTTTGCCCTTACAGACCACGACACCACTGCCGGTGTACCTGAGGCATTAGAAAAAGGACGTGATCTTAATATAGAAGTGATCCCCGGAATTGAGGTGTCCAGTAGTTTCGATGGAACAGAGATCCACATTTTAGGACTTTTCGTAGATTCTGATGATCCGGTACTTGCCGCCATGCTGGAAAAAATGCGTATCAGCCGTGGCCGCCGCAATGAAAAGATGCTGGAAAATCTGGCCGCTGACGGGATCTCCTTTACAAAGGAAGAACTTTGCGGAGATAATCCTGATACCATTATCACACGGGCACATATTGCCCACGCTTTAGTGGCAAAAGGCATCTGTTCCGGAATGGACCAGGCATTTAAAAAATATCTTCAGTACGGCGGCCGCTATTGTCCGCAGAAAGAGCATCTCTCTCCGGAAGAAGTTGTAAAAACGCTGATCTCCAATGGTGCTTTCGTGGCCTTAGCCCATCCTTTCCAGTACAAATTCGGAGATAAGAAAACGGAAGAACTGATCGCCCACATGGCCGACCTCGGTATGAAGGGACTGGAAGTTTACCACTCCTCCAACAACAAGTTAGAAAGCATGAAACTTCAGGAAATGGCTGTCAGACATCACCTGCTCCCAACCGGCGGTTCCGACTTCCACGGCGGGAACAAACCGGATATTTCGATTGGTACAGGACGGGGCGGACTCAGAGTTTCTTCCCTTTTACTGGAAGATATCAAACGTGAAAGAGCAAAACAGGCGCTTTCATAAAAATTTCGCTAAAAATCACAAAATTTTACCCTTGTATCAGAGTCTCATCTTTGTTATAATGCAATCGTTAAAAGATTAACTAAACAAATGATAATAGATGTAATTCAGAAGGAGGAATTACCATGAAGATCCAGAATATTACTGATGTAGAGAAATTTTTCAAAGTGATCGACCAGTGCAAGGGAACCGTAGAATTAGTATCTCCAGAAGGCGACCGCATTAACCTGAAGTCTAAACTGGCTCAGTACCTGTCCATGGCTACTATTTTTTCCAATGGCTATATCAAGGAACTGGACCTGGTAGCACATGATAAAGAAGACATTGAACGTCTGATCAAATATATGTATCAGGGTGAATAAATCATAAACAAATGTGTTTTGGCACAAAAACAGCTGCAGGCTCCCATCTATCTGGATTCCCGCAGCTGTTTTATTATTATTCCTACTATTATTCCAGATTTCCAGCTTCCTGCATCAGTATTTCTCTGATCGCACTTTCTGCCGCTTTAAAAGTTCCCTGCGCCATCAGGTTGCTTCCGCCGCCTCTTCCATTAAGAGCACCGTTCATTGCCTTGCTTAATTTGCGCATATCTGCCTGACTGCTGCCTAAAGCATACTGATATACCTGTTCATCCTCATTTCCGGAGAAAACTCCTACGATCTTTCCTTTTCCCTTTTCATAAAGCATGGTAGCCAGCTGGCGAAGCTGTACAGGTGACAATCCCTCTTCAAATACAGCAAGTACCTCCGTGCTTTCCGGATAGCTTTCCGCCTTTTTTTCCAAAAGCTGCTGCCACAGGCGTCCTAAAGCCAGATCTTTTTCCTGACTTTCATTCTTCATCTTTTCCACTGCATCCGGTACCAGAGCCAGTTTTGCAGAAAGCAGATTGGAAATACGGATCTCATCCTTTAAACGTTCCCTGTAATCCATCAGTGCCCGGCGTCCACAGAGCATGGAAATACGCACGCCTCCTTTATAGTTGATCATAGTACGCAGTTTGATCAGACCTACTTCCCCGGTTGTCTCCACATGGGTGCCACAGCAGGCGCAGATATCTCCGCCTGGTATCTCTACAATGCGTACCAGACCGGTCAGTTCTTTTTTGCTCCGGTAATCCAGCTCTTCCAGTTCTTCTTTCGAAGGATAAAACACCTTTACAGGCACATTATCATAGATCAGCTGGTTCGCTTCATCTTCCAGCTCATCTAACTGCTCCTGGGTGAGAACACCGTTAAAATCCACCGTCACTTCATCTGTTCCCATATGGAAACCTACGTTGCCATAGCCAAAATGTTTATGTACCAGACCGGAAAAAATATGTTCTCCTGTGTGCTGCTGCATATTGTCATAACGTTTCTGCCAGTCAATGACTCCCTCTGCCAGAACCCCTTCTTCCAAAGGAGCCTCCAGTTCGTGGATGATCTCCTCTCCCTTTTCGCTGACATGTAAAACTTTTACACCATTTAAAGCACCTGTATCACTTGGCTGTCCGCCGCCTTCCGGATAAAAAGCAGTCTGATTTAAGATCGTATCCCAGGTTCCTTTTTTATTTTTTGTACATGAAATTACGGTACACATAAATGTTTTTACATAAGGGGTTGCATAATATAAACGGTTCTGATCCATAGGTCATTCCTCCATCCTTTGATTATAAAACGCCGCGTCTGCGGCTCTTGTCTTTCTTTTTCGCCCTATCATTATACCACCTTTATCCCTTATCTTTATTTAAAATTCTCTTTAAATTTAATTTTTCCCGAAAAACAAGAAACATAAGCAAGCTGCCTGACATATGATAGCATTGTAATCAAACATATTTCGGAGGAACTAAAATGAGTGATGTAGCAGCAACTAACTGCGGCTGTGACTGCGGGTGCGGATGCCAGAGCGGAGGAAATGGATGCAATATTATCTGGCTCATCCTGATCTTATGCTGTTGTGGCGGTGGAAATGGATGTGGCGGCTGTTTTGGAAATAACGGCTGCGGAAACGGATGTGGATGCGACATTATCTGGATCCTGCTGCTTTTATGCTGCTGTGGCGGCGGCAATGGCGGCTTCTGCTGATCTTCCTCAGAAAGTCAGAAAACAACGGGGCGTTTATGCGCCCCTGTTTTCATTTTGGAAAAACTCCTTTTTCTTCTTTTCGCTCTTCTCCTCTTCTCTTTCCTGCCTTATAACCTCTGTTTTTCTTTTTTTGTACACATTCCTCATCTATTTCATATACAGCATTCCCGTCGATCACCAGTCTGCTATACATAATGAACCTCCTTTCAGAAAATGGACTCCCAAACCTTTTAAGAGTACATCCTCATACTACAATATATGCATGAAATAAAAGGTTGCCGCATAAGTTTAAACCAAAGCAATAAGGCTGGTAAAAATATGAATTCCTACAATGAACATACAGACTATAAACTGACAGACCTGGACTATCTTACAGGAGATCACCATCTGCAGATGATGAAAGCTGCACTCCCCTTCTTAAATGTTCCCCAACAGCGTACCCTTTCCATGTTTGTGAAAATACAGGAACTTAAAAATACATTTCAGCTTTTTGAGGACGGTCAGACTGCAGCTATGGGGATCTGCTCCTTAGACCAGCCTGAAAAACCCGGTTCTGTAAAAGAATTATTAAAAACTTTAAAACCTTATGGAAACCCGGGAGAACAAAATCTCATTGATGCAGCAAATGCTTTATTAGACGGACAGACACCTTTAGAACAACTCAGACATTTTTTAACTCCCGCACAACAGACCCGTTTTGAAACCTTGCAAATGGTCATTGCTGCCCTTCAGGCTATGAATTAAAAAAGGAGTTTTTATGGACAATAACTGGAAACAGGACCCGCGGCTTATGGCAATGGATCCTGAAAAAGTAAGCTTATTAATGGAATTTGCAGAAAAAACGGCTCACACCGACCAGTCCCAGCTCATGCCTCATTTTCTGCATATATGCCAGGAAGCAAATGCAAAAGGTCTGCAATTTACAAATTCTGAAACCGCCCTTCTTGTAGATATCTTAAGCTGCCATATGCCGGAAAAAGACCGTAAAAAACTTCCGTTTCTTAAGCTAGCTGCAGGGAAGATCGCAGGCGGGATCCATAAATAGATTATTAGCTTCTTTCCGTTGTATGTTTTTTTATACTTTTTTAATTATTGCATTTTTATTTTATATATGCTATAGTCTCCCCATGCGGCAAATGCCGTGACGATATACTACTCTGGAGAGTCTCTTTCAATATCTGAAACGAGCGCCGAAGGTGTACAGCAGGAATAAATGCAGAAAATTCCTGCCAATCTCTCAGGCAAAAGGACAGGGCGGAATCAGACGATCCACAGACGTAGAACATACAAAGGGAGACTATCTAATTATGGACATGTTTGTGAAATTGGTCAATTCTGCTAACACCTTTTTATGGAATGTAGTGCTGATCCTTCTGCTTTGCGGAACCGGTATTTATTACACATTCCGTCTGAAATTTGTTCAGATCCGCGAATTTAAGCAGGGCTTAAAACAGGTATTCGGCGGTATCGGAAAGAAGCATGAGAAAAAAGAAGGAGAAATGACTTCCTTCCAGTCTGTTGCTACTGCCATCGCAGCCCAGGTAGGTACCGGAAACCTGACGGGTGCTGCTACTGCCCTGATCGGCGGCGGTCCTGGCGCTATCTTCTGGATGTGGATGTCTGCGTTCTTTGGCATGGCTACCATTTATGCCGAAGCAACTCTTGCACAGAATTATAAAACAGTAAAACACGGCGAAGTAACAGGCGGTCCTGTTTACTACATCCATGCTGCATTTAAAGGACTCTTTGGCAAGATCCTTGGTGTTATTTTCGCCATCTTTTTGATCCTGGCTCTTGGATTTATGGGCAATATGGTACAGTCTAACTCTATCAGCACTGCTTTCAGCCAGGTATTTACCTCACGGAATATCTCTATTCCGCCTTTTACAGTTGGCCTTCTTCTGGCCGTTGTTTCCCTGTTCGTATTTATCGGCGGCACCAACCGTCTGGCTGCAGTTGTGGAAAAGCTGGTTCCATTTATGGCACTTGTATATATTGCAGGAAGCCTGATCGTTATCCTTTGCAATATTACCCGCTTGCCTTCTGCTGTTGCCCAGATCTTTTTAGGTGCTTTTAATCCATCCGCTGTTTTAGGCGGCGCGGCAGGCGTTACTGTAAAAGAAGCCATCCGCTATGGCGTTGCAAGAGGTCTTTTCTCCAATGAAGCCGGTATGGGTTCCACACCTCATGCACATGCAAGAGCCGTTGTGAAAAATCCTCACTGCCAGGGACTTGCTGCTATGATCAGCGTATTTATTGATACCTTTATCGTATTAAATTTAACTGTATTCAGTATCCTTACTACTAACTCTTTAAGCAGCGGCAAGGACGGTATTATGCTGACCCAGTATGCATTTTCTACTGTTTTCGGCTCCTTCGGTGATATTTTCATCGCCGTATGCCTTCTGTTCTTTGCCTTCTCCACCATCCTTGGCTGGCACTTTTTTGGTTCTATCAACGTAAAACACTTATTCGGCAAGAAAGGAATGGTTCCTTATTCTGTTCTGGTAGCTGTGTTTATCGTTGTTGGTTCTATGTTAAAAGTGGATCTGGTTTGGACACTGGCCGACTTCTTTAACGGTCTTATGGTCATTCCTAATGCCCTGGCTCTGTTGGCTTTAAGCGGTGTTGTTGCTTCTATCTGTAAGAAATACAGTTCTGAAAAATCAGATAACTAGATCAGCAAACGCGCTATCTGCGTGTTCTTGTATGATCGTATAATATCGTATAATATTAAAAGGGCGCCTCTGCGGGCGCCCCTTTTTGATCCATTTCTTACTTCATGTACTCACTTAAATTCAGATGCTCTGCATCCTTTGCGATCACGATCCTGGTGTTCGTATCTACCAATCCTAATAATTCCTTCATCCGGCTTTCCGGCAGGCAGATGCACCCTGAGGAGCCCTGATAACCAGATGCTTTAAAACAGTGAAGGAAAATAGCAGAACCTTCTCCTGGTGTTCTTTCCTTATTATAATCCAGATTTAAAGCATAATTATAATAAGGAGTTGCTTTGATCAGATCTTCCCCTGAATTCCAGTCTTTTGCTGTAGTCTTATCATTTACCAGCTGGTTATAATGAGGACTGGCCGGATCATCTACCCAGAAATCACCTTCTGCGATCTTATGGTATGGCAGTACACTTCCCGGATCATCTAAAAGACCAAAAGCCAGATCAAAGGAGTACACGCCGGAAGGAGTTGCTCCGTCTCCTTCTTTTTTATTGTCTGTAATGCCATTTCTTCCTACATAGCCTTTTTCTGTCCACTTTAATTCCCAGTTTCCATTTTCCTTCTTATAATAAGAAATGTCTGCGTTGCAGTCACCGGTTCCGGCTACTGCAAGGATCTGGGTGATCACAGCTGTCTGCTGGTCCTGCTGACGTTCCTGAGTGTCACCCGGCTTTTCTCCGGTTGAAACATCCACAGAGGCTTTCTCTCCTGGTCCCCCGGTATTTGCATTTAAGTCTGCTCTTCCTGCGGCCAGGGAAGTCATGCCTAATACTCCCGTGGCAATAAGAGCTGCTGCTGCAAAGGTCATCCATTTTTTCTTCTGTATCTTCAATTTATGTACGATCCTTCCTTTTTACTGTTTCATCTTACCATTTCATTTTTCTATCCCTTATCTTACCACATTTACAGCTTCGTTTCTCTTACATTTTTCTTACCCTGATGCAAAAATGAAAGCCTGGGCAGCAAAAAGGCACCGGTTATACACCGATGCCTCTTTGTATCTGCAATTTGAACTATTTCAATTATTTCAACAATTCTAATTACTTGCAAACAATGTTGATGATCTTTCCTGGAACGTAGATCTCTTTTACGATATTTCCAGCCATCTTATCCTTTACTGCTTCCTTGCCCTGAACAATCGCATCTTCCTTGGAGATGTCAGCCGGTACGCTGATAACTGCACGGGTCTTGCCATTTACCTGAACAGCTACTTCTACTTCATCATCCTTCATAGCCTCAGTATCGCACTCCGGCCACTGGGAATGGAATACGCTGTCGGTTCCGCCTAACTGGCTCCACAGTTCTTCACCGATATGTGGTGCAAATGGAGCTAACAGGATAACGAAGGTCTTTAAGGTTTCTTTATCAATTCCGCCTTCCTTCTTAGCCAGATCCATTAACTTGTTGTTGTATTCCATGAAACCGGAAATAACAGTATTTAAGCTGAACTGGTTAAATCTCTGCTCGATATCGTAAACCAGTTTATGACGCAGCTTAACCATTTCCTTGGTTTCTTTCACATCTTTGTCCTTGCTGTCCATAACCAGGTTCCAGAAACGGTTCAGGAAACGGGATACACCTTCAATACCTCTGTCATCCCACTCTGCATCCTGTTCTGGCGGTCCTACGAACAGTTCGTAAAGTCTTAAGGAGTCGCAGCCGTAATCTCTTACCAGATCATCTGGGGAAACTACATTGCCCTTGGACTTACTCATCTTGATACCATTCTTACCAGTGATCATACCCTGGTTGAACAGCTTCTTAAATGGCTCGTCAAAGTCAATTACACCGATATCGCACAGGAACTTGGTGTAGAAACGGGAATACAGTAAGTGAAGAACTGCATGCTCTACGCCGCCGATATACATATCAACTGGCAGATACTTGTCTGCTTTTTCTCTGGAAACCAGAGCTTCGCTGTTGTGGTTGTCCACATAACGCAGGAAGTACCAGGAAGAACCAGCCCACTGAGGCATGGTATTGGTCTCTCTCTTAGAAGGAGCACCGCAGACTGGGCAGGTGGTATTTACCCACTCATCAATTGCAGCCAGTGGTGACTCACCGGTTCCTGTAGGCTGATAGCTTTCTACCTCAGGCAGCTTTAATGGAAGCTGATCTTCCGGTACCGGTACACAGCCGCACTTCGGGCAGTGGATGATCGGGATCGGCTCGCCCCAGTAACGCTGACGGGAGAATACCCAGTCACGCAGCTTGTAGTTTACAGTCTTGCGGCCGAAGCCCTTCTCCTCGATGATGTGTGGAGCTTCCTTCTTTAATACAGAAGATTCCATGCCGTTCCAGTCGCCGGAGTTGATCATGGTTCCACTTGCTTCTGTATAAGCTTCGGTCATATTTTCAATTTCCTTGCCATCCTTGGCAATAACCTGGATGATCGGAAGATTAAATTTCTTAGCAAATTCAAAGTCTCTGTCATCATGAGCAGGTACGCACATGATAGCGCCGGTACCGTAATCAGCTAATACATAGTCAGACAGCCAGATTGGTGTCTTTGCGCCATTTAATGGGTTGATAGCATAGCTTCCGGTAAATACGCCGGTCTTTTCCTTTGCCTGCATACGGTCTACGTTAGAACGCATGGAAGAATCGAAGATGTACTTCTCAACTTCTTCTCTGGTCTCATCTGTAGCAAGGCTCTTAGCCAGCTTGTGCTCTGGAGCCAGTACCATGAAGGTTGCACCATACAGGGTATCAGGTCTTGTGGTGTAAACAGTGATTTTTTCATCTCTGCCTTCGATTGGGAACTCAACCTCTGCACCATAAGATTTTCCGATCCAGTCAGTCTGCATCTTCTTAACCTTTTCAGGCCAGTCAAGCTTATCCAGGTCATTTAACAGTCTTTCTGCATAGGCAGTGATTTTTAACATCCACTGACGCAGGTTCTTCTTGGTAACAGGAGTGCCGCAGCGCTCGCAGCAGCCATTTACAACTTCCTCGTTAGCCAGACCTGTCTTACAGGATGGGCACCAGTTGATTGGGAATTCCTTCTCGTATGCAAGACCCTTCTTGAACATCTGAACGAAGATCCACTGGGTCCACTTGTAGAATTCAGGATCTGTGGTATTTACTTCCATATCCCAGTCATAGATCGCAGCGATCTGCTTGATCTGACGTTTGATATTTGCAATGTTAGCTGCTGTAGATTTTGCAGGATGTACACCCATCTTAATCGCGTAGTTTTCTGCAGGCAGACCAAATGCGTCCCAGCCCATAGGATGGATCACATATTTGCCCTTTAACAGCTGATATCTGCTCCATACATCAGAGATAACATAGCCTCTCCAATGTCCTACATGAAGACCATTTCCTGATGGATATGGGAACATATCCAGGCAGTAATATTTCTCTTTCTTTCCATCATTTACATTGATGGGGTTCTTTTCCCAGTTCTCACGCCATTTTTTCTCAATGGCGGAGTGATTATACTGTGATGCCATAATTCATTCCTCCGTAAATATTGCCGTGGGTGACGTAATGAGATAAAAAAACTGCGTCTCCTGTTTCCAAGAGACGCAGATATCATTTCCACGCGGTACCACTCTGATTCATGCGAAGTCGCATGCACTCAATTCCTCTTATAACGGTAAGGCCTCCGTCTTTTCTTACTGAAAATGAAGATCCTGTAATGATCTCATCTCTTTCTGAAAAGCTGCTCATGGATCAGTTCGGCACTTTCCAGTCACCGGTTCTCATCTTTTCCCGGCTCTCTGTGGGGCTTAAAAAGTGTTTACTACTTCCATATCACTGCATTTGCACTAAACCATAATTTAGCATATTTACACATCAGTGTCAATACCCTCTTTTTCGCTCCAATGAGCCTGGTAAGCCATTTTTGCCTTTCTCATTTCCCTTGAACCCTTAGATGGCAGGGCCTTTTTTGCATACTTTGCAGGAGTTGTCTCCATGGATGGTCTTGCAGGTCCTGCAAATGCCTGAGGGGTAAATAAAACACAATATCCGCCCATATCACGAAGCCAGCCTTTTTCAAACCAGCCTAACTGCTTTCCCGGGAAATTGTATACTGCATCCTGGAACAGATAGGCGATGGCTCTTCCATCAAAGGTCCAGATCACATCGTTTTCTATATAAGCAGCTGCTTTTCCCTTTTTATTATAAAGTGTCATGTTCTCATCCTCCTGTAAAATTCAATGTTCTCTCGGAATCTTTTTGTGCCTGATTTTGTGAGAAGATTTTTTGTCAGTTGTGCTCAAATTTCTGAGGCGTACGCGGTGCGTACGTTGATGAAATTCGGGTGCAGCTGGCGGAAAATCGGCCACAAAAGCAGGTGCATGAAAGACTCCGAGAGGACATCACCCCATAATACTTTCGAAAATTATTTTAACCTATCCCCTCTTGAAAGGCAATGGTATAATGTATGGGTTCACAAGAAAAACAGGAGGATTTTTATCATGTACATTGCAGATCTTCACATACATTCCCGTTACTCTATGGCTACCAGCAAGTTCCTCACACCGGAATACCTGGATCTGTGGGCCAGAAAAAAGGGCATCCATATCCTTGGAACAGGGGATTTTACCCATCCTTTGTGGCGGCAGGAGTTAAAAGAAAAATTAGAACCGGCAGAGCCAGGGCTTTATAAGCTGAAACCAGAATTGCGCCTTTCTGAGATTCCTTCCGGTTCCTTTGATCCCCGTTTTGTGGTCAGCGGTGAGATCAGCACCATTTATAAGAAAAACGGCCGTACACGGAAAGTGCACAGCCTGATTCTGCTTCCAGGACTTGAGGCTGCAGACCGTCTTTCAGGAGAACTGGAAAAAATTGGAAATATTCATTCTGACGGACGCCCTATTTTAGGACTGGACTGCCATGACCTGTTAGATATGACCCTTTCTGTATGCCCGGATGCCATGTACATTCCCGCTCATATCTGGACCCCTCATTTCTCTGTGTTCGGGGCATTTTCCGGCTTTAACAGTATGGAAGAATGTTTCGAGGAATTAACACCCCATATCCATGCTGTAGAAACCGGTCTTTCCTCTGATCCGCCAATGAACTGGAGTGTACCCTCTTTAAACCGGTACCAGCTGATTTCCAATTCCGATGCCCACTCTCCTTCCAAGCTTGGAAGAGAAGCAACCTTACTGGATATCAGTTTGTCCTATAAAAATCTGTACACTGCCATCCAGACCGGCAAAGGACTCGCCGGTACACTGGAATTCTTCCCACAGGAAGGGAAATATTTTATGGACGGCCACAGAAAATGCGGTGTATGCCTGTCACCTGAAGAGGCCATCAAATTAAATGGCATCTGCCCGGTATGCGGTAAGAAGCTTACCACCGGGGTATTGCACCGGGTACAGGATCTGGCGGCACTGCCTGCACCTGACCTGTTTTCCAATACGCAGGCTGCCTCTGCAAAACCGCTGACAGACACTCCTTTTTCTGTTTCCAAAGGATCCGACCAAACATCTGCCATACACCTCCCCTTTGAAAGCATTTCCCCGTTGCCGGAACTGATCGCTGCTGCAGAAGGTTTCTCTCCTTCCAGCGTAAAAGTGACCCGGATCTATGAAACACTTTTAAACGAACTTGGAAATGAATTTTTCTTATTAAGAGAAGCTGAAACATCTGATATTACGGCTGTTTCATCTGAAAATATTGCAGATGCTATTACCTGCCTGCGTCAGGGAAAAGTTCGTTGGAATCCCGGCTTTGACGGACAGTTCGGCACGATGGAGCTGGTACATCCTTTTCGCTAGTTAAATTCTAACTAATGCCACGCCATCCAGTAAAAGATTTGCTGTGCGGAACCCAAATGTGTCTTCGATCACTAACGTTTTGCCCCTTTCTTCTCTGTAATCCACGCCACATTCAAGGGTCCCGCCTGCATGACCAATACGCAGATACTGTGTATCTGCACCCTTTTTCAAAACCTGTTCCACTATACTTCCCGGCACTACTGCCGCTGCAGCTGTACACATGGCACCGGTCATTGCATAACTTGGATGGGCTTTCTGCATAGACATCATGCGGGAAAGAAGATCGATTTCTTCCTTTTTTATCATTTTTCCATCAGAAGTAATATAATCATCTGCCTCAGCTACGAAAGTCATTTTAGGGATTCCCGGTGTTTCCCATGCAGATTTCTTATAGTCACTGATCAGTCCCAGCTTAACAGCAGCAAGACCTCTTACTGTTTCCAAAAGTTCCAGCTTTTCCTCATCTGCATTTATTTCTTCAGGAAGTTCCTTTCCGCTAAGTCCCAGATCCTCTGCCTTTACAAATACAAGGGGATTAGCTGCGTCAATGATGGACACTTCTATGGATCCCATTCCAGGTACTTCCAAAACATCTACTGCTTTTCCCGTTGGAAGAAGTCCCTTTTTAAGGGTTCCAGCCGGATCTATAAATTTTAACTTTATAGGAGAAGCTGATACCGGTACCCCTGCGATCTTAAAATCTCCCTGGTATACAACCTTGCCCCCTTCTGTCTTTACATCAGCAGCAATGACTTTATCCGTATTTGTATTAAAGATCCTGACTGTAGTCATTCCTTCCTTTGCATTTACCAGACCTTTTTCAATAGCAAATGGTCCTACTCCTGAAGAAATATTTCCGCAGTTTCCTTTGTAGCTTACTACAGGTTTGTCCACAGACACCTGGGCAAATGTATAATCTACATCTGCATCTGACCGGTCTGACTTCTTTATGATTGCTACTTTACTTGTAACAGATTGGGAACCACCTAAACCATCGATCTGTTTCTGATCCGGACTTCCCATTAAACGCAGTAATATTTTGTCCCATTCATTATGATCTTCCGGAAGATCCTCTTCCAGAAGATATACGCCTTTACTTGTTCCGCCTCTCATAAGCGTTACAGGAAGTTTCAAAATATGATCATCTTTTCCCTGCATAATTAAAATGCTCCTTATACCCAGTAATATTAAGCAGCTGGCCTTACTGCTGTTTCCGGTACCGTACCTTTTGATGATTTCATCATAGCACACCGCGATAAGGAATTGAAATTCATTATTTTCATTAAAACTATTCCTTTTATCAATAGTTTTTGATATGATAAAAAGCAGAAAAATAATACATCCCAGAAAGGAACTGGTACCCTATGGATTTTAAAGACCTGTCCTATGTAATAGCGATTGCCAAAACACAGAATATTACAAAAGCTGCCGATATGCTTTATGTGACACAGCCGACTCTCACCAAATTCCTTCAAAATCTTGAGCGGGAAATGGGACAGAAATTGTTTAAAAAATTAGGAAACCGCTTTGTTTTAACATATGCCGGGGAACGTTATGTAGCGAAAGCCACCGAAATTTTAAACCTGAAAAAAGAATTAGACCAGGAGATGGGAGACATTATACGGCAGAATGCCGGTCTTTTAAAAATTGCTTTTCCAACCATGCGTGGAACTTATATGCTTCCCTGTACACTTCCTATTTTCCGAAGTTTATATCCCCATGTACGTCTGGAGATCAGAGAAGCACATTCCAGTCTTTTAGAGGGAATGCTTTTAAATGGGGATGCTGATCTTGCATTCTTTAACCTGCCTGTAAAAAACCCTGATATTGATTATCAGATCATCAGTCATGAAGAAGTTGTCCTTGTACTCGGCAATGACCACCCTTTAAAAAATAAAGGTATAAAAAAAGAAGGCTGCAAATATCCCTGGCTTGACCTGAAGCTTTTGGAAAATGAGCCTTTTATCCTGCAGCCACCGGATCAAAGGACCCGTCAAACGGTGGATCAATTGTTTAAATCCTGCCATATCCATCCTCAAATATGCCTTCAGACCGGTAACATTCCTGCTGCTGCGGAACTTGCCTCCCAGGGATATGGAGCCTGTTTTGTAACAGAAACCCATTTAAAACATATTCCTTTTAAGAAAAAACCTGTGCTTTTTTCTGTTGGCACCCCAAATACAACTGTTGATTTTGTTGCAGCCTTCAGAAAAGGAAGCTATCTGTCTTATCATGCTCAGGAATATATTAAGATCGTCCGGGATTTTACATGATTTTTCTAGTACGCAAAAATCCCCCTGCAGCCGCAGGGGGACAGGAATTTACATATAATTAATTTTACAGATGTGCAATAATAGCCTTCTCATATTCAATGGTTGTAGCAGTTCCGCCTATATCTGGTGTAAGAACGCTTCCGTCCTCCAGCACCAGGTCTACTGCCTTGCGGATCTTGGCAGCAACGTCTTTCTTTCCGATATGCTCTAACAGCATACATGCAGACCATAAGAACGCAGTTGGGTTTGCAATTCCCTGTCCTGCAATATCAGGGGCACTGCCGTGAACTGCCTCGAACATGGCGAAATCTTTACCCAAGTTGCTGGATGGAAGAAGTCCCAGACCTCCGATGAGGCCACTGACCAGATCAGATAAAACATCGCCATACAGGTTTTCTGTTACGATAATATCAAATTTTTCAGGATGCATAACCAGCTGCATAGCCACATTGTCTACGATCTTATCATCTGCTTCAATATCCGGATATTCCTTGCTGATATCATAGAAGATATCGCGGAACATTCCGTCTGCCATTTTCATGATATTTGCCTTATGAACGCAGGTCACTTTCTTACGTTTATGGCTTACTGCATAGTCGAAAGCAGCGCGGATGATACGCTCACAGCATTTTCTGGTAATGATCTTAATAGAATGAACCGTATCCTTATCGATCATCTCTTCTACGCCTGCATACAGATCCTCTGTATTTTCGCGGAAGATAACAATATCTACATTTTCAAATGCAGTCTTTACAGCAGAGTTTGTCTTTGCTGGACGGATATTTGCGTAAAGATCATACTTCTTTCTTAAAGTAACATTTAAAGAACGGAAGCCCTTTCCTAAAGGAGTTGTAATAGGGGACTTTAATAAAATGTGGGTCTTTTCCATAGAAGCATAGCCCTCTTTCGGGATCAGTTCACCATGCGCTTCGTATTCTGCAGCACCTACATTAAATACCTCATAGTTTAAATCTGCCCCAGCTGCGTCTAAGATCCTTAAAACGCAATCTGTGATCTCCGGTCCGATTCCATCGCCTTTAAATACTGTAATTGTGTCTGCCATCTCTATCTCTCCTCCATTGCTGTATATTCTTTATTATCACCTACATACTTGGTTGCAGGACGCATGATCCTTCCATCATAAAGCTTGTTTTCAATGTTATGGGCAACCCAGCCGACCATACGGCTGCACACAAATAATGGTGTGTAAAGATCTCTCGGGATACCTAACATTTCATAAGCAAAACCGCTGTAATAATCTACATTAGTAGGAAGTGCAACTCCCTTGCGCTCTTTCATAGTCTCTAAGGCAATACGTTCAAACCTCTGACGGAAATCAAATTCCGTCATCATCTTCTTTTCCTTTGCTACTTCCAAGCAGCGTGCCCTTAACATTTCTGCACGAGGATCGGAAATGGTATAAACTGCATGGCCAAATCCATATACAAGACCGGTACGGTCATATAACTCACCATCCATCAGCTTATTAACAGCTGTTTTGATCTTCTTATCATCTGCGGTATATCCGCCGGTTTCTTCCAGAACCGCATCCATCATTTCCGCAACCTTGATATTTGCACCGCCGTGTCTCGGTCCCTTCATGGAACCAATACTTCCGCAGACAGTGGAATAGATATCGGTGCCTGTAGAAGAGATCACTACATTGGTAAATGTGGAGTTGTTACCACCGCCGTGATCTGCATGAAGCATGAGAATGGTATCTAACAGTCTTGCCTCTTTATCAGAAAACTTCTGGTCTTTTCTCAATAAACTTAAGAAGTTTTCAGCAATGGAGTATTTCGGGTTTGCATAGTGGATAAATAAGCTGTCTCTGTTGTAATAATGAACTTTGCTCTGATATGCATAGCAGGCGATCGACGGAAGCTTTGCCATCAGGTTAATACCTTTTACCAGGGTTTCATATACATCCGTGTTATCCGGGTCATCATCGTAATTGTATAAAGTAAGAACTGCATCCTGAAGCTTGTTCATCAGGTTTCTGCCAGGCATACGCAACAGGTTCATTTCCACAAATTCATCCGGGATCTCATAGCAGTCAGTTAAGATATTTCGGAAATGCTCCAGTTCCGCTTTCTTTGGCAGATATCCAAAGAGAAGAAGGAAGCAGACTTCCTCATAACCAAAATGACTGTCCCCTTTACCTTTTACCAGGTCTTCTACATCATAGCCTCTGTAGTAAAGCTTTCCTGGAATAGCCTGGATGCCTCCCTCTGGAGTTTCGTCATAGCCCACAACATCTGCCACACGGGTAAGTCCTACTCTTACACCGGTGCCGTCTTCATTTCGAAGACCTTTCTTTACATTGTATTCTTTATACCATTTATTTGGAATATCCGTATAATTCTGGGATTTTCCATAAAACTGTGCAAGATAACTATCTTTCATAACCTGTTCTCCTCTCCCGGCATGTTCTCCTACTGCTGTCGCTTTTGCGTATGATCAATGTCTGTTCCGGTTATAATTAATAAGGCATCCGGCCTTAACAATGGCTCTTTCTTCCGGTGTCATATCTGCAATATAAAGATTTAACTCTTTGATTTCTGCCTTTGCATCTTTTCCGTTTCCAAGGACATATGCCTTAATGGAACTTAAATCCCCATCCAACGCTTTTCTCACTCCCGGAACGTAGATATAATCACCTACTTCAAAGTCAGGATCTGCTTCCATCTGGAATGGCAGCATGCCCCAGTTCATAACATTGGAGCGGTATCTCTTGGTTGCATATTCCTTACAGATATTTGCAAGTCCGCCGATGACTCTCTGGCAGCTGGCTGCCTGCTCTCTTGCAGAGCCGTCACCAGGCTTTACTGCATATACCATACTTCCTACTTCTGTATCTTTTACGGAAACATTTTCATTTCCAGAAATAGTCCTGATGGCTGCAAATACATTTGCAAGATCTGGTTCTAATGCCAGTTCTTTTTCTTCGCCCTCAGCTACTCTTGCTTTTTCTAATTTATCTACTTCTTTGGTCCGTCCTACATACTCCGGATCTCTTCTGGATAAGGTGAACTCTGCCAGTCCCAGTGGATTGGAACGATAGGAAGAAGTTTCACCAGATGGGATCAGTTCATCGGTAGTTGTTACCGGGTCCATGATCTTGGAGCAAACCTTTAAGAGGATATTATCTGTTAATGGGCTCATCTCCGGCCAGTCTTTGATATTTGGACCATATACAAGGGATTTCTCCTCTTCTGCCTTACCAAAGCCCTGATATACACGGTTCTTGTAAGACTTATCATCAAAGTCATATTCCGGAATATCATTCCAGCAGTCTAACTCCCATGCAGAGGTAAGTTTTCCTCCGTTTGCTGCTGTTGCTGCAATAGAACGGGCATCCATCAGTGCTACCGCTGCCATTTGTCCGTTTCCTGGCTTGCTTCCTTCACGGTTCGGGAAGTTTCTGGTGGTGTGGCGGATACTTAAACCATTGTTGCAAGGTGTATCGCCTGCGCCAAAGCAAGGTCCGCAGAAAGCGGTACGGATGATAGCGCCTGCATCCATCAGGTCTGAAATAGCGCCTTTCTTTACCAGGTCTGAGAATACCGGCTGGGAAGAAGGATAAACAGCCAGTGAAAATTCATCACAGCCACAGTTCTTTCCACGAAGGGCATGTGCTGCTTCGATCACATTGGTATAGTTTCCGCCTGCACAGCCTGCGATAATTCCCTGCTGTACCATCAGGTCATTTCCAACTACTTTATCAAGAAGTGTGAAATGCGCTTTTCCTCCGGATACCTTTTCAGCATCCATTTCTACCATATGAAGGATATCCTTCATATTTGCCTTTAATTCGTCGATCTCAAATGCATTGCTTGGATGGAAGGGAAGGGCGATCATTGGCTTTACGGTACTTAAGTCTACATAAACACAGCCATCGTAGTAAGCCACATCTGCAGGATCCAGTTTCTTGTAATCTGCCTCTCTGTGATGCTTTGCCAGGTAATTTCTGGTATCTTCATCCGTTCTCCAGATGGAGGTTAAGCAGGTGGTCTCTGTAGTCATTACGTCTACGCCATTTCTGTAATCGGTAGTCATAGAAGCAACACCAGGTCCAACAAATTCCATTACTTTATTCTTTACATATCCATTTTTAAATACCGCACGGATGATGGCCAGCGCAATATCCTGTGGACCGGTACCAGGTTTTGGACATCCGTCTAAATAAACTGCGATCACACCCGGATAAGCTACATCATATGTATCGCGAAGCAGCTGTTTTACCAGTTCGCCGCCGCCTTCGCCGATTGCCATGGTTCCTAAAGCGCCGTAACGGGTATGGCTGTCAGATCCTAAGATCATCTTTCCGCAGCCTGCCATCATTTCTCTCATGTACTGATGAATGACTGCGATATGAGGTGGAACGTAGATGCCGCCGTATTTCTTTGCAGCGGAAAGACCAAACATGTGGTCATCTTCGTTAATGGTTCCGCCTACTGCACAAAGTGTATTATGGCAATTAGTCAGGACGTAGGGGATCGGGAACTTTTCCATACCGGACGCTTTGGCTGTCTGGACAATTCCTACGAATGTAATATCATGGGATGCCATGCTGTCAAAACGGATCTTTAAATGTTCCATGTTATCAGCTGTATTGTGGGCGCTTAAAATAGAATAAGCAATGGTTCCCTTTTTTGCAGCTTCTTTATCTGCTTTCTTTCCTGTAAGGGCTTCTACTTTAACGCTTTCCTGTTCCGGTACGATTTCTTTTCCATTTACAAGATAAATACCACCATCATATAATGATACCATTTTTCTACCTCCTGATTTCCGCTCACAAAGGGTTTTTGTCGTTCATGTTAAAATGTACTTACCTTACTTCGCGGCTTTGTTCGTCGTTGCTTCATACTATAAACCAATTATTTTCATTTGTCCAGTCTATATATTGTAATTGCTACAGCTTTTTAGTTGTGTTTCAGAATGTAAGAAGGGGATTTTTGCTGTTAGATGGTATCGCTTTAACGTGTGACAACCAAAAAAAATCCCACTTTCTGGCTTCCAAGGGTTCACCCTTCAGAAATTCCAGAAAGCGGGATCTTTCATATATTATCTGTTTTTTATTATCTGTTTTTTCCTTAAACAGATCTTTCTTGAATTAGTTACAGTTCAGCCATCATCTTTTTGTTTCCATATTCATGAAAACAAGAATCATAGTAGGTTCACCATATGCTGATTTGGATGAACTGTAACTTTTATTATTCTTCCTTCGCAGCAGCCCTAGCTTCTACTTCGCGCTTCTGTACATCGCCAGGAGCCTGCTCGTAGCGGCTGAATTCATAGGAATAGTCTCCTAAACCACCGGTCATGGAACGAAGATCGGTGTTGTAGCCGAACAATTCAGACATTGGAATGTCTGCTTCGATGACCTGTTTGCCGTGGTGGTCAGATTCCATACCTAATACACGGCCTCTTCTGCGGTTTAAGTCACCCATGATATCGCCGGTGAAGCGGTCAGGAGCAACAACCTTTAAGGAAGCAATCGGCTCTAAAAGCACTGGGTTTGCATCCATAAAGCCCTGTTTAAATGCCAGAATAGTAGCCATCTTAAATGCCATTTCTGAAGAGTCTACCGGATGATAAGAACCATCTAACAGAGTAGCCTTTAAGCCAACAACCGGATATCCAGCCAACGGTCCCTTAAGAACGCATTCCTGCAGTCCTTTTTCTACTGCCGGGAAGTAGTTCTTCGGTACGGATCCACCGAATACCTTCTCTTCAAAGGTGTATGGTGTCTCTAAATCGCCGGATGGCTCAAATTCCATGATAACATCACCGTACTGGCCATGTCCGCCGGACTGTTTCTTATGTTTGCCCTGTACTTTTACTTTCTTTCTTAAGGTCTCACGGAAAGCAAATTTCGGTTTGGACAGAACTACGTCTACTTTGTAGCGGGTCTGCAACTTGCTGATCACAACATCTAACTGCTGATCGCCGATACCATAGATCAGGGACTGACGGTTTTCAGGATCATTCTTAACCTGTAAGGTCAGGTCTTCTTCCATCATACGTGCTAATGCGGTAGAAACCTTATCATCTTCGCCCTTATTAGCTGCCTTGTATGCCATATATGTATATGGTGTGGAGATCTGTGGTTTGTGGTAAACGATCGGAGCTGTACGAACTGCCATGGTATCGCCGGTTCCGGTTACAGTCAGTTTTGCAACTGCGCCGATATCGCCGGCCTTTAACTCAGGAACTTCGATAACTTCCTTGCCGCGCATTACATAAACTTTACCGATCTTCTCTTCTGCATCTTTATTTACATTGTATACAACCGTATCGCCCTTTAAGGTACCAGTACAGATCTTCATCAGGGAATACTTTCCGATAAATGGATCTACGATGGTCTTAAATACTCTTGCAGAAAGGGATACGTCATCATTATATTTAGCGGTGAAACGCTCGCCTGTGGAAACGTCTACACCGATACACTCAAAGTGATTTGGTGCCGGGAAGTATTTGTCAATAACCTGAAGGAGAACCTTAAAGCCCTGGCAGTTGATTCCGGAGCCCATCATAACAGGTACGATGTCGCCTTCGATAACATGTGCTCTTAATGCACCTGAGATCTCTTCCTGTGTAAATTCTTCTCCCAGGAAATAACGTTCCATATATTCTTCACTGGTTTCTGCAACTGCCTCGATGAGGGCGTCTCTTGCGATGGTTAAGTTCTTCTGAACATAATCTGGAATCTCGCACTCAACATAATCACTGAGGTTTGTAAAGCGGCGGCCTGCCATCTTTACTACGTTTACGAAACCTACGAATTTTTCATTTTCACGGATTGGAAGCTGGAAAGGAGCGATCTTTCTTCCGAACTTTTTCTCCAGCTTTACAACCAGCTCACGATAGCTGGCGTGATCATCGTCCATATTAGTAACGAAGATCAGTCTTGGCAGATTGTACTTTTCGCACATCTCCCATGCTCTTTCTGTACCAGGCTCGATACCTGCTTTACAGTTTACAACGATAATGGCTGCATCAGCAACGCTGATGGCTTCTTCTACTTCACCTACGAAGTCAAAAAATCCGGGAGTATCCAGTAAGTTGACCTTAACCGATCCGTTCTCTCCCTGGTATTCCAGAGGAATCAGTGTGGTGGAAATGGAAAACTGTCTCTTGATCTCTTCTTTGTCATAATCACTAATAGTGTTTCCGTCAGCAACTTTGCCCATACGCTTGGTAACACCTGTGATCAAAGCCATTGCCTCCGCAACTGTTGTCTTACCAGCGCCTCCATGCCCAAGTAATACAACGTTGCGGATTTGTTCAGTACCATATACGTTCATAAACTTCCCTCCTGTACACTTTATTTGTGCGAAACAACTGTAATATGTGCTTCGTCTTTGCCATGTGTACATTCTACTATATTTTTCTGAAATATTCAAGTTTTTTTGTTAAATTCTACACAACATTTTTCCAAAACATTCCAGATATTTTGATTTAAGTCACCACATGTTCCTGTTTTTCTCATCTTTAACCGTCATTTTGCCTTAATTGCCTCTTCAAATTCGCTAAAAAAGTCCTGTTTCAACATAAAACGGTCGATCATGCCATTATTCAGATACCACTGAACATCACTTCCGTCCTGTTCTGATAACAATAAAAGACGGATCTCCGGATTCATCCGGCGGATCATTTCACATAACTCGATTCCATTCATCATGGGAAGAACTTCATCTGCAATGATCAGGCCATAAAAAGAAGGCGTTTTCTGTACCCGGTCAAGGAGGGCTGCCGGATGGGTATAAACTTCGATCTGCCCAGTCTTTTCAAATTTTTTCCCTTTATAAGCAGACATCCTGGCATCTTCTGATATAATAGCGATCCTGGATACAGATTTTAAACGTTTTCTAAGATTGCCTTCCTCTTCTGAACTACTTTTGGGGATCATAAGCAAAAAGGTCGTTCCTTCTCCCTGACGGCTTTCTACCTCAATCTTTCCCCCTACAGACGCAATGATATTTCTTACCACGGAAAGCCCCAGTCCCGTTCCCTGTCTGGAACCTTTTGTTGTATAAAATGGCTCGAAGATCTTCTTTTGCACATCTTCCGGGATCCCGCATCCTGTATCAGAAATACGCAGGCAAAGCTGGTCTGTTCCCATTTCAGCTAATTCCACTGTCAGTTCTTTTTTATCAGACTGTTCCATTGCCTGAAATGCATTTTTGCACAGATTCATCAGGATATGTTCTGCCATTCCTTGTCTTACAAGAGCATACTGAGGTGTATCAGGAATTTTTGTTTTTAATGTAATGGCTGCCGGAACCAATTGTCGTACTACTGACATGGCCTTTCTTACTTCCTGTGCAAAATCCAGCCGTTCTAACCGGATCCCTGTATCCTGTCTTGAAAATGCCAGCAGCTTTTTTGACAGATCTGATGCCTTATCTACGGAATCTGTGATCTCATGGATCATCTGCCGGTTTTCTTCTGATATGGTATCATCGTTCTCCAGAAGTTCCGAATAGATCAGGACCGGGGTCAGATAATTATTAAATTCATGTGCTATATGGCTTGCCATCATGCCAAGAGACTGTATTCTCTGGTAATGGCGGATCTCATCATTTTTCTTTGCCACCATCTCCATTCCCTGGTTTATTTCCTTAAGGTACGCTATTTCCCTGTACTGTGATATGGTACGGAACCGGTTATAAAGAATGTATACCGTTGCCGTGATCAGCAGCACCATATATAAAACAGCGATCCCCACCAGGATCTCCATCATAGTATCTAAAGGTTGGGAAAGCTCTGTTAAAGGGATCGTAGAATTCACGATCCAACGTTCTCCCTGAATATAGATCGCCTGAAACGCAGCCACTCTTTTTACTGCTTTTAGTTCCGGATTATCCCATATATAAGTATGGATCAGGCCTGCGCCCTTATCTTCTTTATTTTGTCTTTCCAGCCATTGTTTCAGATCATCCAGATCCAACTGTGTATACATTTTTTGCCGGTCTTCTAATGCCTCCAGACCAATCTGGCTTTTTACATGATGCATGATAATATAGGTATCCTGGTCCTTAACAATAGAGTATCCGCCCTTTCCGATCTTTACAGGCTCTACGATCTGACGGTACAGCTGTTCCAGATCCATAGAAAGAACAAGATCATAAACAGCTCCATTTGCTTCAACCTGCTTTTCTATGTACATTTCATACCAGCCTGTTTCTTCTGATATCTTTTTTCCCGTGATCTGTGCATTCGTGGCATGTCCCGCCGGAGTATGTTCTGCCTCAGCAGCTTCGTAAAAAGGCTCTGTACCTGCTTTATAAAGGATCTGCCTGCCATCAGGACATATCAGACGGATCCAGTTATACAATTTCTCATTTTTATCCAGAAAATAGGATATTTTCCGGTTCATCTGCATTTTTTCCCCTAAAAGCCCATTTTCTGATGAGTAAAAAAGGTCGATCTGCTCCAGCTGTTCATTAAGGAACATGTCAAGATTATTTCCTATGATCCCGGCTATGGTAAGCAGCTGGCTTTCCTCTGTATGGATTACCTGCTCTTTATAACGCTTATAAAATTCTGCACAGGATAATGCCATAACCAGTGACAGAAACACTACCAGAAAAACAGCGCCTATTGCTGCCTGTCTTTTTCCTTTTGTTTCCTTGATCCATTTCATTTTTTATCAGACCTCCAGCATATATCCGATTCCCCGTATTGTTTTTAAATATTTAGGTTCTTTTGGATTTTCCTCGATCTTGCTTCTGATCCGCTTAATATAAACCGTGATCGTATTATCATCTACCACTGCCTCATTCCACACCTGGCTGTAAAGCTGTGCCTTTGTGAATACCTGTCCCGGATGCTCTAACAGAAAGCGGAATAGCGCCTGTTCCCTTGCTGTAAAATTCAGGGAGACTCCGTTTTTTAAACACTCCATTTTCAAAGTGTCCACAGCAAAGGGACCTTTATGGATCCTTGCTTCCGATGCCTGACTGTATATCTGGTTTCTCCGGATCAATGCTTTTGCTGTCTGTATCAGCACAGAAGTATGAAATGGTTTTGTCAGATAACTGTCTGCCCCGAATCCCAGCCCCAGCACCTGGTCCATCTCATCTGACTTTCCAGAAAGCATCATCACCGGTGTATGATCTCCCCAAGCCCGCATAGTCTGTAATACCTGATAGCCGCTGACATTTTCCATCATCACATCCAGGATCACCAGATCGAAATGTTTCTGTTTTAGTAAATCTAACGCTGTACTGCCATCAGCTGCTTCTGTTACATGCATTCCTTCCCTGGTCAAAGCCGTCCGTACAGCCAGACGGATTGCTCTTTCATCATCTACCATCAATATTTCTTCCGTATTCATGTTCATTTCCCCATTCTATTTTTTGCTCTTTCAAGCGCATTTGTACCTATAAAAGAGTATAGCAAATATATAAAAATAAGACCATAACCGGCTGGCTTTTTCTCACAGCCGGTTATGGTCTTTTGTGTTCTTACTATGCTTTTATGGTCTTACTGTCTCTTATAAACTTATGATCCCTAAAATTACTCCCAGTACTAACATGATCAGGCTTACCACATAATAGGGCGGAATGCTGAATTTCATATGATCCTTTAATTCTGTTCCTGTCAATCCGATAGCCAGATAAGTAGCCGGGACAAGGGGACTTACCATTAGCGCCAGATTCTTTCCGATCAGCATGGTAAGTGCTGTGTTCAGGGATGCAACCCCGTATGTTTCGCCAACCTGCATGACCAGAGGCATGATGCCGTAAAAATATGCATCGGTTCCCACACAAAGGCCAAAAGGAAGGGCAAGGATACCAAAAATAATGTGGATGTATTTTCCCATAGCTGCAGGAATGACCGCCATGATCGCATTTGCCATTGCTTCCAGCATTCCTGTTCCATCAAAAATACCTACCATAGCGCCTGCCGCAAACAAGGTTGCTGAAATGATCAGTGCTGCCGGAGCATGCTTCTTTACCAGTTTATCCTGGATCTTCTGATCCGGGTAGTTTACTGCCAGTAAAACACAAAGTCCTAACATAAAGATCACATAGGATTTTCCTACACCAGTTGATAATGCTGCGATCACAGCAACCGTAAGAAGGAAATTAAAGATCAGATATCCTCTGGATTTTTTCAGTGCTTCTGTTTCTGCCTTTTCTTTTTCATTTGTCTCAACTTCTACACCTTTTCCTGCACCGGCACCCTTTTTTACCGCGTACATTCCAAGCAAAACGGCGATCACACTATTCATGACCAGACCAACAATCTGAAGCGGGATCAGCATATGCCACAACTCTGTTGCGTCCATCTGAAGTACAGTTGCCGCCCTTGCTGTAGGTCCGCCCCATGGAAGCAGATTCATGACACCCATACAGGCTCCGGTAATACACAGTAAGATCCGGGCATCAATATTCATTCTCTTGTATACTGGATACATTGCCGGGATCGTAATCAGAACTGTTACAGCGGTGGTTCCATCCAAATGGGCAATGGTTGCGATCATTGCAGTTACCACAGTAACTGCGATCACATTATTTCCAGCCTTTTTTACAAGCCAGTTTACGATCACGTCAAACAATCCTGTATCAGACAAAACCCCAAAATAAATAACAGAAAAAATAAACAAAATACCATTACTGGTAGTTGTCTTAATGCCATCTGCAATAAATCCCAGAATGTCTGTAGGAACAAACCCCAGGATCAGGGCTGAGATGGTTGGGACGATAGCCAATACTACAATAGGTGACATTTTCCCCTTTAAAAGAAGGGCTACGATCACGATGATCATTAAAAATCCAATTGCTGCTGCCATAATTTTTTCCTCCTTCATTTGTATTTTATTTTATACATACAAAATTAAATGATCATGACTCTAAAATGACAGTTTTGTCATAATTGAATTACGGTTCCGTCATGTGACGGTCTGCTTTTCTTGCAATTCCTTACGGAGATTGTTAAAATAGTTGCAGAATAATGAGAAAGGTATGCACATTTTATGTCTGAAAATAAAACCTTTAAAAGCAATATACAGAAAATACAGATCCGCGGCGCCCGGGTGCATAATCTTAAAAATATCAATGTAGACGTACCCTTAAACCAGATCGTAGCCATTGCCGGTGTCTCCGGCTCCGGAAAGTCCTCTCTGGCTTTAGGCGTACTATATGCAGAGGGCTCCAGACGCTATCTGGAGTCTCTTTCTACCTATACAAGAAGGCGCATGACCCAGGCATCCAAAGCCAGTGTGGATGAGATCTTACATGTTCCCGCTGCTCTCGCCCTGCATCAGCGTCCCGGCGTTCCCGGCATCCGAAGCACCTTTGGAACCGGTACAGAACTTTTAAACAGCCTGCGCCTGATGTATTCCCGTCTGGCTTCCCACTGCTGTCCAAATGGACATTATCTGGCTCCCACACTGGCAGTGGCTGCCGGAAAAGAACTGGTCTGCCCTGAATGCGGCATCCACTTTTTTGCTCCTTCTGCAGAGGAACTGGCATTTAACAGCCAGGGAGCCTGCCGCACCTGCAATGGAACGGGAACGGTTCGCACCGTAGACTTAAATACCCTGGTGCCAGATGACTCCTTAACCATTGACGAAGGGGCTGTGGCTCCCTGGAATACTCTTATGTGGTCTTTGATGACCGATGTATGCCGGGAAATGGGTGTGCGCACCGATGTGCCTTTTAAGGAATTAACAGAAAAGGAAAAAGACATCGTTTTCCATGGACCTGCTGAGAAAAAACATATTTTCTATCACGCCAAAAACTCCAATCAGGCAGGAGAACTGGATTTTACCTACTTTAACGCTGTCTACACCGTAGAAAATGCTCTTTCCAAAGTAAAAGATGAAAAAGGTATGAAGCGGGTGGAGAAGTTTTTAAAAGAAGATGCATGCCCGGACTGCCATGGTTCCCGTTTAAATGAACGGGCCAGAGCGCCGAAATTACAGGGGATCACTCTTGATAAAGCCTGTGAAATGACCTTATCCCAGCTGATCACATGGGTGGACAATGTTCCCAGTTCTCTCCCAGCGGAAATGGTGCCAATGGCAGAAAGCATCTGCGACTCCTTCCAGACAGCTGCAAAACGGCTTATGGAGCTGGGACTTGGCTATCTCTCCTTAGACCGGGCTGCTTCTACTCTTTCTACAGGGGAGCGCCAGAGAATGCAGTTAGCCAGAGCCGTGAGAAACCGAACCACAGGTGTCCTCTATGTACTGGACGAGCCGTCCATTGGACTCCACCCGGTAAATATCGTTGGACTGACAGGGGTTATGGATGATCTGATCGCTGACGGAAATTCCGTTATTTTAGTAGACCATGACACACAGATCTTATCCCATGCAGACTGGCTCATTGAAATGGGGCCGGAAGCAGGCGCAAAAGGGGGACAGGTGATCGCAGAAGGGACTATTTCTGATATTGTGGAAAATAAAGTATCCCGCATCGGTGCTTTTCTAAAGCCGGGATACGCCAAACGCCTGCGTCCGGTGATCCAGGAAAATGACCTGTTTGAACATGGGGCCATCTCCCTTTCTACCGGTGCCATCCATACAGTAAAACCACTTAAGGTAAATATCCCCAAAGGCCGTCTTACCGTTGTAACCGGTGTTTCCGGTTCTGGAAAGACCACTCTTATTCTGGAAAGCCTTGTTCCCGGCATAGAGGCAGCTATTGCAAAAACGCCTCTGCCTTCCCATGTCCTTTCTGTGGACCCGGCAGGTATTTCCCAGGTAAAACTGATCGATGCAACTCCTATTGGCATCAATGTCCGCTCCACTGCTGCTACTTATGCCAATGTCCACGATGAACTGCGAAAAGTATTTGCAAAAACGGCAGATGCCAAAAACATGGGATATAAAGCTGGTGATTTTTCCTATAATACAGGAAAGCTTCGCTGCCCCGTATGTGACGGCACCGGCCAGGTCAGCCTGGACGTACAGTTTCTGCCCGATGTGGACATTCCATGCCCGGAGTGCAGAGGTTCCAGATATTCCAAAGAGGCATCTCTTATTAAATACACGAATAAAAAAGGGCAAAGTGTTTCTCTCCCGGAACTTATGGACATGGACATCCATACAGCCCTTGAAGCCTGCGATGACCTCAAACTGGTAAAACAGCGGCTCACTGTGTTAAAAGAGCTTGGACTTGGATACCTGACTTTAGGAGAAGAAACACCCAGTCTTTCCGGCGGTGAGGCCCAGAGACTGAAATTGGCAAGCGAAATGGGCAAGCTGCAAAATGACTCCCTGTTTATCTTTGATGAACCTACCATTGGGCTGCATCCTCTGGATGTGCAGACTCTCCTTAAGGTATTTCAGACCCTGATCGAAAATGGAGCAACTGTTGTGGTCATTGAACATGACCTGGATGTGATCCGCAATGCTGACTATATTATTGATATGGGACCTGGAGGCGGAGCAGACGGCGGCCGTATCGTTGCCTGCGAGACACCGGAACAGCTTGCAAAAGATCCAAACAGCCAGACCGGCCGCTATTTATAGCATGAGTTACATAAAAGCGTAAAAGTTTAAAGCATTAAAGTGTTGACTTTTACGCTTTTATGTATTAAACTGTCTGCAAGTTAAGAGATACCTGGATTGAAAAAGCACATCATGCTCACCGCAATCCGATATCTGGTAAAAAGGGGCATCTAACATACAGAGCCGATATACAAGAAACCATTATGCGGATAAGGAGTATAACAGACTATGATCATTATTATGAAACCACAGGCTTCCAAAGAAGCTGTTGAAAAAGTAACTTCCCTCATTGAGTCAAAAGGACTTCAGGCCCATCTTTCTGAAGGTTCCCAGGTCACGATCGTTGGTGTTGTAGGTGATAAGAGCAGACTTGCCGGAAGCAATATTGAAATGAGCGAAGGTGTTGACAAGGTCGTTGCTGTCACAGAGTCTTACAAACTGGTCAACAAAAAATTCCACCCGGATGACTCCATTATTCCTGTAGGCAACACCCACATCGGACCAGGAACCATGACTGTTATGGCAGGTCCCTGCGCTATTGAGTCAAAGGAACAGCTGCTTTCCACTGCTTTCGCTGTAAAGAAAGCTGGGGCTACCTTCCTTCGCGGCGGTGCTTACAAGCCCCGTACTTCCCCATACTCTTTCCAGGGACTGGAAGAAGAAGGCTTAAAATATATGAAAGAAGCCAGAGAAGCAACCGGACTGAACGTGATCTGTGAAGTTACCAGCGCCCATGCCATTGAAGCTGCTGTTAAATATGTAGACATGCTCCAGATCGGCGCAAGAAATATGCAGAACTTCGAGCTGTTAAAAGAAGCCGGAAAATCAGGAATGCCTGTATTGTTAAAACGCGGCTTATGTGCTACCATAGATGAGTGGCTGAATGCAGCTGAATACATTATTTCAGAAGGAAACCCAAACATCGTTTTATGTGAGCGTGGTATCCGCACCTACGAAACTTCTACCAGAAACACCCTGGATATCAGTGCGATTCCTGTGATCCGCCAGAAGAGTCATCTTCCAGTGATCGTAGATCCAAGCCATGCAACCGGCGTAAGAGCCTATGTAGAACCTCTTGCAAAGGCTGCAGTTGCAGTAGGTGCCGACGGACTGATGATCGAGGTTCATCCAGATCCGGCAAAAGCCCTTTCTGACGGTCCTCAGTCTCTTACCTTTGATGCATTTGACAAATTAATGGCTGACTTAAAGCCATATGTGGATCTGGCTGGCAGAACTTTTGAAGCCAGATAACCAGATAGTCACCTATCATTCACAGCCCAAACACCTGAAAACCTTTATGTTCTCTCGGAATCTTTCTGTGCTTGATTTTGTGAGAAGATTTTTTGTCAGTTGTGCCCAAATTTCTGAGGCGTACGCGGTGCGTACGTTGATGAAATTCGGGTGCTACTGGCGGAAAATCGGCCACAAAAGCAGGTGCAGGAAAGACTCCGAGAGGACATCTATCTTTGTGAAGGTTTTCAGGTGATTCTGTATCTCCGATAGAACATTCTATATGTAAGGAGCGATTTTAAAATGGAAAAATTTACCATGAATGATACAACCATTGCCTTTATCGGCCTTGGCCTTATCGGCGGTTCCTTAGCAAAGGGCATTAAAAGAGCCCGTCCGGATATCCGCATCATGGCCTATATGCGCACCCGTTCCAAGCTGGAGCAGGCAAAAAAAGACGGCATTGTAGATGTTATTTTAGACGGCATTGACGAACAGTTAAAAGAATGTGACCTGATCTTTTTATGTACACCGGTGGAATACAATGCACAGTATCTGTCTAAGATCCGCTCCTATTTAAAACCGGGAGCTTTGATCACGGATGTAGGAAGCACCAAAACGGACATCCACGAAGAGATCCTGCGCCAGGGCCTTACAGACTGCTTTGTAGGCGGTCATCCTATGGCCGGTTCTGAAAAAACAGGATACGAAAACGCAACGGATCATCTCCTTGAAAATGCTTATTATATTGTTACACCGCCGGAAGGCCTTGACCAGAGCGGCAGCGAAACCGGTAATATTCCACCAAAATATGCCGAAAATGCCAACCGTATTATCGCAGTGGCCCAGACCGTAGGTGCTATCCCACTGGTACTTGACTACAGGGAACATGATAAAGTGGTGGCTGCCATCAGTCATCTGCCCCACCTGGTTGCTTCCAGCCTTGTAAATCTGGTAAAAGATGCCGACTCACCTGCCGGAACCATGAAACGGGTAGCTGCAGGCGGTTTTAAGGATATTACCCGTATTGCGTCTTCCTCTCCTGAAATGTGGGAGCAGATCTGTATGACCAATGTGGAACCTATTGCAGATATGTTAGAACGTTATATCGGTTCCCTTCAGGACATCCTTTCTGAAATAAAAGGACATCAGGGAGACGCGATTTATAAACTGTTTGAAAAATCCAGAGACTACCGAAATACCATTACCGACCGGGCCAAGGGTTCTGTGGAACCGTCTTATGCCTTTTCTGTAGATGTGGCCGATGAGGTAGGTGCGATCTCCACCATCGCAGTTATTCTGGCAGCCAAAGGCATCAGTATTAAAAATATTGGTATCAATAACAACAGAGAACGGGGCGAAGGTGCCTTAAAGATCGAATTTTATGATGAAACATCTATGACCGCAGCCTGGAAACGGCTGGAATATTATAAATACGAAATGGTAAGACTGTAACGTCTACCTGTCTGGGAGGAAACATATGGAATTTAAAAAATCAGGCCCATTAAAGGGAGAAATCACGGTTCCGGGAGATAAATCTATTTCCCACCGTGCCGTGATGTTCGGCTCTCTTGCAAAGGGAACCACCGAGATCACAGGATTTTTACAGGGAGCTGACTGTCTGTCTACCATCTCCTGTTTTGAACGTATGGGCGTTGCCATTGAAAATAGAGGGGATATCGTCCTGGTACATGGAAATGGCCTTCACGGTCTTAAAAAGCCGGAGACCATACTGGACTGCGGAAACAGCGGCACTACTACCCGCCTGATCTCCGGTATTTTATCTGCACAGAACTTTGACGTAACTTTAACAGGTGACGCTTCCATCCAGAAACGTCCCATGAAGCGTATTATGGAACCACTGTCCCTTATGGGCGCAGATATTGTCAGTGTAAATGGAAATGGCTGCGCGCCTCTGGCGATCCACGGAAAAGCCCTTCACGGCATCCACTACACCTCCAAAGTAGCCTCTGCCCAGGTTAAATCTTCTATTTTATTAGCAGGACTTTACGCAGAGGGACCTACCTCTGTTACAGAGCCCTATGTATCCAGAAATCACTCTGAAATCATGTTAAATCTGTTCGGCGCCCATGTGACCACAAAAGATACCACTGCTACTATTGAACCGGCCAGTGAACTGCACAGTGTAAAGGTAAATGTACCAGGAGACATTTCTTCTGCTGCCTACTTTATTGCAGCAGGACTTATGGTACCCGGCTCTGAGATCCTGATCAAAAATGTAGGCATCAATCCTACCAGGGACGGCATCCTTCATGTATGCAGGGCTATGGGTGCAGACCTTACTTTATTAAATGTAAAAGAAGACGAAGGGGAACCGGTTGCTGATCTTTTAGTCCGCGCTTCTTCCCTTCATGGAACAGAGATCGGCGGCAGCATTATCCCGACTCTTATTGACGAACTGCCTATGATCGCTGCTATGGCCTGCTTTGCAGAGGGAACGACCGTGATCCGGGATGCAGCAGAATTAAAGGTAAAAGAGTCCAACCGAATTGCTGTTATGGTGGAAAATTTAAGTGCTATGGGAGCTGACGTAACAGAAACAGAGGACGGCATGATCATCCGCGGCGGCAGACCTCTTCACGGTGCTGTGATCGAAAGCCACTTAGACCACCGCATTGCCATGACCTTTGCAGTGACAGCTCTCTGCGCAGAGGGCATTATACAGATCAATGGGGCAGAATGTGTGAATATTTCTTATCCACAGTTTTACCAAGATCTTGAGAACTTGTTTTCATAAATACGGAAACAAGATGAATAGCAACAAAAGGCGTATGAGTCCATACCAGGATCCACACGCCTTTTATATGCTCATTTTTCAGTCCCGATCAGGATCTTTTCCTGAAAAAATGAAAATCACAGCAGTCTCCCCCGTAACCTAATGTTTTAGTACGGGAAAAGTCCAGTTTTTTCAGACCACCATATGTTACATTATCAACATCACAAAACAGGGGACAAAGCTTTTCACAGCCATTTTCTAAACAGGCTGTATGCCACAGGCATTTTTTCATTGTCACATCAAAATAATCCTTTCCATGGGCCTGCTCACTGTCCCACAGATTCGTTCTTCGCACAACACGAAGGAAAATATTGCTGTAAAGAAAATAAAATCCCGGCACCCGTTCCATTTTTACCATGGACAAATGCTTTTCTGTTCCAACGATATCCAGCATATAGTTTCGCATATGCCTGTAGACATCCTCCTGTGACAGACCACTTTGGTTCAGTACCTTGTACAGGGCTATACGGGGCAAAATTGTCTGAGTCAGCGTTTTCATCTGATCCTTTGTCTTATTTTCTGTATTTCTGATCAGTGTATCAAGCAGTTCCTCCTGTTGACGAAACAGCATATCTCCTCTGCTGTTCCCAAACAGGTTGACTAAAAATGCATTGATCTGCCTTTGCTGTTTTATTTTCATCCTTTTTGTGCCTTTTTCTTTTATCATTTTCTGTGATCTCAAGATCCATTTAAAGGGCAGTCCCCTTCTTTGGAATAAAGAACCCGCTCATATCTGTATGTTCCAGTTCTAACAGCGCGATCTTCTTTTCAATTCCCCCGGCATATCCGGTAAGACTTCCATTGGTTCCTACAACACGATGACAGGGGATGATAATGGAAACTTCGTTATGTCCTACTGCTCCGCCTACAGCCTGTGCAGACATATGAGGCGCATCCTGCATCTGTGCCATCTTTTTTGCAATCTCTCCATATGTCATAGTCTGTCCATAAGGGATCTGCAGTAAGATCTGCCATACAGCCTGGCGAAACGGGGAACCTGCAGGATGAAGTGCAGGAGTAAAATCCGGCTCTTTCCCTGAAAAATATACATCCAGCCATTTTTTCGCCTGGATCAGAACGGGTGTCTCCTGTGAAATGGTTTCTTTTGGAAGTGTATTTGCAAAGTATTTTTGTCTTTCAAACCATAAACCAGTCAGTCCAACCTCATCTGCCGCCAGTAAAATATTTCCCAGTGGGGACGGATATGTACATGTATAAATCATATTACCACTTCCTTTCCCATCAACTTTTACATTTAAGTTTTTCGCTTACACAGACTCTTTTGGACTCATTATACCTCATTTTTATCTATCCGTCTATAGTTTTATCGAATGTATGTTCGTTTTGCTTTTATCTTAAACTTTCCACCTGACTCTTTTTGCATAAAAAAACGAGCAGCAAAACTGGATTTACGCTTGTTTGCTACTCGTTCAGGAATTATTATATTTCTCAACTCAAAAAATGTCAAAAGGATGGAATCATTTTTTATTTACATCCTATGCCGGATAAAATCCAGTAGGCGCCTCTGCCATATTAATCATAATGTTCTTCATCTGGGTATAATGTTCCAGGATGACCTTATGGGTCTCTCTTCCGATACCGGATGCCTTGCAGCCGCCAAATGGAGCGCCTTCCGGGATCGCATTGTAGGTGTTGACCCACATACGTCCTGTTTCCACGCCTCTTGCCACACGAAGGGCCCTGTTGATATCTCTGGTCCAAACAGCACCGCCTAAGCCGTAGGCACTGTCATTTGCCATGGCAAGGACTTCTTCCTCTGTTTTAAACTTGATGATGCATGCAACTGGTCCGAAAATCTCTTCCTGGGCAACGCGCATATCGTTGGTCACATCTCCTAATAAGGTTGGACGCAGGAAGCAGCCTTTTTCCAGTTCTCCTTCTTTCGCCTGTACACCGCCGCAAAGCACCTTTGCGCCTTCTTCCTTGCCGATCTCCACATATTTTAAGATCTTTTCCATCTGTCTGCGGTCGATCTGGCTTCCCATCTGGGTCTCTTCTTTCCATGGAAGACCTACTTTTACTTTATTAAAGCGTTTTACAGCCTCTTCTACAAAACGGTCATAAATGCTTTCCTGGACAAAGACTCTGGAACCTGCGCAGCAAACCTGGCCCTGGTTAAAGAGGATGCCCATCTGAAGTCCGTCCATTGCCATTTCCCAGTCACAGTCTTCAAAGAAGATATTGGCAGATTTTCCACCCAGCTCCAGTGTAGCAGGGATCAGTTTCTGGGCTGCTGCCAGAGCTACATTTCGTCCTACTTCTGTAGAGCCGGTAAAGGCAAGTTTTCTAAAGCCCGGATGATCTAACATATACTGACCGGATTTGGAGCCGGAACCGGTGATCACGTTAAATACGCCTGCAGGGATCACATCCTGGACCAGTCTTGCAAATTCCAGAACGCTTAAAGGTGTGGTGCTGGATGTCTTAAATACAGTACAGCAGCCGCTGGCAAGAACAGGAGCCAGTTTCCATGCTGCCATTAAAAATGGGAAGTTCCATGGAACGATCTGGCCTACTACGCCGATCGGTTCTCTTAAGATCAGGCTTAAGGTGTCTTTGCCAAGAATATTGGCACTTCCCTCTTCTGCCTGGATGCAGCCTGCAAAGTAGCGGAAATGGTCAGCTGCCATAGGGATATCTACTGCCAGTGTCTCACGGATGGGCTTGCCGTTGTCCATGGACTCTACCATAGCCAGATGTTCCTTATTTTCATCAATGATGGCAGCGATCTTATTTAAAACGGCGGCTCTTTCTGCAACTGTAGTATGCTTCCATGTTTTAAAAGCTTCCCATGCTGCTTTTACTGCCTCATCTACATCTTCCTTTGTTGCCTGGGCACACTCTGCTAATACGCTTCCGTCTGCCGGGCAGATTGTTTTAAATGTTTCATGGGCAGAAGCATCTTTCCACTGACCTCCGATAAATAACTGATAACGTTCCTGTAACTTTGCCTTTTCCATATTATTTTCCGCCTTTCTTATGCAATTTCTTTGCAGTCTTTCATGCCTTTTGCCACTGGACCATTTCCATTTCCATTTTCATAAAGCCCGCAGATCTTATTAATAAGCAGCCTTGAAAATTCCGATTACCTGTTCTTTGGTAGCCTTTCTCGGGTTGGTCAGCTGGCATACGTCCTTCATTGCATTTTCAGCCATGATCTCATAGTCTTCTTCTTTTACTCCAAGACTTCTCAGGTTCTGTGGGATACCTACCTGCTCGCTGAGCTGGCGGATGGCTGCAATGGCTTTTCTGGCTGCTTCCATAGTGGAAAGTCCGTCAATGTTTTCACCCATTGCCTTTGCAATGTCTCTGAAGCGGTTTGCATTTCCGATCAGGTTAAACTCTTCTACATGAGGAAGGAGGATAGCGTTGCACACACCATGAGGCAGGTTGTAGAAACCACCTAACTGATGAGCCATCGCATGAACATAACCTAAGGAAGCATTGTTAAAAGCGATACCGGCCAGGTACTGTCCGTATGCCATTTTGTCTCTTGCCTTCATGTATTCTCCATTTGCGACTGCCTTTGGCAGATACCGTGTGATCATGGTAATAGCCATGGTAGCAGCTGCATCTGTCAGTGGATTTGCATTGGTAGAAACATAAGCTTCAATAGCATGGGTCAAAGCATCCATTCCGGTAGCTGCTGTCAGTGACGGTGGCATGCCTACCATCAGCTTGGGATCATTGATGGCGATCTGTGGTGTCACTCTCCAGTCTACGATCGCCATTTTTACATGACGACTGGTATCTGTAATGATACAGAAGCGGGTGATCTCAGAAGCAGTTCCTGCTGTGGTGTTGATGGCAACCATAGGGCACATAGGCTTTTGTGACTTGTCCACACCCTCATAATCCCGGATGTTTCCTCCATTGGAAGCTACAATGCCGATACCCTTTGCACAGTCGTGGGAAGAACCACCGCCAAGAGAGATAATAGAGTCGCATCCATTTTCCTTGAATACCTTAAGACCGGCTTCTACGTTTACATCCTTCGGGTTTGGCTCTACCCCGCCAAATACAACGCTTTCAACACCAGAGTCCTTTAAGATATCCTGAACCATCCGGGCCATTCCCTGTTTTGCCAGAAATGCGTCTGTTACAATGAGAGTTTTCTTTCCTCCCAGGCTCTGCATTAAGGAACCTGTTTCCTTTACGGAATCTTCTCCAAATAAGTTTCTTGTAGGCAGAAAATAATAAGTTGTTCCCATGTGTCCGTACCTCGTTTCTTTGCTTATTTTTTTCACTCATTTTCCTACAGGGAGTTTTTATTTTGGAACACTTTATTCCTCCCTGTGTGTCGGTAGGCTCATGGTAACACTGATCTGATATCTTTAAAATATCCAAAATAAAACTATTAAAGGATATCAGATTTTACCACTGGATAAAAATATTACCCAGTCTTCTCACCGCTTCCGTCAGGCGGCTTTCATCCATATCAGAATAATTTAACACTAAAATATGATCATATTCCGGGTTCTTCTCACTGCAGAACCGGGACAGACATGAAATATGGATACCCATATTTTCCGCTGCCTCTTCAATCTCCGTATCTGTCATGGAAGTATCTACTTTTACCAACAGATGAGTGCCGCTCTCACCTCCGTCCACGCTGACTGCTGGCAGTAGCACCGATTGTTTTAAGATACGCTTTAAACGTTCTCCTTCTGCATGATAAAACTTCTTAAGACGGCTTAAATGGCGCTCAAAATAGCCATTTTCAATAAATCTTGCCAGAGCATACTGCTCACAGGTAGAGGCTGTATTGCAGTAAAAATTGGCGGTATCAATGTAGCGGCGCATCAGCTTCTCCGGAAGGACCATATAGCTGATACGGATAGCCGGTGTCAGGGTCTTGCTGAAGGTGTTCATATAGATCACGCTTTCGTGGGAGTCCATGCTCCCAAGTGCGGGAATAGACCGGGAACGATAGCGGAATTCGCAGTCATAATCATCCTCTATGATATAGCGTTCTTCTTTTTCTGAAGCCCAGCTTAAAAGCTCCTGACGCCTGGATGCAGACATAACTGTTCCCAATGGATAATGGTGCTCCGGGGATACATGGATAATGTCTGCCCCGCTGTCTTGCAGGCTTTTCATATGGATTCCCCCATCGTCCATGGCTATACTCTTCCACTTCAGCCCATATTCTTCATAGATCACAGGGATTTTCTTATATCCCGGGTTTTCCACAGCATAGACTGCGTCTGCAGGCAGAAGCTTGATCAGACGGCTATACAGGTATTCAATACTGGCTCCGATCACAATGCATTCAGGAGAAATGGTCATTCCACGGGTGCGGTATAAGTAATCCGCAATGGTCTCCCGCAGCTGGCGGACTCCCAGAAAATGACCTCTTTTTACCAGTTCTTTGTCATACTCTGACAGCACCTCCCTCATGACCTTTCTCCACATGGAAAATGGAAATTTATCATACACTGTGTTGTTGGCTGTAAAATCCGCAAACCATTGATCTTCCCTGTAAAGTTGGGGATATTCTGCCACTACAGGTTTATACTCCGGCATAGCTTCCACTGCCGCCACAAAATAGCCTTTTTTCTCTTTGGAATAAAGATAGCCTTCTACCACCAACTGTTCGTAGGCGCTTAAAACTGTCTTTACGCTGATGCCATTATCCCTGGCCAGCTCCCTTTTGGAAGGCAGCTTGGTCCCCGGCAGGATCCGCCCTCTTAAAATGTCTTCTTTCAGTTTCTGATACAGTTCTTCATAGAGAGAACTGCCCTTTTTCTTCTCTAACTCATAATGCAGCATTTCATCTGGTATCCTTTTTTTTCACTATTCTGGGTATTACATTGGTATCAATTTCGATTATAATAGAAAGAAAATTATTTGTAAACCGGAGGATCACTTATGGGAGTCTATGCAATTACCGGCGGTTCCGGTGGGATCGGCCTGCGTGTGATCAGTCAATTAGAAAAACAGGGACATGAGACTATCAATATCGACTGGAAAACAGGAGATATCCAGGCCGACCTTTCTATTCCAGAAGGACGGCAGAAAGTAATTGATGAATTACACGAGCTGCATCCAGAAGGTTTAGACGGTCTGATCTTATGCGCCGGCGTTCCCGGTTCCTGTCACGATCTGCGCCTGATCCTTTCTTTAAACTTTTTCGGAACGATTTCTATTATAAAAGGGGCCTACGATCTTTTAGAGAAAAAAGGCGGCAGCTGCGTAGCCACTGTTTCCAATGCTATCTCCCAGGGAGACCTGCGCATGGACTTGGCAGATATTTTAAATAATAATAATGAAGATGAACTTCGCATCCTGGATCTGGTTTCCAATTTAGATGAAAATGACCTTCTTACAGGTAACCGCCTGTACGTGGCTTCCAAGTATGCCTTAGCCAGATGGGTCCGCCGCCATTCTGCCTCTTATGCCGCAAATGGGGTTCGCATCAACGCAGTGGCACCTGGAAACGTAAACACATCCATGACTGCCACTATGTCTGTGGATGAAAAGACGGCATTAAATGCCCTTCCTATTCCTACCAAATATGGCAAAGAGACTCTTATGGAACCGGATGAGATCGCCTCTGCCATTAATTTCCTTATTTCAAAAGAAGCAAGAGGCGTCAACGGCATTATCATGTTTGTGGACGGCGGCACAGACGCCCTTCTCAATTCAGAAAAAGTATATTAGAAAGGAAACTTTCATGGAACCTGTTATCCAGAAATATCTCACAGCTCTTGAAACAAAAGATTTTGAAGCCCTGGCAGAATTATTTACCAAAAACGGCCACTACTGTGATTACTGCGCCAACGGCACATCCCAGCACGAATTTCATTTATATGGAAAAGAAGCCATTTCCATGTTTTTCCGGAATAAGTTTCTCTTCTGTCAGTATTCCATATTATCGCCCACGATCCTGAACGGCTCACAGGCAGAATTTATCGCCTCCTACGGCGGTTACCAGGTCATGGCTATTGCCAGCTTACAGCAGCTGACCGCAGACGGACATATCCGCCGACTGACCGTGCGACCGAAATAATACAATCTCACAACATCCTATACAATGAAAGGATCTGTACTCATGATAAAAGAAATAGAAAGCAGACGGAGCATCCGCCGCTATAAAGACATTCCTGTAAAAAAAGAATTAATAGAAGAAATATTAAAAGCCGGCATGCTGGCTCCTTCCTCTAAAAACCGGCAGCCATGGCATTTTATCGTAACAACAGGCTCTGCAAAGGAACAGGTCCTTAAAGCCATGGAAGCAGGACTGAAACGGGAAGAAAAACAGCCTTTTCTCCCAGAAAGTGCCCCTTATTTAGATGGTGCCAGGGCAACCCTTAAGATCATGAAAGAAGCACCTGTTATTATTTTTATCACAGACCCTCTGGCCTCTCCTATGGATCAGCCGCTGGCCATTGATGAACGTGTGTCAGAAATATGCAATGCCCAGTCCATGGGAGCTGCCATTGAAAACATGACACTGGCTGCCACAGAACTGGGCCTTGGAAGTCTTTGGATCTGTAATACGTTTTTTGCTCAGGAAGAATTAAATCACTGGTTAAATGCTGACGGCCAGCTCTATGCTGCCTTGGCTGTAGGCTACGCAGATGAAGCACCTGCTCCAAGACCAAGACGAAAAGCAGAACTGACTGTGGAGTGGCGAAAGTAACACAACCTGCATTATCCCAATGCCACATCAAGGACCATCATCAATGCAAACCCAATGGCAAATCCGATGGTACCAATATTGGAATGTTCCCCTTCTGATGCTTCCGGCACCAGTTCTTCCACTACTACGTAAAGCATGGCACCTGCTGCAAAGGAAAGGAAATATGGCATAAAGGGCTCCAGTTTTTCTGCCAATAACAGCATAAGACCGGCGCCGATGGGCTCTACAATACCGGAAAGCATACCGTAGACAAAGGCTTTTTTCTGCCCTGCCGCTTCTTTTAAAGGAAGGGAGATAACCGCTCCTTCCGGGAAATTCTGGATCGCAATTCCCAGTGACAATGCCATGGCGCCTGCCAGTGTAATGGACTCACTTTTTGCCAGCATACCTGCAAAAGCCACACCAACTGCCATTCCTTCCGGTATGTTATGTAAGGTCACTGCAAGAACCAGCATAGTGCTCTTTTTCCAATTGCTTTTTGCGCCTTCCGGCTGATCCGTATCCATATGAAGATGAGGAACTACCATATCCAGAAACAGCAAAAACGCCATTCCTAAAAGGAAGCCAGTTACTGCCGGAAGAAAAGCCAGTCTTCCAAGTCCATCACTCATTTCCATAGCCGGGATCAGAAGGGACCACACAGAAGCAGCCACCATCACTCCCGAAGCAAAGCCCAGAAATGCTTTCTGCACTCCGGGCTTTAATTCTCCCCGCAGGAAGAACACGCAGGCGCTGCCTGCTGTGGTTCCTATAAAAGGGATCAGTATTCCTGTTAAAATATCCATCTGCTACCTCATGTTGCTACATTGCTGCCCCATCCATAGGCGGATCTACCATCTCTAAAGAGCATCGTCATAACGATCAGTCGATCATTCCCCGAAGTTTCAGATAATCTTTGATCAGTTTGATCATCTGATCATAATCAATACGGCTGGCATTAATAGGAAGGTCATAATTTTCCATATCCATCCAGTTTCTGCCAGTGAAATATTTATGATACTCTGTGCGCTCCTTATCGATCTTCTTCATGCGGCGCAGTGCTTCTTCTTCGTCTACCTTGTCTACGTCCATAACTCTGCGGACTCTGGTAACCGTATCTGCATAGACGAAAATGCGGACTACATCATCTAACTGATCCTGAAGAACATAATTGCCACAGCGTCCAATGATAATGCAGTTTTCAGACTCTGCCAGCTTGCGGATGACCTCGGACTGGAAGCGGAACAGATTTTCCGGTGATGTAAGCCTATGTCCATCCTTTACAGGTGCGGAAAGCTCCGGCTTCATATTGGTAACTGTACGATATAATAAGTTATTCCCTGCTTTTTCATCTGCAAGACGGAAGTACTGTTCTCCAATAGCACTGGTCTCTGATGTCATTTTCAGGATCTCTTCATCATAATAATGAATACCCAGCTCTTCTGCAAGGCGCATACCTGTAATACGTCCGCCGCTTCCGTACTGACGCTCGATTGTGATCACATAATGTTTATCGCTCATATGACCGACCTCCCTTGTTTTGCTATCTTAAGTATAGCACATTTTTACCTAACCGAACACTATATTATCTGAAATTTACTGAAATTTTTCTTCAAATTTCTCATAACAACAGGTGCAACGGATACAGCTTTGCAAAAAACAGTTGACAAAACCCGCCCTATGTATTAAGATACGGATTAACAGCTAAACCGTTGAGAAAGAGGAGTAAGCTTCCAATGCATTAGCACAGAGAGCCGCAGGTGGTGGGATTGCGGTATAAGGCAGGCAGCTGAATGGACTTTTGAGGGCAGTCTTGAAATATTTCAGTAGGGACTGACGGACTCTGCACCCGTTACATTTGCAGCACATATGTTAGTATGTGAAAAGTGGACTTTCAGTCAATTTGAGTGGCACCGCGGATCATATTCGTCTCAATCACAATCGTATTGTGTTTGGGACTTTTTTTATTCCAAAATATTATTTCAAATTTTATTTTCAGGAGGTAAGTATTATGAAAAAATCTATGGCATTCCTTTTAACCGCAGCAATGGGCGCAGCTTTATTAACAGGCTGCGGAAGCTCCTCTTCTACTGCTACTACAGCAGCAGATACCACAGCAGCCCCTTCTTCTGAGGCAGCATCCTCCGAGGAAGCTTCCAGCGAAGCAGAAAACACCGCTGATGCAGACGGCTCCTACACCATCGGTATCGGCCAGTTTGCAGAGCACGGCTCTCTTGACAACTGCCGTGAAGGTTTCTTAGAAGGCCTTGCAGCAGAAGGCATTGAAGAAGGAAAGAACTTAACCGTTCTTTATCAGAATGCACAGGCTGACGGCGGTACTTCCGCACAGATCGCCAATACATTTGCAGGAAAGAACGTAGATTTAATGTGTGGTATCGCAACTCCTATGGCTCAGGCTGAATATAGCGTGGCTATGAAATCTGATATTCCTGTTATCTTCACCGCAGTTACTGACCCAGTTGCAGCCGAACTGGCAAATGCAGACGGAATCCCAATCGGCGAGATCACAGGTACCAGCGATAAGCTTCCTGTAGAGCAGCAGTTAAAGATGATCCGCGAGATCTTACCTGATGCAAAGACCATCGGTATCATGTACACCACCAGCGAAGTAAACTCTGAGTCTGCGATTGCAGAATACAAGGAACTGGCTCCAAATTATGACTTTGAGATCGTAGACTCCGGTATCTCCTCTTCTGCAGATATTCCTCTGGCAGCAGATACTTTAATTGGAAAGGTTGACTGTATCACAAATCTGACCGATAATACAGTAGTAGCATCTCTTCCTGTTATCTTAAGCAAGGCTTCCGCAAAGAACATTCCTGTATTCGGAAGTGAGATCGAGCAGGTAAAGATCGGCTGCCTGGCTGCTATGGGTCTTGATTATGTAGAACTTGGCAAGCAGACCGGTGAAATGGCTGCAAAGGTATTAAAAGGCGAAGCAAAAGCAAGTGAATTAAACTTTGAGACCATTAAGGATGCTGCATTCTACGGCAACACCAAAGTAGCTGAAAATCTTGGCATCACTCTTCCTGAGTCTTTAACAGGAAATGCTGCTGAACTCTTTGACAGCATTACAGAGTAATTTTAGTAGGAACACAAGTATTGGAGGAACATCATGACAACGATCATTTTCGGTATTCTGGAAGAAGGCCTTGTATATGCCATCATGGCTCTGGGCGTTTACATCACTTATAAGATCCTGGACTTCCCGGATCTGTCTGTAGACGGCACCTTCCCACTTGGCGCTGCAGTGACTGCAGCAGGCATTGCAAACGGGCTTCCTTTCATTGGTACCATTTCACCTGTAGCAGCATTATTCATTTCCTTTACAGTGGGTGCTTTAGCCGGCTGTATCACCGGTCTCATCCACGTAAAGTTGAAAGTACGTGACCTGCTCTCCGGTATCATTGTCATGACGGCCCTCTATTCCATTAATTTAAGGATCGCAGGAAAAGCAAACCTTCCTATTTTTAGTAAGGAAACCATCTTTTCCAATTCCTTCCTTTCCGCTCATGTGCCGGAAGCTGCATCCCCATTTATCGTGACCATTATCCTGTTTGTGATCGTTATGATCTGCAAGGTGTTATTAGACGCTTACTTACAGACACGTTCCGGATACCTGCTTCGTGCAGTTGGTGACAATGACGTACTGGTCACTTCTCTTGCAAAAGACAAAGGCCTTGTAAAGATCGTAGGTCTTGCTATTGCAAACGGTTTTGCAGCTCTTGCAGGAAGCGTTTACTGCCAGCAGAAAGGCTTCTTTGAGATCTCCATCGGTACTGGTACCATGGTCATCGGCCTTGCAAATGTGATCATCGGAACCCAGCTGTTAAAAAGAGTTGGATTTATCCGCTCTACTACTGCTGTTATCATCGGTTCCATTGTATACAAAGCCTGCGTATCCATTGCGCTGCTGTTAAATGACCTGCACATTGCAGGACTGGACCTTTCCATTCCTGTCACTGCATCCGACTTGAAGCTGATCACTTCTGTATTATTCCTGATCATCCTTGTAGTAAGCCCTTCCGGCGGAAAGAAGGTAAAGAGCCATGCTTGAATTAAAACACATCCATAAATATTACAACGCAGGTACAGTAAATGAAATGTGCCTGTTTAATGATTTTAACTTAACCATTGAAGACCACCAGTTTGTATCCGTAGTAGGAAGCAATGGTTCCGGTAAAACTTCTCTTTTAAATATCATCTGCGGAAGTATCCCGTTAGATGACGGCCGTATTATCATCGGTGGCGAAGACATTACCAAAATGCCGGAATACAAGCGTCAGCGCCGCATTGGACGCGTTTACCAGAACCCGTCTATGGGAACCTGCCCTTCTATGACCATTGCAGAGAACATGGCTTTAGCAGATAATAAGGGCAAAGCCTTCAATCTCCGTCCTGGAACCAACAAACAGCGCCTGGAATTCTACCGCGAATCTCTCCGCTCCCTTGGCCTTGGACTGGAAGATAAAATGGACGTAAAAGTAGGCGTTCTCTCCGGCGGACAGCGCCAGGCAATGGCACTTTTAATGTCCACTATGACTCCTATTGAATTCCTGATCCTGGATGAACACACTGCTGCTCTGGATCCAAAAACTGCGGAAACGATCATGGAACTGACCAACAAAGTAGTCCGTGAAAAGAACCTGACTACCATTATGGTCACCCACAATCTCCGCTTTGCTGTGGAATATGGTGACAGACTGTTAATGATGCACCAGGGACATGCAGTGATCGATAAAGCAGGCGCAGAAAAAGACGCTACTACCATTGATCATATCCTTAAGAAATTTAATGAGATCAGTATTGAGTGTGGAAACTAGATAGCAAAGGGACGCGCCAACCGGTGCGTCCCTTAATTCTTTCATTCAATTTTTATTCTGCAAATACCATGATCCGTGTTGCTGTATTCTCTCCATCAGACCATACCACTGCTTTTCTGCCCTGAGTCAGGTCATCTAACGTAACAATATTTCTGGTAAGATACGGTACGATCCCACAGTCATCTGCCAGTGTATATTCTGTGCCGTCCATAGCAGTCAGTACAGACTGGGAAGAAGCTGCATCTGTCACTACTGATTTAACTGTTACATAGTCCGGAACCTTAAAATCTGCCGGAACATTGGCAAAGATCATCGTCGCATTGGTCATTGGCGGAAGGCTCATGGTCATTGCCGGTCCGATGTAAGCGTAGATGGTGTCTCCGTCTTTAATATCAGAAAGTTCTATTGGAAGACCGGAAACTGCGTCTAATACATAAGTAGACTCCTGGGAAACGTTTAAGATCACTTCTCCCTGATATCCCTGATCTGCCTGACTGTCAATGGATAATCTGCCATCTTCCATCTGGGTAGCCGGTCCAAACAGGCATACAGAGTCTTCTGCCTGCTCTGGCTGCTCTTCTGCACTTTCGATCGTGCCGCTTACAGTTTCTACAACGGTAGTCTCTTCTGCAGAAGAAGTAGGTTCTTCAGACTCTACCACCACTGGTCTTGACTCATTTACAAGAGGCAATGTGGTTGCCGCATCCACTTTATTGGAGCATCCGCCAAGGCCTAAAACTGCTGCGCTGCATAATACTGCTGCGTATAAATGATATTTTCTCAATATGATTTCTCCTTTTCTATAACAAAGATCATTTCTTTAACTGTGCTCTAATACTCAGGTTCCCGTGCTGACGCGCTCCACTGCCTGCTGACGCAGGCGGAACCTTCGTTAATGACTTGAGAAAAACAAATGTCTGCTGACGCAGCCGCTTGTTTTTCTCTGCGTTCATTATATACTATATTCCCCTTACATCCAATAAAGCTTTTCTTAAGTCTTTTTTAAATCTCTACAACAAAACAGGAGCCTTCCCATATAATTACAGGAAAGCTCCTTTTTTTATATACAATATAGTTTTGAAACCTTTTAACAGGCTTTTATTATCTTGCCATCTCACTCTGTGGTCCGGTCTGATTATGGGCCTTGATAATGGTCTCGATTTCTTCCAGGTTAGAGGATGGAAGATCTCCAGGAATGGTGTTCTTTACAGCTGCTGTGGCGTTTCCAAAAGCAACTGCCTTCTGGCAGTCACCACCGCTGCTTAACAGGCCGTAGAGAGCGCCGGAAATATAAGCATCACCACTACCGATACGGTCTACTACTTCAATGTCACGATATGGCTCTTCTTCGTAGAAAGTATCTCTTGCTGCATCATAGATCACAGAACCAAAGGTATGGCGTTTCGGGCTGTGTACGATACGCTGGGTGGAAGCTACGATAGAGATCGGATATTCTTCTGTAAAGCTCTTCATCATTTCTTTTGCTGTACCAGTCTTTAAGAAGGTCAGTCTTGCAGTATCTTCAGAGCAGAAGAAGATATCTACATAAGGAAGGATACGCTCAATGCATTCTCTTGCTTCATCACCCGTCCACAAGTTTCCACGGAAGTTTACATCAAAAGAAACCAGGGTTCCTGCTTCTTTGAAACGTTTGATCATCTCAATGGTAGTCTCTCTGATCTTCTCACTAAGAGCCAGAGTAATACCGGTGGTATGGAAACACTTGGAAGCTGTGTATACTTCCTCCGGGATCTCATCAATATCCAGAGTAAAGAAAGAACTGTTCATACGGTCATAAATAACCTTTGGTTTTCTTGGGTATGCACCGTTTTCATAGTAATAAATACCTACACGGGCTGATGGAGAATGATCATACATAAAAAAGTCATCACTGACACCAAAGGAACGGATCTTACCTTTCATAAAGCTGCCGATATCATGTGACGGAAGTTTGGAGATAACACCGGTATGAAGGCCTAACAGAGACGCACCAACTGCTACGTTTAATTCTGCACCGCCTACCTGTTTTACAAATGTATCACCTCTGGAAAGACGGTCATTGTCTGGTGGTGACAGTCTTAAAAGAAGCTGACCTAATGTCAGCAGGTCAAATGTTCTTCCTTTTATCTCTCCCATTTTCATATCCTCCTGAAGTTTAAAAAATTTTCATAAACGTATTATTAAAGAAAATTTCTAAAGAAAAGGCCTGTCTGAAAATACATTCCAGGAACGCTATTTCCAAACAGGCCTTTCGGTCTTAATTTTTAACTCTTAAGAAGAGTAATTATCTCTGTACACGACCTGAACCGTCGCCGCCTGCTAAGGTTTCAACTTCTGCACGGGTTACCAGGTTGAAGTCTCCAGGGATGGTGTGCTTTAATGCGGAAGCTGCTACTGCGAATTCCAGAGCTGCCTTCATATCCTTGCCATCAGCCAGACCGCAGATCAGACCACCTGCGAAGGAGTCGCCGCCGCCTACACGGTCAACGATTGGAGCGATGTGGTACTTTCTGGAGTGGTAGAATTCACGAGTCTGTCCGTCCATGATGCAAGCAGACCAGTCATTGTTGGAAGCGCTGTGGCTTTCACGTAAGGAGCTGATGATGTACTTAAATCCGAACTTGTCAGCCATCTGATTAAAGATGTCAACGTATCCAGCTAATTCCAGTTCTCCGGAAGTAACATCAGTGTTGCCTGGCTTGAAGCCAAGAACCTTCTCTGCATCCTCTTCGTTACCGATGCAAACATCAACATACTGCATCAGGTTGGTCATAACCTTCTGAGCCTTCTCGGAAGACCACAGTTTCTTACGGAAGTTTAAGTCTACGGAAACAGTTACGCCGTGAGCCTTAGCTGCCTTTAAAGCTGCCTCAGTCAGTTCGATTGCTGCATCGCTGACAGCTGGAGTGATACCGGTGAAGTGGAACCAGTCAGCATCAGCAAAGATCTCATCGAAGTTGAACTCATCTGCAGTTGCAGTAGAGATAGAGCTGTGTGCACGGTCATAAACTACGTTGGAAGCTCTCATTGCAGAACCGGTCTCTAAGTAGTAAATTCCCAGTCTCTCACCGCTTCTTGCGATGTACTTTGTACCTACATTGTATTTTCTTAAAGCTGCTACTGCGCACTCACCGATTGGGTTAGCTGGTACTGCAGTAACGAACTGTACGTCATGACCATAGTTAGCTAAAGATACAGCTACGTTAGCCTCGCCGCCGCCGTAGTTTACATCAAACTCATCTGCCTGGATAAATTTTTCATTATTTGGGGTAGATAATCTTAACATGATCTCGCCCATGGTAACAATCTTTGCCATTTTAATATTCTCCTTAAGATATGTGAAAATTGATATTACAGTTCAGCGCATGGCTGAACTGTAAGAAATTTATTAACAATTATGCTCTTGCTGCTGCTACAGCCTTAACGAATTCCTGAGCCTTTGCAGTTACAGCTGCGAAATCACCAGTCTTAGCGCCCTTTGTAAGGCTGCTTCCGGTACCAACTGCGTATGCACCAGCATGGATCCACTTATCAACGTTGTCTACGTCAACACCGCCGGATGGCATGAACTCACCCTGTGGCAGAGGTCCCTTGAAGGAGCTGATAGCTGCAGGTCCTACGATATTTCCTGGGAAGATCTTGATTACATCGCATCCAGCTTCCATAGCGGTAATAGCTTCGCTTGGAGTCATAACGCCTGGCAGCATTGGTACTCTGTAACGGTTGCAAAGCTTGATGGTCTCTACATTTAAGCCTGGGCTTACGATGTAGTTAGCACCTGCTAAGATGCAAGCTCTTGCAGTCTCTGGATCCAGAACGGTACCAGCACCGATCACGATCTTGTCATTGTCTTTATACTTGTCAGCCATCTTCTTGATGAAGCCTACTGGATCACCGTCATCCATAGTCATGGTCAGCTCGATAAAGTTGATGCCACCTTCAATAATAGCATCTACTACCTTCTCACCCTGCTCATAATTCTTTGCACGTACTACAGCAACCAGGCAGTCTTCTTTCAGTCTTGCTAAAACATGTTCTTTTTTCATTTTTCTTCTCCTTCTTTCGATGAGGTTCGTAAATACGAATTAATTTCATATTTACGATTTATACTTAAATTTTAATAGTTACCAACTGATTTGTCAACAGCAAAACAGATAAATTATTATCTTTTATCCTGTTTTATTTACCCAAAAATCCCAAAAGTCTTGAAAGCGCTTTTGCCTTCTCGCAAACCAGCCTTCCTAAGGCGTCATAATCCTCTGTAGGCTTGTAAAGACTGGACACACTGATGGCCCCGATCACATTCCCATCCGGGCCGAAAACAGGGGAACCTACACATTCCATATGTTCCTCCAACTCCCTTGCGTCAAAGGCGTATCCATTTTCCCGGACCCGATCCAGTTCTTCTATGAAATGAGTCTTGTCCTGAATGGTACGCTGGGTATGGGGACGGAAATTGATCCGGTCTGCTAAGGCATCCCGCTCTTCCTGCTCCATATTTGCCATAATGGCCTTTCCAAGGGAAGTACAGTACAATGGGTTCTTGGTTCCTACAGTCGCTGTTGTGATAATGGGATTTTCCGGCTCAAATTTACAGATGTAAACAATAGAGTCATCTGAACGCACTCCAAAGAATACGGTCTTTCCCACTTCTTTCGCAAAAGCTTTTAATACAGGATCAATGGTACCGATAAAATCCAGGTTATTTGTATAATTAATTCCTACACGATAAGCAGTAAGTCCGATGGTATAACGCTGCTTCTGCCCCTTTACCACATGGACCATACCTGTATGTGCCAGTGTTGTGATAATGTCATAGGCGCTGGTCTTTGGAAGTTCTAACTTCTCACAGATCTCATCCAGTGTAATACCATCCGGCTTTTTGGAAACCATTTTCAGTATATCCACTGTGCGCAGCGTTGTCCGGTTTAATTTCATTTATGTTCCTCCTGCATCAGGTTCTGTCGATCATATATGTCTTTTGTATTTGGTCGTATATATGTTTCTTATACGCATATACGATTTTCTTCTTTTAGTATAGCGCATCCTGAAACAGATTACAAGATGCGCTTTTGTTTTCCTGGCACAGTCAGATCAAATTCCGTTGCCGGTCATGCAACGCATGAACCGTAACTGTTTTGTTCACTAATACTTACAGAGTTACACCCTGTTTGAAGATTGCCATATCATGAAAACCGGCTGCTTCTGATTTAACCTTGCGTCCGGAAGCAACTTCCAATACATAGTTTAACAGATCCTGTGCCAGTTCTTCTTTGGTCTTATCCTCTACCATCTGTCCCGCATTGAAATCGATCCAGTTGGACTTGTGTCCTGCAAGCTTGGAGTTACTGGAGATCTTTACAGTTGGAACAGGGGAAGCAAACGGAGTGCCGCGGCCGGTAGTAAACAATACCATATGAGCGCCGGATACTGCCAGCGCAGTTGCTGCTACCAGGTCATTTCCAGGTGCGCTTAAGAGGTTTAATCCCTTAACCTTAACTGGCTCCGCATACTCTAATACACCCTTTACTAAAGAACTTCCTGACTTCTGGGTGCATCCTAAGGATTTATCCTCCAGAGTAGAGATACCGCCCTTCTTGTTACCTGGGGATGGGTTCTCATAAATAGTCTGGTTGTGGCTGGTAAAGTAGTTCTTGAAGTTGTTGATCAGAGCTACGGTCTTGTCAAAAAGCTCCGGAGTTGCGCAGCGGTTCATTAACAGAGTCTCTGCACCAAACATTTCCGGAACCTCTGTTAAAATAGTAGTTCCGCCCTTGCTTACTAACAGATCAGAGAAAGCACCAACTACAGGGTTTGCAGTGATACCGGAAAGTCCGTCAGAACCACCGCACTTCATACCGATGATCAGTTCGCTTGCGTCGATCTTCTCTCTGGAGAATGCGTTTGCATAGGTTGCCAGTTCTTCCAGGATACCCATAGCGGTCTCCATCTCATCTTCTACATCCTGGCACTGTAAGAATTTAACACGCTGCTCATCATACTCGCCAATGTAATCCATTAATACAGGAATATTGCTGTTCTCGCAGCCAAGTCCTAATACCAGAACACCTGCTGCATTTGGATGATGGATCATGTCTGCCAGAACTTTTCTGGTGTTTTCCTGGTCATCACCCATCTGGGAACATCCATATGGATGCTGGAATGCAATGATATCTTCTACATTTCCGCCTACAAACTTCTTTGCAGCAGTCTCAAGAGCCTTTGCAATAGAGTTTACACAGCCAACAGTTGGAACGATCCAGATCTCATTACGGATACCGACTTTTCCGTCTGCTCTGCGGTAGCCGTCAAAGTATACATGCCCAGATGGCTCTACGTCCTTGCTTCCTTCTGGTTTATACTCATAAGAAAGAACATCGCCTAAAGCGGTCTTTACATTATGAACATGTACCCATGCGCCTTTTTCAATAGCTTCTTTTGCGTAGCCGATACGGAAACCGTATTTAACTACCTCTTCACCCTGTGCAATGGCACGAAGGGCAAATTTATGTCCCTGTGGGATATCCTGGACCAGAGTTACCTTTTCTCCTGCTACATCCAGGGTCTCTCCTTCATTTAAAGGACGAAGAGCAACGGCAACGTTATCATTCTGATTGATCTTGACAATGTCCTGCATGGTCTTTAATCTCCTATCTTTGTTTTTGTACTCAGGAAACCTTCCCAAAATAAAATCTGTTGCAAAAGATTCCGGAATACATTTGATTTATTTTAACTACAGATCACTTTGTAAGTGCTTACAATCATTCTACCTATTTTCTACACAGAAGTCAATAGAAAACTGTTGCAATCTTTATTAGTAGTATGTATAATAGACTTAGCGTGTAAGCGCTTACAGAATGTGAGGTGGATTACTGAATGAATATATATGACGTTTCTGAGCGCGCAGGCGTTTCCATTGCTACGGTTTCCCGTGTACTCAACGGCAATCCCAACGTAAGTGAACGCACCCGCAAGAAGGTTCTGGCTGTAATGGATGAGTTGGGTTATACCCCCAATGTTTTTGCCAGGGGACTGGGACTTGATACCATGCAGACCATCGGTATCATGTGTTCTGACTCTTCTGATCCTTATCTTGCTGAGGCGATCTACTATCTGGAGCGGGAACTGCGCAGTCATAATTATGATTCTATCCTCTGCTGTACCGGTTACGACCTGGATGTAAAACAGAAGTATTTTAATCTGCTTCGCTCCAAGCGCGTGGATGCTATTATCCTGGCAGGTTCCAAATTTGTGGAAATGCGTTCCCGGGATAATAATTATATTATAGAAGCTGCCGCAGACGGACTTCCTGTAATGTTAGTAAACGGTTATCTGGAAGGAAAGAATATCTACAGTACTGTCTGTGATGATTATGCCTCTATGTATGATGCCACATTACAGCTGATCCATTCAGGACACAGCCGTATCCTTTATCTTTACACCAGCGTTTCCTACAGCGGTGTTAATAAGATGGAGGGCTACAAAGCAGCATTGAAAGAAAATCGTATCCCGGTTGAGGACTCCATGATTCATCAATGTTCCAAGAGTTTTGAAAATTCCAGGGATCTTCTTTTAAGCCTGAAAGAAGAAGGGCTGAAATTTGACGCAGTTTTGGCTTCTGACGATTCACTGGCCGTAGGAGCCGTAAAATATGCCCATACAGCCGGTATTTCCATGCCGGAAGAGCTTAGTATTATCGGGTATAATAATTCTCTCCTGGCACGTTGTACAGATCCGGAGATCACATCCATTGACAGCAAGGTAGAAGCACTTTGCACCACTACTGTCAATACTTTAATGGGGGTTTTCAGTGGCGCTAATGTCCCAAACCGGACAACCATCGCCTCTGCTTTAATAAAAAGAAAAACCACAAACTTTTAAATTCCAATTTTAAAGGAGGATTTACCACTATGAAACAGTTTTTGGACAAGGACTTCTTATTATCCACAGACATGGCAAAAACAATCTATCATGATTACGCAGAAAATATGCCGATCTTAGACTATCACTGCCATATCAACCCACAGGAGATCTATGAAGACCGTAAGTTTGAAAACATTACCCAGGTATGGCTGGGCGGCGACCATTACAAATGGCGTCAGATGCGTTCTAACGGTGTTGATGAGAAATACATTACCGGCGACGGCACAGACAGAGAGAAATTCCAGGCATGGGCTGAGACAATGCCTAAACTGATCGGCAACCCACTGTATCACTGGAGCCACTTAGAGTTAAGAAGATACTTTGGATACGAAGGCTACTTAAACGGCGATACTGCTGAGGAAGTATGGAACCTGTGCAACGCTAAGTTACAGGAAGACTCCATGACTGTCCGTAACCTGATCAAGCAGTCTAACGTTACTCTGATCTGCACCACTGATGATCCTGTTGACTCTCTGGAATGGCACAAGAAACTGGCTGAAGATACTACTTTTGATGTACAGGTTCTGCCAGCATGGCGTCCAGACAAGGCTATGAACGTAGAGAAGCCAACTTTTGCTGCTTACATGGATCAGTTATCCAAGGTCAGCGGTGTTGAAGTAAAAGATTTCGCATCCTTAAAGGAAGCTTTAAAGAACCGTATGGATTTCTTTACTTCCATGAAGTGCTGTGTATCTGACCACGCATTAGAGTATGTTATGTACGTTCCAGCTACTGAGGATGAAGTAAACGCTATCATCGCTAAGGGCTTAAAGGGCGAAGCAATCTCCAGAGAAGAAGAATTAAAGTACAAGACCGAGTTCATGCTCTTCGTTGCAAAAGAATACACCAAGAGAAACTGGGTTATGCAGCTTCACTACGGATGCAAGCGTGACAACAACGCTTACATGTTTGACAAGTTAGGCGCAGATACCGGTTACGACTGCATCAACAACTACGCTCCAAGCGCACAGATGGCAGATTTCTTAAATGCATTAAGCGCAACCAATGATATTCCTAAGACTATCATTTACTCCTTAAATCCAAACGACAACGCTTCCATCGGCACCATCATCGGCTGCTTCCAGGAGAAATTCCCAGGAAAGATCCAGCAGGGTTCCGCTTGGTGGTTCAATGATCACAAGGTAGGTATGACCGATCAGATGGTATCCCTGGCTAACTTAGGCTGCCTGGGCAACTTCATCGGTATGCTGACCGACTCCAGAAGCTTCTTATCCTACACCAGACATGAGTACTTCCGTCGCGTTCTCTGCGCACTGGTTGGCGGCTGGGTAGAAAACGGCGAATATCCGGCAGATATGAAGTCCTTAGAGTCCATCGTTAAGGGCATCAGCTACAACAACGCTGTTCAGTACTTCGGATTTGATCTGGATGTTGTGAAATAAATAGGGACAACGAACGAATTGTCTGCGCAAGCAGACAGTAGAGTGCGTCAGCACGGAATTCGTGAGTCTAATCGTGAGTCTACACCAGATGCAAAAAGCGCCCCGCCTCACAATGTGAGGTTGGGCGCTTTCTTAATGCCTGCAATTACTTTTCTTATCTCTATTCTTCTTTTAAGTATCCCTTTTTCCGCAGTTCCTGCTCAATAAAATCCAGGTTTTTCTCCGATTCCGCAGTCACTGTATGATAATGGTAATCCCCGGTCAAAACCTTTAAAGGCTGTGCATTGTAGCGGTTCATGCGGTCTACAAACTCTGCTACATCCAGGCGGTTGTTGATGATCAGATCTGCACGGATCTGCCCATACAGCGGATGATCCACTGCCACATCCAGCACATGGCCACCATAATCTACAATGGTCTGAAGTTCGTCCTGGGTATCTTTGGTAGAATGGCAGACGCAGAACACCCGGATACATTTTCTCTTTTTTTCACTTTCCCGGTCAAGAACATATCCCCTGTAAGTAGAAAGGATCTTCTTATCTTCTGCCCGCAAAAGAGCAATATCCTGAACGATCACCTGGCGGCTTACCTTAAAACGATGAGCCAGTTCTGTTCCAGATAATGGAGTGTCGCTCTCCTCTAACAGTGAAAGAATGCCATCTCTTCTTTTTCCGCCTTCTGTCATGATAAAATTCCCTCCTTTTGCGCAGCATGTTCTCTCATTGAGAGCAGTCTGACCATTCGCTGTATACTGCATACGTTTTCTTTTATGCGAAAAAGCGTCCCCTTTCATTCAAGGAGACGCACTTCATCGTTGCAAAGGTTGTGAGTAAAACGGTAAGCCGGGTTATGTCGTTGGATGGTCATCTATCTAGTACTACTGTCGCCAGCAGCATCAAGCAACCTACCCGAAAGCTGACGGGCCGCCATATGCTCTCTGTTTGGTCTTGCTTCGGATGGGGTTTACATGTGCCCCGCCTGTTACCAGCCGGGCGGTAGTCTCTTACACTGCCATTCCACCCTTACCTGCTGCAAATGCAGCGGGCGGTATATTTCTGTTGCACTGTCCCTAGGGTCACCCCCGCCAGACGTTATCTGGCATCCTGCCCTGTGAAGCCCGGACTTTCCTCTCCTGCGTCCTCTCGGTGTCGCAGCAGCGACCATCTGTCTTACTCACAACTTGTTTATTTTAGCATAGTTTCTTTGCCATGTCCATGGGTAAATCCAAAAATATCATATTAAAAATATCATATGTGGACACTTGCTATCCTACACATCCAGACAGCTTCCGCCAATAAATTCCCTTAAAATAGAGTTTTTCGGTATATCCTCGCTGCTGACCCCGATAAAATAATCCAGGAATTTAAGAAGTCGCTTTGCTTCTGTATATTCCGGACAATCCTTTGGAATTCCAAAAAGCAGCGGCTCCACATACTGTTTTAGCACTGCCAGCTCATAGATGAGAGCAGAGTTAAACATAGCATCTGCCTCTTCCTGATAGGGGAAAATATTTTCCTCTTCTCCCTTTCGCACAGATGGCCACATACGGATAGTATCCTGGGCTGACGCCCCTCTTGTCCTTGCATCACGGATCATACGGCGCAGCAGACGGCCATCTGTCGTAGGGATACGGTTGTGCTCGTCAATATTTAACTGGGTCAGAGCACTAATATAGATCTTAAACTTGCTCTCTCTTGGAAGAGAATAGGATAAACGGTCATTTAAGCAATGGATCCCCTCGATCACCAGGATATCATCTTTTCCCAGTTTCAGAAAATCTCCCTTGTATTCCCGTTCTCCTTTTTTGAAGTTATAATAAGGCAGTTCCACACGCTCTCCTCTTAAAAGAGCCTGCATATCCTGATTAAACTGTTCTACATCCAGACATTCCAGGATCTCATAATTATAATTACCATTTTCATCCCTTGGACTGTCCACACGGTTGACAAAATAGTTATCTACCGCGATTGGATGCGGCTTTAAGCCAATAGCCTCCAACTGTACGGACAACCGATGGGAAAATGTTGTCTTTCCAGAGGAAGAAGGACCTGCGATCATAACGATCTTGGCAGTTTTGCGCTCTGCGATCTGGGCCGCGATCTCTGCGATCCGTTTCTCCTGAAGCGCCTCCTGGATCAGGATCAAATGGGACATATCTCCAGCTGCGATCTTGTCATTTAATGCGCCTACTGTCTCCAGATCCAGACGTTTCCCCCACTCTGAAGAGTCCGCAAGTGTATGGAACAGCTTTGGCAGCGGCGCAAACTCCGGCAGCACTGTTGGTGCCAACATAGACGGCAGCATGAGCACAAAGCCATATTCATACAACTTCAGATTGAAATAACGGATATATTTTGTATTGGGAACCATATATCCGTAGAAATAATCCTCAAATCCGTCAATACTGTAAACATTGACTCTGGATACACGGCGGTAGAGGAACAGACGCTCCTTATCGTACATCCGGTGTTTGTGAAAACGCTCTATGGCATCATCCGTAGAAATACTGCGCTTTAAAATCGGGATCTCCTGATCTACGTATTCCTGCATTTTGGCTTTCACCTGGTCAAGAAGCTCCTGGTTCAATGTGAAACTTCCTCTTGCTTCTACAAAAAAACCTTTTCCAATAGAAAAATCCACAATGACCTTTTCCACATTTTCAGGACCTGCCACTGCGTAAAATGCCTTCAGCATCAGAAGGGTGGCACTTCGCTGATATGCGGAAATTCCCGGCTTTTGTCTTGCAGTAATGAACTGCACTTCGCCTTCCCTTATCTTTTCCTGCAGTTCCTGGAGTTTTCCATTTACCTGGACTAATAATATTTCATCGGAATACCCGCTTTGATACTCATCTGCTATCACCTGCCAGGTAATATCATCCAGATATTCCTTTATCTGGGTATTTATTTTCAGTTGGACCATAGGCATCCTCCTTTTCAAAAATGTATTGCTGTACATAGAAAACAATTATAAAAGAACTGTAGGCCATGCAGATGGCGCTGTAACGATCTCCATCTCTACCGGCAGATTTTCCTTCAGATATCCAGCCATATACTGGATAAAAATATGCTCCATTCCGTAATGACCTGCATCGATCACTGCCATATTCCTGGCTGCTGCATCAATTCCCTGGTGATGGCTGATATCACCTGTTACCAGCGCCTTTGCGCCTGCATGGATGGCTTCTTCGATCACACTTCCGCCAGCTCCAGGACAAAGTGCCACTTTTTCTACTTCCATATCCATCAGTTCTTCCCCATACACCAGAACAAAAGGAAGATCAAAAGCCTGCTTTACTTTTTCTGCCAGTGCTTTTACAGTCAGCTTTTCCGCCAGGTTTCCTGTTTTTCCAATACCATATGCCACAGAATTTCCATTTATTTCCATATCCCCCATAGCTTCCAACGGCTCCGTATCCTTTAAAGAAAGACGTTCTGCTGCCAGATCTGCCATACAGCCGGGTGCTGCATCAAAATTGGTGTGCATGGCATAGTAGGAAATATCTGCCTGGATCAGCTTTACCAGACGTCTGGTAATAAAATTCTGGTCATTCACTTTTTTAATAGCCTTAAAAATAAGGGGATGATGGGTCAAAAGCATATCTGCTCCTGCCTTAATGGCTGCATCCACCACCTGGTCCGTTGCATCTAAAGCAATATAGATTTTTTTTACCTCTTTATCACTGCGTCCTGCTAACAGCCCCGGATTATCCCAATCACAGGCACAGCTTTCAGGAGCCAGTTTTCCCAATATTTCGATCACTTCACTGCATTTCATCTTGTGCCTCCCTGATACATGAAAGTTCTTCTTTTAAAGCCTTGCAGGCAGCTGCCTGTCCTGCCGTCAGCTCTTCCTCGCTCTTTCCTGCAAATCCCTTCAAGATCCCTTCCACTCTTTTTTCTTCTTTTAAAAGATACTGCTTTAAAACGGCATCCCTGCGTTTGATCAAAAGCGCCCCGAAGCGATACTCAGGGACCGTTTCACAGACACAAGCGTCTTTTTCATTTGTTCCAAAACCAGCTTTTATCACTGTATAAAACTTTCCCTCATCCAGTATCATTGCCTCGTTTTCAATAAAGAAGCCATTTTCCTTCAGATAACGACGGAATTTTTCCAGATCCGACTGCGGTGAAAAGATCCAGTGGCGGATACTGCTCCAAAGCTGCTTTCCAGCCTCTAAAATGCTGATCTCCAGCTCACCGCCCATTCCCGCAATGATGACTGTATCGGCTTCTTTGGCCTGTAATTTTTCCAGTCCGTTGCTTAAACGGGTCTCTATGGAAATAGCTGCATCCCCCACGTCATGTCTGTATTCTTCTATGTGTTCATCTGCCCTTGCCAAAGGACCTTTTCGCACATCCATAGCCAGAGCACTTTTAATTTTTCCAATTTCTGCCAGATAAATAGGCACATATCCATGATCTGTACCGATATCTGCGATCCGGCTGCCTTCCGGCACAAAAGAAGCAACCAGCTTTAAACGTTCTGAAAGGCGAAGCCTTGTCTTCTTTATCTCTGTTTCCTGTATCTTTTCTGTCATATCTATCCTTCAACTTTCTAAATAGTCCTTTAATTTCCGGCTTCTGCTGGGGTGGCGCAGTTTGCGCAGGGCTTTATCCTCGATCTGGCGGATCCGTTCCCTGGTCACATGAAACTGCTTTCCCACTTCTTCCAATGTTCTTGGCTGCCCGTCATAAAGCCCAAACCGCAATGACAATACCTGCTGTTCTCTCGGAGTCAACGTTTTTAATACTTCCATCAGCTGCTCATGTAAAAACACAAAAGAAGCCTCATCCTGCAAAAAAGACATTTTTTCATCCTGGATAAAATCCACCAGATGACTGTCCTCTTCCTCTCCCACCGGTGTTTCCAAAGAAACCGGCTCCTGGGCCATATTCAGCACTTCTTCTACTTTTTTGCTGGTCATATGTAAGCGTTCTGCAATTTCCTGAGTAGTAGGTTCCCGTCCCAGTTCCTGAAGCATCCTTCTGGAACTTCGCATCACCCGGTTGATGACTTCTACCATATGCACCGGGATGCGGATAGTCCTTGCCTGATCTGCTATCGCCCTTGTAATGGACTGGCGGATCCACCAGGTAGCATAGGTGCTGAAACGGTAGCCTTTTTCGTAATTAAACTTCTCTACCGCCCGCATAAGCCCCAGGTTTCCTTCCTGGACCAGATCTAAAAATGCCATTCCCCTGCCTGCGTAATGCTTGGCAATACTGACTACCAGCCGCAGATTTGCCCTTGCCAGTTTCTCTTTTGCTTCTCTGCTTCCGGCCCTTACTTCCTTTGCCAGCATTAATTCTTCTTCCGGGGTTAAAAGGGAAATTTTTCCAATTTCTTTTAAATACAGGCAGACCGGATCCGCCTGCCCCGTTTTTTCCTCTGATACAGGTTCACTTTCCCCTGCATCCTGCTCTTCCCCTTCATCCAGGATCTGAACCTGGTTTTCCGCTAATATGTCAAGAACGCGGTCCAGTTCTTCCTCTTTCAGCTCTTTTGGTCTGAAATACCGGAAAATATCACGATATTCCAACTGCCGTTTCCCGGCACGGGCATCTGCTAAAAGCCGTCCCATTTTTTCCTTAAAGCTTAAAGATTCCTCTCTGCGCGTTCTTTCCATAGTGTTCCTCCTTAAATCAATCCAAAGATATATGCAGCTGTTTTAACGCTGCCTGCTGCTTTATGATCTCCTGCAGCTGGGCTATATCTTTCGCATTCCGGCTTGCGGTATCCAAACTGTTCTTTCTCACTTTCATCACAGTTTCCGCAAATGCCTTTTTCTGCTCCTCATTGTTTAAGGATTCTTTTAAGCTGGCATTAAATAATGCCGCTACTTCTTTGTACTGGTCTTCATCATTGATGAACCGGCTTAAAATACCTGCCGGATTTACATTTCCTGCTTCATGGCCTTCAAATACCATGACTGCCACCTGATGGTACAGGTCTTCCACAAAATCATCGGCTGTTATAATGCCTTTTATCTTGTCAAATAACGCCGGATTTTCGATCAGCCAGGTAAGCAGCAGTCTCTGGGATCTTCGTATGCCGTCTTCCCGCTCCTGCTTTCTTCCTGTTTTCTTTATGGCCGCCTGGTTCTGCGCTGCCTGTCCCTCATAAGGATTGCCGCCATATTCCGGCCGGCCCATATCATTACCTGGACCGCTTCCATTTTCCCTGGAAATAACATTTCTTCCGGAAGCATCTTCCCTGTAGCTGTCACCGGCTTTTAAGCCCATCTGCATTCCCAGACGGTTTACCAGCTGGCGAAGCTCCTCTTCTTTGATCATCTGCTCCCTGGATACTGCCTGGATGTAATTATCCCGCTCCAGCGGTTCTCCAAACTGTAAAAGCTTCTTTGCTGTTTCCTGATAAAATTTCGTCTTCTGCTCCGGATCTTCTAATTGATAGTTCCGTTTTAATACATCTATTTCAAATAGGAAGCTGTTCTTTGCCTGGGCGATCCGCTCCTTAAAGGCATCAGCCCCCATATTTTTAATAAATTCATCCGGGTCCTTGTATGGCTTCATATTTAAAACTCTGGCAGAAATACCTGCATCCCTTAATATAGGAATGGCACGCAGCGCAGCCTTGATACCGGCACCGTCACTGTCGTAGGTTAAGATCACCTGGTCCGTATACCGCTTTAAAACACCTGCATGCTGGCTGGTAAAGGCTGTTCCCAAAGATGCCACTGCGTTGGTAAAGCCCGCCTGATGCATGGAGATCACATCCAGGTAGCCTTCACATACCAGCATGTATTTTTCCCTGGTGGTCCTTGCATAGTTTAAACCATACAGATTCCGGCTTTTATCAAATAATTTTGTCTCCGGTGAGTTTAAATATTTCGGCTCCCCATCTCCCATGACACGGCCGCCAAAACCGATGACACGGTTGTTCACATCCATGATTGGGAACATAACACGGTTCCAGAATTTATCTCTTCCGCCTCTCTCTTCAATGGTCACAAGGCCTGTCTGGCTTAAAAATGCATCATCATAGCCTTTTTCTTTCAGGAAACGGTACAGATCATCACTGGTCTTATTAGAATAGCCAAGGCCAAACCGGAGCATGGTCTCATCTGTAAGCTTTCGCTTGTCATGGAAATATTCATATGCGATTTTTCCCTGTGGCTGCTTCATCTGGTAGTAGAAATAATTGGCTGCCAGCTTATTTACCTCCAGCAGTCTGGCACGAAATTCCGCCTGCTCCCTGGCTTCTTTGCTGTATTCCATCTTTGGAAGAGTAACTCCCGCCCGGTCTGCTAGGGACTGAAGGGCTTCCTGAAAGGTATAGTTTTCATATTCCATTACAAAGGTAAGAACATTTCCTCCAGCTCCGCAGCCAAAGCAGTAATACATCTGTTTTCCCGGAGAAACGGAAAAAGAAGGTGATTTTTCATTATGGAAAGGACAAAGGCCAAAATAATTGGCTCCTTTTTTCTGCAGCTTTACATATCCTGAAATCACATCTACGATGTCATTCTTCATTCTTACTTCCTCTATGACTTCATCCGGATAGTACATGCTTTTTCTCCCTTCTGTTAAAGTAATATCGGGCACAAAAACATTGCCCCTGTTTTAATATACGTTCCAGCGTTTTGGAACAAATAATTTTTCAAACTGGTCAATGGCATAGATATCACTCATGCCTGCTATGTAGTCGCAAACCACCCGCGAGACTTTTTCTCCCGCATCTAAGAAGTTTAAATACTCCTGTGGCAGCTCATCTACATGATCCATATAGTAGAAATAAAGCTGGGAAAGCATCTGCTGGGCTCTTCCCTCTTCTGCTTTTGGGATCTCATTTTTATATACATGGTCAAACATCCACTGACGAAGACCCATCATGGCCTCTTCCATGCCTTCTGACATAAAGATCCCCGGCTTATCCAGACTGTTTAAGATAATATCGTGGATCATGATATTTAAACGCTCCCGGACGCTGTGGCCTAACACATCTGTATAGCAGACAGGAAGGTCTTTCTCCTCAAACATCTTCGCCCGGATGGCATCATCTATATCGTGGTTGATGTAGGCGATCTTATCAGAGAGACGGACCACGCCGCCTTCTAAGGTAGAAGGATGACCGGCTGTACGGTGATTTCGTATCCCATCCCGCACTTCCCAGGTAAGATTTAAACCTTTTCCATTTTTTTCCAGCTTTTCAACTACTCGGACGCTTTGTTCATAGTGGGTAAAACCATCCTCGCAGATCACATTTAAAATAGCTTCCCCGGAATGTCCAAAGGGCGTATGCCCCAGATCATGCCCTAATGCAATAGCTTCGGTGAGACTTTCATTTAACCGCAGGGCTTTCGCAATGGTCCTTGCGATCTGTGACACTTCTAATGTATGGGTAAGTCTTGTGCGGTAATGATCTCCCTCAGGCGCAAGAAATACCTGGGTCTTATGTTTCATACGGCGAAATGCCTTACAATGCAGAATACGGTCCCTGTCCCGCTGGTATTCCGGCCGGATATCACAGAGAGGTTCCTGCCTGTCTCTGCCCTTTGTTTTTGCAGAAAAAGAGGCATACGGGCTTAAAGTTACAAGTTCCAGTTCTTCCTGAGATTGTCTGATGTTCAATAAGTCACCCCGCTTTTGTGGCGAAAAGGCACTTTGCAGTCCTTTTTCATTTTCGCTATGTATATGTGTATGCTGGTCATTATAATTTTATGACAACTAATTAATTTATCGTACTATTTTTATAGTATAGCACATTTAAAAAACAGACGCCACCGGTAAAATTCCGATGACGCCTGTTTCATTATTCTTTATGCTATTTTGCTTACGCACAATTTCCTACAGTAAGCCTAACAGTGACGGCAGTCCCAGTGAAAGTACAGGAACATAGGTCACAAGCAGCAGACCGATGATGATCATTACAAAGTATGGCAGCAGGTGGCTGATGACACTTTCAATAGTAACGCCGCCTACCTTACAGCCTGTAAACAGGATGGTTCCTACAGGAGGTGTAATGGTACCTACGGACAGGTTGTAGCAAAGTACGATACCAAACTGAACTGCATTCATTCCAAGGCTTGTGCAGATCGGCAGGAAGATTGGAGTGAAGATCAGGATTGCTGGTGTCGGGTCCATGAAAGTACCTACAAACAGCAGGATGATATTAATTAACAGGAAGATGATGATCTTATTGCTTGTAATACCAAGAACAGCTGCAGCTACCATATCCGGAATTCCGGTAAATGCCATTGCCCAGGACATGATAGAAGAAAGTCCGATCATGAAAGTAATGGTACCTGTGATCTTTGCGGACTCCAGTACGATCCTTGGAATATCCTTAATTTTAATAGAACCATAAATTAAGGAAAGAACGGTTGCATAAACAACTGCTACTGCGGAACCTTCGGTTGCGGTAAATACACCGCAAAGAATACCGCCGATTACAATAACGATCATTAAAAGGCTTGGGATCGCCTGCCAGAAAGTCTTTAATACAATGCTGGCTGTCAGCTTTGCTTCGCCTCTGTAGCCTAATTTCTTTGCTGTGATGGTTGCCAGGATGATAACGCCTAAGCCCCAGATGAGACCAGGAACATAACCAGCCATAAACAGTGCGGAAATAGATACACTTCCTGCAACCGTAGAATAAACGATCATAGTGTTGCTTGGGGGGATCAGCATACCAACAGGTGCTGATGCAACGTTTACTGCTGCGGAATAGTTCTTATCATAGCCTTCGGCCTCTTCCAGCGGTCCCATGGTGCTTCCGATGGCTGCAGCAGCTGCTGCACCGGAACCACTGATCGCACCGAAAAGCATGTTTGCGATTACATTGGACTGTGCTAATGCACCAGGCATACGGCCGCCGATGACCTTTGCACAGTTTACAAGTCTTAATGCGATACCACCGTTATTCATAATGTTTCCTGCAAGAATGAAAAACGGGATCGCGATCAGTGAGAATGAGTTGGAACCTGCGAAAATTCTCTGTGCGGATGTTGCAAACGCTACATTGGATGGCAGCATGCAGATCATGGAAACTGCGGAAGAAAGTCCGATTCCCACACCGATGGGCACACCTGCTGCCAGTAATAAAACCAGAAGAACGACCATTACCAGGGCAACCTGAACTGCGATAGACATAACTTACTCTCCTCCTTCTTTCTTGTTCAGTTCTACAGTGAGATTATAGATGCTGTAGAAAATGATCAGTACGCCACATACAGGAATGATACTGTAAATGGTTCCTGTAGGGATCTTAAGGATAGAGTCATACTGCAGCATGTTCATGGTTGTGATAACGGAACCACCATAAACCAGGATCAGCGCAGAGAAGAGAATAATAACTACTTCGATCGCAGCATCTAACAGTCTCTTGGTGCTGCCATTCAGTTTATCCTTTAAATAAGTAATGCAGATATGATCACGCTGTCCAAACACATAGGTTGCAGACAGAAGGATCAGCCATACAAAGCAGTAACGGGTCAGAACTTCGCTGACACTGCTTGGGCTTTTGAACACATAGCGGACTACTACCTGGTATACGGTAAGAAGGACCATAACGATAAAATCAACGATACAGACGAAAGCTAAAAAGCGGTCTAATCCATGTTTTAATGTTTTCATTATTTATTGTCCTCCTCTCTTAAAGCTACTACTGCGTCATAGATCTGCTTTGTCATGTCAGACTGGTTTGCGATCTTATTTAACAGAGGCATGCAGCGCTCACGCAGTTCGTTGGTATCCGGATAGCAGAACTGGGTTCCGGCTTCTTCGGCATCTTTCTTTGCTACTTCAATATCCTGTTTAAATGTTTCAAATTCTTCTTCAGTGGATTCCTTGATCAGTCTGTCGAAGATCTCTCTGTCTTCATCACTTAAGGAATTTAAGAATGCGGTACTTGCAAGTACTACGTCAGGATGTACAATGTGACGGGTGTAAGCATAGTAAGGAGCTACCTCATAATGCTTGAAGTCACGGTAAACCAGCTCACTGTTCTCAGCTGCATCAATAACGCCCTGCTGCAGTGCTGTGTAAACCTCAGACTGTGCCATAACGCTTCCGTTACCGCCCATCAGTTTTGCCATTTCTACATAGGTCGGGCTGTCATTTACACGAATGATCATACCTTTAAGATCGTCTGCAGAATTGATCGGTTTCTTTGCATATACATTTCTCTCGCCTGCTGTATAAACAGTCAGTACACGGAATTTGTATTTTTCAGTAGATGCAAACAGATCATCAAATACCCCGTTTAATGTTGCTTTTTCAAGATGATCGATATTATCATACAGATAAGGTGCACCTACGATCGCAAAGTCAGCGTCATATCCTTCCGGAACGGAACATGGCACAATTGCCATCTGCAGCGCTCCTGTACGGATAAATTCAGCCATTGCTCCCTGCTCTCCTAATACCCCGTTAGGATAAATGGTTACATGATAACGTCCGTTTGTTTCCTTCTCAAATTTTTCCCCAAATGCTTTCATGGCACGATACTGCGGATGGTTCTCGTTCTGGTTGAAAGCTACGCGAATCTCTGTCACCTTCTGTTCGGAAGTACGTCCACAGGCTGTAAGCATACCCATAAGGCAAATAACCCCCACAGCCATTGCCAATTTTTTAAACATACCGGTAAATCCTCCTACTGGTTTTACAAATTGATTTTTCAAATATTTTCTTGCTGTTAACTTGCGTTAACGCATTTTTTAACACTTTTTTTACGGATTTTTCCAATATTATAGCAGTTCAGCATATTGGCCCGAAAATCGTCTTTCAGGCCAGTATTACATGCTGAGCTGCTAAGTTTACTGATCTATAAAATTTTTATATACACAATTATCCTGTACGCAGCGACACTGCCCCCGTAATATAATTACAGCAGTGCTACGCTTACCTTAACTACAACCTTGCGCAGGTTCATAGCTTCGCCGGAGATAACCTGTGGACGATGGATATCGGATGGGAAGAATACACAGAAACATCCCGGACGGGACTCAATGTATCCTTCATCTTCTACAGACTCATAGAAGATCAGGTCTCTTTCCTTAATGTGCTCTGCTACTTTGTAGTTTCCGGTGTTCTTGGTAAATCCAAGACGCTCTCTTCCGGATACTAAGAACTGTACATCCAGATATTTCTCATGAGACTCCGGACGTCTGTCAGCAACATCTTCTGTCATGGCATCAAATACCTGAGCATAGATGTCTTTTCCCTGGATCTCATATACACCAGGTTCCATAGATGCGAAATCGTGGCTCTTTAAGTACTCTAATGCAGTCTGGATCGCTGCAGGGTACTTTTCAAAAGAATCACCATTCTTGATAGATGAAAAGATCATTTTTTCTCTCCCTTTATTTTATTTAAAGCCTTTATAAATAAAAGCTTTTATTTGTTTCTGCCTTCCATTGCATGTACAAGACGTACAATGCACTCATGGCCCGGAACTTCCACACCATACTTGTGTGCTGCACGTACTACAGCGCCGCTGATGGTATCAACTTCTGTTCTTCTGCCATCACGCAGGTCTGCACGGATAGAAGTACAGCCGTTTGGATTGTTGATGGAAGTATTTTTAACTTTTTCACGAACTTTTTCTTCATCGAAATTCAGTCCGGCTGCTGCTGCTGTCTTTACTGTCTCATGGATCAGCTGGCAGCACAGATCCCACGCATACTCGTTAGCTGCAATGTAGCCCATGTCTACCTGGAGAACACCTGTAAGGGCACTTAAGGAAACATTGGTAAACAGCTTGTCCCAGATCAGAGTCTGGATGTTTTCATGGATCTTTACATTAAAACCACACTGGTCAAATGCTTCTTTTAACTGAGGAAGGAAACCTTCCTTGTCTTCTACCAGCATACCAACATTGGTAACACCGGTTCCGCCGCGGCGAACATGTCCCATTCCAAGAACAGCACCATTATCTTCGGTTGTACCGATAACGATATGGTCTTCATCAACGAATTCCTTTAACAGATCTTCGTGTCCCGCACCGTTCTGTAAAGTCATCAGGCGGGTGTTTGGTCCGATCAGACCACGGTTACCCTCTAATGCTGCCCTGGAGAACAGAGCCTTTACAAAGAGGATCACTAAATCTGCCGGTTCCTGTCCTTTCGTGTTGCTGACTGCACCTGGATGATAAGTATGAGTGGTTCCGTCTTCATCGATCAGAAGACCGTTGTTTGCAACCTGCTCTACTACTTTTTCATTGGTATCTACTAAAAGAACATCATTATGCTGGGAAAGATGTCCACCATAGATAGAACCCATTGCTCCTGCACCGATCACTGCAATACGCATTTTACTTTCTCCTTTTCCCATTCTTACGTTTAACGTTTACACTGTGCCTTAAAGCAGATTGCGCCCTGCATAAACTCTTCTTATGCGTGGGCGCAGTCTTTTAAAAGTCCGGGGTTTATTCGGAGAACTCAGCAAGTCCTTCAATTGCATATGCACGAACAGGGCTGGAATCCAGTCCAAGGATTGGAAGTGGGGAATAGCTCATGAAGAATACATCCTTCTTAAGCTGCTCTAAGTTTCTTAAAACTTCCAGGAATACAATGTTCTCTGCCATTAAGATGTCATGGAAAGGCTTAACATCTTCGTTGCAGTTTTCGATGGAAACACCATCACCAAAGCCAACAGCTTTTACCTTGTGAGCCTTGAACCACTCAGCGCTCTCAGCACCAACTAACAGACGCTGATCCTTGTCAGTGTTGGTATCAGGTGTAAATGGATACAGCTTGTAGGAAGAGTCGATGATAACGATATCTCCTTCTCTTACCTTTCCAGCTTCACGGTCTAAGTCAGCAGCGGTGATATGTCCACGCTTAGCAACAGTCTCCTTGAAGTCTACGTATACTGCACGGCCTAAGAAAGTGGTTAAAGGCAGCTCAGCTACAGATGGCCAGTTATCATCATGATGATAAGGGCACTCACAGTGGGTTCCCAGATGGCTCATCAGATCCATGTTGGTGTGGAAATCCGGGATAGCACCGCCGGTATTGAAGCGGAACAGATGGCATCTTCTGCTCTCTGTCTTTGGATCCAGGATCTTGGAAAGATCAACAATTCTTAAGTTACCCATTTCATAAACACACATTTTAGGTTCCTCCTTAAAATTGGTTTTTATTTTCTTTGTTGGCTTTTTTCTCGCCCATCTGTATACCAGTATACCGGTATGTCGGTATACTGTCAAGATTTTCAACGAAATAAAAGTCAACAAATTTTTAACGATGTTTTTGTGCATTTCTGATAATGCACTTTCTTATACCCTTGTCATATATATACAAAATAGATACTTTCAGTTTACAATAAGTTACTTTTCTATACAAGACTTGATTTGAAAATATCCCCTATCCGGCAAAAAAATGGGGAAAATAATAGGAAAATCAATGGTTTTTCTTGACAGACATAACACTTTAGCCTTAAGATTGTATACAGAATTTGATTTAAATATAAAGGATATGGATACAAGAAATGAAAGAAAAAAGCTTCCTGCAGATGCAGGCCTACGATTCCATTAAAAACGGCATTTTAAACGGCGAACTAGAGCCGGGACAGCTCTACTCCGAAACAAAACTGTCCGCAAAAATAGGAATTTCCCGAACCCCTATGCGTGAAGCCCTCCAGTGTTTAAGCCAGGACGGCTATATCACCATTATACCAAGCAAAGGCTTTATGATCCGTCAGTTAAATGAAAAGGATATGAAAGACAGTATCCAGATCCGCTGCGCTATTGAAGGCTTCTGTACCACCGTGATCGCATCACAGACAGATACCAAAGAAGGAAAAGAGTTGCTGCGCAGTTTAAAAATGATCCTGGATAACATGGAAGAAGCATTAAATTCTGACGCTTTGGAAGATTTCATTTATTATGACCATCAGTTCCATCTGCTTATCGTCAACTATCTCCACAATGATGAATTCAACCAGATCTTCCAGCGCCTGCTGTACCTGATCCACTTAACCTCTCAGGATGCCCTTTCCACAGAAGGCCGTATCCAGGGAACTGTGGATGAACATCTGGCTTATTATAACGCATTGAAAGAAGGGGATGGCCAGAAAGCTTACAATATCATGATCGAGCATCTGATGATGCCTCTTAAGGTGCATGAGAAAGTACGGGAAAAGAAAAGTGAAAAGAAATAATATACGCCAAAAGCCGCCTGGATGGGCGGCTTTTTTTGCGTTCACGATTGTTATTGCCAATCTCATGATCCATATTTTGCATTTTCTGCTTTTCAATTTTCCAGCTGACGCACCAGGTTTACCATTTCAATAGCACCAAGGGCACAGTCATAGCCTTTATTTCCTGCTTTTGTTCCTGCACGCTCAATGGCCTGTTCAATATTATCCGTGGTCAGAACTCCAAACATGACCGGAATATCGCTTGTTAAAGACACACTGGCAATGCCTTTAGAAACCTCACTGCACACGTAATCATAATGGCTGGTTGCTCCTCTTATAACAGCTCCCAGGCAGATCACTGCATCATATTTTCCGCTTTTTGCCATTTTAGATGCGATCAACGGGATCTCAAAAGCTCCTGGAACCCATGCAAGATCAATGTCCTCATCTTTTACATCATGGCGCAGCAGGCCGTCTCTGGCACCTGCCACTAATTTTGATACAATAAATTCATTAAATCTGGCTGCTACGATTCCTACTTTGATCTCTCTTGCTACTACTTTTCCTTCTAATGTACGCATGATTTTTGTTTCCTTTCGTATATGTATGTTATTTTAATATTACTGCAGCATATGACCCATACGGATCTTCTTGGTCTGCAGATAAAAATGATCATATTCTGTTTCCTGCATCTGGATCGGTACCCGCTCTGTGATCTTAATGCCAAAGGCAGACAGCTGATACACTTTATCCGGGTTATTGGTAAGTAAACGCATGCTTCTTACTCCCAGGTCTCTTAATATCTGGGCGCCGATATAATATTCTCTTTCATCTCCCTTAAAACCAAGAGCAAGATTGGCTTCTAAGGTATCCATTCCCTGTTCCTGCAGTTCATAGGCTCTTAATTTATTGATCAGGCCGATTCCTCTGCCTTCCTGGCGCATATACAACAGGATGCCTCTGCCCTCTTTTTCAATCTGTGTCATAGCTGCAGCAAACTGCTGACCGCAATCGCAGCGCAGGGAACCGAACACATCTCCAGTAAGGCATTCTGAATGGACTCTGCAAAGCACATCTTCCCCGTTTCCTATATCACCTTTTACCAATGCCACGTGATGTTCTCCGTTCAGTCGGTTTATATATCCATAAGCTTTAAACACGCCATATTTTGTAGGCATTTTCGTTATAGTCACCCGCTCCACCAGCTGTTCGTGGACTTTTCTGTACTCCTGAAGATCTTTGATAGTGATAAATTTGATATTCCATTCTTTCGCCAGTTCCTTTAACTGCGGGGTGCGCATCATGGTTCCGTCTTCTTTCATGATCTCGCAGCAGAGGCCACATTCCTTTAAACCAGCCAGGCGGCACAGATCAACCGTTGCTTCTGTATGTCCATTACGCTCTAAAACACCATTTTTCTTTGCAAGAAGAGGGAACATATGGCCCGGACGTCTAAAATCTTCCGGTTTTGCATCTTCTGCTACGCAGCGCATGGCAGTGATAGAACGCTCTGCTGCAGAGATACCGGTTGTAGTATCAACACAGTCAATGGATACGGTAAACGCAGTTTCATGGTTATCTGTATTCTTTGTGACCATCTGAGGAAGCTGCAATTTTTCCACATAAGCTTCTGACATTGGCATACAGATCAGGCCTTTTCCGTGGACTGCCATGAAATTAATGTTTTCTGTGGTTGCAAATTCTGCCGCACAGATAAAGTCCCCTTCGTTTTCTCTGTCCGGATCATCTGTAACAAGGATCAGTTTTCCCTGTCTTAAATCTTCCAGTGCTTCCTCTACTGTATTAAATCCATTTTCATTAAATCCATTTTCTGTATTCTTCCTCTGATCCATGATATTTCTCCTCTCTTTTTCTCTACGTACTTCGGGATTTTTTAATTCATATCCATTAATACCCGTATTGCATCAGTTTCTCTCTCGTTATTCCGTGAGTTTTTTTCTCATTTTTATCCACTATTGCTCCGTGAGTATTTTTCTCACATATGAACTTTTCCACATATTTCCCTACAATATCATTTTCCAGATTGACCAGATCTCCTGGTCTCCGCTCTCCTAATGTAGTAGCACTCCTTGTATGGGGTATGGTAGAAACAGAGAAAGTTGTCTGCGTTACCTTTGCTACTGTAAGGCTGATTCCGTCAATGGCAATCGAACCTTTTTCTACAATATATCGAAGGATCTGTGGCGGTGCTTCTATGGTGTACCAGATCGCCAGACTGTCTTCTTTTATCTCTGCGATTTTTCCGGTACCGTCAATGTGACCGGATACCATGTGACCTCCAAACCTGCCTCCTGCTGCCATAGCCCGCTCCAGATTTACACTGCTTCCCGGCTTTAGCATTTTAAGTGCAGTGCGGTTTAATGTTTCATGCATTACATCTGCCTGAAATTCATTTTTAGAAAATGCTGTAACCGTAAGACAGATCCCGTTTACTGCAATGCTGTCTCCTTTATGGATATCTTCCATGATCTTCTGCGCTTTTATAGTAAGGACTGCCTGACTGGCGTTTTTCATAATTTTACTGATCGTGCCCTTTTCTTCAATGATCCCCGTAAACATTTCTCTCCACCTCTCCTTCTATCAGCAGGTCCTCTCCCAGAACTCTGACCTTTTTATGTTTGATCAGAAATGCCTGATCCGGTTCTTCTACGCCTCTTCCTTCTACGGGAGTCTTGGCCGTTGTTCCCCCAAAAAGCTTTGGCGCTATATATGCCTGTACTTTCTGAACGATCCCCGCTTCTAATGCCGCCCAGTTAAGAGTACCGCCGCCCTCTAACAGAACGCTGTCTATCTTCTCTTTCCCCAACAGCTCCATAAGATGCTGCAGATCAATATGGCCCATTTTCTTCTCTGTTAAAAGTATTTTGCAGCCCGCCTCTTTATAAGGCCTTTGCAGTTCTTCATCTGATACACAGCAGGCAATGATAGTAGGAATATCCTTTGCGGTTTTTACGATCTTCGAGGTCACAGGCGTCTTTAAATGAGTATCGCAGATAATACGGATGGGATCTCTGCCTCCTTCTATGCGGCAGTTAAGCATAGGATCATCTGCCAGTACCGTACCGATCCCCACCATGATCCCAGTATTTTTCTTTCGCTGTTCATGTACATGATGCCTGGCTTCTTCCCCGGTCACCCATCTGGAAGCACCGGTATAAGCGGCGATCTTTCCATCCATAGTCATGGCGTATTTCATGGTCACATAAGGGCGGCCAGTCTGGATGTAATGGAAAAATACCGGATTTAATCCGTCGCATTCTTCCTTCAACACATGTTCTGTTACCTGTATTCCATGATCCTTTAAAATCCGGATTCCTTTTCCACCCACCAATGGATTGGGATCCCCGGAACCGGTCACTACCCGGCTGATACCTGCTTCTATGATGGCATCTGTGCATGGTGGCTGCTTTCCGTGATGACAGCAGGGTTCCAACGTTACATAGATCGTGGCGCCTTCTGGAGACTGGCTGCAGGAAGCCAACGCATTCCGCTCCGCGTGAGGTTCTCCATATTTTTCATGGTATCCCTGACCAATAATACAGCCATCTTTTACGATCACTGCCCCAACTACCGGATTTGGCGCTGTATAGCCGTACCCCTTCTTCGCCAGCTCAATGGCTACGGACATATATTTTTCGTCTTCACTGTAATTCTCTGTTTTTTTCAAACTTTCGCCTCCTCGTTTTCTTTCAGGAACGCCTAATCCGTTGACACATCTCTAATGCATCCCGCAATATGCATGGCATCAAAAAACGCCCTGGATCCTATCGTATTCTCCAGAGCGTTTTGTAAAAAATGGGAAATTCATGATAATTTTTAAATAACTCAAACACTGCCTAAAAATCAAAAAGCCCTGAAACAATTACTGTTTCAGAGCTGATGTTCAACAAATATCTGATGCTATATCTTACTATATCATCTATCCTGTTCTCTATCTTCTTTCATCCAGACTGTACTGTCGGCCTCGGAATTTCACCGAATCATACCTTGCGGCTCGTGGGCTATACCACCGGTGGGGATTCACACCCCGCCCTGAAGATCTTATTCACTTGTTAGTTGTAACTATAATACTATTTTTTTGAAATTGCAAGAGGTTTTTTAACCATTTTTCTCATTTTCAGAATAATCCCCGCCTTTTCAAAATCCCGTCTGGCCTGGGTCACCTGCCGGATATGGCTTTCTACTGTGGTGCAGCAGCCACCAACAGCTGTAGCTCCATTCTGGAAATAAGATAAAGCATAGTCATAAAAAGTGCGCTTATCATTGGTTCCATGCCAGGTCTTTGTGACTGGGTCATATTCTTCTCCGCTGTTTGGGTATACCGCAATAGGCAGATCTGTAGCGGTCCGAAATTCCCGGATCAGACTGACTATATATGCCGGTTTGGTGCAATTAACTCCTATCATTTTCAGATGAGGATACTTATGGGGATCCCGGGAAAATGCTCTTGCACACTCTGCAATCTTTGTGCCCTCATTAATGTGTTTATCATCCCCACAGGAGAAACTGATCCAGTAATCTGCCCCCATTTCTTCCGCGATTTTAGCCTCTACAAGTGCCTCTCTCAAAGAAGGCTGTGTTTCAAGCAGAAGCAGATCTGCCCCTGCTTCCCACAAAAGCTCCATTCTGTGCTTATGAAATTCATAAAGAGTCTCTTCGGACACTTCATAATGCCCCCGATATTCTGAGCCATCTGCCAGATATGCCCCATATGGGCCTACACTTGCCAGGCACAGCGGCCAGGTATGGCCTGCTTTTTCTCCTTCTTCCTGCCACCACTCTTCTCTCGCTTTCAAAAAGATCTCAACACTTTTGGCGATCAGTTCTTCTGCCTGTTCTTTTGTATATCCAATGTCCATTAGTCCCGGAACTGTTGCCTGATAGCTACAGGTTATCCCGCAGTCCGCCCCTGCCTTAAAATAATTTTTATGGACCTGTTTCACCATTTCCGGCTGATCAGCTAAAACTTTTGCAGTCCACAGTTTTGTATTTAAGTCTATCCCCATATTTTCAAGAGGTGTAGACATGGCTCCATCCAATACAAGCAACGGTGATACTGCCAGTGTTTCCTCTAAAGTTGTGCGTTTAAAAGTCATGAGCAAAATCTCCCTTCTCCGTTGTATCTCTTCCGATCAATTACACACATTATACACTATTTTTGTTACCACTACATCATCTTATAACGATTTTAATCCAA
>NZ_QUCM01000019.1:0-1517 GCF_003473545.1 Clostridium sp. AM22-11AC
TAAGTCCAGCGGTGTGATGTCAAGAAAATAAATGATTTAAAAATCATACATTTTTGATATATACCGCAAAGACAAAAAACACCCACCTAAGCCCTGTCGACCAGATTTTTTAAATGAGCAGGGCGTAGTTCATCAGCAAGCAGATGGAATCTACTTTGCTGGACAGTATAGGCGGTTGTCTTTCAGCAGTCGAAAGACTAAACGCACAAATTTACGGGCAGTTAATGCGAGTGCACGTTTGTGTTGGCATCTGTTTACCTCTTTGTATTTGAGGTGGTAGAAGTCGCTGTATTTCTTGTCGCATCTTACAAGAGAAAATGCGGCTTCACACAGATAATACTTTAAAAATCGGTTGCCTGATGGAATGAGCCTTGTAACTTCGGCTTCAAATCCACCGGACTGGTGTTGTTTCCAGGCAAGCCCCGCATATTTAGCAAGCGATGCCTGATTATCAAAACGATTGATATCTCCGATTTCAGCCATGATACCGGCTGAATATACAGGCCCAATACCTGGAATGGATATCAATACATTTGGCAAGAGTTCCATCAGGGCTTTGATAGCTTTATCGAACTTTTTGATTTGAGATTCCAATGCCTTCATAGAGGTTATGGATATTGAAAGCACCTGATTAACAGAGTCATTTACCGTCTTGGGTAAACGGTAAGAACTGCGGGCAGCTTTCTGAATGGCTTTGGCTACTGCATCAGGATCAGGAAAGCGATTCTTTCCTTTTTCAATGATGAAGTCAGTAAGCTCATGTAAGTCCATATTTGCCAGTGCTTCTGCGGATTCAAATTCATCGTAGACAGCAAGGGCAGTAGTGCTGAAGGCATCGCTGAATACCTTCTCCTGCGTCATAGTAGAATACTTCTTGAACAGCACATTCATGAATCGCTGCTTTTCTTTGACAAGATTCTGAACAGCGAAGAAACGTGCCCGTGTGAGGTTTTGGAGAGCTTTATAACGGTAGTCTCCCATATATACCTCTTTGTTGATTCTACCGAAACGCAGGCAGTCAGCAATAACAAAAGAGTCCACATAATCATTCTTTGGCAAGTCATTGTAAGTATCGTGAAACTTCTTGACTTGCTTAGGATTGAGGACATGAATCTTTCTGTTAAACGGTGCCAGAGTGGCATCTTCCCTTAAGAAGTACACGAGATTGTCTCCGTAAACTGAGGTTGCTTCAAGACCGATCAGAACCGTGTCAAGGGAATGTGAAGTTAAAGCAGAATAGATTTTTTTTACCAACAGGGTAGAACCTTCATGAGAGTTAGCAACAGAAAAGTTGCTGTGTTTATCTCCATTTGGAAGCATTAAGTAAACGACATTGGATTTGCTGCTTACATCGATACCGACGTAAAGTGTGTTCATTGTAATCACCTTCTTTCGTTGTAGATTAAAGTGTTCAATCGGCTTGGTAAAACCCATGATCATGGAGCATCGACACCCTCGCATATAAGAATCCAGCTTAAGATGGACAGATGCGAAACCACACTGCTAGATGGTTATCC
>NZ_QUCM01000019.1:1527-75495 GCF_003473545.1 Clostridium sp. AM22-11AC
AGATGGTTATCCATGAACTTAAGCAAACAGCCAGCCGGTTTGAAGCTAACTTCCATGTCAGGGGAACAGACTTAGTATGAAGCAACCATTACTGGTTCAACAGGAGTGAAAAGAACTATTACCTGATTGACACTGGGACAATTATATCATGGGCTTTACTAAGCCTATTGAACAAATATTTATTTAGTAACTTATTAACCAAAATATATGTATTTATGTATCTAAAAGATATTATACGAGGGAGTGGATATCCTGCTAAAAGCGTTGGCACAGATCCCGGCTGAAAAACGGGAAAAGATCCAGGTGATCATTGCCGGAGCCCAGCATCCCAAACTGGACCCTACGGATTATGGGGCAATGATCCGGGATCTGGGGCTGGAAGATACAGTGGACCTTATAAAGAAGCACATTCCCGATGAAGAACTGGATGCCCTTTACCGTCAGGCGGATATCTGCCTGTTCCCGTACCGGGACATTTATGGAAGCGGCGCCCTTTTAATGGCTTACAGTTATGGGAAACCGGTGATCACCAGTGATATTCCTGCTTTCCGGGAAGAAACACAAAATGGAAAGACAGGTATCTTAACAGCAGGCGGGGATCCTGAAAAACTGAAAGAAGCTATTTTAAAGGCTGCGGACTGGTCCAGAAAAGAGTATCTGGACGATCAGAAAGAAATAGAAAAACTCACAGAGGAAAAGTACAGCTGGAAGATCTCCGCAAAAATTCTGAGGGAGGCGTACAGGAAAAGATGAACAATCAGAAACAGGAAACAAGTATGAAGCGGGCCATTATGATGAATATGTTCTGGGCGCTGTTTTCCCTTTTGATCAACACCCTGATGAATTTTCTCATCACGCCTTATGTGACCAATAATATCGGAGTGGAAGCCTATGGCTTTGTAGCCCTTGCCAATACCTTTATCAGCTATGTGGATGTGATCTCCGTTAGCCTGAACGCCTACGCAGGCCGTTTTATTTCCGTGGCATACCACAAAGGACAGAAAGAGGAGGCAAACCGGTATTTTTCCTCTACCATTGTGGCAGATGCCGTTCTCGGGGGAACGGTATTTTTGCTGGGGATCGCCATGATCTTAAAGATCACCTGGTTTTGTAAGATCCCACAGGAACTGGTGCCGGATGTAAAAAGATTGTTCTTTTTAGTCCTTCTGCGCTATATCATGGTGGTCATGCGGACTGCCTTTGAAACAGCCGCCTTTATCGCGGACCGCATCGATATAACAGAACGGCTGCAAAGCGGAGCCTATCTTTTGCAGGCAGGGATCCTGCTTTTTGTATGCCTGAACTGGTTCCCGCACGTATGGTATGTGGGACTGGCATCTATGTCAGCGGCGCTGTTTTTACTGTTGGCAAATGTAGCTGTCAGCCGGAAACTTCTGCCGGATCTGCGCTTTGGGCGGGATAAATGGTCTCCCGGGGCTATCTGGGAGATCGTTTCTACAGGCATATGGACATCCATCAACAACCTGGGAAATGTGTTAAATAATGGTCTGGACCTGTGGATCACCAACCGGATGCTGGATGCAGTGGTCTTAGGTCAGATCTCAGTTGTAAAAACCATTGCGTTTTTAAGCAACAGCGTTATTTTGAAAGTCAGTTCTTCCTTTAAACCAAGGCTTTTAATGCTGTATGCGGAAAAAAGGATGTCCCAGCTGACAGAACTTCTGAAAAAAGCCATGCGCTGTACCGGCTTTTTTGAGGCAATGGTGATCGGCCTTTTTTCTGTCAGCGGCTATGATTTCTTTCGTATATGGCTGCCAGGGCAGAATACGAAATTTATTTTCTGGGGAGCCATGATCGTTCTGGCAAGCGATCTGGTACCGGGAACCGTCAATCCGCTGTATTATGTATACACATTGACCAAGCGCCTGAAAGTTCCAAGCATTGTAACTATTCTTATGGGAGTGGCAAATGTGATCTCCATGATCCTTTTATTAAAGTGGACGTCGGCAGGAGGGTATGCCGTTCTTTTGACCACACTGGTGATCAACGGAGTGCATTTTTTTGATGCTCCTCTTTATGCCGCCCATTGCCTGGGACTTTCAAAGAAAGAATTTTATCCAACAATCATACGGAATGTGCTGTCCGCAGTGACCGTAACGGGGATCGGTCATTTCCTGCGCCTGCACTGGCCTTTTGTTTCAACATGGATGGGGTTATTTTTAAAAACATGTCTGGCAGGAGTGATATTGATGCCACTTTTGTGTGTGCTCCTGTTTCCGGCATCGGATCTGAAAGAATTTTTATGGAAAAATACAAGATAAACACAAAATATAAACATAGAGGGAAACACCGATGGAAAAACAAAGACTGCTGAATGTTTATGTAAATAACCTTACTATGATGGAGTCAGTAAACCGGATCCATGATATGATCCGTGAAAAACAGACTTCCTACGTTGTAGAAGTAAACGTAGATGTTGTAATGAAAATGGAAAAAGATCCCTATTTAAAGAAGATCTCCGAAGAAGCGGATCTGACGCTGGTAGACGGCCAGCCCTTAGTCTGGATTTCCAAAATGAAAGGAAATACCCCTATCCGGGAAAAGATCTCCGGTTCCGATCTGGTACCGGAGCTGCTTGACGAACTTTCCAGGGAAAACAGAAGTGTATTTATCCTGGGAGGTCTGGGGGATACTGCGAAAAAAGCAGCAAAAAACGTGAAAAAGCATTATCCGGGAATGAGCATTGCCGGAACCTACGCCCCGCCGTTAGGCTTTGAAAAAGATGCCAAAGAAATAGAAAAGATCAACCATCTGGTAGCAAAGACCCATCCGGACCTGCTCCTTGCCTGCTTTGGATGTCCCAAACAGGAAAAATGGATCTATGAAAATTATAAAAAATGCGGCGCCATTGTATCCGTATGTGCAGGGGCGACTGTAGATTTTCTGGCAGGAAATATCAAACGGGCGCCAAGATGGATCAGCCAGTGTGGCCTGGAATGGTTTTACCGCTTCTTAAAAGAACCCCGCCGTCTTTTTAAACGATATTTCATTGACGATATGGGAATTGTAAAGCTGGTATGGAAATACCGGAGTTTATAAATGATTTCCGGAAGATGAGAAAGATGGGTGGAGGAAAACAGATGAAACTTGGAATTTTATGTACCATGATCAATGGATTTGGCAGAAGAGGATACTACAACAGCCAGGAGATCGGTTTAGGACGGGCGCTGGCACGAAAAGGCCATGAAGTGATGATCTATAAGGGGATCGACCCCTCAGAAAAAGAGGAAAAGGTCCAGGTGGAAAAAAATCTGACCATCTGGTATCTTCCCATGAAGCATCTGGGAGCGCACGGCTTTATGGACTGTAAAAATCTGGACCCGCAGTTAAAAGCCCTGTTCTGCTTCGGAGACCAGCAGATCTTCCTGCCTCATGTATACAGATGGTGCAGGCGCCGCCGCATTCCCTTTGCGGCCTATGTGGGAACTGCCCACAGCCTGGACTCCAATTTTAAAAGCAAGGTGATGAATGCCCTTTTTGCAGCAGGTACCTTAAGAATCTATAAGAAAAATCCGGTCCTGGCAAAGACAAGCGCTGCAAAAGAGGAATTAAGGCAGCTGGGTATCCCTCACGCAGTGATCGCACCGGTGGGACTGGATACCGCTGTTTTAAAGAAAAATATCCCGGCGGTTGAGAAAATGCGCCTGAGAAAAGAACATGGATTTGAAGCAGATGACGTGATCTTATGCAATGTTTCCCGCTTATCCTGGGAAAAACGTCCTTTAGAGCTGATTGATCTGTTTTTGCAGGTAAAAGGTAAGAAGAAATTTAAGCTGATCATTGTGGGAAACGGTCCGCTGGAAGAAGAACTGAATGAAAAGATCCGCAAAAACGGTCTGGAAAAAGAAGTAAAGATCTATCCCAATGTTCCTTATGAGAAGATGTGGGAGATCTATGAAATGTCCGATCATTATCTGAACATGAACAAAGGGGAGATCTTCGGTATGGCGATCATGGAGGCGGTTTATTATAAAACCTCTGTGGCTGCTATCCGCGCCCTGGGACCTTCTGTAACATTAAAAGATATGAAGGGACACAAGCTCTGCGAAAATGATGATGAGATGGCAGAATGGATCACCGGCCCCTATCCTTCGGAAAAGGATCTGCAGGAAAGCTCTGAAAAAATGGCGGCTACATTTACCTGGGACCGCTGCGCAGATGCCTTTTTACAGGCATCTTCTGAAAAAAGCAGCAGGTAAAAACCGGAACAGTATTTGCCAGTATGGGAAAAGCAGAGTATAATCAGTTTCAGAGATGTACTTGCATGGATTTAGAACAAATGAGAAAGGATAAAAGGAAGATATGCGTACAAAACGATTGGGCGATATGCTGATCGAACTGGGACTGCTTACCAATGACCAGTTAAAGCGGTAGTCCTAAAACTGATAAACCTGGAAACACTTATACCGAGTTTTCAACTATGGATGATGCAAAAATCTCTGGTAAAGTAGTGTATGATGATATCTGGGTAGGAATTACTACTTCCGCAGATGATGAAAAGGGTACAATTTCTAATGAGTCTGTAAAGATGTATGCGAAGTCTACTAAATCATCAACAACTGAGTCAAAATAATTTTTGAAAATCTTTCAAAACACCAGAAACCACATACGTGGAGAAAATGGATGGGGTTTCCCCCATCCATTTTCTTGTATAAGAAACCGGAGAGAAAAAGTTGTACCAAGGCGGTGAAATTATGAATATGAAAAAGATCAAAGAGAAAAAAGGCTTTACACTGGCAGAACTTTTGGTAGTTGTAGCCATTGTAGGTATTCTAGTAGCTATCAGTATTCCTGTTTTTACAGCCCAGAGGATGAAAGCGGTCATTGCAACAAATAAAGCGAATATCCGTGCCGCAAAAGCTGCTGCAACGGCAGAATTTTACAGCAATTCAGATCTTTTAGATGTACATAACGGCAATACCCTTACTACGGCAGCCTATTTTATTTATGATGTAAAAGAAGGAAAGCTGAGTGATGTAATTAAGGTGAAGGATAAGAACTACAATGGAGCCCAGTACAATGGAAAAAGCTGCAACACCCTTGGAAAAGAGCTTAGTAATAAGGCTATAAATGGGGAAGTATTGGATCAGATCATTGTTTTCATAGGAAATGCAGAAAACGAAAATGATAAGTATCACAACAATCCTTCAGCAATTCAGACAGCTCCCTATTATACAGATGATAATGAAATTGGATACAAGGGTGGAAACGATAATCCATTTGGTCCAGACCAGGGTTCATCTACTGCTGGTTGATCTATTGGTATAAACAGGAGATTTACAATATGCTTCACATCAGTTTCGGCATTACAGCCTATATTCTTTTCATTACATTTATCCTTGGCTGCTGCCTGGGAAGCTTTGCAGACTGTATGGCGGTGCGCCTGGTATCCGGTCAGTCTGTTCTTTCCGGTCGTTCCCACTGCGACAGCTGCGGCCATGTTTTAGGGGTTCTGGATCTGTTCCCTGTTCTTTCCTGGCTGCTTTTAAAGGGAAAATGCCGTTACTGCGGCGCAAAGATCCCGCCGGAGTCCTTTATCACGGAGCTGATAGCAGGGATTGGCTGCTGTCTGGTAGTATACCGGTATGACCTGTCTGTTATGAGTCTACAGGGGATCCTTCTGGGATTGATCCTGCTGATCGTCAGTCTTACAGACCTGCACTCCTGGATCATTCCTGACCGTCTTCATGTGGCAGGTGTTCTTGTATTTTTAGCTACAACTGTTTTCATGCCGGATCCATTACACAATATCCTCAGGGGATTGCTGTTAGGAATTGCCTTAGGCGGCGGCATGCTTGTATTATCCCTCCTTTTTGACCGCCTCACAGGAAAAGAAAGCCTGGGCGGAGGAGATATTAAATTATTTTTTATGACCGGGTTGTACCTTGGGTCAGCCTGGGAAATTTTATTTTACCTTATTTTGAGCTGCCTTTTGGGACTTGGTTTTGCTACTCTCAGAAAAACCCAGAAACTTCCCTTTGGTCCGTCTATTGCGGCAGCATGTTTTATTATGATCGTATATGGAGACGTGATGACCCGGTGGTATACGGGGCTATTTTAAAGCGGAGTATAATATATGAAAAATTGTTTGGGTATTGAAATTGGACATTACCGTGTAAAAATCGCATATATGGAACATGGCGAACTGCAGACCTATGTTTCCGAGCGTCTGGAGACTGAAAATCAGACGGATATGAAAGTATACGCGGAGCTTATAAAGGACGTTTTAAAAGAAAATAATATTCGCTGCAAGAACGCAGTGTTCGTACTGCGCCAGGATGATACCTATGTAAAGCGGTGCAGTGTTCCTCTTATGACAGTGGATCAGTTAAAGCTGAACCTGCCATTTGAATTCCACGATTATATTGGAGATGAGCTGGAGCAGTACCAGTTTGATTATGGTGTGATCGAGAGGACAGAGGATCAGCTGGACCTGATCGCTGCCTGCTGCAGAAAAGACCTGTGTCAGCAGTTTTTGAAACTTGCAAAAATGGCAAAATTAAAGCTGATTGGTCTGGTCCCCGGTGTGATCGGTCTGGAACGTATCCTGGAGCATATGAACGAGGGTGAAGAAAAGAAAGACTTTGCAGTCCTGGATCTGGGAACTAAGGCCCTGCGTATGCATTTCTTCCGCAAGGGAATCTATGATACCACCCGTACCATGGAGCCTGGTTGTGAAGAGATCGAGCAGATCCGACGGGGAGATAAGGAACAGCTGGTACAGTTAAATGTAGATGATGATGATACATTCTGGGGCGAAAAAGGTGAAAAAACTCTGGATGAAGCTTTAAGTAACCGGTATCAGACCATTGCGGTACAGGCCATGCGTGTACTTAACTTCTACAGTTTCAACAACAGTGATAATACCATAGACAGTCTTTATTACTGCGGCGGCGGTGCCAGATACAAGGGACTGATCGATACTTTAAGTGATACAGTGGGAATTCCTGTAAAAAGTATTGGAGAAATACTTCCGGAATTAGACGCAAAGAAGATGCCGGAATGGATCGACAGTCCTCAGACAGTAGGAGTATTACTTGTATAAGGAGGAAGACCGTGATGGATTTAAAAAAGATCGCTAAAATGCAGATCGGTGGTCCGAAATATCCGGACAAAAAAAGGATCAATCTGTATCAGCGTGAAGTAAAAAAAGGTGCCGTTGCAGGGCAGATTGTTACATTGGCGGCATTTTTAGTATTCCTGTACGGTTTTTCCCAGGTGGGTATTGTAATGCCTATGGAAAGAGCGGACCGTGCGGAGGCTGCTTATCAGCGTATGGAAGCCCAGCTGGAAGTTATGAAGCAGGCCAACAGCATTATGCCAGAAGTAAAAACAGAATATGCCCACTATGGAAATTCCTGGAGAAATGATCAGGAAGCAGTGATGCCGGACCGTCTGGTAATGTTAGATGTACTGAAAAATACTATTTTCCCTATATGCAAAACCATTGAAACAGTCAGCGTTACGGATGATCAGATGAATCTTGAATGTACTCTTGAGAGGGGGACAATGCTGAAAAGCCTGATCCAGGACATCGAGGAAGATGGGGCTGTGCGCTATGTAACAGCGTCTCTGGAAGAAACAGAGGATGAAGACCTGCTGGATATTTCTAAACGGGCAGAAGATAAAGTGGTCCGGGCACAGGTGACTGTTTATTTTTATGCGCCGGGAGAGAGTGAGGACTTATCATGAAATCCTTAATGAGTTATGTTCTGACAAAAAAAGAAAAGGCAGCTATCGTTGTTTTGCTGCTGCTGATCCTGCTGACCGGCTGGTATGTGGGGATTTATTCTCCCATTCAGGAACGGATCGAAGCAGCAGATACCACAGATCTGGAAGATGCAATTGCAATGGAGCAGGTAAAGTCAGCAAGGATCAAATCCATGCAGGTTGAGATCCAGGAAAATAAGGATGCAGATGCTCCGGTGGTGCCTTCTTATAATAATTTTAAAGAAGAACTGGAAGAATTAAACCGGATCCACGGCCAGGCTTATGATTTTCTTTTTACATTTAATGAGCCGGAGGTAAATGGAACCAATATCCGCCGAAGTGTTACCGTCAACTGTTCGGCAGAAGATTACGATGCTGCTGTGGAAATGATGAGGGAAATCTTACAGGGACCTTACCGCAGCCTGATCTACAACATCAGCATGGACAGTGTTTCTGCGGTGGATGCGGATTTTGAGCCAAATATCAAAGAGGGTCGTGTTGAACTGACCTTTAATATGAATTATTTTGAAACAACAGAAGGGGCTGAAAGCCTGGAAGGCCTGCAGGTAGAAGAGACACAGGCAGCTTCCGGCGGTGGTCTGGCAAATTCTGATATGTCAAATCTGCAGCGCTCTGACCTGGAAACAGCAGCAGAAGCAGCATTCGGGGAATAAACCATGGTAGTAACAGCAGGTAAACGGTTAAAAAGCGAAAATGGCGCCAGTCTGGTGGCAGCTCTCCTGTTTTTTGTGCTGTGCGGCGTAGCCGCGTCTATGATCCTTGCGGCAGCTTCCGCGTCTGCGGGCAAAATGCAGCAAGTACCTGTAACAGACCAGAAACGGTTTGCAGTGGAGTCCGGGGCAGCTTTTTTGCGGGATGAATTAAGTGACAGTAAGACCGCTGTGAAGATCACAGATGTAAGAGTGGTAGACAGCAGGGAAGAAGAGCCGGATTATTCTGAGGAATATGTTTACACCGGCGGGGAAACTTTGGATGATGACAGTATTTTAGGCAGCTGTATTAAACAGGTATATACTTCTTTAGCGGAGGAAGATGGACAAAACGGATCCTTCTCTGAGCAGGAGGGAAATGCACAGAATGGCTCATCTCCTGAAACTGCAGAACAGGATTTTACCTTTTCTGTCCAGCTTACCCAGACAGATGGAACCCAGACCAATATAAAGGATCTGGACCAGCTTCAGACAGCGGCTCATCTGACTATGGATCCCCAGTACAATATTACAGTTGATATTTCTGATACACAGACCGGGGATGACCATCCGGAAAACCGGTGTGAACGGAAGCTGACTGTTGCAGCGAAAGTCCATGTAGATGAAATGGAAGAGGAAGAAGAACACGAAGAAACAAATGAGAACGGGGATGTGACTTCGGAGTGGACGATCACCACTACCACACGTATTACCCAGATTTACTGGGAGCGGGGAATGATAGAAAAAACACATCCGGATACCGGTGTGTCAGGAGGCTGATAGTAGGATGAAGGAGCATGTAGACAGACTGTTTGGAAAGCTGAGATCCTCTAAAGGTGAGACGCTGGCGGAACTTCTGGTATCTGTTCTTGTGATCGTTCTGGGACTTACCATGTTTGCTACGGCAATGATGAGTTCTAAAAAGATGCTGGTAAAAGGCGATGCTGTGATGCAGGCTTATTACACCCAGAGGAATATCCTGGAAGGGGAAGAGACAAAGAATGAACGCAACGGCAGGCTGATCCTGGAACAAAATGGTACAGGAACGGATTTGGGGCGTTCTGCCGGAAACGAGGGCGCAGGAAAGTACAGGATCGATCTGTATTCTGACCAGAAAGGTACAAAAACAGGACAGTATTTCCGCTATAGCAGGAAAAATTAAGAAGTAATAAGAAGTATTTATTGGAGCAGGAACATGAAAAGGAATGGGAATATGATGAGGGCATACAGAAAAATAAAATGTCATCTGAGATCACAGGCCGGTATGACGCTGACAGAAATGTTAGCGGCTGTACTGATCCTTTCCATGACTGCTACAGCTATTGGCGGCGGTGTGGCTGTAGTAAAAGAAGCATATAAGAAGACTACACAGAAGGCAGAAGCCCAGCAGGTCCTTGCTACTACGGCAGAACTGATCACTGATGTTTTATCCCAGGCACAGGAAGTGCGGACGGGCGGAACCAGTGGTCCGGAGTTTTATAACGGGGAAAACGGGATCTGGATGCGCCTTGGGGCAGTGCCTTATCAGGAAGCCGACGGGACACAGGAAGAAAATACGAATAAAGCCGGGAGCTGCAAGGTTTTTATTGCCGATAACGGACAGGAAACCAGAGTGCCCCTTCTTTCAGACGGTGCTATGGCAAAACGGTTTTATACGGATTTTAATGTAGACCAGTACAGCTATGAAGATGGCTGTTTTACAGTAAAAGATATTAATGTATATTATAAGGCAGATGCAAAGCGGTCAGACAAGGTGCCAATGGCGCACCTGGATCAGCTGACAGTACACGCTGTAAATCTGGAAGGATTAAATTAGTTACAGTTTAACTGCAGCTGAGATGAAGCATAAATGAAGCGGTAAGAAAGACTGGATATTCTGCGGAGGATAGAGAAATGGAACGCACAACCTATATGCAGAAAAAAAGAAAAGGCGGTTTTACACTGGCGGAATTTCTGGTGGTCATAGCGATCTCCACGATCCTTGCCGGTGTTTCTTTTGTTACAGCTATCCATTATCAAAGCCGTTTAAGACGTCTGGAAATGGACCAGACTGCAAAAGAGATTTTTCTGGCAGCCCAGAACCGGTTGAGCCTGGAAAAGGCCGGTGGAAGTCTGGAACGGCTTCTGGCAGAATATCCGGATCCGGAGGATCCTGACTCGGAGGATAAGCTGGGGCTTACTTTATCCTCAGGATCAGAGGAAAAACAGGGATTGTATTATATTCTGTATCAGCCGGGAGATGAGGGAAGCAATGACACAGAAGATATCAGACAGCGTCTGCTTCCCTTTGGTTCCATTGATGAAACCGTCCGTACAGATGGAAGTTATGCGATTGGTTATAACCCGAAAGAGGGAACCGTAAGGGAAGTATGGTACTCAGACAAGTATGTATTTCAGGTGACAGACCTGGAAAGTGAAGAACTGGCCCAGGCTGCATTATCTGCAGATAAGAGAGAGAAGTATCATGGAGAAGCCATTGGATATTATAACGGGGAGTCCATGACAGACCCGGAAGTGATCCCGGATCCCAAGTTAAAGAAACCAACATTGAAGATATTTAACGGGGATGTTCTCTATGCGGAAGTAGATGATTATATGTCTCCCACTGCCCGGTATACAATGAGATTGTGGGTAGAAGGCATGTCCAGCGGCACCAAAGGCTGGATTGACCTGATGGATTTCAGCCAGAGACAGAGAGTGATATCCATTGGAACCTCAGGAGTCTCTTATGTGATCTTAGATGATATCACATGGGAGGGGTTCCGTTTTGCCGGTCTGAGCCAGGACCTGAAACGTTCAGACGGAGGAAAGGAAGGAAAGCTGATCCCGGGAGAAGATCTACGGGTCTATGCGGAGGTTTCAAACAGCAACGGAAGTGTGATCAGTGAGATCAAAGAGTGCAACAGTATCTTCCAGGATATAACGGAAAATAAGGTGCTTGTTTCCAGTATTCGGCATCTGGAAAACCTGGATTACCGGATCTCCGGTTTTAAGCCTGAGGACAGTGGGGAAGCCATTGGATTGTCCCCGGCAGAAGATGGATCCAATGAGTATGTGGTTTCCCAGCAGGAGGATCTTTCCTGGACAGATTTCAGAACAAATGTTGTAAATCAAATTCATATTAGCCATGGAGATAACCGAGTAGTAAGGGAAGCAGATAAACTTTCTGTTTGTTATGCAACGGGAAGCGGAACTTATACCTCCCTTAAATATACGCAGCCCGGCTGCTATGCTCCGGTAAACCCACAGTTTGTCATGTCTTATGAGGGAAATACGCATAAAATAAATGATCTTCTGGTGAATGTGAAGGGAGATATCCTGGCAGGCGGATGCTTTGGAAATGTTACAAAAGATCTGTATGTAAAAGACCTGAAGCTGGTGCGGCCGGATATAACCTCAGAAACCAGTGCAGGAGCGCTGGTGGGATTTGGTATAAATATACCTGACAGATATGGTGATCCTGTTAAACCGTTAAACATATCTGTAGAGAATGTTTTTGTACAGTATCCGAAGATCACGGCGACAGGGGAGAAGGATGCTGCCAGTGACATAGAAGTAGATGCGGGAGCCCTGGTGGGAGCTTTTAGCGGAACAGAACTTACCATCAGTAAGACCATGGCAGTGGATACCTACCGCACAAAAGTAGCAGCGGATGATGCAGAAGCTGAGAAAGATCTGGATACGGCAGTTGAAGCAACATACAGAATTCGGTCCCAGTATGGTGTTGCAGGGGGACTGGCAGGTTCTGTATCTGGAAAACTGACTGTTTCCGGTTGTGTTGCGTCTGTTTATGTAGATGGATATGACTTTGCAGGCGGCCTGGTAGGAAAAGTGGTTGATAATAAAGGAGATCAGCCGGCACGGATCGAAAACAGTTACGTAGGCGGTCATACATCAGCAGGAAAATTCCTGGTCCATCCGACTCCGGCAGAAGAAAACTTTGATACAACACAGGGACGTTATAATGTTATTTCCAGAGATACCATTGCAGGTGGTCTGGCTGCGATCCTGCCAAGTGGAAGCCAGGTGGAACGTACCTATGTATCAGCATCCGTTTATATGCATTCTGATGTTTATGGCACTGTACCGGCTGCTTCTGAGACCGATACTAAAATGAACAAGGCGAACGAGAAGCAGGATGAAGCCGCTTTTGTAACGGTTTATGGCGCATTGAATACGGGAAGCAGTGGCAAGGCTGCATCAGATGCCAGCTTTCGGTATTGCTACAGCTCTTCCATGGTAAACGGAGCAAGGTCTGTATGTTATTCGGATACACTGAAAAATTATTTTGAGGAAAATTCTCAGGCAATATCCAAGAAAGCATTTCCTTACGATAAAACACTGACCAGTACCTATCCGATGCCAACTGTAGTCCAGCTGATCCAGGCAGATCCAACCACCCAAAACATGATCCAGGAAGACCAAAACAGCGACTCCACCCAGCCTAAACAGATCCCAAAGTTTGCCCGCGTCCACATCGGCGACTGGATGGAGCCGGAGAAGGAAGAGCCGGAGGAGACAGGAATGCAAGTGAATAACGGTAATAGACTATGGGTAGATTACGTGCTTGACATTCCAGACGATACTGGAACGGGAACAAATCAGGAGCCGCTGCAGGTAAGTTTTTCCATTAAAGGACAGAGCAATGGAAATACAGTCTATTATCTTGTGAAATTCTATCCGGATTTAAGCAAGATAATGTATATAGAGGAGATAGATGCGTCTAAGGTTGAGTTGGCATATAATGAAAAAAATACTTGGGGTTGGCCGGCATCGTGGACAGATATTGATAAATTATCAACGAAAAGGATTGAAGTAACAGAAACGGGAGAAAAACAGATAAAAGTAAGGTTATATCTGGATAATAAAGCGTTTGTCCGTTCAGGGTTCAAGTATTTATACTGGCAGGATAATTATATCAAAGCAGGAGACAATCTTGTAATACAGGCAAGTGATAAGCATGCGATCCCGGATGGTACAGATCCGATAGATGATAAAAATAACAGTTATTTTGACAAACTGATCTATGATGAAACCACAGGTACTTATACTGCAAAGGTTGCTAATTCCCGCCATCTGCTGAATTTGAATTTCTATGATAAAAATGATTTTAATATTACAAATGTAGAGCAGACGGATAATATTTTGTGGACGGATGATCCATCGGTTACTGCAAACACGGAAGCATATTGTAAAGAACTTTCGGAAGCTTATCCCGGTGTGGATGTTAAGATCTATGATGGATGGAGTCCAGGAAATGGTTTTACAAATCCGGGAAGTTTTAAAGCTATTGATAATACAACTATTCGTTCCTATGATGGAGGTGGACATACCATAGCGGGATTGCGGATCTTACCGCCATTGTCTGGTAATGAAAGTACGGCTCTTTTTGCTAAAAATGATCAGTTGACAGTGAAAAATCTGAATATCAAAGATCCATATATCCAGGGAGGCGCCTATGGTGCAGCAGTGCTCATAGATACAGCTGGAGAGATTAACGATTATAGTGATGTCAGAGATGGCACTTATCTGGATCTGGAGAATATCCGCGTTTATGGTGATGATATAAAACTGCAAGGATGGGGAGTTGGCGGAATTGCAGTAAATGTAGGTGTACAGAAAGTCACCATAAAAAATGTTCATGTATATGGAAAAAATGTATTGATCGGTGGTGCCTCAACGGGATCAAATTATGGAGCAGGTGGTCTTGTAGGAAAAATAAAGGCGAAGGAATTAGAGGTTACAAACTGTTCATTTTCCGGTTATCTCAGTGGAAAACATTTTCAGCATGGAGCAGGCGGCTTGATCGGTAATCTGGATCTGTCTGGATATGTAAAAGGACCAGATAAGGAAATTCCATTGATCCAAAATTGCTATGTGGCAGGAAGAAATAATGATTATCCAGATATGACTGCAATCGGAGATGATGATCAATTTCATGCCCCTTATAATATTTCTGGTTACAGTAATGTAGGTGGTTTGATCGGAGAAGGAAAAGGTTGTTTGAAGATTGAAAACAGCTTTAGTATGGCAAATATATTCAGTTATATGAGAGGTAATGAAGGAAGTGCTGGTGGACTTGTTGGCAGATATGATAATTCCTCAGATCTGACCGTTGATACCTGTTATTTTGGAGGAAAGGTCAGCAGAGTAATGCAGGGAGCTGGAAATGATCCAGTCATTGGCTATCTCATCGGTCGCACCAACAAAACCGGAAGCGGTACCAGCGAAGCAACTGATGCAACCATTACCAACTGTGTGTATAGAGCCTGGGATACCAACGATGATCCAATTGGTAATATATGGGGTTCTGTAAGCGGTATTAAGTCAGTCCTAGACCAATTCCGTCTTCGTGCAACCGACACCCAAAATGACAATACCATTACATACGACGAAAATCTGAAAAACCAGAAATATCCATATAAAATATGGACGAAAAAGCCGGATAATCAGACAGAACCATACCGCGGTGACTGGCTCAATTAATTAACGATATCGGAAAATTAAATAGAGATGTGAAATAAATGGCAGGCATTACGCAAGTGCCTGCCGTCTTCTTTTTTCATTTCTCTTACATCCCAGCCCAATGATCATCCCAACCATTGCCGGAAGGATCCATCCAAGATTGAGATTAAAGAGAGGAAGGAAAGTCTGGGCCAGTGTTACTGCTTTATCCAGGTGGAACAGTACCTGAACCTGTTCGGGAAGAGTTTTGAAAAAGTCAAACAGGGATGCTGCCCAGGTAAGGGCGGTTACCCATACATATACTTTCCGATCATGGTGAAAATGTTCTCCAAACATTGCCAGCAGGATCAGGGCAATAGCCGGAGGGTAGATCAGCATCAGGACCGGTACAGAGTATCGGATGATAGTGGAAAGCCCCATGTTGGATCCAATAAAGGAAAATAATGTAAAAATAATAGCCCAGGCTTTGTAGGAAAGCTTATCCGGGAACATTTGCACAAAGGTTTCGGAACAGCTGGTTACCAGTCCGATGGAAGTTTTCAGGCAGGCAAAAGTAATAGTTACAGCCAGGATCACAAGTCCGGCTCTTCCAAGATAATGGCTGGAGATCTGGGATAATGCGATACCGCCATTTTCAGAAACAGCGAACAGTCCCAAAGACTGTGCGCCCATAAGAATGGTCAGCATATAGATCAGAGCCATTAAAACACCTGCAAGGATACCGGAGTGAAGTACTTCTTTTGCAATGGCTGTATCATCATCCACTCCCATCTGGCGGATCACATTTACTACTACGATACCGAAAGCAAGACCTGCAATGGCATCCATGGTTCCGTAGCCTTCTGACAGAGCATGAAACATAGCACCTGTTTCATAGGAAGGATCCGGCTGGGCCGCAGATACAGCGGTACCTGGATGAAGCAGGGCAGAAAGGATCAAAATTGCCAGAAAGAACAAAAACAGTGGGTTAATGACTTTTCCGATCCAGAGGGTGATATTGCCCGGTTTTAAAGAGAAAAAGAGGACCAGGGCAAAAAAGATGGCAGAAAAGACAAGGAGTGCTGTTCTTTCTGAGATCTGGCTTCCAAGAACAGGCTGGATCCCCGTTGTAAAGGAAGTAGTAGCGCATCTTGGAATAGCAAAACATGGTCCAATGGTCAGATAAAGCAGACAGGTGAAAAAGTAACTGTAACGTCTGCTTACTTTGGAAGCAAGTGCCTGCAGCCCGTCAGAATGTGTATTTCCAATGGCTGCAACCCCAAGAATGGGAATTCCTACAGCTGCAATGATAAAGCCGGCCATAGCCGGGAGCAGGTTCCGTCCTGCAAGCTGTCCAAGATGGACAGGAAAGATCAGGTTTCCGGCGCCGAAGAACATACCAAATAAAGTAGCAGCTACTAACAGGCGCTGATGAAGGGAAAGATGTTTTTTATTCATGATCGTGGATCACCTCGTTTTACATATTTATAAGTGGTAGTTTTGAATAGTTATATAGATCATTTATTACTTTACATTTTACGTTGGTTCTTGTTGTTTGTGAAATCCATGTTTATAATAGAACTATGACAAAGTGTAATACTCTGTGAACAGGCGAAAACTGTGACTGACAGCAGAAATGCCTGAAAAACAGGAGAAAGGAAAGCATGGGAGTGTATTTATGGAAGCAAAAAAATTAGAGATCTTAATGACTGCCGTAGATCTGGGAAGTTTTTCTAAGGCATCGGAAGTGGTTGGATATACCCAGTCAGGACTTACCCATCTGGTAAACAGCCTGGAGCGGGAGATTGGATTTCCTCTGATCATACGAAGTCACAATGGCATTTCCCTGACAGAACAGGGAAAGGAGCTGGTGCCAGCTATCAGACAGTTCCTTCAGGCAAATGCCAATCTGGAAAATCAGATTCAAACTATTACCAGGCAACAGACGGAAACCATCCGGATTGCCGCCTATGCCAGTATGGCCATGTTCTGGATGCCGGAAATATTGTACCGTTTTCGCAGGATCTGCCCAAAAGTGGATGTAGACCTGCGGATGGTGGATAATGCCCTGGAGCCTTTTGAACTTTTACAGGAGGGAAAGACAGATGTGATCTTTGCCAGCAGACAAAGTTACCGGAACTGTGAATGGATCCCCCTTTATTATGAATTGCTGTATGCCATTTTGCCGAAGGATTATCCCTTAAATGGACGAAAAGAATTTCCTTTAAAAGAGTTTGAGGGGCAAGATTTTCTTATGCCTTATGGACGTTTTGATATTGATGTTCACGCTGCTTTTGACAGGGCAGGTGTAAAGGCGAAAGAGCAGGCTGTGTATGTAGATGATGAAACCGTGATCCGTATGGTGGGGAAAGGACTTGGCATTTCCATGATGTCGGAATTTATGATCCGGGGGAATACAGATGATGTGTGCTGTGTGCCGGTCACACCGGAAAGCATCAGGGAACTGGGAATGGGAATGAAGAAAGAAACGGAGCCTTCCGATAGTGTGCAGAAGCTGAAAGAATGTGTTCTCCAGTATGTGAAAGAGTTAAAGGAACGAAAAAAGGCTTGACTTTTTACAGTCAAGCCCCATATCAATATGGAAGTGTATTTTCATATTTCTGATAATCCGGATTGGATTTGACTAATTTTTCATATGCTGCGTACGCATCATTCAAATTATCAAAGCAGTCTTTAGGGTCAGATGGAATGTATTTTTTGTATGCTTCTATTTGTTGTTTTTTACTTCCGGCTGAAGAGGTACTTTTTATGATCACATTATAGGTCATTCCGTTTGAGGTTCTTGTAGTTGTCTGGGAATTGGAAATATAAAATTTTCCATCTGCCGTGCTGACGATCATAGGGACTGTTTCTCCGGCCTGGAAACCATTCTTATTTATATCTACAGAAGTCCAGAACCAATAGCGGTTCTGATTTTTATGATCACTGCCTGTATCAGAAACGCTTCCCATATAAGCCCAGGTTCCTGTTTTCATCAGGCTGCTTCTGTTTTTATCTTCATCAATGAATGGTTGTATCAATTTTACCATTTTAGAATTTGTACAGCCGGAATCAATTTCAAGATTGACGTTTGAACCATATGTTTTATGGATGTAATCCAGTACGCCGCTGTTGTTAAAAGGATTATGTATATTACTGAATTCCCTGCTCCATTGAAGTACGGGTCCAATAGCCGGATCATAGTATACTTTGCAAGAACCTTTAGCGGTGGGATTTCCGATCCAGTTATTTGTATCGTTTTCCGTGATACCTCCGATCATAACTTTACGTGGAGTTTGCCAGCCATCTTCCTTCTGCTTCAGGGGGACGATCCTGCTTTCATTTACATCACCGGAATTTACGGCAGTTAGTACTTCGGCATAAGCAACCCGGACATTGGCCATATCTGTTGCTTCCCTGCTTCTTTCCAGCTGTGCTGCAAAGACCGGAACAGAAATTGCGACAAGAATTCCGATAATTGCAACAACCACCAGCAATTCGGCTAATGTAAACCCTTGTTGATTTGTCAGTATGTGTTTCTCTTTTTGCTTTTTCATAAATATCTTCCCTTATGTATTCTGTATATTTCGGTAAATTATGTCATTCCAACGCTGTTTACATTAATTCTATTTTAACACTTCTTTTTTTTAAAGTATACAGCTGATCGCCAGAAATGAAAAAAAACTTGACTTTTCTTATTAAAAAGCCTAGAATGATTTACAGACTATGAATGTCTTATACAGACAGACATGCCTGAAATCATAAAATGAAGAACAAAAGCGAAGATCGTGTTTTTAAGATACTGTTTTCGGTCAGAGAGAAAAGGTCGTCGGCTGTGAGCCTTTTTCCGTTCAGACAGATATCCGAATTTCCCACGGGAGCTGCATTGCTGAAGGTTAAATAGTAGGCAGTGCCGTCTGGTGTACGTTACATACCGTAAAGTGTCTGCAGGAAAGATCTTATATGATCTGGCTGCGGGAAACTGGGTGGTACCACGGTAAATGATCGTCCCTCTGCGTGTATGCGCAGGGGGATTTTTTTAGCCATTAACGAATAACCCGCCTGCATAGCAGGCAGTAGAGTGCGAAGCACAAAGTTGTGAATGGAACTGAGGAAAAACCACCAGCAATAAATGTGCTCTCAGTATTTTTTACATGAAAGATGCAGGGAGTATATAAGAAAGAAAAGGAGAGAAATCATGCAGGATTTAAAAGAACTGAATGAAGTGATCGCTGGGATCAAAGATGAGATCTGCAAGGGTGCAGAAACTCTGACCACTTCCAGAAGTGTTTATGAATTCAAAAAGACCTTCTTAGACAACAAGCAGGGCCGCATCGGTCTTCTGATGAAAGAGATGCGCAATGTGCCAAACGACCAGAAGGCTGAGTTTGGTAAGACCATTAACGGTGCAAAGGAATGGGCAAACCAGTTTTTCGATGAACTGGACCAGAAATTAAAGGAAAAAGAGCAGCAGCAGCGTTACGAGTCTGAAAAGATCGATATCACCATGCCGCCAAAGAAGATCCGTTATGGAAACCTTCATCCGGTAACTACGGTCCGCAATCAGCTGACTGACATCTTCGCTTCCATGGGATTTGAAGTATACGAAGGAACGGAGATCGAGACAGATTATTACAACTTTACTGCATTAAATACACCAAAGGATCATCCGGCCCGTGATATGCAGGATACCTTCTATCTGTCCCCAGAGTTCTTACTGCGTACCCAGACATCCGCAGGACAGGTTCATGTAATGGAAGCAAAGAAACCTCCGATCAAGGTTGTTTCCCCAGGTAAGGTATTCCGTTCTGATGATGACGCTACTCATTCACCAATGTTCAGTCAGATGGAAGGCCTTGTTGTAGATGAAGGCATTACTCTCTGTGATTTAAAGGGAATGTTAGACATGTTTGTTCAGAGGATCTTCGGTGAGTCCACCAGAACCAGACTCCGTCCTTCCTACTTCCCATTTACAGAGCCGTCTGTAGAGGTTGACGTAAGCTGCTTCCAGTGCGGCGGTAAGGGATGCAGACTGTGCAAGGGGACCGGCTGGATAGAGGTTCTTGGCGCAGGTGTTGTAAATAAGAAGGTGCTTGAAAACTGCGGCATCGATTCCGAGAAGTACAGCGGTTTTGCTTTCGGCCTTGGTCTGGAGCGTATCGCAATGTTAAAATACGGCATCAACAACATTAAGATGCTGTTTGAGTCTGATCTGCGTGTGTTAGATCAGATCGATGACTAATAGGTTCGATCAGGACAGGAGGATTAGAAATGCTTGTACCGTTAAGCTGGTTAAATGATTATGTAGATATTAATGTTTCCGCAGACGAATTAGAGAAAAAGCTGTTTGACTGTGGATTTGAAGTAGAAGAAAAATGGCAGGTAGGAAAGGACATCAGCGGTATCGTAGTTGGCTATGTTGAGTCATGTGAGCCGATTCCGGAGACTCACCTTCATGTATGCCAGGTCAATGTAGGCGGACCGGAATTATTACAGATCTGCTGTGGTGCTGACAATGTAAAAGCAGGCGGCAAGTTCCCTGTAGCAATGATCGGTGCCCAGGTATACGCTACTGCAAAAGACCATGTTACCATTGAAGGCGTAGTTACGATTAAGAAGGGAAAATTAAGAGGCTATGAGTCCTATGGTATGCTTTGCTCCGGAACAGAGCTTGGCTTAAACGAAGACCTGTATCCAGGCGCCGGTTACAACGGCCTTCTGGTACTGCCGGAGGATGCTGAGATCGGTGCAGATGTAAAGGAGATCACCGGTTTAAATGACTGGATCTTTGATGTTTCCATTACTGCAAACCGTCCGGACTGCCAGAGTATCTTTGGTCTGGCAAGAGAAGTAGCTGCAGCTTTAGGACAGCCACTTAAGATGCCTGCTTTAGATTATACTGAGACCGACGTAGAAAAGACGGGATTTGATGTAACTGTAGAGGCACCGGACCTGTGCCCACGTTACATTGCACACTATGTATATGATGTAAAGCTGGCTCAGTCACCTGCATGGATGAGAAGACGTCTGGCTCTGGTTGGAAATAATTCTATTTCCAATATCGTAGATATCACCAATTATATTATGCGTGAGTTAGGACAGCCGCTGCACGCATTTGACTGTGATTATCTGGAAGGCAATGCCATCTGCATAAGACGCGCAACAGAGGGCGAAAAGATCGTTACTCTGGATGAGAAGGAATTTACCTTAAATACAAATAACCTGGTGATCTGTGACGGCAAGAAGCCAGTTGCACTTGCAGGTATCATGGGTGGTTTAAACTCTGAGATCCGCGATACTACTACAGAGGTAATGTTTGAGGCAGCTAAGTTTGCCCGTGACAACATCCGCAAGAGCTCCCGTGCATTAGGACAGTCTTCTGACGCAAGCCAGAGATATGCAAAGGGCGTTGACGAGTATGCAACAGAAATGGCTATGAAGCGTGCTCTGCACCTGGTAGAAGAGCTGGGAGCAGGAAAGGTTTCTAAGACCCACAAGAACGTAAATACAGGAAATTCCTTAGAGCCAAAGACTTTCAAGACCAGCATCAAGAAGGTAAATGGTGTATTAGGTATCACTGTTCCGGACGAAGATATCCTTCGCATCCTGAAAGGTCTGGACTTTGATCCTGAGATCAACGGAGATGAGCTGACCTTACATTTCCCTGCATACCGTGAAGATATGGAAGATTATCCGGATGTTGCAGAGGAAGTGATCCGTATGTATGGTTATGACCATATTAATTCTACTTTCCTTCCAACTGCAAAGGTAACCATCGGTGGAACAAATATGCGTCAGAAGACCATTTTAAAGGTTAAAAGAGCTCTCTGCAGTGTAGGCGCATTTGAGGGAATGCATTACTCCTTCTTCTCACCGGCTGATTTAGATGAAATGGAATTCCCGGAAGATGCCCTTGAGCGCAAGGCGATCCGCATCATGAACCCGATCAACGAGGATCTTTCCTTGATGAGAACCACTCTGGCTCCTCAGATGATCCATGCAATGGGCCGCAACCAGAAGAGAGGTATCTTTGAGGGACGTATTTTCGAGATCGGAAATGCATTTATTCCAAAGTCCCTGCCTCTGACTGAGTATCCGGAAGAGCGTGAGACACTGTGTATCGGTGCTTTTGGTAAGGATGAGTCCTTCTTCACCTTAAAGGGTATGGCAGAGACAGTAGCAGATGTGCTTCATCTTACCTTTACTTATGAAAGAACCGAAAAGCCATTCCTGCACCCATACAGAACTGCTGCTATCCTTTGCGAAGGCGAAGTAGTTGGTTATCTGGGACAGGTTAAGTACGAGATCATGAAGGCAGAGGCAATGCGTGAAGATGCCTATGTTCTGGAGATCAATATGAAGGCTCTGGAGAAATGGTACGGCAAGGCACCTGTATTTGAACCACTTCCAAAATTCGCAGAAGAGAAGCGTGACCTGGCTCTGGTAATGAACAAGGACATCACCTGCGGACAGGTAGAAGAGTGCATCTACCAGGCTTGCTCCTTTGTGAAGGACGTAACACTCTTTGACGTATACGAAGGCCAGCAGATCGCAGAGGACAAGAAGTCCATGGCATTCACCGTCCTGTTCACACCAAAGGAAGAAGCATTCCAGGCTGATACAGTAGATGGATATGTAAAGAAGATCTTAAAGCAGTTAAAGAAGGCTTATGAGATTGAGTTGAGAAGTTAATGAGCGTAGCCAAAAAACAAGCGGCTGCGTAGCAAAAAACGCCTCCTGCAAATGCAGGGGGCGCTTTTTTGATATCTTGATTTATTTCTGATTGTAAACAGGCATTCTCTTTTCAATAAAAGCATTGACAGCTTCTGTGAAATCAGGCTGGCGGGAATTGGCAGCTATTTCCATACCTTCGTCTTTTGCAAATTTTTCCATGTCACCGTAGAAGTACTTGCGGATCAGGCGTTTCTGGCTGGCGTGGGCAGTGGATGATTTTGCAGCCAGTTTTGCGGCTAGTGCATAAGTGGTCTCTGCCAGTTTTCCATCTTCTGCCAAAACAGTTGCAAGGCCGATCTTTACACACTGTTCGCCTTTATAGGCATCGCCGGTCATCATCATCAGTTCTGCTTTGTCAGGCCCTAATAAACGTGTGAGAGTGTAGATGCTTTCATTATCACCGCAAAGTCCCATATTTACGAAAGCCATGATCATTTTACTGGATGGTTCTACGATACGGAAATCGCAGGCAAGGGCGCAGCTTAATCCGGCGCCGGTTGCGACACCGTTTATCATAGCGATCACAGGCTTCGGGCAGTTGCGGATGGATATTGGCATAGCGCTGACTGCTTCGATATCTTCTGCTTTTAAGTAGGTCTTTGTATCTACTAACATTTTAAAACGTTTGATATCGCCACCTGCAGAGAAATGTTTTCCTGCGCCTGTGATAACGATAACGCCTACATCGTCTCTTGCACCTAAGGTATTCATGGCATCTGCAATCTCATAATAGGATTCTCTTGCAAATGCGTTGCTGTATTCCGGTCGGTTGATGGTAACGGTAGCGATACGGTCTTTTACGTCTATTAATATGTACTGATAATCCATGATAGTTTCCTTTCCATAAAATGATTATGCGAAAATGCTATACGAAAATATTATAAATCGAACTCTTTAAAGAGCTTTTCATTGTCTTCACCAATCTTGTGTGCTTTTTCAGCATGCGGCTGTTCTACGCAACCCATTTTGATCGGCGGCATTGCCAGTGTGATCTGGTCGCCGTTTGGGTAGGTGATAGGACTCATAAAGCCATTTACAAGAGCCTGTTCACTAGTGTGGTTATCCTTAAAATGAGCCAGTTCGCTGACAACGATGTCGATGGCTTCCAGTTTTGGAAGAACTTCATCTGCATTTAACTTAGAGAAGCAGTCTTCAAAATAGCGGATGCAGTCTTCACGGTTCTTCGGATCAAAGGTTGCCTGCTTGGTGCAGTATCTTGGATCGTCCATGATTTCCTCGGCGCCAACTGCCTGGCAGAATGGTCTCCAGTAGCGTTCATATTCATTGACAACAGGAAGGATCCAGCGGCCATCTTTTGTCTTATAAGGAACGCCCATAGGTCCGCCCTGATAACGTCCTCTTGGCCACTTGTAGCCAAACTGGGTACCGGTAGACATGACGCTGAACATCCACATAGCTGCGCCGTACAGGGAAATGGATACATAATCACCTTTCCCGCTCTGAGTCCTTCCATATAATGCAGTTCCGATAGCGCCTGCTAAAGCAGTTCCGCATACCAGGTCACCAAAGCCCATTGGCAGGTATACAGGATAGCTTCCAGGAGCATCTACCATCATATCCTGGATCAGACCACCAGTTGCAAACATGGCAATGGCATCAAAGCCTGGTAAGTTGACTTTTGGACCCTTTTCGCCATAGCCTAACAGGATGGCATAGACCAGTTTTGGATAGCGCTCTTTTAAGGAATCATAGTCCAGTCTCATTTTCTTTAAGGCCTGAAGACGGTTGTTGGTAACAAATACATCCGCTTTTGCTAATAATTTATGGAAGCGTTCCATATCTTCCGGTTTCTTAAGATCCAGCATCAGGTGATCTTTTCCGCCGTTTAAGGTGTCATAGATGGGGTTTTCCTCATCGTTTGCAGGACAGAATAAAGTAGGACCGAATTTACGTTCCACATCCCCTGCTGGTGACTCTACTTTGATAACCCGTGCGCCCTGTGTTGCTAAAATACGTCCGCATGAGGGGGCTGCAATATAAGTAGAAAGCTCTACTACGGTAATCCCTTCCAATGGTTTCATAATGATAAATACCTCCTCTGTTTTTTATGGATCTACAGCCGGAAGGCTGTAGATATATAATAATCCCATCTTTGATAGTTTATATTTTAACAAAACGGTATTGGGAAATTAAGGTTAAAAAGTACAAATCAGGACTGCGGGAAGAAATTTATTTTTGGAAAATATGAAGATGAAATAGAACCGAAAAATAGTTAATATTATAACAGCAGATATGAAGGGAGGTTTCATATTTTATGGAATACCAGAATTTTAAGCTGGAGATCGACGAGCAGGGTATCGCAGTGTTTACTGCCAACCGGCCGGAGAAGATGAACGCTTTAAATGATCTGTCATGGGCAGAGATGAACCAGTTTTTCACATGGGCGGATAAGGCCGATGAAGTAAAGGTAATTATCGTAACAGGCGCAGGAGAGAAGGCATTTATAGCAGGTGCAGATCTTAACAGCCTGAAAACAAAGAAATCTACAGACTGCTTAGGCGGCGCAGGACAGAAAGCACTGGATCTGATCCAGAAATGCTCCAAACCAGTGATCGCGGCAGTAAATGGATATGCATTTGGCGGCGGCTGTGAAACAGCGATTGCCTGCGATTTCCGTGTTGTATCAGAAGATGCATTATTTGCACTTCCTGAAACAGGATTGGGACTTTTACCGGGAGCCGGCGGAACCCAGAGACTTGCAAGACTGATCGGACTGGGAAGAGCCCAGGATGTGATCCTTTTAGGACGCAAGATCGGTGGACCGGAAGCAGTACAGATCGGACTTGCCACTAAGTGTGTGCCAAAGACAGATCTGATGGCAGAAGCTAAGAAAATGGCTTCTAAGCTGATCGCAAAGGGACCGGTTGCCATCCGCATTGCAAAACGTGTGGTACAGGCATCCATGTCATCCAGCCAGGATGTGGGAGAACTTCTTGAAATGTTAGCTCTCAGCACTCTGTGCAGTACAGAAGATAAATTAGAAGGCGTAAGTTCATTCCTGGAGAAGAGAACTCCTGAGTATAAGGGCAAATAAAGTAAGTTAATAAACATCATTATCTTATAAAACAGAGGTGGAAAGTATGAATATTTTGGTTTGTATTAAGCAGGTGCCGGATACAACAGAGATCAAGATCGATCCTGTTAAGCACACATTGATTCGTGAAGGCGTTCCAAGTATCGTTAATCCTTTTGACGCGTGCGCACTGGAAATGGCAGTACGTTTAAAGGAAAAAGAAGGCGGAAAAGTCATCGTTATCAGCATGGGCCCGGCTCAGGCAAAGAATGCATTAAAGGAGTGTCTGGCAGTAGGCGCAGATCAGGCATTTTTAGTAACTGACAGAGCATTTGGCGGTTCTGATACACTGGCTACCAGCTATATTTTAAGCAGGGCTATTGCAGCAGTAGAAGCTAAGACAGGTGAGAAATTTGATCTGATCTTCTGTGGAAAACAGGCTATTGACGGTGATACAGCACAGGTTGGACCTGAGATCGCAGAGCACATGGATCTGCCTCATGTAACCTTAGCTACAGCAGTAGAAATGGCAGATGGAAAGCTTCATGTTACAAGAGATACAGACGAAGGACATGATTTGGTAGAGGTTTCTTTACCTGCACTGGTTACAGTGACCAAGACCACTTATGATCCACGTTATCCAACCATTAAGAGTAAAATGGCTGCAAACAGAGCAGTGATCGAAGAGATTACCAACAGTGATCCGGATATGGTATGCGAGCCGGAGAGACTGGGCTTAAATGGTTCTCCTACCAAGGTTAAAAAGACATTTACACCTGTCCAGACAAAGGATGCGGTGATCTTAAATGAGGAGACCGGCAGTGAATCTGCTGTAAAACTGGCTGCTTTACTGAGCGAAGCCAAGATTATCTGAGAGGTGTGAGGACTATGAGCGAGTTTACAAATAAAAATATCTGGGTATTCATTGAAACAGATGAAGGAAAAACAAAAAGTGTAGGTCTGGAGCTGTTAAATCCGGGCCGTATGTTAGCGGAAAAATCCGGTGAGAAGTTAGTTGCCGTTGTATTTGGCAAGGACAATGCGGAAGCAATTGAGCAGATAAAGGGATATGGACCTGACCAGATCATCAGTGTATCCGGTGGCGAATATGAGAAATACAGCTTTGACGCATATACCTATGCAATGACCAGTTTAGTTGAAAAATATCAGCCAAGTGCCATCCTGATCGGTGCTACCAACAATGGCCGTGATTTTGCTCCAAGACTGTCCTGCCGTCTGCGTACAGGTCTGACAGCTGACTGTACCAGTCTGGATTATGATGCAGAAAGCGGAAACGTAGCATGGACAAGACCGGCATTTGGCGGAAACTTGATGGCAGTGATCATGTGCCCGAATACAAGACCTCAGATCGGTACTGTACGCCCAGGCGTATTTAAGAAGACACCGGTAGAGGGAAAAGAAGTGGAAGTCATTACAGAAGAAGTGACTGTTCCAGCTGAAAAGATCCGTACTAAGCTGTTAGAATCCATCAGGGAAGCAGCAGCTGGTGTGGTAAATCTGGAAGATGCAGAAGTGATCGTAGCAGGCGGCCGCGGAATGGGCGGTCCTGAAAACTTTAAGCTTTGCGAAGAGTTGGCAGAAGTATTAGGCGGAGCCGTAGGCGCATCCCGTGCAGCAGTTGATGCCGGATGGATCGGACATGCACATCAGGTAGGCCAGACAGGTAAGACTGTAGGACCAAAGCTTTACATTGCATGTGGTATCTCAGGTGCCATCCAGCATTTAGCAGGTATGTCCGGATCTGACTGCATCGTTGCTATCAATAAAGACCCGGAAGCACCTATCTTCAAAGCTGCTGACTACGGTATTGTAGGAAATCTCTTTGATGTACTGCCAACACTGACAGCAGAGATCAGGAAATTAAAAGCATAATCCATACTCTCTATTATTCATAAAAGTTAAAAGACTCACTGCCCTGCTGACCATCGATGCAGGGCAGTGGTTCTATATGGCCACTTATCAGTTCCAGGATCTTAAAGGAGATCAGAACACGAAGCCTTACATCCGGGTCATTTAAGTCAAAGCCTAATGCTTCCTGGATCTTTCCCAGACGGTAGATCACGCTGTTTCTGTGCATGTGCATGATCTTTGCAGTAGAAGAAATACTGCGCTCCGTGAGCAGATAGTTGCGTAAAAGGGAAAGATTGTCATAATGCTCTTCTGAAGGATTTTTCAGTTCCTTCAGTTTCTGGATATACATATCTTCTAATGCATAACGTTTCTTATATTCATCCAGCATTTCATAAATATAATAATGGGAATAGAAGTAAATGCCCTTATCTGGGTTTAACATGGTGCCGTAGCGGACTGCTGTAAGTGCCTGCTGATAAGCAATATTTAATTTCATAAGAGGAAAGCTGGCAGTGGAAAAGCTGGCATATCCGTGGCAGATCTTTAATACTTCGCTGAATTCACCCATGGAGTCATTGATCTCTTCCATGACCTTTAAGCTGGGGATATTTCCCTGAAGCAGCAAAAGGATGGAATCGTGATAAAGGACTACGCGAAACAGCGGGAATTTTAAGCAGCTTCTTAAACGGTTCCTTACATAGTCAGCCTATGGGAGGATGAATTTATCCCATTTGATCACGCAGAGACGGTAGGTGGCTTCTATTGGGAGATGCAGTGTACGGGCTCTGTCCTGCATAAATGCTTCATCTTCCTGGGTGTGGTTGATCAGATCGCTCATAAAGGACTCAAGGGGTGTTGGAGTGGAAGCATTTTCTTCGCTGTTTTTCAGATAATAGCAGCGGATCATTTTGGCAAAATGGGAGAAAAGCTCAAACTGAGTGGCAGTTGGCTGGCTTTCAATAAAGTAAATGGTGATAAAACCAAGAAAAATGCCGTTATCTGCATGCATGGAAAGAACCATGATAGGGCAATTCATATAGTTGGGCGGATTTAAGATAGTAGGTGTTTTATACTGGAATCCTTTTGCCATATAGCCCATCTGTGCCAGTCCATCCGTAAGATCTTTGGAATAGTAACCGTTTTTCAGAATGAAATCCAGCTTTTCATGGCCAGGTGCTTCTAGTAGGTTGGCGCCGATGACATTATAGGAAGAATTGACCATGAGCATGACATTTTTTCCAAAGAAACGGCCGCCAATGGAGAAAAGGGACTGGTAATTCTGCTTGCTAAGGATAGCATTCTGCAGTTCGGCATCCCATCTTAAAATGCGGTGAAAGCCGGTGTAAAGAGTGTTGACTACGGAAGCAAGAGAATGGTTTTCAGGGATCAGAATCAAATTTGCCTGATAGTTTTCTATATAAGAAGAAACGTCTTCTTTTTTTCCAATACAGATGATGCAGAAGTCTTTTAATTTTTCTGTATCAAAGGAAGAAATCTGGGTAGTTGTTCCTATGTAAAGAATGGATGGATCGTCGGTAGGATTATCCTGATCTAAAAGCTGTACACCGGAAAAATGAAAATCACATGTTTCAGGCAGAATGGGTACAGGATCATAGTCTTTTAAAAGATCAAGAATAATACACTGAGCCAGCTTCATGGTAAATCCCCTTTCGTAAATAAATTAACAATGATAATGTGTGTAAAATACCCCATAATTTCATGAGGACAGAATACAACAAATACAGTATAGCAGAAACTGTGCAAAATTTCATGGTTATTTTGACCACAACAGCATATTTTGAAACACCCCTTTTTTGTAGGTGTAAACGTGTGAGGAATGAAGGGAATCTGTTATTATATTCACATAGAGATATGAAATACAAACATGCTCCTGGAACGCAGTTTACAACCGGGTTTTTGGAGTCCATAAAATATTCAAGGAGAAAGGTGGTAATCGTATGCTGGATACAGCGGCAGCAGGATTGGTATTAACAGGTGAGGATAAGGAAATCGTGGATATGGTCCATGACTTCGTTTTAAAGGAGGTTCGTCCAAAGGCAGCAGAGCACGATATTTCCGGTGAACTGGACTGGGATGCTTACAACAAGGCATTTGAAATGGGTCTTGTATGTGCAGATCTGCCGGCAGAGTACGGCGGCCAGGGACTGAGCAATGTATCTGCAGCATGGATCCGTGAGGAGCTGATGTATGGTGATGCAGGTTTTGGATTAACATGTGGAACCAACAATCTGGGTATCAAGCCGGTTCTGATCGCGGGAACGGAAGAGCAGAAAAAATGGTGTGTAGAAATTTTAACAAGCGATAAGCCGGGAAGAGATCCACGCTGGCCAAAGAAACGCAGCGGATTTGCAGCTTTTGCTCTGACTGAGCCGGAAGCAGGATCCGATGCAGGTGCATGCAAGACTACAGCTGATAAGATTTTAGATGAAGATGGAAATGTAAAAGAGTATGTTTTAAACGGACGTAAGTGCTTTATCACCAACGCATGCTATGCAGACTTTATGTGTGTAGTTGCTTCTATTGACAGAAGTCTTGGGTATAAGGGACTGACCATGTTCTTAGTAGATGCACATCTGCCAGGCATCAGCATTGGCAAGCATGAAGATAAGATGGGTATCCGTCAGTCTGCTACCTGTGATGTATTATTTGAAGATGTACATATCCCTGCATCTGCACTGATTGGCAAAGAGGGCGAAGGCTTTAAAATTGCCATGAAGACTCTGGAGCAGGGCCGTGCAGGCGTAGGAAGCGGCTGTGTAGGCATTATGAAGGCAGCTATGGAAGTATGCGTAAAATATGCCCAGGAGCGTACTACCATGGGCAAGCCAATTTACAAGAACCAGGCTATTTCCTCCAAGATCGCAGATATGGAGATCGCCATTGAGACCAGCCGTGCTATCGGTATGAAGGTAGCAGCACTGTTAGATGCAGGTGATCCTTTAGCAGCAACTTTAGGCCCGATCGCTAAGTGCTACTGCTCAGATGCATTAAACCGCGTTACTACAGAAGCAGTCCAGATCTTAGGCGGATACGGATATATGCGTGATTACCCGGTTGAGAAGCTGATGCGTGATGCGAAGATCTTCCAGATCTTTGAAGGAACCAATGAGATCCAGAGAGTAGTTATCAGCGGCAATGTGATCCGTAAGAACAAAATTAAATAATGCTCAGGATACATAGATGAAAGTGAGGCTGCCGCAAAATAGGAAAAATGTTTTGCAGCAGCCTTTATGTTCAGAGGAAGATGAGGAGGTTACTTTTATGTTAGATGAGTCTGCAGTTGGTTTATCCGTAGAGCAGGATTTTTCCTATACCTGGAGAGATCTGATCCTTTATAATTTAAGTGTTGGGGCAAAGCAGGAAGAGCTGGAATATGTGTATGAAAAGGGCTTGAAGGCAGTACCTACCTTTGGTGTGATCCCATGTACAGCTACCTTTGGAACAGAACCATATTCAGAGCAGCCGTTAATGCCTACAAAGAAGATCGAAGGACTTCGTTCTGACGGCACCTTACATATGGATCATAAGCTGGTGATCCACAAGCCTATCTCAAAAGAAGGAAAACTTCATCTGGAAAAGGTGATCAGCGCCGTATATGACCGGGGAGAAGGAAAAGGAGCCAAGATCAACGTAGATATTATTGCAAAAGATGAGGCGGGAGATCCTGTATTTACCAATACAATGGGTTATTTAAACCGCTGGGCCGGTGGTTTTGGCGGGCCGAAGGTACCTCACAGCACCGTAGTGATCCCGGAGAGAGAAGCTGACTATGAGATAAAGGATGCATATCCGGAGAATGCGCCGTTACTGTATCGTCTGACAGGTGATACATACCCGCTCCATGCAGATCCTGCATTTGCAAAAAAAGCCGGTTTTGACCGTCCTATTGTTCATGGACTTTGCAGCTTAGGCTATGCCTGCCGCATGATGATCGATGCATTATTCCCAGGAGAGCCGGAGCGCATGGTATCCATTGAGAACCAGTTCCGCGCAGTAGCACTGCCGGGAGATCATTTTACCCTTCATGTATGGAAAACAGGGGAAAATGAAGCATTATTCCGTATGGTAAAGGACAGCGATGGAAAAGCGATTCTGGATTATGGACGGATGACCTGGAAATAAAAGAACATGGCAAACTAAAAAAGGGGGCTGCCGGTTGAACCGGCGCTCCCTTTAAAGTTATTTTCTATGGATAAACAGATTAGTCATGCTGGCGGATGATTCCTTCAGACAGATATTTCTCAATTTCTTCATCAGAATATCCGGCTTCTTTCAGGATAGATACAGTGTGTTCACCAAGCATCGGTCCGCGGTTAAATTCCGGGGTTCCCATGCGTTCGCTGCGCAGGCAGGTGCGTACCAGGGTTGCTTCCTGGCCATTGTCGTATTTCATCTTGTAGACGAAATCATTGGCAATTGCCTGTGGATCCGTAAGGACATCTTCGTAACGGGCTAAGATCTCGCAGCAGAGGCCTTCTGCGCTGAACATGTCATACCATTCTTTGGCAGTTTTTGTAGCGAATATCTTCTCAAAACGTTCGATAACAGGACGGCAGATATTTACATCATTAAACTGTGCCCTGGTAGCATAACGGGGATCACCGATCATATCGTCTGCACCAAGAAGGTGATAGAAAATAGGAGTATCCCTGTTAAATACAACAACCTGAGGCATGAACCAGCGGCCGTCACTGCATTTGAAAGGAGCACCAAAGGGACTGGAATTTTCTCTGCGTTTTGGCATTTTAAAACCATACTGGGAACCGGAAACAAGGATGTTTGCCAGCCATGCTGCAGTTCCGTAAAGGCTTAAGGAAACGCGGTCACCTTTTCCGGTCTGTCTTGCGCTTAAAACAGCGGAAACAGTAGCAGCCATCATACCAAGGGCACAGGTGGTATCACCAAAGCCCATAGGCATGTAAACAGGATAGGTATCATTGCTGTCTCCATATACAGCCTGGCTGTACATAAAGCCGCCTCTTGCCCAGAATGCAGTGTTGTCATAACCAGGTCTTCCGGCTTCTTCACCCTTTGGACCATAGCCGTCTAACTGACACATAACCAGTTTTGGGAATTTTTCTTTTAAAGTATCATAATCAAGGCCCTGTTTGCGCAGTGCTTCTGTTCTTAAGTTGGTTAAGAATACATCTGCATCTTCTAACAGGCGGTATACGATCTCCTGGCCCTCTTTGGTTCTGGTGTCAATGCTGACAGCACGCTTGTTGGCGTTTAAGTTGTCAAAGATCGGGTCGAAATCATCATCTGCAGGAGCACCGATGGACAGCGGCCATTTACGGAAATTGTCACCGCCTTTTGTGTTTTCCAGTTTGATAACGTCTGCACCCCAGTCAGCCATCATACGTCCGCAGCTGGCAGAAGCTACCATAAGAGATAATTCCACCACTTTGACGCCTTTTAATGGTTTATATTGTTCCATATGCATTCCTCCGTTACATTAATTTTATTTAGTAGTTTGTTTCTTTGTCTATATAATATCAATCCAAAAAGAGAAATCCTATGGAATGGATTACGAAAGTAAAGAGAGCATGGGTGAGAAATTGTGGTTGTTTTAACCAGATTGTCTAAAAATAAACGGACTTTGACATGGCCTTTTTTGTATGAATTGCAGTTGTTGGAAAATGGGGGATTTTGGTATCTTAAATACAACAGAAAAAGGGTGAAAAAGCCCTGGTCATCCGCCGGGGCGGATGGTCAGAGAAACATAATACGCAAAGGGGGACTTATTTATGCATTACTCACCGCAGAACGAAGAATGTCCGATGGCATTAAATCCATTTAAGGCCTGTGTAGCTCCAAGACCGATTGGCTGGATCTCCACTGTAAGCAGGGACGGAATTGATAATCTGGCGCCTTTCAGCCAGTTCCAGAACCTTTCCTACGATCCGCCTATGGTCATGATCGCTATTAACCAGGGGGGAGACGAGCCGGATCATGTACACCGCAAGGATACTGTAAACAATATTGAGTCTACAGGCTGCTTTGTATATAACGCAGTTCCGTATGATCTGAAGGAGCAGATGAACATTACAGCCAGCGGTTTTGCGCCGGAAGAGGATGAATTTGAAAAAGCCGGACTCCACAAGGCAGAGTCTGTAAGAGTGGCAGCAAAGCGAGTATCAGAATCACCCATCCAGTTTGAGTGTGAATACATGCAGACCATCCGTATTCCCGGGACTATGGCAGGAGGAAAAGGTACTGTGGATCTGATCATTGGAAAAGTAGTGGAGATCCATGTGGCAGATGAGATCATCCTTCCAAACGGAAAGCTGGATTACAGGAAACTGCGCCTGATCGGCAGAGCCGGATACTGGGATTACGGGGTAATGGAAGATACCTTTGCAATGAAGGTTCCGGGAGTCAGCGCAGCCCGTATGGCAGCCATGGAAGGCAGAAAGCCAAATGAGGCAGACCTTGAAAAAGACAAAAAGGAAAACAGCCTATGATCAGCTTCATAGGAATGATCCTGGGGCTTTTACTGTTTGTAGTGCTGGCATTTAAAGGTTTTAACCTGATCTTGTCAGCAGTTGCCAGCAGCTGTCTTATGTTTGTGTTTTCCGGGATCAGTATTTTAGACGGCTTAAAAGAATTTTATTTGCCGGGACTGGCAGGTTTTTTACAAAGCTATTTCCTCCTGTTTTTCTTAAGTGCCCTTATGGGAAAGCTGATGAGTGATGGGGGAAATGCAAAAAAGATCGCCTTGTCCTTATCAGGGCTGATCAAAAAAAGCAAAAACAACCAGAAGTTTTTCTGTGTGCTTTTAGTTCCGGTTTTGTATTTTATCTTATGTTATGTGGGAATTTCCGGTTTTGTGGTGGTGTTTACGGTACTACCTATTGCAAAGACCATTTATGAGGAAACAGATACCCCCTGGCGGCTGTACTGCTGCGCCGGGGCACAGACTGTAAGCGCCGCTTATCTGGCCGGTTCTATTCAGGCGGGCAATGTATATGCTACGGATATCTGCGGCACAACCACCATGGCGGGCTGGAAGCTTTCCATTGTTGCAGTGGTCACATTCTGGGCGGTATCCCTGGTGTTTTTATGGACCATGTTAAAAATAACACAGAAAAAAGGGGAAGCGTTCCTGCCATCGGGAGAAGGAATCCGTATGGCCAATCTGGATGAAGGTTTATCGGAAGACTGTCTTCCGGGACTGCTTCCAAGTATCCTTCCTTTAGCTGTAGTGTTGGTGCTGAGTGCCGGATTTCAGGTATATGTAGTAAAGGCATTATTTGCAGGCTGCATCCTTACTGTTATTACAGGACATAAGAACCTGCTGCCAAAGCTAAAGACAAGCCTTTCACAGGGCATCACTGCTGCCTATGGCCCCATTTTAAGTGTTTCCGCTACCTATGCCATTGGCGCAGTGGTAAAAAACATAGAAGGTTTTACCTATTTTCAGAACATGCTGTCTGCTCTGCCTCATCTGATGAGCGGAAGTCTTATGGGACTTTTAGCAGCCTTTATCATGGCATCTGTAGCAGCACCGATCCCGGCTTTCGGTTCCCATATGTTAGATCAGTACACACTGGCAGGACTTAGTGCAGGCAATGCCCACCGCATGATGATGCTTACTTCTTTTACCAGTATTGCGCCTCATAATGCGGGAATACCCAATGCAGCGGCAGTGCTTCGCATGCCCTATGCAGAATGTCTGAAAATGTATATGATGTCAACTTATATACCAGGCTTTATTACTTTGTTTGTATCTATTTTATGTATTAAAATGGGGATCGTCTGACCGGTGATCTTCGTATAAGATCAGGCACAGAAACATCCCAGGAGAACATTTTTAGGATCAGGAGGAAAAGATCATGAGCGCACACAAACCATTAGAAGGAGTGAAAGTGGTGGAACTGGCCAGTTTTGTGGCAGCGCCGACAGCAGGAAGAATGATGGCAGAAATGGGAGCGGATGTGATCCGCGTGGAAAGCACTGCAGGTGATCCATGGCGTTTTTACGGTGCCAACTGTGGACTTCCCATTACAGATGAGGAAAATCCTCTTTTTGACATTTACAATCTGGGCAAAAAGGATATCCAGTTGAACACCAAGACACCGGAAGGGAAAGAGATTTTGTTCCATCTTTTAGATGAAGCGGATGTATTTATTACCAATAACCGTTTAAAATCCCTGGTAAGATCCGGTCTTGATTATGAGTCGTTAAAGGACCGTTTCCCAAAGCTGATCTATGGCCTGGTAACAGGATACGGACAGACAGGCCCGGATGTGGATGCACCGGGATATGACGGTGTTGCCTTTTTCTCAAGATCCGGAATGTTGGCAGATATGGCAGAACCCAGCGGCTATCCTGCAAGCGCCCCGGGCTGTATCGGAGATGGAGCTACAGGAGCTGCGCTTTTTGGCGGTATCTGTGCAGCGCTTTTTGACAGGGTGCGTACAGGAAAAGGCGATTTTGTAGAAATTTCTCTTTTTGGCAATGCAGTATGGCTTTGCGGTACGATGTCTGCTTTTGAGCAGTATGGTTATCATTATCCTAAAAAGAGATCGGAAATGGGGGCTCTTTATACTTTTTATAAATGCAAGGACGGAGAATGGCTCCACCTGGCTGTTACCCAGCATGACCGCTACTGGAAACCGTTAGCAGAGGCGTTAAATGTGCCGGAGCTGGCAGAAGATGAGCGGTTTGCCAATGCTGCGCTGATCTCTAAAAACAGGGCCCAGCTGATCCCGCTTCTGGAGGAAGCCTTTAGTCATTTTAACTATAATGAGATTGCGGCAAGACTAAAAGAAAGGGATATCGTCTTTGACCGTATGCGCCATTACAGGGAGCTGGCAACAGATCCTCAGGCTGTGGCAAATGGCTTTGTAAAGGAGTATATCTATGAAAGCGGCCATCCATTTATGATGTCCATGCCGCCGGTTCACATGAGAAGTGTGGGAGAAACCGGCCCGGGACGGGGGCCAAAGCCAGGAGAACACACAGATGAGATCTTAAAACAGCTTGGCTGTTCAGAGGATGAGATCGTTCATTTAAAAGAAGCTGGAGCCGTAAAACAGCACTCTTAAAAGCTTTTGGTTAATATAACCATTACTTTTAAGAAAGCACTTATAAAAAAATTGTATGAACCGCTGTATCTTTACAGCGGTTCAAATGTTATTTTAATAACAAGCAATGCATTCATGCGGGGAAACCGTGTGTATTTTATAAAGTAAAGGAGAGGCAGATCAATGAAAACAAGAATGACAGAACTTTTAGGGATTAAATATCCGATCATGCAGGGGGGAATGCAGCATCTGGGAGTTCCTGAACTGGCAGCTGCCGTATCAGAAGCAGGCGGTCTTGGAACCATCAATGTAACTATTTATCCGGATCCGGAAGATTTAAGAAAGGCCATCAAAGAAGTAAAGGCAAAAACAGATAAACCATTTGCAGTAAATATTTCCCTGATCCCAAGTCTCCATCCGGGACAGGAGCTTTTTGACCAGGTTAAGGTGATCCTGGAAGAAGGAGTCACAGCAGTAGAAACAGCAGGCGCAAGCCCTCAGGAGCTGGCAGATGTATTAAATGCCCATAAGGATCAGGTAAAATGGATCCATAAAGCAGCTTGTGTAAAGCATGCAAAGAAAGCAGAGAGCATGGGTGCTGATCTTATTACCATGGCTGGCTTTGAGGTAGCAGGACATCCTCATACAGATGGTGTGGGAACTATGGTACTGGCAAACCGCACAGCAAGAGAAGTAAAGGTTCCTGTACTGGCAGCAGGCGGTATTGCAGATGGCAGAGGCTTACTGGCAGCATTAAGCCTTGGATGCGAAGGTGTTGTAATGGGAACACGTTTTGTAGCAAGTAAGGAATGCTGGATCTCTGAAAACCATAAAAACTGGATCGTAAATGCAAATGAGAACCAGACTGTTCTTTGCCAGAAATCTATTAAAAACATGGTCCGCGTTGCAAATAATGAAGCAGCAAGAAAGTGCCTGGAGTTAGAGGCAAAGGGAGCCACCTTACAGGAACTGATGCCTGTTATATCAGGAAAACTTGGCAAAGCCGCTTATGCAGACGGAAATGTAGATGGCGGTATGTTCGCTGTCGGACCGGCTGCTGGCCTGATCCATGAGGTAGAAAGCTGCAAGGAGATCATTGACTCCATTATGGCAGAGGCAGAGGAAGGTTTAAAACGTTTAAACAGCCTTGGTTTATAAGATAATAAGCCTGTTATGAAAATAACTGGAAAGTAATTTGGAAAGGAAGAAGATAAATATGGGAAAAGCACTGGAAGGAATCCGCGTTCTGGATTTTACAACAATGGCAGCAGGACCTACTGCAGCAGCAATGTTAGCTGATTACGGCGCAGAAGTTATTAAAATTGAACGTCCGGGAAGAGGAGAAGACGGCAGAAAGTTTCCGCCTATGGTAGACGGTGAAAGCCTTACATACTGCTGGTTCAACCGTGGAAAGAAATCACTGGCAGTGGATATGAAGGATCCGGAAGGACTGGAACTGGTAAAGAAACTGATCCCTACTGCACAGGTGATCTTAGAGAATTTCCGTCCCGGAACCATGAAGAAATTTGGTCTGGATTATGAAAGTGTATGCAAGGTCAAACCGGATATGGTATATGTTTCCCTTACCACTTATGGACAGACAGGACGACTTATTTCCAAGCCAGGATATGACATTATCGCGCAGGCAATGTCCGGTATCATGAGTGTTACAGGTGAAGCAGACGGAGCACCCCAGAAAAGCGGCATCCCGTTAGGAGATATGGTTGGTGCTTTAAATATGTTTGCAAGCACCATGACTGCTTTATATCACTGGAAAGATACAGGGGAAGGCCAGTATGTAGATGTATCCTTACTTCGTTCCCTGTTATATATGAACACACCTCTGATCCACTGTAATCTGGGCAAAGAGCGCATGAGTAAACGTCAGGGAAATCATCATCCTACTATGTGTCCATATGGAGTATTCCACTGCAAGGACGGTGATATCGTTATGGCAGCTTCCGGAAAGCGTATCTGGGACAGCTTATGTGACCTGATGGGAAGACCTGAGTGGAAGGAAGATCCTGAATATCAGGAGGTTGGTGACAGAGCACGTCATCAGAAGGTTCTGATCCCATTATTTAACGAATGGCTGACCAACAGTTTCTCCGGACAGGACGAGGCACTTGCAGCTTTAGATGCTGCCGGTATCCCATGCTGCAAGGTTCAGGATGAGTACCAGGCATGGTCAAACGAAGATTTCCGTGAAAATGGCTGGATTTCAGAAGCACCTACTATGCCGGATATGAAGATGAAGACCTTCTATACAAGAACCGGCAACTGCAGCATGTCAAAGACAGCGCCTGAGTTTAAGAGAGCGCCATTACTGGGCGAGCAGAATGTGGAGTTGTTCAAGGAATTAGGCTATAGCGAAGAAAAGATCAAAGAGCTGGAAGAGCGCTGGCCACACCAGAATTTATAGTTTTCAGAACAGTGAAAATATAGTTTTCACCGGAGATTAAAAGTAAGGAGATCAACCATATGCAGAATGGATTATTTAATGTAACAGAAGAGCAGCAGAGCCTGGTAGAGCTGATCCGTGACTTTATGACCAAAGAGATCAAGCCGCATGTGCTGGAATGGGAAAAAGAAGGCCATTATCCACAGGAGATCATAGAACAGGGTATTGAAATGGGACTGCACATGCTGCAGGTACCGGAAGAGTACGGCGGCATGGGACTGGACACCACAACTACAGCTATGATGATCGAGGAAGGCGCAAAAGTTGAAAGTACCTTTATGGGTATGTTCAATGTAACCAGCATGGGCGGAAAGATCGTTATGGCAGCAGGAAATGAAGAGCAGAAGCAGTATTATTCCGGCCTGCTCCAGAAGGGATATTTAAGCTCTTTCTGCCTGACAGAGCCTGATGCAGGTTCTGACAGTGCTGCTGTCCGTACTACGGCTGTCCGCAAAGGGGATAGTTACGTTATTAACGGAACAAAAATGTTCATTACCAATGCTTCTTTAGCAAGTGTATTCCTGGTAGTGGCAACCTTAGATCCTTCCAAAGGCTCTAAAGGACTGGCTACATTCATTGTAGAAAAAGACCGTCCAGGTGTTACCGTAGGAAAGAAGATTGAAAAGATCGGTATGCGTCTTTCCAATACAGCAGAGGTTATTTTTGATAACGTAGAGATCCCTGCATTTAACCTGATCGGAACAGAAGAAGGCGGCTTTGCCAACGCTATGAAGGTTCTTACCGCTTCCAGACCGATCATTGCGGCTTCCAGCCTTGGCGCATGCCAGTTAGCAAGAGACCTGGCAATCCAGTATTCCAAGGAAAGAATTGCTTTTGGAAAACCAATCTGCGCAAAACAGATGATCCAGGAAAAGATTGCCAACATGGAAATGCTGATCCAGGCCGGCCGCGGACTGGTATACAATGCTACCATGCTTCTTGACCAGGGCAAGCCATGCAACAAAGAGGCTTCTATTGCAAAATGCTTTGTAACGGAAGCATACGGCAAGATCACAGATGATGCTTTACAGATCTTTGGCGGATATGGTCTTTGCGATGAATATCTGATCTCCAAGTTATACCGTGATTCCCGTGTAAACCGTATTATTGAGGGAACCAACGAGATCCAGAGAGTGGTTATTGCCAAGTCTTTACTGCGTTAATAAAACCTGTTATTTGGTTAACAGGTTGGTTTGACCAGAAAATAACGAAAATCAAATTTCGATTTTTGTGCGTAGTGACATAGATGGTTTAATCTGAGTTTGTTATTATTATGTCATAGTCAGTTACATCATAATAAATCGTTTCAAGACCTGCTTTATGCGGAAGAACAGGGGGTGTGGTACCTGAAACGATAAATAAACGAGAGGGGTAATGATATGATTAGTTTACTGGGTATTGTGATCGGACTTGCGTTGTTCATCCTGTTGGCTTACATGGGTTACAACACGATCATCGTTGCCATTGCTTCGGCTATGGTAGTAGCAGTATTTGGAGGAATGAATCCATTCGTAGCATTAACTGAGGCATTTATGCCAAAGACAGTTGGATTCATGCAGGGATATTTCCTGATCTTCCTGTTCAGTGCATTATTTGCACGTTTCATGGGCGATTCCGGTGCAGCACCTTCTATTGCAGTTAAGGTTGCACGTATTGCAAAAAAAGCAAAAAATCCGGATATGCAGCGTTGGCTGGCAGTTATGGTACTTCCGCTGATCCAGCTGATCTTAACCTACGGCGGCGTTAACGTATTCGTAGTAGTATTCATCTTGGTAGCAATTGCCCGTTCACTGTTTAAGGATCTGAACATTCCCTGGTGGATGTACTCCTGCTCCTGTCTTGGTTCTTCCACAGTGACCATCGGTATGCTTCCTGGTTCCCCGCAGATTCAGAACATCATCCCAATGCAATATTTTGGAACAACTACCATGTCAGCACCTGTTCTTGGTATCTTAAGCTCCATTATTACATTTGCTATTGGTTCCCTGTATATCTGGTGGCAGTGCAAGCGTACTAACAAGAAGGGTGAAGGATTCTTCCCAACTGGCGAACTGATCGATAAAGAGCAGTTAGTAGAAGCAAGCGTTGAGAACGAAAAACCATTATGGCAGTGCTTACTTCCAATGATCGTTGTTATCGTTGTATTAAATGTATTAAAGCAGAGTGCAGTGATCGCTCTTTGCAGCGGCTGCGTAGTTGCATGGCTGTTATATGATCCACGCAAGCAGGATTTAAAGAAGATCTTCTCCGGCGCTATGCCACAGGCTATCATGCCTCTGATCACTGTTTGCTGTGCATCAGGCTTTGGTGGTGTTGTAGCAGCTGTTCCTGGATTCCAGACTATTGTTGGCAGCTTAAATAACTTTGGAACCAGCCCATTTATGATCGTATTAGTAGTTAATATTTGTTCCGGTATCTGCGGTTCTGCTTCTTCTGGTGAGAACATCGCCCTTCAGAACTTTGCTGACCGTTTCATCGCAACAGGAATTCCTGGACCTCAGTTACACCGACTGGTTGCAATGTCTTCCATTGGTCTGGATACACTGCCGCACAGCGCAGGTATCATCACTATGCTGTCTACAACCAAGCTGACCCACAGACAGGCTTACATAAACAACTTTATCCTGTCTCTGGTACTGCCGATCGTTATGGCATGCTTCGCAGCTGTTATGATCTCCGCAGGTTTCTATCTGTAAGCACAGGTTAAGGATACATAGAAACGTAAAATGAAATCCCCACAACATGCCGTACCTTCCGCATACGGCATGTATATAAAACTCCCGGAAAATGCTAGATAAAAGCGTTTTCCGGGAGTTTTTATGTTTCGCTAACTCAGGTTTTGCAAATAAAAAGGGACCTGCAAAGAACAGGTCCAGTGTGCTGGTGAAGGTCTCACCTGCGTCAGCAGGCAGATAAGTGTGCCAACGCAAAGACGTGAGTTTACGATACATTATTTCCCTTGGAATACAGGCTTTCTCTTCTCTAAAAATGCATTTACCGCTTCTGCATGGTCGGCAGAATGGGTCAGACGGTCTGCATAATCCGCTTCCAGACTCATGCATTGGTGAAGATCCGGGTACATGATGCGGTTGATGCCGCCTTTGATCTCAGCATAGGAAAGAGTAGGTCCGTTTGCCAGGGCAGTAATCTGTTTTTTTACATTTTCTTCCAGTTCTTCAGCTGGTACAGCACGGGTGATGATGCCCATATCAGCTGCTTCTTTTCCTGTAAAACGTCTGCCTGTCATAAAAAGATCGGCAGCTCTTGCAGGACCAACGCGGCGGGTAAGAAGAACGGAACTTCCCATATCCGGTGCCAGTCCAATAGAAGAAAAGGCAAAGGACATTTTTGTGTTTTCCTCTGCAATGGCAAAGTCACAGGCCATGGCAAGGCTCATTCCGCCGCCTGCGCAGGCACCTTCGATCCAGGCAACTACAGGCTTTTCAATCTGGCGGATGTAAAGGACTAGGTGGTTGAAATTAGCCATGTTGGTCTTAGTCTGGGTTGGAGCAGGGATACCGGCTGCATAACAGTCCACACGCTTCTTCATAGAAGTAATGTCACCGCCTGCACAGAACCTGCCGCCTTCGCCCCGGAGCACGATCACGCGGATCTGTGGGTCAAAGCGGAACTGCTCTAAAACTTCGGAAAGCTCCGCTGCCATAGGCTGGCTTAAGGCATTTAACTTTTTGGGGTCATTGAGGATGATATAACCTGCACCATTTTCGATGTAAGTTTTAACATACTGATACATAAAAATACCTCCTGTTATATTTTTCACCAGAGCAAACCAAATCAGTCCAGTGAGAAATCATTTCTGCTTTAAGTATAAGGCAAAAGCATGCAGATTGCACGGTACAAACTATGGATAATCCTACGAAAATAACAGGTGGTAAGGGGAATGTTCTTTGTGCATTCCTACATAGATTAAGAAGGTTTAATCTGTTAAAGTATTATCATACGGTCAGTGTATTTTTTGTATGCTGAAAATGAAAAGTATGGGTGAAAAACCCGGGAAAAGCAAAAGATAACAGAACATGTATAACAGGAGGTTACGTTATGATCAAAACAAAATTCACAGAAATGTTTGGAATTGAGAAACCAATCGTCCAGGGCGGTATGCAGCATTTAGGAATTGCTGAATTTGCTTCCTTAGTCTGCAATGCAGGCGGTATGGGAACCATTAACATTACCTGTTATCCAGGTGTAGACGAATTCCACGAAGATGTGATCAAGATGAAAGAATTTACTAATAATAAGCCTTTCATCGTAAATATTTCCCTGGTTCCGGATCTGACAAAGGGCGAAGAGATCTTTAAGTATATTGATGTATGTGCAAAAGAAGGCGTTGCAGCTATTGAGTTTGCAGGTGCTTCCCCTGTGGAATTTATGCCGGCCTGCAAAGAAGCAGGTATTAAGATCATCCACAAGAGCCCAAATGCAAAGGTGGCAGCCAGCATGGCAAGAAAGGGCGCTGATGTGATTACCATTGCAGGTTATGAGGTAGCAGGACATCCAAGTATGGATGGAATCGGTACTTTCGTTATTGCCAACAAGGCAGCTAAGGTTTGCGCAGAATATGGCGTTCCGGTGCTGGCAGCAGGCGGCGTTGCAGATGGAAAAGGCCTGGCAGCAGCACTGGCATTAGGCGCACAGGGCGTTGTTCTGGGAACACGTTTTGTAGCAACCACGGAGTGCCCGATCTCTGATAACCACAAGGAATGGCTGTTAGAGCATACAGAAAAAGATACAGTTATTATCCAGAAATCCATTCACAATGCAGCCCGTGTTGCAAACAACATGGCAGCAAAGCTGACTCTGGAAATGGAAAAGAGAGGAACCACTCTGGAAGAACTGATGACGGTTATTGCAGGAAGACTGAGCAAGAAATGCTATAAGAATGGCGATATTGACGGTGGTATTTATGCATTAGGACCGGCAATGGGCCTGATCGATGATATTAAGCCGGTACAGCAGTTAATGGATGACATGGTAGCAGAAGCAGAAGAGGTGATCGGCGGATTAAAGGCTTCTATTTATTAATGATCAAAAGGGATAGAAGAGAAGGCAATAAATACAGAAGGGACTAAAAATAATAATGGCAGACGAGACAAATTACAGACCTTTGGAAGGGGTTAAAGTACTGGAACTTTCTACAATGGTGGCAGCAGGCTCCTGTGGAAGAATGTTAGCAGACTGGGGTGCTACAGTTATTAAAGTAGAAGCTGAAAGCGGAGATATGTTCCGTAATTTCCCAAAAACATTTCTTGTACCATGCACTATGGATGAGAACCCCTTATTTGATAACCTGAATGCCGGAAAAAGAGGCATTGTATTAAATTTAAAGACACCGGAGGGCATGGAAGCCATGCATCGCCTTTTAGCTGAGGCAGATGTATTCCTGACCAATACCCGTGTAAAAGCATTAAAGAAACTGGGACTGGATTACGACTCCTTAAAGGATAAATATCCGAGACTGATCGAGGCGAATATTTCCGGTTTTGGTGAAAAGGGACCGAAGAAAGATAATCCTGGATTTGATACCGTTGCATTCTGGGCAAGCAGTGGTTTTAACGCAGATATGATGGTAGAAGGACCTGGAAGTTATCCTGTATACAGTTCTGCTGGTCCTGGTGATATCGTAACTGCAATGGGTCTGTGCTATGCCATTACAGCCGCTCTTTATAAGCGCACCCAGACAGGAAAGGGCGACCGTGTAAGCTCTTCTCTTTACGGAACTGCACTCTGGTGCTTCCATATTATGTCAGTTGCAACAGAAGAACGTTATGGATACCAGTATCCAAAGACCAGAGAGGTAAGCGCACCTACAGGCGCTCCTTTCAGGACAAAGGACAACCAGTGGGTCATGACTACTATTTTAAAGATCGAAGAGCAGTGGCCGGTGCTGTGTAATGTATTAGGTGTTCCGGAGCTGGGAACAGACCCAAGATATAACACCTCCCTGCGTCAGAGAGATCCGGAAGTGCGTAAATATCTGATGAAACGTTTTGAAGAGATCTATGCAACCAAGACTGCAGATGAGTGGTGCAAGCTGCTTACAGAGGCAGATATTGTAAATGATAAGCTGGCTCATTACAAAGATATGGAGCACAGTGAGCAGGCATGGGAAAATGAATATATCCATGAAGTAACCTGTCCAAATGGCGGAAAATCCATTCTGGTGCGCCCGGCTATGCGAAGTGACCGTATGGGTATCCCGACCTGGAAGCGGGGCCCTATGTTAGGCGAGCACACAGAAGAGGTTTTAAAAGAGATCGGTTATACAGATGAACAGATCAAGGCCATGGAAGAAAAGAAGGCAGCTGTTCAGATCGATACCACCCAGTTTAAACATCTGGATGAGGAAATGTAAAGAAGGGGATAAATGATGGAAGGGCAGTTTCATTCCTTGATCGATATATTTAAAACAGGAAAAGAGCAGTATCCGGAAAAGACCGCCATTATCATGGGAGAAGATACAAGGACATATGGCCAGATCTTTGACAATGCAAAAAGAATTGCCGGTTTTGTATTGGAAAAAGAGATAAAACCTCAGGATAAAGTGGCAGTGATCTCCCAGAACCATGTAGACTATATTGAGACTGTTCTGGGTATCATTATGGCAGGCGGGGTGCCAGTAAATATCAACTGGCGCCTTGCTGCTCCGGAGCTGCACCACCTTCTGCAGTTTAACGAAGTAAAATTGACCTTTTTCCGTTCCAAAGATGAGAGTATTCGAAAGGAAATGGGAGAGCTGACGAAGGAAATGTGTCAGTGTGTGGATATGGACTGTATCAAAGAGGTTCTTGAAGGTGTAGAGCCTTTAGAACAGTTTATTGAGCGTGAGGATGAAGATGTTTTAATGCATCTGCATACAAGCGGTACTACCGGTATGCCAAAGACTGTTCGGTATACAAAGGGACAGTATATGCGGGAACTGACTACCTGTGTACATTCCCTTGGCTTTGACAAAGATACGGTGTTCCAACTGATGAGCCAGTTATTCCATTCAGCAAGTATTGGTCCTTATTCCATTTTTGCCTGCGGCGGAACCATTGTGCTGTTCCCGAAGTTTTCACCACAGGAATATTTAAAGAGCATTGAAAAGCATCATGTTACCAGGTTAAGCGCTATTCCTACTGTACTGACTGCTTTGCTTAACCAGCCGGATTTTGACCGCTATGACCTGAGCAGTATCCATACCATCAGTTATTCCACCTGTCCCATGCCGCCGGAGCTGATCAAACGTGCGTTAAAGCATTTTAACTGCGGCTTCCAGCAGTCCTATGGCATGACAGAAATGGGTTCTATTGTCACTATGCTTACAGAAGAAGAGCATATTAAGGACAATATGCGATACCTGAATTCTGTAGGACGTCCCATTGAAGACCATAAAGTAAAGATCATCGCAGATGATGGTTCTGAATGTGCTCCCGGAGAAACCGGCGAAATTGTAGTGACAGGTCCTGGCATGATGAAAGATTATTATAAAATGCCGGATGAGACAAAGGAAGTTATGGTAGATGGCTGGTATCATACCCGTGATATGGGCTATCTGGATGAGAACGGTTATCTTTATATCAGCGGACGCAAGAGCGATATGATCATATCCGGCGGTGAAAATATTTTCCCGCTGGAAGTAGAAAATGTTCTGCGGATGAGAGAAGACATTGCGGAAGTTTGTGTTCTTGGAGTTCCGGATGACTACTGGGGTGAATCTGTCCAGGCAGTTGTAGTATTAAGACCGGGCAGCAAACTGACACCGGAAGAGATCCGAACCTTTTGCAGAGGTAAGATCGCCGGTTATAAAATACCAAAGAAAGTATATATCTGGGAAGAACTGCCGAAAAATACCACAGGAAAGGTTTGTAAGGCAGAAGTGCTTAAGAAGATAGAAATGTAATGTGTGCATAATAAAAGTGCTGCGGTTTTCATAGTCGCAGCACTTTTTAATGTCTGTTCTATCATCGGTGATTTTGCACATCCGACGGTGATTTCCCAAAATACCTTTTAAAAGCAGCGCTAAAATAAGCGGCATTTTCATAACCGGTCATAGAGGAGATCTCGTACATTTTCATGTGTGTGTTTTCCAACAGGTTTTTCGCCCGTTCCATGCGGATCTTGATCAGGTAATCTGTGAAAGTGATCCCGGTTTCATTTTTAAAGATGGTGCTGAAATAGGAAGTGCTTAAGCATACGGTCCGGGCTACATCTTCAATGGAAAGAGTAGACTCGGAATAATGATGTTTAATATGGTCGATAGCCTGTTCCACCTGCTTGCCGTATTTGCTTTTTCTTGCATTTAAACTGTCAACAATCTTAAAAAGATTCTGTTTCAGGTTTTCAATACTTTCCTCTAAGGTGGTGCTGGAAGCTACTTTTTTAAATTCTTCCATAGGATTATCAAATACATCCTGAAGTTCAATTCCCGATGAGCCAAGTTCACTTGCAAGGTCTGTATACAGACGGCTGATGGAAAAGGTCATATACAGGTAGCTTTCCCTGCCGCACTGACGAAGGTTTTCTTTCAGCTGTAAAAGTTCCCGTTCCAGTCCCTTTTTATCCTGTTTTTTGATCAGGGAGATCAGGGTGGTGCCGGAAAGGGGAAGCTTGGGAGAAGGATCAGCCTCTTTTCCAATATAGGAAACTACTTCCTCATAGAAAATATCAGAGTTGGTGCCTTTGATAAAATGCAGCTTTAATGCTTCTGCCACGCTTTTCATACTTTCGTTTAAACGGTTAAGATTGTGGCACAGGTTTCCGGAGGCAATGATCACATCACAGTTCTGACCGTCGTAAGGAAAGATCTTCCGGACAGAATCAATGAGTATTTTCCTCAAAGTGATCAGCTCCAGCTTGGAACCGGATAACAGTGCCAGAGTGTAGCTGTTGTGCCTGGAATCTAAAAGGTAACATCCAGGCTGGCATAATGATGTACTGAAGGCTGAAAATTTCTGTTCTTCTTCATAGCGGATGTCGTTAGAACGTCTTTTCAGGCTTTCTTCGTCCATGGTAATATGTAAAGCACAGCAGTAGGAGCCGGGATCCAGATCCAGGTCAGGACTTGGTGCAGGAAGGTCAGAAGCATCCTGCGTGACAATGCTTCGCAGGTATTCTGTGATCATGAGACGTTTGTCATAATGAAGCTGGCTGCAGTGAAGAACTGCATTTTCAAGGACACGGCAGAACTGGTCTACATCAATAGGCTTTAAAATGTAGTCAAATGCCTGCAGGTGCATGGCAGTGCGGGCATACTGGAAATCATCGTAAGCGCTGATGATCAGGATCACTATGTTGGGATTTAGTTCCCGGGCCTTTTTGGAAAGTTCCAGACCATCCATATAAGGCATACGGATATCGGTGATCAGAAGGTCCGGCGGGTTTTTCTGGATCAGTTCCCAGGCTTCATTTCCATCGGCAGCAGTAGCTGTCAGTTCAATACCTAAGTCCTTCCATTTGATCTGACTGGAAAGTCCTTCCAGTATAATTTCATTGTCATCACACAGGATTGCTTGGAACATAAGGTTCACCTCTCTCAAGTTTTGGTATTTTCAGTGTAATTTCGGTGCCTATGTCAGGATCGGAATCAATGTTCAGACCGAAATCGGGGCCATAGAAAATGCGGATCCTTTCATTTACATTGTAAAGTCCGTATCCGGAGTCCTGCTTGTCCGGCTGACGGGGAGCGTTTATTTGCTTTCGCAGTATTTCCAGCGTTTCAGGGGACATGCCCTTACTGATATCCTGTACAGAAAGAAGCAGGCAGTCTCCATTTTCACGGATGCTCACATGAATATGGACCTTTTCATCTGGAAGGGGAACGGCATGTAAAATGGCGTTTTCTGCCAGAGGCTGCAGTAACAGTTTGGGGGTCTGGTACTGATACAGGGACGGGTCACATTCAATGGAATAAGTGAATTTTTTGCTGTAGATCATATTGGAGATAAAAAGGTAACTTCCAATATGCTTTAATTCATCTTCGATGGTGATGATCTCCCGTCCTTTACTCAGGGAGATCTTAAATAATGTGGACAGCTCCGTTAACATTTTCTCTGCGTCTTTATTTTTCCCCATACGCAGAAATCAGATTACAGAGTCCAGGGAATTGTAGAGAAAATGAGGCTGTATCTGTGCCTGTAATGCCTTAAATTCCGAATTTCGCAGTTTTTTCTGTTCTTCATAGATCTGGCTGATCAGTTCCTGGATCTTATTTAACATGTGGTTAAAATTGTTACCCAGCCGTCCAAGTTCATCTGCGGGAGGTTCCGAATAACGAACGGAAAAATCCCCGGCTTCTACCGCCTCCATCATAGTACAGAGAGTCTGAATGGGGCGGTATACAGACTGGGAGATACGCAGGGAAATATACAGGGCGGAAAATGCAATGATCAAAAGGACCAGCAAAAGGATCGTGGTCAGCTCTTTGGTACTTTGTGCCAGATATCTGCGGCTGATCACACCTGCAATACACCAGCCGGAACGATTTAATGTGCGGCCTACTACCAGATATTCCCTGTTGGGTATGACCACAGAACGGGTATCTGCGTCTTTGGCAGCCTGAAGGATCTGACCGGTTAGTTCATCAGATACGGAAACTGGAAAATGGGAATTATTTCCAGATTGGAAAAGTATATTTCCCTGAGCATCTAAAAGATAGACAGCACCGCTGTTTAAACTGTCCTGTATCTTTTTTGTCAGGTCATCTTCTTTTATATCCGCACAGATCACGCCGTTGATCCGTCCGGTAGCCTTGTCAGAAGAAGGAAGTCCCACAGAGATAAAACGGTCTTCAATGGAGCTGCGCACAATAAAACTGCCTTCATGCGGGGAAAACCAGATGGATTCAGGGGAATTTTTAATCTTCTGGTACCATTTGGAGTCTCTGGGATCATCCGGTTTGAAAGAGTAATAGTTGGATTTATAGCGGCCGCCATTTTCACCTAAAACATATACTCCGAAAATGTCTTTGCGGTAGGTGGAAAGGGAAGCCATATCCATGCTTCCGGAAAGATCCAGGGAATACTGGCTGGATACGGAGTTAAATTTCACACGCAGATTTTCCTGTATCTTAATATCACGGGTCAGCGCATCACATAGCTGCCAGGTATCATTTAGCAGACTGTCAATGTCATTACAGATCAGATCAATGGTCTCTACAGAGGATTTTTCCGTCATGTCAGTAATAAAACGGTTGTAGAGCCTGTAAGTAGTGATACCGATCAGAAGCACCGGGATAAAGGAAAGGACAATGAAGGAAAGCAGGAGCTTTTTTCTGAAAGAGAGTTTGATGTGGAAATCATTCATAATAATGAAAACGCCTTTCTTTTAATATGCCGTTAATAAGCAGTAGGAAAATAGCTGACGGCATTTGCTTCTGTAATAATATTGTAAGGGATGATCACCGTAGGAAATGGAGTGTATCCCCGTTCCCGCTGATTGATCAGGGTTTCTACAATAAATCCCCATTTTGGATTGCTTTCCACCGTTCCTAAATATTCCCCTGCAATGATCGCCTTGCACACATCCTGGATCCCGTTGATGGATACAATAGAAATGTCATTGGGAGACAGACCGGCTGTTTTGATTGCCTGAAGGGCACCAAGGCCGTCTTCGTCGCTGTGAGCGAAAACTGCCTGGACGCTTTTGTGGGAGTCACTGGTTTTTACCAGGGCATTTTCCATGGCTTTCTGGGCTGTTACACGGTCAAAATTTCCGTATTCTGTGTCAATGATATGCAGCTGCGGATAGTTTTTCAAAGCCTGGTGAAAGCCTTTGGAGCGGGCTTTGGCAGAGGGAGAGCTTTCCGTACCGTAGATCTCTACAATGTTGCAGGAGCGGCCGGCATATTTTTCAGCTAGCAGCTGGGCGCAGATCGCTCCTTCCCGCAGATAATCCGCTGAGATCCGGGACATATACAGATCCCGGTCAATAGTATCAGCAGATTGTTCAATAAGGATAACAGGTATTCCTGCTTCTTTTGCACTTTCAAGGGCAGGAACAAGGGCATCCAGATCTGCGGGAACGATTACCAGATAGTCTACTTTTTCACGGATCAGTTCTGTAATGTCTTCCTGCTGCCATTTTGCGGTGTATTCTTCCGGCTCATGGTAGATAAAGTCAATATTACTGGGGCCAAAGGCTTCACGAAAACTGTTGATCTGGGTAGTCCGCCAGGGATTATCTGTTTCAATCTGTGAAAATCCTACTGTTATGTGATCGTCAACGTGATTCACCACATCAGGCAGCGGAATGGAGCTGGTGTAAATAGTGTAGACTAACAGGAACAAAAGAACGGCAATGATCATCAGACACCAGTTCTTTTTTAGAAAAGTCATAAATAAACCTCCCAGAGTTATTCCCTAAAACTCGGCCCACATGGTGACAGGACAGCTGTCGATCCCTACAATGATCAGCGGGACAGCTGCAGCCTGTTTTAAAAAGCCTTCCGGCAGTTCTTCCATGTTGATATCTTCTACAATGCAGATGTAGCCGGGCTGGTACATGCCAAGCATGATCTGATGGGCCAGATCGCCGTCTTTTCCGTCACTGTAAGAAGCAAGGGAAACAAAATCCAGGCCAATGGCTTTCAGATTTGGGAAATTTTCACGTAAATAGGTTGCTGCAGCGCTTCCAACGGCCGGTCCGTTATTTTCATAAACAGAAGGATCGCTTTTGCGTTTCTTCCAGAAACCGGTGCGTAAAAAGAGAAAATCTGCCTGTGCGATCTGGTCCTTGTAAGGCATCAGATCTTCGATCAGGATCTTTTCACCGGCTTTTTTAGGAACGTCGATCACAAGAGGTTTCTGATAGAAGAAACGTTCCACGGGAACTTTGTCCAGAGAAATACCATTTGGATTAAAGTGCATAGGGCCGTCCAGATGAGTACCGTAGTGATTAAAAAGATGGATAGTAGCCGTATTTGCGGTATCTCCTTTTGCAATGGAAGTATGAGGTTCCAGAGAACAGGTTGGGTTTCCCGGCCAGGTAGGATCTCCGTCTTTAATAGGATATGAAAGAATTTTAAACATAAAAATACCTCCTGCTTATTCACGTATTTTAATCTGTAAACATTAAAACATGATTTTATAAGAGCGTCAATAAAATCAAATGAAATCAAAATATTTTCAAATGAAATCACATATACAGAAAAATATGTACAGGCTATACTAAGAACAGATCAGAAAACACGAAAAAATGTACAAAAACACAAGAGATGTGAAAAGAAAGGTCAATGTTATGAAAGTCATCGACATACATGCTCACATTTATGAAAAGGTAGCTGGTATCACACAGGGACAGCCAATGTCATCTACCAGCCAGGGAAAGGTTACGATCGGTAACAGGGAGATTCAGTTTCTTCCCCCTTCCTTTGAACGCAGCTGCAGTACGGCAGAAGCGCTGATCGCCTATATGGACTGGTGCGGAATTGAAAAAGCGCTGCTTATGCCAAATCCATTTTATGGCTATCACAATTATTATTTTAAAGAAAGTGTAAAAAAGTATCCGGACCGCTTAAGGGGCGTAGCTCTGGTGGATATTATGAAAGGTAAGGCGGCAGCAGAGGAACTGGCTCAGATCTATGACGAAGGCATCCTTTTTGGTATGAAGATCGAAGTAGACAGTACGTTTCAGTGCGCACCGGGAACAAGGCTTGCAGATCCAAAACTTGCACCTGTATGGGACTGTTGTGAACAATATCATCAGCCCATGTTCATCCATATGTTCCGCAGGGAAGATATTGTGGATCTGGAACTGCTGGCAAAGACCTATCCCCATATTACATTTGTAATATGCCATATGGGAGCAGATATCTGCTTCAGGGCAGGGATGCCAAAGAGAAATTATGAAAAAGTCCTTCAGATCGTAAAAGAATATGAAAATGTTTATATTGATACATCTACAGTTCCGGACTATTATGAGGAAGAGTATCCATGGAAAACATCTGTGAACATTATCGAAGAATGTTACCGGAAGGTAGGCGCTGATAAGATGATGTGGGCTTCTGATTATCCGGGAATGTTAAAGAAAGGAACTTTAAATCAGCTGATCCGTCTGGTAACAGAGGAGTGCAAGAATATTCCGGAATCAGCCAAGGAAAAGATCATGGCAGAAAATGCCAGAAGGTTGTTTTTTTAAAAGCTGTTTTTAAGATTGATATGGTTCTGCAGGCAGCAGAATGAGATAAAATCATTAATCACATCAAAGGAGAGGTAACAGTATGAGAAAAAAAGTAGTAGCAATGGGGTTAGCAGCAATGATGGCAATGAGTCTGGCGGCTTGCAGCTCAGGAGGATCTTCCACATCAACTACAGCAGCAGGAAGCTCAGCAGAGGCAACTACAGCAGCTGCGGCTGCATCTTCTGAAGAAAGCAAAAAAGAAGAAGCAAAGGGAGATGGTAAAGGATATGTAGTAGCGCTTTGCAACTATTCTATCGGAAACTCATGGCGTGCCCAGATGGAGCAGGAATTTGTATCTGAAGCAGAAAAATTAAAATCAGAAGGCGTTGTAAGTGAATATTATATCACCAACTCTAATGAAGATATTAACAAGCAGATCAGTGATATGCAGGATCTGATCACAAAGAAGGTAGATGCTATTGTAATTACTGCAGCATCTCCAACTGCTCTGGCACCTGTTGTAGAAGAAGCAACAGAAGCTGGTATTAAGGTTGTATCTTTTGATAACGTAGTTGATACAGACGAGCAGGTAGCAACTGTTGGTATTGATGAAACAGAATTTGGACGCATTGGTGCTGAGTGGCTGGCTGAAAAACTGGATGGCAAGGGCAAGATCATTGTATTAAATGGTATTGCCGGTGCAGCAACAGACTCCTTACGTTGGGGCGGTGCTGAAGAAGTATTTAAGAACTATCCGGATATTGAAGTTTTAGGTTCTGCAAATGCATCCTGGGACTATGCACAGGGCAAGGCAGCTGTTGAGTCCATGCTTTCCGCTTATCCTGAGATTGATGGTGTATGGTCACAGGGCGGTGCTATGACACAGGGAGCAATTGATGCTTTCATCGCAGCAGGACGTGATCTGGTTCCTATGACCAGTGAAGGCAACAATGGTGCATTAAAGGCATGGTATGAAAATCGCGATAACGGCTTAAGCTGCATCGCTCCTTCTAACCCAACTTACACCAGTGCAGAAGCTCTTCGTACTGTAATTAAGGCTTTAGATGGTGAAGATGTTCCAAAGAACGTAGTTATGGATATTGAAACAGTTACTGAGGATAACCTGGAGGATTACTACCGCCCGGATATGCCAGACAGCTTCTGGGTATTAACAGAGCTGGATGATGAAGCACTTCAGAAACTTTACAAGTAATCCGGAATAAAAGAAATAAACAAGGGGCTGCCGCAAAGAAACTTGCAGCAGCCCTTTAAAGAATATGTCCTCCCGGAATCTTGGGAGCATATGGATATGTTGAGGAGGAGGTCTATCGTGGCAGAAGAGATACTGAGAATGACAAATATTACAAAGCGTTTTGCTGGGATCACCGCTCTGGACCGGGTAGAATTTTCCTGTAATAAAGGTGAAGTACACATTCTTGCAGGTGAAAATGGTGCCGGAAAGAGTACCATATTAAAGATTCTGGCTGGCATCCACCAGGCAGATGAGGGTGAGATTTATTTCCATGGCAAAAAGGTTACTATTAAAAGCCCGGAGCACTCCCAGAAAATGGGAATTGCGATGGTATTCCAGGAACTGACACTTGTAGGAGAGATGACAGTTGCTGAAAACGTATATCTGAACCAGGAGCCGGTAAATGCCCTGGGAATGATAGACAAAAAGAAGATCCATGAAGAGATCGAAAAAGCAATGGATAAGTATGGGATCCATGTAGATCCGGACGCTTTAGTCAGCACACTTCCTGTTGCAAAACAGCAGATGGTAGAGATTTTAAAGATCCTGGTAAGAGATCCGGAACTGATCATCTTAGATGAACCCACATCTGCGCTGGCAAAGAAAGAAGTTGTCCAGCTGTATCAGATCATCCACAACCTCCTAGATAACGGTAAGACCATTATTTTCATTTCCCACCGTCTGGAAGAGCTGTTTGAACTGGGTGACCGAATTACCGTATTTAAAGACGGTCATTATGTGGGAACCAGGGATATGAAGGAAATGAACGAGGATGAGCTGATCAAAATGATGGTAGGCCGTTCTCTTACTAATATTTTCCCGCCGCCAGTCTGTGAGCCGGATTACAGCAAAGTAGTATTTGAGGCAAAGAACCTTACAGATAACGATGGAAAATTAAAAGATGTAAGTTTCCAGGTATTTAAAGGAGAAGTTCTTGGAATTGCAGGTCTTCAGGGACATGGTCAGACGGAGCTTTTAAATGCCATCAGCGGACTTTATCCGCTGACTAAGGGAGAGATCATAGTCAATGGAAAGACCGAAAAGATCAAAAGCGCAAGCCAGGCCATCCAGTGCGGCGTAGCCTTAGTTCCTGCAGACCGTAAGAGACAGGGACTTATGCTGGAGCTTTCCAACCGTCACAATCTGGCTGTTTCCAGTATGAAAAAAAGAATGAATGGACCATTTATCGATCAGAAAGCAGAAACCAGTTTTGCGGAAGATATGGTAAAACGCCTTTCTATTAAATTAGGTGGCTTGGAGCTTCCGGTTTCCAGCCTTTCCGGTGGAAACCAGCAGAAAATAGTACTTGGAAAGGAACTTGCAACAGAGCCTAAGGTGATCCTGTTTGATGAACCTACCAGAGGTATTGATGTAGAGGCAAAGCGTGAGTTTTACCAGATCATGCATGAACTGGCAGCACAGGGAGTAGCCGTGATCATGAATTCCAGCGACATGATGGAAGTGATCGGAATGAGCAGCCGTGTTATTGTTATGTATGAAGGCAGGATCTCCGGTACATTACAGAAAGAAGAGCTGTCAGAAGAGCTGATCATGCAGTTTGGCATGGGCATGAAGAAGGAACGGACAAAGGAGGAGACAGAAGGATGAAGAACAAGCTAAATAAAAACTTCTGGAACAAACATGGACATGTGGTGATCATATATGTATTCCTGGTCGCACTTATGCTCCTTGTAAGTGTGTTCAGCCGTGACTTTTTCACTATAGGAAACTTTAAAAACCTGCTCAGGACTTCTTTTCCTCTTTTGATGGTAGCATTAGGACAGACACTGATCATTTTAACAGGTGGTATTGACCTGTCATTAGGCGGTATCGTGGCACTGGCCAATGTAGTCTGTGTTATGACTATGAATACAGAATCTCCTGTTGGATTTATTTTACCGCTGATCGCAGCAGTAGTCCTGGGATTGGTTTGCGGTGCTTTAAACGGAGTGCTGGTAACAAGAGGAAATCTGGCTCCTATTATCGTAACCATTGCAACAACAGCAATTTTTGATGGCTGCGCATTGCTTCTTATGCCAAAGCCGGGCGGTTCTGTACATAAGGCATTTTCTAAATTTCTTACAAGAGGTTTAAAGGGAGCGGTTCCGCTGATCTTATTCCTGGTGATCCTGATCCTTGTGAGAACCTTAACAAACCAGACTCCATATGGAAAAGCTTTAAGAGCTATTGGCGGCAGTGAAAATGCTGCTTATTCCACAGGTGTAAAGGTAAAAAAGGTAAAATTCATTGCTTACTGTCTGGCAGGTCTTCTCTGTGCAGCTGCCGGTATCTTCCTCAGTGCCCAGATGAACTCTGCAGACGCGACGATCGGAAAGAACTACGCAATGAATGCTATTACAGCAACTGTAGTAGGCGGAACTGCCATGACCGGTGCAGTAGGTGATCCTCTGGGAACCATAGCAGGCGTATTTATTATTTCCATTATCAATAATATGCTAAACCTTTTTGGTGTATCGTCATTCTACCAGTTTGTATGTCAGGGTCTGATCCTGATCCTGGCACTGTCCTTAAGTGCAATGCATAAGAAACATTAACAGAAGAAAGGAAGGTGTTTAATCGTGAAGAAACTGTGCAGTAAATATTTAGAAAACAGTCAGATCGTAGTTTACCTGATCCTGATCCTTCTTCTGGTACTGGCTCAGATATTATCTCCGGGATATTTGAATCCCACCCATATGGCAGGTATTTTAAGACTTGCGTCCTTTATGGGGATCGCAGCAATCGGACAGAACCTTACGATCCTTACAGGAGGTATTGACCTGTCTATTGCAAATACCATTACCTTTGCAAATGTGATCGCAGCCCAGATCATGATGGGACGTGACAGTTCCATGCTTCCGGCTCTTTTAGCTGTGATCGTAATGGGCATCGTAGTAGGCCTGATCAATGGAACTGGTGTTTACTGGTTAAAGATCCCGCCATTTATTATGACACTGGGTGTTGGAACTGTGATACAGGGTATTTTCCTGATCTATACAAAGGGTGCACCAAAGGGAAATGCAGCACCATTGCTCCGTTCCATCTGCGGACAGAGTATGTATGGTATCGTATCCGGTATTGTTCTGATCTGGGCAGTTCTTGCAGTGATCGCCATTGTACTGTTACATAAGACTCCTTACGGCAGAAAGCTGTATTCTGTAGGTATCAATGAAGAAGCATCCCGCTTCTCCGGTATCAACACAGGCCGTGTTACTTTCTCTGTTTATCTGATCTCTGCGGTGATCGCAGCTGTATCAGGCTTCCTTCTGGTTGGATATACAGGAACCAGCTTCCTGGATGTAGGAACCAGCTATAATACAAAGACCATTGCAGCAGTTGTCATCGGTGGAACAGCCATTACAGGTGGAAAAGGCGGCTACCTGGGAACCATTGCAGGTGCTGTTATCATGACTATCCTGGATGATTTCTTAACCATTGTAAGCATCCCAGATGCAGGCCGTCAGGTTGTACAGGGCATTATCATTATCCTTTTGGTTCTGGTGTATAGCAGGGAAAAGAAGAAATGATGAATGGTTAGATGTGGGATTAATATGAGATAAAGGTGAGATGATATTAGCAGCGACGCTGTATCGGTGAGAGATCATTGGTATGGCGTTGCTGTTTTTTATGAAACAAAAAATAAAACTGATTAAATATTATTGAAATAAAGTGAGCGTTGACTTTTGAGTGGAAGAGAGGTATATTGGAGTCAGATAGTAAGAGAGACAGGGGGGAAAAAGGAGTGAAAGAAAGAACGAAAATTCTGAATCATATGATCGCAAAGACAGACCGTACAGATAATGAACTTTGGCTTCCGTTATGGATGCATTCTTATGATACGGCTGGCGTTATGGAATACCTTTATCATAACTGGGTTCCGCCAGCCGCTATAAAAGTGATCTGTAAAGACATGGGGGAAGAGATGGGATTGAAGGTATGCCTGTTTCTTGCATATTGCCATGATACGGCTAAAATGACGTATGTATTTCAATCAAACATCTCTGAGGGAGTGAAAATAATCCGTGAGGCAATCATCCAGGAAGGAATAAAACTTATTGACCCGAAAAAATTGACTAATAGGATATCTCATTCTTTGTGTGGAGAAGGCATTTTGAGAAAGTATGGGGTACCAATCGGAATTTCGGTAATTGTTGGTTCCCATCATGGTAAGACACCCGATGAGTGTTCGGATGAGATAGAAGAAAAAATAGAAAACTATGGTAAAGATGTATTTTTTGGACAACAAAGAGGCAAGTGGGAAGCTATATGGAAAGAATGGCTGGATACAGCACTTGAAAAAAGTGGATTTTCCAGTGTAGAAGAACTTCCGGATATCAGTATGGAAGCGCAGGTGATCCTTACGGGGCTTTTGATCATGGCGGACTGGATCGCTTCTAATACATATTATTTTCCGCTGATAAAGACTGACTGTCTGGGAAAGGATACAGACTATCCCAAAAGAGTGAACAATGCGATTGAAAGACTGAATTTCCCGGAATTCTGGATCCCAGGGGAAAATGATTGGGGAATGGATGATGCACTTTTTGAAGAGAGGTTCGGATTTTTGCCAAGAGAAGTGCAGCATACAGCAATGGAAATAGCGCAAAACACCATAGAACCGGGAATTTTTATTCTGGAAGCCCAGATGGGAGTTGGAAAGACAGAAGCAGCTTTGGCAATGGCGGAAATTCTAGGGCAAAAAGCAGGAAGCGGTGGAATTTTCTTCGGGCTTCCTACACAGGCTACGGCAAACGGACTTTTTCCAAGACTGATGAAATGGGCAGAACAGCAGTCAGAAAATGTAAAACTTGGCATACGTCTGGCACACGGAGCGGTTGCGTTAAATGAAGATTACCAGCAGTTGATAAAAGGTTCAGCTTTGTCAGTAGGTGAAGATGAAGAAAACAATCTGGTGGTTCACAGCTGGTTTGAAGGCAGGAAAGTGGCACTGTTAGTTGATTTTGTGATTGGAACTATTGACCAGCTCCTGATGGCCGCATTAAATCAGAGACACGTAATGTTACGGCATCTGGGATTGGCGGGGAAAGTGGTCATTATCGACGAGGTACATTCATACGATTCGTACATGATGACATTTTTGGAGCGGATTTTAAACTGGTTGGGAGCGTACCATGTACCAGTGATCGTTTTGTCAGCTACATTACCTCAAAAATATAGATTTAATTTAATACAGGCTTATTTGAATAAGAGGAACATGAATGCAAGTGCAGACTGGTGTAATGCAACAGGATATCCGCTTTTTACATGGACAGATGGGAAGCAGGTCTGCCAGAAGCAGATGCGTTTAGATGGTAAGAAAGAGATTGTTCAGGTCATTCGTATTAAAGATGAGGAATGCATGGAGATCCTGAAAAATTCTTTGAAGGATGGAGGCTGTGCCGGTATCATTTTAAATACAGTTGCAAGAGCACAGGATTTTGCACAAAAGATTGTTGAATGTTTTCCTGAATGTGAAATGATCCAGATGCATTCACAGTTTATTATATCGGATCGTGCAGAGATTGAAAGAGAAATTTTAAAACGTGCAGGAAAAAATTCTACCTCTGAACAGCGAAATAAACTGATCATAGTTGGAACACAGGTGTTGGAACAGTCCCTTGATATTGATTTTGATGTAATGATCACAGATCTTTGTCCTATGGACTTGTTGCTTCAGAGAATAGGACGCGAACATCGTCATGGGGGAAGAATAAGAACATTCTGTCTGCAGCTGGCTAAATGCTATGTTTTGACAGAAACAAGGGCTGTTTATGATGAATGGCTGCTTCAACGGACTTTGGATAAACTTCCAGAACAGTTTTGTCTTCCAGATGATATTCCTGTTTATGTTCAGAAAGTGTATGCAGAGCCGGAAGAGTGTGAGAAAAATGAATTATGGCATAGATATGACACGAATTTAAAAAAATTGAAGAAGGAAGCAGAAAGATCATTAGTAGGTGAACCCGCATGCGAAGATGAAACAAATCCGGAATTTGACAGTATTGCAACATGGATGTCTGAAGGTGATCCGGAATTAACAGATGCCTCAGCACTGGCATCCGTGCGTGCAGGATCCCCGTCCATTGAAGTACTTGTTTTGCGGAAAAAGGGAGATGATATCTGTTTTCTGCCATGGCAGTATGGAGGAAAGCGTATTTCGGCGGATAATATTCCATCGGAAGAAGAAACGAAAGAAATATTAAAACAAAAGTTACGGCTGTCATCTATATTTTCAAATGAATATAATTATAAACCGGTATTGAAAAAATTGAGAGATGACACAGATCAGTATTTTGCCCAGTGGCAATATGCTCCGAAACTTCGTGAAGAGCTGGTACTTTTATTGGACGAAAACTTATGTGCAGAATTAAACAAACATCATTTACATTACGACAGGAAAACAGGATTATCCAGCAGAAAGGAGGACAAGGAAAAATGAAAACGCCGGAGTTTAATTTATTAGAAGAAGCGTGGATACGAGTATTAAAAGATGACTGTTCAGAAGAAATGGTTTCTCTTCCGGAGGCAATGATACATGCGCATGAGTACAGGGATTTATGCGGGGATACACCAGAACAGGATATGGCTGTTTTGCGTTTGCTTCTGGCAGTATTGCACACCATATTTTCAAAAATGGATGAAGATGGGCAGGACAATGTGATCGATACGCCCACACAAGCCAGAAAAAGATGGAGAGCCTTATGGGAAAAAGGATATTTTAAAGAAGATGTGATCCGTACATATCTGGAGAAATATCATGAACGTTTCTGGTTATTCCATGATCAATATCCATTCTGGCAGATACCGGAAGCAGCTGTGGGAACCGAGTATACGGTTGCAAAATTAAATGGGGAGCTTTCTGAAAGTGGAAACAAGGTACGTCTTTTTCCATTGTGTAATGGGATCAAAAAGCAGGAAATGGAATATGCAGCAGCAGCCAGATGGCTTTTATATGTAAATGCCTATGATGATACTTCTGCAAAGCCAAAAGGAAAAGGTCTTCCTTCACCGGGAGTAGGATGGCCTGGAAAGCTGGGATTGATCGCTGCAGTTGGAGATAACCTTTTTCAGACGCTCATGTTAAATCTTACCCTTTTAAAAGACGGAAGAAGTCTTTGGGAGGGAGAGGACAAGCCGATATGGGAGCGGGAACCATCTAAAAAAGAAAGACAGGAAATTGCAGTTCCTGATAATTTGGCAGAACTTCTTACTTTGCAGTCAAGGCGGCTTCTGTTAAAACGAGATCATAATAAGGTGGTTGGATATTACCTGCTGGGAGGAGATTTCTTTGACAAAAACCTGGCATATGCAGAGCAGATGACTGTGTGGAGAGAAGTGAAAGAAAAGGATCGAAAATTTTTCACACCACGCAGACATGATCCTTCCAGACAAATGTGGCGGGATTTTGGAAGCATATTTGTAGAATCGGGATCCAATGTGCGAAAGCCGGGAGTTGTCAGCTGGTATGATACCATAGCAACGGAAATGCAATGGAAAATAAGACCGATCCGTTTTAGGATTGCTTCTGTACAATATGGAGATAAAGATTTTTTTGTGAATGATACATTCAGTGATTCACTGGCTTTTCAGGGTGAACTGCTTTTACAGATGAGTCGTCCATGGCAGAGCAGGATCTTAGACGAGATCAATAAATGTGAAGAGGTAGCTGGGGCTATTGGGATGCTGGAAGGAAATCTTGCCAAGGCAGAAGGCAGAGATGCAGATATTGTCTATGCAAAGGAATTGTTCTATGACCGGATCGACCAGCCTTTTAGACGATGGCTTATGGAAATTTTACCAGAAACAGATGATATATCAAAAACTTGTAAAAAATTAGATGAGATCATTCAAATGGTTGGAAAAGAACTGGGAGAAGAAATGGTTTCAAATGCAGGAGAAGCTGCCTTTGCGGGCAGAATGAAAGATGATGTGTACTATGCTTCACCGGAAGCTTATAACTGGTTTCTTGGAAAACTACATAAAATTTATCACTGATAGGAGGTGAAGAGGATGGAAAATAGCAATCCGATTGAACAGATGAAAGGATTTGTGGAAAAGAAGCTTCGTGTATTAAGAGAAAACCCAGATGAGAGCGGAACCAAGGCATATCTGGCTAAAATGCGTAAAGGTGTTGGAAAAGTACCAGGCGCAGATCCGGAACTTTGGGGGATTTTATTTGAAGATCTGCCAGAGGAATTAATAGGCAGAGGAAATACACCTGGGCGGGCAGAGTTGGCATTGTATACGGCATTTACATTGTATGCGATCCATCAGCAAAGTCGTTCTCTTAAAGATGAAAATGCCCACCAAAGGGGAATTGGCTTTGGCAGAGCAACAGGAGAAATGGCAGCACAAGATCCGGAGTCATTAAAAGCAGTACGCAGAAGGTTTAATGCAGCAGCTGTATCATCCGATCTGACGGAATTAGCATGGCATATGAAGGGAATGGTGCAGTTATTCAGGCAGAAGGAGATCCGTCTGGATTATGTGCAGTTAGCAGTGGATTTTTATCTGTATCAGGATTTTGAAAAAATTCCGGAGATCCGGTTAAAATGGGGACGAGATTTTTACAGATACTGTAATGTAAAAGCAGAAAATGAGGAGGAAAAGGAAAATGGATGAAAAAAGATTATATGTGGATCTGCATGTGGTACAGACAGTTCCGCCAAGCTGTATAAACAGAGATGATACAGGAAGTCCTAAAACAGCAGTATATGGAGGTACTACGAGAGCCAGAGTTTCTTCACAGGCATGGAAAAAGGCTATGAGAGAGTATTTTTCCCAGTTGTTCCATGAGCAGAACATAGGAAGCAGAACCAAAAAAGTGATTGAAATGGTAGCGAAGGAGATCCGTTTACAGGCTTCGGATGAAGCTGATGTAGAAAAGAAGGCAACAGAGGCCCTTAAAAATGCCGGCATCAAGATCAATGATAAAAAGGGAGAAAGTGATGCCCTTCTCTTTATGAGCAAAGGACAGGCTAAGGCGCTGGCCCAGCTGGTGGTATCCGGAAATACAGATAAAAAGGCATACAAGGAAGCAATGCAGAAAGAGCCTTCCTATGACATGGCGTTGTTTGGAAGAATGGTGGCAAGTGATCCTTCTTTAAATTATGATGCGGCAGCACAGGTTGCACACAGTATTTCTACCCATACGATCCACAACGAATATGATTATTTTACGGCAGTAGATGACTGCTCACAGGAAGACAATGCAGGTGCAGGTCATCTTGGAACCGTGGAATTTAACTCATTTACCATGTATCGCTATGCAACGGTAAATGTAATGGAACTGTACCGCCATCTTGGAAAAGATACGGCAGAGGTTGTAGAAGGATTTATAAAGGCATTTATCTGCTCTATGCCTACAGGAAAACAGAATACCTTTGCAAACCGTACATTGCCGGATGCAGTATACATTACAGTAAGAAAGGACCAGCCGTTAAATCTTTGTGGGGCATTTGAGCGTCCGATCTTAAGCAACTGCGGCTATGTAGATAAGTCTGTGGAAGCTATGACTGCATATGCGAAGAAAGTATATGATAATTATGCAGATGAACCGGAAAAGGCATTTGGCATTGGTGATCAGCTGGAAGGAGCCGCAGAGGTTATGTCTTTAAAACAGCTGTTGGAAAGCGTAAAGACAGAGATCCAGGCACAGTTAGATGATGGAGGAGAAGAATGAGTACATTGTTACTTCGCTTGGCAGGACCTGTCCAGTCATGGGGGATTGATTCAAAATTTGAAGTTCGCCGGACGGAAAATGCACCTTCAAAAAGTGGAGTGACAGGACTGTTGGCAGCAGCTTTGGGAATTCAAAGAAACGAAGACATCAGCAGTTTAAACCAGCTGAGACTGGGAGTCAGGACGGATCAGGAAGGAAGACTTTTAAAGGATTTTCATACAGCCCATAGTGAGAAAAATTCCTATATAACCACCAGATATTATCTGTCAGATGCTATATTTTTGGTTGGATTAGAGTGCGAGGATAAAGGATTTTTACAGAAATTGGAATATGCCCTGAAACATCCGGCATTTCCCCTTTTTCTGGGAAGAAGATCCTGTCCGCCGGAAGCTGGTATGGTTTTAGGAATACGGGATCTGCCATTAGAAACAGCATTAGAAGAGGAACCATGGCAGGGACCTGAATGGAAAAAGGAAAAAATGCCTTTAAAACTTCCCATGTTTATTGAATGTGCGCCAGATGATCCTACAGGCGGCATGGTAAAAGATAAGGCAGAGTCTTTTGATCCGTATCAGAGAAGGTATGGTTACAGAAGGATGAAACGGACGGAATGGAACGTATCAGATAGGGTAATTTCAGACAAAATGACTGCAGGCAAAAATCCGGATATTGTAAGAGAACATGATGCCATGGGAGAATTGTGAGGTGATAAAAATATATGTATTTGACCAGAATGGAATTAAATACAAAAAATATGGATACCATACGCCTTTTAGGCTCACAGGAAAAGATCCATGGACTTGTTGAAAGTGGATTTTTGGGAGAAAGAAAGAGAAATTTATGGAGACTTGAATATCTGGGAGACAGGCTGTATCTGTTGATATTAAGCCCGGACAGGCCGGATCTTAGCATTGGAGTGCGCAGGTATGGTTTCCCTGATGACGAGAATGCCTATCAGACGAAAGATTACACACCACTTCTGGAACGGGTAAAAAATGACACCTGGTGGCATTTTAAACTGGTGGCAAATCCTACAAGAAGTGTGGCAAGCACGCCTGGAGAACGGGGAAAAGTAAAAGCTCATTGTTCTCTTAAGTACCAGGAAGAATGGCTTCTTGACAGAGCACAAAAACATGGCTTTGAACTTCTGCCGGAAAATTTTCAGATCGTTGAGAGAGACTGGCACATTTTCAGAAAAGGAAAGGAACAGGGAAAGAACAAGGTCAGTATTAAAGGCGTGACATATGAGGGAATTTTGAAGGTTTATGATGAAGAAAAATTCAAAGAGCTTTTGGTAGCCGGTATCGGGCGTGGAAAAGCTTATGGAATGGGATTGCTTACCATTGTTCATATATAAGTCTGCGGATGGGGTGCTTTTTGAGTTTTCTTTTGCAGTAAACTGCCAAATAAGGAGAAACATATGAGTGAAATGCCGGGAATGATCCGTCCTGAGTTACAGGCACTGCCTCAGATCAGAGACAGAATGACGTTTCTGTATTTTGAACATTGTAAATTAAACCGTCAGGACAGTGCGATCACAGTTACGGATGATCAGGGTATCATCCATGTTCCTGCAGCATCTATTTCAGTACTGCTTTTAGGCCCGGGGACAACAGTGAGCCATCGTGCAATGGAGCTGATCGGAGATGCCGGTGTCAGCGTGGTCTGGATCGGAGAACATGGTGTCAGGTACTATGCAGGCGGACGTCCTCTTACTCACAGGTCCGCTTTTCTGATCCGACAGGCAGAGTGTGTAAGTAACCAGAGAAAACATCTTATGATCGTAAGAAAGATGTATCAGCTGCGTTTTCCAGAGGAAAATTCTTCTAAAATGACACTTCAGCAGCTGCGTGGAAGGGAAGGAAGCAGAGTAAGATCTGTTTATCGTAAATATGCCAAGGAATATGATGTAAAATGGAACGGAAGAGATTATGATCCGGAGCATTTTGAAACAGGAGATCCGGTAAATCAGGCATTGTCAGCAGGCTGTGCATGTCTGTACGGATTGGCCCATGCAGTGATTTTTGCGCTTGGCCTGTCACCGGGACTTGGTTTTATCCATGTGGGACATGACTGTTCTTTTGTATATGATATTGCGGATCTGTATAAATCAGAGGTAGTTATCCCTGTTGCTTTTCAGGTGGCATCAGAAGAACCGGAAGATCTTCCGGGGATCGTCCGAAGGAAGGTCAGAGATGTGATGACTGAAAAGCATATATTGGAACGTATGGTGAAAGACATTCGATGGCTGTTTCTGGCAGAGGATGAAAAAAAGGAAGATGCAGTAGAAGCTGTTTATTTATGGGACGATAAAGAAGGAACAGTCAGGAATGGACGTTCCTATGGACAGGAGGAATGGGAATGATCGTGATCATGCTGTCTGACTGTCCGCCAAAAGTCCGGGGGGACATATCTAAATGGCTGTGTGAGATCAACACTGGGGTTTTCGTTGGAAATGTGAGCAGCAGGGTAAGGGAAGAAGTCTGGCAGCGTATTTGTGAAAATATAAAGTCAGGACAGGCAACCATGGTTTTTAGTGCACCGGGAGAACAGAAAATGGATTTTCGTGTGCATAATACAACCTGGGAGCCGGTTGATCTTGATGGAATAAAGCTGATGAGAAGGCCGCTTCCGTCTGCAAGGGCATCTAAGATGTCGGAAAAAGAAGATAAGGGAATATCGGGAGCAAAAAGCCGGGCGGAGCGGCTATACATGGCAGACAGAATGGCCAAAGCCCGTGCCAGGAAAAAGTTTCAGGAAGGTTTTGTGGTACTCGATATAGAAACAACAGGAACATCACCGGAAAAGGATGAGATAATAGAAGTCGGTGCGTTAAAAATAGAGGCAGGCACTGTCACAGAAGAATTTTCTATGCTTATCCAGATAAAAGGTGAAATTCCAATAGAGATACAAAAACTGACAGGCATTACAGAACAGGAATTGCAAAGTCAGGGGAGACCACTGGACGAAGTACTTAATAAATTGTTTGAATTTGCCGGAAACAGAGTTATTATAGGACATAATGTTATGTTTGATTATAATTTCATCCGCATTGCCTGTCGGAAACTGGGAATAGAAATGCAACTGGGAACTGCTTCCAAAGATACATTGGCATTGTCGCGGAGAAAAATAAAGGGGGTGGGAAGTTACCAGTTGGAAGCACTTATGAAGCATCTGGGATATGAAGTTTCAAATGCACATAGGGCGTTACCAGACTGTTATCTTACATATCAGTTATATCAGAAGTTAAATGAAATGTGAAAATGGGTGTTGGAAAAAGTGAGATAAAATAAGGCTTTTTTTAGTGTATTCCCCGCGTGAGCGGGGGTGAACCTGGCTCAGTCTGCGATCCGGAAGATGGGGGAGGGTATTCCCCGCGTGAGCGGGGGTGAACCTGGTTGCTCCTCCTAATGTTTTTATATTTCCAGGTATTCCCCGCGTGAGCGGGGGTGAACCCTTCAGATCAGGCATTATCTTCACCCTTCACATGTATTCCCCGCGTGAGCGGGGGTGAACCGGTCCGCCTGGTGAAGAAAATGATGGTATGGGCGTATTCCCCGCGTGAGCGGGGGTGAACCTGATTTATGACTCTGGAAAACTTCCTCTACCGTGTATTCCCCGCGTGAGCGGGGGTGAACCTCCATCTGAATGGTGGTTCTGGATCCGTGTCTGGTATTCCCCGCGTGAGCGGGGGTGAACCTGTAAGCGAAGCAAGAACAGTATTTCAGGATGAGTATTCCCCGCGTGAGCGGGGGTGAACCTACAAGATCGGGAAATTTCAACAGCGTGCAGGAGTATTCCACGCGTGAGCGGGGATGAACCTGATATCAGCAGATTTAAGAATACCGGGGACAAGTATTCCCCGCGTGAGCGGGGATGAACCCAGGCGGGCGGCAAGTTCTTTTGCACATGCTTCGTATTCCCCGCGTGAGCGGGGGTGAACCCAAGTTAAGCCCAATCGACGTAATCACGCCGTCGTATTCCCCGCGTGAGCGGGGGTGAACCTGGCATAAGCCGGGAACATGCCCATAGGGGACTGTATTCCCCGCGTGAGCGGGGATGAACCCAGGTAGCAGCCGGAAAAAGTTACTGGTGGTTGTATTTCCCCGCATAAACAAAGCAACATCTAATTGCCCAGTCTGTAAAATTTAAGCATTTCTTATGTGCAGATGCTCTTTGTAAAAGCAGCATTAATCTCTTGACAAACCAACTCAATATTGTTAGTGTATGGATGGATAAAATAGAACGTATCTATAGTCCTTGCGTACGCAGGGATGCTCCCTGATTAAATTCCAGAGATATAGTATTCCCCGCATCCGCGGGGCTAAAATCAACAAAAGAAAGCAAAGTCTACAAAGTTGTATCTCTATCCAGCCTTGACTCCCCCCAGCCTGCTGTGATAAAATCAATTTAGTGTTTTAAGGAGAAGTGGCGAGAAAATCTGCCGTGAATGTGCGAGCTGCCAAGCCTTTAATAAGGCCGGCAGCTCTTTTGGCATTGTTATGCATCCTATGAAAATTGCCAGGGGATATGTATGGGAGAAAACGGACAGAAGAAAGTAATTGAAAGACAGGTATATCAGACATTAAAAAGGCGGGTACGGCTATGGCTAAAAAGATCAAGATACGGAAAGTAAGCGCATGGACTATGGGGATAACTGTAGTGCTGGCGATCATGTTTGCGATCATTTCTTATAAGAGTGAGAAAGAATTCAGAACGCTTCGCATGACTACAGAACAGTATATTGCCTGTGAAAAGGCGGCAAAACAGCTGCAAAATGGTTCTGCTTATCTGACAGAGCAGGTTCGCCTGTATGCGATCACCCGGGAAAGCAAGTATATGGATCTGTATTTTGCAGAAACGAATAGCCATCGCAGGGAAAATGCAGTGGAAAGCCTGAAGCAGTATTTTGATGGAACAGAGATATTTGACTCCTTAGAGGAAGCAATGGAATATTCCAGTGAACTGATGAACACGGAATATTATGCCATGCGTCTGGTGTCTGAGGCACTTTCCGTACCGGAAGATACCTGGCCGGAAGCCATAAAAAATGTACAGTTAAGTGAAGAAGACGCCCATTTGGGAAGAGACGGAAAACTGATCCGGGCAGGTAACATGGTCTGTGATGATGATTATGAAACCATGCGGACACGGATCAATTCAGATGTATCACGGTGTATGAACGGACTGATCAGCCAGACGAGGAATCGCCAGGGAAGAGCAACTACCATTTTCTCTGATATGTACATGAAACTGGAGATCGGCATTGTTCTTATGCTGGTGATCATGGTCTTTATCTGTCTGATGTTAAGATTTCTTATTGTCAGACCGCTTGTAAGCTATAACGAAAGCATAAAAAAAGGGGAAATATTCCCTGCGATCGGCGCTGCTGAACTGCAGAACCTTGCAAATACTTATAACAGAGTTTATCTGGAAAATCAGGAGACCCAGAAGCTGATCTGTCATCAGGCAGAGCATGATGCCCTTACAGAGGCATTAAACAGAGGTTCCTATGAAAAACTCCTTCATATTTATGAAACAGGAGATGCGCTTTTTGCCTTGATCCTTATTGATGTGGATATTTTTAAATCCGTAAATGATATATATGGACATGCAGTGGGAGATGCTATTTTACAGAAAGTGACCGGAAGCCTGAAAAAAGCATTCCGAAGCATCGACTATGTCTGTCGTATTGGCGGTGATGAATTTGCCGTGATCATGGTAGATGTGACCAGTGACCTGAAGTATACCATTGAAGATAAGCTTAAGTATGTTGGGGAAGAACTGGCAAAGACAGAGGGAGAAGTTCCGGCTGTAACCTTAAGCGTAGGTGTGGCATTCTCTGACAGGGAAAATCCGGGTGAGAGCATTTTCAAAGACGCAGATAAGGCCCTTTATCATGTAAAGGAAAACGGACGTAACGGCTGTGCTTTTTATAATGGTGCCAGCTCCCTGGAAAATGCAATGGAAAATCATGAAATGAAAGATCATGGAATGGAAAATTAGAACGGACGATCTGAAAATAAATATTTACAATCAGATGGTTATGTTTTATAATAAGTGCCGGGAATGAAGTTCTCCCAAGGGAAACCTGAACCGCTTAGAAATGTAAGCTGATGACTTCTGTGATGAAACATTCACGGAGTCACCAGCTTTTTTTGTTGCAATGGAGGCTGTTGATCTGCTGACAGTATATGAATTGATCAGGTTTGGGGATCCGTGCTATTAAAGGAGGAAAATGAAAATGTTAACATCACTATCATTTGTATTTTTACTGGGTCTTGCCATGGCGGCGCTGTGCCAGAAATTTAAGATACCCCGTATCATTGGCATGTTGGTCACAGGTATTTTACTGGGGCCCTGTGTATTAAACTGGCTTTCAGAGTCGATCCTGGGGATCTCTTCGGAATTGCGGCAGATGGCATTGATCATCATACTGTTAAAAGCGGGATTGTCCCTGAATTTGGCAGATCTAAAGAAAGTAGGCAGACCGGCTCTTATGATGTCCTGTGTTCCTGCCAGTTTTGAAATTCTGGCCTTTGTTATTTTTGCCCCGGCTATCCTGCATATTTCAAGAGTGGAAGCGGCTGTAATGGGAGCTGTTTTAGGCGCAGTGTCACCGGCAGTTGTGATCCCGCGAATGGTTCAGCTGATGGAGACAAAATATGGAACAGACCAGAGAATTCCGCAGATGATCATGGCCGGTGCATCCTGTGATGATATTTTTGTGATCGTCCTGTTTTCCACATTCACCAATATGGCTCAGGGCGGCAGTGCACATGTTGCAGATTTTATCAATATTCCGGTATCCATTCTTTTAGGCATAGCACTGGGAGCAGTGGCAGGATACGGGCTCAGCTTGTTCTTTGAAACAGCTTATGCAAAAGAACATTATGTGCGCAACAGTATGAAAGTAATTCTGATCCTGGGAATGTCATTTTTCTTAATGTCTGTGGAAACATGGTTAAAGGGAAAGGTATCTGTTTCCGGTCTGCTGGCAGTTGTAAGTATGGCAGCAGTGATCCGGATCAAATGTATTCCCAAGGTATCAAAACGTCTTTCAGAGAAATTTGGAAAACTGTGGATTGCAGCAGAGGTGATCCTTTTTGTACTGGTAGGTGCAGCTGTGGATATCCGTTATACCATGCAGGCAGGGATCGCAGCAGTGCTGATGATCTTTGTGGGCTTAATGTTCCGGGCTGTGGGAGTATCCCTTTGTATGCTGGGCACGAAATTAAACAAAAAAGAGCGGCTGTTTTGTGTGATCGCCTATCTTCCAAAAGCAACGGTACAGGCAGCGATCGGATCCGTACCTCTTGCAATGGGATTGCCCTGTGGCCAGATCGTTCTGTCAGTAGCGGTTTTAGCAATCCTGATCACAGCGCCTTTAGGAGCAGCAGGAATGGATCTGACTTATGATAAACTGCTGGTACGATCAGAAGACTGACCAGCAAACTGGTTCCTGTATTTTAAGGGAGAAAGGCCATAGGCACCCCGGAACTGTTCAATAAAATGGCTGATCTGATTGTATCCTACGTCAGCACTGATCTCAGATATAGGTTTTTTCGTGTTTAGGATCAGATTTTTTGCCATATAAAGCCGGTATTCGTTCAGGTATTTAATAGGGGACAGCCGGGTATATTTACGGAACAGGTCGGTACAGCGATTCTTATTGATGATCCCGTAGGCAGCGATCTGGCGGACTGTCAAAGGATCCTGATAATGGCTGTGGACGAAACTTAACATGGACTGGAACAATTCTTTTTCTTCTTTATCGTTCTGGTCCGGTTTTTCATCAAAGGAGCGGATCAGTTCCTCAAATACCTGGGATAGAAAATTTACAATGGAAAAATATCCCAAAGGTTCGCTGGTCTGATCTAAAAGACTTTCTAAAATGTTGATCTGGCCCGGATTTAAAAGCTGGATGGAACTGGTGAAATTTTCGTTTTCCAGGAAAGGCCGGATATAGTGTTTTAAGATCATGGGATGGAAAATGTCAGGAGAAAAGTTGATACACAGGGAACAGGTATCTTTTTCGGTGGTGCGGGAACTGTGAAGCTGATGGTCCTTTACCAGAAGGATCTTATCTCCGGACAGGCGGAGAGAGTCACCATTGATGCAGTATTCCAGCTCTCCCTCTGAAACCCAGTTTAATTGCAGCTCATTGTGCCAGTGGAAAGGTGTGGAGTCACTGGCAGCATGGTGATAGGTCTGTGTGAAAATGGCAACAGGAAAGTCTTCTGACAGGTAATTGACTTTTTCCTGCAGGTCATCGGTAGTGGATATGACAAATTCAGTTCCGGCCTGATTGCATTTTGGAAAGGAAACATTCATAAAGTATCATTCTCCTTTTGTATATGTATGTTTGTATATTTAGTATGTTCAGAGTCTTTTCTGATATGAATTGTCCAAAGTATATCACTTTTCCCTGTTTTTCGGAATGGGGACAGTGATAATCTGGTACAAATGTGATATAATCCGTTCTATTAGTGATAGAAACATAAGGTCCATGTGACTATACTGAGGGTACAGACCGGACAGAACGCTGCCGGATAAAATGAGGAGGTCATATTATGATATCTGTAAACGGAGAAAGATTACTGGCAAGGATCAACGAACTGGGAGCAATTGGAAAGGACGCAGAGGGAAGAAGAACCCGACTGGCTGCTTCTGATACAGAAAAACAGGGCAGGGACCTGGTTTCCAAATGGATGAAGGAAGCTGGCTTAGAGGTAGTAGTAGACCGGATCGGAAATATTTTCGGTATCTGGGAGACTCCTGAAAATAAAGATCAGGCGCCCCTTATGATCGGTTCCCATATTGATACGGTCATCAATGCTGGACAGTATGACGGATGTCTGGGTGTGATCTCCAGTATTGAAGTGATCAAAACTTTAAAGGATGCAGGAATGGTTTCTGCAAGGCCTATTGTTGCAGCTGCTTTTACCAATGAGGAAGGTGTCCGCTATTCACCAGATATGATGGGATCTTTAGTTTATGCTGGCGGTATGGATGTAGAAGACGCTCTGGATGCAGTAGGAACAGATGGAACTGTTTTAAGAGATGAATTAAAGCGCATCGGATATGAAGGAACCGTAGAGCCTGGATTTATTAAACCATATGCATTTGTGGAACTGCACATTGAACAGGGACCGATTCTTGACCATGAGGGCATTCGCATCGGCGCAGTAGAGAACCTTCAGGGCATCCACTGGCAGAGAGTTACGATCGAAGGTGCTGCAAACCATGCAGGAACCACACCAACTGCATTAAGACATGACGCAGGACTGGCAGCAGCAAAGGTAAATGTATTCTTAAGACAGTTAGTGGAGAAGTCAGGGGGCGTTGCTACCGTAGGCTGTATTGAATTTAAGCCAAATGCCATCAATGTTATCCCTTCAAAGGCTGTATTTACTGTGGATTTAAGAAACCCAGACAAAGAAAAGCTGGATAATGACGAGAAGATCCTGGCTGCGTATTTAAAGGATCTGGCAAAAGAAGATGATGTTAAGATCTCCACCGAGCGTCTGACAGAATTTGATCCGGTTCCATTTGACGAAGGCATTGTAGAAAAAGTGGAAAAAGCAGCAAAAGCCCATGGTTTAAGTGTAAGACGCATCACTTCCGGCGCAGGGCAGGATGCCCAGATGATCGCAAGGATCTGCCCGACAGCTATGATCTTTGTACCAAGCGTTAAGGGCATCAGTCACAACCCGGAAGAATATACCAAAGATGAAGACGTACTGGCAGGCGCAGGCGTATTCTTAGATGTTGTAATGGACATGGCAGTTGTGGGAGTGCCAGCGGCACGTAACAACTGACTTTCATTAAGTCCAGCGGTGTGATGTCAAGAAAATAAATGATTTAAAAATCATACATT
>NZ_QUCM01000002.1:0-56561 GCF_003473545.1 Clostridium sp. AM22-11AC
GCTCTTAATTATCATAGAAGAATCTTATTTACAGAGATTTTCTCATACTCTCGAAAGTTTGTTAGAACGTATTCTCCATTTTTAGTATATTTTGTATGTGTGGCTTTAGCTTATTTTCTTTGTTTTTATTTATTTCCCAAATATAATGCTGCCTTAGCCTATTTGGGCTTTTTAATTATATATACATATATTGATATTGGGGTTTTTATTTTAGGTTTTTTTATGGGAAAAATCATTGTCAAACGCAGCATTGACATTAGCTTTTTGCTGTGTCTAATATATGCATTAATTTCTTTCGGGTTGATGCTCTTGATAGGTTCTCTGAAATACGTTTTTTATGATTATATGTATAGTAACTTTACGTTTACATTTTCAATCTTCATTGAATCATTAGGTGATAGAGATAGTTTGTTTGTTTCAATTGGGACATTGATATCTTTTTTTATTGGAGAAATTGTAGAATACATCAATAATAAATCTAATTCTTGACGTATAGAACTGGATAGTTGAAACGCTTTTATGCATAAAGTGAAAATAAAAAAAACGGGCAAAGGATTATACGACTATGACCTTTACCCGATTTTTTTATTTCCATATATTCATGTCAGACAAAATAGACATGGTTATTTCAGTAGCGTTGCTTCCGGTAGCATTGCTGTCAGCACCAATGTTGGTAGCAAAAAAGTATGTATTATCTGCAGTTTCGATATAGCCTATAAACCAACCATTCACATCTTGTCCGTTTACTCGTCCGGTTCCAGTTTTTCCGTAGAATGATCCGGCATCGGAAGAAGAAATGCATATGGAATCTTTTACTGCATTGATGTTTTCAGGGGCAAAGCTTAAACTGTTATTTTGCAGCTTAGTTAAAAGTTCGACCTGTTCTACCGGGGAAATTTCCAAGGAAGATTCCATCCAATAGGTGGAGAAATCGCCGCTCATGTTCTTATTTCCATATCCGATTTTCTTGATATAATCGTAAACGGAAGTAGTACCAAGTTGTTCGTCCACTGATTGGAAGTACCAGTTCACAGATGAAGCCATAGCAGACTGCAAGGTCTGATCAGCGTTCCATGCTTCAAACGGATAGCTTTCTCCATTCCATGCAATAAAGGAATCTTCTGGTGTAATGACACCTTCTTCCAATCCAAATAAAGCATCATATATCTTGTAAGTGGAATCCGGCGCAACTCGTAGCGTAGCATGTTCTATATCATGTATGCTCCAGGCATCATTTCCCAGATCGTATAAAACAAAGCTTCCTTCGTATTTTCCAAAGTATTTAGAAAAATCTACATATGAAATATTTTCTGAGGAAGATTTCCATTGGTAGTGACTTTCGTCCGCTGCATATGTAGAAATAAAAGGTGTAAGTCCCATTATTAGAACTGTGGTCAGTATAAAAGCAGTCATGCCTTTTAACTTCTTGTAAAACGTTGGTTTCTCATAAGAAGCGATGTTGATAATGCGACGCTTTATTTGTTTCATGTTTCCGCTAAGGCTGGCAGCAAACGGAAAAGGAGAAATGGAGACCTTTTCTATAAAGTTAATCAGCGTATTTCCATAATTCTCATAATCGTCTTCTTCCAGCATTTTCAGAACAGAAGTGTCACAGGCAACTTCTCTGTCATTACGCATTTCTCTTAGCGCAAACCAGACAAAGGGGTTAAACCAATAAAGCACTCCGGCAAAGTTCATAAGATAATTGGCAATGGCATCCTTATGTCTGTAGTGTTGCAGTTCATGCAATAGCATATATCTCATATCAGATTCATGATAATCTGAGATTAAATGAATTGGCAGATAAATACATGGCTTCAAAAATCCTACGATAATAGGTGATTTCAAAAAAGCGGTACTGTACACAGGAATATTCCTTGTTATTTTCATCTCATTCAAGCATTTGTTATACAGTCTGCGAACCTCTGGGTTCTGAAGGGGGAGCGCAGATCTCTTTATTATGCGTAAACGAAGAGAAGATTTGATTACCAATATCATCATCGCAAGCATTCCCACAATCCATATACCTAATAAAATATATCCGGTAACGGATGGCGTGTCTTTATTTACAGAAAGGGCAAAGTCATTCATCCAATTTGTAGTACCAGATAAAACGGTATCCATAACATTATTTGCACCAACATCGGCATGAGAAGCGGAAGAGTTTCTTACGCTACTGAGCCATGAGAAAATTTGCGGAAAACTAATTAGACGGAAGGGGATAAAAGGCACTGCTAAAAGTCCGAGTAACAGCAACCATAGATTATACTGCATCCGGCTGGACAAGTTGTTTCTGAATACCCATTTGGCTATCAAAAGAATTCCAACGATACCGCTGATAAATACATTGCATAATAAAAAGCGTATCATGAAATTAGCCATGTTAATCGCCTCCTTTTTTGGAACTCTTGGAAAGAAGGGAGCGAAGTGTTTCAATTTCTGTTTCAGACAGTTTATCGTTTTCTATGTATGCAGATAGCATAGAGGTAATGTCACCATTATAGTAGCGATTCAAGAAAGAATTACTTTCTTGACTAATATATTCACACTCTTTTACTAACGGTGTGTAAACAAAAACACGACTTTGTTTTTCATAAGTGAGAACACCCTTGGTCACAAGACGCTTAATGAGCGTTTGGATAGTTTTGGGACTCCAGTTTGTTGTTTGTAGTAATTTTTCTGTTATTTCATTGGTGTTAATGGGGGCATATTTCCATACAATTTTCATAACTTCAAATTCTGCTTCCGAAATTTGTGGTAAATTCTTCATGTAAATCACTCCTTAAATCTTACGCCTGTAATAAAAATAGTATATTCTGTATTTGTTGAAATGTCAATTTTGGAAAAATAGTTGACTGTAAATCTTACTTGTGTAATAATTGAACTATTACATAAGTAAGATTTGAGGAGGTGGAAAGTTATGGGGAAAATGTTGCTGTTGTCATTTGAAAATAGTGAAGATGATGTTATTAGCGAGATATTAAGCATATTAGAAAATAAGCAAATGAAAATATGTGAAAATAAGAACATAAAAAAATGCTTAGAATTTCAGGGATTAACAATAAATGCTGAAAGACGGTTGGCGGTAAAAGGAAACAAAGAAATAGAATTTACTTTTACGGAATTTGAAATTCTTTTACTGTTAGCGCAAAATGCTGGAATGGTATTTAGCAAGGAGAAAATATATAATATTGTTTGGAAAGAGCCATATTTTGGTGATTATAATATTGTCATGAGCCATATCCGCAACCTGCGTGGAAAAATAGAAGATAATCCAAGTAAACCGATTTACATACAGACTGTATGGGGAGTAGGGTATCGCTTCAATAAAAATTTAAGCAGTGGTCTGTAAGTTATAGTCCAGATCACTGCTTATTTTTCTTTTTTAACACCCAAGAGATATTCACAAGATACATGAAAAAATTCTGCCAGAGCCACTACTTCATAATCCGGTACAAAGCGTGTCCCTTGTTCAATGCGTAATACAGTCAAATCACTAAATTCATATCCGGCAAGCTGGAGTTGTTCAGCTAATGCTTTTTGTGATATGTGCTTTTCGGTTCGTAATTCTTTTACACGTTGTCCAATAAGGTTTTTGGAATTTTTTTCTTTATTCCAGTAAATCTTCATTCAAATACCAACTTTCTAAAGATGAAGTGCTACATGATTGATTTTACGGAATAATGTTGATAATATACTTCTAAAGATGAAGTATAAGAAAATAAATTTATTTGATGTAATCTTGGGATTGATAATACTGACTGCAAAATGCAATACTTATATGGAAAGGTGGATACAAAATGAACGAAGTATTTGAAACAGTAGCAGAGGTATTGGAGGAACTTAGAAGCGAAGCAGAAGAACGAGAGTATTCTGTTCACACAAACGAATCGGAAAATGCAGATAAAGCATTGAAAAAGGCGAATCGGGAATATGAAACGGTGTTGGCTGAGCTTTCTGCAGAGCACAGAGAATTTTTCGAAAATTATATGGATATAGTGGATCACGCTCATTTTCAAGAAGAACAAAGAGCCTACTATCAGGGGATGGTAGATGTAATGCAGATATTTGACGGACTGGGGATTTTAAAGGAAAGAAACAAAGTGAAAGAAGTGCTTATGCATATCAAAGAATAGTTCAAACAGGGTGGATGGCTTACCAGGAAGCTGACCACCCTGTTTTTCTTCAGAATAATTCAGAAATAATCCAGAAAAAATCGAAATCTTTCTGCTATTCTGTTTCATGGGTCTTATATGTACGAAGATAGGCTTCTACCAGTGCAAGAATGGTGGTTATCTGATCGTTTGTACATTCTGAAAGATAAACCAACAGTCTTTGGTAATCCAGATTATCAGTTGGAGCTGCCGGATAAAAGAACGGATCAGCAGAGATGTGTAAAGCTCGAATGAGCTGACCGAGTTTTTCAAGGCTTGGAACATTACCATGATTTTCGATCTCTTTGATATATCTTGATGAAACACCGGATTTTTCGGATAATTCATCATAAGTCAGCTTTTGGTCTAATCTGGCTTTCTTCAGGCGAAAACCCATGTCTTTATCAATTTTCTTAGATTTAGCCATGTCATGCACCTCCGTATATAGTGTATAGTTCACCATTTAAAAAGAAAATGAACTAATAACGCACTATATCAGAGGGATATAATGCACTTGAATAAAATAAGTAACTTTGGATATTGCATATAAAAAAACGCAGTATTCAAAGGTTTTTTCTCATGTTTTTATCCTTTGAATGTGTTTGGGAGAGTTATGGATTCTGAACCGTTGAAAGGATATTTTTGTATTTGGAAAATATTATCCTGCCTATTGCGTGGAAGGATAGGTAAATAGGTCACATTTTAAGTAATGTGGCAAATTCTACAATTGAAAGTGCATTATATACACTCGTAAAATGTGGAGAAAATTTAATATCAGATATAAATAGCGTCCTGTGGGTATGTGCCCATAAGGGCGTTTTTTATATACAGAAAAATTTTTCTAAAATTTTTTCAATCCACCCGAACATCTCCCCGGTTTCATTTGGGAGATACTCCGGAAGGGAAAAAAGGCAAAAGCCTTGGCATTCGGAACGGGAGGAGGTGAACTCGTATGGGGCAACCTTCTTCTAAAGATGAAATGACTATCCGGCACCAATTTGATCGGTTATGCCAGATGGCATTAAAAGGCGAAGCTGTAAATTATTACAAACACATGGACTATCGCAGGAAACACGAAGTTGCATTCTCTGAACTGTCGGAAAAGGAGTTGAGCAAATTATTTACTATGGATGAGTATGGAACAGAATATCATCATTTTGAAGTGCATGGCTATGACATTGAAGTAAAAAATACCCTGATTGCTGAAGCTTTGAAGGAACTTACAGAAAGAAAAAGGAATGTCATTTTACTTTCGTATTTTATGGAAATGAGCGATGCGGATATTGCAAGAGAAATGAATCTGGTTCGCAGTACCATTCATGAACACAGGACACGCTCACTTGAAATTTTGAAGAAGATTATGGAAGGAATAGCAGATGAAAAAGATGTATAAAAGCAGAAATGAGGAAAATTTGTTGCCTTTCCATATTATAAAGGCAGCATCAGAGGGTGATGTAAGCGCTATCAATGCAGTGTTAAAGCACTATGAGGGATACATAATCAAATTGTCTACCAGAAAGTTGTATGACGAAAGTGGACAGGTGCATTACTGCATTGATGAAACGCTGCGTCGCAGACTGGAAACCAAGCTGATTACAAAAATATTGGCTTTTGAAGTTGCATAGCATCCGATCAGAAAGTTCCCTTTCTATTCATTGATTGGAAATGATGCAGCGTTGTACCTTGACAACTGAATATTTTTGCATACAGGACGTGAGGATATGCCGAGCCACTAGGTAGGTTCGCAAAGATGTACCTGCTCTTTTAAGGGTGAACGCGAAGAAGTGTTGAAACATGACATTGAAGCAAAGGTATGGAGCGAGAAAAATCTGACAAAATGTGTGGCAGTAACACAGGGCGATGAAGCATATCTGTAATAATGATACTTCCGGATTGTAAAGAGATTTGCAGTCCGGTCAATTTGAATGACGGTGCAAGACCGATGTGGGCAGAGTAATGACCTGCCACCTGTATTGCATTTTTATCTGCCGATGAGAGCCTGCAATGGGGTGTGGGTTGTCATTGGCAGATAAGGTGCATAATAAGTGAAAGGAGTTTATGGTGAACAAAGAAAAAAGAAATATAAAGCAAAAGAATGATATGGAGCGAATTATTGCGTTAGCACTTGTTAAAAGCCTATATAATCAGGGAAAAATATCTGAGTTTGTTTTTAGAAATATCAGAAGTGACACAGAGAAGAAAGTTTCGCTTGAAAATAGGGACTATCTATGTTAATATAAAAACGTAGAAACAATGTAGGAAAAATAAAAGAGGAGAATACGATGAAGGAGAGATTAGTTGCAATATATGCACGAGTGTCTACTGAGCATGAAGCACAAATATCAGCTTTGGAAAACCAAGTGCAGTATTACGATAATTTATTCCAATATCATCCTGAATGGAAATTATACAAGAGATACATTGATGAAGGTATTACTGGAACATCCGTTAATAAAAGACAGAGTTTCCTCGAAATGATGGAAGATGCTAAAAATGGAGCATTTGATCTCATTGTTACCAGAGAGGTTTCTCGTTTTGCCAGAAATACTGTTGATACGTTACAACAGACAAGAACGTTGAAAAAATATGGTGTAGAAGTATATTTTACTGAAGACAATATTTGGACAATGAATGATGAGGATGGCGAGCTTCGATTGACTATTATGGCAACACTTGCTCAGAACGAGAGTAAAAAAACATCAGTTCGAGTAAAGGCGGGGCAGAAGATTTCCTTCCAAAATGGTGTTATATATGGAAATGGAAATATTTTGGGGTATGATAAAGTAGGAAAAGATTTTATCATTAACGAAGAGCAAGCCAAAACTGTTCGCATGATTTATGATATGTATTTAGATGGTATGGGAATGCGAAAAATTCAATTCGCACTCGAAGCGGCAGGGAGAAAGACTTCAACTGGATTGACACATTGGTATTCATCTTATATAAGTAGGATATTGAATAATCCATTTTATTGTGGAATTATATTATATAGGAAAGAATACGTTCCGGATTATCTGGAGCAAAAGAAGGTTAAGAATTGGGGAGAAGTAGAGCAAATTGCAGTAGAAGGTTCACATGAGCCTATTGTTACTAAAGAAGAATTTGAAAAAGTAAGAAAAATGCTTGATTCTAAATCATTTTCTGTTAATAATAGAGGACGCAGGGGAAAGCATAAAGCCAATGATGTTTGGTGCAGAAAGTTGAAATGCTATTGTGGAGCATCTATGAATAGGCGGGTTTGGCGCAGAGTAAATGGCATTCCACAGTATTGTTATCAATGCTATTCACAGGTGAGAACTGGAAGTATTGCCACTCGAAAAAAGAAAGGACTTGATTTAGAAGGTATCTGTGATACACCGATGGTTCCGGGATGGAAATTGGGGGCAATGGCAGATATAATCTTTCAGAAGTTTTGGCAAGACAGAAATGGAATTATAGAAATCGCAAATGAAATGCTGGAAGAACACTTTAAAGATGATAGGGATATTGATTTTCAAAGTGAGATAGAAGAAACGCAGCGAAAGATTGCGATTATAGATAAGAAATTCGATAATCTGGTTGATATGAGAATGGCAGGGGAAATCGACAAAGCAAAATTCGACGAGAAGAAAAAGAGCTTGTTTGAGGAAAAAGAAAAGTGGCAGAAAATGCTACAGTCATATCAGATAGACGAAGAAGTTTCGGATGAAGAATATGATCAACGCTTACAGGTATTAAAGTATGGGTTGGAACAGAATTTTAATTTCTCAACACATAGCATACCTGAAGAAGTGATAGATGCTTTTGTAAAGGAAATAATCGTATATCCAGACTGTTTTGTATGGAAATTGAATATAGTCGATGATGACTTGAAATTACAGGTCGAGGGTCGAAAAAATGATCCAACAGTTAGCCTGATCGAGAGTCCTACAACTGGCAATGGCAGCACAGGCAGCTAATATGCCGGTATTCTTAGGTTCTTTATTAGATGAGGTCGTAGTGGATGTACCGGACAAGCTGATCACGCTGATCATGGTATTCTTTATCTTAAAGGGTCTTCCAAATAAACTGACTACTCTGTATGAGGTAAATTCTGAGATTGAGACTCTGGAATGATCAAGAAAAGGAAATATAACAGAACATGAAAAGTATTAGCCTTTTTGTAGATAACGGGACTTACCTGACCAAGGTGCATCCCTTCACCAAATTGATGTACATAGCCGCCGCCATCAGTATTCCGCTGATTTCCGGGCGGCTGTGGATGTTTGGCGTGTTTATTGCGGTCAGCCTTCTTGTGCTGGCCAGTGGCAAAATTTTAAAAAAGACCCTTCCGCTGATTGCTTTTTCCTTTACGATCTTGCTGACCATTTTTCTGATCCATGGATTGTTCAACCAGAAAAACGTCAATGTGCTGTTTCAGGTCGTCGGATTGAAATTTTACCGGGAAGGCATATTTTATGCTCTTCATATTGGTCTGAATATCCTAAATATGCTGTTGTCTTTTGCAGTATTTGTGCTTTCCACAAAGCCCTCTGAATTTGTTGATGAGCTGGAAAAACGGGGATTTTCCCCACGGTTCGGCTACATTGTGACCTCAGTATTCCAGATCATCCCGCAGATGATGGGAACGATGAATACTATCATGGATGCCCAGCGCAGCCGCGGACTGGAGACAGAAGGAAATTTGAGAACCCGCGGGAAGGCATTTCTGCCCCTGATCTCCCCTGTGGTCATGAGTTCCCTGATCAATACCAGAGAGCGTGCCATTGCCCTGGAGGTGCGTGGTTTTGGCGCAGGAAAGAAAAAAACCTGGCTGACAGAGCGGACACGCCATAAAGGAGACCGTGAGATCACTATCTTTTTAGGTGTCTGCATTTTGGCGGCTGTGGTATGGAGGATTGTAGGATGTCTGTGATAACCGTTGAAAATTTGCGATACCGTTATCCCCACACGAAGGAACTGGCGTTGGATGGACTGGACTTTTCGGTGGAAAAGGGAGAGTTTATTGGCATCATCGGGGAAAACGGAGCTGGAAAGAGTACGTTAAGTCAGGCCATTATGGGGCTGGTGCCGCAGTTTTATAAAGGAGCTTACGGCGGAATGGTCACGGTAGATGGCATTGAGGCAGGCAAGACTCCGGTGGCACAGCTGTGCGGCCATGTGGGACTGGTATTCCAGAACCCCTTTAACCAGCTTTCCGGCGCAAAGGATAACGTATACGAGGAAGTGGCATTTGGCATGCAGAATCTGGGTGTGCCGGCAGAAGAAATGAAAAAACGGGTAGAGGAAGCCTTAAAGCTTCTGGATATCTGGCAGTACCGGGATCGCAATCCATTTGATCTGTCAGGCGGCCAGATGCAGCGCGTGGCTATTGCCAGTGTGCTGGTTATGCGGCCAGATGTGATGATCCTGGATGAGCCTACTTCTCAGCTGGATCCAGAGGGAAGTGACGAGGTATTTAGGGCAGTGGAAACCCTGACCGGCTCTGGTATCACCATTCTGATGATCGAGCAGAAGATTGAGAAGCTGGCGGCCTACTGTGACCGTATTCTGCTTCTGCACAAAGGAAAGCAGATTGCATTCGATACGCCGCAGAAGGTATTTTCTATGCCGGATTTAAACGATTATGGGATCCAGGCGCCGGCATTTACCCGCATTTGTAAAGCAGAACAGGTGACTCTGGCAGATGGAACGTATCCGGTGACAGTGAAAGAGGCGGCTGAAGTGCTGAGAGAGAAGCGGCTAGGTGTATATGAGCATGCGAATGCGGAAGCAGGTGTGCAAAAAGCAGTGGGAGCGAGTGCGGCAGGCACCGGACAGGTACAGGCAAAGAACGCTGAAACAGGCGCAAGGTCCGGGCAGTCTGGGACTTGCAGGAAGGCTGAAAACGTTGCTTCTGTGGATAAGCAGTTCCGGATTGAAAAACTGGATTTCTCTTATCTGGCAGATATTCCGGTTTTAGAGGATCTGAACATGAAGCTGGATCAGCGTCCTACCGCCATCATCGGCCAGAATGGAGCAGGAAAGACCACGCTGGTCAAACTTTTAAAGGGTTTGTTAAAACCGGTTTCAGGTTCCATTTATTTCCACGGTGAGGACATTTCAGGCAAGACAGTGGCTATGCTGGCAGGAAGTGTAGGTTATGTATTCCAGAATCCGGATGACCAGATCTTCAAGTACAATGTTATGGATGAGGTCCTGTTCGGCCCGTTAAATATCGGCATGGATCCGGAACAGGCGAAGAAAGAGGCAGCCTGGGCGTTGGAACTGACAGGACTGTCTGGCAAGGAGAAAGAAAATCCCTATGATCTGGAACTTTATGAGCGGAAGATGACAGCCATTGCCTCAGTACTTGCTATGGACACCGATGTACTGATCCTGGATGAGCCGACAATTGCCCAGGACTGGAAAGGGCGGCAGATCATTGGCAGCATTATCCGCAGCCTTTCTGGGCGGGGCAAGCTGGTCATAGCTATTCTTCACGATATGGACTTTGTGGCAGAGAATTTTGAACGGGTTATCATCATGGCCCATGGTCAGGTGCTGGCAGATGGAACTGCAAAAGAAGTATTTGCCCAGGAAGAAGTGCTGAAGAAGGCACGCCTGCAGAAGCCATATGTGATGCAGCTTAGCGAGGCACTTGGATATGAGAAGAGCTATCTGACGGTGGAGGAACTTCTGAAAGATCGGATGTCTTTGTGTGCTGCAATTAAGCTTTGAAAAAAATTCCATTACAAAAACTCCTGCCTAAAGCAGGGGTTTTTGTATTTGGACATAGAAAAACAGCGAATAAACAAAATGTTACCCACTGCAAAAGGAATTCTTAATTAAAAAGACAGGCTCGCAGGGGGCCTGTCTTTTTCTGACCGTAAGTTTGCAGTCCGCTGATCGGCGGTCCTGCCTAAATGTGTAAATAGATTTTACTGATACTCAAATACATTGATCCAGCTCTCTAACAGATCTTTCTCTTCCGGACGCTTATAAGCCAGCTGTGCGGCTGCTACGATTGGAAGCCAGCCCTGTACATAGCGTTTTTCTGTACCTGTCTTTTCACAGAACAGATCCATGTACAGTTCTGCTTTCTTTTTGTCCTTTAAGCTGAGCAGAAGATAGGTTCTGGCCACGTCGGCACTTGCATTACCCTGGGAAGCATGTACCCAGTCAATGACATAGAGCTTTCCGTCATCACCAACAATGATGTTGGATGGATTGAAATCGCCGTGGCAGAGTTTGGTGTGTTTTGGCATTCCGTCCAGTCTGGTCAAAAGCTCATAGCGTGTGCTTTCATCCAGCTGTTCCACGGATTTTAAGGAACGGATGGTCTTTTCTTTCAGTTTGTTGAGCAGTGGGCAAGCCTGGCTGTGGATCAACAGCTGCAGATCTACCATCTGGGACATGTACTCGTCCAGCTTGTCCGGATTTTCATCCATCAGCTGTTCTAAGGTCTTACCTGGTACATATTCCTTGATAATAGACCATTTTCCATCAGTTACCGTTACCCCCAAAATCTTTGGAACATTGAGCGCTTCAATGGTCTCCACTCTTGCATTACATAATGCTTCGTTTAAAACCTCAGCTTTCGGAAATCCTTCGCAGAATTCCTTAATGGCAGTATCTCCGTCACGGTAGACGGTCTTTTTTGCACTACTGAAAATCATTTCTTTTGCCATAATCATACTCTCCTTCCACACATTATATACGGTACTGCTGCGGTGTGAACTGCCGCATCGATTATTATTTTACTACAGGTGTGGTTAAAAGTACAGCAGAAATTGATAAAAAATTAACGAAATTTATTTTTTATCAGGAACTGGAAAAGTGGGTGGACGCGCCGGGGGGCGCGTCTCAGGTACACAAACTGTGAAAACCGGATCCGGATAAAATCTGGATCAAGGTTTATGGCGATCAGAAACGGAAAATCGCCGTTCCATATCCTCCTAACGGATAAGAAATAGAATATGGCTGTCCGTCACATTCACTCTTTACGGATGTATAAGTAGGGCACTGGCTGGGCTTATAAGCACCGTGAACATTATCCAGAAGGAGTGACAGCTTGCACCGTTTCGGTACACCTACACGGTAATCCGGGCGATCCACTGGTGTGAAGTTTACTACAAACAGCAGGTTTTTCTTTCCTGTCTCATCCTTGCGGATAAAGCTGAAAATGCTGCGGTCCCCGTCATTTGCATTGATCCACTGGAAGCCGTTCCAGTCGTTGTCAAGCTGGTACAGACAAGGATATTTCTTATAAATATGAAGAAGATCACGGACATATTCCTGAAGCTTTTTATGGCTTTCTTCTTCAGCTAAATACCAGTCAAGGCTGACTTTTTCATCCCATTCATGCCACTGGCCGAAGTCCTGTCCCATAAATAAAAGCTTCTTTCCGGGATGACCTAACATAAAGGTATAACCGGCCTTTAAGTTGGAGAACTTGTCCTCTCCAAGCCCAGGCATCTTATTGATCATGGAACACTTCAGATGTACTACTTCATCATGGGAGAGTACTAAAATATAATTTTCACTGGTAAAATAGGTCAGGCTGAAGGTCATGCGGTTGTGGTTGTATTTGCGGAAATACGGGTCCAATTTCATGTATTCCAGGAAATCATGCATCCAGCCCATGTTCCATTTAAAGGTAAAGCCAAGTCCGTCATTTTCCGGGTGGTCGGTGACTTTCGGCCATGCAGTAGACTCTTCTGCGATCATGGCAACACCGTGGTTGCGGCCCTGGACAACGGTATTTAAGTGTTTGAAGAATTCAATGGCTTCCAAGTTCTGGTTTCCGCCGTTTTTATTTGGCACCCACTGGCCCGGTTCCCGGCCGTAGTCCAGATACAGCATAGAAGCAACAGCGTCTACACGCAGGCCGTCTACATGGTATTCTTCTACCCAGTAGAGAGCGTTGCTGATAAGGAAGTCTTTTACTTCATTTTTGCCGTAATCAAAGACTTTTGTGCCCCAGTCCGGGTGCTCGCCTTTGCGTGGATCCTCGTATTCAAAAAGAGGATGTCCGTCAAAATCAGCCAGTCCATGGGCATCTTTCGGGAAATGGGCCGGAACCCAGTCAAGGATAACGCCGATGCCATTTTTATGTAAATAATTTACAAAATACATGAAGTCTTTTGGACTTCCGTAACGGGATGTAGGGGCAAAATAACCGGTCACCTGATATCCCCAGGAGCCGTCATATGGATGCTCCGCAATACCCATAAGTTCTACATGGGTATAGCCCATTTCTTTTACATAGGCAGCCAGCTCATGAGCCGCTTCCACATAGGTATAATATCCGTCTTTTTCTTCCCGGTCTTTCTTCTTCCAGGAACCTAAGTGGACTTCATAAATGCTGATGGGCTGTTTGGTCATATCTGCCTGGGAACGCTTTGAGATCCAGTCACTGTCATTCCAGGAAAATCCGCTGATATCTGCGGTAACGGAAGCAGTACCCGGACGGTATTCTGCGCTGAAGGCAAATGGATCAGCTTTGTAAAGGATCTTTCCTGTATCGGTGGTAATGGCGAATTTATAAAGCTCTCCTACCTGCATACCTGCATTAAAATACTCCCAGATACTGGATTGTCCTACTTTGGTCATAGGATTGGCTTCCGGGTTCCAGCCGTTGAAATCGCCTACCAGGTGGACTGCCTGTGCATGTGGTGCCCATACGCCAAAATAAATGCCCTTTTTGCCTTTATAGGTCATAGGATGAGCGCCCAGCTTTTTATAGATCTCGTAGTGAGTACCTGCGCCGAATAAATAGCAGTCCAGGTCGGAGATCAGGCCGGTGTTGGCGGAAGCTTTTTTAGAAGGTGTGCTTTTTGCTGCAGTTTTTGTTCCAGCGCTTCTTCTGGTGGTTTTATGAGCTGCGGTAGTTGTATTTTTCTTTGTCTGGCCTGCCTGCTTTCTCATTGTCATATTAATTTTCCCCCTTAATTTTAAGGACAGCACCCCAGTTGCCCTTTAATTTAATTTCCAGTCTGCCGTTTTGTACAGGCAGAACGTTATTTTCACAGGTTTCATTATCGCTGTTTAAAAGATCCACTGCTGTCTGTGCCTGGATCGGAACCGGGATGTTTAATGTGGCTTCATTGTCATCATTATTTAAAGCAGTGATGATCAGGCTGTTATTTCCCCATCTTGCGTAGGCATACTGCCTGTTGGTAAGAAGCAGTTCCTGGTATTTTCCTGTGTGCAGTTCTTCATTTTCTTCATGGATCTTTCCAAGTCTGGAAATGAAATCGGTAAGCTCGCAGTTTAATTCCGGTATTTTTTCAGCCGGAATGCAGGGACGCAGGTCATCATCACAGGTAGAAGTACGTTTTCCTTCGGTGCCCCATTCACCGCCGTAGTAAATAGACGGAATTCCCGGAAGAGTCATTAAACAGGTGTATACAGGATACAGATGCTCTTTTACCTTTAATTTGCTGGCAATGCGGTCTTCGTCGTGGTTGTCAAGGAAGGTATAAAGCTGTCTTCCAATGGCTTCCAGACGGCGGACATTATGTGCGATCTCAAAGAAGTTGTGGTCATTAAAGCCGGAGTAAATGCTCTTGTGCAGCTCGTAGTTCGTAACAGAATGGAGCATTTCCGGGTTCACCCAGCGGCTGTAATCACCGTGGATGACTTCACCCATAAGCCAGAAATCCGGTTTCATGGAAGCGGTCTTTGCACGCATTTCCTTCATGAAATTAAAGTCCAGGATATTGGCGCAGTCTAAGCGGATGCCGTCAATGTCAAATTCGTCCACCCAGAAACGGATCACATCAAAAAGATAATCTTTTACCTGCTGGTTATAAAGATTTAAACAAGGCAGTTCAAAATGTCCCTGCCATGCTTCATAGCCAAATGGATCCCCTAAAGGACTCTGCCAGCCGAAATTTACCCCTTTGTACCAGTCTTTGTAAGGGGAGTCCCATTTCTTTTCCTGGATATCTTTAAAAGCGAAAAACTCACGGCCTGTGTGGTTGAAAACACCGTCAACTACCACTTTAATGCCATTTTCATGGCAAAGCTTTGTAAATTCGCGGAAATCATCGTTAGTTCCAAGCCTACGGTCAACCAGTTTGTAATCTCTGGTGTCATATCCATGACTGGATGATTCAAAAAGAGGACCTATGTAGATGGCATTGCAGCCTAAAGAACGGATATGTGGGATCCACTGATCCAGTTCTTTAAACCGGTCTGTCACCTCTGTCTGCACGTTTATCTTTGGAGCTCCGGTTATCCCCAAAGGATACATATGATAAAAGATAGCTTGTTCATACCAGGTACTCATGTTGTCAGTCCTCCATGTTTTTGAATTTTCTCAGTAAAAACTGATAGCGCAGCTGCGCGGCATTCCATTCGTAAATATAGCAGTCGATCAGCGACGGCTCTGTGGCCTGCTCAAAATGGTTCTGGGCTGTTTCCAGGGCCCAGAGGGTGCGCTCAATATCATCCCACAGTTTCCGTCTTGTAAAAACCAGATCCTGGTTTACAGGTGCTGCGGCTGCAGCTTCGCGAATGGCTTTTAAAAATCCCGGCATAAATCTTCATCTCCCAACTTCTGACTGGTTTACTTTGGCATCAATTAGTATATCTGGGAAAAAAAGAATTATGCATGGATTACATGAACTCCTCCAGTCTGTATCCCAGCTCCATAAGAGACCGGGTGGAGTCACGTAAGGTGAGATAGTAGTAATTGGCTGTCCCGTCCTGACGTACACCTACCAGACCCGCATCTTTTAAAATTTTCAGATGATGGGATATGGCAGGTCGGGAAAGGCTGGTGCGGCGTGTGATCTCGTTTACATTCATGGCATGACCTTCAAAGTCGATGGTTCCCTGTGGGTCCTCTGATCTCACGGCTGCTTCTGTAAGAAGTTCCACGATGGAAAGCCGGACCTTATCTCCCAAGGCAATAAAAAGGGGCATGCAGCAATGAAATTGCTTCTGCAGATCCTGTACCGTTGTCATAACCGTCCCCTCCTTTGGTTTAAATTTTTAAACTAATAGTATTTTACCATTACAGGGCATCGGGGTCAATAGAAAAATACCTCTTGACAGGAGGGGGAAAGTACGGCATAATAAGGTCACATTCTTTGAAAAATCTATTTTTCATTTTTAATTCTGTAATTTTTAGTGCGATTTTTCAGCACAGGATCCAGTTGTGAGTTTAATCAGATACAGGGATAAGTGGGTCATTTTGTGAGTTTATGTTTTGGTTTGGGAGGTGAGAAATTCGGTTTATGGGAGTTTAAGTTATTTAAGTCAGAGTGTATTCTGGGGGACATTGCTTTTGGCAGCATGGTCTGACTGGAAATATTACAGGATCCCTAACAGGCTTATTATTTTTGGGATAGTGTCCGGGATCATGTCACTGGTTTTTCAGGCTGCGGATTTGGAAGCAGGGAGTAAGATCCCATGGCTGCTGCTGGCACTATCCGGCTTTCTGGTCCGGGGAGTGGCTGTGCTGGTTTTGGGGATATTTTTACACAGCCTGGGCATGATAGGAGCCGCAGATCTGAAGCTTGTGGCGCTTCTTGCAGCCTGGCTGGGCTTTTCGGAAACAATAAAAATTTTATGTGTAGGATTTATCTTAGGGGCTGTCTGGTCCCTTCAAAAAATGTTGCGATACGGCAGCGCTTTTCAACGATTTCTTTATTTGTCAGCCTATATCAGGCAGATACTCAGCAATAAAAAAATAGAAAAATATTATGATCCGGTCCGGGATGGAACAGAATGTGTGATCCCTTTGGGAACCTGCTTTTGTATGGCAACTGTTCTGGTCTTTCTGGAAAAATGGATCTTTTAGGAGGAGAAGACATGATAAAAGTAATGGTCGTATATGACGAAGATCCTTTGTATGCAGGGCGTTTGGCCGAATATGTAAACCAGAAGGAGACATTTCCCTTTCAGGCAATGGCATTTTCAGACCTGGAAAAACTGAAAGCCTATGGCAGGGACCATGAGATTGCCATTCTTTTAGTGGGAGAAAGAGTAAGAGAGGAAGCAAAGGAGATAAAAGCCGGATTAAAAATGCTTCTCTGTGACGGGGAGTTTGTGTCACAGGAGGAAGCCTCGGTTTATAAGTTTCAGTCCGGTGACTGTATCTTACAGGAAGTGATGGCCTGTTACTGTACCGTTCCCCCGGAGCCGGGACTGGCACTTATGGGAAAAAGGGCACTGATCATGGGTATTTATTCACCCATAGGACGCTGCGGAAAAACATCTTTTTCTTTAACACTGGCCCATATGCTTGGAAAGAGCCAGGGCGTTCTTTTTATCAGCTTAGAAGAATATTCCGGTTTTTCAAAGCTGGTCTGCGGTGGATATGAACAGGATCTTTCCGATGTGTTTTATCTGTACAGGCAGGGAGATTTTAACTGGCTGAAATTAAAATCCCTGATCCTGTCCCATGGAAATGTAGATTATATCCCACCTGCCGCTTATGGGGAAGATTTAGACCAGGCCCAGCCGGAAGAGATCGCAGGTCTTTTAAAACAGATCGGGACAGAAAGCGGTTATGAACGGATCGTTGTGGATATGGGACACATGGGAAAAGGGTCTTTGGAGCTGTTTGCAGCCTGTGATGTTGTGTACATGCCGGTGTTAGATGATCCTGTATCCACTGCGAAGTTAGAGGATTTTGAAACCTATCTGAAAGAAGCAGGCCATAAAGGCATGGAAGAAAAGATACAGAAACTGCATCTGCCGGAAATAAAAACAGGGATCCGGCGGGGCGGCTATATGGAGCAGCTTCTCTGGAGCGAAATGGGCGATTATGTGCGAAAACTTTTAGAAGGGGGATATTAAAAATTGGAAGGGGAACAGGGCAGTTTAAACGGAAGGCGGGAAGTGATCCGGGGAGAGTTAAGAAGAAATGTCATGGGGCAGTTAAAAGATCAGATCTATTTAGAGGATGAACAGCTTTATGAACAGATCGATACAGCGATCCGGCAAAAGGGGAAAGAAACTTATCTGCCTTTAAAGGAACGGCTGTGGCTGCGAAACAGTCTGTATGACAGTTTCCGTCGGCTGGATATCCTCCAGGAACTTTTAGATGATAAAGATGTAACCGAGATCATGATCAACGGGGCGGGAAAGATCTTTATAGAGAAAAAGGGAAACATGGTCTTATGGAACCGCCGGTTTGAAAAAACAGAGCAGTTAGAGGACATTATCCAGCAGATCGTAGGAAAGGTAAACCGGATCGTCAATGTATCTTCTCCCATTGCAGATGCCAGGCTGGAGGACGGATCCAGAGTCCACATTGTACTGCCGCCTGTTGCACTTGACGGTCCGGTGGTGACCATCAGTAAATTCCCGGATCCCATTACCATTGAGAAGCTGATCCGTTTCCAGGCACTGACAGAGGAAGCAGCCCAGTTTTTAGAGCAGCTGGTAAAAGCGAAATATAACCTGTTTGTCTGTGGCGGTACAAACTCCGGGAAAACAACTTTTTTAAATGCTCTTTCCTCTTTTATACCGGAAACAGAGCGTGTGATCACCATTGAAGACTCTGCAGAGCTGCAGATCACCCATGTTCCCAATCTGGTGCGGTTAGAGACCCGCAATGCCAATACAGAAGGAGAAGGTGAGATCACCATCAGTCAGCTGATCAAAGCCTCTTTGCGTATGAACCCCTCCAGGATCATTGTAGGGGAAGTAAGAGGGGCAGAGGCCTTAGATATGCTTCAGGCTATGAATACAGGCCATCCCGGTTCTTTATCTACCGGTCACGGCAACAGTCCCCAGGATATGCTTTCAAGGTTGGAAGTAATGGTGCTTATGGGAGCAGAGCTGCCTTTAGATGCGATCCGCAGCCAGATCGCGTCGGCCCTTGATATTATGGTTCATTTGGGAAGATTAAAAGACGGGAGCAGAAAAGTATTATCGATTGTAGAAATAGGGGGATATAAAAATGGAAAAGTGGAACAGAAGCCACTTTTTGTCTATGACAGAGAGGAAAAAAGACTTAAGAAAACAGGGGAACTTAAGGCGAGGGAAAAACTTGCTGATGCAGGAGATTAACAGAAAAAGGTGGAGCAGGTCTTCTGGCAGGGAAAAGTAGAAAGAGGATTTAAACGGCAGGGCAAGACCGCCGGATTACAGGGAATATCAATTATCCCAAAAAGAATGGATGCAATATCTGATCATGGGAGCCGGGGCAGCAGGACTTTGTGCTTATACATTTTATCGCAGTGTACTTGCATTTTTATTTCTTCTTCCAGTGGCTTTTCTGTATCCGGTCTATAAGAAAAAGGATCTGAAAAAAGAACGGATCCGCAGGCTGACACTGCAGTTTAAAGAGGGGATCATGGTTTTGGCATCTTTCTTAAGCGCCGGTTATTCTCTGGAAAACAGTCTTTCGTTAAGTGTAAAAGAATTGGAAGGCCTTTATGGAAAAACAGGGATGATCACAGAAGAGTTTTCCTATATGGAAGCAGGGGTAAGGATGAACCGTCCGGTGGAACTGCTTTTAGCTGATATGGGAAGGCGCAGCGGTATTCAGGATGTGGATCAGTTTGCCCAGGTATTTGCAGCGGCAAAACGAAGCGGAGGGGAACTGACGGATATTATAAGCCAGACGGCCGGGATCATCCGTGACAAGATACAGGTACAGGAGGAGATCCATACACTGACAGCTGCCAGGGTATTTGAACAAAAGATCATGAACGGAATTCCTTTTGGGATCATATTGTATATCGATTTTACATCACCGGGCTTTTTTCATGTTATGTATGAAACCTGGCTGGGTCGTATTTTTATGACAGCGTGCCTGGGGATATATGTGGGAGCAGTATTTCTGGCAAAGAAGATCCTGGATATCCCATTATAAGGCAGATGAATGTATGAAAGAAACGAAGAGAAAATTTTATAAAAAGATCTGTAAGTGGAAAAAGCAGATTTTATGTGTGGGAGCCGGTATTTTTCTGGGAATTGCTGCATGGCTGGCACAGGGCATGGATCCTGTAATAGAAGCAGGAAATGTGATCCAAAGACCGGATATCGATGATGGACAGGTGGACCAGGAACTGTATGTAAAGGGGCTTGTGGATCAGGAGAAGGAAGTGGTTTTAAAACTGCCTGTTTCTGCAAGGCAGTATACAAAAGAAGAAGCATATCAGGCATATGAGGAAATCTTAAAACAGCTTCCGGAATGGATCAAAGGGGACAACCTTTCACTGGAAGAGGTAAGGCAGGATCTGGAGCTGCCTGCATACTGGCAGGGAGCAGGAGTGCATCTTAGCTGGCAGTCATTGGATCCGGAACTGGTGGAAAGTGATGGAACCGTGCATACCTGGGAGTTTGAAACAGGGGATGAGGCTATCGATCAGTGGCCGGTCATCTTAAAAGTGAGGATGACAGATGGAAACTGGCCGGAAGAATATGAGATTCCCATTAAAGTCAGGCCTCCATTGTATACAGAAGAAGAACGTACCATACAGGAATTTACATCACTTCTCACATCAGAGGAAGAGGTACAGAAACATCAGGATCAGGTTACACTGCCCTCTGTATACAAAGACAGGGAGATTTCCTACAGCACAGCCAGGGAACCTGTATTTCTTCAAATGTGCTTTCTGGGGGCAGTTGCAGCGGTATTTATAAGCCTGAAGGAAAAAAGCGACAAAAAGAAAGCAGAAGAGGAACGGAAAGACCAGCTGCTTATGGATTATTCCGAGGTGCTGTCACGGCTGATCATTTTCCTAGGGGCGGGCATGAGTATACGCACTGCCTGGGACCGGATCGCAGAGGATTATAAAATGGCTGTGAAAGAAGGACGCAGAGGGCTGCGTTATGTATATGAAGAAATGTATGTTACCAGCAGTCAGCTAAAAAGCGGGGAGTCAGAAGCACGTGCTTTTGCGGAATTTGGAAACAGATGCGGGCTGCAGCAGTACAGGAAGTTTTCCGGGCTTTTAGAGCAGAATCGAAAAAACGGCTCTAAAAATTTAAGGGAAACACTGCGGTTAGAAATGGCAGATGCCTTTGAGCAGCGTAAGCACCAGGCAAAACGTATGGGAGAAAAAGCAGGTACAAAATTGTTGATCCCGCTGTTTCTTCTCCTGGCTGTGGTGATGGCGATGATCACGGTTCCGGCATGGATCGCGTTTGGTTAAAAGGAGGATATGAGATGGAAAAGCAAAGAGATAATCATATAGAACAGAATGTAACGGAACAACATACAACAGAGCAGGGCGGAATTTATAGAAAGATCAGGGATTTTGCGCTGGATGAAACAGGTGTGGGGGTGATAGAACTTGTGCTCATCCTGGTGGTCCTGGTAAGTCTTGTGATCGTTTTTAAGAAGCAGATCAACACACTTTTAGAAAATATCTTCAAGCAGATCAATACAAAATCAAAAGAGGTTTATTGATGAGAGAAAAGGGAGAAGTTACCGTCTTCCTTGCGATGATCCTGGTGATGATCATGACACTTTTGCTGGTTATGGCAGAGTCAGCCCGTACAGCGGGGCAGCGGCTGTATCTCCGAGTAGCTTCAAATTCAGCAATGGAGTCTTTGATGGCACAGTATCACAGAAGCCTTTGGAATGAATACAGGATCCTTGGACTGGAAACGGACAGTAAAGGCCTTTTAGAGGAAGAATTTAAGGGCTTTCTGGAACCTTATATGAAGGCAAAAAACTGGTATCCGTTGAAAACAGAGGATGCAGTTGTAAAAGACATGGCAGTGCTGACAGAGGGAAAAGGCAGCTGTATGGAGCAGGAGATCCTTGATTATATGAAATACGGGCTGGCAGGTATACTCTGGGAGTCTATGACAGAAGGGGAAGCCAAAGAAGTTCTGGGGGATATAAAAAATGCGGCCAGTGTGAACCGTGTGTCAGATCTGTATGAAGAACACAGCAAAGAAGCAGTTGCCCTTGAAAAAGCCCTTGAAAAATTAAATGCCAGACTGGAACAGCAGAAAACACACTGGGAAGAAGGACTGGACTGCCTGGAAAGTTTAAACGGCGAAGGCATGATCCGAAAATGTGAAGCTGTGATCAAAGACCTGAAGGCAGTTCCGGGACTGGTGGAAGCTTATGAAAAAAAGGCAGACCAGATGGAACGCGCCCTTAAAAAAAGCAGGGAGAAATTTGTATCCGAGGAAGATCTAAAAGAGTCTTCCCGGGGACCTTTAACAAAAGAGATCCGGTCTTATGAAACCTACATTTCCCAGGACGGAGAACGAAGAAACATGATCCGGGGACTTACAGAAAAAAGCAGGGAAAATATCCGGTTTATGGAACAGCTGATAGAAGAGGCAGAAGAAGTGATCCAGTATATTGACGACTGGGAACCTTCCGATGAAGAGGATGATCTGGATGAAGAAGAACTGTGGGAACCGGTGATCCGCCATATGAGCCGGTATCCGGTTCTGACATTGGGAGTTTCTTTTGGAGTAAAAGACAAAGAAAAAGAGGGATGGTTAGAGAAAATCAAATCAATGAGTGGAAAAGGCATTTTGAAGATAGTATTACCGCCAGACTGCCAGGTTTCAGAAAAAAGACTGCCTCTTTTACAGGCACCGTCTGCTCTTTCAAAAAATGACACTGCACATTTTCAGGGGATTTCCAGCTTGATGGATCGTTTAACAGTATCTGAGTATGGGGTGCGGTACTTTTCCCATTTTGAAAAAATAAAAGACAAGGATAATTTTTACGAACTTGAATATATTTTATATGGGAAGAAAACGGACAGGGAAAACCTGGAGGCATCTGTTTTAAAACTGGTTTCTGTACGCCAGGGATTGAATATGATCCATATATTATCAGATGGAAAAAAACGTCAGGAAGCAGAAACGCTGGCAGCGGCTATAACAGGAGGTGGTAGTTTGCTTCCGCTGACAGCAGTGGTAACTTTTTTTGTTATGGGTGTGTGGGCTTTGGCAGAGGCAATGGCAGATGCGAGAAGCCTTTTAGACGGTGGAAAAGTACCTCTTATGAAGACCGGCTCTGACTGGAAACTGAGCCTGGAAAATGTTTTGAAAACAGGAGCAGAAGGAAGACTTCCGGATCTTGAAAAAACGGATCCTGAAAATGAAATGGGACTGGATCTGAAAGGATATCTCAGGCTGTTTTTATTTGTAAGTTATGGTACGCAGCCTTTATTCCGGATGATGGATATAATGCAGATCAATATCCGCAGGGAACAGCCGGACTTTTTGTTAGAACAATGTGTCTGTATGGTGGATATGGAAGCTGTATTTTGTGGAAAACCTGTATTTTTTTCTTCAGGTCCGTGGAAAACTGCCGGAAAGAGCCGCTTTGCTGTAACGGGAAGTTATCTTTCTGTTCCCTGAATGACAATGTATCCGGACATATTCCGGGAGAATATTACAAAAGAAAGGAGGCCTGTGATGATGCCCTTTTTCAGGAGCAAATCTTATTCTAATTATTTAACACGACACTCCATTTATAAATCAAAAAAATTTTTCGCACCTCTCCAAGTACGAACCCATAAATATGTAGCACTTTTAAAACAGAAAAAATTTTCCGGAAAAAGGGCATTATCATGGGTCTCCTTTGGAGGACGGAGAAACATTACAGAGGAAAAAAGAGGAAGTCTTACATTAGAAGCTGCCCTTTGTTTTCCGCTGGTGGTATTTTTCTGCGTGATCCTGATCATGCCTATGATCCTGATGGACAGGCAAAGGCAGATCCAGGCAGCAGTCGAGTCTGTGGGAGAAGAGATCAGCCAGTATGCCTATGTTTCTTATCTTTATAAATCCGGAAAGGGAGAAACATTAGATGTCAGTGGCACAAACGAGCGGGAAGGTAGTCAGCTTCTTGAAAAAGTAACAGCTGCATATGCTGTTGAGTCAGTGAAAAGAAAGATTTCGGAGCAATGGGTCCGGGATCTTAGTTTTTATGGGACGCAGATCACGGAAGATGAAATGCTTCAGATCATTATGAAATATAAAATGCCACTGCCATTTTCCCTGTTTGGCCAGGATAGTGTGGATGTGGAAACGGTTTGCAGCCGCAGGTTGTGGACAGGGGCAGATGGAGAAAGAGGAAAAAAGAAGGCAGAAACCGGGGAACAGGATGAAAGAATGGTTTATATAGGAAAGTCCTCTACCCGGTATCATTTGCAAAGCACCTGCCATTATCTTTTTCACAACCTGACCCAGATCCATTCAGATGATCTTGTAAGTATACGCAATCAGGATGGAAAAAAATATAAACCCTGCTCTGCCTGTAAAAGCAGTGAAAATGCTGGTCCGTATTATGTCCTTCCCTATGGGACCAGTTATCACAGCAGGGAAGATTGCCGGTCGCTTACTGCATATGTACAGGAAGTGCCCTTGCGGCAGGTGGAATATTTAGGCCCCTGCTCGTACTGTGCGGGCGGAAGGTAAAAATGAAAAGGAGAATACAAAAATGAATATGAAAATGGGGATAGAAGCAGCACTGAGGATCTGTTTTTTATTATTTTTACTGTCAGCTTCCTGGCAGGATCTAAAGAAAAAGACTATTAAAAAAAGTACGTTCCAGATATGGGGAACGGTAGGGGTCATTCTTCAGGCAGCACATATTTTCAGCCAGATTTTTATGGGAACAGAAAAAATGGAAATGCAGGTGATCGTACAGGAAGTTACGGGCCTTATGTTTGCAGCTTTATTGGGAATTTTGTTATTAAGCCTTTCTACTGCTACGGAAGAAGCTATGGGAAAAGGAGATGGCTGTTTCTTTCTGGTAGCAGGGATCTTCCTTGGTTTCTGGAAAAATATGCTGCTGTTATCCGGCGGTCTGTTTTTATGTTTCCCGGCAGCTGTTTATCTGATGATAAAGGGAAGAAAAGCGAGAAATACAGAAAGCATCCCGTTCTTGCCATTTGTGTTTCCGGTGGGACTGGGGGTCCTGTTTTTATGAATAAAAGAAGGGAAACTGTATTAAAAGATGAAAGAAAAAAGCGAAAATCCATAGAAACAGAATGGAAGGGAAGCCTTACAGTAGAGGCTTCCTGTGTTATGGCTGTGGTGCTGTTTTCGCTGGCAGCCCTTATAGGAAAAGCAGGGCAGATCCATGATGAAACGGCAGCAGCTATGGTGCTTCACGAAGGTGTAGAGAAATGCCGACATGAAAAAAGTATAAGATCAGAAGATGCAGAAGCATTTTGCAAAAGGAATGCAGGGCTGATGCTGCGGTATACGGATCTTTCTGTTTCCATACAGGAAAAGGGAGCAAAAAAGATGGGAAAAGTGAAAGGAGGGGACTGGGAAAAACAGATTGAGATGAAAGAATTCAGACCGGAAGAATTTATGCGGATGGTCACAGGGATAACCGGGGGTACAAATGAGAATTGAATATATACGGGAAATGAAGCGCAGCTATATGACAGTAACAGGGGAAGGAGTGGGGGAAAGCTATGAAACCGGCATGCTGGCTAAAAACCAGATCTCCGGTCTTCTGAAAATGAAGATAAAATACATGGATGGAGTACCTGTATATTGTTATGATATTACTTCCCGCCAGCCTGTAAGCCGGCTGTTTGAAAGCCGGCCTGCAGGTGAAAACCAGGTGAGAAGTTTTTTTCTGCAGCTTTATGAAACATTAGACCGGATGGAAGCGTATCTTTTAGGTGATGGAGGGATCCTTTTAGATCCGGAACTGATCTACGCAGATCCGGAAACCTTTCAGATGGGCTTTTGTGTGGTACCTGGAAGAAAGGAAGACTTTAGCAGCCAGTTGTCTTTATTCCTGCAATATCTTATGAAGAACATAGATCACAGGGACAGGGAATGTGTGGTTCTTACCTATGGACTTTACCAGACCAGTATGAAATATAATTATGGGATGGAAGATATGATGGCACTTCTTTCTAAGGAAGAGGAAAAAGATTTAAAGACGGAAAAAGATTTGCTTATGGAACGGAAAGGAGACGGAAAAACAGAAACAAGACCAGAAATAAAAACAGAGAAAGAAGATATGGCAGAAGAGTCATCTTTGTATGGGCTTGAAAATGATGCACAGGAGGAACGGGAGCTATTTTCAGAGGGAGGAACGTATGCAAATAATGGATGGAGCCTGTGGAAGAAACTGTTACTTCTTTTTTTTACTGCGGTTATGGCAGCGGGTGGTACCTGGTTTCTGTATGGCTGGTCTGTATTAAGAAAAATGTGGGTCTATGGGGCTGCAGGGGGCGGAATTACAATATTAGGAACGGTTTTGCTGCATATGATGCGAGGAAAAGTCAGGGGTTTGCTTCCTGGAAAATATGGAGGAACCGGTGTGAAAGAGCCGGAAAATTCCTGGCAGGTGTTTTATGAAGAGACAGAAGAAGCGCAGAATGTAGAGAAAGCAGAAAAAATAAGACAGGGATCAGCGCCGGAAAAAATACCGGGATATGTACCTGCAAGAGAAAAGACAGCAGAAAGACAGCAGGAAAAACAAACAGAGGAACTTCAGGAAGAATGTCAGACTATGCTGCTTACTGTAAAAGAGGAGCCGGATCATATGCTGGTATCGGCAGGAGAAGAAAATGAAGATATTGCAGTGGGATATGTTCCCTTTGTGATAGGAAAACATACAGGGCTGGCGGACTATATTTTAAATAAAAGTACAGTAAGCCGTTTTCATGTAAGGATCACAGAGGAGGATGGGCAGTATTTTCTTACAGATCTGAATTCCACAAATGGAACAAAGGTCAATGGAAGACTGCTGGCAGCCAACGAAAAAGTGGTGCTCAGTCAGGGGGATGAAGTGTGGATCGCAGAGGAAAAGTACCTTTGGAGATAGAAAAAGTCATAAAACGACAGGAGGTGACAGAAACAGACATGGAGAGGGGACGTTTTTTTGGAGATATTGCAGAAATGCGCTTAACAAGGGAAAAAAATTATGCTAGTATTATAAACAAGAAAAGCGCTTATCGACACAGAAGAGGAGGAATTAAAAATGGCAGAAGATAATTGTATTTTTTGTAAGATTGCAAGGGGGGTGATTCCTTCTACAACTGTTTATGAGGACGAGGATTTCCGTGTGATCCTGGATCTGGGTCCGGCATCAAAAGGACATTCACTGATCCTGCCTAAAAAGCATTTTGCCAATGTATGTGAGCTGGATGCAGAGACAGCGGCAAAGGTGCTTCCACTGGGAGCGAAGATAGGAGCTGCTATGAAGAAGGGGTTAGGCTGCGCCGGATTTAACCTGGTTCAGAATAACGGTGAAGCAGCAGGACAAACTGTAATGCATTTCCATATGCATGTGATCCCGCGTTATGAGGGCGGTCCTGCCAATATTGCCAACTGGGTACCGGGTACAGCATCCGCAGAAGAATTAACGGAAGCAGCAGAGAAGATTAAAGGCTGTCTGTAGTCACTTATGATCAAACGTATGGATGAAGAAGCAAAAGCGAGTTTTGAAGAAATGTATCTGACCTATCAGGATACCTTAAGACGTCTTGCTTATGCTTACGATATACCAGTGGATGATATTGACGATATCATTCAGGACACATTTGTTTCCTATGCAAGGTATGATTATTCCCTGAAACAACCGGAAGAGGGGAAGAAGATCTTGCTTGGCAGGATCCTTAGAAGCCGTTGTATGGATTTTCACAGACAGAAAAAGAAACGATATTGTGAAGATCTGAATGGAGAAACGTTTGCAGCCGAAGAGTACAGGATGCAGCTGCATCAGCCTGGGTTAGTAGACGTTTTCTCCGGAAAAGAGCGGTGCAAAGCGATCCTGGACGAAGTGGACCGTATGCCGGAAAACTGGCAGAAAGTTGCGGAGTTGAAATTAATAGAAGGACGGCCAACCAGTGAAGTCTGTGATCAGCTTTCTATTTCAGAGAAAGCCTGCTATTCACGGGTCAGCCGTATCAGAAAGTACATAAAATCACTTTTGAAACGGGAAGACTGGCCCTAGACAGGACCATGTTCTCCCGAAACAAAGGGAAATCCGTTGCTGGCCATGCAATGCATGAACAGTAACAATTTAAGAATGGGAAACGCAGGACTCTATCAAAGAGGTAATGGTTTCTACCGCATTGCTGAGACTGCTTTTTTCCATTGCATTGATATAGGTTTCCCTGTTTTTGTAAAGATCAAACACAGCAGTGCTTAAGGTTTCATCTGAAAGTTCTTCTTCTTTTAAGACTTTGCTGAAGCCCTGGCGTGCGAAGGAATCTGCATTTAAGATCTGGTCACCGCGGCTGGCAGCAGCAGAAAGCGGGATCAGAAGGTTGGGCTTACGTAAAGCCAGAAGTTCGCAGATGGAATTAGCACCTGCACGGGAGATGACGACATCAGCAGCAGCAAAGAGATGCTTTAAAGGTGCATCTACATATTCATACTGTACATATCCTTCGGTATCGATCAGGCTTTCATCCAGATTGCCTTTTCCGCAGATATGTATTACCTGGAATGTATTTAAAAGCTGTGGAAGGATCTTTCGTACCGCTGTGTTTACAGCAACAGATCCAAGGCTTCCGCCAATGATCAGAAGGACAGGTTTATCTTCTGTTAAATGAGCGTAGGACAGGCCCGCTTTGCGGTCACCTTCTAAAAGTTCTGCACGGATAGGAGAACCTGTAAGAACGGCTTTGTCTTTTGGAAGATATTTCAGTGTTTCCGGGAAATTGCAGCAAACTTTTGCGGCAGATGGAATACAGATCTTGTTTGCAAGGCCGGGAGTCATATCGGATTCATGGATAATAACAGGAACCTTATAATGTTTTGCGGCCAGAACGACTGGTACAGCAACAAAACCACCCTTGGAGAATACAACATCTGGTTTATAACGCTTCATAAGGCGAAGTGCCTCAAAATAGCCTTTTGCTACACGGAAAGGATCAGAAAAATTCTTCAGATCAAAGTATCTGCGCAGCTTGCCTGAGGAAATGCCGTCGTAAGGAATGCCGGCACCTTCGATCAGTTTGCGTTCGATACCCTGGTAAGAACCAATATAACGGATTTCATAGCCTGCTTTCTTTAAAGAAGGAAGAAGAGCAAGGTTGGGAGTAACATGACCGGCAGTACCGCCGCCGGTTAAAATGATTTTTTTCATAAAAACCTCCTGAAGGAAAAACATCTACTAATATAGTAAGCATTAACTGCAAAAAGTCAACCCTAAACCGAGAGGGAACTTAAGGTATTTGACAACTGAGGTGTAAAGTGGGAAAAACAGGAAGATTGAACTTGGAAATGAATGACTGGATGGGAAATCAAAATAAAAAGAGGGGAAAACTGACTGACAGTGATATTTTAAAGCAATTTGAACAGGCAGAAAAAGATACCCGTTTTTTGCCTATCAATCCGCCTCCCAAGGATGAGTTTGACCAGATCTGGTCACGGATTCAGGCGGAGCAGGCTCTTTTCTCAGAGATTTCCAATACAACGAACACCAAATCATCCCGTAAAACCCGCAGGCGCCCTGTAAGAAAAGCACTGGTTGTGGGGCTGGCAGCAGCAATTATGGTTATTGGCGGATGCTTTGTGGCCATGGGAACGAAATCTTATTTTTATCGGGATGGGAGAAGTGTAAATCAGGGAGTAGTTTATAATAATGACTCTGGAGCTTTGATGGTTCGTAGTGAAGAAGAGGCATATGAGAAGATAGCGGAAGAATTAGGAGTTAAGACGCTGAAGTTGGGGTATATGCCGGAGGGGATGTATTTTGAAAAGCTGATTGTGGATAAAGGGTATACAAAATTACAATATAAATATAAAGATAGTAATATATTTTTTATTCAGGCAAAATCAAGCTTAAGAACTTCTATAACTCATGCATCTGATACGAATGAAAAATATGAAATATGGAATGCTGGATTACATATAAATATAAAGGTATGTGATGAGAGTGTAAAATCAGAAGAGTGGGGCTATATGGCGGAGTTTGTTTATAATGGAGTGTATTACTATTTATCAGGAATTATGGAGCAGAACTATTTTGATGAAATATTGAAAAAAATTCATTTCTAAAATGTATGGAGGCTTAATGAAAAAATTAATACGAGCAATACTATGTTGTCTAGTAGCAATCAATGTATTTATGTTAACTGCATTTGCTGCAGTTCCATCACCGGAAGTATATACGTCTATTGATCAGAAGTCAAATTTATGTGATGTAAAAACAAAGTATAGTATTGGAAGGGCGCAATCTAATGCAAGAAGAGGGACTTTTTTTGACTCGGCAGATGTAATTATACGGGATGAGGGTAATGGAAATATTGGAGCATCTGCACATGCAAATTTAAGAAAGCCTGTAACAGAATTATATGTTTCTCTGTATCTGGATCGGTATAATAAAGAAAAAGATGTATGGCAGCAGGTTGATTATGTTGACTTTGAATATACATTAGAGCAGTATCCAGATGGTATAGAGGATCCGTCCATTAGTGTTACATTCACAAACCAGAAACGTGGCTATTACTACCGCATCAGAGGAGCTTTCTCCGCAGGTGATGATGACTGGTACGAAGGCTTCGGACCAACTACCGATGGTATTTGGATTGAATAAGATATAGACTATCCAACACAATTTAATTAAGTAATAATCCATAAGTAATATAACTTGAAACTTAGAAAAGCAGCTTCCCACCCAAGGGCAATTGAAACACTCAATCCCCTGGCAGAAGCTGCTTTTCTAACATTTAAGGTAAAACTGTCAGTGGCAGTTCTGCTTAATATCATGTATAATAACTCGATGTAGGCAAAATGATTGCTCTGATACCGAATTGCTACGTGCTTTGCACTCTCGCAATTCTAAAAACATCCGTAATCCGCTCATTTTTCTTCAAAAAATGGCTTCTTACTCATGTTTTTGGCGGGCCCCAAGGTCAAAACTCCTTCTGCAAGCAAGCTTGCGTCGGATTTCCGACCTTTTGACCCTGGTATCATAATATTACATTTCATAAACATTGAGGAGAAATATAACTATGCGTGATTATTTAAACAGACTCAGACAGCAGTTTCAGCGCTTTATGATCGGAAGATATGGAATGGACCAGTTTGGGCGGTTTCTGTCCGGTGTGCTTTTAGCGTTGATCATCTTTAATTTACTGATCCCGGCGGCTCTGCCTTCTAGAATATTATGGGCACTGGAATGGATCGTGCTCATTATATTGTATGCAAGAATGTTTTCCAAAAACATTAATAAGCGTTATCAGGAAAATGAAGCCTTTTTAAGACGGCAGTTTTATGTATCAGAATGGTGGAAGAAGTGGAAATTCCGCTATCAGGAAAGCAGAAAGTATCATATTTACCGTTGTCCGAACTGCAAACAGAAAGTGCGTGTTCCAAGAGGAAGAGGACGGATCAGCATCCACTGCCCGAAGTGCGGAACTGATTTTATCAAGAAAAGTTAAAAAAGACTGTATGACAAGACCGGCTGTATGGAAGCTGGTCTTTTTTGCGATTTTATAGCGCATTTTTGTGCGTGCAATCTGATCGATTTACTTAAATTTTACAAAACCTATACCATACCTTGCTTTCAGCCATTGTAAAACTTTTGTATACTCCACAATGTAAGAACGAGAAAACAACAAAGAAAAATATAAATACCGCAAAACAATACAAACATAAAGCGGTACAAAAGTGGAGGAAAAGATAATTATGAAAAAAAATGGCATGAAAGTAATGGCAATGATCGGTTCTGCAGTAATGGCAGCAGGTATGCTTGCAGGATGTGGAAACTCCGGTGCAGCAGCTACCACAGCAGCGACCGCAACTACAGCAGAGCAGACAACTGAAGCAAAGGCAGAAGAAACAACAAAAGAAGCAGCAACAGAAGCAAAGAGCGCAGATGCAGATTTAAGCGGATCCATCAGCATGGTAGGTTCCACTTCTATGGAGAAGTTCGCAAATGCATTAAGCGAAGCATTTATGGAGAAATATCCAAAGGTAACAGTAACCGCTGAGTTCGTAGGTTCCGGCGCTGGTATCGAGGCAGTTTCTAACGGAACAGCAGATATCGGTAACTCTTCCAGAAACTTAAAAGATGAGGAAAAAGCAAAGGGAGTTGCAGAAAACATCGTAGCAATCGATGGTATCGCAGTTGTAGTTGATCCTGCAAACACAGTAGAAGATCTGACCAAGGATCAGCTGACCAGCATTTATGACGGAACAGTAACCAACTGGAAAGATGTAGGCGGAAATGATGCTCCAATCGTAGTAGTAGGACGTGAGGCAGGTTCCGGTACAAGAGGTGCTTTCGAGGAACTGTTAAAGCTGGAAGATGCCTGCAAGTACAGCAATGAATTAGACAGCACCGGCGCAGTAATGGCAAAGGTAGCATCTACCCCAGGTTCCATCGGATATGTTTCCCTGGATGTATTAGATGACACTGTAAAGGCATTAAAATTAGACGGCGCTGAGCCAACCGAAGAGAACATCAAGGCAGGAAAGTACTTCTTAAGCCGTCCATTCGTAATGGCTACTAAGGGCGAGATCAGCGAGCAGAGCGATCTTGTAAAGGCACTGTTTGACTTCATCTACTCTGACGAAGGCTCTGAACTTGTAAAATCTGTAGGTCTGATCACAGCTGACAAATAATCAGTGGACAGATAACACGAAAAAGAAATAAAGACGATAAAAAGTGTGAGTCATACAAAACGAAAGGAGACTGTCTGCAATGACACAGGAAACATTTTCCGTCCGTTCCCATCATGGCAGCAAGTCTACAGTAGAAAGAGCTGCAGAAGCGATCTTCACCGCATGCGGCTTTTTCGCTGTTCTGGCTGTTGCTTCCATTACATTATATATGATATTCAGCGGTACACCGGCGCTGTTTAAAGTAGGCATCTTGGATATCCTTTTTGGTACCTTATGGCAGCCGGCTGCTGCTACACCAAGTTTTGGTATCCTGTATGTTATCCTTACATCCATTGTGGGAACCTTTCTGGCGATCCTGATCGGTGTGCCGGTTGGCGTGATGACAGCAGTTTTCCTGGCAGAAGTAGCGCCGAAAAAACTGGCCAATGTAGTCCGTCCGGCAGTAGAGCTGTTAGCAGGTATCCCGTCTGTTATCTACGGTCTGTTAGGTATCCTGATCTTAAATCCTCTGATGTATAAAATGGAACTGGCTGTATTTAAAGGTTCTTCTACTCATCAGTATACCGGCGGCGCAAACCTGATCTCCGCAGTGCTGGTACTGGCGCTGATGATCCTGCCAACCGTCATCAACATCAGTGAGTCTGCTTTAAGAGCTGTTCCGGGTCATTTAAAAAGCGCTTCCCTTGCATTAGGCGCTACAAAGATCCAGACTATTTTCCAGGTGATCCTTCCTGCAGCAAAATCCGGTATTATCACAGCCGTTGTTTTAGGAACAGGAAGAGCCATCGGCGAGGCAATGGCTATTACACTGGTATCCGGAAGTTCCGTAAACTTCCCCCTTCCATTTAACTCCGTCCGCTTTCTGACTACTGCTATTGTAGCAGAAATGGGATATGCATCCGGACTGCACAGAGAAGTATTATTTACCATCGGCCTTGTATTATTTGCATTTATCATGATCATCAACATTGGTTTAAACAGTATTCTGAAGAAGGGAGAGAAAACAAAATGACAGGTGAAGCCGCTATCCGTATCAATGAAAACTCCGTGATCCGGGAAAGCATTTATGGAAAACGCATCCGCAGCACAGATGTGATCTTAACCGGTATTATCTACGGATGTGCCAGTCTCTCCATGCTCCTTCTCATCGGAATTTTAGGTTATACCTTTGTAAGGGGTGTCCCACATGTGACCTGGTCCTTTTTAAGCACTGTTTCCAGCGCTACAAAGGGAACCTTTGGTATCCTTGGAAATATTATCAACACTCTTTATATTGTAGTGATCACTCTGCTGATCGCAACTCCTATTGGTGTAGGTTCTGCTGTTTACTTAAATGAGTATGCAAAACCGGGAAAGATCGTCCGTCTGATCGTATTTACAACAGAAACACTTTCCGGTATTCCTTCTATTATATTTGGTCTTTTCGGAATGGTGTTTTTCGGAAATACACTGGGACTGGGCTACTCCATTCTTACCGGTTCCCTGACACTGACTTTAATGATCCTTCCACTGATCACAAGAACCACCCAGGAAGCATTAAAGACCGTTCCTGACAGTTACCGTCACGGTGCACTGGGAATTGGTGCTACCAAGTGGTATATGATCCGCACCATCCTTCTTCCAAGTGCTATGCCTGGTATCCTTACAGGTGTTATCCTGGCGATCGGACGTATCGTAGGTGAGTCTGCAGCTTTACTGTTTACTGCAGGAAGCGGCTATTACCTTCCAAAGAACCTGTTTGGCAAGGTACTTGAGTCAGGTGGTACACTGACTATCCAGCTGTATCTGTTTATGCAGAAGGCAAAATACAATGAAGCTTTCGGCGTAGCAGTTGTTCTTCTGGTGATCGTACTGGCGATCAACGCACTGGCAAAATATCTGTCCCACCGGTTTAATGTAGAGACAAGATAAACGTGAAAGACGCGAAAGGGAAATGAGTATAATGGAAAATAAAGTAAAGATCTCCACACAGAACCTGAACCTGTACTATGGAGAAAATCATGCACTGAAAAATATTAATCTGGACCTTTATGAAAATAAGATCACTGCATTTATCGGACCATCCGGATGTGGAAAATCTACTTATTTAAAAACATTAAACCGTATGAATGACCTGGTTCCAAATGTAAAGATTGAGGGAACCGTGCTTCTTGACGGGGAAGATATTTATGATCCGCAGGTAGACACCACACTTCTTCGTAAAAAAGTGGGAATGGTGTTCCAGCAGCCAAATCCATTTCCGATGAGTATTTATGATAATGTGGCTTACGGCCCAAGAATTCACGGTATCAAGAACAAGGCACAGTTAGATGAGATCGTAGAGCGCAGTTTAAAGGGCGCAGCTTTATGGGATGAGGTTTCTGACCGTTTAAAGAAATCTGCACTGGGACTTTCCGGTGGTCAGCAGCAGCGTCTTTGTATTGCAAGAGCGCTGGCAGTAGAGCCGGAGGTTCTGTTAATGGATGAGCCTACATCTGCACTGGACCCGATTTCTACCTTAAAGATCGAGGACCTGATGGACGATCTGAAGAGCAAGTATATGGTTGCTATTGTTACCCACAACATGCAGCAGGCAACCCGTATTGCAGATTATACAGCATTTTTCCTGGTAGGCGAGGTAGTGGAATATGCTACCACAGATGAACTGTTTACCATGCCTAAGGATAAGAGAACGGAAGATTATATTACCGGACGTTTTGGTTGATGGAATGTGATCCTACGGTAAAATGTGAGAATGTAGAGTTGCGAAAATGTTGGAAAAGCAACGGAAAGGGGCATAAGGGATGCGCATTACTTATGAACATGAATTAGAGGAGTTGAATAAATGCCTGCGTGATATGGCCATGATGGTGGAAAAAGCCATTGAGCAGACTTTCGTGGCATTTGAAGACCAGAATTATACCATGGCAGAGGATGTTATTAAAGGAGACCGGAATGTAAATGACATGGAACGTGCCATTGAGTCCCGTTGTCTGTCCCTGATCCTTCGCCAGCAGCCGGTAGCAAGGGATCTGCGCCAGATCTCCACTGCTCTTAAGGTGGTAACGGATCTGGAGCGTATTGGAGATCATGCATCTGATATTGCGGAGCTGATCCTGCGGATTAAGAGTGATCATGCATACCACATTGTACAGCATCTTCCTGCTATGGCAGCGTCAGCCCAGAAAATGGTCCATGATGCAGTAGAAGCATTTATTAAGCAGGACGTGGAAGAGGCAGAGGAGATCATCCGCAGGGATGATGAGGTGGATGCGTTGTTTAATCAGGTAAAATCGGATGTGGTGGAGCTGTTAAAATCTGCGCCGTCCCATGCAGACCAGGGGATCGACCTGTTGATGATTGCCAAGTACTTAGAGCGTATTGGGGATCATGCGGTAAATGTATGCGAATGGACCCAGTTCTGTAAGACCGGTGCGCTGAAAAATGTGCGTATTATGTAAGGGGATTTAGATGTAAACACGAAAGAGTCCGCAGGCCGGGCTCTTTTTAATGCGTTTTTTATGCATGATATGCAAATTTTTAATGCGTTATTTTGCACGTATAGCCATAAAATGTGGCAAAGTAATGCGGAAATTTGCTTGACATGTGCATGGTCTGCGATATAATACAAGTATAAAATGATACCGGGGTAAAAACACGTAGCAATCCGGTATCGGTGGGAAGCAAAATGTAAGAGGAGGACTATTTCATGAAGTTTTTTATTGACACAGCAAATGTAGATGATATCCGCAAGGCAAATGATATGGGAATTATCTGTGGTGTTACCACAAACCCATCCCTGATCGCAAAAGAAGGCCGTGATTTTAAAGAGGTTATCAAAGAGATCACTTCTATCGTTGACGGACCGATCAGCGGCGAAGTAAAGGCAACTACTGTAACAGCAGAAGGAATGATCGAAGAAGGCCGTGAGATCGCTAAGATCCATCCAAACATGGTTGTTAAGATCCCTATGACTGTAGAAGGCTTAAAGGCAGTTAAGGTTCTTCACGCAGAAGGCATTAAGACCAACGTAACTCTGATCTTCTCCGCAGCACAGGCACTGTTAGCTGCAAGAGCAGGCGCTACCTATGTATCCCCATTCTTAGGACGTCTGGATGATATTTCCATGCCAGGTATTGATCTGATCTATGATATCACTGAGATCTTCCAGATGCACAACATCGAAACTGAGATCATTGCAGCAAGTGTCCGCAACCCGATCCATGTGATCGACTGCGCAAAGGCTGGCGCTGATATTGCAACTGTTCCATACAAGGTATTAGAGCAGATGACCAAGCATCCTTTAACTGACCAGGGAATTGCCAAGTTCCAGGCTGATTATAAGGCAGTGTTTGGTGAATAAAGTAGAGGAAAAAACTGCGTCAAAATCACCTGAAACCGATTTGCAAGTATCATTGTACACTGGCTTTCGCATGCACCTGTTCGCCTGTATCGGACTTTGTCCGCCACATTCGTACAGCTGCGCTCAAGATGTGTACAATTGATATTTGCAAATCGAACGGTCATTTTGACGCAGTTTTTTTGATTGGAAGAAGTAAGAGCCGCCCATACCGGGCGGCTCAAACTGTTTTATAGGAAATCTAATCCTCTGTTTTTATATCGTGATGCCATCTCCTGCGGCACATTTCCATCTGTGATGAGAGTTGTAAAATCCTCGATCCCACACACCTGGTATCGTGAAACAGTGTTCAGTTTGATGGGATTTACCAGTGCGATGACCCGGCTGGAGGAGTGGATCAGCTGGCGTTTGATGCTGACTTCTTCGGGATAAGGAATGGTCATGCCGTATTCCGGGTGGATGGCATAGACACCCATGAAGCACAGATCCGGGTGATAGGCAGCAGCCTGGGCAGCGGCTACTTCCCCTACTGTGGTCATGGAGTCTTTTAACAGATCACCGCCCAGGATAATAACACGGATCTGCTCTTTTAAGGAGCATACATGGGCAATGCTGTAGCTGTTGGTAAGAACTGTAAGCTTTAAATTATCAGGGATATTTTTGGCAAACTGGAGATTGGTGCTGCTGCCGTCAATGGCAACCAGCTGGTCCGGCTCCAGAAATTCCAGTGCCCGCATGGCAAGCTGCTGTTTTAAGGCAACATCCGCGGTTTCCCGGTCAAAGAAGTTGATGACCGGTTTTTCCAGAGGGATGGCACCGCCAAATACCCGTTTTAACTGTCCTTTCTGGTCCAGGTCTAACAGGTCACGGCGTATGGTATCTTCGGAAACCTTTAATTCCCCGGCCAGGTGGCTGACTACTACCTTTCCGGAGGTATGAAGTTTATTTAAGATCCAGGTCTGTCTTTCTTCTTTTAACATGATAATGTCCTTTCATAATCATATTCACAATGACAACCATAACCTGTTTTAAAATCCCAACAGGCATACGATAACCGGCAGGAATACAGCCGGAAGCATATTTGCGATCTTGATCTTTGTTCCAATGGTCAGATTTAAACCAAGGGCAAAGATAAGGATAGAACCGATACAGGAAAGGCGTCCGATCATCAGGTCTGTAAGATAGGGTTTTACCAGACCTGCAAGAAGAGTGATACTTCCCTGGTAGATGCCTACGGGAAACATGGAAAATGCAGCGCCGATACCTAAGGATGCTACAAAAACAATGGAAAGCACGCCGTCCATAACAGCTTTTGTAAAGAGCATGGTATAATCATGGTTTAAACCGTCTTCAATGGAACCGACGATGGCCATGGCACCGATGCAGAAAACAAGGGAGGTGCTTACAAAGGCTTCTGTAAAATTGGAGGAAGAGGAACCATTTGGAAGCTTGGATTTGACCCAGTCCCCCAGGTTTTCCATTCTCTGTTCCAGATCCAGACATTCACCGATGGCAGCGCCGATCGCCATGCAGATGACTACCACTAACGTATCTTTGGTCTCAAAGGTAGTTCCTGATACATTCATCAGTCCTTTGATAGCGCCTGTAACACCAACAAAGACCACACAGAGACCCACTGCGCTGGAGATCGTGGTCTGCAGCCGTTTGGGAATGCCATTTTTTAATAAAAGTCCAATACCGCTTCCTATAAGGATAGCAGCCATATTTACAAGTGTACCTAAGCCAGTCATATGTAAAACCTCACGATATATCGATATGTTCTGAAAATAACAAGGACATATTACCATATTTCAGGGAAGATTGGAATAAAGATTTGAGGGGCGTGTACTGCCCGGGGTTTACAGTGTCCGCCAGAGCAAGTATAATAGAAGTAATATTCCGATGCATCTTGTGCGGCATAGCCGTGCAAGATGAGTCGCTTAAGTAAATTTTAAAGAAACGAGGATATAAATATGAAAAAGCTGGAAGAATATGTAAGAAGCATCCCGGATTTTCCGGAACCTGGTATTATTTTCAGGGACGTAACTACCATCCTTCAGGATTCAGACGGTCTGCACCTGGCAGTGGACAGCATCCGCAATATGTTAAAGGATGTAGATTATGATGTAGTAGTAGGTCCTGAGTCCAGAGGATTTATCTTTGGTGTGCCGGTTGCCTATGCAGAGCACAAGGGCTTTGTTCCGGTCCGCAAAAAAGGAAAACTGCCTTGCGAGACTGTTTCTGCAAAGTATGCACTGGAATATGGCACTGCAGAGATTGAGATGCACAAGGACTCCATTACTCCTGGACAGAAGGTTGTTATCATTGATGACCTGATCGCTACCGGTGGTACTACGGAAGCAATTATCAAGCTGATCGAAGAACTGGGCGGCAAGGTAGTGAAGATCTGTTTTGTAATGGAACTGGCAGGACTTAAGGGAAGAGAACTTTTAAAGGGCTATGATGTTGAGTCTGCTATTATCTATGAGGGTAAGTAATCAGAACTCATAAGAAAGTAATAGGTATACCAGACCTTGCTTTTTTATTTAAAAAAAATTATAATGGTAACTAATTATTTGTAAAAAGGTGGCCACATATATGGGAAAAGAGGGAACAAAAGAAAAACTGGATATAGAGCTTGAAGCTCCGGCGGACTTTACCAGCCCGGAAGTGTTGTATCAGGATCTGGTCAAAACGATCCATAAATACCATCCTTCCGATGATATTTCCATGATCGAAAAGGCATACAAGGTCGCTGCAGAAGCACATAAGGATCAGAAGAGAAAGTCTGGAGAGCCTTATATCATCCATCCTTTATGTGTGGCTATTATCCTGGCTGATCTGGAGATGGACAAGGAGACCATTGCAGCCGGCCTTCTTCATGACGTAGTAGAAGATACCGTCATGACACTGGATGAGCTGACCAAAGAGTTTGGTCCGGAGGTTGCTTTCTTGGTAGACGGTGTTACCAAGCTGACTCAGTTAAACTGGGATAAAGATAAAGTGGAGATCCAGGCTGAGAACCTGCGCAAGATGTTCCTTGCAATGGCAAAGGATATCCGCGTTATCATCGTTAAGCTGGCAGACCGTCTTCACAACATGCGTACCGGCCAGTACTGGAAGCCGGAGAAGCAGAAGGAAAAAGCAAGGGAGACCATGGAGATCTATGCTCCTATTGCAGACCGTCTGGGTATTTCCAAGATCAAGATCGAATTAGATGACTTATCACTTAAGTTTTTAAAGCCGGAAGTTTATTATGACCTGGTAGAAAAAGTGGATCTGCGCAAAGATGCAAGAGAAGCTTTTGTCCAGTCCATTGTAGATGAAGTAAAGGCACATTTAGACGAAGCAGGCATTGAAGCCACCGTAGGCGGCAGAGTAAAGCATTTCTTCAGTATTTATAAGAAGATGTTAAAGCAGAACAAGACCCTGGATCAGATCTACGATCTGTTTGCTGTGCGTATCATGGTAGACACAGTAAAAGACTGTTATGCAGCTCTTGGTGTGATCCATGAAATGTACAAGCCAATTCCTGGTCGTTTTAAAGACTATATCGCTATGCCGAAGCAGAACATGTACCAGTCTCTGCATACAACTCTGATCGGCAGCACCGGACAGCCATTTGAGATCCAGATCCGTACTTACGAGATGCACCGTACTGCTGAGTATGGTATCGCTGCTCACTGGAAATACAAAGAGAGCGGAAGCGGACAGATCGCTGCCGGAAAAGAAGAAGAGAAATTAAGCTGGCTGCGCCAGATCCTGGAGTGGCAGCGTGATACAGATGATTCCAAAGAGTTTTTAAGCATGGTAAAGGGTGATCTGGACCTGTTCTCTGACAGTGTTTACTGTTTCACTCCGTCCGGTGATGTAAAGACTCTTCCAAGCGGCTCTACTCCTATTGATTTTGCTTATTCCATCCACAGTGCGGTAGGAAATAAGATGGTAGGCGCCAGAGTCAATGGAAAACTGGTTCCTATTGAATATCAGATCCAGAATGGTGACCGTATTGAGATCATCACCTCCCAGAATTCCAAGGGACCAAGCCGCGACTGGCTGAAGCTGGTACGCAGCACACAGGCAAAAAATAAGATCAATCAGTGGTTCAAGACCCAGATGAAAGAGGATAATATCATCCGCGGCCGTGATGCCATTGACCGTTATTGTAAGGCAAAAGGCATTAACCTGGCGGACCTTTCCAAACCGGAATTTATGGAAAAGGTAATGAACCGCTATGCCTTTAAAGACTGGGATTCTGTTCTTGCATCTATTGGACATGGTGGCTTAAAAGAGGGCCAGGTCATCAACAAGATGTTGGAAGAGCGGGAGAAGAAGCTGAAACGTGAGATCACTGACGCAGAAGTTCTGGACGGCATTGCCGATACAGATGGAAGAAGCGGCGAAGCAACTGTACGCAAGAATAAGAGCGGTATCGTGGTCAAGGGACTTCATGATCTGGCAGTTCGTTTCTCCAGATGTTGTAATCCTGTACCTGGTGATGAGATCGTTGGTTTTGTTACCAGAGGAAGAGGCGTTTCCATCCACCGTACAGACTGTATCAATGTGATCAACCTTCCGGAAGATGAAAGAGGACGGCTGATCGATGCTGAGTGGCAGGTGGCAGAAAATCCTACCAGTACAGAGCAGTATTCCACTGAGATCCAGATCTTCGCAAACAACCGTATCGGCCTTTTTGCAGATATTTCAAAGGTATTTACAGAAAAGCAGATCGATATTACTTCCATGAACGTGCGTACCAGCAAGCAGGGCCGCGCCACCATCATTATGACCTTTGATATCCATGGAACAGAAGAACTGAACCGTATTACCGATAAGATCCGCCAGATCGACGGTGTTCTGGATATCCAGAGAACTACAGGCTGATGAAACTGCTGCATCCGGCCGGATCTGCAGTGGCAGACAGTGCCATATAGAAGGAGAACTATGAGTAATTTCAGGATAAAGACCATGGTGCTTGGAATGGTGAGCACAAACTGCTATCTGGTCTACAACGACGATACCAAAGAAGGCGTAGTGGTAGACCCGGCAGATAATGGAGCCTATATTTTAAATAAATGCAGTGAACTGGGTGTAACACCGGTGGCAGTGCTTTTAACACATGGACATTTTGATCATATTATCGGAGTGCCTGAGGTAAAGCGGGCATTCCACATTCCTGTATATGCCTCTGAAACAGAAGATGCCATGCTGGCAGATACTTCTATTAATCTGTCCTGCCATGTGCCTGGAAAACAGACCAGTTTCCATGCAGATGTACTGGTCCATGACGGGGATGAATTAGAACTTTTAGGATATAAATGGAAAGTCATTGCAACACCTGGACATACAGCAGGTTCCGTCAGCTACTATATTCCGGAAGAAGAGGTACTTCTTTCCGGTGATACGCTGTTTTATGAGTCCTATGGCCGTACAGACCTGGCAACAGGAAGCAGCAGTGATATAGCGGATTCCCTTTTAAATAAATTATTTGTGCTTCCGGAAGATACTATGGTCTATCCGGGACATGGGGATCCAACTACCATTGGCTATGAAAAGGAGCACAATCCTATTCCGTATTACAGATAAGTACGAAAGAGGTACGATAGATAGAAAGCAGGAAGAAAATGATCGGATTATTAATACAGGATAATGCATATGAACAGGACATCAGAGAACTTCTGATGTCTTTTTATCCGGGTGAGACTTATGCCCATGAAGTAAAAGAGGGCGTTGATTTTTATGTACAGACCAGATTAGAGGACGGGGAAGCTGTTATTGGGATCTGGGAAAAACTAGAAAATGGGGAAGAACTGGAAGGCTGGACTCTGACTGCCCATTCCACAGGAAAAGCAGATCTCTCAGACCACTCTGCCACAAAAAACGTTATTAAAAAATTATTCTACCAGATGCTTGTAAAGCGTACTGGCCATGAACTTCCATGGGGTTCTCTTACAGGGATCCGTCCTACCAAGATCGCATTAAGCCGTCTGGAAGATGGATGGAAGGAAGAAGACATCCGCAAATTCATGAAAGAAACTTACATGACCAGCGATGAGAAGATCAATCTGAGCATTGAGATCGCAGCAAGGGAAAAACGTCTGTTAGAGCCGTTGGACTATGACAGAGGTTACAGCTTATATGTAGGTATCCCATTCTGCCCGACTACCTGCCTGTACTGCTCCTTCACTTCTTATCCTATCAGTAAGTGGAAAGGCCGTACCGGATTGTATCTGGAAGCCTTATTTAAGGAACTGGAATATACAGCGGAAAAGATGAAGGGAAGACCTCTTGATACCATTTATTTTGGAGGCGGTACACCGACTTCCCTGCCTGCAGAGGACATTGACGCTATCTTATGTAAATTAGAGCAGCTGTTTGATACAAAGAATGCGCTGGAATTCACCGTAGAAGCAGGACGTCCGGACAGCATTACAGAAGAAAAGTTAAAGGTTTTAGCTTCCCATGGCATCAGCCGTATTTCTATTAACCCACAGACCATGAACCAGAAGACCCTGGATCTCATCGGCCGCCGTCATACAGTAGAAAATGTAAAAGAAAAGTTCCACATTGCAAGAGAACTTGGCTTTGACAACATCAACATGGACCTGATCATGGGACTTCCAGGGGAAGATCTGGATGATGTAAAACATACATTAGAAGAGATCGAAGCCTTAAAACCAGACTCTCTGACCGTTCATTCTCTTGCTATTAAACGTGCTGCAAGACTGAACATGTTTAAGGAAGAATATGCGGACTTAAAGATCAACAACACACCGGAAATGATTGCTTTAAGTGAAGCCTGTGCCCGCAGAATGGGTATGGAACCATATTATCTCTACCGCCAGAAAAACATGGCAGGCAACTTTGAAAATGTAGGTTATTCTCTTCCGGGAAAGGCATGTATCTACAATATCCTGATCATGGAGGAGATGCAGACCATTGCTGCCTGCGGTGCAGGAACTACTACAAAAGTGGTATTCCCGTCTGAAAACAGAAGGGAACGCTGCGAGAATGTAAAGGAAGTAGAGCAGTATATCAGCCGGATCGATGAAATGATCGGGCGCAAGGAGAAGATTATTCACTAAAGGACTTGCAAAATCGGGAAAGTTCATTACAATAAAAAAGGAATAGTACAGATAGAGAACAGATAGAAAACAGGGAGAAAAATATGGCATTAACAAAGAAGCCGGTTACCGGCATGAAAGATATCACTCCTGCAGAGATGCAGATCCGCGAATATGTTATGAACCAGATCCGTGAGACCTACAAGGGCTTTGGTTTTTCACAGATCGAAACTCCTTGCGTGGAGCATATTGAGAACCTGACCAGCAAGCAGGGCGGTGATAATGAAAAGCTGATCTTTAAGATCTTAAAGAGAGGCGATAAGCTGAATTTAGAGACAGCAAAGGAAGAAAATGACCTGGCAGACAGCGGTCTTCGTTATGACCTGACACTGCCTCTGTCCCGTTATTATGCAAATAATGCGGCAAACCTTCCAAGTCCTTTTAAGGCATTACAGATGGGAAGCGTATGGAGAGCAGACCGTCCCCAGAAGGGTCGTTTCCGTCAGTTTACCCAGTGCGATATTGATATTTTAGGCGATCCTACCAATCTGGCTGAGATCGAGCTGATCCTGGCAACTACTACTGCATTAAGCAAGATCTGCCCGGACAATGCATTTACTGTAAGAATTAACGACAGAGGCATCCTTTTTGGCATGGCACGTTACTGCGGTTTTGCAGAAGAAGCTATGGACAGCGTTCTGATCACTCTGGACAAGATGGACAAGATTGGTTTTGAGGGTGTTGAGAAAGAACTTCTGGAAAATGGAAACGCTCCTGAAAGCGTAAGCCGTTATATGGAGATCCTTCGCACTGTTACCAATGATGCAGAAGGTGTTAAGAAGTTAGGAGAGACTTTAAAGGATGTAATGGATCCATCTGTATGCCAGGGATTGGTACACATTATGGAGACTGTAAAAGACGTAGCAGAGGCTGAATTTGGCCTTGTATTTGACCCGACTCTGGTACGTGGCATGTCCTACTATACAGGAACTATTTTCGAGGTTTCCATGGAAGGCTTCGGCGGTTCTGTAGCAGGCGGCGGAAGATATGACAAGATGATCGGCAAGTTTACCGGTATGGAGACACCTGCATGCGGCTTCTCCATTGGTTTTGAGCGTATCGTTACCATCCTCTTAGACAATGGATTTACGGTTCCTGGTGCTGGTGAGAAGAAAGCATTCCTCTTTGAAAAGGGAATTGACTCCGCTTCTTTAGCAGCTGTGATCCGTGAAGCAATGGAAGAGAGAAAGAAAGGCGTCCGCGTACTGGTAGCCCAGATGAACAAGAACAAGAAGTTCCAGAAGGAACAGCTTGGAAAAGAAGGCTATCAGGAGTTTAAGGAATTCTATAAAGAAAGCCTGAAACATTAATCGTACTTATATACAGTAGGGTAATTTATTAGTTAATAGCTATAAAGGAGAAAAATCATGGCAGAATCAATGGTAGGACTGAAGCGGTCCCACAGATGTACAGAAGTAACTTCTGCCCAGATCGGCGAGAAAGTAACCGTTATGGGCTGGGTTCAGAAGAGCAGAAACAAAGGCGGAATTATTTTCGTTGATTTAAGAGACCGTTCCGGTATCCTTCAGATCATTTTCGAGGAAAACGACTGCGGAACCGAAAACTTTGAGAAAGCTGAGAAATTAAGAAGTGAGTTCGTTATTGCAGTAGAAGGCCGTGTAGAAGCACGTTCCGGCGCTGTAAACGAAAACCTGGCTACAGGTGCCATCGAAGTAAGAGCAGAGTCCTTACGTATCCTGGCTGAGTCTGAGACTCCTCCTTTCCCAATTGAAGAAAAGAGCAAGACAAAAGAAGATCTGCGTCTGGAATACCGTTTCCTGGATCTTCGCCGTCCTGACATCCAGAGAAACCTGATGCTGCGCAGCCGCGTTGCTACTCTGACCCGTGCATTCCTGGCAGAAGAAGGATTTTTAGAGATCGAAACCCCAACTCTGATCAAGAGTACACCAGAAGGCGCAAGAGACTACCTGGTACCAAGCCGTGTACATCCAGGTTCTTTCTATGCACTGCCACAGTCTCCACAGCTGTTTAAGCAGTTACTGATGGTTTCCGGTTATGACCGTTACTTCCAGTTAGCACGCTGCTACCGTGATGAGGACCTTCGTGCAGACCGTCAGCCTGAGTTTACCCAGATCGATATGGAGCTTTCTTTCGTAGACGTAGATGACGTTTTAGACGTAAATGAGCGTCTGTTAAAGAAGCTGTTCAAAGAAGTCTGCAACTATGATCTGCAGCTGCCGATCCAGCGTATGACCTGGAGAGAAGCTATGGACCGTTTTGGTTCTGATAAGCCAGACCTTCGTTTCGGAATGGAATTAAAGAACGTTTCTGAAGTTGTTAAGGACTGCGAGTTCGTTGTATTTAAGAGCGCTTTAGAGAATGGTGGTTCTGTCCGCGGTATCAACGCAGAGGGACAGGGACATATGCCAAGAAAGAAGATCGATGCCTTAGTAGAGTACGCAAAGGGCTTCGGCGCAAAGGGCCTTGCTTATATTGCTATTAATGAAGACGGCACCTACAAGTCTTCCTTCGCTAAATTCATGAAGGATGAGGAAATGGCTGCTTTAGTTGCTGCTATGGATGGTAAGCCAGGTGACTTATTACTCTTTGCAGCTGACAGGGACAAGGTAGTATTTGATGTACTTGGCAACCTGCGTCTGGAACTGGCAAGACAGTTAGACCTGTTAAAGAAAGATGACTTTAAGTTCCTCTGGGTAACAGAGTTCCCGTTATTAGAGTACTCCGAAGAAGAAGGACGTTTCGTAGCAATGCATCATCCATTTACCATGCCTATGGATGAAGACCTTCAGTACATTGACTCCGATCCGGGAAGAGTACGTGCAAAGGCTTACGATATCGTATTAAACGGCGTAGAAATGGGCGGTGGTTCTGTCCGTATCCACCAGGCAGATATCCAGTCTAAGATGTTTGAAGTACTTGGCTTTACACCAGAAAGAGCAAATGACCAGTTTGGCTTCCTGTTAAAGGCATTTAAGTACGGAGTACCACCTCACGCAGGTCTGGCATATGGTTTCGACCGTATGATCATGTTAATGGTAGGCGCAGACAGCATCCGTGACGTAATTGCCTTCCCGAAGGTAAAAGATGCCTCCTGTCTTATGACAAAGGCACCAACTCCTGTAGATCCAAAGCAGTTAGAGGATCTGGGAATTGAAGTAATTCCGGAAGAAAAAGAAGAGTAAAAAGTTTGTGTCCATAAAACTCATGGATTATAATTAAAGAAAAATGCTGTACCCGGAACAATGATTTTCGTGTTGGAAAAAGAAGTTTTGGGATGCTATAATCCGTTTCAGAAAAAGAATCCAGAAAACATGAAACGGCAAAGAAGCCTCTGAAGAGTTAGATCTTCGGGGGCTTTTTCTGTTCTGTGGGGTCCATATATTATGGAAAACAAATCAGGATCAGATCAAAGGGAGGCAGCAGATCATGAGCGATCAGAAACAGACAAAAGAAAATGAAACAATGAATGCAGCACAGGTGTTAGTAAGATGCCTGGAAAATGAAGGAGTAGAATATGTTTTCGGTATTCCGGGAGAAGAAAATCTGGAGGTAATGCGGGCATTAAAGGATTCTAAGATCAAATTTATCACAGTCCGCCATGAGCAGGGCGCAGCTTTTATGGCTGATGTTTACGGTAAATTAAAAGGAAAAGCTGGTGTGTGCCTGGCAACCTTAGGCCCTGGTGCTACCAACCTGGTAACAGGTGTGGCAGATGCCAATACAGACGGCGCACCGCTGATCGCCATTACCGGCCAGGTAGGAACGGAGCGTATGCATCTCACATCCCACCAGTATCTGGATCTGGTAACGATGTTTACACCGATCACAAAGCGCAGCAAACAGGTGGTAAATCCGGATACTGTAAACGAGGTAGTCCGCATTGCCTTTAAATACGCAGAAAGCGAGAAACCAGGCGCCTGCCACATTGACCTGCCCTGCAATATTGCAGCTATGCCTGTAGAAAGTGAAGTGGGACGCCAGCCTTTAAAGCATCATAAGCCGAACCTGGAAATGGCAAGTATAGAAAGTCTGGAAGAGGCAGCAGGCCTGCTTTTCCAGGCAAAACGTCCAGTGATCCTTGCAGGACATTCTGCTATCCGAAATAAAGCGTCTAAGGCCCTGACAGAATTTGCGGAGAAACTGCATATTCCGGTGATCAATACTATGATGGCAAAGGGCATTATCCCCTGCGATAACCTATATTCTTTATGGACTATCGGTATTCCACAGAAAGACTACCAGAATATTGCTATTGAAGAGGCAGATCTGGTGATCGCAGTAGGCTATGATATTGTAGAATATGCACCTAATAAATGGAACAGCAAGGGAAATCACACCATTCTCCATATTGACGCAAGACCATGCCACATTAACAAGCTGTATCAGCCGGATGTAGAGGTCATCGGAGATCTGTCCTATTCTTTAAATCATATTGCCATGCGTTGTCATAGAAATGATAAACCTGAGTGGGCATTTAAGCTTCGTGATGAAATGCGTAAGGAGCATGAGGCTTATGCCAAAGATATGGAATTTCCTATGAAGCCCCAGAAAATCTTAAATGATGTGCGCAAGGTAATGGGAAAAGAAGATATCGTTATTTCTGATGTAGGTGCCCATAAAATGTGGATCGCAAGGCATTATAACTGTTATGAGCCAAATACCTGTATTATTTCCAATGGCTTTGCCACCATGGGAATTGCTGTTCCGGGTGCATTGGCAGCCAAGCTGATCAACCCGGATAAAAAGGTACTGGCGATTACTGGTGATGGCGGTTTTATGATGAACTGCCAGGAATTTGAGACTGCCCTGCGCACCGGAACTCCTTTTGTAACCCTGGTCTTTAATGATTGCAGCTATGGCCTGATCAAATGGAAAGAAGAAGACCGGTATGGAGAGAACTTCTATGTAGACTTTACCAACCCGGATTTTGTAAAATTCGCAGAAAGTATGCATGCCATCGGATATCGGATCAACAGTGCCGAAGAACTGATCCCGACTCTGGAAAAAGCATTTGAACAGAAGGTACCTGTTATCATTGACTGCCCGGTGGATTACCGGGAGAATACAAAGCTTACTGAGCATTTAAAGGAATTAATAAACTCATATCAGGCGCAGCAGCCTGAGGCATGATTCCAGAAGATATAAAGAATCATGGTCATTTAAACTAAGACCTGTTAGTTCTTCAATTTTTTTTAAACGGTATATAAGGGACTGCCGGTGGAGATTTAACTCCCGGGCAGTCTCGTTTTTGTTGTAATTACAACGGATGTATTGAGATAAAGTCAGCAGCAGTTCCTAGACAGAAATACTTTTGATCATTATGCTGTTTAAAGCAATAAATCTTGCCATTCTTTCGGATAATTAAGTATAATATATGAAATGATGTACTAGTACATGACAGAAGATAAAAAAGTCTCAGCACACAGGAGGCATGATCATGAATCTGAAGGAACAGGAATACGTCTGTGCACTGGCAGAAAACGGAACGATTACAGCAGCGGCAAAGGAGCTTTTTATTTCCCAGCCAGCATTAAGCATATACATTAACAATCTGGAAAAATCTCTGGGAGTCCGGTTATTTGAGCGGGTGGGAAAGCAATTTATCCTTACCTATGCAGGAGAGCAGTATGTGGAAAAGGCGAAGCTTATTTTGCAGCTGAGCCATGAACTGGATGAAAAATTAAAGGATATTACTGGAAATTACAGCGGACGCATCCGCATCGGGGTCCAGCTGCGCCGGGCAACCGGATTTTTGCCCCCTGTTATTGCCTCTTACGAAAAGGAGTTTCCGGGAGTGGAAGTGATCCTTTGTGAGGGAACCATGAAAGAATTAAAAGAAAGTATACAGAATTTTAAAGCAGATCTGCTTTTATGCAACAGTGTAGACCTGCCTCCCTATATGAATAGTTTTGTGGTATTTAAAGAACATCTTCTTATTGCTGTCCCAAAAGATCATCCCATCAATGAAAAGGCAGTCTGGGAAGAAGGAAAAGCCCTTCCAAGTCTGGAGCTTTTCTGGCTGAACGGGGAAAAGCTTATACTGGCAAAACAGAACCAGAGTATCCGCAGGGATTCAGAACGTATATTAAATAAAAATGGAGTAAGGCCGGGAAAAATACGGGAGATACGCAGCATAGAAACTGCCATGCAGATGGTAGGAGAAGGACTGGGGATCGGATTTAACCGGGAAAGCTATGTGATGTATATGAAAAAGCAGGAAAATGTGCGGTATTATTGTATGCGTAATATTGACAGCACCACTGATTTTGTGCTGGCATACCGGAAAGAAATGCCGGTGACCGGCTATATGCAGCGTATGATCGATATGCTTATGGAGCATGGAAAAGAATGTGAGAAGATTTTTCCACAGGTGATCCGGCAGCATGGATGTCAAAATGCCTTTTAATCCCAATATCGTCATTATTTATTAAATTTATATAAAGAATAAATAAAATTAAATATACTTCCATGCTTTAGCGTGATAAAATAATAAAAAAGTACGGAAGGAGTATTAAAAATGGCAGAAAAAAACAAAAAGACATTTAAAATGCCTCACACATTTGTGATCATGATGGTCATCATCCTGTTCGCAACCTTACTGACCTGGATCATTCCGGCAGGACAGTATGTGCGTGTGGAAAACGCAGACGGAGTAAAGGTAGTAGACCCGAACCAGTTCTCCTTTATTGACCGCTGTCCAGTTAACCCACTTCTGATCCCTCTTTACATTGTAAATTCCATGTGTAAGAGAGTGGATCTGATGTTAGTCATCATCTTCTCAGGCGGTGCGTTTGACCTGATCAGCAAATCCGGCGCTCTTCATTCTGCAGTAGCCCGTGTTGCAAAGGTATTTCAGAACCGTCTGTATATCTTTATCCCGATCATGACTACCATCTTTGCGTTGATCTGTACCACCCAGGGTGTAAACCAGTTCATCGCATTTGCTCCTGTAGTTGTAATGATCACTCTGGCAATGGGACTTGACTCCATCGTTGGTGCGGCGATCATCCTGTTAGGTGGCGCAGTTGGTTTTGCAACCGGTACTGTAAATCCAAGTACCACTGTTGTTGCCCAGAAGATCGCAGAACTGCCGCTGTTTTCAGGAATCCAGTACCGTGCAGTCTGCTTTGTGGTATTCCTTATTATTACCAATATTTATCTGGTAAGATATGCTTTAAAGATCCGCAAGAATCCAGAGTTAAGCCCAATGTATGACCTGGACAGCCAGAATGAGCAGAAAGACCTGGATATTGACTCTTTCGGAACCATGGATGTAAGAAAAACCCTGATCATCATCGCTCTGGTTGCAGCTTTAGCTGGTATGGTAGTTGGTTCTGTTAAGTTTGGCTGGGATATGCCGGAGCTGGCATCTGTATTCGTAGGACTTGGTATTGTAGTTGGATTTATTGCAGGAGAAACACCTTCTAATATGTCAAAGGTATTTGTTGAAGGCTGTAAAAAGATGCTGACAGCTGCTATGATCATCGGCCTTGCAAGTGCAATTGCAAGTATCATGAGTGCAGGAAAGATCGTAGATACTGTTGTATATGGTTTAGCTTCCTGCTTACAGCATACACCGGGCTTCTTAATGGCTCCTGCAATGTATATTGCAAATACACTGATCAACTGTGTGATCGTATCTGGCAGTGGACAGGCGGCAGCGATCATGCCGATCATGATCCCATTATCTGACCTGTTAGGCGTTACCCGTCAGACCAGTGTTCTGGCATATAATTTCGGTGATGGTTTCTGTAACTATATTCTGCCTCATTCTACTGCTCTTATGGGTATCATCAGTGCTGTTAACATCCCATATGACCGTTGGATGAAGTTCATGTGGAAATTGTTCCTGATCTGGGCAGTTACAGCATGTATTATGACAGCAATTGCCCAGGGTATCCATTTAGGACCGATGTAATGTCCGGAGGGAAATTTTATGACAACGAAAAATGAATTATTTGAAAAAATTGAAGCACAGAAAGAAAAACTGTGGGAAATGGCTGATTTTATCTTTGACCATCCGGAATACAGAGGCAAAGAATATCAGGCATGTGATCTTTTAACAAAATATCTTACAGATAATGGGTTTTCTGTAGAAAAAAGCGTAGGTGGATATGAGACTTCCTTCCGTGCAGAGTGGAAACATGGGGAAGGCGGTCCTGTGATCGGTATCCTTTGTGAGTATGACGCTTTAGAGGGCTTAGGACATGGATGCGGCCATCATATGCAGGGACCGTCCTGTTTAGGCGCAGCAGTTGCTTTAAAGGAATGTGCAGGAGAAGAGCCATTTACACTGGTAGTTTATGGCACACCGGCAGAGGAAACCCTTGGTTCTAAGTGTGATATGATCAAGAATGGCTGTTTCCACGAGCTGGATGCAGCGTTTATGATGCATGGAAGCCCGACTACCTGTACAGATGTAAAGTGCCTGGCAGACCAGTCCTTTAGGGTTACTTTCCATGGAAAACGTGCCCATGCAGCACTGGCTCCGGAACAGGGACGCAGCGCTTTTGATGCTCTTTTAGTAGCATTTAATGGTATTGAATTTTTAAGAGAGCATGTGCCGGATGATGTGCGTATGCATTATACCGTAGCAGAGCTTCCGGGACCGGCTAATGTAGTGCCTGTAAAGTCCGTAGGTAAGTTTTCCCTGCGTTCTTTCTCCAAGGAAGAGTTAAAGGGTGTTGTAAGCCGTTTTAAGGACATTATCAAGGGTGCAGCACTGATCGCAGGTGTTGATTATGAATTAGAGCAGACCAGCGATTTCTACAATAAGATCCCGGTTCTTAAGTTAAATGAGCTTCTTATGGAAAATGCCAAACTGGCAGGTGCTCCAAGACTGGCACCACCAAGAGAAAAGACTGGTTCCACTGATTTTGGAAACGTTATGTATGAGATTCCAGGTTCCTGTATCCGTGTAGCTTTCGTACCGGAAGGTACATCTTCCCACTCTCAGGAATTTGTAGATGCAGGAAAGACACAGGCTGCAAGAGACTGCATCCTCTATGGCGCCAAGTCCATTGCCGGAGCTTCTATGGATCTGATCACAAAGCCGGAGCTGATGGATGAAGTAAAGGCTGAGTTTGCAGAAAACAAGAAAAAGTTCAAATAAAAAGAATAAGTAAGAACATCATATTGATCCCGGTAAGACGGACTGTGAATAAAAGCAGAATGTCTTACCGGGATTTTATGATGCCAGGGTTAAAATTTCAGAAAACATATTGACATTTATATGGGTTGTATTATAATGCAGATATAAACATATGAACAATTATTCATATAAAACACTTATGTGAATACAAAGGAAAGGAGCACCGCCTATGGCATTAAACGATGTGGAACACTGCGAAGCATGTCAGATCCACGAAGACGTGGTAAAAGCAGTGACAGACCATATGCCGGATGAAGACCAGCTATATGATCTGGCTGAGGTTTTTAAGGTATTTGGGGATTCTACCAGGATAAAGATCCTTTATGTGCTGTTTGAGGCTGAACTGTGTGTCTGTGATATTGCCCAGTTGCTTAATATGACCCAGTCTGCTATTTCCCATCAGCTGAGAATCTTAAAGCAGAACCGTCTTGTAAAGAACCGCAGGGACGGAAAATCCGTTTTTTATTCCCTTGCAGATAGTCATGTGAAGACGATCATCAGTCAGGGAATGGAACATATCCAGGAGTAATGAAGGGATATAGTAAATGAAAGAGCTGTTTTATTAAAAAATATTTTATATCAGGAGGAATAAAACTATGAAGAAGAAATTTAAACTGATGGATCTGGACTGCGCTAACTGTGCTGCAAAGATGGAGGACGCTATTAAAAAAATTGACGGCGTAAATGATGCAACAGTCAGCTTTATGATGCAGAAACTGACTTTGGATGCAGATGATGACCGTTTTGATGAGATCCTGAAAGAAGCAGCAGAGATCTGTAAGAAAGTAGAACCGGATTGCAAGATCGTTATGTAATCTGCTATATAAGGAGATGGCCATGACTAAGAAACAGAAAGACATGCTGAAGCGTATTCTGGTGACGGCAGTGCTGTATGTGGCACTGGTGGCAGCAGATCATATGAAAATGATCTCGGCAGTATTTACAGGCTGGAAGATGCTATTTTTGTATCTCATCCCTTATTTTGTGATCGGCTGGGATATCCTTTATAAGGCAGTAAGGAATATTAAAAATGGCCAGGTTTTTGATGAGAATTTTCTCATGGCAGTAGCGACCATTGGTGCCTTTGGAGTAAATGAATATTCTGAGGCAGTGGCTGTTATGCTGTTTTATCAGGTGGGCGAGCTGTTCCAGAGTTATGCAGTAAACCGTTCCCGCCAGTCTATTACAGATCTGATGGATATCTGTCCGGAATATGCCAATATTGAGGAAGACGGGCAGTTAAAGCAGGTAGATCCGGATGATGTGGAAGTTGGCGATATTATCGTGATCAAGCCTGGTGAGAAGATCCCGTTGGACGGCAAGGTTGTTTTTGGTGAGTCTATGGTGGATACTTCTGCACTGACTGGTGAGTCTGTTCCGAGAAGAGTGAAGGAAGGGGACGATCTGGTAAGCGGCTGCGTCAATGGAAATGGGCTTTTGAGAGCGGAAGTTACCAAAGAGTTTGATGACTCCACGGTAGCAAAGATCCTGGAACTGGTGGAAAATGCCAGCAGTAAAAAGGCTCATGTGGAGAATTTTATTACCCGGTTTGCAAGGTATTATACTCCGGCTGTTGTGATCGGCGCAGTTGTTCTGGCTGTGATCCCGCCTTTGTTTTTAGGCCAGTCATGGGCTGAATGGGTACGCAGGGCATGTACTTTCCTGGTTATCTCCTGCCCTTGTGCGCTGGTTATTTCGGTTCCTATGAGTTTCTTCTCTGGTATCGGTGCGGCTTCTAAGAAGGGCGTTCTGGTGAAGGGAAGTAACTACCTGGAGACGATGGCAAAGCTGCATACGGTGGTATTTGATAAGACTGGTACGCTGACTAAGGGCGAGTTTAAGGTAGCTGAGATCCACAGTGTTGACGGAGATGAGAAAAAGCAGAGTATGGTTTTGGAACTGGCTGCGCTGGCTGAAAGTTATTCGGATCATCCAATCTCACGGTCTATCAGGGATGCCTGGGGTAAGAAACTGGATCAGAGCAGAGTGAGTGATGCTGAGGAAATTTCTGGTCATGGCGTGAAGGTTAAGATTGACGGGAAGACAGTGCTTGCCGGTAATGGAAAGCTGATGGATAAGGAAGGAATTTCTTATACAGAGTGTGCTTCTGTTGGTACGGTTGTGTATGTGGCAGAGGAAGGAAAGTTCCTTGGATCTATTGTAATTGCAGATGGTATTAAGGATGGCGTAAAGGACGCGATCCGAAGCCTGAAGCGTGCCGGTGTTTCTAAGACCGTGATGCTGACCGGCGATAAGCGGAATGTGGCTGAGGCTGTGGCAAAGGAGATTGGACTGGATGAGGTTCATGCGGAACTGCTTCCCGGTGACAAGGTGGATCGGGTGGAGGCGCTGTTGAAGGCACTTCCGGAAGGCAGAAAGCTGGCTTTTGTTGGTGATGGTATTAATGATGCGCCGGTGCTTTCCAGAGCGGATGTGGGAATTGCTATGGGAAGTATGGGATCGGATGCGGCAATTGAGGCTGCGGATGTGGTGCTCATGGATGATGATCCGAGAAAGATTGCGGATATTGTAAGGATCTCCAGAAAGACCATGGGAATCGTTATGCAGAATATTGTGTTTGCACTGGGCGTTAAGTTTGTAGTATTGGCTATGGGCGCTTTTGGTGTGGCGAATATGTGGGAAGCGGTTTTTGCGGATGTTGGAGTTTCGGTTATTGCGATCCTGAATGCTATGAGGGCGTTGCGGGCCTAAAGAGTCGTGACAGGCTGGAAACTGGCAGCTGTGAGGTTGTGAATCGTGCAAGAAACGGCCTTACATTTCACTTATCATTGTCCACTGGCTTTCGATTTGCACCTGTTCGCCTGCATCGGACTTTGTCCGCTGCATTCGGACAGCTGCACTCAAGATGTGGACAATTGATAAGTGAAATGACGGCCTGTGTGGTCCATGATAAAATTTTAAATTGCGCGAAGTGCGTAATAAAGCTCCTGTAGGGAATAGTTAGTGTTCTTTACAGGAGCTTTTATAGTGTGCCGACCGGTGTCGTGCTTCCACCCCGCTTATGGCGGGGTGAAAACACTGGTTTTAATGGTTTGGCCAGGTGTTCTGTCATCCTGGTCTCTTTGGCTTCCAGTCGCCGTTTTCCGCACTGGTAGGCATACAGCAGGGAAATTTCTAAATTCTGCAACATTTTAAAAGACCTGGCTGTATATAGAGTAGAAAGGTAATAAAACCTAATATTTTGATACCAGGGTCAAAAGGTCATAAATCCGATGCAAGCTTGCTTGCATGAGGATTTTTGAACTTGGGACCCGCCAAAAACATGAGTAAGAAGCCATTTTTTGAAGAAAAATGAGCGGATTACGAATGTTTTTAGAATTGCGAGA
>NZ_QUCM01000002.1:56571-56804 GCF_003473545.1 Clostridium sp. AM22-11AC
ATATTTTGATACCAGGGTCAAAAGGTCATAAATCCGATGCAAGCTTGCTTGCATGAGGATTTTTGAACTTGGGACCCGCCAAAAACATGAGTAAGAAGCCATTTTTTGAAGAAAAATGAGCGGATTACGAATGTTTTTAGAATTGCGAGAGTGCAAAGCACGTAGCAATTCGGTATCAGAGGGGTCAAAATACCTTTTGACCCCAACATCATATTTTATAGATACGAAAGGAC
>NZ_QUCM01000002.1:56814-278570 GCF_003473545.1 Clostridium sp. AM22-11AC
GCAATTCGGTATCAGAGGGGTCAAAATACCTTTTGACCCCAACATCATATTTTATAGATACGAAAGGACTTATAAAAATGAGAAAATTAATGTTAGTTTTAATGTGTGCAACAACAATGACTTCTATGGCAGCATGTGGAGCCAAAGAACCCGTAACGCCAGAGGTAACAAAAGCAGTAACAGAAACCAAAACAGCAGAAGAACAAGAAACGGTTAGTGAAACTGTGGGTATGCCAAATCCATGGACAGACTGTAAAAATCTGAACGAGGCAGAAGATAATGTTGGATTTTCAATCACAGTTCCAGAAAAGATCGATGGTTATACACGGACCATGATTCAGACATTAGACAAAGAAGTCATCCAGGTATTTTACGAAAAAGACGATCAGTCAGATAGCACTATTCTTATTAGAAAAGGAATTGGTTCTGATGACATCAGCGGTGATTACAACACATACAACGAGAAAACACAGTTGGATATAAATAAAAACCAGATAATGGAACAGGGCAATGACGGAAAAGTTATGCTGGCAACATGGACAGATGCAGGCTATACTTACTCTGTAAGCACTCCGGGACTGAGTGAGAGTGAAATGGAAAATATCATCCAGCAGATAGAGTGATGAGGATAAAGGAACCAAACGATGAATAGTATCAGCAACATCAGTATTTTACCGGAAATAAACAGCACGTCCATATGGCATACATTGGTAGATAATGTGCTTAATGGTATTGCATATCTGTTTGCAGCCATATTGTCAACCAGGGCAAGAAAGATAGAAACGGCGCCTGTGGGTGTTTTGCAAAATACATCAGCTATAGAAACAGTATTGGATATCTATGGTAATGCAATCCTGCGGCTTGCATACTCCTATCTCCATAACATGAGTGATGCCGAGGACATCCTGCAGGATACCCTGATCAAATATATGCAATCATCTCCTGCGTTCCTTACCGAAAGCCATAAAAAAGCATGGCTTCTTCATGTAGCAGCTAATTTAAGCAAAAACAAAATAGATTATAACAAGATCCGGGAAACAGACGAACTGGAAGAAACATTGGTGGCAGAAGAAAGAGAAGATCTGTCCTTTGTATGGGAAGCAGTAAAAGCATTGCCAGAAAAATACAGAGAAGTGCTTCACCTCTACTATCAGGAAGGTTATCCCACCAAAGAGATCAGTAAGATCCTGAACCGCAACGAAAGCAGCATCCGGTCCGATCTGAAACGAGGCAGAGAAGCCTTAAAACAAGTATTAAAGGCGGCGTATGATTTTGAGTAAATCTTATCATGAGATCATGGAAAAAATAGAAGTTACCGATGAAATGCGTACTCATATACTGAATAATGTATCCAGACAAGTATCCAATACTTCGCACAAGGTGGTCACATTCCCACACTTGCGGAAAATGGCATCCATTGCTGCCTGCACCGCACTTTTGCTCATAGGCGGAACCATGATGAAAAATGCCTTTTACCCATCATCCACCGATCCCAATCCAGAACTGGCAGGAAGCGTATACGGTATGGAAGAATGTAAGTCCCTTGCAGAACTGACCAAAAAAGCCGGTTTCAATGTAAAAGACATCTCTGAAGCAGATATGCCATTTAAAGTTATGTCTACTTCTTACCTCTGGTGCTGGAACGAATTTGCCCAGATCATATATGAGGGGACCGATAATTCCCTGACTTACAGAAAAACAAGTGGAACAGACGACATCTCCGGTGATTACAACCAGTATGAACAGATATTAGATAAAGTTGTAAACGGTGTTGATATTACAATAAAAGGCAATCATGATAAATATTATCTTGCAACCTGGACAACACAAGACTTTTCATACTCCCTTTCTGTTGATGAAGGCATTGATCTGGAAACAATATTAAACATCATCCAAAACTCTATGGAATAAAAAGCTTCTTTAATTTTTACTCCTTGTATACACAGGCCGTATTTCACTTATCGATTGTCCACATCCCCGGCGCAGCTGTCCGAATGCAGCGGACGTAGTCCGATGCAGGCGAACAGGTGCATGTCGAAAGCCAGTGGACAATGATAAGTGAAATGTTAGGCCGTTTTCTTCACAACTTAAAACCTCACACTGCCAATTTCTCAGCATTCACATTCTCACAGCTGCTTCTCAATCCAGCGTATCGCTAGCCCCATCCAACTATCACAATAAGGCTCCAGATATTTCTGATCGATTCCCTGGGTTTCTTCTGTCCCAAGCGCGATCCCATGAGGCCCCACCGGATACAAATGCGCCTCCACATTTACTCCGGCCTTTCTTAAAGCCTGTAAAAGCAACAGGCTGTTCTCTACCGGCACTGACTGGTCCGTCCAGGTATGCCATAAAAAAGTTTTTGGAACCTGAGGACCCACCTGATACTCTAAGGACAGAAGCCTGCGAAGTTTTTCATCCTTCTTAGAAGCCTCAGCTCCCATAAGACATTCAAATGACCCTTTATGACAATATTCTCCAGAAGTAATAACCGGATAACAAAGGATCATCCCATCCGGCCGTATCATTTCCGGCTTTACCCCCAAAGCCCCATACAACCATTCCCCATCCCAGAACACGCCCAGACAGCATGCCAGATGCCCGCCTGCAGAAAAGCCCGAAACAGCGATCCTGTCCACATCCACATTCCACTCATCCCCATGCTCCCGTATCACCTTCATAGCAAGAGCCAGCTCCATCAAAGCCCGAGGAAACACATCCGGCGCCAGACTGTAATGAAGCACAAAAACATGAAAACCAGCAGCCAGATACTTCATAGCGATGGGCTGGTCTTCTCTGGTAGAAAGTGTACGGTATCCGCCGCCTGGGCAAAGCAGCACAGCCGGCCTCTTTTTATCCAGAATACCATCCACCGGTTCCAAAATATAAGCAGTAAGATCCGCCGGACCACCGAAAACAGGCTTTTTAGTCTGTTTAGAAGTAACTTCAATAGAAATATGCTTAACCATCATATCAGAAATCTCCTTCCCAAAATGCAAAAAGACGGCCACGCCCTGTGACCGCCTAAATTTTCAAACATCCTAAACCAGAATATCTTCCAACGCCCGTTTCGGCACATAATGCACCTGATTCTCATCCCGGTAATAAGTTGTACTGCCATCCTCGCCAACCGGCACCATACGAACTTCTTCCTTCGGCTTACCAAGAGCCAGCACCAGCGCAAGACTATAACGCTGTGGATCAAGCTCAACAGCTTCTAAGATCTCAACACGTTTGCAGCTTCCGATCATACAGCCGCCATATCCCTTCTCAACAGCAGAAAGCATGATCGTCTGGGAAACAATGCCCTCATCCCACATCAGATTTTTTCCAATAGAAAGATCCTCAAGTACCAGCACATAAGCACTTGGACGTTCTCCATCTGCAGGTCCGTCCCAGTCCTTTAAGGCACCGGCCCATAACAAAGACGGGAATACTTTTGCACACTCTTCAGGTGTAGAGATCAGCTTAAACTTAAGCCCCTGGCAGTTCTTTGTACAACCGGTCAGACGGGCTGTATCCACCATATCCTTCAGGTCTTCATAAGGAATAGAAACCTCCTGAAAAAAACGGCGGTAAGAACGACATTTCTTCACAAGATCCTTTAACATAACAATCCCTCTTTCATAGCTCAAAAATTTATTGTTTGGCATATCAAAGAGGCGCCGGTGGCGCCTTTGCTGATTACTCTTCTTCCTTCATATCAGCAGGAAGCTCATTTCCCTGAGTAATATGTTTCTTAATAGCCTGGAAACTCTGGGAGCTGAGAACATGCTCGATCTTGCAGGCATCTTCCACAGCGGTTTTTTCGTCCACGCCCAGGTAGATCAGCCAGTTAGACAGCATAATATGACGCTCATACATCTTATCAGCAATATCCTGACCAGTCTGGGTCAGAGTGATGTGGCCCTGGTCATCCATGTGGATATAGCCATTTTCACGCAGGTTCTTCATGGCAACGCTGACACTTGGTTTGGAAAAGCTTAATTCATTTGCAATATCAATGGAACGCACATAAGGTTTATGCTTGCTGAGCATATGTATGGTCTCCAGATAATTTTCAGCAGATTCCTGTATTTTCACAACAACACGCCCTTTCATTAGAACTCAAAGTAGCCGTAGAGCGCATCCGAAAATCGTGACAAAAATTTTCAGACACGCTCCCACTAATTACAATAATTTTATCATAGAAAAATCATATTTACAAGTAATGGAAATTGCAATAAATCCTTATTGATAAAATTCCCTGAAAAATAAATTTTGGCATGAAAGTTACTGTGCCTTAACTTCTTTCCACATTTCATTATAAATATTATCCGTATCATCACCAAGATAGCGCAGGATCTCACTGTTTTTCATTGCCGGAGAGTCCATATCCGGGAACAGGGCTTCATTATTCTGTAGTTCTTCATCAGAAAGCTCATATGCGCCTGTATTTGGAGTAGAATAGGTGATGTAGTCAAAATTCTTCTTTGCAATATCAGGACGGCATAAGAAATTGATCCATTTTTCAGCCGCTTCTTTATTTTCTGCATTTTTCGGAACAACCCAGCAGTCGATCCAGAGAGTGGTTCCCTCTTCCGGAACTACATATTCCAGGTCATAATCCAGACCAAGTTCTTCAATCTGTTCCTGGATGTAAAGCATTTCGCCAGAGTAAATAACGCCTTCTGCAGCTTCACCGTTGATCATTTTATCTCTTACCTGGTCAATAACATAAGCCTGTACCAGAGGTTTCTGCTGGATCAGCATATCCCTTGCTTCAGCTAGTTCTTCCGGGTTGGAAGTATTTAAAGAATAGCCTTTCTGCTTTAATGCGATCATAAATGCATCGCGGATACTGTTCTGCATCAGGATCTCATCAGAAAGTTTCGGATCCCACAGATTAGCCCAGCTGGTTGGCTTCGGAACCCCTAACTGCTCTAACATCTGCTTATTATAAAGAATACCTACAGTACCCCAGCAGTAAGGAACTGCATACTGGTTTTTCGGGTCAAAATCCTTACTCATGTTCCAGTAATCATCCCCGATCTGCTTTGCGTTGGGGATATTATCATAATCCAGTTCGGCTAACATATTGTTGTCGATCATTCGTTGGATCATGTAGTCAGATGGACATACTACATCATATTTAACGCCGCCTGCTTCCACAACAGGATACATTTCTTCGTTTGTTTCAAAAACGTCATAGACAACAGAAATACCGGTTTCATCTTCAAACTGGGTAATAACATCCTCGTCAATATATTCGCCCCAGTTATATACTTTTAAGGTACCGCCGCCGCTTTCTGCCCCGGGAACTCCTAAAATAGCGATCGATACCACGCAGGAGCCTACAGCAGCTGCAGCAGCAGCCCAGAATGTACGCATTTTCATGATAGCTTAGATCCTCCAGTCTCTGATATTAGTCTTTTTCCGGCTGTTTACGGAAATTTGCAATAAGCAGTACCACCAGCACCACCACAAAGATAACAGTGCTTAAGGCATACATGGAAGGACGGATACCGCGGCGTACTTCACTGTAGATCAGGGTAGACAGAGTATTGATGCCGGCGCCCTTTGTAAAGTGGGTGATAATGAAATCATCCAGTGACATGGTAAATGCCAGAAGGAAACCGGAAAGTACACCTGGCATGATATCCGGGAAAACTACCTCAAAAAAGGCATAAGCCGGAGAAGCGCCAAGGTCTAAAGCTGCTTCATAAGTAGAGCGGTCTGTCTGCTTTAATTTTGGCATAACACTTAAAATAACATAAGGGATGTTAAATGTGATATGGGAAATAAGAACTGTCTTAAATCCCAGGGAAATGCCAAAAGCGATAAATGCCAGCATCAGTGCGATACCTGTTACGATATCTGCATTTAACATAGGAATGTTGGAGATGCTCATAAAAATATTTTTGGAAACAGGTTTCATATGGCTGATAGCGATCGCTGTTACAGTTCCAATAACAGTTGCCACCAGTGCGGAGATCATTGCTACTAACAGAGTCGTGTATAATGCATACATGATCGCCCGGCTTTCAAACATCTGTGTATACCAGCTTAAAGTAAAGCCGCCCCAGTGGGTCCTTGATTTTGACTGATTAAAAGAAAGGACCATCATAGTAAAAATCGGGGCATAAAGGAAGATAAGGATAATCACTAAATAAAAGTCGGAAATAAACTTCCGAAACCGTTCTTTGCCTTTTGTCATCAGAATGCCGTCCCTTCTCCGTTTTTATCGTATTTTGCGATCATGGCCATGCTGATCAGGATAAATACCATTAAGACCAGAGACAGACCGCTTCCCAAGTGCCAGTTATTTCCCTTTGTAAACTCCTGTTCAATTACATTACCGATCAGCAGGATCTTGCTTCCGCCTAACAGGTCGGAGATAACGAATGTGGTAAGGGAAGGCACGAATACCATGGTAATACCGCTGATAATACCTGGAAGGCTTAAAGGCAGCCAGATAAAGAACAGAGTCTGTAAAGTATTGGCGCCTAAGTCCTTTGCGGCATTGATGGTGTTGTCGTCAATTTTTGCAAGTACATTGTAGATAGGCAGTACCATGAATGGAAGGAAGTTGTATACCATTCCAAGGACAATGGCTGCCGGGGTGTTGATCAGGTTCTGCTTTGGCAGGTGAAGCCATGCCAGGATACCGTTGATCACACCATTTCTTTCAAGTAATGTCTGCCATGCCATAGTGCGCAGCAGGAAGTTCATCCACATAGGAAGGATGAAGATAAATACAATAAAGCCGCTGGCAGAGCTGCCTCTTCCGCGAAGGATCATGGCAAGAGGATATGCCAGGACCAGACAGAGGACTGTACTGATAAGAGACAGTCCAAGGGACAGCCATAAGGCCTTCCAGTGATCCGGGCTCATGATGGCTGTGATGTTTGCCAGTGTCAGGTTACCGTTTTTAGTTGTAATGCCGTACCAGAAAATAAGTGCCAGCGGAATGATGGTAAAACCGATCATCCAGATCAGATAAGGACCGGAGAGCAGTGCCCGTCCAATAGCCACGGATTTTTTTTTATCATTATTCATTGACTCCCAGTGCCTCCTCATCTTCAGAAGCAGGCTTATTCATGATCTGAATGTCGAAAGGATCTACATGAAGTCCTACCTGCTGGCCAACTGGGAACATATCGGTGGAGTGTACCAGCCACTCAAAACCATCCGGGGTAGTCACTTCCATTTCATAGTGAACGCCCTTAAAGATCAGGTGGGTGACAACACCCTGAAGTGTGCCTTCTTCCGGCTTTAACAGGTCAATATCCTCAGGGCGGATCACAACGTCTACAGGTTTGTTGTTTCCAAAGCCCTTGTCAACACAGGCGAATTTTGCTCCGAAGATCTCGACCAGTTCATCATGGATCATAAGGCCAGGTACAATGTTGCTCTCACCGATAAAGTCGGCAACGAAAGCATTTTCCGGCTCATTGTAGATCTGCTCCGGGGAACCCATCTGCTGGATATAGCCCTGGTTCATAACTACGATGGTATCAGACATAGTAAGTGCTTCTTCCTGGTCATGGGTAACATAGATAAAGGTAATGCCTAACTCATTTTTCAGTCGGATCAGCTCATACTGCATGTCCTGGCGCAGCTTCAGGTCCAGAGCGCCTAAAGGCTCGTCAAGGAGCAGGACACGCGGCTCATTTACAATGGCTCTTGCAATGGCGATACGCTGCTGCTGACCGCCGGAAAGAGAGATAACATCCCTTTTTTCAAAACCGGACAGGTTTACCAGCTTTAAGGCATATTTGATCTTATCGTCAATGTAGCTCTTTGGCTTGTTTTTGATCTTTAAGCCGAAAGCAATGTTTTCCGCAATGGTCATATGTGGGAACAGAGCGTATTTCTGGAATACAGTGTTTAACTGGCGCTTGTTTGGCGGCAGCTTGGTAATGTCCTGACCGTCAAAAATAACGTTTCCCTTATCAGGCGGGGTAAAACCGCCTAAAATACGCAGAGTAGTGGATTTTCCGCAGCCGCTGGGACCCAGTAAGGTCACGAAGCTGTTTTCTTTTATAGAAAGGTTCAGGTCATCTAAGACCATTTCCCCGTCAAAGCTTTTTGAAATATGCTGTAAATCAATCAATGGCTGGCTCATGTGCGCAGTTCTCCTTTTTCGTAGGTGTGGTGATCCGTTCTCCCAAAGTTTCGGGAGGACATACTAAAAGCTTGGTGGTGAGCTGACCCAGATCAGGGTTGCCCCGTTTTTACTGGACAGGAAATGGGTTTTGTCAGCTGTATAATAAAAGGATTCCCCTTTTTTGGCTTTATAAGTCTTATTTCCCAGATGGATAGACACAGCTCCCTGAAGGACGTAGCCAAATTCTTCTCCTTCATGAGGTGTGTCCGGACAGGTAGAGCCACCGGCCTGTAAGGTCAGGTAAATGGGCTCTATGGTATTTTTCTGGGCATTGGGAATGATCCATTTGATCTCGTTTTTGTATTCGGTGTCTTCCTTAACAAAATAGTCCTGTTTTCCGAATACGATCTGTTCATCAGGAGCCTCGTTGAAAAACTCTCCGATACTGGTACCAAGGCACTGCAGGATGTCCATAAGGGTGGTGATGGAAGGGGAGGTAAGATTGCGCTCCAGCTGGGAAATAAATCCCTTGGAAAGCTCGGAACGGTCCGCCAGTTCCTCCTGCGTCAGTCCTTTTAAAACACGCAGTTCTTTCAGTTTGTTGCCGATATCCATGATATCCTCCTGTTTTACCTGTAAGTAACATTTCTTATACACAAAGTTTACAAATACTAACTGAATATAAAAATAAGCAAAAAGTTTAGTATTATTAAACAAAGTCGAGTTCCATTATACATTAAATGAGAATAGTGTCAATACCTTTTCTGAAACTTACAGGTTAACAAATAATTAAATGTATGGTATGATGAACGCATGGAAAAATAAGCGCGAACGGAACCGTCTGCAGCAGCAGACAACAGAGCACATTGGTGCGTGTCCGTGAGTGGAAAAACACAGACAATATCCAGGGAGGTAAGCTGTATGAGCGGTAAGTATATGGCGTATGTGGGTTCCTATTCCTATACGGGAAAAGCAAAGGGAATCACCGTATTTGATGTAGATGTAGAAAATGGAATGTTTAAAGAGCGCTGCGAGATCGAAGTGGACAATTCTTCTTATGTAATTGCATCCAGTGACGGAAAGACACTGTATTCCATTGCAGATGAAGGCGTTGTATCTTTCCGTATCCTTCCAAACGGAAGCCTGGCACGTTTAAACAGTGCCCCGATCCGTGGAATGAGAGGCTGCCACCTTTGTACCGATGAAGAGGATAAATATGTATTCGTTTCCGGTTATCACGATGGAAAGACTACGGTATTAAGTCTGAACCCGGACGGTTCTGTAGGAAAGATCGTAGACGGTGTATTTGACAGAGGATACGGCAGTGTGGCAGAGCGTAACTTCCGCCCGCATGTGACCTGCACCAGAAGAATGCCTGACAACCGCTTTGTACTCAGTGTAGATAATGGTATTGACCAGGTTAAAATCTACCGTTTTAATGATAAAGAACAGAGATTAGTCCAGGTAGACGCCATCCGCTGTGAGTTAGAGTCTGCGCCAAGACATTTCCGTTACAGCAAAGACGGAAAATTCATTTATCTGATGTATGAATTAAAGAAAGCAATTGATGTATACACCTACAAGACTGGAGACAGAGCACCTGTGATCGAAAAGATCCAGACCATTTCCACCACTTCTACCAAGAAGCCGGACAACCTGACTGCTGCCTGCGCCATGAGAATGTCTGTTGACCAGAAATACATATATTGCACCAATGCAGGAGAAAATACCATTAGTGTTTACAAGAGAGATGAGGAGACAGGCCTTCTGACCATGATATGCTGTCTGCCGATCAGCGGCGCATATCCAAAGGATGTAGCTGTATTCCCGGATGGAAGACATATTGCTTCTGTAAACCATGACAGCGGCACCATCAGTTTCTTTAAAGTAGATTATGAAAAAGGCCTTCTGGTTATGAGCGGAAGAAGTATTCCTGTAAATGAACCTAACTGCTGTGCCATTGTAAAAATAGGAGATTAATAACATGTCAGGTTCAGTATACGGAACGATTTTTAAGATAAGTACCTGGGGAGAGTCCCATGGGGCAGGCGTTGGCGTTGTAGTGGACGGCTGTCCAGCAGGACTTCCTTTAAATGAAGAAGATATCCAGAAATATTTAGACCGGAGAAAACCGGGACAGAGCAAATTTACCACAGCCAGAAGCGAAGGAGATAAGGCAGAGATCTTATCCGGTGTTTTTGAGGGAAAAACAACAGGAACACCAATCTCTATTGTGATCCGCAACACAGACCAGCGCTCCCGTGATTACAGCAATATTATGGATGTATACCGTCCGGGCCATGCAGATTATACCTTTGATGAAAAGTATGGCTTTCGTGATTACCGGGGCGGCGGACGTTCTTCCGGAAGAGAGACCATTGGAAGAGTGGCAGCAGGTGCTGTAGCAGCAAAGCTCCTTGAAAGCCTTGGAATTACGGTTCAGGCATACACCAGTGCAGTGGGACCTGTAAAGATCGACCATTCTAAGATGGATCTGGAAGAAATTTCCAATAACCGCCTGTATATGCCGGATAAAAAAGCGGCAGCAGAGGCAGAGAGTTATCTGGAAGATATGATACAGAGGAAAGACTCCTGCGGCGGTGTGATCGAGTGTGTTGTAAACGGACTTCCTGCAGGCGTAGGAGAACCTGTTTTTGATAAGCTGGATGCTGCGCTGGGAAAAGCCATTATGTCCATCGGCGCTGTAAAAGGCTTTGAAATCGGAGATGGCTTTGAAGCAGCCGCCTCTTTAGGCTCTCAGGATAACGACTGCTTTATTATAGGAAAAGACGGAAGACCATGTAAAGTCACCAATCATTCCGGCGGCACCTTAGGGGGCATGAGTGATGGAAGTACGTTGGTGATGCGGGCGGCATTTAAGCCAACACCGTCTATTTCACAGATACAGAAAACAGTAGACCGCTATGGAAAAGAGCGGGAGATCGAGATCAAGGGCCGCCATGACCCGGTGATCGTTCCAAGAGCTGTGGTAGTAGTGGAAGCAATGGCTGCTCTTACAGTGGCAGATCTGCTTTTGATGTCCATGACATCCAGATTAGATAAAATAAAAAAGTTTTTTAAGAAAGAGGAGATTTAGTATTATGAAGATCGCAATGGGAAATGACCATACAGCCATTGAGCTGAAGAACATCATCAAGGAATTTGTTGAGAGCAAGGGATACGAAGTGATCGACCTTGGAACCAACAGCACAGAAAGCTGCGATTATCCGGTTTACGGTGAAAAAGTAGGACGCGCAGTTGCTTCCGGTGAAGCTGATCTGGGTATTGCTATCTGCGGTACCGGCGTAGGTATCTCTTTAGCAGCAAACAAGGTAAAAGGCATCCGCGCCTGCGTATGCAGCGAGCCATATACTGCAAAGCTTTCCAGAATGCACAACAACTCCAATGTCCTTGCATTTGGCGCAAGAGTGGTAGGCAGCGAGTTAGCTAAGATGATCACAGAAGCATGGCTGGATGCAAAGTTTGAAGGCGGACGTCATGAGCGCCGTGTTCAGATGTTAATGGATATTGAAAACAGATAAGTAACAGATCTGCGGATGTACGCAGTCTGTAAGGCAGTTTCAGGCGTTTCGGACCAATAGTTTCGGAGCGCCTGAAATTATATGGACAGGTTGTATGGGGAAAACAAGGAGGAAGGCAAAATGGGAGTACAGTTAGACGAAACAGAGAAACGTATTGTGGATCTGATCGAGGCAAACAGAGATGAGATCATAGCTTTTGCAAGAGATATGTATACACATGCGGAGCTTGGATACAAGGAATTTAAGACTGCGGAAAAATTTACCCGGTTGATGAAAAAGTTAAATCTCCCTGTAAAAGAGCATCTGGCAGTTACAGGCGTAAAGGCATATTTAAACGAAGAGAAAAAGGACAATGTAAGTCTGGCGCTGATCGGGGAATTAGACGCTCTTCGCATTCCGGAACATAAATACGCAAATCCGGAAACCCAGGCAGCCCACTGCTGCGGTCATCATGCCCAGATGGCAGGTGTGATCGGGGCGGCTTTCGCTCTTACAGATTCGAAAGTTAAGGAGACCTTAGACGGTCAGGTGGTATTTTTTGCTGTTCCTGCAGAGGAATATGGGGAGATCGAATTTAAAAACCAGCTGACAAAAGAGGGAAAGATCCGCTATGGCGGTGGAAAATGCGAGTTGATCCGCATTGGCGCTTTTGATGATATTGACCTGGATATCGTACATCACACAGAAGATGAGGATATCTGCGTAGGTGCTACTTCTAATAACGGTTTTGTTTCCAAGGTCATCCGCTATAAAGGAGTGGCTGCCCATGCAGCAGGTGCGCCATATAAGGGAATTAATGCTTTAAATGCGGCTTCTCTTGGTCTTTCAGCCTTAGCCTATCAAAGAGAAACATTTAAGGATGAAGACCATGTAAGAGTCCATCCCATCATTACAAAAGGCGGCAATCTGGTCAATGTAGTTCCGGATGAGGTAGTGATCGAAACCCTGGTGCGTGCCTCAAATAAAGACGCCATTGCAGACGCAGCCTTTAAGACCGACCGTGCATTTAAGGCAGGTGCAGCTGCCATTGGAGCCACCTGCCAGATCACAACAGCCCCAGGGTATCTTCCAACTTTAAAAACACCGGCAGATGAAGATGTACTTGCGGCAGCTAAGATCGCAGCAGCCACCAGCGAAAAGGAGTATACCGTAGTGGAGAAAGATATCACTCATCATTCTGGCGGTTCTACGGATGTAGGAGATGTACAGCACATCCAGCCTGTGCTTACTTTTAATACAGGCGGAAAAGTAAATGGACTTCATACAGTAGACTTTGATATTGTAGATGAAGAACTGGCTTATATTGTCACTGCCAAGATCTTCGCCCTGTCTGCATATCGCCTGCTTAGAAACGGGGCTATAAAGGCAAAGGAGATCGTTAAGAATTATCATCCGGTATTTACAAAAGAAGAGTATATTCAGTATATGGACTCCTTTTTAACTTATGAGGAACAGAAAAACTGACGGAAAAATGATGAAGCAATGAAACCTGCTTGACAGAATGACCTCCGTTCTTTATACTGAAAATTGTATTAGGCAGAAGCCTTGATCCACGTCTGTTAGGGAAAATTCCCTGACAGGCGTGTTTTTTTATGATGAAAGTCCCGAATATTGGACGGGTAAGAGAGGGGAAAACAAAATGGAAACAAATACAGAAAACTGGAAAGACCATTTACAAAAAGGCGGCTCGCTGATGATCGTCATACTGGGAAATATACTGTATGCCCTGGCTGTAAAGCTGTTTCTGATGCCTGCGGGCCTGCTTACAGGGGGGACGACAGGTATCGGTCTGGCATTAAACAGGAGTTTTGGGATCCCGGTAGCCACCTTTGTACTTATATTTAATGTAACCATGCTTCTCATCGGCTGGAAGGTCATGGGACGAAAATTTGCTCTGACAACCGTTGTAAGTACCTTCGTATATCCGATTGCACTGGGATTTTTTGAGAAAGTCTTTGGAGATCTGGTGCTTACCCAGGATCTGTTTTTATGTACCATCTTTTCCGGATTGGGAATTGGCGGTTCTTTAGGCATTGTGATCCGTGCAGGGGCTTCCACAGGAGGAATGGATATCCCACCGCTGGTGTTGAACCATTACTTTAAAATTCCTGTTTCCGTTTCCATGTATGTGTTTGATTTCTGCATTTTACTGGCCCAGGCAGTGGGAAATCCACCGGAGAAAGTATTGTATGGCCTGATCCTGGTAATGACATATACACTGGTGTTAGATAAACTGATGCTTATGGGAACCACCCGTACAGAAGTAAGAGTCATCAGTGAACGTGCCCAGGAGATAAGGGAAGCTATTTTGGCGGAAATGGACCGCGGCGTTACCATGCTTTCCGGCGAGACCGGCTATTTAAAACAGGAGACCCAGATGATCTTCAGTGTAATCTCCAACAGGGAGGTTCCAAAGATCGAAAAGCTGATCCACACCATTGATCCGGAAAGCTTTATGGTAGTAAACCGTGTCAGCGAAGTAAGCGGCCGTGGATTTTCCATGAAAAAGCGGTACAGATAAATTTCACCGTTGACATTTTGCAGTCTGCTGTGTTATTTTAAGTTTAGATATCAGGGAGTAGTTCACACAGATTTTTCTGTGTTGTGCTGGTCGTCATCACGCGGCAGGATAATGAAGATACATTAGGCCTGCAGCCGGGCAGTACACATGTATATGGAGCGAGACTTTTATTGCATATTTTTGGTGCAATAAAAGTCCCGCTCTTTTGTTTTTCTGGAACATTTCCGATCATACTAAAACAAAGGAGAGAACATTATGACAGAGAAAAATATGTGGAACCTGTCACCGCAGGAGGCGCTAAAAGCCTGTCAGGCATCAGAACAGGGACTGACTACAGAACAGGCAGAAAAGATCCGTCTGGAAAAAGGGGAAAATGTACTCTTAGAGGAAAAAAAGAAAAGTGCTTTTCAGGTCTTTTTAGACCAGTTTAAGGATCTGATGGTAGTGATCCTGATCGGTGCAGCTATCATATCCATGTTTTCTGGAAATGAAGAAAGCACCATTGTTATTTTTGCAGTCCTTGTGATGAATGCGGTCCTTGGAACTGTGCAGCATATGAAGGCAGAAAAGTCCTTAGAGAGTTTAAAACAGCTGTCTGCGCCGGATGCCAAGGTTATAAGAGATGGCAGAAAGCAGGAAATACCGGCAAAAGATGTAGTTCCGGGGGATATCCTGGAATTAGAGGCTGGGGACATGGTGGCTGCAGACGGAAGGATCCTTCATAATTATTCCCTGCAGGTCAATGAAAGCTCCCTTACGGGAGAGTCTACTAATGTAGATAAGCAGGAGATGGCACTAAATGGAGAGGCAGCGCTGGCAGACCGCACCAATATGGTCTATTCCGGCAGCCTAGTAACTTACGGAAGAGCCACTGTTCTTGTTACAGCAACAGGTATGAATACGGAGATCGGTAAAATAGCAGGGCTGATGAACGGGGCAGAAGAACGGAAAACACCGTTACAGAAAAGCCTGGATCAGTTCAGTGGAAAACTGGCAGTCCTGATCATGGTAGTCTGTGCCCTGGTGTTTGCCCTTTGCATGTTCCGGAAAATGAGCCTTCTGGATGCACTGTTATTTGCAGTAGCCCTGGCAGTAGCAGCGATCCCGGAAGCACTGACTTCCATCGTTACCATTGTCCAGGCATTTGGAACCCAGAAAATGGCAAAAGAAAATGCCATTATCAAGAAATTAAAGGCAGTGGAAAGCTTAGGCTGTGTATCTGTGATCTGTTCTGACAAAACAGGAACACTGACCCAGAATAAGATGACGGTACAGCAGGTTTATGTAGATGGAAAGGTGATCGACGGGAAAGAGTTAGATCTTACAGACCAGACACAGCGTTATCTTCTTTATGATGCAGTACTGACTAATGATTCCAGCATTGTAGACGGCAAAGGAATTGGTGATCCGACAGAATACGCTCTTTTGGAGATGTTTCGTAAGATCCAGGTCCTTCCGGACAGCTATTTTGGAAAAATGGGAATGCATGAGGATGCGTTAAGAAAGGTAATGGACCGTATAGAAGAGGTCCCTTTTGACTCTGACCGGAAACTGATGAGTACAAAATACCGGATCCACGGGGTGCCTACGATCCTTACAAAAGGTGCGGTAGATGTTCTGTTAGACCGCTGCGTATCTGTGCGCTATGGTGATGGGATCCGTCCTATGACAGAGGAAGAAAAAGAAAAGATCCGCCTGCAGAACCAGCACTTTTCAGAAAATGGTCTTCGTGTTCTGGCCTTTGCCTATAAGGAGTCCAATGAAATGCTTTGCGCCCAGGCAGAATGTGGTTATGTATTCCTGGGACTGATCTCCATGGTGGATCCTCCAAGACCGGAGTCTGTAAGGGCAGTGGCAGAGGCAAAGCAGGCAGGCATTAAGACAGTTATGATCACAGGCGACCATAAGGTAACGGCAACAGCCATTGCAAAGCAGATCGGCATTTTTGAGGAAGGGGATCTGGCACTTACTGGTATGGAATTAGATGCCATGAGTGAAGAAGAACTGGATCAGAAGATTGATAAAATATCCGTTTACGCCAGAGTTTCACCGGAAAATAAGATCCGCATTGTAGAAGGCTGGCAGAGACGGGGAAATATCGTTTCCATGACAGGAGACGGTGTGAATGATGCCCCGGCACTGAAAAAAGCAGATATTGGTGTTGCCATGGGAATTACAGGAACAGAGGTTTCCAAGGACGCTGCTGCCATGATCCTGGCAGATGATAACTTTGCTACGATCATTAAAGCTGTGGCAAATGGAAGAAATGTATACAGAAATATTAAAAATGCAGTGCTGTATCTTCTTTCCGGCAATACAGCTGCTATCTTTGCTGTATTATATACTTCCCTTATGGCTTTACCGGTGCCTTTCGCTCCGGTGCAGTTGCTGTTTATCAACCTTCTGACTGACTCCCTTCCGGCCCTTGCCATTGGCATGGAACCGGCAGATGAAGGCCTTTTAAAAGAAAAGCCGAGAGATCCGAAAGAAGGGCTGATGACAAAAGATTTCATGATCCAGATGGCAGCCCAGGGTGTGTTGATCGCAGCAGTAGTCATAACTGCTTTTTATCTGGGATTAAGAAGCAGCACAGCGATGGCATCTACCATGGCATTTTCCACTTTAACACTGGCAAGACTGTTCCACGGATTTAACTGCAGGGGAAAGAAATCCATTTTTAAACTGGGCTTTGGCACCAATCCTTACAGTCTTTACGCTTTCGGAGCAGGTGCTCTGCTTTTAGGACTGGTGATTTTCATTCCTGGACTTCACCGTCTGTTCCAGGTACAGAGTATGCCGGTGGTATCTCTGCTCCAGGTGGCAGTTTTAGCGTTCATCCCGACTCTTATGATCCAGATGAAACGGCTGATCTGCAAAAAATGATGTGCAAAAACAATTGTAAATACAGAGCAGATCTATCGGAAATGTAAAAATTTGTAAAAAACACAAAAACAACTTGAAACCTACTGGAAAAGTAGGTAATATAAAGGGCAGCTATTAAGTTAGCTGCTCTTTTATGTTGTCATGCATCTGGAAAAAGCTTCCAGCGGCAGGTTTTATAAGTTTTGTGCGAAATGAGCAAAAAGAAAGTGCTTACAAAAAATAAGTTGTGCAAAGTATAAAGAAACTTGTTGACATTGGGCCGGATAAGGACTACAATTGTTGTAATAATATTAAAGATAATATTAAAAAGAATATTATAGGAGGATTAATAAAATGACAAAGCGCGAAAGAGTAATTGCAGCAATCGAAGGAAAGAAAGTAGATGCCATCCCGTCTTCATTCTCTCTGCACTTCCCAAAGAACCAGGCAGTAGGTGATGAGGCAGTAGCAGCTCATCTGAAATTCTTCAAAGAGACCGATACTGATATCGTAAAGGTTATGAATGAGCATCTGGTTCCTTACTATGGAATGATCCGCACACCAAAGGATTACTATGAACTGATCCCATCCTTCAGCAGAAACACCAACATCATCGAAGATCAGATCGAAATGACCAAGAAGATCATGGACGGAGTTGATAAGGACGCTTTCACCATGGGTACTTTACATGGTATGTGTGCTTCCGGTATCCATCCATTAGAGAAGATGGGTGAAGGCTACAACTACGATCAGGTTCGTCAGATGCAGGTAGACTTCCTCCGTTGGGATGAGAAAAAGATGTTAGACTCTATGGAAAGAATTGCTGATGGTATGTGCATCCTGGCTGAAAGATACATCAAGGACGCAGGCGTTGACTCTGTATACTATGCAGGTTTAGGCGCAGAGACCAGATGGTACACTGATGAAGAATTCGCAAAATGGATCAAACCATTTGACTTAAAGATCATGAAGGCAATCAAAGATGCAGGCGGCTACTGCTTCTTACATATGTGCAAGAGCGGCCTGAACATGAAGAGATACGATGAAGATTACGCTGCACTGGCAGATGTTGTAAACTGGGGCGTATACGAAGCACCAATGACTCTGGCAGACGGCAAGAAGCAGTTCCCGGGAAAGACCATCCTTGGCGGATTAGAGAACAGAAGCGGCGTTCTGGTAGATGGTGACGAGTACGACGTAAGAAGAGAAGTTATCAAGGTTGTTGAGAACTTCGGCAGAGAAGGATTTATCCTTGGCGCAGACTGCACACTGGCAACTGAGCAGGATCTGAAGCTGGTAAGAGCAGCAGTAGAGCAGGCAAGAAGCTTATAATTTACAGATCTTAAGAAAAGAGGGATGCAAATGCTCAGATATATAGGAAAAAGAATATTAATTGCAATACCTACTTTTTTGGGGATCACGGTTTTAGTATATGTGCTTTCTTCAATGGCTCCTGGTACACCTCTGGAAATGATCTTCAATGATCCTAATGCCACAGCAGAACAGATGGCAGCGATGAAAGCAAAGCTGGGACTGGACCAGCCGGTCATGATACAGTATTTTAACTGGCTGGTACAGCTCCTGCATGGAAATATGGGTGCATCCTACCGAACAGGACACGCCGTTTGGGCAGATATCTCCGAGCGTATCGGACCGACACTGCTCCTTACCATGTCCTCTCTGGTGTTCTCCATCCTGATCGCAATTCCTCTGGGAATCATGTCCGCATACAAGCCTTATACAGCCTGGGACTACATTTCCTCTGCGTTTTCCTTTATCGGAGCAGCCATCCCAAACTTCTTTGCAGGACTGGTATTTGTATATCTCCTTTCTGTAGTATTGAAGATCTTCCCAAGTGGAGGTATGTACGATACATCAGGTGTCAGAACCCTTCCGATGCTGTTACATCACCTATTCCTTCCAATGCTGGTCCTTTCCATCCAGCAGGTAGGAAGTCTGATCCGTCAGACCCGAGGCGCTATGCTTGATGTACTTCAGGAAGATTACATCCGTACTGCAAGAGCAAAAGGTGCGTTAGAAGGCAGAGTGCTTTTTAAACATGCTCTTCAGAACGCATTTATCCCGATCATCACCCGTATTGGTATGATGATCCCATTCTTAGTAGGCGGCGCTGTTGTTACAGAACAGATCTTTGCATGGCCGGGACTTGGAAGCCTGATGGTACTTTCCATCAACTCCCGTGATTATCCGGTGATCATGGGTATCACTGTTTTCATTGCAGCAGCTGTACTGATCGGTAACATGATCGTAGATCTTGTTTATGGTCTCTTAGACCCGAAGATCCGTTATTCGTAGGAGAGGAGTAGACGTAATGGCGAAAGAAAATAACAGAAGCTCCTATTTCGGGGACGTAGTCAAAAAATTCCTGGCCCATAGACTGGCTATGATGGGCACTATCGTACTGATCCTGGAAGTACTGGCAGTTGTCTTCCTTCCATCGATCATGAAGTTAGATCCTTATTCCATGGACTACATGGCATTTGGCGGTGCTCCTTCAGCTGAACATCTGTTAGGCTGTGATGACGTAGGAAGAGACTTGTTTGCCAGACTTATCTTTGGTGGCCGTGTATCACTGATGGTTGGTATCTGTTCCGCACTGATCAGTTTGGCCATCGGTGTTCCGTTGGGACTGTTTGCCGGATATTTCAGAGGCGCAGTGGAAACCGTTATCATGAGATGTGCAGACATCTTCATGTCATTCCCTAACATGATCCTGATCCTGGTTTTAGCCAGTGTTTTAGGACAGTCCGTAACAACTGTTACATTAGTAATCGGATTTCTTGGCTGGACAGAGTTTGCCAGACTGATCTATGCAAGCGTATTGTCTGTCAGGGAAAAGGATTACGTAGAATCAGCAAAAGCAATTGGTGCAAAGAACGGCACGATCTTACTTCGGTACGTTCTGCCAAACTCATTTGCACCGGTTATCATTTCCTTTACATTCAGAACCGCTCAGGCGATCATTACAGAGTCATCCTTAAGTTTCTTAGGACTTGGCGTACAGCCTCCGGAAGCTTCCTGGGGAAACATTCTGTATTATGCACAGTCCATCAGTGTCCTGTCCACAAAGCTGTATATGTGGGTACCCGCCGGTGTTGTACTGGTCCTTACTGTATTGAGCATTAACTTCATTGGTGACGGTATCCGTGATGCTCTTGATACCAAGATGAAGATTTAACGCTATATAGTTTTATGCCCTCTCTGAGAGGACATCTTACGAAAAGGAGGAAAAACATGAAAAAAAGTAACCTTTTAAAGAAGGCTGTGTCAGTGTTATTAGTAGCATCTGCACTGGCAGGTTGCGGCAGCTCTGCATCACAAACAGCTACCACAGCGGCTCCGGCAGCAGCTGGAACTGAAACAAGCGAAGCAGCTACAGAAGCTGCCAGCTCAGAAAGCTCAGCAGAACCTGGCACCATTACCATGGCAATGGTTTCTGCATGGGACTCCATTATCCCATTTGATACCACAAGTTCTTACTCAGATGCAGTTTTGGATCTGATCTATGACAAGCTGGTATACTTGAAACAGGATGGTACTTATGAGCCAAGACTGGCTGATAAGTGGAGCATGAGCGATGACAACAAGGTGCTGACTGTACATTTGAATGAAAATGCAAAATGGCAGGATGGCGAGCCTGTAACTGCAGATGACGTAGTATTCACCATGCAGGTTTACAACTCCCCAAGCGCAGCTGTTGTAAGACAGAACAACGTAAGCCCATTCGCAGGATTTAAAGAGGGCGATGACAGCCTTCAGGTAAAGGCAGTAGACGAGCATACAGTAGAAATGACCTGTGCAGAGCCTACCAATATGGATTTCCTCTTTTTTATCAAGTTCAGAGATATCTATATCCTTCCAAAGCATCTGTTAGGCGATACACCATATGCTGATATCAGAAACAACACCTACTGGGAGAAACCAATCGGTTCCGGTCCATGTATCTATGAGAGCCAGATCAGCGGCGAGCGTATGGAATTCAAGGCAAACAAAGACTACTACTTAAAGACTCCTCAGTGGGATCGTTTCGTAGTAAAAGTTGTTGCTACACCTAGCCTTCTGTCCGGTCTGATGAACGATGAGATCGACATCCTGGCTGGAAACGTTGCTTCCCTTCAGTTATCTGACTGGGATATGGCACAGCAGCAGCAGAACCTGACCTGCGTATCTACAGAGTCTGTAGGATACCAGTACATGGCGATCAATACCGAAAAAGATTATCTGCCACCAAAGGTTAGACAGGCAATTGACATGGCCATCAACAGAGACGCGATCGTTTCCGGTCTGTTAAAGGGCGAAGGCGAGCCGGCATTTGGACCATTTGCAACAAGCCACAAGTACTATGATGATGTAGTAAACGTAGGATACAACCCAGAAAAGGCAAAAGAGCTGTTAGCAGAAGCTGGCTGGGATGGTTCCCACGAATTAGTATTCTCTGTACCTACAGGTAACAGCATCAGAGAGCAGGCTGCAGTTATCATCCAGCAGAACCTGCAGGAGATCGGCATCAAGACAAAGATCGAGTCTGCTGACTTCGCAACCCACTTAACCAAAGTAAGAGAAGGAAACTATGACCTTGGTCTGATCGGTTCCGGCGGTTCACCTGACCCATCTGAGTGTGTAATCAACTTCAAGCCAGATCACATCAACAACTTCTCTCATCTGTCTGACTGGACCATTTACAACACCGGTGCAGAAGGCGAGCATGCATTCAGCTTTGAAGACAGAAAAGTTAACTATGACAATTATCAGGAACTGCTGGTAGAGCAGGTACCATTCTGCTTCCTGTATTTCCAGAACAACCTGTTTGCTTACAACAACAGAATTGGTAATGTAAAAGACAACCAGGATTACTCTCAGTTAAACAGAGACGTATGGAACTGGACCATCGAAAAGTAATAAATTATAGGCATTGCCCGCCACCTTGTGTGGCGGTGCAGACCGAAGCAGAAGGCAAAAGCTGCTCCGGTCTGCAGCACCACAGAAGAGGGGTAATGCGTTCACAAAAAGATTGAAAGAACGTGTAGCGAAATGGAGGATGAACATGGAACCTTTATTAGAAGTGAAGAATTTGAAAACCAGCTTTAAAATTGGCAAGAAGTGGGTTCCTGCCGTAGAACAGGTATGCTTTCATGTAGATCCGGGAGAGACACTGGGCATCGTAGGCGAATCTGGCTGCGGTAAGAGTGTAACTTCCATGTCGATCATGCGCCTTTTACCTAAGGCAACCACAAAAATAGAGGCAGATGAGATCATCCTGAACGGAAAGAACATTGCAAACTATTCAGATAAGGAAATGGCCCAGGTGAGAGGAACCGGTATCGGTATGATCTTCCAGGACTCCATGACTTCCTTAAACCCGGTAAAGACCATTGGAAAACAGCTAGATGAAGCATTTATCGTACATCACAGCTGTGATAAAAATGAAGCAAAAAACCGCAGTATTGAAATGCTGACAAAAGTAGGTATCCCTTCTCCTGAAAAGAGATATGGAGAATATCCACATCAGCTTTCCGGTGGTATGCGTCAGCGTGTGATGATCGCCATGGCGCTGGCACAAAATCCATCTCTTATCATTGCCGATGAGCCAACCACTGCACTGGATGTTACCATTCAGGCGCAGATCATGGAACTGATGAAGGAAATGAAGGAAAAGACCGGAGTTTCCATTATGCTGATCACCCACGATATGGGTGTTGTAGCAGAGATGGCAGACAAGATCATGGTCATGTATGCAGGTATGGTCATTGAATATGCAACTGCAAGAGAGATCTTTAAAGATCCAAAACATCCTTATACAAAGGGACTTCTGGCATCTATTCCACGAAAAGACAAAGATATTGACCGGCTTTACACCATTGAGGGAACCGTACCTTCCCTTACTTCCATGCCAAAGGGATGTCGTTTCTGCGACCGCTGTACCTGTGCAATGGAAAAATGTCGGAATGAGCAGCCACCAATGTATCAGTTTGGTGAGAGAAGCGTCAGGTGCTTCCTGTATGAAGATAAAGGCGGTGTAAGCGATGAAAGATAATGTGATCCTGGAAGTAAAAAATGTAGAGAAATTTTTTTATGGAAATAAAAAACTGTTTCAGAAAGACAGACCGGTTGTAAAGGCTGTCAATGATGTTTCTTTTACCATTAATGAAGGTGAAACATTCGGTATCGTAGGTGAGTCCGGATGTGGAAAATCCACTCTGGGAAGAACGGTCATCCGCCTTTTAAATCCAACCAGTGGACAGGTCCTTTATAAGGGAACGGATCTGGCAACTCTTTCCGGTGAAGAGATGCGTAAGCTGCGCCAGGAGATCCAGATCATTTTCCAGGATCCTTATGCATCCTTAAACCCAAGAATGACAGTCAGAGAGCTGATCCAGGCTCCTCTTGATGTATATTCTCATGAGTCAGAAGCAGAAAAACTGGCAAAAGTAAAGAATATCATGGCGAAAGTAGGTCTTCGTGAAGAATACATGAGTAAATATCCTCATGAGTTCTCCGGTGGACAGAGACAGAGAATTGTTATTGCAAGAGCGCTGATCTTAGAGCCGAAGTTCATTTTCTGTGATGAGCCGGTATCTGCTCTGGACGTATCTGTCCGTGCACAGGTATTAAACCTGATGAAGGACCTTCAGAAAGAATTTAACTTAACTTATATGTTCATTTCCCATGACTTAAGTGTGGTACGTTTCTTATGTGACCGCATTGGAGTTATGTATTTAGGACGTATGGTTGAGATCGCAGACAGACAGGAATTATATGACAACCCGATGCATCCATACACAAAGGCACTGCTTTCTGCCATTCCGGTACCGGATGTAGATGTAAAGCATGAGCCAATGCTGTTAGAGGGAGATATCCCAAGCCCGTACAACCCGCCAAAGGGCTGTCTGTTCCACACAAGATGTAAATTTGCAATGGAATGCTGCAAGACCGAAGTGCCGCAGATGCGCCAGATCGGAGAAAATCACTGTGTAGCGTGCCATTTATATGATGATGTAAAATAAAAACAAGCGCCGCTATAAGCGGCAATTGTTTTTTGATACCAAATTTATATAAAAAGAAAGGGAAAAGCAATGGAAAAAGAATGGATTGAAAAACACATTGATGATATGGTTCAGGATATATGCAAATTATCAGAGATCCCAAGTGTAAGCGTAAAAACAGAAGATCCGGATATGCCTTTTGGACAGGCATGCTTAGATGCCCTTCATGCAGCTCTGGATTTAGGAAGATCCATGGGATTTGAAACATTTAACCATGAAAATTACTGCGGAACTCTTCTCTGGAAAGGGGAAAGTGATACAGAGATCGGTTTCTTTGGCCATGCAGATGTAGTACCTGCTGGAAATGGCTGGACATGCTGCGAACCATTTAAGCCAGTTGTAAAAGACGGCCTTCTCATCGGAAGAGGCGTAAGCGATAATAAGGGTTCCTTTATGACTGCCCTTTATGCTTTAAAATATCTGAAAGAACAGGGCTATAAGCCAAAACACAGCTTCCGCTTTTTCTTTGGATGTGACGAGGAAAAGGGAATGGCCGATGTGCAGTATTATGCGAAGAATTATAAAGAGCCGGCATTTTCTGTTGTTCCGGACGTTATGTTCCCTGTATGCAACGGTGAGAAAGGAATTCTGGAATTTGATGCTACCCGTCCGGTAAAGAGCAGCAAGCTGGTAAGTTTTGAGTCTGGTATCATGTCCAACCAGGTTCCTGCAGAAGCAGTTGCAGTTCTTACTTTAACAGAAGAAGAGATTTCAAAAGTAAAAGAGGTTGTAGAAGCAGTTGGCGGCACCTGTGAAAAGCAGGCTGACGGCAGTGTGAAGGTATATGTACATGGTATTCCTGCTCATGCAGCTTTCCCGGAAGGTTCTGAAAGCGCAGAAGTAAAAATGGCGGGACTGCTGAAAAAATCAGGCGTGTTAGATGAAGATGCAGCAAACTTGATGGATGCCATCTGTGAGATGTTTGGTGATTACTATGGAGCAGGACTGAACATTCCTTTTGAAGATGAAGGTTCCGGCAAGCTGACTCATGTAGGCGGTATGTGCAAGCTGGAAAATGGTGTTTTCTGGCAGGATGTAAATATCCGTTATAATGTAACAGCTGTTTATGAAGTACTGATGGAAAACATCACGAAAACTTTAAAGGCACATGGCTTTGAACTGACAGAAGCACATGACTCCGCACCATGCTTTACAGATCCTAAATCCAAGGAAGTACAGGCATTAATGGAAGTATGCAACCGCAATCTGGAAATGGAATTAGAGCCATATGTAATGGGCGGCGGTACTTATTCCAGAAAGTTAAAACATGCAGTTGGATTTGGACCTGGTATTCCTGGAAAAGCAAAACGCTTTGGTACAGAAAGAGGCGGTGCTCACCAGGCAGATGAATATATTGAGATCGAACATTTAAAGAAGGCTTTTGTGATCTACGTAGAAGCGATCCAGAAACTGGATGAAGTGGTTGATTAAAAACTTGACAAAATCGGTTTTTAAGTAGAAAATAGCATATTGGGTGCGAAAGCACTACTAAATATGTAGCTTAGGGGAATGTATGCAAAAAGAAACCTTAAAAGAGAGAGTATACCGGGGGATTTACGAAGCTGTGACAAACGGCGAATATAGACCGAATGATATTCTTACTGAAAATCAAATGATTGAAAAATTTGGTGTGAGCAAGTCTCCTGTTCGTGAAGCACTGGTAGAACTCTGTAAAGATGGAGTTTTGATCAACATTCCGCGTATGGGCTATCAGGTGCGGGCAGTTACGCTGAAAGAGATCATGGATATTCTGGAATTCAGAGTTGATGTGGAAGTAGGAGGCCTTCGCAAAAGCTTTCCTGTTTTAACCCGGGAAAATATAAATATGCTTCGGATGATCGCAGAAAAGCATAATGCAGATGAGGACCGGATCGTATCAAACAACTGGCAGAGAAATTATGAGTTTCACACCTATCTGTATTCATTAAACAACAATGTTTACGGCCATCAGGCATTACAGCAGATGATCCACCAGTGTTCCCGTTATATCTCACAGTATTTCCTGTCTGCGTGGCAGAGAAAAAATGAGTCTAATGGACGTTATCACATGGCCGTTGTTGATGCTCTGGAAAAACAGAACATTGAAGAGGCCTGTGTGTATCTGGAAAAAGATATACTGGCAGTGAAGGAAGAGATCCTGGCACTGCATTCTATGAACATTTAATTGAATATCATTTATGTACATATAAAAAGAACCGGTTCGTTGTGAGCCGGTTCTTTTTCTTTAAGAATTCAAATGCATTGCAAAATCAGATTAGCCAAAGTATCTCTTTAACAGACCTGCGAATGCTCTTCCGTGACGAGCTTCGTCTTTTGCCATCTCATGAACAGTGTCATGGATCGCATCCAGGTTAGCTGCTTTTGCTCTCTTAGCCAGGTCAAACTTACCAGCAGTAGCACCGTTCTCAGCAGCAACTCTCATTTCCAGGTTCTTCTTGGTAGAAGGGGTAACAACTTCGCCTAACAGTTCAGCAAACTTAGCTGCATGCTCTGCTTCTTCGTAAGCTGCCTTCTCCCAGTACAGACCGATCTCAGGATAGCCTTCTCTGTGAGCAACACGAGCCATAGCCAGATACATACCAACTTCTGAACATTCGCCTTCAAAGTTTGCTCTTAAATCAGCCATAATATCTTCTGGGGAACCCTGTGCAACACCTACTTCGTGCTCGCATGCCCAGCTGGTTTCGTCAGCAGCCTGCTCTTTGAACTTGGAAGCCGGTACGCCACACTGTGGACATTTTTCAGGTGGATTTTCTCCTTCATAAACATAACCGCATACTGTACAAACCCATTTCTTCATAATGATATTCTCCTTTTCGTTTTTTTGATTTAATGTGATCGGAAACTTTAGTTCCTGTTTCGTTTGATCTCTTGTAATCAATAATAGTAATGATTACTGATATTAATATAATGCATTTTGTCTTGTTTGTCAAGAGAAATTTTCATTTACTTTTATAAATTTCTCTTTTTTTACTGCTTTTTAGCTGCTTTTCTTAAGAGTATTCTCTGTCTCTTCTTTTTCCATGCATGAGTAGCATCTTCCATAGAATAAAATGGAATGACTGTCGATCTTTCCAGGGGCAGCAGCCTGAACGGAAGTGTTCAGATCAGCCATTTCGTCCAGTTCCATATCATAGACCTGTCCGCAGTCTCTGCATACAAAGTGGTAATGTGGCGCCACGTTTCCGTCGTAATGGTCCGGGCCGTTTCCACAGGTCAGTTTCAGGATCTCACCCGTCTCCACCAGCAGGTTCAGATTTCGATATACAGTTCCAAGACTGATATTTGGAAATTCTTCCCGGATACTGGCGTATAGGGCGTCTGCCGTCGGATGATCGTGTCTGCTCATCAGGTTGGCTTTGATGGATTCTCTCTGACGGCTATACTTTAATGTTTTCATAGGCGTCTCCCTTGTTGATGAAATTTAATAATGATAATGATTACTGTTTTAATATAGCAAAAAAGAAAACGAAAGTCAAGGGTGATCTTCGTTTTCTTTTTTGCTCCCAGGTCATCAGATTGCATCTGCATTTGACGGAAGTCCTGCGGCAGAAGGGATATGCTCCAGTGCAATGCGGATAAATTCGTGGGTGGCACGGGACATATAGTGGCCTTTGTGATAGCCGATAGCAAGGGTGCCGTGGGCTCTGGAATAATTCAAGGAAAACAGGTTCAGTCCTGCCTGTCCCATAAGGGAGTCTTTATATGCGTTTAAATTCTGTCTGGTGGACATGAACATACGGGGGTAGAAGGTAATCCCCATTCCCTGGGCACTGAGGGCCAGAACCGTCTCAATATTTTCTGTTTCCAGAACAATATGGGGAGAGATCTGGGTATCTTCAAAGATCTCATCTGCAATGGTACGTACCCGGTTTCCCTTTTTTAACAGAACAAAAGGGCAGTTTTCCAAAAGGCGCACATCTGCAGACTGGTAAAGACTTTTCTTGATCTCCTCAAAACGGTCGGGATAGGCTTTTCGGATCACTTCGTCCGGGACAACTAAAAGGATCTCTTCCTGGCATATGGGTACAGTAGCCACATTTTCTGCTGTAAAGGGAAGCAGGTCGATCATCAGGTCGATGTTTCCGTGAAGCAGGTCATTTGCCAGCTCACTGGAATTTCCTTCTGCCAGGTGCAGTTCGATCCCCGGGAATTCCCTCTGATAAGTAGGAAGGATCTCCGGAAGGATAAAGCGGCCTCTGGTGTGGGAAACGCCAATGGAAAGCTGTCCTGTGGAAAAGTCCTTGATATCTGAAATTTCCTTATATGTTTCATCTCTCAGGTCCAGCAGTTCCCTTGCCCTTGTTTTTAACGCCTGTCCTGCATAGGTCAGTGTCAATGGAGAGGTGCGGTTGAACAAAACAACGTCAAATTCTTTTTCCAGGTTGGAAATGTGGTTGCTGAGTGACTGCTGTGAAATATAAAGCCGTTTGGCAGCGCGGGTGAAGTTTAATTCCTCCGCAGCCACCAGAAAATATTCCAGGTTCAGAAAGTTGATCATAGGGCAGTGTTCCTTTCTGCGGAAGCGCGGAAAGCTTCGTTTTCAGAAAGCAGTTGTTTTAATTTAGGGATAAAAGCAGCCGCCTTTTCTAAAGAAGTATTAACGATCAGTTCTTCCGGAAAGTGCATTTCTTCTAAAAATGCATGTGCCAGACTGTGATTTCCTACGTCTGCCTCGCAGTGGGCATCACTGTCAATGATGATAGAGGTGCCGTAGCGGATACATGCAGCTAAAAGTTCTTTATAATTGTCCTTTGCACCTTTTCGGGCGCCTAAAGGATTTAAGGAAGTATTATTTACTTCCAGTAATTTGTGGTTTCTGGCAGCTGCTTTAGCCACTTCGGTCCAGTCAGCAGGCAGCCGGGAGTCATCCGGGTGTCCGATAATGTTTACATAAGGATTTTCCAGTACATTCAGATAGGCTCTTGTGTAGTCGGCAACAGAACCATTGTTGTCGATGCATGGGGTATGCAGGCTGGCAACTGCATAGTCGATCTTTTTTAAATAGTATTCATCCAGATCCACATGTCCCTCAAAGTCCAGAATGTTCAGTTCCGCGCCCATAAGTACCGGGACACCACGGATCACCCTTGGAAGGACTTTAAAGTTAGTAAAATAAAATTCATGGCAGGTACCGGGCATAGACGGAGCATGTTCTGAACAGCCGTAAACAGCCAGTCCCTTATCAGCAGCAGCCTGTGCCATTTCATATAAAGTATTGTAAGCGTGACCGCTGGCAATGGTATGTGTGTGAAGGTCTAAAATATCTTTCATGGATGTAAAATACCTCTTAAATTATAATGTTGGGGTCAAAAGGTATTTTGACCCCTCTGATACCGAATTGCTACGTGCTTTGCACTCTCGCAATTCTAAAAACATTCGTAATTCGCTCATTTTTCTTCAAAAAATGGCTGCTTACTCATGTTTTTGGCGGGTCCCAAGTTCAAAAATCCTCCTGCAAGCAAGCTTGCGTCGGATTTTAGATCTTTTGACCCTGGTATCAAATTATGAAATTATATACTAGAGCAAGTATAGCATAGCAAATTAAGGGAGAAAAGAGCGAAAAAAAGAAAAAACTGGCGCAATTTTCCCAAGAAAACTATGGAAATGTGTAACTATGGTAGGTTATAATGTAATGAGTGAAGGGAAAAACAAGCGGCTGTGAAGCAGACATTTGTTGCCTAGCATATCGAGGAGGCGCCAGTGACGCGTCCGATGATTTTCACGAACCATTAACGAATGAACCGTCTGCGTCAGCAGACAGTGGAGCGCGTCAGCGCGGGGGTCATGAGTTTACGCTAGAAAATAGAACAGCGGAGGAAAAAACAATGAACGAAGAAATGAACAAACAGCAGGAAGCAGAAGTAAAAGCAGAAGCACCAGTAGAGACCATGGAAGACTATGCTGCAGAACTGGAAGCATCTTATAAAGCATTTGACGAGAGACATTTTGAACTTCCGGAAACGGATGATGCAGAAGGCGAAAAGTGGGCTGAGTTTGCACAGATGATGGCAGACCGCACTGTATTAAATGTAAAGATCGCTGAAGCAGTAAAAGGCGGCGTAGTTGCTTTTGTAAATGAAGTAAGAGCATTTATCCCGGCTTCCCAGCTGTCTACAGAATATGTTGAAAAGCTGGAAGACTGGCAGGGAAAACATGTGGATGCAGTGATCATCACGGTTGATCCGGAAAAGAAGAGATTAGTTCTTTCCGGCCGTGAAGTAGAAAAAGAAAAGAAGGCAGCACAGCGTAAAGAGCGTCTGGCTCAGTTTAAGGCTGGTGATGTAGTAGAAGGAACTGTAGATAATATTAAGGACTACGGCGCATTTGTAAAGCTGGCAGACGGTATTGACGGACTGTTACACATTTCCCAGATCAGCACCCAGCGCATTAAACATCCAGGTGCAGTCTTAAAAGAAGGACAGACTGTAAAAGTTAAGATCCTTTCTATTGCAGACGGAAAGATCAGCCTGAGCATGAAGGCACTGATCGAACAGGAAACTGAGGAAGAAGAACACGAAACATTTGATTATAAAGAAACAGCAGCTGCAACAACAGGACTGGGAGATCTGTTAAAAGGACTGAAGCTGTAGAAAGGGGCCGGGATGTCAGTAATCCCCAAAACAAAAGATCAGGTAGATCAGTGGCGGTCCGTGATGTTTCTGTATGACTCGGCTTTAAAGAAGCTGAATACAAAGATCGAGATACTGAACAACGAATTTGTCAACCGCTATGACCATAACCCGATCGAACATATTAAATCCAGGCTGAAAACAGCAGACAGTATTGTAAAGAAGCTGAAAAAAGACGGTTATGAAGTGACCATTGAAAATATGATGGATCATTTAAGCGATATTGCAGGGATCCGTATCATCTGCTCCTTTACATCTGATATTTACCAGATCGCAGATATGATCGCAGCCCAGGGAGATATTACCGTACTTCATGTAAAAGACTATATACAAAATCCAAAGCCCAACGGATACAAAAGTTACCATATGGTAGTTACAGTTCCTGTATATCTTGCTGACGGACCTGTACAGACCAAGGTGGAGATCCAGATCCGTTCCGTAGCAATGGATTTCTGGGCCAGCTTGGAGCATAAGATCGCCTATAAGTTTGAGGGCAATGCGCCGGAAGGACTGCTGCGGGAATTAAAAGAATGTGCAGATGTGGTAGATATGCTGGATAAAAAGATGTTTTCTTTAAATGAGGCAATTACAGCCTATGCAAAAGAACATCCGGAAACAGACCCAAATCGGGAATAAATATGAAATTATTTTTAAAATTAACAGATAATGTGATCAAACAGAACCTGCGCCAGCTGGTATTATTTACTTTCTTATACCGGCTGGTTGCAGGTATATTCTATGTTAAGACGGTAAATGGTATTTTAAGGTTCTCACTGCATATGGCAGGGTACAGTTACCTTACCATAGGCAATCTGAGGGCCTTTCTGCTGCATCCATTTACTATTCCTTTTGTGACCTTTATCCTTCTTCTTGGAATGATCTTTCTTCTTATTGAAACAGGGGCAATGGTAACAGCGTATCATTCTTCTATTTATTTAAGAAAGATCAGTGCAGTATCCATTTTCCTGGGAGGACTTTCCAAGGCAAAGAATGAACTTTGCAGAAAAAACGGGAAACTTCTGTTAGCGGCTCTGGGAAATTATATCCTGATGAACTGTTATTTTCTGGTACGGATCCTGACCCGTATGAAGCCGGTAAACTTTGTTTTATATGAGATCTTACACGCAGCAGGGACCAGAATGGCTCTGGTAGTGGGATGCGTTCTTCTGACTGTATTTTCTGTCCCGGCTATGATGGTGTTTTTCGCCTGTATGCTGGAACAGAAAAATTTCAGGGACGGAGTCAGAGAAAGCCGGGAGATCTTAAAGGGAAAATGGCCCAGGGCGGTCTTACTGCTGGTAGTATTAAACCTGTTTCTGATCCTGGGGCTGGTCCTTCTTTATGGGGCAGTTATGGTGATCGCCGCCATACTGGTAACTCTTTTTGCAAAGGCTTACACAGCTACCGCAGTTATGGCAACGGTCAGTTACCGGATCGAATGGATGATCCTGTTTTTAGGCTCTGTGATGGCAGTTGTGACGGATTTTGGAGCCATGACAGTTTTGTATCATCAGTTTGGTTTCACAGTGCCAGTTCCTGCAAAGGAATATGATTTTCCAAAAAACAGGGAAGGCTATTCCAGAAAGCGCTGGTTTTTGACGTTAACAGCTGTATTTTCAGGAATTGCCGCTTTCATGGTTTTTGATATGGTGTATAATGGAAATTCGCCGGATCAGGCGATCTTGTCCCAGGTGGAGATCACAGCCCACAGGGGAAGCTCCAAACACGCACCGGAAAATACCATGGCAGCCATTGAAGAAGCAATCGGTGAAATGGCAGATTACAGCGAGATCGATGTGCAGCTGTCTAAAGACGGCGTGCCGGTGGTCTGTCATGATCTGAACCTGTCCCGTGTGGCAGGTGTAGATGTGTCTCTTAAAAACCTTACCTTTGATGAGTTAGAGCAGTTAGATGTGGGAAGCCATTTCAGTTCCCGGTTTGAAGGAGAGAAGATCCCTTCTTTAGAGGAAGTCTTAGAAGCCTGCAAAGGTCGTATCCGCTTAAATATCGAATTAAAAAGCATAGGCACCAAAAGCCCGCTTCCTGAGGTAGTAACAGAAATGATAAAAGAAATGGGAATGGAAGATCAGTGTGTGATCACCTCTGTTTCCCTGGATTATCTGAAACGGGTGAAGGAAGCAGAGCCGGAGTTAAAAACAGGTTATATCCTGGCAGCAGCCTATGGTTCTTATTATAAAAATGAATTTGTGGATTTTATCAGCATCCGGTCCAGCCTTGTGACAAAGAAGCAGATCCAGGCGGCTCATGAATATGGTAAAGCGATCCACGTATGGACGGTAAACAGCCGCTCTGAAATTGAACAGATGGCCCTGATGGGCGTAGACAATATTATCACCGATTATCCTACAAGGGCAAAAGAAGTGCTGTACCAGCCGGATGTAGCGAAAAATTTACTGACATATATCAGGCAGGTGATGAAATAGGAGGAAGATACAGTGAGAGCAGTACTGCAGAGAGTGACCAGAGCAAGTGTCACAGTAGATGGAGAAGTTTTGGGAAAAATTGGAAAAGGATTTATGATCCTTTTAGGAGTAGAAAATTCAGATACAGAAGAGATCACCGACAAAATGGCAGACAAGATCTGTAAGCTGCGTATTTTTGAAGATGAAAATGGAAAGACCAATTTAAGTCTGGCAGACGTAGGAGGAGAACTGTTGGTCATCAGCCAGTTTACCTTATATGCGGACTGCAAAAAGGGCAACCGCCCAAGTTTCGTAAAAGCCGGCGCTCCGGATATGGCAGAGCACTTATATGAACATTTTATGGAGCGGTGCAGAAATTACGTGGATGTAGTGGAAAAAGGACAGTTTGGCGCAGACATGAAAGTAGAACTGTTAAATGACGGCCCGTTTACACTGATGTTGGAAAGTGAGCAGCTTTTTAAATAGAAAAAGCGGACAGCAGAAAGGACAGTCATAGAAAGGACAGCCATGGAACTGGTATTGTATTACAGTACGGGAGATGCCCGTATGAAGAAACAGGAAATGATGATGAAAAGCGTTCTGGTGCGCATGGGGGTGAAGATCCGTAATGTAGCCCCGGATCAGGTACTGGAAAGTGTGGGATATCTGGCAGGTGTGCCCGGATTTGAAAAGCGGGAAGTATCAGAAACGCTGGAAACAGAAGAAAAACTGCCTGAGATCACAGAACCGATGCTGGTGATGCGTGACTTTACAAGCCGCAGGATCGACACCCTTCTTTTAAACCTGAGAAAGGCAAAGGTGCCGAAGATCAATTTAAAAGCCATTGTTACAGAGCAGAATGCAGGCTGGAGCTTTTATCATCTCTATGAGGAAATTGGGGAAGAGCACAGGCTGATGAATGGAGGCGCACAGTAATGGAAAATCCCACCAGGCAGAGGCAATTAGAAGAACTGGACCAGGTGGAGTTATGTACCCGCATTTTATATCAGGCCAGAAATGAGCTGTATGTAAATATGCATTTCCTGGATGTGTCTTTAAGCAGTCTTGGATTTGAAGCAGACTGGAACAGAAATGGAATGGCCTGCGACGGTGCGGTGATCTATTATGGTCCCGGATTTCTTTTAGGTCTTTACAAAAAGGGCAGGGCAGTGGTAAACCGTTATTATCTGCATACTTTGTTTCATTGTCTGTTCTGTCATCTGTATACAAGAAAGGGCAGAGAGAAAAAAATGTGGGATCTGGCCTGTGATATTGTCATGGAGTCTGTGTTGGACGGTATGTATGAAAAATGCATCCATGTTCCCCAGAGTCCTTTGCGCAGAGAAATGTATCTTCGTCTGCGCCGCTTTCTTACGGGAAATAAGAATACCGGCGCTTCCAATGAGGAAGAGCGGAAGGTAGTTCTTACAGCAGAGCGGGTATATCATGCATTAATGGAGATGGAACTTCCCAAACGGCGTATGGAGCAGTTGGAAGCAGAGTTTCATGTAGATGACCATGATCTCTGGGAGCAGGAACCGGATCCGTCAGCAGCTATGACCCGGCAGAACCAGTGGAACGATAACAGGGAGCGGATGCAGACCCAGATGGAGACTATGGGGGCTGAGGAAGAGTCAGAAAATGAACAGAGCTTATTAGACTCCATTCAGGTGGAAAATGAAGAACGGTATGATTACCGGCAGTTTTTAAAGAAATTTGCTGTTTTAAGGGAAGAAATGCAGACAGATCCAGACTCTTTTGACCAGGCATTTTACACTTACGGTCTTTCGCTGTATGGAAATATGCCCCTGATCGAGCCTTTGGAGACCAGGGAAGTGCAGAGGATCCAGCAGTTTGTCATTGTCATTGACACCAGTATGTCCTGTTCCGGGGAACTGGTACAGCGGTTTTTAGAGGAAACCTATGATGTACTTTCCCAGTCAGAAACCTATTTCCGGAAGGTACAGATCCATGTGATCCAGTGTGATGATAAGGTGCAGTCAGATGTGATCCTTACCTGTGCTGATGATCTGAAAGCCTATATGGAGCATTTTCAGATCAAAGGATACGGGGGAACGGATTTCAGACCGGCTTTTGAGTATGTCAATACTCTGAAGGTTACAGGACAGTTAAATGGATTAAAGGGGCTTATTTATTTTACAGACGGAAAAGGCATTTATCCGGTGGCAGCGCCCACTTATGATGTGGCCTTTGTGTTTATTAAGGAGAGGTTTTCAGAAGAAGATTTTCCCGCCTGGGCCATGCGGGTGGTGTTGGATGAAGAAACGTTTAATGAGCGCAGGCAGTAGAATGCGTCAGCACGGGGTTCGTGAGTATAAAGAAAGGAACAGATCCAGTGAATATCAAACGAGCAAAAGAAGAAATAAAAGATACCATTGCGGCCTATCTTTTAAAAGATGAATTTGGAGAATATAAGATCCCGGCGATCCGCCAGAGACCGGTACTGCTCATCGGCCCTCCAGGAGTAGGAAAGACCCAGATCATGGAGCAGATCGCCAGGGAGTGTGAGATCGGACTGGTGGCTTATACCATTACCCATCATACACGGCAAAGTGCAGTAGGTCTTCCCTTTATCGAGCATAAAATATATGGTGGAAAAGAGTATTCTGTTACAGAATATACCATGAGCGAGATCATTGCTTCTGTGTATGACCGCATCCGGGAGACCGGCTTAAAAGAAGGAATTCTTTTTATTGATGAGATCAACTGTGTGTCGGAGACACTGGCGCCTACCATGCTCCAGTTTTTACAGTGTAAGACCTTTGGAAGCCATAAGGTTCCTGAAGGCTGGATCATTGTAGCAGCGGGAAACCCGCCGGAATACAACAAATCCGTCCGGGAATTTGATGTGGTCACATTGGACCGTATTAAAAAGATCATTATTGAGCCGGACTTAAATGTGTGGAAAGAATACGCCTATGCACAGAATATCCACCCGGCTATCATGTCCTATCTGAACATCCGTCCCCAGTATTTCTGTACTGTAGAGACTACGGTAGACGGCAAGCGTTTTGCCACTCCAAGAGGCTGGGAAGATCTATCCCAGCTGATCCAGGTATATGAGACACTGGGAAAGAAGACAGACCGGGATGTAGTAGGGCAGTATTTACAGCATCCCAAGATTGCAAAGGATTTTGCAAATTATCTGGAACTTTATTATAAATATCAGGATCAGTACCAGGTGGAAGAGATCCTTTCAGGCACTATCCGGGAAGAAGTCTGCGACAAGCTGCAGAAGGCACCTTTTGATGAACGTATGGCAGTAACAGGTCTTCTTCTTGCAAAGCTGACAGACGGCTTTAAGGAGTTAAAGCGGATGAATGAGACTATGACTCTTTTAATGGCCCAGTTAAAGCAGTTTAAGAAGGAACTGGATGGTGCTGATGTTCATGCCCTGGCGCCTGCTATGATCCTGGAAAGCATTGGCGCTGAGTTAGAAAGCATCCGCATCCACAAGAAAGAAAGTGGGCTTTCAGACCGCAGGCAGGATCACATTTACCGGAAAGTAAAAGAACTCTTAGAACAGTATGTACAGCAGATGAAGGCCCGGTCCTTACAGGAAAAGGAGGACAGCTGGAACTGGCTGCGGCAGCAGTTTATGGAGAAAAGCGATGCCTATGAGGATAAAAAGACGGTCTGCGGGGAACGGCTGGAACATGCCTTTGATTTTATGGAGGCAGCCTTTGCAAATGGCCAGGAACTGGTGATCTTTGTAACCGGTTTAAATACAGGGGAAGCCAGTGTGGAATTTTTAAAGGAATACAACTGTGAACGCTACTATCGTTACAACAAAGAACTCCTGTTTGATAACCAGGAAAATGAAATGAAAGAAGTGCTGGGAAAATGATGATGCAAAAAGAGAAAACAGTGGGGAAAGCAAAAACTGTGGGGACTCTTTTTTCCGGAAATGATCTGAAAAAGCTGATCTTTCCGTTGATCATTGAACAGATACTGGCGGTTTCCGTTGGTATGGTAGACACTATGATGGTATCCAGCGCAGGAGAAGCTGCTACCTCCGGTGTTTCTTTAGTAGACATTATCAATGTGCTTATTATCAATATTTTTGCTGCTGTGGCAACCGGCGGTGCGGTAGTTGCTTCCCAGTATCTGGGACAGAAGCGAAAAGATAGGGCCTGCCAGTCAGCAGACCAGTTGATCCTTGTAACAGGTGTGGTTGCTCTGGTGATCATGACTTTAAGCATCCTGTTTCGCTGGCAGATCTTAAACCTTATTTATAAGGGCGTTACAGAAGAGGTAATGAAAAATGCAGTGATCTATCTGACCATCTCTGCCATTTCCTATCCCTTCCTGGCTGTGTATAACTCCTGTGCGGCGCTGTTTCGGTCTATGGGAAACTCTAAGATATCCATGCAGGCATCCATTATCATGAATGTGATCAATGTGATCGGAGATGCTCTGTTTATCTTTGGCTTTCACTGGAGCGTGGCAGGTGCGGCAGGTGCATCCCTGATCTCCCGTATGACAGCATGTTTTATCCTGATGTGGAGACTGCGGGATCCTAAGCTGGATATCCGTATTGGAACCACCAAAGGCGTGAATATGCGCATGGTAAAGCAGATCTTACATATCGGTATCCCAAATGGAATTGAAAACAGTATCTTCCAGCTGGGCCGTGTGCTTACAGTCAGCATTATCGCCATGTTTGGAACTACACAGATCGCTGCAAATGCCATTGCAAATAACCTGGACAGTATGGGCGTTCTTCCGGGAACGGCTATGTCTCTGGCGATCATTACAGTAATTGGACGCTGTGTCGGTGCCGGGGATTTTGAACAGGCAGAATATTATGCGAAGAAAATGATGAAGCTGACTTATGTCATTAACGGAATCTGCTGTCTGGTGGTGATCCTTACCATGCCTGTTACTTTGCGGTTGTATGGAGTTTCAGGGGAAACAAGACATTTAGGAGCTGTTCTGGCCCTGATCCATAATGGCTGTGCTATCTTTTTATGGCCGGCAGGTTTCTGCCTTCCAAATGTAATGCGTGCGGCTAATGATGTAAAATTTCCGATGTGTGTATCCATTGCATCTATGTTTATTTTCCGTATTGGTTTAAGCTATGTAACAGGTGTGGCTATGGGTCTGGGAGCGATCGGTGTGTGGATCGCCATGATCATAGACTGGATCGTTCGCATCAGCTTTTTTGTTACACGGTTTTTCAGTGGAAAGTGGAAAACATTTTATCATGGGGAATAAAAGGGGGATAAAAGAAAAAATATGAATTCCAAGACAAAAGGTATTTTATGTATTGTGACAGCGGCATTTTGTTTTGCTTTTATGTCGCTGTGCGTCCGGCTGGCGGGAGATCTGCCATCTATGCAGAAGATATTGTTCCGTAATTTGCTTGCATTTTTTATTGTAGGCGCAGGTTTGGTCCGCAAGCCGGAAAAGCTGGAAATACACAAGGGGGATCTTAAGTTTTTGTTCCTGCGTTCTATCTGTGGAACGGTTGGTATTGTATGCAATTTTTATGCCATTGACCATCTGGTGCTTTCCGATGCCAATATGTTAAATAAGCTGTCTCCTTTCTTCACTATTATTTTTTCTTATTTTCTTTTGAAAGAAAGACTGACCCTGTTTCAGGGAATTGCAGTTGTAGTAGCATTTATGGGAGCATTATTTATCATCAAACCCACAGGAAATATGACAGACCCGGCAGCGCTTATTGGAATGCTGGGAGGTGCGGGAGCCGGTGCAGCCTATAGCTTTGTGCGTGTGCTGGGAAAAAGAGGGGTGAATGGAAAGCTGATAGTCATGTTTTTCTCAGCCTTTACCTGTGTGTTTGCACTGCCATTTCTTATTGGGCATTTTGCTCCTATGAAATGGTGGCAGGTTGCAGCTATGATCGCAGCCGGATTTGGCGGTGCAGGCGGTCAGATCTTTGTGACGAAAGCATATTTTTATGCTCCGGCAAAAGAAATTTCTGTTTTTGACTATTCGCAGATCATGTTTTCAGCTCTTATGGGATTTCTGGTCCTGGGACAGAAGCCGGATATGCTTAGTCTTTGCGGATATGTGATCATCTGTACTACAGCAGTTTGCATGTATTTTTATAATAAGAATCGGAGAACATTGTGATGTCTTCTCAGAGAGAACATTGTGATGTCTGGAGGGAAGAACATGAAAGTTACTTATATCCACCACAGCAGTTTCCTTGTAGAGACTGATGAAAATTACTTTTTATTTGACTATTTTGAAGGAGAACTCCCGGAATTTAAGGAAGACAAGCCTCTTTTGGTTTTTGCCAGCCACCGGCATGGAGATCATTTTTCACCGGTGATCTTTGAACTGGCAGGAAAGCATAAAAAGACTGGTTTTGTACTTTCTGATGATATCTGGAAGCGGAGAGTGCCGGAAGAATTCCTTGGAAAAACCTATTTTACCGGTCCAGGAGAAGAACTGGAACTGACAGCACCTTTTACAGGAGGATCCGGTGTGAAGATCCGGGCTTTTAAATCCACAGATGAAGGTGTTGCGTTTCTGATCGAAACAGAAGGAAAGCGGATCTATCATGCAGGAGATCTGAACAACTGGGTATGGGCAGGAGAACCAGAAGCAGATAATAAGCGGATGAGTGAAAATTTCCATAAAGAGCTGGAGAAGATGAAGGGCATTCATATAGATGTGGCTTTTATGCTCCTTGATCCGAGACAGGAAAAGGATTTCTATCTGGGAATGGACGACTTTATGAAAATGGTGGGAGCCGATGTGGTGTTCCCTATGCATTTCTGGGGTGATTTTGAAGTAACAGACCGGTTTAAGGCACTGGAGTGTGCAAAAGACTATAAGAACCGGATCGTAAAGATTCATAAAAAGGGAGAAAGTTTCCTGATATAGAAAACCGGCTGCAAAAGCAGGTGCAGGAAAGACTTTGAGAATACATTTTAAGGAAGAGAGGACAAGAACATGCTGCTGATCAAAAACGGACGGGTGATCGACCCGGCAAGAAAGAAGGAAAGAAATGCTGATATTGTTGTAAAAGATGGAAAAATTGAAAAAATATATGCAGAAGGAACATTACCTGCAAAGGCAGAAGCAGCTGCCAATCAGGTGCTTGATGCAAAAGGTCTTGTGGTAGCACCGGGACTGGTAGATGTCCATGTCCATTTCCGTGATCCGGGACTGACCTACAAAGAGGATATCCACACAGGAGCAGCAGCTGCTGCAAAAGGCGGTTTTACTACCGTTGTGTGTATGGCAAATACAAAGCCAATCGTAGATAACGAAGAAACTCTGCGCTATGTTCTGGAAGAAGGAAAGAAAACAGGGATCCATGTTCTCAGCTGCGCAGCGATCTCCAAAGGATTTGAAGGAAAAGAAAGAACGGACATGGAAGGCCTGTTAAAGGCAGGAGCCGCAGGATTTACAGATGACGGTATCCCGTTAATGGACGGACCTTTTGTAAAAGAGGCAATGGAAGAGGCAGCGAGACTGGATACTGTTTTAAGCTTCCATGAGGAAGATAAGACTTTTATCAAGCAGAACGGCATCAACCATGGTAAGGTGTCTGACCAGCTGGGAATTTACGGTTCTCCGGCGCTGGCAGAGGACTCCCTGGTAGCAAGAGACTGTATGATCGCACTGGCTACCGGCGCAAAGATCGATATCCAGCATATCAGTTCCGGTCATTCTGTGGAAATGGTCCGTCTGGCAAAGAAGATGGGGGCTCATGTATGGGCTGAGGTAACCCCTCATCACTTTACATTGACAGAAGATGCAGTGTTAGAACATGGCACTCTGGCTAAGATGAACCCGCCTCTGCGTACAGAGTGGGACCGTCAGATGCTCATTGAAGGCTTAAAAGACGGTACCATTGATATGATCGCTACTGACCATGCTCCTCACAGCAAAGAAGAAAAAGAAAAGCCTCTTACCGAAGCTCCAAGCGGCATCACCGGCCTGGAAACTTCCCTTGCCCTTGGCATCACCAGCCTGGTAAAACCGGGACATTTAAGTTTAACAGAATTAATGGAAAAAATGAGCCTTAATCCGGCAACCCTTTACAAGTTAGACTGCGGCCGTATGGAAGAAGGCGCACCAGCTGATTTTGTTATCTTTGATGAAAATGAAAAGTGGGTGGTAGACAGCTTTGCGTCCAAGGCAACGAACAGTCCGTTTTTAGGGGCTGAGCTGACAGGCAGAGTGAGATATACGATCTGCGATGGCAAGGTTGTGTATACACTGTAATGCCCTGCACACCCAGCGCCGTCAGGCGCTGCACGTAACTTATATCTGCGAAAAAAGGTCCGCCGACATCTGTCGGCCGGACCTTTTTTAAATTCCCTCTTTACAAAAACACTTTAGTGTGCTACCATGATAGCGTGTCAAAACGATAGCACATTAACGAACGAACCGCCTGCGTCAGCAGGCAGTAGAGCACGTAAGTGCGGGGTTCGTGAGTGCGGGTTCGTAAGAGCAGAGTTCGTGAATTTAATGTTCTCTCAGAGGACATTTTATATAAGAGGAGGAAAATTATTATGAAGAAGAGAGTATTATGTGCAGCACTTGCATCTATGATGGCATTATCCATGACAGCCTGCTCATCAGGCAGCACTGCTACTACAGCAGCTGAGACAAAGGCTTCTGAGGCAGAGACAACAACAGAAGCAGCTTCTTCTGAAGCAGAAGAAACAACAGCTGCAGCCGCAGGAACAGAAGGCGGTACACTGATCGTTGGTTTTGACCAGGATTTCCCACCAATGGGATTTTTAGGAGACAATAATGAATACACAGGTTTCGACCTGGAACTGGCACAGGAAGTTGCAAAGCGTCTGGGTCTGGAATATCAGGCGCAGCCAATTGCATGGGATGCAAAAGATATGGAACTGGAGTCTGGAAACATTGACTGTATCTGGAATGGATTTACTATGACAGGCCGTGAAGATGATTATACCTGGACCGAGCCATATATGGAAAACACCCAGGTATTTGTAGTAAGAAATGACTCCGGTATTGAAGGAAAAGATGGTCTTGCAGGAAAAGTAGTAGAGTGCCAGGCAGACTCTTCCGCAGAAGCAGCATTAAAAGAAGACCCGGATCTGACAGCTACCTTTGGACAGCTTTTAACTACTGCTGATTACAACACTGCATTTATGGATCTGCAGCAGGGTTCTGTAGATGCCATTGCCATGGACGTGATCGTAGCAGGTTATCAGATCCAGCAGAGAAAGGCAGACTTTAAGATCTTAGACGACTCCCTTTCCGCAGAAGAGTATGGTGTAGGCTTTAAGAAAGGCAATACCGAATTAAGAGATAAAGTTCAGGCAGCTCTGGAAGATATGGCAAAAGACGGAACTTTAAAAGAGATCTCTGAAAAGTGGTTCGGAGAAGACGTTACTACCATTGGTAAGTAATAAGTTTTAGGTCTGAAACAGATATAATGAATTTTTAGGGGAGTGCAGTTGACAACTGCGCCCCCTTGTTCTATGATAAAGACTCTACCATACGTCCGCACTATGCGGACATAAAAGAAACACGTAAGAAACATTTTGAAAGCAGGTACAGATATGGGTAAAATGACGATCCAGCAGATCCTTATGCAGCTGGCAGGAGGTATGGGAACCAGTATACAGATTTTTGCAGTGACCCTTATTTTTTCACTGCCCTTAGGCCTTTTTGTAGCCCTGGGCCGTATGTCAAAAAATAAACTCCTTCAGGCTGTGATCAAGGTATATATTTCCATCATGCGAGGTACTCCGCTGATGCTGCAGCTGCTGGTAGTTTATTTTGGACCTTACTATATTTTCGGTATGCGTGTAGGCAACAGCTATCGCCTCTGGGCTGTATTTATCGGATTTGTGATCAACTACGCAGCTTATTTTGCAGAGATCTACCGCAGTGGTATCCAGTCTATGCCTGTAGGTCAGTATGAGGCAGCAAAGCTGTTAGGATACAGCAAGTCCCAGACATTTATCAAGATCATCCTTCCTCAGGTGATCAAAAGGATCCTTCCTTCTGTAACCAATGAGGTGATCACACTGGTAAAGGATACTTCCCTGGCATTTACTTTAAGTGTTATGGAAATGTTCACAACAGCAAAAGCACTGGCTTCTTCCCAGGTAAGCATGATGCCTTTTGTTGCAGCCGGTATTTTCTATTATGTATTTAACCTGGTAGTAGCCATGTTCCTTGAATGGCTGGAGAAAAAACTGGATTATTACCGTTAGTGTGTACTAAAAACTGGAGGATTGTGGATAATGAAATTATTAGAGATCAATCATGTGGAAAAGTCCTTTGATGACCTGAATGTTCTTAAGGATATATCATTAAGTGTGGAAGATGGAGAGATCGTTTCCATCATCGGCCCTTCCGGTTCCGGAAAATCCACTCTGCTGCGTTGCGCTACCATGTTGGAGACTATGGATAGCGGAGAGATCGTTTATCTGGGTAAAAAAGCGGTATGGAGCGATGAAAACGGAAAGTTAAACTATGCAGACAAGAAAGATTTAAAAGAGATCCAGAGCCAGTATGGCCTGGTATTCCAGAACTTTAACCTGTTTCCCCATTTTTCTGTATTAAAGAACATTACAGATGCCCCGATCCATGTACAGAAAAGGGACAAAGAGGAAGTTTACAAAGAAGCAAGGGAACTTCTGAAAAAAATGGGTCTGGAAGATAAAGAAAATGCCTATCCCTGCCAGTTATCCGGCGGACAGTGCCAGCGAGTAGCCATTGCAAGAGCTCTGGCGTTAAAACCAAAGATCCTGTTCTTTGATGAGCCCACATCTGCTCTGGATCCGGAGCTGACGGGAGAAGTATTAAAGGTTATCAAGTCCCTGGCAGATCTGCACATAGCCATGGTCATCGTAACCCATGAAATGGCCTTTGCAAGAGATATTTCCCACCGCGTCATCTTTATGGCAGGTGGTGTGATCGTAGAAGAAGGAGCACCGGAAAAGGTATTTGCTTCTGACAATGAAAGAACCAGAAGTTTCCTGGGAAGATATGGAAATCTGCTGTAGGAAATGAGATCTTAACTTTAATATTGCATTATAACTTAAAATAAGTTAAAGTACGAAAAAAGAGTTATAAAAGAGACAATTATATAGATTATTTTAATAAGCTGCCGGTGACTGTAAAGCAATAGTCATCTGGCAGCTAAAATTATTTTATATAAAGATTTTTGATTTTATCACTTCCCCTTCCGGATCTCCAACGGGAAGTTCGCATTATCAGAAGTAACATAAGTAACGATCACAGAGTCTCCGCTGTCACTGGTAAGCGCGTTTTCATCGGAAGGACAGTTATCTTTAATAAATCCGATCTCTCTGCCATCACTTGTCTGGATCATGAAGGTGCTCATGGCGTTGCTGGTGGTGATGCCTTCGTCAGTGGAAATGGTCCATTCTTCCTGTTCCGGGAAAGCGACGATATAAGCTGCTTTTTCAGGATCGCCGGAGGCGTCTTTCATACAGGCAATGGCAATCTGGATATTCTTTTCAATCTCTGTTTCCACATCGCGGATATCAGAAAGAGCGATGGTATATTCATTTCCGTCATCGGCCAGTAAGGTAAAGGCAGAGCCGTCTTTTTCTGCTTTTGTAACCGTTCCCTGGAGCATATAGAATTTTGTGCTTTCTGTATCTTCCGGGACCTGTGTTTCGGATGGAGTTTCGTCTGGTTTGGTGGTTTCCTCTGCGGAAGCCTCAGTCTGGCTTTCGGTCTGTGTGGGCGCTGTTGTATCAGCAGGCGCATCTGGTTTTTTGCCGCAGGCGGACATCATAATCGTACCGGCTGCAAGGAGTATTACAAGGTCATACACATGTCTTTTTTTCATAATGATGATTCCTCTTTTCTATAAAGATCTATAAATATCTGTAAGCTCAGTAAATGGAGTAATATTCAGGTTAATTCCATGGTAACATTCCCGCCCCCAAAATTCAATTAAGATTCCTTTAAGTTTATTTTTTGCTCTGTTCATAAAAACAGCAAAGCTTTCTAAAAAAAGAGCAAAGAAGAAAAATAAGCAAAGATGTTATATTGGATACAACAAAGGAACATGAAAAATGTTCAAATAACGAAAATAACTGAAAACAAGATCAAACCAAGGATAAAACGAAGAAAAACAGGAGGAAATGGCATGGGGGCTATTCAGTTGAAAAATGTAACAAAGAAGTTTGGTGACCAGATGGTCATTGATGATTTGAACTTAAGCATAGAAGACGGCAGCTTTACTGTTCTGGTAGGACCGTCCGGCTGTGGAAAATCCACAACACTGCGTATGATCACAGGACTTGATGAACCGACTTCCGGAGATATTTACATTGACGGAAAGAAGATCAACGACTTAACACCAGGAAAAAGAGACATTGCCATGGTTTTCCAGAACTATGCTCTGTATCCGACCATGACAGTCCGTGAAAATATCGAATTTGGTCTGGAAAACAAGAAAGTGCCAAAAGAAGAGAGAAAGAAAAGAGTCCAGGAGATCTGCGAGGTAGTAGGCCTAACTCAGTACCTGGACCGTAAACCGGCTACACTTTCCGGTGGCCAGAGACAGAGAGTTGCACTTGCAAGAGCCATGGTAAAGCAGCCAAAAGTATTCTTAATGGACGAGCCGCTGTCAAACCTGGATGCAAAGCTGCGTGGACAGATGCGTGTGGAGCTGATCGGTTTACATAAAAAACTGGGAACCACTTTCGTATATGTAACCCATGATCAGGTAGAAGCAATGTCTATGGCAGATGATATTGTACTGATGAAAGATGGCTACATTGTACAGCAGTCCAGCCCAAGAGAACTGTATAACAATCCAAACTGCGTATATGCAGCACAGTTTATAGGCACTCCTCAGATGAACATTGTAAAAGACATTCTGCCGGAAGGAATGCAGGTTGGTTTCCGTCCGGAGAAAGTATACTTAAAAGAAGTAGAAGAAGAGCATGTAGAGATAAGTGCTAAGATCGCTACCAAGGAAATGCTTGGTTCTGAGATCATCTACTCCTTAGACAGTCCGGCAGGAAAGCTGATGGCAAAATCTGATTATGAAGCAGAAGACGAAAGCACCTTAAAACTGTCTATTCCTGTAAAGAACATGTATCTGTTTGATAAGGATGGAAAGCGGATCACCTTAGATGACGAACGCAGACTGATGATCCATGCTGGATTTGCAAAACTTGCAGGCCGGGAGGTGTAAGCAGTGGATAAGAAAAAACGAAGCGTCAGCGAAAAGCGGGACCGCATGCTGGGATTTGTTACCGCTATGCCGGCAATGATCTTACTGTTTGTCTTCACTGTATATCCGGTATTTTACCTGATCTATTATTCCATGTTTTCCGGAAGCCTGATCTCCGCGAAGAAAACCTTCGTGGGACTGGACAACTACAAAGAACTGTTTGGTTCAGAAACATTCCGGATGGTACTTGTAAATACCGTTGTTTATACAGTACTGTTCGTCAGTCTGACCATGGTGCTGGCAGTGATCATTGCAGTATGGTTAAACGGCTCCAAACATAAGAAATTAAACAACATGGTAGAGGGCTTTATCTTTACCCCTCATGTTATTTCCATGGTTTCCGTATCCATCGTATTCTTATGGCTGATGGACCCGGATACCGGATTTTTAAACATGGTCATCACAAAGCTGGGATTTGCAAAATTCCCATTTCTTTCCAGCCCATCCACTTCCATGTTTTCACTGGTTCTGGTAATGGTATGGAAAAGCGTTGGTTACTATGTACTGCTGATCATGGCAGCCCTTCAGACGGTTCCTTCTAATATTTACGAGGCAGCAGAACTGGATTCCACTCCAAAGTGGAGAGTGTTTTTCAAGATCACTCTTCCAATGATCTCACCGACCATCCTGTTTACCTCTGTTGTGGCATCCATTGCATCTTTCAAGATCTTTGACTCCGTTAACGTTATGACACAGGGCGGACCGGTAGACTCTACCAATACACTGGTTTACTACATTTATTCCTTTGCTTTCCGCTACGGAAAACCGGGTATGGCCTGTGCGGCAGGTGTGATCTTACTGATCCTGGTATGCATCATGACCTACGTTCAGTTCGGTGTAGGAAAGAAACGTGTACATTATCAGTAAAATTTCCACAGTTTACGATATAATTAAGGAGGAAAAATCATGGAAGAAAGCAGGGGCGCACTTCTTTTTCAGAAAGTATGCCATATCCTGAACATTATTTTAAAAGTGGCTGTTATGGTCATCATAGCATTCCCATTTTACTGGATGGTCAGCACGTCATTAAAGGACTATACCGAGGCGCTGCAGTTCCCGCCTACCCTATTCCCATCCAGTCTTCACTGGGAAAACTACGCTCATGTATTTGAGATCGTTCCCATTGGATTATATTTTAGAAACTCTGTTGTAGTCAGCCTTTGTGTGCTGGTTCTCCAGTATCTGATCATTGTACCGGCTGCTTACAGCTTTGCAAGACATGAATATTTCGGAAAAAATATCTTTTTTGGAATTGTACTGTTAGGATTAATGATCCCGCAGCAGATCACCTTCCTTCCGGTTTACCTGATGTTCAGCCGGATGAAGATGTTAAAAACATTTATACCGTTAATATTACCATTTATTTCCAATCCATTTGGTATTTTCATGCTCCGCCAGTATTTTATGCAGATCCCTCAGGAAGTCATTGAGGCTGCAAGACTGGACGATGCAGATAACCGTAAGATCATGTTCAAGGTAATGATGCCTATGGCAAAACCGGCTCTGATCACCATCGGCCTTCTGTCCTTCATCTCTACCTGGAACAACTACTTCTGGCCGTTGATCATGACCTCCAGTGAGACACTTCGTACACTGCCTGTAGGTATCGCAGCCCTTAAATCTTCTGAGACTTTACAGATGTGGCACATTATCATGGCAGGAAACGTAGTTTTAGTACTGCCGATCCTGATCGTATACATGCTGGCAAGCCAGAAGATCCGTAATTCCTTTGTATATTCCGGTATTAAGTAAATTATAAATAAAAAGTATATTAAACAAACACAGGAGGAAAGAAAATGAAAAGAAAAGTAGCAGGAGTATTGGCAGCAGCTATGGCAGCTGGTATGTTAGCTGGATGCGGCAGTTCCGCAAAACCGGCTGATACTACAGCAGCAAAGGCAGAGGACACCAAGGCAGCAGAGGGAAGCACAGAAGCAGCTGCAGCAGATAACGGTGACAAGATCACTATCGAGTTCTGGCACTGCATGGGTTCTTCCAACGGAGAACTGATCCAGCAGATCACAGACTCCTTTAACGAGTCCCAGGACAAGATCTTTGTAAAAGCAGTACATCAGGGTTCTTACACAGACGCAGGTACTAAGATGCAGGCCGCTTTAGCAGCTGGCGAAGCTCCTGTTTTAGCTCAGATGGAGATTGGTATGTTAGGAATTTTCGCTGACGCAGATCAGTTAGTTGACCTTCAGAAGTTCGTAGATGAAGAGAACTACGATATGAGCGATTTCATGCCAGGTCTGTTAGACGCTTCCTACTATGATGGAGCATTAGTAGCCCTTCCTCATTCCCGCAGCGTTCCGGTACTGTACTACAACAAGGATCGTTTCAAAGAAGCAGGTCTGGAAGAAGCTCCTGTAACCTGGGATGACTTAAAGGCAGACGCTAAGGCTCTTACTGGAAACGGTTCTTATGGATATTCCTGCCCACTGGATCAGTGGTATTACATGTCACTGGTTATGAACGCAGGCGGAACCATTTTCAATGAGACAGAAGACGGCATCGGATTTGCAGGCGATCCTGGAACAAAGCCACTGTATCTGTGGAAAGAAATGATCGCAGACGGAACCATGCATGTTCCATCCGGTCAGGATTACAACTCTTCTGAGGCTTGCAGAAATGCATTTGCAGGCGGCACAGCAGCTATGATCCAGCAGAGCAGTGCTCAGTTAAAGGGATTAGAGAAGACCTGTGAATTTGAAGTTGGTGTAGGTGCAGTTCCTCAGGATACCACACTTTCCTATCCTGCAGGTGGTTCTAACCTGTTAATGTTCAAGGGCCACAGCGAAGAAGAAGAGAAGGCTGGCTGGGAGTTCTTAAAGTACATGACCAACACCGAAAATGCAGTACGCTGGGCAAATGGTACCGGATATCTTCCTACCAGACAGAGCTGCATAGACTCTGAAGAATACAAGAAGATGGTAGAAGAAGATCCAAATCTTCAGATCATCGTAGATCAGGTACAGTACAGCACCTATAAGACACCATTTATCCCACAGTATCAGGAAGCAAAAGAAATCTTCGCAAACGAGATCCAGAAGTGCATCCTGGAAGACAACTACACCCCAGAGCAGGCAGTTTCCAGCATGGAAGAGCGTGTAGCTAAATTATTCAAATAAGTAAGTCGCGCAGTCAAAAACAAGGGGCTGCGAAGCAGACATACACCCGGCAGATCCAACAGGTTTGCCGGGTGTTTTGTATACTGGGGAATTTATAATATGAGAAAAATTCCAGTCAAGTAAAAATTTTGTAAAGATTGACAAAAATTAAACTTTTACCAGCAATAAAATTGTGCTATAATTCAATATTAATCAGACGAAGAGGTTACATATGAAACAAAAGAAAGTACAGTCCCTTTCCAGAAAATTATTTGTAAATTTTATCCTCAGCTGTCTCCTTCCAATTGTAGTGGTCAGCTTTCTGGTGTCCTATCTGTTTGGAACTTACCAGTATCAGGAGATACGCAGCCGGGCGGAGAATAATACGAAACTGATCTCAGCATACATGACAAAATATCTTAACGATATTGATAACCTGACAAAAGCACCTTATTATCATTCCTTTTTTCAGTCCAGGACGCCTTTTGAGGACCTGACACCCTATGACCAGAACAAGGTAGGAGAAGAAATTGGAAAACTTTTACAGCTGACTACCTATTCCAGAGAAGATTTTGGGGATATGTTAGTCATGTCAGACGGAAATGTGCTGTATTTTAACACGTCTGACTGGTATCAGTATCTTCCAACCATCCACCCTCTTACAGGCCGCAGCTGGTATCAGTCGGCTCTTGACAAAAACGGCCGGGTGGCTATTATCCCGGAAAAAGATATGACAGGGGCAGATGAAGAAGAAGAACTGGATACAGGAAGTTTTTACATATCCAGAAAATTAAACAACATGTTCCTTCAGGATCAGGAAAATGTGATCATGCTGAACTTAAAAACAGATGATTTTGAAAATCTGTTCTCCAGCCTTACCAGCAAGGCGCCTCTGATCATTGCGTTTACAAATGACGAAGATCAGCTGATCTATTCCAATAAGCCTCTTACAAAGACTCAGACTGCAGCTTTAAAGCAGCAGAAAGTAAACTATGACCACAGAAACTGGCTGTGTTTTTCACAGACCTTAGAGCATTATCCTCTAACGGTCCATGTACTGCTGTCTGCGTCCTATGTGATAGACCGTATGGCCATTTTCCTGTTTATGGCAGCAGCCTGCTGTCTGTTATGCTCCATCCTGGGATATGCCATGTTTAAGAAAAATAATTACTGGATCGAGCGCCCTACCTATCATATTAAGGCAGTCCTTGGAGAACTCCAGGTGGGCAACTTAAATTCACGGTGTGAGCCATTGGTGATCCGTGAGTTTAATGAGATCGGAACTTCTATTAATGCCATGGCAAAGCAGCTCCAGGAGACCATCCGCAATGAATATGAGCTGAAGCTGGCCCAGAAAAACCTGCAGTTACAGGCGCTCCAGTCCCAGATTCAGCCTCATTTTATCATCAATACCATTTACAGCTTTATTACCTTAAACCAGATCGGGGAGCAGGAGGCTTTAAATGATGCTTTTTACTCCTTTGCCCATCTGCTGCGGTATGTGTTAAGCCGCAGCCGGGAGACTACTTTAGGGGCAGAACTGGACTTTTTAAATGATTACTGTTCCCTGTGCCTGCTGCGTTTTGGAAACCGGCTTTCCTATGAGATCAACTGTTCAGAAGAGTTTAAGTCCCTTTCCATGCCAAAGCTGTTATTGCAGCCTCTGGTGGAAAATGCAGTGATCCATGGCATAGAGCCCAGCGAAGTTCCATGTAAATTGTTTGTAGAGGCAGAACGTCACGGAAACAGTCTGTACATTCTTATTGAGGATGATGGTGTGGGATTTAAAGAGGAAGAATTAAACTCCCCGGAGTCCATTGGAATAAAAAATGTAGAAAACAGGATCAGCCTGTGGGGACCTGATATCCGGCTTTATATTTACCGTATAGATGGACGAACCATTCAGGTACTGATCGTTCCTTTCAAGGAGGAAAAACATGAAGATACTGGTGATCGACGATGAACCGCTGATCCATATTTCCATAGAAAAACTGATCCAGGCATGTTCCAAAGAAGACGAGGTCCTTCATGCCTATAATGGCCATGAGATGTTAAAAATGCTGGAAGAACATGAGATCGCCATGGCATATGTAGATATTAAGATGCCGGGGCCTTCCGGACTGGAAGCCATAAAACTGGGGAAGGAAATATCTCCGGATACCCGTTATTATATCATGACCGGCTTCAATGAATTTGAGTATGCCAAGCAGGCGGTAAAGCTGAAAGTGGAAGATTATCTGATGAAGCCTTTGGATAAAAAGACGATCCAGGAGACCATTACGGCGGTACGCCTGCAGCAGTATCTGGCAGGAGAGCGGAGAAAAAATCTGTTCCGTACCTGGCTGGAAAGTGCTTTGAATGGAAGAAATATCGGACTGGGGGAATATAAGGGTTATTTCTGCGGGCTGCTGATGATCACAGTGGATGGAGAAAACCTGGTTTCCGATCCGATCCCGGCTCTGTTTCAGGGATATGAGGATCATGTAGTTTCTGTATTCAGTGATAACAGTTTGAAACTTCTCTGTTTTTCGGAAAAAGGAGAAGGGATACAGGAGATCTACAGGACTTTATCTGCCCGGACATTTGCAGAAGGAATGACCTGTTTTGGCACCTCTGTTACAAGGGACATGGAAAACCTGAGGGAAGACCTTGGAAATCTGGAAGAACTCAGTTGCCTGCGGGTAATAAAAGGAACCGGGCGTTTTTATTATCTCAGTCCTCTTTTAGATGAAGAGGAAGAAAAAGTGGAGTTCGGCCGCAGATGCTTAAAGTGGCAGGAGGCATGGAAGAGCGGAGATTACAACAGCTTTTCCAGTTTATCTTCCTGGATCGGGAAAAAGATGGAGGAAAAGGAATGGATCGGGCGGTCAAGAAAAAATATTGCCAGTTTTTTCAGTCTGGTCTTAAAAACTCCGGTTTCAGAAAACATGGATCCAAAAGAACTGAAAAACTTCCTGGAGCAGAAATCCAGAAGCCTTTTAAGCAGTCCTTCTGAGGACTCCAGGATCAATTCCATGATCCGTTTTATTGAGGAACATTACCGGGAAGATATTTCAGCGGCAGATCTTTCCGAGCGGTTCGGTCTGTCTGCCAGTTATATCAGCAGTCTTTTAAAAACAGCGCTGGGCGTGCGCTACAGTGATTACGTGGCTGGGCTTCGCTTAAACCATGCAAAAGAGCTTCTGGCAACCACCCATATGACGGTAAAGGATATTACCGTAGAATGTGGCTGGTACAGTCAGAGTTATTTTACAAAGCTGTTTATAGAAAGAGAAGGCTGTACGCCGGTGGAATACAGGAAATCATTTGGAAAATGAGCACAGATGCCTGAAAAATGAGCAAAACCAGGTGGATATGGATGGGCTATACTGGTATTAAGAGAGAAGAAAAGATCAGCATATAAAAGCTACACAGTATAAGAGACAGGATCAGGAGGGACATGAAGATGGTAGCAGAAATGATAACAAAAATAGGGATACCGTCAGATGCGGAGTTATTTTTGCGAGTGATCGTAGCCAGCGTATTGGGGTATATGATCGGCTATGAGCGAAAGAACAGGGATAAAAGCGCCGGTATGAGGACACATGCCATTGTAGCGTTGGGGGCGGCGCTTATGATGGTAGTATCCAAGTATGGTTTTTACGATGTAGAAAAGGTAGATTCCTCCCGTGTGGCGGCACAGATCGTATCCGGTGTAGGTTTCCTGGGTGCAGGTGTGATCTTTGTCCGCAATAATACAGTCAGCGGTCTGACTACAGCAGCGGGACTGTGGACCACAGCTGGCGTGGGAATGGCAGTGGGAGCAGGAAAGTATGGTATTGGTGTCTGCGCCGGTATACTGGTAGTAGCGATCCAGGAGATCCTTCACAGAACCTCTTTCCTTACGGCAGAACCCATACGGGGTTTTCTTAAGATGACCTGTACGGATTATGAAAATGTGATCGCGGATATCCAGATGCATTTTTCAGAAGAAAAGGTCAAGATTTCAAATCTGAAGGTGGGAAAAGGCAAGAATGGTACAAAGATAGAACTGGAAGTAGTATATCCGCCTTTATATGATAAGAATGCAATGCTGTTAAAACTGGCAGCGGATGAACGGATCACCGGCATCAGCGGATAACTGACGGAGAAATAGCTTATAAATAGTCTGCAAATGGGGAATTTCCTGTAAAAAGACCTTGCAAAATGCAGTGTTTCCCTGTACAATCTGATATTGAGCGAAGAATGTATTTTTCAGGTCATCCTGTAAGTACATAAGACAGAAAAGAGGGGACAGCAAATGCCCCCTCTTTTAGCGGAAACAAAAACAACAGATTTATTTATAAGAAAGGTAAATGACATGATAAGTGCAAATAATATTTCCCTTCGTGTAGGCAAGAAAGCATTGTTTGAAGATGTAAATATCAAGTTTACAGAAGGCAACTGTTATGGACTGATCGGTGCAAACGGCGCCGGAAAGTCTACATTTTTAAAGATCCTTTCCGGACAGTTAGAGCCAACCAGCGGTGAGGTTGCCATCACTCCGGGACAGAGACTTTCCTTCTTACAGCAGGACCATTTCAAATATGATGAGTACACCGTTCTGGATACTGTTATCATGGGAAATGCAAGACTGTACCAGATCATGAAGGAAAAGGAAGCCATCTACATGAAGGAAGACTTCACAGATGAAGATGGTATCAAGGCAGCAGAACTGGAAGGTGAGTTCGCTACCATGAACGGCTGGGAAGCTGAGTCTGACGCAGAGAACCTGTTAAATGGTCTTGGCATTGGTACTGAATTCCACTATGCACAGATGAGCACTCTGTTAGGTGCACAGAAGGTCAAAGTTTTACTGGCACAGGCACTGTTTGGAAATCCTGACATCCTGCTTCTTGACGAGCCTACCAACCACCTGGATCTGGATGCCATCGCATGGTTAGAGGAGTTCCTGATCAACTTTGAGAATACCGTTATCGTAGTATCCCATGACCGTTATTTCTTAAATAAAGTCTGCACACAGATCGCTGATATCGACTACGGCAAGATCCAGCTGTACGCTGGTAACTACGACTTCTGGGTTGAGTCCAGCCAGCTGATCATCAAGCAGATGAAGGAAGCAAACCGCAAGAAGGAAGAGAAGATCAAGGAATTACAGGAATTTATCCAGCGTTTCTCTGCAAATGCTTCTAAGTCCAAGCAGGCTACTTCCCGTAAGAGAGCCTTAGAGAAGATCCAGTTAGATGACATCAAGCCATCCAGCAGAAAGTATCCATATATCGACTTCCGTCCGGCCCGTGAGATCGGAAATGAAGTTCTTACTGTAGAACACTTAAGCAAGACTATTGATGGTGAGAAGATCTTAGACGATATCTCCTTTATCCTTGGAAGAGAGGACAAAGTTGCTTTAGTTGGACCAAACGAGCGTGCAAAGACTGTATTATTCAAGATCCTTGCAGGTGAAATGGAGCCAGATGAAGGAAGCTACAAGTGGGGACTTACAACCACCCAGTCTTACTTCCCGAAGGATAACTCCGCTGAGTTTGCAAATGATGACACCATTGTTGAGTGGCTGACCCAGTATTCTCCTGAGAAGGACGTAACTTATGTACGTGGTTTCTTAGGACGTATGCTGTTTGCAGGCGAAGACGGTGTTAAGAAGGTTAAGGTATTATCCGGTGGTGAGAAAGTACGTTGTATGTTATCCAAGCTGATGATCTCCGGCGCAAATGTACTGATGTTAGATGAGCCGACTGACCACCTAGATATGGAGTCTATTGACGCATTAAACCGTGGTATGATCAAGTTCCCAGGCGTGATGATCTTCTCATCCCGTGACCACCAGATCGTACAGACTACTGCCAACCGTATTATGGAGATCATCAACGGCAAGCTGATTGATAAGATCACTACCTACGATGAGTATCTGGAAAGCGATGAAATGGCACGTAAGAGATTTACCTTCACTGTAACTGAAAGTGATGAAGAGGATGACTAATCATTCGGATAAAAAATAGGATTAAAAACGGTCGCCCCTTTGGGGCGGTCGTAGTATAAAGAACGATAAGAGTAAGGAGGGCAGGAACCGGGAAGTGCTGGGACCTGCCTTTCTGCCATTTCTAGGGGTGTTTTCCCCGCAGCGCGGGGAAGGTATGCAGTAGCGGAAATATAAGTGAAAAAGAGAGAAAAGAGGAAATAACCATGGAAAAGATCGCAAGTTTTACCATCGACCATATTAAATTACAGCCGGGAGTTTACGTATCCAGAAAAGACAAAGTAGGAGACAGCACCGTTACCACCTTTGATCTGCGTATGACTTCCCCAAACGAAGAACCTGTTATGAACACCGCAGAAATGCACACCATCGAGCATCTGGGTGCTACCTTTTTAAGAAACCACAAGGATTTTGGAGACAAGACCGTATACTTTGGACCGATGGGCTGCAGAACCGGTTTTTATCTGCTTTTAGCAGGTGATTATGAGTCAAAAGACATTCTGCCATTAGTAGTAGAAATGTATGAATTTGTCCGTGACTTTGAAGGGGAAGTACCAGGCGCATCTCCAAAAGACTGCGGCAATTACCTGGATATGAACCTGGGAATGGCAAAATATCTGGCTGCAAAGTATCTGAAGGTGCTGACCCATATTGATGAGTTCCCGGAATCCAGACTGGTTTATCCAGAATAAAGGAGAGTATTTTGCCCCGCTTCGCGGGGCAGTGGAGTGCAACAGTTTTTCCACTTTATGCGGGGATGTGTTATCAGCACAACTGCTTTCCCCGCCATAAGGCGGGGGCGTTGCCATACAGCAAAAGGAGAAACAATCATGAAAAAACTCATATCCTGGAATGTAAACGGTCTGCGTGCCTGCGTGGGAAAAGGCTTTATGGACTTTTTCAACGAGGTAGATGCAGATGTATTCTGTATACAGGAAAGTAAGCTGCAGGAAGGCCAGATCGATCTGGATCTGCCGGGCTATCACCAGTACTGGAACTATGCTGAGAAAAAAGGCTATTCCGGCACAGCCATGTTCACAAAAGAAGAGCCTATCTCTGTTTCCTATGGCCTTGGCATTGAGGAACATGACCATGAAGGCAGAGTCATCACAGCTGAATTCCCAGAGTATTACATTGTTACCTGCTATACTCCAAACTCCAAAGATGGTCTTGCCAGACTGGATTACCGTATGACCTGGGAAGATGCATTTTTAGCATATCTTAAAAAGCTGGAAGAGAAAAAGCCGGTGATCTTCTGCGGTGATTTAAACGTAGCCCACAAAGAGATCGACCTGAAAAATCCAAAGACTAACCGGAAGAATGCGGGCTTCACTGATGAAGAAAGAGGCAAGTTCACGGACCTTTTAAATGCCGGTTTTATTGATACCTGGCGCTACTTCTATCCGGATACAGAAGGAATTTACTCCTGGTGGTCCTACCGTTTTAAAGCAAGAGAGAAGAACGCAGGCTGGCGTATTGACTATTTCTGTGTCAGCGAAAGCTTAAAAGATGAGCTGGAGAGCGCAAAGATCCATACAGAAGTGTTTGGTTCCGACCACTGCCCAGTAGAATTAGTGATCAAAAAATAGAGACAAAAGATGAATTGCCCGAAAAGGAATGGATAAGAAGCTTGAAAATAACGATCCATAACCTGTAAGCTATACATGAGATAAAAACTGGATATTAGACATGATCCGACTGCATTGTTATAATATTCACAACAGATGATCTGCGCTGATGGTCATATGTTCGCTGGAGATTTTTCTGCGCATGAAAGATTTCGAGAGGACATTCAAGTTGAAAGGAGTATATCTTATGTTTAAAACAAGATTTACAGAATTGATCGGTATCGAACATCCAATTATGCAGGGCGGTATGCAGCACTTAGGTGTACCACAGCTGGCAGCAGCTGTATCTAATGCAGGCGGACTGGGAACCATTAATATCACCATTTACCCGGAAATGGATGATTTCCGCGCTGCAGTAAAGAAGACAAAAGAATTGACAGATAAGCCGTTTGCTGTCAACATTTCACTGGCTCCTGGCCTGAATATGGGAGAAAAAATCCACCAGTATATTGATGTGTGCGGAGAAGAAGGCGTAAAGGTTATTGAAACAGCAGGACAGAATCCTTCTGAATTTGTTCCTCACATCAAAGAAGCGGGCATTAAACTGATCCACAAGTGTCCAGGTGTAAAATATGCGAAAAAGGCAGAAAGCTTTGGAGCTGATGCTGTTACTATCGTAGGCTATGAAGTAGCAGGACATCCAGGTTTAGATGAACTGGGAAGCTTTATCCTGATCAACCGCGTAGCAGAATCCGTATCTATCCCGGTGCTGGCAGCAGGCGGCGTGGCAGATGGGAAAGGACTGTTAGCGGCTCTGGCATTAGGCGCAGAAGGCGTAGTTATGGGAACACGTTTTGTGGCGTCTACTGAGTGTACCATCCACCAGAACTTCAAGGATCTGATCGTTAATTCTAAAGAGATCGATACCATGACTTGCCAGAGAAGTATTAAAAATATGGCCCGTTATGTGAAAAATGAGCAGTCTGCAAAGGCACTGGAAATGGAAAAAGCAGGTGCAGGTCTGAAGGAACTGCTACCAGTTATCTCCGGTGCTCTTAGCAAAGAATGCTATGTGTCTGGCGATACACAGCACTGCGTATTTGCTATGGGTCCGGCTGCAGGTCTTATTAACGAAGTAAAGCCAGTTAAGGCCATTATTGACGATATGATCAGTGAGGCAGAGGCTGTTTATAAGAGACTGGGAACTTTACAGGCATAAGCCCTTAAAACCAGTCAGTCCGGGAAATATGGGAAAACAGAAGGAGAAGACTGAATGGAGCTTTTACAGCTGAGATATTTTTGTGAAGTTGCAAGAAGAGAAAGTGTTACCAAGGTGGCTGAGGAATTGCATGTATCGCAGCCTTCTCTTTCTAAAACCATAAAAAACCTGGAACAGGAACTGGGAGTAGTCCTGTTTGACCGTGTAAAAAAGCGTATTGTCTTAAACGAACAGGGAAAAGAATTTTACGATAAGGTGAGCAAAGGCTTAAATCTCATCGATTCAGCGGTAGATGGACTTTCTGTAACACCGGATTCTGAAAATGGTACCATTTCCCTAATCGTAAAGGCAGGACAGTGCTTTTTCCCACCTATGTATGACTTATTCTGCAAGCTGCATCCAAATATCATTTTGGATGTGGCTAATTTTTCTTTGATGCAGAGAAAACTGATGACAGAATATGATTTCCACATTTCCGCGTCTATGAACACATATGAGAATGTGGAATTTGAGTATCTTATGCGGGAAGAAATCGTCATTGTATTAAACCGCAGCCATCCATTAGCAAAGAAAAAGCTTTTGCATATGTCAGAATTAAGAGAAGAGCCGTTTATTGCAGGCTGGAGAGGCTCCAGCAGCAACACCCTGATGGTAAGCTTATGTCATGCAGCTGGCTTTGTACCGAAATTCTGTGCTTATTACAGCGAAATGGAGCGTATTTTCAGGGCCATATCAGAAAATGAAGGTATATCGATCATCCCTTATGATTCATTAAAAGACACGTTAAAGGAACATGAGGATCTTACCTATGCATTTATTGCAGATCCGGGAAATTACCGTCTGTTAAAGTTATGCTGGCCGAAGAAAAACTTTGAAAGCCGCAGAAACCAGATGTTCAGGGAATATGCTTTAAACTACTTTGCAGATCTGGAAAAGCGCCTGATGGAAGAGAAGCAATGTGTATTCCACAATAATTGTATTACGCATAAGGAATATATACTTGAGTACTTTTAGGAAAAAACATAACTTGTAAGCTATATTTAGGATAAAAAGATTGGTATTAGATTATCAATCTTTTTTTTATTATAGTTAAGTCAGATGAAATGACTGGCAGAAAAATAAACCACAGCGCAGAGAATCGGTTGAAAGCCAGCCATTTTATTATTTACACTTAATAGTTAAAAAATTAACAAATTAAGGGGGTTCATTATGTCGAAGAAACAAATTATTGGGGGAATCATTGGTATCGCAGCATGCTTAGGGCTCAGTGTGATGGCTCCACCGGCAAATCTGGTTGTTGCAGAAGGATTAGACCCACAGAAGTCCATGATCGGAATGGGACTTTTAGTATGTGCTCTTATCTGGATGATCTTTCGAGTACTTCCTGAGTACATCATTCTGCTGATGTTCTGCTGCTTATGTGCAGCTACCAAGAGTCTTACTTTTGCTCAGGCATTCAGCCCGTTCAGCGGCACAAACTATTGGCTGTTAGTTGGCGCTCTGGTATTAGGTGCAGCAGTAGCTCACAGCGGACTGTTAAAGAGACTGACTTTGTTAGTTATGAAAGCATTCCCGGGAACCTATCTGGGGCAGTTTTTAGGTATTACTCTTTCTGGTGTTGTTATTTCTCCATTGATTCCAAGTGGTACAGCAAGACTGGCAGTTGCAGGCCCTGTTACCAAGGAGATTGGACATGAAATGGGTCTGGAAAACCAGACAAAGCCAATGGCAGGTCTATTTGCAGCTTTATATACTGGTTTTAACTGTACAAGCCATGTATTCTTAAGTGCATCCTTTATGTGTTACTCCATGCTGAAGTTCCTTCCAGAAGGTTACTCTGATGTTACATGGACAGACTGGTTTATCTGGGCACTTCCGTGGTCTATCGTTGCTTTAGGACTTACTACCATTGCTACATATTTCTACTACAAACCAACAGAAAAGATTAATTTAAACAAAAACTTTATTGCAAACAAGATCGTTGAACTGGGAACCTGGAACAAGGGTGAGAAGATCACAATGGCAGTTTTAGCAATCTGCTTGGTATTATGGATGACTGAACGTCAGCATGGCATCAGCTCTGCAATCGTTGCTATGTTAGGTGTATGTGCTCTTATGGGCCTTAAGGTTATGGGCGTGAAAGAGTTCCGCGCAAAAGTAAACTGGGATATCCTGATTTACATCGGCTGTATGTATGAGATTGGTTCTGCACTGACCACCTGGGGTATTACAAAATGGATCGGCGGCGTTTTAGGACCTGTTTTAAATCCATTCCTTAGCAATCCTGTATTATTCGTACTGATCTTCGTTTTACTGGTATACCTTACAAGATTTATCGTTATTTCCTGGTTAGGTGTTATGACTGTATATTCCGTACTCCTTGCTCCTTTAGCAGTTCAGGCGGGTATGCATCCATTTATCCCATGCTTTATCGCATATGTATCTGTAAACGTATTCTTCTTTGATTTCCAGAACCTGCCATATGTATCTGCTATCGGTATTGTAGGCGATATGGTAGATCACAATAAGAACTGCGTACCTTACGCAATTATCTGGGCAGCTGCAAACCTGGTTGCCTGCCTTATCAGTGTTCCTTACTGGAAGATGATCGGTATGCTGTAAAAGCATGAGGAACGTTAAAAGAGAAAGAAAAGAGAGGTAAATGAAAATGGCTGGAATGTTAGATGATGTAAAAGTTCTTGATTTTACTACCAATGCGGCTGGTCCTGTAGCAAGTGCGGAAATGTCTGATTATGGCGCACAGGTTATTAAGATCGAATCGATGAACGGTGGACCGGAAAGAACCTATGTACCGATCCTGGAAGGAAAGAGTCTGACTCATGCATGGGTAAACAGAGGTAAAAAGTCCATTACCTTAAATTTAAAAGATCCAAGAGCAATAGAAATCGTTAAGGCTTTAGCAAAAGATGCAGATGTTCTTATCGAAAGCAATCGTCCAGGTGTTATGAAACGTCTGGGACTGGATTATGAAACCTTAAAAGAGATCAATCCGTCACTGATCTATTGCTCTTTAACTGCTTTTGGACAGACCGGCCCTTATTCCCAGAAACCTGGATTTGATATGATGGGACAGGCACTTTCCGGTATGATGAGTATTACCGGTGAAAAGGGTGGACAGCCATTAAAACATGGTATTGCTTTAGCTGATTACTTTGGTGGATTTAATGTATTTGCTTCTGTTCTGACTGCTCTTCATTATCAGAGAAGAACAGGAAAAGGCCAGTACATTGATGTTTCCCTGTTACAGGGCATGATCCATTTGAACAGTACCATTGACCGCTTAAATGACGGAGTATTATGTAAACCAAACGGTAACCACCACAGTGGCTTATGCCCATTTGGCTGCTTCAATACAGATAAGGGAGAAAGCGTTATTATCTGTGCACCATCTGCAAAAGCATGGGAAGCAGTTGCAAAGGCAATGAACAGACCGGATTATCTTACTGATCCGGAGTATAATACCATCGGTGCCCGCACCAAAAACATGGTTAAGGTCATTGCAGAGATCGAAGCATGGCTTAGCAGCTTCCCATCCTTAAAAGAAGCATGCGTGAGAATGGATGAATGCCACATGGCATATTGCCTGGTTAATAATGACCAGCAGGTAGTAGATGATCCTCAGGTAAAACATATGGGCTATATCGTACAGGCACCTACACCTGATGATATTAAGCAGCCAACTTACCAGACAAGAGGCTGCAATGCATTCTTCTCTGATGTTCCTGGTGAGATCCACAAGGCAGCTACCTTAGGACAGCATAACCATGAGGTCTTAGGTGGATTAGGCTATAGTGATGAAGAGATCGACCAGATGATGAAAGAATTCAAGGAAGAAATGAAAAAATAATACTTAACAGAAGAAAAGAGGAGCAGGAATGGAAGTACCGGAATTAAAGTATGTGGATTTTGAGTTAAAAGATGGGATCGGAATGATCACCATGAACAACCCTGAAAAACTGAACGCTCTTACAATGGAAGGGGCACAGTCTCTTACAAAGATATTAAACGCATGCAGTGATTCACCGGAGGTCCGTGTTATTGTGATCCGCGGCGCACAGGGGAATTTCTGTGGCGGCGGTGATGTAAAGGGCATGAAATATAAAGTTGACAATAACTGCTGCGAAACAAGACCTGGTTTAAGATGCAACAATGATGTGATCCTTTCTATCGTAAATAACGCAAAGCCGGTAATAGCATGGCTGGAAGGTGCAGTAGCAGGCGGCGGCTTAAGCATTGCTCTTGCATGTGATTTTTCCTATGCACAGCTGGCATCCAAGTTTGTATTTGCATTTGTGAACATTGGCTTTATTCCGGATATGGGTTCCTCTCTTATGCTTACAAAAAACCTGGGAGCAGCAAAGGCAAAAGAACTGCTGATGTTAGGCCACCGGTTTACAGGAGAACAGGCGGCAGACTGGGGCATTATCACAGCCGCCGCTGCTCCTGAAGATCTGGAAGAAATGGTCATGAAGACCGCGAAAAAGCTGGCAAAAGGCCCGGCACTTGCTTATGAACGCATGAAACGTCTTGTAAACAGACAGTTATATCAGGGACTGGAAGATGCTATGGAAAATGAAGGTGAATACCAGTATCAGCTGTGCAAGTCAGAAGATCATGCAGAAGCAATACATGCCTTTTTTGAAAAGAGAAAACCGGATTTTAAAGGAAGATAACTTCATCTCTTATAGATAATGGAGGAAAATATATGGAATGGCAATTAATGACTGCAGAGCAGAAAGATATTACAGGGCTTGTTCGTAAATTCCTTGAAAATGAACTGGCACCACTGGTACAGGAGTGTGATGGAGTTTCCAGATTCCCAATGGAAGTATTTAAAAAAATGGGAGAGATCGGACTTTGGGGAATGGATATCCCGGCAGAGTACGGTGGTCCGGGATTTGATCTGCAGACTTTATCTCTTCTTCGTGAAGAGTTTGGCCGTGTAGACTGTGGTTTTGCAGTAAGCTTCGGTGCAGCCACTGTTGGATTTAAGCAGGTGCTTGCAGGCGGAAGCGAAGAGCAGAAGCGGGCTATGGCAGAAAGACTGTTAAATGGTGAGATCTCCGCTATGTGTATCACAGAACCTCAGTCTGGTTCTGATGTAGCAGGAACCAAGACCAAGGCAGTCCGTGTAGGAGATGAGTACATTATCAATGGTACCAAAACCTTTATTACAAACGGCGGGCTGGCAAATGTATATGTAGTAGTAGCTTCTACTAACCCGGAACTGGGACACAAAGGTTTAAGCTGCTTTATCGTTGAACGTAATACACCAGGCGTCAGCGTTGGAAAAGAAGAAAACAAGATGGGTATCCGTCTTTCTAATACAACAGATGTTATTTTCCAGGATGTACATGTTCCAGCTGAAAATATCATCGGAAAAGAAGGGGATGGCTTTAAGATCGTTATGAAGGCTCTGGAGAAATCCCGTCCTATCTGCGTAGCTCCACTGATCGGTACTGCACAGAAGGCACTGGAGATCGCAGCTCAGTACACCAGAGAAAGATGCCCATATGGCAAACCGATTGGAAAGCTGCAGGGCATTCAGTTTAAGATCGCTGATATGGAGATCAAGCTTCAGACAGCCAGAGCTATGATGATGTATGCAGCAAAGGTAGTAGATGAAGGAAAGCCTATTTCCTGCCTGGGCTCTATCAGTAAGACCTATGTTTCAGAGGCTGTGAATGAGATCGTAGATGAAGCACTTCAGATCTTAGGCGGTTATGGATATTCTAAGGATTACCCAATTGAAAAAATGCTCCGTGATGTAAGAGTATATCGTATTTTTGAGGGAACCAATGAGGTACAGCGTCAGATCATTGGCAAGACCATTATTGGAAAATGCTGATAAAAAGCTGATAAAGAGCAAAGGAGAGGTGAACAGATTGAAGATTCTTGTTTGTGTAAAACAGGTTCCGGATACAACAGAAATAAAGATCGATCCGGTGACAAATACATTGATTCGTAATGGAGTTCCAAGTATTGTAAATCCATTTGATAAAAATGCCCTGGAAGCTGCTTTGCAGTTAAAAGATAAATATGGGGCAGAGGTAACTGTCCTTTCTATGGGACCAGGCCAGGCAGCAGAAGCTTTAAGAGAATGCTACGCAATGGGTGCTGACAACATGGTACTGGTCAGTGACCGTGCTTTTGGTGGTGCTGACACACTGGCTACCAGCTATACACTGTCTGCTGCTATCCGCGCATTAGGTGAATTTGATCTGATCTTATGTGGAAAACAGGCAATTGACGGCGATACCGCACAGGTTGGCCCGGAAATTGCAGAACATTTAGGTATCCCGCAGGTGACCTATGCTGCAGATATTGAATTAAATGACACAACTTTAACTGTAACAAAAGAGCAGGAAGACTGCTATGAAAAGATAGAGGTAAAACTTCCTGCCCTTCTTACAGCTGTAAAATCCTTAAATGAGCCCAGATATCCAAATATCCGCAGGAAAATGCAGGCAAACCGTATGGAAGTGCGTACATTAACAGCTGCGGACCTGCCTGAATTAGACCCGGCAAGACTTGGCTTAAAGGGTTCTCCTACCAAAGTTAAAAAGACTTTTGTTCCACCTGTTCATTCTACAGGAGTACGTGTAGAAGGAAAAGATGCAGGAGAGCAAGCCGGTAATTTATTAAAGCTGCTGTCTGAAGCTAAGATCACATTTTAGGAGGGGACAGACTTATGAGTGATGCTAGAAATGTCTGGGTATTTATAGAAGTAGTCAGAGGAAAAATAAAAGGAGTCAGCCTGGAGCTTCTTGGACAGGGAAGAAAAATGGCAGATGACCTGGGAGAGAAATTAGTTGCCATTATCCCGGGAAATGAGATCGAAGATTTTGCAAAAATGGCTATCCACTATGGTGCAGACGAAGCCATTGTAGTAGACCAGAAGGAATTAAAGGATTATTCCACAGATGGTTACACAAAGGCAATGTGTACCTTAATTAAGAAGTATAATCCGGCAGTGCTGCTTATCGGTGCTACCAATAATGGACGTGACTTAGGTCCAAGAGTATCCAGCCGTATGCAGACAGGACTTACTGCAGACTGTACAGAGCTGGGAGTAGATTCAGAGACCCGTCTTGTAAAATGGACCAGACCTGCTTTTGGTGGTAACCTGATGGCAACCATTCTCTGCCCGGATCACAGACCACAGATCGGTACTGTACGTCCAGGCGTATTTAAAAAGCCAGAGGAAGATACAGGACGTAAGGGCGAGATCATCCATGAAACCGTGGAATTTGGACCAGATGAGATCCGTACCCGCATTGTAGAGGTTATTACAGAGGCTGGCGGAGCAGATGTGAACCTGGAAGAAGCAGAGATCATTGTTTCAGGTGGCCGAGGCGTTGGCGGACCAGAAGGTTTTGAAGTATTAAAAGAGCTGGCAGATGAGATCGGTGCCCAGATCGGTGCTTCCAGAGCAGCTGTAGATTCCGGCTGGATCTCTTCTTTACACCAGGTTGGACAGACTGGAAAGAGCGTTGGACCAAAGATCTATATTGCATGTGGTATTTCCGGTGCCATCCAGCATGTGGCAGGCATGTCATCTTCGGATGTGATCATTGCTATTAATAAAGATCCAGATGCACCGATCTTTAACATTGCAGATTACGGGATCGTAGGGGACTTATTTGAGATAATCCCGGAACTTACAAAACGGATACGGAGCAGTAAGGCTGAATAAGCCTTACTGCATCAGCTAAGATGGGAGAGGGATATGATAGAATTATTTATGGTGGTTGCGTATTTTATCATTACCACAGCCGCGGGAAAGATCATGAATGGAAAAGGGGACAATTCCATACAGCATTTTTTTGTAGCAAAAAAGCATTTGGGAATAGGTCTTACCGTAGCTTTAATGTTTGGGGAAATGGTTGCAGGAAGTTCTACAGTAGGAAATGCTGCCAGTGCCTTTAAAATGGGATTGTCTTCTGTATGGACCAACTGGGGAATGGTACTGGGAGTTTTGGTATTTGTGTTCTGTACGGCGAAATTTTATCGCAGAGCAGGTCATTTTGGAGTAATGTCTGTACCGGAGGCATTTGCCTTTCGCTTTGATAAGAGAGTGCGTCTGGTGGTGTTAGTCATCATCATGTTTGTATATGGGATCATATTTTCCCAGCAGCCCATTGCCGCGGCTGCCCTTCTCTCATCCATGTTAGGTGTAAATAAGGCTGTTTTAGCCTGGATCGTAGGTATTTTATTTGCCTATATGGCTCTTCATGGTTTAAAAGGCATTGCAGGAATGAATGTGATCCATTCTCTTGTGATGTTTGCAGGAATGTTTGTAGTCAGCTTCCTTGCTGTAGGAAAAGCCGGAGGTCTGGCATATATGATGGCAAATACACCGGCTCATTATTTTACCGTTACTTATCCGGATAAAATAACGGTAGCGGCCCAGGTGTTAGGAGCTGCTTTTTCCATGATCCTTTCTTCTACAGTTGTAAACTGCTGTTTAGGAGCAGAGTCTTTGAAAACAGCAAAAAGTGGTATTGTCTGGTCTGGTATTCTGGTTATTCCATTTGCACTGATGCCGGCTCTGATCGGTATTGCGGGTTTTGTGACAATGCCTGATGCCCAGGCTGGAAATATCATCTATACCATGGCAGAAAGTGTTCACCCGGTATTCAGCGGTATTGTCAGCATGGCAGTTTTAGCAGCCATTCTTTCTACTGGCCCCGGACTTCTTTTATCATTATCTGCTACACTGACAAGAGACTTTTACATGCTGGTGCGGCCTCAGGCAAGTGAAAAAGAACAGATCCGGTTTTCTAAGGGCTCCATTGTTGTAATGGCCTTAGTAGCCACAGGTTTTGGACTTACTACTTCTTCTATCCTGACACAGATATTAGGAGCATTCCAGATCCGTTCCGTAGCAGGTGTGGTGCTGATCATTGCACTGGTATGGAAGCAGGTAAGCAACCGGGCTGCATTCTGGTCCATCCTGATCGGCGGCATTTTAGCAGGTGTATGGCACTTTAGCGGAAATCCTTTTGGAATACAGCCTTTCTGGGCTGCAGTACCGGCAAGTGTTGTAATATTAACGGTATTGACTATGTTGGAAAAAGAAAAGATCTCACCAGATTATCTGGCTTATTATAACAAGATCAAAGACGTTTCCGACAGTGAGATCTAAAGGGGGATATACATGATGAACGATAATGAGATCATCCGGGACTTTTTTATGAGCCGGTTAGAACGGGACGGCAAAAGTGAAACTTTGCTGGACTATACTACAGGCATTCGTTATTATTATCAGGATTTTGAAGTACGTTCCAGAAAACTTGCGAATTTCCTGACAGATAAGGCGAAAATAAAAAAAGGGGATAGAGTGGCGATCTGCGCCGGAAACTGTGTGCAGCATATTGATATGTTCTATGCCATTGTCCGCATTGGATATATTATGACTTCTTATAATGTAAAGCTGACAGAGAGAGAACTTTCAGAGCTGATCTTAAAAGAAAAGCCGTCTGTATTGCTTTATGAGGAAGAGTTTAAAGAAAAAGCAGCTGCTTTGAAAAAACGTTTCTCAGAGTTAGCATTTATTTCCATAGGAGACAAAAAGCAGGAAGGAGATCTGGCCTGTTATCAGGAGGTCTTAGAGTATTCTGATGAAGATCGCCCTCTTCCTGAGCATCAGTTTGAAGACATAGCAATGCTTGTACATACAGGCGGAACCACAGGTATCCCTAAAGCAGCGATGATCTCCTATCGGGCTCTTTATTACAATGTGATCAATCAGGTGACAGCTTATGGCGTTAACAACAGAGATGTAGTTTATGTATGTCTGCCTTTATTCCACGCAGCAGCCTGGAACAGCCTTCTGATGCCATTATTATATGTAGGTGCCAGAATGGTCATGACCAGAAAATTTGACAAAAAGGATGTATTCCAGATCATGAAGCAGGAACATCTTACATTCCTGTTAGGAGTTCCTACTATCTTCCAGTATATGATGGAAGATCCGGCATTTGAAACAGCTGATTTTTCTGAGATCGGACGTATCCGCTGTGGCGCAGCGCCTGCTTCTTTGGAGATTATGAGAGCTTACTGGAAAAAGGGTGTTCGATTTTGTAATGGATATGGAATGACAGAAGTAGGACCTGGCATTCTTGCAATGCCTATTAATTCCATGAGCGTAAAGGATATTGAGGAAAAACGCCTTTCTGTAGGCAAACCAATGGTTTATGTGAAGCTTCGCATTGTAAATGAAAAAGGCGAAGATGTTCCAAAGGGTGAAAAAGGAGAACTGTTTATCCGCTCTGCAGCCATGTTTTCCGGCTACTGGGGCGACCCGGAGGAGACAGAACTAGCATTACAGAATGGCTGGATGCATTCCGGTGATATTGCCCAGCAGGATGAAGAAGGATATTATTACATTGTAGGCCGTAAAAAGAACATGTTTATCAGCCATGGCGAAAATATTTATCCGGTAGAGATTGAAAATATCATGAAGGAGTGTCCTGGTATTCACGAAGTCTGTGTGATCGGTGTACCGGATAAGCGAAAAGGTGAAGTAGGAAAAGCCATTGTAGTCTTAAGAGAAGGCTCTAAGGCTACAGCAGAAGATATAAAAGAATACTGTAGTAAAAATCTGGCAAAGATCAAACAGCCTAAGTATGTGGAGATCGTAGAAGAAATTCCACGTAACAGTGTGGGAAAGGTTCTTATGAGTAAGGTCCATGAATTATATGGAAATGTAGATTAATGTCGGATATGTGAAAAAAGCAGAAAATCTTAGCACCGGATGTGGATAAAAAACATCCGGTGTTTTGTTGTGCCCTTTTTTCCTTTGTGTTATACTTTTCTAAGATGTATGAATAAGAGGAAAATGAACAATATGAATTTACTTACCATCGAACATTTAACAAAATCCTATACAGAACGCCTGCTGTTCAACGACACTGCTTTTTCTATCAACGAAGGAGAAAAAGTGGGTCTCATCGGTATCAACGGCACAGGAAAATCTACCTTGTTACGGATCGCTGCAGGTCTGGAGGAGCCGGATGGCGGTACGGTTGTAAAAGGCCGCAGCCTGTATATCCGCTATCTGCCCCAGATCCCGGAATTTACCCCTGGAGATACCATTCTTGACAGCATTGTAAGGGACAATAAAAACGAGCCTCATTTCAGCTCTGTGGAAGAGTTAAAGGCTTCTGCCAAGACCATGTTAAACCGTCTGGAGATCGAAGATTTTGACGCGAAAGTGGAGACTCTTTCCGGCGGACAGAGAAAACGTGTGGCTCTTGCAAGCGTTCTTTTAAGTACAGCAGATCTGCTGATCCTGGACGAGCCTACCAACCACCTGGACAGCCAGATGGCTGACTGGCTGGAAGGTTATTTAAAGGCATTTAAGGGCGCTCTTTTAATGATCACCCATGACCGTTATTTCCTGGACAGCGTTACCAACCGTATTGTAGAGCTGGACAAGGGAAAACTGTACAGTTATCAGGGCGGTTATGAGAAATATCTGGAATTAAAGGCAGAGCGTTTAAGCATGGCAGAGGCAGCAGAGCGCAAGCGCCAGTCCATCTTGCGCACAGAGATCGCCTGGATGCAGCGTGGTGCCAGAGCCCGTTCTACCAAGCAGAAAGCCCATATCCAGAGGTATGAGCAGCTTCGTGACCAGGAAGGTCCGGAGTATGACAGAAATGTACAGTTGGAGTCCATTGGCAGCCGTCTGGGACGTACTACCGTAGAGCTGAAGGACATCTGCAAATCATATGGTGATAAGGTGCTGATGAAAGATTTCACCTATATCTTCCTGAAAAATGACCGTGTAGGTATTATCGGCCAGAACGGAAGCGGAAAGTCTACGTTGATGAAGATCATTGCCGGCTGGGTACAGCCGGACTCCGGTACAGTAGAGATCGGCCAGACTGTAAAGCTGGGTTATTTCTCCCAGGAAAATGAGGCTATGGACGAAAGCCTGAAGGTGATCGACTATATCCGCAATGCAGCAGAGTACGTAAAGACAAAAGACGGCAGCATCAGCGCCAGCCAGATGTTAGAGCGTTTCCTGTTCCCTTCCAGTATGCAGTATACAACCATTGGAAAGCTGTCCGGAGGTGAAAAACGCCGTCTGTACCTTCTGCGTATCCTTATGGAAGCGCCAAATGTACTGATCCTGGACGAGCCGACCAATGACCTGGACATCCAGACGCTGATCTTACTGGAAGATTATCTGGATACATTCCCTGGTATTGTGATCACTGTATCCCATGACCGTTATTTCCTGGACCGTGTGGTAAACCGCATTTTCGCTTTTGAGGGAAATGGTGTGGTGCAGCAGTATGAGGGTGGTTTTACCGATTATCAGCGTGCATGGAATGAGCGTCATCCACAGATCAGTGGAAATGGGGCTGGAGCCGGAAATGCAGGTTCTGGAAAGGCATCCGATAAAGATACTGACGAAGAAAACGCTGCAAATGCAAAGGCAGTGAACAAAAATAACTGGAAAGAGACTTCCGGTGCCCAGAAAAAGCTGCGTTTAAGCTACAAAGAGCAGAGAGAATGGGAGACCATTGAAGGGGATATTGCAGGTCTGGAAGAGGCCATTGCAGCCCTGGAAACAGAGATCGAGAAATCTGCCAGCAATTATACCCGTCTCAATGAACTGATGAAAGAAAAGACAGAAAAAGAGGCACAGTTAGAAGAGAAGATGGACCGGTGGATGTATCTCACTGACCTGGTAGAGCAGATCGAGAGCCAGAAGTAGGGAAGATCTGGGAAACAGCTCCTTTGCAGCAATGCTGTTTAGAGGGCATGAAGATTTAGCAGTGTAATGTAATTTAATAGAAGGAAACTGAAAGGCGGCAATATATGAAAAGAGAGTATATCATAGAAACAAATGAAGGAAAGATCTATCCGCTGGGAGTGACAAAGACTCCGGGGGGATTTGATGTAGCATTTGTTTCTGAGAAAAGTCCGGCATTGCTGCTTTTTGAAAAGGGAAGCAGAAAACGGATGGCCAGACTTGCATTTCCGGAAAATGCCCGTATGGGGAATGTGCATTTCATGACGGTAAAAGGGGATTTTACCGGATTGGAATACGCTTTTGAGGAAGATGGAAAAGAGATCTCTGATCCTTTTGGAACCTGTTTTACAGGACGGGAAAAATGGGGAGACGAGAAGGCAGCAGGGCAGGCACTTCACACACCTTTTGAAGCAGTGAAAGAAGCCTTTGACTGGGAAGATGACAAGCGGCCTGAGATCCCAGCCAATGAGTGTATTGTATACAAGATACACCCGAGAGGTTTTTCAAAACATGCCTCATTTAAAGGGGAAAGCTGGAAAAGGGGAACCTTTGGGGCGGTCATTGATAAGATCCCCTATATGAAAGAACTGGGAATTACTACAGTAGAAATGATGCCGCCTGTAGAATTTGATGAAGTCATGGAAGATGTTCCAGGAAAGGTAAACTACTGGGGGTACTGCTGTGGACACAGCTTTGCGCCAAAAGCAGCCTATGCAGGCGCAGCGCCGGGACAGAAAAAGGATCCGGTAAAAGAGTTTAAGACTCTGGTGAAGGCATTACATAAAGAAGGTCTGGAGCTGGTCGTTGAATTATACTTTGACGGGACACAGTCTCCTTCCTATGTGGTAGATGTACTCCGCTTCTGGGCTGCCCAGTATCATGTAGATGGTATCCATTTAGTAGGTTATGCCCCTTTGGAAACTATTGTGAAAGACCCATATCTTTCTGATCTGAAACTTTGGGCGAAGAACTGGGATGAAGTGAGAACTGCGACGGAAACAGACAGGGGCAACAGAACCAAAGAAGAAAAGAAAGAGACCGGACGCCGTTTATCTGCTTACGAAACAGGATTTATGCTGGATATGCGCAGCTTCTTAAAGGGCGATGAAGGTATGTTAAACCAGGTGGCTCTTCATGTAAAGGACAATCCGGATGCAGTGGCTTCTATTAATTACATGGCGAATACCAACGGCTTTACTTTAATGGATATGGTTTCTTACGATCATAAGCACAACGAGGACAATGGCGAGGAAAACCATGACGGTACCGATTACAACCAGTCCTGGAACTGTGGCGCAGAAGGACCGGTGCGAAAGAAAAAGATCATTGGCTTACGAAAACGTCAGCTTAAAAATGCTCTTGCCATGCTTTTCTTAAGCCAGGGAACCCCGTTACTTATGGCTGGTGATGAATTTGGCCGTACCCAGAAGGGAAATAATAATGCTTATTGCCAGGACAATGAGATCTCCTGGTTAAACTGGAATTTATTAGACTCTCACAAGGGGCTTTATGAGTTTACGAAAAACCTGATCGCATTCCGCAAAAAGCACAGCCTGTTCCACCGCAGTACAGAACCTACTTTAATGGATCATAAGTCAGTAGGACTGCCGGATGTGTCTTTCCACGGGGAAAAGGCATGGTGTCCGGACTTTGAACGCTACAGCCGCCAGCTGGGGGTGTTTTACAGTGCTTCTTATGGGGAAAATGCAGACGGCAGCGAGGAACCTTATTTCTATACTGCTTACAACATGCATTGGGAGCCACATGCATTTGCACTTCCCAATCTGCCGTCAGGATATATCTGGCATCAGGTCCTTGATACAGCTGAAGACAGTATGAACGGCTTTTTGCCGTCAGGTAAGGAAAGACATCTGGATGACCAGAAAGAGGCTCTTGTCCTTGCAAGATCCATCCAGGTATTTGCAGGACTTAAATGCCCGGAAAAGAAAAAAACACAAAGCAAAGGTCCGAAAGCGAACCGGAAAGAAGGAACAGAACATGTTAAATGAAGCTATGGAACGTTTTATCAAGGAACATGAAAAAGAGGCATATGACCTGCTTCTTACCATTGCGAAGATCCCTTCCCCATCTAATCATGAGGAAAAAAGAGCCCAGTTTTGCTGTAACTGGTTAAAGGAACAGGGGGCAGAGGGCGTCTATATTGATGAGGCATTAAATGTAGTTTATCCAGCTGCTTTAAGGGATAATGTGGATGTTTATATGGCCCATACAGACGTAGTTTTTCCAGATGAGACGGAACTTCCTTTAAAGGTGGAAAATGGACGTATCTGCTGTCCAGGAGTAGGTGATGATACTGCCTGCCTTGTATGTGTTCTTCTGGCAGCAAAATATACTGCTCTTATGATAAAAGAAGGCAAACTTAACCAGATCCGGCCGGAAACAGAACCTGGACTGATTTTTGTATGCAATTCAGGAGAAGAAGGTCTTGGAAACCTGAAAGGCGTTAAAAAGATCTGCGAAGATTACGGCAGCCGTATGAGCACTTTCTGCACCTTCGACGGCAGTCTGGAGCATCTGGTAGATGAAGCAGTGGGATCTAACCGTTATAAAGTGACGGTACGCACTCAGGGCGGACATTCTTTTGGCAATTTTGGCAATGATAATGCCATTGAAAAACTGGCAGGTATCATTGAAAAGCTGTATCAGATCAAGGTGCCGGAAGGCGGAAAGACCACTTACAACGTGGGTACTATTTCCGGCGGTACTTCTGTTAATACTATTGCCCAGGAAGCTTCCATGCTATACGAGTTCCGCTCTGACAGAAAAGTAAATCTGGCTTATATGGAAGAAAAATTTGAGGCAGCAGTAAATGAGGCAAAGGCAGCCGGTCTTGATATTACTTATGAGATCCTGGGCATCCGTCCATGCTCCGGTGATGTAGATAAAGAACGTCAGGCACGCCTTCTTGAACGTGCAAAAGCAGCGGTAGAGACAGTGACTGGAATCTGCCCTGGAGTTGGTTCTGGTTCTACAGACTGCAATATCCCGCTTTCTATGGGAATCCCAAGCGTATGTGTGGGCTGCTATAGTGGAGCCGGCGCTCATACAAGAGAGGAATATGTAGAAGAAGCTTCCCTTCCTTTAGGATACAGAGTTGCTTTTGAGATGATATTCGGAGGCAGGTCATAAGCCTGTTTTTTCCTGCATAAAGATAAAAGAGAAATACATATACATTCAGATGAGGATGCTGTAAAGGCCAGACGGGTCAGGGCATCCTCATTTTTTTCTATATGAAGTCTATACAGAGTCTATAGGAGGCAGGAATGGCACAATGGTATGGTCTGACCCAGGAAGAAGTTTTAAAGCGCCTTGGCACCAACAGGACCGGGCTAAATGAGAAAGAGGCAGAAAGAAGGCTGGAAACATATGGGGAAAATGTTTTAAAAGAACAGGAAGAAATGCCCTGGTGGCAGGTATTTTTAGGACAGTTTAAAGATCTTCTGGTCATGATCCTCATTGGGGCTGCGGGGGTATCCATGGTTACCGGAGATCCGGAAAGCGCTCTTGTGATCTTTTCCGTCCTTTTGTTAAATGCCATTTTAGGGACTGTGGAACATCAGAAAGCACGAAAATCCCTGGAAAGCTTAAAGCGACTTGCTTCTCCGGAAACACTTCTGATCCGGGAAGGACGCGTTTGTACGGCGCCATCTTCCAGGGTGGTTCCAGGGGATATCCTGGTTTTGGAAACAGGAGGAATGGTACCTGCAGACGGCCGGATCCTTCAGTCCTGCAGCCTTACCTGCAACGAAAGTTCTCTTACAGGAGAAGCTTTAAATGTGGAAAAAAGAGAGGGAAAACTGCCGGCAGGAAAAACGCCTTTATCTCCGGGAGATCAGAGCAATATGGTCTTTTCCGGTGCTCTGATCACTGGCGGAAGGGGAACTGCGGTAGTGACGGAAACAGGAATGGATACCCAGATCGGGACCATTGCTTCCCTGATGAACCGCACAGTGGAAAAGAAAACACCTTTGCAGGCCAGTTTAGACCGGTTTTCCGGCCATCTGGCCTTAGGAATTATGGGGATCTGCGGGGCGATCTTTCTGATCAGCCTGTATCGCAGGGAGCCTGTATTAGATGCCCTGATGTTTGCGGTAGCGCTGGCGGTTGCAGCCATCCCGGAGGCTCTTGGCTCCATTGTGACCATTGTCCAGGCAATGGGAACCCAGAAAATGGCAAAAGAGCATGCAGTCATAAAGGACCTGAAAGCAGTGGAAAGTTTAGGCTGTGTATCTGTGATCTGTTCTGATAAAACAGGGACACTGACCCAAAACAGTCTGCGGGCAGAGGCTGTTTGCATAAATGGGAAGGTCATGGATACAGGGCAGTTAAAAAAATATTCCCACCACCCGGATCTTTCTCTTTTCCTGCGATCAGTCATTCTTGCAAATAATGCTTCCGGAGAGGAGATCGGGGAAAAAGAAGATCCCTTAGAGCAGGCTCTTTTACATATGGCAGAAGAAGCAGGAAAAGATCCCGGACTTCTTCGCAGGCAGTGGCGTCGTATTTCGGAGATCCCTTTTAACTCTGATAAAAAATATATGGGTGCCATATGCAGCAAAGGGGGAGAAAAGATCCTTTTTGTAAAAGGGGCGGTAGACGTTTTGCTGTCTAAATGCAGTCTGGCAGTCAATCCCTCTTTTCAGGAAGAAGAGACTGCTTCCTGGGGACGTCCCTTTTCCTTTTCTGATAAAGAGCGGATCCTTCGCCAGAACGGTCTATGGTCCAAAAAGGGAATGCGGGTTCTGGCACTGGCATGTAAACCATTAAAAGAGGAAGAAATCAGGGATGCAAAGGCGGAAAATATGATCTTTCTGGGTCTGGCTGCTATGACAGATCCACCAAGGCCGGAGTCTAAAATGGCAGTGGCAGATGCTAAAAAAGCAGGGATCCGCACGGTCATGATCACCGGGGATCATAAAGAGACTGCGGCAGCGATCGCCTCGGAGATTGGTATTTTTACAGCTGGTGATCTGGCTGTTACAGGAGCAGATCTGGATCAGATGAGCGATCAGCAGCTGCAGGAAAGACTGGAAAAGATCTCCGTATATGCCAGGGTGTCTCCGGAACATAAGATCCGCATTGTGGAAGCATGGCAGAAAAAAGGGCACATTACAGCTATGACAGGAGACGGGGTAAATGACGCTCCTGCCTTAAAAAAGGCGGACATAGGGATCGCTATGGGAAAAGCAGGCACAGAAGTTTCAAGGGATGCCGCTGCCATGATCTTAACAGATGACAATTTTGCTACGATTATCAAGGCAGTGGCAAATGGAAGAAATGTATATCGGAATATTAAAAATTCCATCCAGTTTTTGTTGTCCGGAAATATGGCAGGGATCCTTTGTGTACTGTATACATCTATCAAGGCGCTTCCATTGCCTTTTGCGCCGGTGCATCTGCTGTTTATCAACCTGCTGACAGACTCCCTTCCTGCCATTGCCATAGGTATGGAACCGGCAGACCGGGATCTTTTAAACCAGCCTCCCAGAGACCCAAAAGAAGGGATCCTTTCTTTTCCATTTGCAGGGAAGATCTTATTCCAGGGTTTTCTTATTGGTGCAGCAACCATGTGGGCATGGGAAATGGGATATTCCCAGGGCGGGGAAGCCATTGCCAGTACTATGGCATTTTCCACTCTGACTCTGGCAAGACTGTTCCATGGTTTTAACTGCAGGGGAAGAAAAAGCCTGCTTTCATTGGGAATAGGAAGCAATCTCTGGTGTGTTATGGCATTGTTTGTAGGTGTAGTCCTTATGTGTGCAGTGCTTTTTGTGCCTCAGCTTCAGGATGTATTTGCCGCAGGGGATCTGACAGGCTCACAGTTACTGGCAGTGGTTTTAGGTGCGCTGGCACCAACGGCAGTTATTCAGATCTACAAAATGATGAGCGCAGGAACCGCTTAAATGACGTCTGAATTGTCCGCTAAATTTTCTAAGATTATGTAAAACATTTGTGGCAAGGTGGAAAATATCCGAAAAATGTGATAAAGTAAGCATTAAGAAATTGCTAAATGAAATAAGGAGGCTGTTATGAGGCTTGTTACATATGAAGTGGAACATAAAGGCGGTCTGGGCGTGATCAGCAGAGACGGAAAATGGGTCTATCCTCTTCGCTCCCTGGATATGGATTATAAGACCATGCAGGAACTGATCGAGGGGATCAGCGAGTCAGAAAAACAGCTGCTTGAATATGTGTCCGGTCAGGACCCTTATAAGATCAGAGGAGCGGCACCTATTGAAGAAGTAAAGTTTCTGGCGCCGATCCCAAATCCGAAACAGGATGTGATCTGCCTGGGTATCAACTATATGGCTCACGCAGAGGAGTCTGCCCGCTACAAGAAAGAGGCATTTGGAGGCGAACGTCCCTATGCCGTTTACTTCTCCAAGCGTGTAAACGAGGCAGTGGCAAACGGCGAAGGCATTGAAAGCCATTCAGACATTGTAGCCGATCTGGATTATGAGGTAGAATTGGCTGTTATTATTGGAAAAGAAGCAAAAAATGTACCGGAAGAAGAGGTAAAAAATTACATCTTTGGTTACACCATTATCAATGACGTCAGTGCCAGAACCCTTCAGACCCAGCATAACCAGTGGTATTTTGGAAAGAGTTTAGACGGATTTTTCCCAATGGGACCATGTATCACCACAGTGGAAGATATCCCATATCCGCCAAAGCTTTCTATCCAGTCCCGTGTCAACGGGGAACTGAGACAGGACAGCAACACAGAACTGCTGATCTTTGGTATTGACCACATCGTCAGTGAGCTTTCAAAAGGCATGACATTAAAACCTGGAACCATCATTGCCACCGGCACACCGGCAGGCGCAGGAATGGGCTTTACACCGCCAAAATTCTTAAAACCTGGAGATGTAGTAGAATGTACCATTGAAGGGATCGGCACACTTACCAATCCGGTAGTTGAATAAACATGTATGCTGCCTGACGGCGGCATCATCATAAATGAGCAATTGTATACTATATATTTAGGACAGCAACACAAGAGACAGGCAACATAAGGAGGTATGCATACAATGGAATTTGTCCCAATGACTATCAAGAAGCAGAAAAATATCGCCCTGATCGCCCATGATCAGAAAAAGCATGAATTAATGGAATGGTGCAAGGAACATAAATCCATTCTGGAGAAACATTTCTTATGCGGAACCGGAACAACTGCAAGAATGATCACCGATTATACCGGACTTCCGGTAAAGGGATATAACAGCGGCCCATTGGGAGGCGACCAGCAGATCGGCGCCAAGATCGTAGAAGGACAGATCGATTTCGTGATCTTCTTCTCCGACCCATTGACAGCACAGCCTCATGATCCGGATGTAAAGGCACTGCTGCGTATTGCACAGGTTTACGATATTCCCATTGCAAACAATAAGGCAAGTGCAGATTTTATGATCTCATCACCTCTTATGGATGAAGAATATGAGCATGATGTGATCAATTTCAGACAGAATATTTCAGAACGGGCGAAACAGCTATAATAGAAACAACATTGTTTTTGCTAAAAGGGGGCACGCAGATGGAACAGAAATTATATGATATTATGGACTGGGCGGGGATTGAGGAACTGACCTATTCAGAGTCAGCCGATCCTCACAGAATGTTAGGACCACATGCAACAGAAGAAGGCTTATTGATACAGGCATTTATACCTACCGCAACAGCGATCACTGTAAAGCTTACAGGAAATGGGAAAAAATACCCTATGGAGTTGGCAGATGAAGCAGGATTTTATGCTGTACTGATCCCAAGAAAAACAGTGACAGATTATACCTTACTTGTCACTTATGATAATGGAACCGAAGAAGAGATCCACGATCCCTATTCTTTCGGACCACAGTTTACAGAAGATGAATTAAAGAAATTCGGTGCAGGTATCTACTACGACATTTATGAGAAAATGGGTGCTCATCCAATGACCATTGACGGAGTAGAAGGCGTTTATTTTGCAGTATGGGCTCCATGTGCCATGCGTGTCAGTGTAGTAGGTGACTTTAACTTATGGGACGGCAGACGCCACCAGATGCGCAAAGTAGGCGAAGGAGATGCCAGCGTATTTGAGCTGTTCATTCCGGGCCTGAAAGCAGGATGCCTTTATAAATATGAGATCAAGACCAGAGCTGGACTGCCTATGATGAAGGCAGACCCATATGGAAATTATGCAGAGCTGCGTCCAAATAATGCTTCCATTGTATGGGATATCAACAATTACCAGTGGAAAGATAAAAAATGGATGGACAAGCGGGCTGCTTCTGATACAAAGGACAAGCCTTTCAATATTTATGAAGTCCATTTAGGTTCCTGGATGCGAAAAGAGATTGCCAAGGACGAAAACGGGGAAGATATCATTGGCTCCGAGTTCTACAATTACAGGGAACTGGCTGTAAAGCTGGCTGAGTATGTAAAAGATATGGGCTATACCCATGTAGAACTGCTGCCGATCATGGAACATCCTTTAGATGCTTCCTGGGGATATCAGGTAACTGGTTATTATGCTCCTACCAGCCGCTATGGAACACCGGATGATTTCATGTACTTCATGGACTATATGCATGAACAGGGCATTGGTGTGATCTTAGACTGGGTACCGGCCCATTTCCCGAGAGATGCTTTCGGAATGGCATGCTTTGACGGAACCTGCGTCTATGAACATGCAGACCCAAGAAAGGGCGCTCATCCGCACTGGGGTACACTGATCTATAACTACGGCCGTCCGGGAGTATCTAACTTCCTCATTGCCAACGCACTGTTCTGGGCTGAGAAGTACCACGCAGACGGCATCCGTATGGACGCGGTGGCTTCCATGCTGTATCTGGATTACGGTAAAAATGACGGTGAATGGGTGGCAAATATCTACGGCGGAAATGAAAATCTGGAAGCTGTAGAGTTCTTAAAGCACTTAAATACTGTATTCAAGGGCAGAAAGAACGGTGCGGTGCTGATCGCAGAGGAGTCTACTGCATGGCCAATGATCACCGGTGATCCAAAAGACGGCGGACTTGGTTTTGATTATAAGTGGAATATGGGCTGGATGAACGATTTCACCAACTACATGCGCTGTGATCCATATTTCCGTAAAAATAACTATGGCGAGTTGACGTTTTCCATGCTTTATGCCTACAGTGAAAACTTTGTCCTGGTATTCTCCCATGACGAAGTCGTTCACGGAAAAGGCTCTATGATGGGTAAGATGCCGGGAGAGACTTTAGAGGCAAAGGCTGAAAACCTGCGGGCTGCCTATGGCTTTATGATGTCCCATCCAGGCAAGAAGCTGTTATTTATGGGACAGGACTATGGCCAGATCGATGAGTGGAACGAAAATGCGTCCCTGGAATGGGATCTGTTAAAATATCCGCTGCATAAGAACATGCAGACCTACGTCCGTGAGTTAAACAAGCTGTATCAGGCCCATCCGGCACTGTATGAGCAGGACTTTGATACGGAAGGCTTTGAGTGGATCAACTGCAGCTACCATGAGGAAAGCATGATCATATTCCTGCGCAGAGGCAAAGAAGAAACTCTGCTCTGTGTATGTAACTTTGATAATATGGATCATGAGAAATTCCGCCTGGGCGTACCATTTGCAGGAAAATATAAAGAGATCTTCAACAGTGATGCAAAAGAATTTGGCGGCGAAGGCCGTACCAACAGCCGTGTGAAAGCATCCAAGAAGATAGAATGGGATGAAAGAGAGAACTCCATTGAGATCCATATCCCGCCAATGAGCTTTATGGTATTCTCCTGTACACCAGAGGAGAAGAAGGAAAGCCCGAAGAGACTGACCACAAAGAAGGAAAGCCCGAAGAGACTGACCACAAAGAAGGCAGAGCCGAAGAAGCTGGCAACAAAGAAGGAAGAACCGAAGAAGCTGACTACGGAGAAAAAAGAAGAGCCGAAAAAGTTAGCTACAAAGAAAACAGAACTCAAAAAACTGACGGCAGAGAAGAAAGAAGAGCCAAAAAAGCTTGCGACCGCCAAGACGGAAACTCACAAACTGGAGACCACGAAGGAAGAGCCAAAGAAGTTAGCAACTGCCAAGACAGAAGCTCACAAGCTGGAAACAAAAAAAGAAGAGCCGAAAAAGCTGGCAACTGCAAAAGAAGAACCAAAGAAACTGGAAACAGCAAAGCCTGAACCAGTACCAGTTTTAGCACCTGCAGATCCGATTGCAGAGCCAGTAACAACTCCTGCTTCAGCAGTTACAAAACCAGAGCCAGCTCCATCTCCAGCACCCGCAGCCCCGGCTCCAACCTCAGCTGCAGCAAAAAAAGCAGCACTCAGAGCAGCCAAAAAAAGAGGCCGTAATAAAAAACGCTAAAAAGCTACAAAAGACATAAAGAAACTGACATAAGAATTACAACAGGAGGTTATCATGCGTCCTTCTCTGAGAAAGCTATGGATGACGATCTCCATAAAAAGAAAAATAGGAATTTTTGCAGCCATGGTCATTTTGATCATGGCTCTTTCCGCTTCTTTTAATGTGTGGATCACCAACGTATCCCTGGGAAGCTTTGGAGGAATTTTGAATGACAACTCCCGCTGCAATGACTTTCAGGAGGCACTGGATCAGGAAATCAGAGCTTTTGAGCATTATGTGCGAAATGCAGACCAGGAAAGCCGGGATACTTACAGGGTGGCATGTGTAAGAACAGAACGTTGCCTGTGGTCACTGCCTTCTGAGTACAGAAGGATTGGAAAAGAGCGCAGTGCCAGGACATGGAACATAAGAAATGCCTATGAAGGTTACAAAGTTTATCGTGATGACGTAGCGGAAGGAAATAAAACAGGCAGTGAATTTGTAGACGAACTGTATTACGTATACAAAATGCAGGAGTACCTCCAGGGATATACCGGCCGTCTGGTGCAGATAACCATGGCAGAAGGAACAGAAGAGTATCAGAAAGAAGCAGCAATGTTTTCTAATATTCCGTATATTATTGTGGCCATTTCCATCGCACTTATGATCATAGCGATCTGGCTGACAAAAATTCTTTCAAATTCCGTTGCAAAACCCATTGTATCTTTGGCTGCAAGTACCAGAAAGATAGCTGCCAATGACTTTGATGAGCCGGACCTGATCATAGAAAATAAAGATGAAATGGGAGAATTGGTCACAGCTTTCAATGTAATGAAACACAGTACCAAGGGCTATATTGCCACCATGAAAGAAAATAACAAAATGCAGGAGCTGCTCCACAAAGAGGAATTAGAGCGCAGTGAAATGGAAAAACAGTTAGGAAGCGCAAGGCTGGAACTGTTAAAAAGCCAGATCAATCCCCATTTTCTCTTTAATACCCTGAATATGATCGCATGTACCGCAAAACTGGAAGATGCTGTGGATACGGAAAAGATGATCTTAAGTCTGGGAAATCTGTTCCGCTATAACCTGAAAACAAGGGAGCAGACTGTAACATTAGACCGGGAGTTAAAGATCGTAAATGACTATATGTATCTTCAGAAAATGCGTTTTGGAAGCAGGATCAAATACCGTCTGAGCCTGGAGACGGATGCGGCAGACGTGATCATTCCGTCCCTGTCCCTGCAGCCTCTTGTAGAAAATGCGGTGGTTCATGGTCTTTCTAAAAAAGAAACGGGAGGTATCCTCCATATCCGGATCTGGAAAAAGGACCGTATGCTGATCCTTTCAGTGGCAGATACCGGCCTTGGTATGAGTCAGGAGCGGTGCGAAGAAGTTGCTGCAGCAATGAAAGAACACCGCACGGCAAAGATTGGGATCGGGCTTGGAAATATTTATAAGCGTGTCCATATGATGTACCAAAAGGGAGATCTGCGGATCTACAGCCGGGAAGGAAAAGGAACAGTGATACAATTGATGATACCGCAGGGAGAAGAAAAACAGGGGGAAGAAGTATATGTACCGACTGCTGATCGCAGATGATGAAATGATCGAGAGAAAGGTTCTTTTTAAAACATTAAGCCAGAACCTGAAGGGGCAGTGTGAGATCTTCCAGGCAGAAAACGGAAGAGAAGCACTGGAAATATATGAAAAAGAAAAGATCCAGATCGCCATACTGGATATTGAAATGCCAGGTATCAACGGAATCCAGGCAGCAGAGCGGATAAGGGAGAAGGATAAAAAATGCTGTATTATCTTTCTTACAGCTTTTGATGAATTTGCCTATGCCAAGAAGGCAATCACAGTCAGGGCGTTAGATTATCTTTTAAAACCCTGGGATGAAAAAGAATTGATGCTGGTACTGGAAGAAGCCATGCGAATGGCGGGAGAAGAAAAAGATTTTCAGAAAGAAAAGACAGAAGAGGTATCCGAGGAAGAAAAACGGGACGATCCGGAAGAACTGGCAGAAGATGATGCAGGTGAAAATCTGCGCATGAATAAAGTAACAGAGATCATACGGGACTATATCCGTGAAAATTACATGTATGATCTTTCTGTACAGGATCTGGCTGACAAGATGAATTATTCAGAGCCTTATTTCTGCCGGCTTTTCAAGCAGAGTTTTGGACAGAATTTTACAGCGTATCTTACAGAATACCGTGTTTCCATGGCGAAAAAAATGTTAGAAGAACCTACCGTCAATATTAAGGATATAGGAAAGTCAGTAGGATACGAAGACTCTAATTATTTTACAAAAGTGTTTAGAAGGATCACAGGGCAGAGTCCTTCAGAGTATCGAAATACTGTGTTCCGGGAAAAATAATCTCCAAGCCAGCGCATGGCTGAATTATAACAAAAAATTACGGTATAGGTCAAAATCATACTAGGATTATCAAAAATTTACCATGGTCAGAACAAGATTTTACCCTTATAATGAAATCAGCATAAAGAAAGCGTAAAAAAACATAAACAATATGTGAAAAACGTATTAACAGGAGGGTAAACAAAATGAAAAAAAGATGGTTAAGCGCAGCACTTTGCACAGCTATGGTAGCCGGATCACTGGCAGGATGCGGATTAAAATCCCCAGAAACAACTACTACAGCAGCAGCTACTGAGGCAGCTAAGGAGGAAGCGACCACAGCAGCAGAAGCAAAAGAGGAATCCAAAGGAGAGTCTGCAGCAGCTGGGGAGCCTGTAGGACCTGCAGTTACTCTGGTAATGGCAGAGGTTAATCCACTGGATACTATCGTTGGACAGACTGATACAGCATTCAAAGAGAAAGTAGAAGAGCTGTCCGGCGGATCTATCACTGTAGACCTGCAGGCAAGTGGTGTTCTTGGTTCTGAGAACGACGTTCTGGATACCATGCTTGGTGGTGGCGGAACTATTGATATGTCCCGTATCTCCGCATTCGCTCTGACAAGCTACGGCGCAGAGAAGTCCGTACTTCTGTCTGTACCTTATACATTTGTAAACCGTGAACATTTCTGGAAATTTGCAGATAGCGAACTGGCTCCAGAGTTCTTAATGGAACCGCATGACAACGGACTGGGCGTAAGAGGTCTGTTCTACGGAGAAGAAGGTTTCCGTCATTTCTTCACTGTTAAGCCAGTAAATGGTCTGGAAGACTTAAAGGGAATGAAGCTTCGTGTTTCTAACGACCCGATCATGAACGGTATGGTAGCTGGACTTGGCGCAAACGCAACTGTTGTTTCCTTCAACGAACTGTACTCCGCACTGCAGACCGGCGTTGTTGACGGTGCTGAGCAGCCAATCGCAAACTATCAGTCCAACGCATTCCCAGAAGTTGCTCCTAACCTGATCCTTGATGGACATACCTTAGGTGCTATCCAGGTTATCATCACAGATGACGCTTGGGATAAATTAACTCCAGAGCAGCAGGATGTTCTGACCGAAGCTGGAAAGTATGCATCTGAATTCAACCGTAAGATCTCTGAAGAAGCAGAGAACAAAGTTCTGGATGAGTTAAAGGCAAATGGCGTAAACGTTGTAGAAGTAGAAGATAAGACTCCATGGCAGGAAGCTTGCAAGGACATTATCGAGTCCTCTACAAAGGATAACGCAGAACTGTATCAGCAGATCCTTGATATGGCAAAATAATCTGAGTCAGCCAGTTAAATAGGGAAATGGTGTATTAGGCGCAGGGGAGCGCGTCTCTCCTGCGCTTTTAATTAAGAAAGGGGACTGAAGAATGCCTTCAATTTTTGAAAAGATCGATAAGATCCGTCCTTTGTATGATGCGGTATATAAATTTGTATTATTTATCTGCAAGCTTTTGCTTGTAGTTGATATCGCTATTACCAGTATGTCCGTTGCAGGACGTTATATCTCATTTATTCCAGATCCGGCATGGTCTGAAGAAGTAGTTCTTTCCTGTATGGCTTATATGGCTGTGCTTTCCGCAGCTCTGGCAATCCGCCGCGGTGCTCATATCCGTATGACCGCTCTTGACAGCTATCTGCCAAAGAAGCTGGTTAAATCCCTGGATATCCTTGCTGATGTAGCTGTTTTAGTACTGGCTGTCATCATGCTGACTGTAGGCTGGACTTATGCTTCCGGTATCGGTTCAAAGGGTACTTATGTAAGTATGCCTGGAGTATCCCGTTTCTGGATGTATCTGCCGGTTCCGTTAGCAGGTGTTGCGATGATCATTTTCGAGATCGAAGCACTGTACAATCATATCAGAAGCTTTTATGTAAAGGAGGAGAAGTAGTATGGATGTAAATAGCATGGCAATTCTTATATTACTGGGAAGCTTCTTCCTTATGATCATGCTGCGTTTCCCGATCGCATACGCAGTAGCTCTTTCTTCTGTATTCTGTCTGATGGCCCAGGGGCTTCCTCTGACTACCATCTGTCAGCAGATGGTAAAAGGTATCAGCTCTTTCAGCTTAATGGCAGTACCTTTCTTTATCACAATGGGATGCCTGATGGGTTCCGGTGGTATTTCTGAAAAACTGATCGCTCTGGCAAATGCCTGCGTAGGCTGGATGCGAGGCGGTATGGCAATGGTAAACATCGTTGCATCTTATTTCTTTGGTGGTATTTCCGGTTCTGCATCTGCAGATACTGCTTCCTTAGGATCTATTCTGATCCCTATGATGGTTGACCAGGGATATGACGGTGACTTCTCTACTGCAGTTACTATTACTTCTTCCTGTGAGGGACTTCTGGTTCCACCTAGCCACAACATGGTTATTTATGCTACCACAGCAGGTGGTATTTCCGTAGGAAGCTTATTCCTTGCGGGTTATGTTCCGGGAGCTCTTTTAGCAGCATCCCTGATGGTTGGTTCTTACATTATTTCTGTAAAGCGCAACTATCCAAAGGGCGACAAGTTCAGCATGAAGAACCTGTTAAAGCAGTTAAGCGTTTCCTTCTGGGCATTAGCAGCCGTTCTGATCGTAGTGTTCGGCGTTGTAGGCGGTGTGTTCACAGCTACTGAGTCTGCAGCAGTTGCAGTTATCTACAGCTTGATCGTCAGCGTATTTATCTACAAAGGTCTTGACTGGAAAGGTGTTTGGAGAGTCCTGGGCGAGTGTGTAGATACTCTTTCTATCGTACTGATCCTGATCGCAACCTCCAGTATCTTCGGTTACTGCCTTACAAGACTTCACGTACCGGATCTGGCAGCTCAGGCTATTGTTGGACTGACTGATAACCCAATCCTGATCGCTCTGTTATTAAACCTGATCCTTCTGGTATTAGGCTGCATTATGGATATGGCTCCGATCATCCTGATCGCAACTCCTATCCTTCTGCCGATCGCAACATCTATTGGTATTGACCCGATCCAGTTTGGTATCATGGTTGTCCTTAACTGTGGTATCGGACTTCTGACACCTCCTGTAGGTGCTGTACTTTTCATCGGTTCTGCTGTTGCAAAGATCCCGATGGAAAAGGTTGTAAAAGCAACATTACCATTCTATCTGTGCATGATCATTACCCTGCTGCTGATCACCTTCGTACCAGGAATCAGCTTATGGCTTCCAAGTGTATTTGCACATTGATAGAATGACAGAAGTTTGATAAAAGTGTAGTACATATAAAAATAAAGGGGGTGTCGTGGACATCCCCTTTTATGCTATAATGTAATGAGCACAGGGAAAAACAAGCGGCTGCGAAGCAGACATTTGTTTTTTTCAAGCCATTAACGAACGAACCGCCTGCGTCAGCAGGCAGTAGAGTGCGAATGCGCGGGGTTCGTGAGTGTATACGCACATTCAAGGGGGACCAATTCATGTACCAATACCGTTATAAAACAACCAGAGGTGAATACTGGAAAATGTCCATGTATTTCATCTACCATTCCATGACCGGCATGGTAAACCTTGTTTTTACAGCAGCTCTTATAGCTCTTACTTGTGCAAAATGGGAGTCTTCGGGAACCGTATTCCGCATCTGTATGGTTTTAGGCTGCTGCCTTTTTCCAATCCTTCAGCCGCTGGCTGTCTATCTCAGTGCAGGAAAACTGGCATCCGGTTCCGGGGAGGACACAGAGATCCGTCTGGATGATGTTGGGATCCAGGTAAAAGTGGGAAATACTTACGATAAGATCCCGTGGAGAAAAATGGTAAGGATCGCAAAGCTGCCGGGGATGGCCATCATTTTTACAGATCCATCCCATGGATATTTACTTACAGACCGTGTCATCGGAGAAGATAAAGCAACTTTTTATGACTGGCTGATGAAAAAGCAGTCTCAGATCCAGGTAAAGTCAAAATAAAAGGAAACGCAGCAGTCACAAGATCAGGAGGAAACAATGATAAAAAAGAAGATATTCTGTCTGTGGGCAGCTGCGCTTATTTTAAGCGGCTGTGCCGGGGTATTTCAAGGAAAAGAAAAGGAAACGGAACCGGATTTTGTACTGACCTATGCGGAAAACCAGGCGGAAGATTATCCGACGACCCAGGGTGCAGATAAGTTTGCGGAGCTGGTAAAAGAAAAAACCGAAGGCAAAGTTGAGATACTGGTCAATGCAGGCGGAAGCCTGGGAGATGAAAAATCTGTCATTGAACAGTTGCAGTTTGGTGGTATTGATTTTGCCAGAGTATCCATTTCTACGGTAGCAGAGTACATTCCCAAGTTAAATGTACTTCAGATGCCCTATTTGTATACAGGCGCAGATCACATGTGGAAAGTACTGGAAGGTCCTATTGGAGATGATTTCCTTAATTCTTTTGATGGTTCCGGTCTGATTGCGCTTTCATGGTATGATGCAGGTGCCAGAAGTTTTTATAATTCCATAAAACCCATTGAAAAACTGGAAGATATAAAAGGAATGACGATCCGTGTTCAGGAGTCGGAATTGATGAGTGATACAGTCCGGGCTTTAGGAGCTGTTCCGGTTCCTATGATCTATGGGGAAGTATATTCCGGACTTCAGACTGGAAAAGTAGACGGAGCAGAGAATAACTGGCCATCCTATGAGTCTGCAGGGCATTACGAAGTGGCAAAATATTTTACAGTAGATGAACACAGCCGTGTGCCGGAAGTTCAGATCGCTTCTACTTATACCTGGAACAAACTTCCGGAAGAATACAGGGAGATCATCCGGGAATGTGCCCAGGAGTCAGCATGGTATGAAAGAAGCCAGTGGAAAGCGAGAGAGTCTATATCCAGACAGCGCGTAGAAACAAAAGGCTGTGTGATCACCCAGCTTTCACCGGAAGAAAAACTGCGGTTCCAGCAGGCAGTTATGCCGTTATATGAAAAATACTGTGCAGAATACGTGGATATTATTGATGAGATCGTAGCGGAAGGATGGTAAAATACTTGCAGTTCGGCCATGAACTGAATAGTATCATAAAAATAAAAGCTGACAGAAATTCTTTGAAAAATAAGAAGATCGGTCAGCTTTTTGTTGTTTATTATTTGTTAATTTAACGGAGCAATGGTAGCAGGTGCTTCCGCTGTAGATGGTTCATGTGCTGCTGCAGTAGTAGATTTCGCTGCTTCTGTGGTTGCTGCAGTAGTGGACTTGGCAGCCGCAGTGGTAGATTTCGCTGCTGCGGTAGTGGACTTAGCAGCTGCAGTGGTGGACTTCGCTGCTGCGGTAGTGGACTTAGCAGCCGCAGTAGTAGACTTAGCAGCTGCAGTGGTGGACTTGGCTGCGGTAGTAGATTTGGCAGCCGCAGTAGTGGATTTTGCAGCTGCAGTAGTAGACTTAGCTGCAGATGATGCTTTCGTCTCAGCCTTTGTTTGTGCTTTGGTACTGCTGGTGCTGGAAGATTTTGTCTCAGAAGCCTTTGTCTCGGAAGACTTAGTTTCAGAGGCTTTGGTTTCGTTCTCAGTTTCTGTTGCTGTAGTTCCGTTCGTACCATTCTTTCCGTCTGTCGGGAACTTGCTTTCCCGGTCTTCGGTATCAATTCCGGACTGGCTGAGAGAGAAGGAAGCCTGATTTGGGTTTCCTGCCATATCTTCTACATAGACAGTAAGGGAACCTTCTTCCAGTTTAAAGGTGACTTCCCCGTTTTCCTTATCGTAGCTGTCAGGAAGGATCTTGGTTCCTGCATCATCGGTAGCATAGAGGGAGTCATAATTAATGCCGGAGATACTGTCTTCTATTGTTATGGTAAGTGTACCGTTTTCTATTACAACACTTTCTTCATCAAAGGAAGGCGGTGTATCGTCCAGTACAGCAATATGTTCGATATCCTGGGCCTGCATACCGTTCAAACTTAATACGTAGACTTCCAGAGTACCATTGTTTGTCAGGACTGCATGATAAACGCCTTTTTCTTTCTGGAATTCAATTGGCTGGGACTCCAGAGTCGTTGTCATCTTCTTTAAAGGAAGAAGAGAGTGGACCTTAAAGCTTACATCCAGCGTTTTATAATCGGTAGTATCGCTGATTGTCATTTCAATTTTCGGTGTAGCCGTGACAATAAAAAAGATCGCCAGATTGACTGCTAAAAATGGAAGTATGTAACATAGTAAAATATGTCCGAAACTGCTGCCTTTCTTTGGACTGCGGCTGCGTCTCTGACTTGGACGGGAAGCAGCAGGGCGGGTATGTTCTGAACCACGGCTGCTTCTTGGTGCGCTGTATGATGAATGGTGTTCCATTACCATTTCCTCCTTTGTTAAAAACTCTCTATAGCATAGCAGAAAAACAGTTTACTTACAAGGAATTATTCATTGAGAAAGTCTTACGAAAGTGACAATAAAATACAACTTCAAAATAATGTCCGGGTATGGTATGATGATACCAGGGTCAAAAGCACGTAGCAATCTGGTATCAGAGAGGCCAACTGAACATGGGGGAAAAGAGGTAGAGCACAATATGATAAAAGAGGCGGCTGAATTTGCAGATCGGGCTCATCAGGGCGTTTTCAGAAAGGGAACGGAGATCCCTTATATTACGCATCCGATGGAAACTGCGGCCATCGTAACGGCATTTACAGATGAACCGGAGATGATAGCTGCGGCCCTTCTTCACGATGTAATAGAGGACGCCGGGGTTACAAGAGAAGAACTGGAAGAAAAGTTCGGCCCCAGGGTGGCATTTCTGGTAGACGGGGAAAGCGAAGATAAATCAAAAAGCTGGGTTGAACGTAAAGGTGCAACCGTAGAACGCTTGAAAACGGCAACCAGGGATGAAAAGATCCTGGCTCTTGCGGACAAATTAAGCAATATCCGCAGTACAGCCAGAGATTATCTTGTTCTGGGAGATGAAGTGTGGCAGCGTTTCAACCAGAAAGACAAAGAGATGCAAGGCTGGTATTACAAAGGCGTGGCAGAGGCTCTGAAAGAATTTAAAGGCCACATTTATTATGAAGAATACGTGATGCTGTGTGAAAGAGTATTTGGTTAAAAGGAGAAGAGAATGAGAAAAATGAAAAGCAGGGTTCTTGCAGTCCTTATGGCAGCAGGAATGATCTTTACTGCCCAGGGAATGACAGTACTGGCAGGAACTACCGGTATTGGTGCGGCAAAGACTGCATCCCAGACCGGGGGACCGGGAGAGGTAAAGCAGGATATAGGTACTGTAACCGTAGATGATACACAGGAGACTTCCGGAGAAACAGGACAGAATACAGATACCCCACTTCAGGTCAACTACAGTGTATATTTCAGAAATCAGGGCTGGAGCGATCCGGCAGCAGATAACCAGGCACTGTCAGCCTCATCAGAGTCATGGGTCACATCTATGAAAGCTAATCTGATCAATATTCCATCAGGAGCACAGATCGGCGTCCGTTACAAAGTAAATTTAAGCGGTACCGGCTGGCTTGACTGGAAAGCAGACGGCGTAGAAAACGGCGGGGCATCAGCAGAAAAGCCGTTGGAAGCCATTGCCATGGAACTGACCGGTTCTTCGGCAGCTTCCTATGATCTGTACTATAAGGTATACCAGAACGGTTCCTGGACAGACTGGGCAGTAAATGGTGCAACAGCAGGAACCGAAGGAGCAGGACTGAGAGTTGATGGCATCAAGGCATCTATTACAGCAAAAGATGCAGGAGCGCCTGCAGAGACAGCTTCTTCAACAGTAGATCCGTCAAAGCCTATGATCGCCCTGACTTTTGATGATGGTCCAAGAGCCTCTGTTACAAACCGCATCTTAGACAGTTTAAGCCAGTATGGAGGAAGAGCTACATTCTTTATGGTAGGAACCAATGTTCCACACAACGGGGATGTGATCCGCCGTATGGTAGCCCAGGGCTGTGAGGTTGCAAATCACACCAATGACCATAAATACATATCCAAACTGAGCAGTGACGGCATTGTAAGCCAGGTAAGTGCTGTAAACCAGAAAGTCGCAGCAGTCTGCGGTGTATCACCGGTTGTAATGCGTCCGCCAGGCGGCTATGTAGATGCCCATTCCCTTTCCGTTCTTGGTTCTATGGGAATGCCGGCGATCATGTGGTCCATTGATACAAGAGACTGGCAGCACAGAAATGCACAGAGGACCATCAATAACGTTTTAAGCCAGGTAAAAGATGGCGATATTATTTTAATGCATGATATTTACGATGCTACTGCAGACGCAGCCGTAGTACTGATCCCGGAACTGACAGCCAGAGGATATCAGTTAGTTACAGTCAGCGAACTGGCAGCAGCCAGAGGCGGAATGTCAGCAGGACATAAATACAGCCAGTTCCGTTAATAATTAAAAATGATCCATCAAGGAGAGGGGATATTTGCCAGATGTATTTGACAAAATCCCCTCCCTTTTTTATAATAAACCTACAGCTGTTTTTAACAGCTCCATGAAACATTCAGGAGACATTCAGATCTCCCATATCACAGCTATAACAGGCTTCATGAAATCATTAAAAATCCATTGAAAACCGAACCTTGACAATTAAATACAGAAACTGAACCACAGGTCTTACGTAAATATTGTGAAGGAGAAGGTATGAAAGAGAAAAACAGAACATGGGGAAAATGGTATTTGAAGGGGCTGGCATTTCTTGCTACAGGAATTTTTACCAGTATGGTCGCAGGTCTTAGCGTCATGGCACAGACAGAGCTGACTTTTACAGAGAAACTTACAATTGAAGAAGTCAGAGAACTGTCAGAACCTGAAAAAGAGTATGAAGATGAAAATGGGATCCGCTATGAATTAAAACACTGGGAATTACAGGAAAAAGAAGGGGAAGAGATTACCCGTACCCTGGAAAAACGGGTGGAATATCCCAAGGTGGAAGCTGCAGAGGAGGTTCCTGAAATCATTCTGGCAGATGAAACAGATCCCGGATGGATCCTGCTTTCCGGAAACTTATACAGAAAAAATGTAGAGATCACAGGGAAGCAGTGGAAGGAAGATTTTTCAGTACCTGTTACATTTTATTCCTATGGGGCAGATGAATATGAATTGGGAGATCTTGTGATACCGGCAGGGGAAGACCAGCTTCTTGAAAAAACAGCAGAGGCAGGTGACCGGATCTTAGAAGACCTGGGACTTTCTAAAGATGATTACCGGATCACCTCTTTAGTATGGAACGGAGAACCATTTTCAGATGAAAACGGGCAGATCTGCAGGGAGGCGCTGGCACTTGGAAAACGGCTTTTACAGGATTATGAAGTGCTGTATGAAGGGGAAGTAAAATGGAAAGAGCCGGATTATTATGAACTTCATGTGATCTATCAGCTGGAAGAACCTGCAAAAATGACAGAGGAAGAAACGACCATGGAGATAAAAGAAGATCATACGGAAAAGAATGACAGTCCGGTCAAAAGACAGGGACCCTTCTGGTATCTGGTCCGCACCGGCCTTATGATCACAGTGGCGATCGGTATACTTGGGCTTTTCATAGGACTGATCCTTTTAGTGGTCATGAAAAGGAGATCCAGAAAAGACAGATCTTAAAAATCCCCAAAAACACATTTAAGGAAAAATTCATAAAAAATACATAGTAAAAACACAGCTTTCGTAGTAAGATGTATCGTGCCGCAAAAAGTTAGTCCACAGGCGGCAGAGAGAGGAGAGATTTTTATGAAAAAACAGTATTTAGCAGTTGCGTTTCTGGCAGTTGCACTGGGAATTACCGCTTGTTCTTCTAAAAAAGCAGATACAGAATCTACCACAGCACAGGAAGTAGAAAGTACAGAAGCGACTTCTGATGAAGAAGTAGAAGAAGATTATTACTATGGCTTTGTCAGCCTGGTAGAAGATAATGTGATCACTGTTTCTGAAGATGGAGGTAATACCGCAAAATTTGATATTTCAGATGCAGAGATAACAGGTGCAGATGAGATCGGCGAAGGCGATGAAGTAAACGTAGGTTTTGCCGGTGAATTAAGCAGTGATGTTACAAAGGCAACTTCAGTAGAGATCATGACTTCCGCAGCTGAGGTTGCAAGGGAAGAAGAGGCAGATCAGGAAGATCTGGTAGTAGAAGGAACTATTGAAAGTGCAGATGACAGCACCATTACCTTAAAGACAGAAGAAGGAACCTATACACTGAATGCACTGATCGCCCAGAAGGTAACAAAAGACGGTATCAAAGCTGGCGCAGAAGCAGAAGTAACTTACTACGGTGATCTGGAAGATCCAGATGACGCAGCAGTAGCGACCCGCATTGTAACAGCTGATGCAAAAGATACAGAAGAAGCAAAGAAGAAAACTTTAACCGGTACAGTAGCAGAAGTTGAGGCAGATCATATTGTTCTGGATACTGCAGATCCGGAAAATACCCTGTTTTCTTTTGTAGGAACAGAAGGAATGTTTGACGGTATCAGCGTTGGTGACAAGGTAACAGTGATCTATGATGGTACACTGACCGATAAGACGGTTGCAGCACAGGGCGTAGAATAATCTACAAAAATAAAAAGAACAACTTATAAAAACAGTATCCCGGGATCATCTAGATCAGGATGGTTCCGGGGTACTGTTTTTAATTTCTCTTATTATTACTATTATTATTCAGGATCATTTTCTCCAGTTCTGCAGCAGCAATGCTGAGGGACTCATACTTTCTTTTTATCATACAGATATTTCGCTTGGGGATCGGCGGTTCCATATTTAAAATGATCAGATTTTCCATATTTTCTTTTTCCAGAAAATCCGTTGGAACAAAACCGATCCCAAGGTCAGACTGTACCATAGGCAGGATCTGGTCAGCAGTCGCTGCTTCGATCTCCGGGGCAAAGGTACCGCCCCTTCTGTTAAAATAGTCGGAGTAAAAGGCAAAGGAACTTGTCTTTTCACCAAGACCGATGATGGGATATTTTTTGATCTGCTCGTCTGTAAGGGACGTTCCGGTAGAAAGGGAAAAAACACTGCTGCACACAGGCACTTCCTGGATACTTCTGAGAATACGGAAAGAAAATCCGGATATAAATTCAAAAGGTTCTGTTACAATGGCAAAATCTGCCAGTCCCCTTTTTAACATATCCATGGCCTGGGGAGTGGAATGGGTCAGGATCCGGATGTGGATGCCTGGATAGGTGTTGCGGAATTTTTTCAGGGTGGGAAGAAGGATACAGTGGAGGGCGATCTCGCTGGCTGCAATGGTAACGATACCGGACTGCAGGCTTTTATCCCTGGCAATCTCTTGTTCCCCATAGGAAATATGTTCAAAAGCAACGGAAATATGGGCATACAGCTTTTCGCCCTCCGGAGTAAGTGCAATACCGTGTCTCTGGCGTACAAATAAAGTACATCCCAGCTCTTTTTCCAGTTTTTTCATGGTCCGGGTAATGTTTGGCTGACTGTTCAGCAGTGCTTCCGCAGCCCCTGTAAAGCTTTTGTATTTTGCAACATAGTAAAAGGTACGGTAATAATCGTAGCTGATGTCCATTTTGGTTTTCCCCCATATATACACTTGTATACTCAGGTTCCCCGCGCTGACGCGCTTTACTGCCTGCATTCGCAGGCGGAACCTTCGTTAATGGCTTGTGAAAAACAAATGCCGCCTTTGGCGGCGCTTGTTTTTCATGGCGCTCATTATATCAAAAACACATATCTAAATTACATTTTTAATATTTTACATATATCTTGTTACGGATTATAATACAGCCGACGTCAAAAAACAACATTCAATATTCATTCAACAACATTAATTAAAATAAATAAGAAAGAAGTGGATCACATGAAGGGCATTATTTGTATTGGAAGACAATATGGAAGTGGTGGCCGTGAGGTCGGTGAAAAGCTGGCAAGAAAACTGGGAATTCCCTGTTACGATAAGCTGCTGATCAAGAAAGCGGCGCTGGAGTCCGGGTTAAGCACAGATTTTATTTCCAAAACAGAAGAGTCACCGATCAACAGTATTCAGTTTTTAAGTGGAAATCCTTATGCGGATATTGCAAGCATTGGCAATACTTTCTATTCAGAGAGCCAGGTGACATTCAATGCAGAGAAAGAAGTGATCGAAAAGATCGCAAAACAGGGTCCATGTGTGATCATTGGTCGCTGTGCTGCTTCCATGATCCCGAAGGAGAACAGACTGTCTGTATTTATTTATTCAGATAAAGAGAGTACAGTCAAGCGTGTTATGAAGCGAAACCAGATCAGTGAAAAAGAAGCGGTCCACAGGATCAAACATATGAACAGAATGAGAAAACATTTTTATGAGTTTTATTCCGAGACTGAATGGGGACAGTCAGAAAGCTATGACATGATGTTATCCAGCAGTAAACTTGGAATTGATGGCTGCGTGGATGTGATCATTGATGGCTTAAGGGGAATGGGGGAAATGGAAAATGAATAAGGATCTGACAGTAGGAAATCCTGAAAAGGTGCTCTGGCAATTTTGTCTGCCGTTGTTTGGAAGTATTATCTTCCAGCAGTTATACAACATCGCAGACAGCCTGGTAGCAGGAAAATTTATCGGTGAAAATGCCCTGGCGGCAGTAGGAAACAGTTATGAGATTACATTGATCTTCATTGCCTTTGCATTTGGCTGCAATATGGGATGCTCTGTAGTTGTATCAAAGCTGTTTGGCGCAAAAGATTTTAAGGGAATGAAAACAGCTGTTTATACAGCCTGCATTTTCAGCGCCTTTGTATGCGTGTGCCTGATGCTGATCGGTATCCTGGGATCCGAAGCATTGTTAAAACTGATCCGTACTCCGGATGAAGTATTTGCAGACTCCAAACTGTACCTGGATATTTATGCATGGGGCCTGCCGTTCGTGTTCTATTATAATATTGCAACCGGTATTTTCTCTGCACTGGGAGACTCCAAGACACCGTTCTATTTCCTGGCTGCTTCCTCTACTTCCAATATCGCAGTAGATATCTGGTTTGTAAAAGGATTTAACATGGGTGTTGCAGGTGTTGCATGGGCAACCTTCCTCTGTCAGGGTATCAGCTGTATCCTTGCAATGGTAGTTATCTTCCGCAGACTTGCAAAGATCGAAGGAAAAGAAAAAGCACCATTTTTCGATAAAAAGATCTTAATGCAGATCGTAGTGATCGCAGTGCCAAGTACCTTACAGCAGAGTTTTATCTCTCTTGGAAACATTGTGATCCAGAGTATCATCAACGGATTTGGAGCCCCTGTTATGGCAGGTTACTCAGCGGCTGTCAAGTTAAATAACCTGGTCATCACTTCTTTCACCACACTTGGAAATGGTATTTCCAACTACGCAGCACAGAACCTGGGCGCAAGAAAAATGCCACGTATCAAAGAAGGCTTCCGTGCCGGTGTTAAAATGGTATGGATGTTAAGTCTGCCCCTGTTTTTACTGTACTTCTTCGGCGGAAACATTGTCTTAAAGCTCTTTATGGACGAGCCTACAGAACTGGCAATGCATACAGGTATCATTTACTTAAAGATCCTTTCTCCGTTCTACTTTGTAGTTTCTGCAAAGCTGGTAGCAGATGGTATCTTAAGAGGTGCCGGACTGATGAAGAACTTTATGGTAGCAACCTTTACAGACCTGATCCTTCGTGTTGTACTTGCCTTTGTATTCTCTAAGACAGCACTGGGAGCAACAGGTATCTGGTGCGCATGGCCGGTAGGCTGGTGTGTTGCAACAACATTATCCATTATGTTCTACAGAAGAGGACCGTGGAAAAATGGGCAGACTGCAGCCGAAAGCAGTGTAGAAATGAATGTAGATTAAAATAAAAACAGATCAACTTATAATATTACCCCTCGTCTTATGAAATAGACGGGGGATTTTTTAATAAAAAAACTTTTTACAAAAATTAGCACTCGACTCTTGACAGTGCTAACAACAAGTGTTATAGTACGCATAGAACAAAAAACAAGATAACAAACACACTGTTCCGGAAAGGGGAGTGGGCATATGAATATCAATAAATTTACACAGAAATCAATGGAAGCAGTTCAGAACTGCGAAAAGCTGGCATATGAATATGGAAACCAGCAGATCGACCAGCCGCATCTGCTGTACAGCCTGCTGACGTTAGATGACAGCCTGATCATGAAGCTGATCACAAAGATGGGCATTCAGGGCGACATGTTTAAAAACGAGGCAAAGCAGGCCATAGAGAAACTGACCAAGGTAAGCGGTGGCGGACAGCTGTATATCAGCAATGACTTAAACAAAGTCCTGATCAATGCAGAAGACGAAGCCAAGGCTATGGGAGATGAATACGTTTCCGTAGAACATCTTTTCCTGGCTCTGTTAAAACAGCCTTCTAAGGAAATGAAGGACCTGTTTAAGACCTATGGTATTACCAGAGAAAAGTTCCTTCAGGCACTTTCCACTGTAAGAGGCAATCAGAGAGTGGTAAGCGACAACCCGGAGGCAACTTACGATACATTACAGAAATATGGTTACGATCTGGTAGAACGTGCCAGAGATCAGAAGCTGGATCCGGTCATCGGCCGTGACAGCGAGATCCGTAACGTAGTCCGTATCCTTTCACGAAAGACCAAAAATAATCCGGTGCTGATCGGTGAACCTGGTGTTGGTAAAACAGCCGTTGTAGAAGGTCTGGCGCAGCGAATAGTCCGTGGTGATGTTCCTGACGGCCTGAAAGATAAGAAGCTGTTTGCCCTGGATATGGGTTCTCTGGTAGCCGGTGCTAAATATAGAGGTGAATTTGAGGAACGTCTGAAAGCTGTTCTGGAAGAAGTAAAGAAGAGCGAAGGACAGATCATCCTGTTCATCGATGAGCTGCACACCATTGTAGGCGCAGGTAAGACAGAAGGCTCTATGGACGCCGGAAACATGTTAAAGCCTATGCTTGCAAGAGGCGAACTTCACTGTATCGGTGCAACTACCTTAAATGAGTATCGTCAGTACATTGAAAAAGATGCTGCTCTGGAACGTCGTTTCCAGCCTGTTATGGTAGCAGAGCCTACAGTTGAAGATACTATTTCCATTCTTCGTGGTTTAAAAGAGCGCTACGAAGTTTACCACGGAGTAAAGATCGCAGACTCTGCGCTTGTAAGCGCGGCAGTGCTTTCCGACCGTTATATATCCGACCGTTTCCTTCCAGATAAGGCTATTGACCTGGTAGATGAGGCATGTGCCATGATCAAGACAGAACTTGACAGTATGCCGGCAGAGCTGGATGAACTGTCACGTAAGATCATGCAGATGGAGATCGAGGAAGCGGCTCTTAAGAAAGAGACGGACAGACTGAGCAAAGAACGTCTGGAAGACTTACAGAAAGAACTGGCAGAACTTCATGATAAATTTGCTGCAGGCAAAGCCCAGTGGCAGAATGAAAAAGCCAGTGTAGATAAATTATCCAGTCTCCGTGAGGAGATTGAAGCTGTGAACCGCCAGATCCAGGATGCACAGCAGAAATACGACCTGAACAAGGCTGCAGAGCTGCAGTACGGTAAACTGCCTCAGTTACAGAAAGAACTGGAAGCTGAGGAAGAAAAGGTTAAAAATGAAGACCTCAACCTGGTACATGAAAGTGTAACCGAAGATGAGATCGCCCGTATCGTATCCAAGTGGACCGGTATCCCGGTTGCGAAACTGACAGAAAGTGAGCGCAGCAAGACCTTACATCTGGATGAAGTCCTTCACAAACGTGTAGTAGGACAGGACGAGGCAGTAGAAAAGGTTACAGATGCCATTATACGTTCCAAGGCCGGTATCAAAGATCCTACAAAGCCAATTGGTTCTTTCCTGTTCTTAGGACCTACTGGTGTAGGTAAAACAGAACTTGCAAAGGCACTGGCGGAGTCACTGTTTGACGATGAGTCCAATATGGTGCGTATTGATATGAGTGAGTACATGGAGAAACATTCGGTGGCTCGTCTGATCGGAGCGCCTCCAGGCTATGTTGGCTATGATGAAGGTGGTCAGCTGACAGAAGCAGTACGCCGTAAACCATACAGTGTTGTCCTCTTTGATGAGGTAGAAAAGGCACATCCGGATGTATTTAATGTACTGTTACAGGTACTGGATGATGGCCGTATCACCGACTCCCAGGGCCGTACCGTGGACTTTAAGAACACCATTATCATCCTTACTTCCAACATTGGTTCCCAGTATCTGTTAGAGGGAATTGATGAAAACGGAAATATCCGTGAAGAAGCAAGAGATGCGGTTATGGGAGAGTTGAGAGCCCACTTCAGACCGGAGTTTTTAAACCGTCTGGATGAAATGATCCTGTTTAAGCCTCTGACCAAGGACAATATCAGCCGTATCGTAGACCTTTGCGTAGCAGATGTGAACAAACGTCTGGCTGACAGAGAGTTGAAGCTGCGTCTGACAGATGCTGCCAAGGTATTTATCACAGATCATGGCTATGATCCTGTATATGGTGCCCGTCCTCTGAAGCGTTACCTTCAGAAGAATGTGGAAACTCTGGCTGCACGTATCATCCTTGCAGATGGAGTAGGAGAAGGCTCCGTGATCGTGATCGATGTAGATCCACAGGGAGATCACCTGACTGCCAAGGCAGAATAATGGTTTCTTTATTCTGATCGATGACCCGGGTCTGCTGCAAACAGAAATGCTTGCAGCAGACCTGTTTTTTTGCTTTAATACACATTATTTTACCTATAATATAAGCATTATAAAGTGAATAAAGCAAGAAAACAGGCGGATTTTCAGGACCTAAATGCACAGATTACAGTTGAAATGGAAAGTAACAGATGTTATAATTTTTTGTAATAATTATGTTAACAAGAAAGGAAAAGATCCTATGAGTGCAATACCCAAAGATCCTATGATTTTGTTAAGCTATATAAATACCCAGTTAAGAGATAACTACAGTTCCTTAAAAGAATTGTGTCAGGCTATGGATCTGGATGAAGACCAGATCAAAAAGACTCTGTCTGACATAGGTTTTGAGTATGAGCCTGAACAAAATTGTTTTCGCTAAAAAGAGCCGGTTTTATCTGAGCAAGCATGATCAGGTAAAGCCGGTTTTTGCTTTTTAACTTCAGAAAGGAGGAAAAATGGCTCTTTACAGATACAATGCCAGAGACAGGGAAAACAGAAAGTATAAAGGCGTTAAAGAAGCTGGAAGTGAAGCAGAACTGGTAAAAGCTCTGTTAGAAGACGGCCTGTACTGCTGTTCTTTGAAAAATGAAGAAAGAACTGCCTCCATGAAGCATTTTACAGTTCCGTTAAAGCTGCTTCCTCCTTTGTGCAGCCAGGTCAGTTCCATGCTGGCGGCAGGTGTTCCTCAGGCGGAGATCTTAAAAACAGCCTGTAAAACAGCGGCAAACAGGGAAATGAAGGCGCTTCTTGGTGAACTGGAAGAAAAAGTCCACAAAGGACAGACTCTTTTTGAGGCAATGGAGTCCATGCATGGCTGTTTTCCAAAACTTCTTGTGTATATGGTCCAGACAGGAGAGACCAGTGGAACCCTGGATCATATTTTAGAGAAAATGTCCAGTTATTATGAAAAAGAAGTAGAAATGGCAGGAAAGGTACGGATAGCGATGATCTATCCCTGTATCCTTTTCTTTGCATCCATAGGAGCGTCCGCCTTTCTGCTTACATCGGTTCTTCCACAGTTCAGAGTTATGCTGGCAGAATATGAACTTCCGGCTATTACCCGTTTTATGATGAAAGCAGGGGCCTATCTTCAGGATAACTGGCTTTTGTATGTCTGTTTCCTACCTTTGTTGCTTTTGTTTATGATGGCTCTTTTTGCAGTTCCATGGCTGCGTCTGCGAAGAGACCAGATGATCCTTTACATCCCTGTGATCTCAGGGCTTATGAAGACCATTTATACATCCAGGTTTGCTTCGGCGTTCTCTGTTCTTTATGGAAGCGGAACGGGAATTTTAGAGTGTATGGATATAACGGGACATGTAATGGGAAATACATGGATCGAAAAGAAGCTGATAGAGGCTGCCGTAGGCTTGCAAAAAGGAGAGAGTCTTTCCCAGGCATTAAGCCGTCAGAGAATCTTTCATCCGGTATTTCTTTCCATGGTGGCTGCGGCAGAAGAGTCCGGACATCTGGAAGCTGTTTTAAAACAGGCCGGGATCTATTATGAAAAAGCAGCAGAACAGTCTGCAGTGAGAATGGTAACACTGCTGGAGCCATGTATGATCCTGATCATGGCAGCAGTGGTGGGAAGTATTGTTTTATCCATTATGCTGCCGGTATTCAGTATGTATACAGCAATGTTATAAAGGAGGATGCGATGAAACATTATATTTATCTTACAGAAGATAAACTTTATTACATCCGAAAAGAAAATAGAGCCAGAGGCTACAGTTTTATGGGTTCCCGCACCATAACCGGACCAGAAACTGTAACTGGTGCCATGGAATCACTGGCAGATATTTATAATCTGAAAGGAAGAGCGGTCGTCCTGGCTATAGAAGCCTCTGTAAAGATCCATTTTATGAGTCTTCCGGCTTCTTCTAAGAAAACGGCTTTGCAGATGGCGGAAAAACAGCTGCTGGTCCTGGGAGAGGAAGGAGAACGCCTTCTTGCAGCTGATTTTATGCCAAATAATGGTCAGGGCATGTTAAAAGGAACTGTGTACACAGTATCAGAAGCATGGATCCGGGCCATTGAAACGGGAGCCCTGATCACACGTTTCCGTATCCATTCCATTTTGCCGGGACCTGCGCTGTTGGCCTCTTTTCTGGAACCTTCCGATTATGGAATGAATAAGGGAACGGTGATCTTTGTCCATCTTGCAGACCAGTCCATTGTTTTTTACCAGATGGAAAATGGACACTGCCGTCATCTGGAACATTCCAGTTTAAAACCAGGGATGTTTGCCTATCTGGGAGAAGAAAAGGCGTTAATGGAAGAAGTGGCGGTTCTGATCCGTCGTTTTCAGACCAGGATGAAACAGGAAAGACGGGAATTTCAGATACAGGGAGTCCTGATCCAGTGTGAGTGTTTGAAAGCACCCAGATCAGACGCAGGAGTTCTTGCAAAAATGCTGGGGATCCCCTGTATGGCTCTGGGAAAAAATGGGATATGGAAACGGCAGGCATTAGCGGGAGAACTGAAAAATCTGCTTTACCGGAATACAGGTGAATTTATGGAAGGAGAAAGCTTCTATGAAAAGATAACAGAGGCAGGTTTTCCTTTAGGTCCGGTGTGCGCCAGTCTGGTAGCATTTGCAGTCATCGTTCTGAGTGCCCTGGGCGGTCAGTTTTATACAGCCGGAAAGCTGGAACGTCTGGACCGGATCAGTGCAGACCAACAGGGTAATGATGTTACACAGGAACGAAGGGATCTGGAAGGAAAGATCAGTGAACTGGCAAAACTGACAGCAGAAAAAAGAGAACTTGCCGGTCAGATCACACTGGATCCGGCGGTATTTTCCTGTCTGGAGCAGGCGCTTTTGCCGGAAATGGACTTGGAAACCATAGAATATCAGGCAGAGGATGCCAGCATACATCTAAAATTAAGCACCAGTAAGCCGGAGCAGGTTTCTCTGTTTTGCGAAAAAATAGAAGAAAATTCCGGATTTTCTTTACAGCAGAGTCACTGGCAGCAACAGGAAGATAAAGTAAGCGCTGCCCTGGTCTTTACAATAGGAAAGGGGGCCAAAGATGAGGCTCAGTAAGCGGGAACGTTTTTTACTGGCAGTTCTGACGCTGTTACTGTTGTGGACCGGTTTTTATAAATTCTGGATCGAGCCGGAAACAGATCTGTTGTTTGCCAACTTACAGGAGATCAACAGGCTGGAAGAACAGATCAAACGGGGCGGTCCCCAGGGAAAACAGAACCTGGAACAGACGGCAGAAAAACTGGAACAAGCCGGAAACGGACAGATCTATTTTGCAGATATGAGTCCGGAAAAAATGGACAGAAAGCTTTTGCAGCTTGCAGGAGAAACTGGGATACAACTTTCCGGAGTGGAAACAGGGGAAACAAAAGAGATGGATACAGCAGGTTATGTGTATACACCTCTTACACTGGAATTTGTGTGTACAGACAGGGAACAGGCAGCCGGATTTGTGGAAAAGATCAACCAGGAAGGCGCCGGTATGTGGATAAAGTCGTTGCAGTTAGAAAAAGATGAAACTGCGATGAAAGGGACCATGGAGGTGGTTTATTGTCATGACCAGTGAAAAACAGGCAGGCTTTTCTCTTTTAGAGGTGATCGTAAGCACAGCCATCCTCTTTTCTGTAGCAGGAGCCTTTCTTTCCATGACTGCTGCAAACGGAGTCCTTCTTACCAGGGAACATTCCCTGATGCAAAATGTATACGAACTGTCTGAACTGGCAGAAGAAGGACAGGGAGAATGGACCGGAGAAGAATTAGAGATCATCTTTGAAGGAGAAGAGGAAGACGCAAGCGAAATATTTGGAAAATACATTGTGACCAGTGAAGGAGGAGACTCTATGACTTATTACAAAAGGGGATTCCAATGAGAAACAGAGATGGATTTACATTGCTGGAACTTGTAGCTGCTCTTTCACTCAGTGCGGTCATAGGGATCTGGGCAGCCGGCTTTTTCGGCAGTCAGATGCATGAATACAAAAAGCAGACGCAGATCCTTAAGACAGAGGAATTAGCAGACCGTGTCTGTTTTCAGATCACTTCCAGACTGGATCATGCCTTCCTTTTCCGGGTGGACCCCAAAGAAAGTTCTGTTTTGTATTACTGCGAGGGATCCGGTGAATTAGGAGAACAATGGGAGCAGATATCAGAAGAAGACTTAGGATTGGGTGCTGAGAAAGAGTATGAGGTCCGGCTGGATTTTTCTGATACACAGTCTCAAAAGGCAGTTTCTGAGATAACAGTCCTTTATAAAGGAGAGAAAGTATACTCCCGGACGATCCGGCTTTCTTCTGTTTATGGATATTTGGAGGATGGAGAGGATGAGAAAGGTGAAAACGAGAATAAAGACGGATCGCTTTCATGGTGATGGCCGGGAAGGCGGAAGTCTGCTATATGTGATCTTTTTTATTACACTGCTTTCTGTATTTGCCTGTGGTTTTATGGCAGTGTCCAGATATCATATAAAAATGGCTCTGAAAAACCGGGCATACATGGAAGCGCGCCTGACCACCCATATGATCCATAATTCTTTCTGCGAAGCAGTTTCAAAGGGAGAAAGTGATGCCCTTAGGCTTTTGTGGAACCAGTATGAAGGAGATCTGGAGGATGAGGAAGCAGAAGAAAATGAAAACGAAGATATACCAGAAACAGAAGGTGCCGGGGCAGACGGGATAACGAAACTGGATGCAGATGAAATACAAGATACAAATGAAAGACAGGATGCAGACGAAAGACAGGATACAGACCTGGATTTAGAAGACCGGGAATACATAACAGAAGGAACCGGAAGTTATACCGATGAAAAAGGCGAACCCTGCGAAGTGCGTATCCGCCTGAAATTAGAACCTGTGGAAGAAAAAGCCTATGTGGATACATGGACGAAAATATCCGGTTTTTCCATGCATTTAGAAGGAGAAGTTCCTTTACAGGATACCCCATAGGCCCAGATACCAGGTAAAGATCTTTTCTTCAAAAAAGAGAAAGATCAAAATGGACACAGTAAAGAATGGTGCCATGGGAAGTCTTGTTTTCAGGGAGGCTTTCTTAAAAATGAGAAGGGGCAGACAGAACATACCTGCCAGTATATAGGCAAAAACAAGGGAGACCGCTCCGGTTGTGATTCCAAGAAAGAAGCCACAGGCAGTCATCAGTTTTACATCACCCATACCAATACCACCGCGGCTGATAAGACGGATCCCTTCCAAAAGCCCGCCGCAGAGAACAGCGCCTTCTATACGCAATAGAAGTCCGGGACCTGACCGGATGAAAAGAGAACAGAAAGACAGCAAAAAGATCAGGATGGAAACAGAGTCAGGGATATAACCTTCTTTCAGGTCTGTCCATGCAGCAATGATAAGAAGAAGAATAAACAGAAAGAAAATTCCTGCAGCCATATTGCCACCTCCTGAAAAATCATCTATAAAAAAGTATAACATCTGGAAAAGAAAGGAGCAACCAGACCATGAAGATCACCATTGAAGAAATGCTGGTGGAACGGGATATTATTTCCAGACAGCAGCTAGAACGGGTAAAAGAGATCCAGAAAAGTCATGAAGATAAAAGCCTGACAGATATGTTGCTTCTTTTGGGATATACAACAGAAGATGTGATCATGAACTGTTTCAGCGACCGGGATGACATGGAGATCATCCATTTAGAGGAACGGACCGCAGATCCGGCTGCCATAGAGATGCTTCCGGAGTCCTTTATTGTGAACAATGAGATCGTACCTGTATGTTTTGAAAAAGGAGATCTTTTAGTTGCCTGCGCCTTTCCTGTAGATCCGGATATTTTAGAGGAAGCGGCGACGATCTCCGGTATGACGATCCGGCCGGTGCTGACACCTGCAGACCAGATCCAGAAGATGCTGTCGGGGATGGAAACTATAACAGAAGAGAAGAAAAAAGCAGCTGAAACCGGAAAAACAGCAGAAAAAGTGGAAAGCGCTCCTGCAGTCCGCCTGGTCAATACGCTGATCGAATCTGCATATAAGAGAAATGCCAGTGATATCCACATAGAGCCGGGAAAAGAATTTCTGACCATCCGTTTTCGTATTGACGGAGATCTGTGTATGTATACAAAGATGGAAATGTCCTATCACCGGCCGGTGGTTACCAGGCTGAAACTTATGGGAGAAATGGACATTGCAGAAAAAAGACTTCCCCAGGATGGAAAGTACCGCTATGAAAAAGAAGAGATGGCAACAGATCTGCGAATTTCCACCCTTCCTTCCGTTTACGGGGAAAAAGTAGTATTGCGACTGCTGGGAAATGACAGGGACAGTTCCCTGATAGATGTGCGCCGTCTGGGAATGGATGAAAAGCAGGAAGAAATATTTGGCAGAATGTTAAAAGCGCCCTTTGGCATCATTCTTGTAACAGGACCTACAGGAAGCGGAAAATCTACCACCCTTTATGCAGCCTTAAGCCAGTTGGCAGAAAAGAAGATTAACTGTGTAACTGTTGAAGACCCGGTGGAAAAGCTGATAAATGGTGTTACCCAGGTTCAGGTAAATGCCAAGGCGGGACTTACTTTTGCAACGGCCCTCCGTTCTATTTTAAGACAGGATCCGGATGTGATCATGGTGGGAGAAATACGAGATGAAGAAACAGCAGATATTGGCGTAAGAGCCGCTGTTACAGGTCATCTGGTGCTGTCAACGCTGCATACAAACGACTGTGTCTCTGCTGTCTACCGTCTGCAAAATATGGGGATTCCCTTTTATATGATCGCTGCTGCCACCACAGGGGTAGTGGCGCAACGACTGGTAAAAGTGCTCTGTCCTCACTGCAGGCGGAAGATAAAAGCCGGACAGCAGACAAAACGGCTGTTGTATGAGGTTTCAGGAAAGGAAGCAGAGGAAGTCTGGGAGGCAGTTGGCTGTGAAGAGTGTCTGAATACAGGATACAGCCACAGGCGGGCGATCTATGAAATGTTTGAGCTGAACGAGACAACAAAAAATATGATCCGTGATGGAGAAACAGCAGAAAAGATCCGCCGCTACCAGAGGGAAAGAGGCTTCCTTTCTCTCCAGGAACAGGCAGCCCAGATGGTAATGAACGGTGAAATGGATATGGAAGAAGCAGAGAAAGTGATCTATTCTGCAGACTAAAATTCCAAGAGAATGTTAAGATACAAGGGAGGCAATGTATGAAGAACAGAAAGTGGAAAGAAAAAAGAGGATTTACCTTAGTGGAACTGATCTGCGTGATCGCGATCATGGGCATTTTAATGGCTGTGGCAGTACCTTCTTACAGCTGTATCCAGGAGAAATCTGCCAAACAGGTAGCTATTTCCAATGCAAGAGCCAACTATATGCAGGGAAAAGCGCAGCAGGAAATGGTAGATGCCGGTGTGCTTGCAGATTCAGAAACAGAAGCTTATAACTATGATGCCAGTGAAGACAAGGCAACCTGGGAAGGTGAGATCGGCAAGAAGAGTTACAAAGCAGAATACTCCGGAAAAACAGGTGAAGGCTACATTCTCTCAGATGATAACGGAACTGACCGGTAACAGCAGTCCAGGTTTTTGGGGAAAGCAGGAAAAAGAAAAATGTTGAAGAGAATAAAAAAGTCAGGGGGATTTTCCCTGATCGAATTGCTGGCTGTCCTTGCGATCCTTTCTATTCTTATGGCAGTAGCGGTCCCGGCCACTGCAGGTTATATCAAAAGTGCCAGAAGGGCGGCTGCCTATACAGAGTCCCAGATCGCGGCAGACGCAGTACAGCTGTATCTGTATGATGAAAAAGAAGCAGGGCGCTTAACAGTAGGCAAGCTTCACAAATTAATGAATTTAAACTTAAGTGACCCGGAAAATGTTCTGGCAGATTATATTTCCGGTGGTCAGAAAAACTCCAGGATCGTATCTGTGGACGCAGATCTGAAAACAGGACAGTTAAAGAAACTGATCTATGAAAATAAATTTGTAAAAGTCAGTCTTACAGTGGATGAAGATGGCACAAGAAATATGGAAGAAGATACCATGGATAAGGCAGACTGAAACACGGGCAGACTATTGCCATGAAAAGACAAGCTGCTTATTTATCTATTTTAAAAGATTTTTTCCGCTGCGGGATCGCCGGATGGTGCTTAGAGATCCTCTTTACATCTGTGGAAGCGTGGATGAGGGGAGATGTGAAAATGATGGGGACTACCTCTGTTATCATGTTTCCCATTTATGCGGCCGGTGCCATTCTTCCGGATATTGTAAAATGGTGCGACCGATGGTTAAGCGGACTTCCAGATTTTTTAAAAGCTGACAGGGAAGAAATATCCCCTGTGGCTTTAAAACTGCGCCATGGACTGATCTATATGGTGCTTATCTATACCGGAGAATATATAGCCGGTTCTTTTCTGATGACCAAAGGACTCTGTCCCTGGGATTATTCCCAGTGGCCGGATCAGATCCACGGAGTCATTCGTCTTGCATTTATCCCCTTCTGGTTTGGGACCGGCCTGCTTTTTGAGTCACTCTGTACCCATTGATGACTTGTATTTAGGCAGGTCTTTTTATATAATAGTAACAGTTTAAACTGACAAAGGAGAAAAATATGATACGTTTGATTTTGGTGGTGTTAGCAGTGGTGCTGTATCTGATCTTTTCAATTCCGGTGCTGTCTTATTTAAAGAACCTGGAAAAAAAGGATCCAAAGGCAGCTGCAAAGAAAAGTCTTGACCTGGTGCGGTGGATTCTGGGGATCGTAAGGGACCTGGCAGGGATCACTTATGAGGTCCGGGGACTGGAACATATCCCTTCCGACCGTGCAGTACTTTATGTTGGAAACCACAGAAGCTATTTTGACATTGTAATGGGTTACACTACAGTTCCGGCGCCTACCGGTTTTATTGCCAAAAAAGAGATGATCGGTATTCCGCTGTTAAGCCAGTGGATGGTGCAGATGAACTGCCTGTTTTTGGACCGCAGCAATATAAAAGAAGGTCTAAAAACGATCCTTACAGGAATTGAGAAAGTAAAAGGCGGCATTTCCATGTGGATCTTCCCGGAAGGAACCAGAAATAAAAGCGAAGATCCTGCAGATCTGATGGAATTCCATGAGGGAAGTTTAAAGATCGCAGAAAAAAGCGGCTGCCCGGTTATCCCCGTAGCGATCACAGGTACAGATGATGTATTTGAACGTCATATCCCATGGATCCGGAAAAGCCATGTGATCATTGAATACGGAGAGCCTATTTATTTAAAGGAGCTTCCTTTGGATAAAAAGAAATTCCCCGGGGCCTATACCAGAGAGATCATCAGTGAGATGATAAAAAAACAGCAGCAGGAAAGAGCTGGAAAATAAAGAAGCAACATAAGCGGTAAAAGAAAAGACATAAGCGAGGATGGAAAATTATGGAAAATCTGGATCTTCAGGAAATACGGAAAAAACTGGATGGGATCGACAACCAGTTAGTAGAACTGTTTGAAAAAAGAATGGCGCTCTGTTCCGATGTAGCTGAATTTAAAATTCAGACAGGAAAGAAAGTCTACGATGGGGAGCGGGAACGGCAGAAATTAGACTCTGTGATGGCTATGGCAGACAGCGAGTTTAATAAAAAAGGCGTTTATGAACTGTTTTCACAGATTATGACCATCAGCCGCAAACTGCAGTATGGTCTTTTAGTACGTCATGGACAGGCCCTTGAGACCGGATTTACCATGGTAGATGACCTGAAAAAAGAAGGCGTGCGCATTGCCTATCAGGGAGTGGAAGGTTCCTATGGACATGGGGCGGCCCTTCAGTATTTTGGACAGGACGCAGATGTATATCATGTAAAATCCATGGAAGATGCTATGGTGGAAGTAGAAGAGGGAAGAGCGGACTATGCGGTACTCCCTATTGAAAATTCTTCCGCAGGGGCAGTCAGCGACAATTACGATCTTCTGGTAAAGCATAATGTATACATAGTAGGAGAGACAGAACTTGCCGTAAATCACGCCCTTTTAGGACTTCCGGGAGCAACTTTAGAGGACATCCGTCAGGTATATTCCCATCCTCAGGCACTGATGCAGTGTTCCCAGTATTTAAACAGCCACAGACAGTGGCGCCAGGTAAGTATGGAAAACACAGCTGTTTCCGCAAAGAAGGTATTAGAGGATGCAGATGTGACCCAGGCAGCTGTAGCCAGCGAGATCGCCGGAAAGCTGTATGGTCTGAAAGTGCTCCAGCCATCCATTAATTACAATAAAAATAATGTGACCCGCTTTATCATTCTGGCAAAAGATCCGGTATACTGTAAGGGAGCCAACAAGATCAGTATCTGTTTTGAATGTGCCCACAAGAGCGGTACTCTTTACAATATGTTAGGAAACCTGATCTACAATGGTGTTAATATGCTGATGATCGAATCCAGACCGATCCCGGGAAGAAGCTGGGAATACCGTTTCTTTGTAGATGTGGAAGGTACCTTAAGTGATCCTGCAGTCCAGAATGCTTTAAAAGGCATTTCCGAGGAAGCAGCTACTTTAAGGGTTCTGGGAAATTATGAGGCACAGACAGATAAATAGGATATGATCCAAAATACAGAAAGAGGACAGAAACATGAATATCAGTGAACTTGTGATCTATAGAAATTTAAAACATGAAGATCTTTTTGAGGATATGGCAGGCCTTATGGGACTGGGAAAAGAAGGACAGAAAGCAGACCCGTTTGCCTGTGCAGGAGAACTGGTGGAACTGGCAGTAGAATATGGTTTTGAGGGCAATTTATGGCACTGCTTCTTAGCGCTCTGCCTTGCAGACAATGAAAATGCCTACACTACCACCTGCGAGATCCGCGGAAATGCGGGAGGCACCCTGGATATGCTGGCAAAAAATGATTACCGCATTTTTAAGGCATTATTTGATTATGATCTGGAAACACTGGAACCGGCAGCTATGTGGAAAGAAATTGCCCACTATCGCCCATCCAGACAGGAGAGCCGTGTATTTAACAGACGGATCCGTGACCGCATCGTAGATCTGGCAGTCCTTTTAGAGCAGTCAGAAGATGAAAATGAATTCCAGAGCCATATGGCTGCATTTTACGGCGAATATGGTGTTGGAAAATTTGGTTTAAACAAGGCATTCCGCATTATCGAAAAAGAAGAAGAACACAAAGTGATCATTGATCCGATCATCAATGTAGAGCATATTTACTTTAAAGACATTGTAGGATATGAAATGCAGAAAAAGAAACTGATCGAGAATACAGAAGCCTTTATCAGCGGAAAAGAAGCAAATAATGTCCTGCTCTTTGGAGATGCGGGAACCGGAAAATCTTCCAGCGTAAAAGCCATCCTCAATGAATATTATGGTCAGGGACTGCGTATGATTGAAGTGTACAAGCATCAGTTTAAGGCACTTTCTGAAGTCTTAGAGCAGATCAAAGACCGTAACTACAAGTTTATTATCTATATGGATGACCTTTCTTTTGAAGAGTATGAGCTGGAATATAAATATCTGAAAGCGATCTTAGAGGGCGGACTTGGAAAACGTCCGAAGAATGTGCTTATTTATGCAACCTCCAACCGCCGTCATCTGATCCGTGAGAAATTCTCTGACAAGAGAGAATTAGATGATGATCTGCACAACAATGATACCGTTCAGGAGAAGCTGTCTTTAGCAGCCCGTTTCGGTGTGACCATCTACTATGGTTCTCCGGACAAGTTCCAGTTCCAGGGCATTGTAAAGGCTCTGGCAGAAAAATACCATCTGGATATGCCGGAAGAAGAACTGCTTTTAGAGGCAAACAAGTGGGAAATCAGCCACGGCGGACTGTCCGGACGTACTGCTTCCCAGTTTATTACTCATCTGTTAGGCAGAAAGTAAGAATGGGTGTAGTTATGCGATTTTACATAAAATTTACAAAGCCTTTACTCCCATATGAGGGTAAGGCAGGTTAAATTGAGGTAGAATACTGTATACAGATGTATAAAATAGAACTATTTTCAAATTCCCCGTTTTGGGGAATTTTTTAAAAGAACATTACAGTTCTCTCGTAAGGAGGAAAAAAGTGGCAGTTAGGATGTTTGCAGCGATCGATGTAGGTTCCTTTGCACTGGAGTTAGGGATCTATGAGATCTCAGATAAAACAGGGATAAGAAATGTTGAGCATATCCGTCATGTGATCGCTTTGGGAAGCGATACCTTCAGTGAAGGGAAAATAAGTTATGACCTGGTAGATGAAATGTGCCGGGTATTGGAAAAATTTACGGAAACCATGAAAATGTACCGGGTCAAGGACTATCGTGCCTATGCCACTACTGCCATGCGTGAAGCGAAAAACAGCCGGATCATCCTGGACCAGATCCGGGTGCGCACAGGGCTGGAAGTGCACATTATCAGCAACTCGGAACAGCGCTTTATCAGCTACAAGGCCGTTGCCTCCAAAGGCGGTGAGTTTAACCAGATCATCCAGAAGGGTACAGCCATCGTGGATGTAGGTTTTGGCAGTGCACAGATCTCCCTTTTCGATAAAGACTCTCTGGTGGCTACCCAGAACCTGCCTCTTGGCAGCCTGCGTCTGCGCAGCCAGTTAGCCAAAATACCTGCCAGTGTGGACGGCCACAGACTTCATATTGAAGAGATCGTGGATAACGAGCTGATCACATTCCGGAAAATGTACTTAAGAGACCGCCAGATCACCAATCTGATCGGTATCGGTGACAATATTTTATATCTTATGCGCCGTCTGGGTATAAAAGGCGGGGAAAACAGGGTAGACTCAGCTGCCATGCATGCTTTTTACGATAAACTCTCCCAGATGACCATTGACCAGATTGAGGAAAATTTCGGTGTAAACAGTGAATATGCAGCCCTTCTTCTTCCGGCAGCAACTGTGTATACAAGGATTTTAGATATAACAGGTGCGGAAATGTTCTGGATCCCGGCGATCGGCATATGTGATGGTATTGCAGCGGAATATGCCAGCGATAAAAAGCTGATCCGCTTTGACCATAACTTTGAAAATGATATTCTTGCGGCAGCCAGAAACATGGCGAAAAAATATAAGTGTCATGCCAGCCATAATCAGGTGTTGGAGCAGTATGCCATGAATATTTTTGACAGCACCAGGAGATTTCACGGATTAGGGGACAGAGAACGTCTGCTGCTTCAGATCGCAGTTACCCTTCATGCCTGCGGAAAGTTTATCAGCATGAAAAACTCCAATGAATGTGGCTATACTCTGATCATGTCTACAGAGATCATTGGTTTAAGCCATTTAGAGCGTGAGATCATTGCCAATGTAGTGCGTTATAACATCCGTGATTTCGATTATGATATGATGCAGCTGGAAACAGAAGCAGGACAGGATCTGGCAGGAGTATCTGACCGGACGGCCATTACCATTCTGATCGCAAAGCTGACAGCAATCCTGCGTCTTGCCAACTCTATGGACAAGACCCATAAGTCAAAGCTGATCGACTGCCGTATGGCAGTAAGAGAAGGCCAGCTGGTGATCACTACCGGTTATAAGGGTGATCTGGCCTTAGAGAGTGCCTCTTTTGAACAGAAGGCAGCTTTCTTTGAAGAAATATTTGGAATACGTCCTGTGCTGAAGCAGAAGAGGAGAGTGTAAAATGGCTGAGAAAAATGATTATGTAAACCGCGAACTAAGCTGGATCGAGTTTAACTACCGTGTGTTAAGCGAAGCAAGAGATAAAAGTACCCCTTTGTTTGACCGCCTGAAATTTTTAAGCATTACAGCTTCTAATCTGGATGAGTTTTACATGGTCCGTGTAGCTTCTTTAAAAGACATGGTCCATGCGAAATATGCCAAAAAAGATATTGCAGGACTTACTGCAAAAGAGCAGCTGGACAAGATCAGTGAAAAGACTCACCAGCTGGTAGATCTGCAGTATTCCACCTACAACCGCTCCCTGGTACCTGCTTTAAAGCAGAATGGTCTGCGCATTGTCATGGAACATGAAGACCTTACCGAAGATGAGGCTGCTTTTGCAGATGAATATTTCCACAAAAATGTATATCCGGTCCTTACACCAATGGCCTTTGACTCATCCAGACCGTTTCCTCTGATCCGCAATAAAACATTAAACATTGCCGCTCTTTTGAAAAAGAAGAATGAAAAAGAGGCAGAGCTGGAATTTGCCATGGTACAGGTTCCATCTGTTATCCCAAGGATTGTAGAGCTGCCGGAAGAAAAGGATGAGAACGGAGAAACCCAGAGAGTGGTCATCCTGTTAGAGGAGATCATTGAGCGGAACATGCAGTCATTATTCTTAAATTATGACATTGTGGCATCCCATCCTTTCCGTATCATGCGAAATGCAGATTTCTCATTAGATGAAGAAGAAGCAGTAGACCTTCTGGAAGAGATCCAGAAGCAGTTAAAGAAGCGTCAGTGGGGCGAAGCCATCCGCCTTGAGATCGAGTCCAATGTGGATAAACAGCTTTTAAAGATCTTAAAGAAGGAACTTTCCATCAGCTCCGAAGATATCTTCCAGATATCCGGACCACTGGATCTGACCTTTTTAATGAAAATGTATGGTCTTGATGGGTTTGACCATTTAAAGACTCCGAAATACACACCGCAGCCTGTTCCGGAACTGATGAATGAGGACAATATTTTCACCAATATCCGCAAAGGCGATATCCTGCTCCACCATCCATACCAGAGCTTTGACCCGGTCGTTAATTTTGTCCGCAGTGCAGCAAGAGATCCGGAAGTCCTTGCCATCAAGCAGACCTTATACCGTGTCAGCGGAAATTCACCGATCATTGCGGCACTGGCAGAGGCAGCAGACAACGGCAAGCAGGTTTCTGTTCTGGTAGAGCTGAAAGCCCGTTTTGATGAGGAAAATAATATCAACTGGGCAAAGATGTTAGAGAAAGCTGGCTGCCATGTTATCTATGGTCTGGTGGGCTTAAAGACCCACAGTAAGATCACTCTGGTTGTCCGTATGGAAGAAGACGGTATCCGCCGTTATGTCCACCTGGGAACCGGAAACTACAATGACTCCACTGCAAAACTGTATACAGACTGCGGTATCTTAACCTGCGATCCCCAGATCGGTGAAGACGCAACTGCTGTATTTAATATGCTTTCCGGCTATTCAGAGCCAAGAGCATGGAACAAGCTGTCAGTAGCTCCTTTATGGCTGCGCCATCGTTTCCTGCGCATGATCAACCGTGAGACAGAGCATGCAAGAGCAGGAAGAGAAGCTCACATTATGGCAAAAATGAACTCCCTTTGCGATAAGGAGATCATTTCCGCCCTTTATGACGCTTCCTGTGCAGGGGTAAAAATAGAGCTGATCGTCCGTGGTATCTGCTGCCTGAAAGCAGGAGTTCCCGGTCTTAGCGAAAATATTTCCGTGCGCTCCATCGTAGGAAATTTCCTGGAACACAGCCGTATTTTCTATTTCTTTAATGACGCAAGTCCGGAAGTTTATATGGGCAGTGCAGACTGGATGCCAAGAAACTTGGACCGCCGTGTGGAGATCCTGTTCCCGGTAGAAGATGAAAACCTGAAAGAAAAGGTGATCCATATCCTGAAACTGGAACTGGAAGACAATGTAAAAGCACATCTTCTCCAGCCGGATGGAAGCTACGAGAAAGTGGACAAGCGTGGAAAGGTCCTTGTAAATTCCCAGGATCAGTTCTGCGAAGAAGCCATCGAAATGGCAAAGGCCTGCCAGGAGTCAAAAGACCCGGCAGTGACCAGGATCTTCCAGCCGATCGAAAGCAGTAATGAATAAAATTTAATCTGAGAAGGGCTGTTTACGCAGTCCTTCTTTTTTTTGACTTTTTTAATTGCAATCTGCTGTTTAGGAAAGAATTTCTGCATTTTAGGAAAAAGTGGTTGCAAAGAAAAATAGTTATGGTACGATACCAGTATCTTTTATTTTGATCTTTTTTAAATATTTCTTTTCTATCTGGAGTCTTTTTTGATCCCAACCAGTTTAAACAAAATAAAGCAAAGCTACAAAATGTAAAAGGAGAATCTGTGCCTATGTGGAAAATAGCAGTTGCTGACACGGCAGAGGACCATTTAACGCTTTTAAAAGATGCCCTAAAAGCGTATTTCCAGGAAACACACAGGGTATTTTCTGTGACTTCTTATACAGATCTTACATTTCTGGAAAAAGACATGGCTCAGGGGGAACATTTTGACCTTCTGATCCTGGATCTTGTGATGAACGGCCAAAGGAGCGTTGAAGCAGTCCGGCGGATCCGGGAAAAAGAGGATGGAACCCCTCTTATATTTCTCACTGCAAACAGGGAATACGCTGTGGAAAGTTATGAAATGAACGCACTGGATTACATGATAAAACCTTTGAAAAAGGAGCGCCTGGTGAAGCGGTTAGACCAGCTTTTCAAAAGAAAAAATCCCAGATTTTCAGTCCGTACACAGGGAGATTACAGCTATTACGGTTATGATGAACTGGTGTATTTTGAAGCCAGGGAGCACCGGGTATATGGCAGGCGAAAAGACGGAAGGGAGTTTAAATGTTCCCAAAATCTTGGCAGGATCGAAGAACAGCTGAGAGAAGATCCACGTTTTTACCGCTGCCACAGAGGCTATATCGTAAATCTGGATTACGTAGAACAGATCAGAGAAGTAATGTTGTTAAAAGGAGATCTCCGTGTTCCCTACAGGCTCAGAAACAAACGAAAAATAAAGGAAGATTACCAGCGGTATGTAACAGAAAATATCTGTTTTTTAAAGGAGGGAAAGGGCAGTGGAAAAAGAATGGGTTAGCAAGATGGGAACTTTTGTGGGGACGCTTTTGTGTATCCTGATCCTGCCGGTTGTAGTTATAAACTGCACACTGTTGTTTAAAAGCCATATAAACAGGGAGCGGGTGCCGAATATTGCAGGTACTTTCCCAATGGTGGTACTGACAGATTCCATGTATCCGGAATTTCAGGCAGGGGACCTGATTTTTTGCCATACAAAATCTGCCTCGGATGTAAGGCCAGGGGATGTGATCGCATTTTTTGATCCTGCAGGAAACGGAAAAAGCATTGTCACCCACAGAGTGGAGTCAATTACAACAGATGAAAATGGAAGTCTGGCATGGGTTACAAAAGGGGATGCCAATAATGTAAAGGACAATGCTGTAGTGCCGGCAAAAAATCTGGCCGGTGTATACCGCAGGCGGATCCAGGGACTGGGAAATGCAGTGGTCTTTATGCAGACGTCAAAAGGAATGATGGTCTGTGTTGTGTTCCCGATCCTTCTGTTTGTTATGTATGATGCAGTCCGCAGAAACCGATATGAAAAAAACAGAATATATGCCATGGAATGTGAAAGGAGAAATCAGGTATGAAGAAAAACAAAAGGATGCGTACAGCATCAGGACTTATGATCGCAGCTCTTTTAACCACCAGTATGATCAGCGGAACATTCGCAAAATACACCACAGCAGATGCAGCCCAGGACAGCGCAAGGGCAGCAAAATGGGGCGTAAATCTGGGGATCAGCGGAAGTCTTTATGGGGATGCTTACGCAGGAGCAGACTCCAACACCATTGTCTCCAATACGGACAGTTCCGTTACGGTTAAAAGTTCTGCTGCCGGAACCGATGTGATAGCCCCCGGAACCAGGAATTCTAACAGTGGACTTCACATTACATTAAACGGAACCCCGGAAGTAAGCACCAGAGTATACGGAACCATCAAGACACAGAATATTTATCTGAAGAAAGGTGAATATGGGGTGATGGTGGAAGCCCATGATGTAAAGGCAGAGGATTTTGCAAATGGGGGGAATGAATACTATACGGAGACAGGTGGTGCGTATGAAAAGGCGAAGGGGTATATACAGGGAGTTAATTATTATACCCTGGAAAACGCAGCCAATGTTGATGCCAATTACTATCCCGTAGTTTACAGCGGTGCAAAAGTAACTGGCTCAAAGACAAAAGACAGCCTCAGTGAGATCGGACAGAATATTGCTAATCTGCTGGCAGACTCCCAGCCTGTTACCGGCAGTGCAGGAACCGGTGCAGAGCAGGGACAGACGATCTATACAGTAGAAACAGATGCTGCAAAGATCTATGCACCGGGAGAAGATCTGGCAGATCAATTAAACAATCTCTCCAGTACCAATATTACCTGGGAGTGGGAGTTTGAAGGAGATGACGGTGCGGATACGATCCTGGGGGCGCTGATCGCAGGGACAAGTAAGGTTGTGGTGAAGGATCAGGACTCAAATTCCTACAATAAAATTTCTGTGAATGAAGGAACTGGTCTGGCTGCTGCAGATAATACCATACTTGCCTCCGTAAAAACCAGCTTCTCCATAGAATTAACTGCTGACCAGGTAGACTGATTATATGTTCTGTATAGACGGATCCTGAAACTGTATATCTGGATAAAAGAAAGTTATACAGCTGCTGTTTGCGAAAGATCTGCCCCGGCTTTCAAATGGAAAACCCTGTTTTTGCCAGGTGTATTCTTCTGGTTCATCCTTTTATTTTTCAGACGCAGGATCTATGTTACCGGCTTTATAAAAGAAGCAGCAGGCGGAACTCTGAAATGGAGCGGAAAAGAAGAAAAAATTGCTGTGGATGGACGTTTTGTTTTGGAAAAAGTTCCCTTTGGAAAACAGAAGTGGGAAGTTCTTATGCCGGATGGTACCGCTTATCAGCTGGTTTGGAAACTGGAACGAAAGAAAAAAGAACCTGTTTCATTTGTTTTCCGGGAAAACAGTCCGTTTAAGATCCGGGTGGGAAAACAGATCCGGGCAATAGAACTGGTGCTGACTTTAAAAGAAAGTACATTCCTTCCGGACACTTCATACCGGGCGGTTATTGATAAAAAGCAGAAGGTATACATACCAGAGGGTGTGATCCCGCCGGAAGAAGACGGAAGCAACCGGACACCGGCAGGACTGAAGGTAGACAAAAACGGAAAATTTAGCATCGATGAACAGAGAGGCATGGATAAATGAAAAAATGGATCCGCAGGTTTGTAATGACAATTCTGGGGCTGGTATTAGGCACAGGGATGTACATGATCTGTGCAGAACGTGTATTAAAAGATCCCTTTCCCATGCCTTTTGGTATCGGCTTTGCTAATGTTGTTTCAGGAAGTATGGAACCTGCTTTAAAAAAAGGAACTCTGCTTTTAGTAAGAAAAAAGGCAGATGCAGAAATCGGGGACATTGTAGTCTACCAGTCAGGTGAGTCCATAATCGTACACAGGATCATTTCCGCAGAAGGGGATCAGGTCATTACAAAAGGGGATGCCAATGAAACAGAGGACATTCCCATTAAACGGTCTCAGATCAAAGGTGTGGTAATGTTTAAGATCCCGGAAATTGGAAAAGGGATACAGTGGCTGCAGACCCTTGCCAGATACAGCGGTGCAGATCATAAGCAGGAAAGCGCAAAAGTGGCTGCATTTGAACATGGGGAACAGATCCTGCAGCCCTTTAGCAGAGCAGGGAAAACAGGTGATTTGCAGCCGGGAACAGACAGGGTATACGCCCTTACAGTGACAAATGAAAAAAATGGAAATGTAAGTGAGACCAGACAAAACTATTCCATTCAGGTTACAACAGCCGGAACGCTGCCCCTTACATATGTATTAAAAAGAAATAATACTGAGCTGGGACGTTTTTCAGAAATGGTCACAGAAAATTATCTGTTTCAGACGGCTGATATGTGGTTTGAAGCAGGAAAAAAAGAGGGCCATGCATATGAACTGGAAGTAATATGGCCGGAAGATAAGAAAGATGTTTTATGGGCGGATGTTCCGGATCTTGTGAAAATACAGGTTCATATGGAACAGGCAGAAACTATAGCATCAACTCTTGTAGTACCCGTTCTTGCCCGGTATCATCACAGCAGCACCCATATTTACGAAATGGCTGCAGTTCCTTTTTATTTTACCAGTGACCGGCTGACAGAAGAAGGAAATGAATACCAGCTGTCACCGGAAACCGAGGCACTTGCAATAGAACTTCGCAATGATCAGGACGGATACAGATGGTCTGATACGCCCATCCATTACATTTATCAGGTGAGAAAAGATGGGGAAGAAAAAGGCGGAGAAGGTATTTTGTATCCACAGCAGGGGGCAGGAAGTTCTGAGCGTATCGTAATTCAGGATATGGCTCCGGGAGTTTATGACATAGAGGTACAGTCGTTGTCTCCTTTTGAAAAAACATTAAAGGGAACCTTTGTGATACCGGAAAAGGAAAACGATATTTTCTGTGTAAAAGAGGACCAACAGGGCAGTTTTTGTGTACAGCTGATTGTTTCTGTAAAAGATTACGAGGGGAATATAAAGATTTCCTGGCCGGAGGGACTGATACCGGATAGTACCCAGGCGGTTTTTGAGGATGTAAAGACCAGGACGGAAGATCTGTATGAGGCAGGGGAGCTGACTTTGTGGATGAAACCTTATACGTCCCGGACTTATCGCTTTTTTAAAACAGATACAGAGACCGACTATACCTGGGATACGCAGCTAAGAGCAGAGGCAGCAGATTAAGATGTACTTGGGAATATGAAAAAGGGATATGAGACTATGAAAAGAGATTATGAAAAAGCAGAAGAAGTATAAAATATGCAGAGGATTGTTTTTTCTGGTATTTCTTATGGAGATTAGTGGAAGGCTGGCTTTTTGGGGAATGGCAGCAGAAAAAGAGTCAGCAGAAACGCAGACAGGGGCAGCAGGAGCATATTATGAAGAGGATGCTTTTACAGTGCTTCTGGAAACAGAGTATGCAGAGAAAAAAGTTTCTTTAAAAGAAGCATTTCACTGGTGTCCGGAATACTTACAGGGCCTTAGGGTAAAAGAGGTAGAACTCTCCCCGGGGCTTTATTTAACAGAAGAAGATCCCGGGGATTTTACAGGAGAAAGAGCCAACGGACAGTTTCGGGTTTGTTTAGAGATTAATGACAGTGGAAAAGAACTGCTTACAGAAGATGGCTGTCCCGGAAACTGGTGGATACAGGAAGAGGAAACGGTAGATCTGAATATGATCCTGGAGTTTTCAAAAGCCCTTACAGACAGTGAAAGAGAGCGGTACATTGATGTGACTCTGGGAAACGACCAGGTTACCCTTAAACGCAGGATCTGGCTGGTCTGTAAGGTGATACCGGTCAGTTTTTCCGGCTCTGGAATACTCCCAGGCTCCTGTTACCAGTTAAGATCTGCAGAGACAGAGAAAAATAAAAAAGCAGTTATAGATGAGGCTTCATCTTTTACAGCATTTTACAATGTGCGTTCTTTTATTCCCGGAAACTATGACAGCCGGAAGATCGTCTGGAAAAAAGACGGGATGGAAGAAGGATTGCCTGTGGGGACTTCGATCATTATGACAGAGCGGTCAGAAGAGAGAAGCACAACAGATTTCTGGTATTACAAGGTGCAGGAGAAAGTCAGCAGGATTGACCTGAATAAATTTACCCGTATGAGTGGTGATGAGGAATACAGTTATGATATGGAAAGTACAGAGTATAACTCTTTGGACTATCAATTCATGGCAGATTTTGAAGAGTCAGAAGAGAAAGCAGAAGAAGGTTTATATCAACTGGGTTTCATAGCATCAGACAGCTCAGAAGAAGTGAAAGTTTGCCAGATGGAACTGGAAGTGCAGGTGGTGCCGGGAAAAACATATGATCTTGAAATAAGAGAAAGCGAGGAGAGAGAGGAAACACCAAAAGTTACAGTAACCTGCAAAACAGAAGATCCAACGGTTATAATAACCTGCAAAGCAGAAGATCCCCGGGAAGAGATTGCGCAAAAAGAAAAAACGTTCGCTTTGGTACTGACCGGCACAGGAGAGACCGAACTTCCCGAAGATGCCCGGTTAAAAGTGGGAAAAAGAGAATACAGGACCAGCGGAAAAGACAGTTTTATCCTGCCGCTTGGTGATATGCAAAATGAAAATTCCAACTGGAAACTTACTTTACTTTCTGACCTGTTTCCGGAAGAAGAAAAAGAGTACCATTTTACAGCGCAGCTTTGCCGGACAGATCCATTCACAGAAAGCGGGATTTTAAAGGGGAAAACAGTAACAGAACCCCAGATGGTTGTTTTCAGGAAAGCCCAAAAAGATATAACCGGTCTGAAGATCACCGGTGTCAGGATATCAGACAGTGAGGGATGGCGAAAGGGACAGTCTTTTAATGTTCAGGTATTAAATATGCCTCCGGAAGGTCAGATAACAGTAACTGCCTATGAAGGCCTCACAGGCTGGCAGAGATCCGATGCCTGGAATGTGTCAATGGAAGAAGGAAAGATCTCAAATGCATGTGCATCAAAAGGAACTTTCCGCCTTATATTTGAAATAAAAAATGCTGCCGGAGAAGTTATCTGTTTGGCACCTTATTATTTGATCGTGAGATGATCTCCTTCTGCAAATAGAATGTTATAGTCAGTAAAAAGCAATAAAAAACAGGGAACTGCTGCAGTCAGGGGAAATTTACTGCACAGTTCCTTTTTTGCCATAATTTTTCAAGAAAAAAGTAAGGAAGTAGGCGTATGTATATGGTATAATGAAAGGGATGAAAGGGAAAAAACAACCAAAGAGGAGGACAATCAAATGCCCGATATTAATATTCTTGTTGTAGATGATGAAAAAGAGATTGCGGACCTGATCGAGATCTATCTGGTCAGTGATGGATATAAAGTATTTAAAGCTGAAAATGCAGAGGCTGGTCTGAGTATCCTGGATAAGCAGGATATCCACCTGGTTCTGTTAGATATTATGATGCCTGGTATGAACGGACTGGAGATGTGCAGAAAGATCCGGGAGACAAACAATATTCCCATTATCATGCTCAGTGCTAAATCCACAGACTTAGATAAGATCTTAGGACTTGGTACAGGTGCAGATGACTATGTGACAAAGCCATTTAACCCATTGGAACTGACAGCCAGGGTAAAATCCCAGCTGCGCCGTTACACTCAGTTAAATCCAAACAGCGGTGCAAGGGAAACAGTGAACAATGAGATCACCATTAAGGGAATGAGCATTAACCGTGACAATCATAAAGTGATCGTAGACGGAGAAGAGATCAAATTAACACCCATTGAATTTGACATCCTTTATCTGTTAGCTTCCAATCCTGGAAAGGTATTCAGCACCGATGAGATCTTTGAAAAGGTGTGGAACGAAAAAGTATACGAAGCCAACAATACAGTTATGGTACATATCCGTCGCTTAAGAGGAAAAATGAAGGAAGATACCAGGCAGAATAAGATCATCACAACTGTGTGGGGAGTAGGTTATAAGATTGAAAAATGATGTAAGCAGACGCTACCGGACCAGGGTGATCACGAACATCATATACAGCGCCATTATTACCTGCCTGGTAGAAGTGTTCTTTGTTACAAACCTGTCTATGGTGGCACGGTATATGGGAAACAAGGGAAAAATGGTCCTGATGGTTCAGGCAATCGAAAAGCAGCATACAGCGGTGGTGCTTTTGTATCTGATCTTGGGGATCCTGCTGTTTTCCATTACATTTATGATCCTTCAGGAACCCTATATCCGCTATATCAGTAAAATATCTGATGCAGTGCAGAATATATCAGAAGGAAACTTAAATACAGTGATCGATGTGATCGGGGATGATGAGTTTTCCGGTATGGCTGCCAATTTAAACAGGATGGCAGCGGATATCAAGCAGCTGATGGAAAAAGAGCGTGAGTCGGAGCGGACGAAAAACGAGCTGATCACTAATGTGGCCCATGATCTGCGAACCCCTCTTACTTCCATTATCGGTTATCTGGAACTTCTGGCAGGGAACCGTCAGATCCCGGAAGATATGCAGCATAAATACATAGAGATCGCATATGGAAAGTCGAGAAGGCTGGAGAAACTGATCGAGGATCTGTTTGGTTTTACCAAGTTAAATTATGGCAAGATCGCCATGCATGTGGGACAGCTTGATATTGTGAAGCTGTTAGGACAGCTTTTGGAAGAGGCGTATCCTAATTTTGTGGAAAAGGGTCTGTCTTATGATCTGCAGAGTAATGTGCCTGCCAAGACTATTAACGCAGACGGAAATCTTTTAGCCAGACTGTTTGACAATCTGATCGGAAATGCCATTAAATACGGGGCAGATGGAAAGCGGGTCCTGGTGCAGATCCATGCAGAAAGCGAAACAGTGACAGTTTCTGTTACCAACTATGGATATGTGATCCCGGCAGACGAGCTTCCTCTTATTTTCAATAAATTTTACCGTGTAGAGCAGTCCCGCTCCAGCAGTACAGGAGGAACCGGACTGGGACTTGCCATTGCAAAGGAGATCGTGGATATGCATGGAGGAACCATCAGTGTAGCCAGTGATCTTAACGGAACCGTATTTACTGTAAAACTTCAGGTTCGTTTTGATGTAAATAAGGAAAATTTTGGAAATATTGAGGACGAAAAACAGTAATTAAAGAGGAATTACAGGATGGATACAGGCAAAAATAAAATGGTTGGAATGAGAAAAAAAAGGGCGCTGAGAGGCACCCTTTTTGCGGTCATATTGTCCGCGTCCATGAGTTTTTCGGCTCTGGCTGCCATGACAGCAGACGGACCGGGAATGGGGACAGCGGCAGGGGCATCAGCAGATACTTCCGACAGTACGGACAGTGAGCAGGTGCTTAAAACAGAAGCAGCGCCGGAGGAAGGCCCTATCCGTATGGATGTGGTCTATGGATATGACAATGTGGCAAAAAGCGGGCGTTTTCTTCCACTGGATATACAGTTAGACAATACGTCAGAGGAAACCTTTGAAGGAACTTTGTGCGTTACTTCCCAGGAACCGGACTATGACGGTTACAGCAACAATTCCCAGGAAAAATATGATACATACCGCTACGAATTTCCGGTCATGATCCAGGGAGACAGTAGCCTTGAAAAGAAGTTAAATATCTCTCTTTGCAGCAAGTCAGACCTGATGTACATCACACTTATGGATGGGGCCGGCAATGAGGTACTTAGCAAACGGCTGAAAATGGATCTGAACACAGATGCAGCCCAGCTGTTTATCGGTGTACTTTGTGATGAGCCGGAACGCCTTTCCTATCTGGAGCAGGTAGGTGTCAATTACAGTATGCTGCGTACAAAGACCATTGACCTGTCTGTGTATGATCTGCCGGATACAGAACTGGGACTGGACCAGTTAGATGTGCTTCTGATCACGGATTTTAACTCAGAGACCCTTACAGAAGAGCAGACAGAGGCGATCTGGGAATGGGTACACCGTGGCGGTATTTTACTGTTTGGAACAGGTGCCAGGGGAGATGAAACATTATCTGCTTTCAGTAAACAATTGCTGGAATATCCGGTTTCACCTGGAATGGTTTACGAGATCCAGATGGGACAGGACCGTACAGCCAGGGAACCGGGGGAAAATATTCTTTCCCTGGAAGGAACAGAAGTGGATTTAAAAGGCGGAACAGACCTGCTTACAAGTGGTTCCCTTACGGTTCTTTCTTCTACTTCTGTAGGAAATGGAATGGCAGCGGCAGCAATTTTTGATTTTACGGATCTGGAAGAATATTGTTTAAAAGACAACTCCTATGCAGATTATTTCCTTACAGCACTCCTTGGTGAAGACAGAATCAATACCTTAAACAGCAACGCAGGTGGTGGAAATTACAACCAGTTCTGGTCTGTCCAGAGTCTGGTAAATACAGGAAATATTCGCAATCTTCCAAAGATCGGATTTTACATGACCCTGGCAGTGGCATATATTGCCCTGGCAGGTCCGGGACTTTACTTCTTCTTAAAACAAAGAGATCTGCGGGAATATTACCAGCCTGCAGTGGCACTGATCGCCATCTGTACCACTGGTATGGTGATCTTAATGGGAACAGGAACCCGTTTTAAGGGACCGTTTTTCACTTACGCTACCATAGAAAATACCAGCCAGACAGATAAAACAGAGACGACTTTTATCAATATGCGGGCTCCTTATAATAAGACGTATTCAGTGGAATTAAATCCCCAGTACCGTCTGTATCCCGTTACAGGCAGTCCTTATTATGACCAAAATCCATCGAAGGAATTTTTTGGTGAAGGAGAAGCAGATATTACCATCCGCTATGGGGAAGATGCCACCTGGATCCAGGCAGTGGATACAGGGGCCTTTAATTCCAAAATTTTCCAGATGGAGCTTCACACCCAGAATGAAACAGGAGAAGGTTTCTCAGGTGAGATCCGGGCTTTTAACGGAACAGTTTCCGGTACTCTTACCAATAACTATTCTTATGCAGTAGAGAACGCAGCAATTCTTCTTTACAATCAGCTGCTGCTGATCGGAAATATGGAACCAGGTGAGACGATCTCCTTAGATAACCGTCAGGTGACTTTCTGCGCGACCAATTTCAGCTATGCGCTGGCTTCCCAGATCACAGGCGTTTCCCTGTATGACAGAAACGGGGATATGGAAGATGCCACCTATGTTCAGGCATTAGAGCGGGCCAATCTGCTTTCATTTTATATTGAAAATTATCTTTCCGGTTATCATGCACAGGCCAGTGTGGTTGCTTTTGGAAGAGGAAAAGAAAATCTGGATTTCCTGAAGAAAAATGACTATGAGGCTTATGGCTGTACCCTTCTTACCTCAGAACTGGATGTAAATTATGAAAAGGGCGGAAATGTATACAGATCTGCCATGCAGAAACAGCCAAATGTTCTTTCCGGAGAATATGACGCGGACAGAAATACCATGTATGGAATGGCGCCTGTGATCTTGGAGTATTATCTGGGAAATGAAACAGATGTGGAAGCTTTGGACTTCCATCCGCTGACAGCAGAGGCTTCTGACAGTCTGCGTTATTATTACACAGTTCCATTTACAGGCGGCATGTATTTTTATAATTACAATACAGGGGACTATGATCTGATGAAGCCGGAGAAAGATCACTATACCAGGGAAGAGCTGGAAGAATATCTGTCACCGGGAAATACCATTACAGTGAAGTATGTATATGATACCACAGGAGAATATACCTGGAATATCATGCTTCCGGTACTTACAGTCACAGGAAGGAGCAAGTAATGCTTAAGATTGAAAATCTGCATAAAATATATGGCAAATATCATGCTTTAAGTGGTCTGGACATGACTGTAAAGGAAGGCGCTCTTTATGGATTTGTCGGTCCCAATGGAGCGGGAAAGACGACGGCGATCAAGATCATGACCGGGCTTTTACAGGCAGAAGAGGGAAGCGTATTGATCAACGGAAAAGATGCTCTGGCAGATCCGGACCAGTTAAAGTCCTGTATTGGATATGTGCCTGATTTTTTCGGTGTTTACGATAACCTGACAGTAGGGGAATATATGAGTTTCTTTGCTTCCTGTTATCAGTTGGACGGACTGGTGGCAAGGAAACGTTACACTGCCCTTTTGGAGCAGGTGGGTCTGGAAGATAAGCTGGATTTTTATGTGGACGGTCTTTCCAGAGGTATGAAACAGAGGTTGTGTCTGGCAAGGGCGCTGATCCATGATCCTCAGATCCTGATCTTAGATGAGCCAACTTCCGGACTGGATCCCCGCACAAGAGTGGAATTTAAAGAGATACTGGAAGACCTGAAATTTGCGGGAAAGACCATTCTCATCAGCTCCCATGTGCTCTCGGAACTTTCTGAAATGTGTACGGATATCGGTATCATTGACCAGGGAAGGATGATCTTAGAGGGAAATATCCAGGACATTTTATCAAGAGTCAATGCGTCCAATCCCCTGGTGATCTCTGTTTACAGCAACATGGAAAAAGCGTTGTCTATTTTAAAGAGCCACCCCTGTGTGCGCACTATTTCCATGAGGGAAAAGGATATCTGTGTCCGCTTCACCGGGGATGCCCAGGATGAGGCGATCCTGCTGCAGCAGTTGATCGACAGTGATGTGCTGGTAAATGGCTTTACCAGAGAGAAAGGCAGCCTGGAAACAGTCTTTATGCAGCTGACTGACCATGAAGAAGAAAGGGTGGTGACGTCTTATGAAGCAGAATCCGGTCTATAACCGGGAAATGCGGGTAAGTTCCAGAAGCATGAAGCTGCCCCTGATCATTTTCCTGTTTAATGGGATCTTGTTTTTGGTAACTCTTTTAAATATGTATTCTGTGATCATGCAGGTAAAGGCGTCAGCCAGTATCCAGTACAGCAGTTTTATGGAATTATATGAATTTGTTACGTCCATGGAATTTATCCTGTTAATGTTTATCGTTCCTGCAGTGACTGCTTCAGCGATCAGCGGGGAACGGGAGCGGCAGACCTTAGATCTGATGCTGACTACACGGATGAGTGCCGGACAGATCGTAACAGGAAAGCTTTTAAGCGCCCTCAGTACCTTATTTTTGCTGATCCTTTCCAGTTTTCCGGCAGTTGCCATGGTATTTGTATATGGAGGAATTACCTGGACAGATGCGTTTTCTCTGATCCTATGTTATGTAACAGTAGCTTTTTTTGCAGGAAGTATTGGCATCTGTTTTTCAGCAGCTTTTAAGAGATCTACGGTTTCAACGGTTGTAACATATGGAACACTGACCGCTGTGGTTGCGGGAACTTACTTTCTGAACCGCTTTGCTCTTTCCGTATCAGGAATGGATCTGCAGCGGAGCGCAGCCTATGTTTTAGGTGAGAGCAGTGCGAAAGCTTCTTCCGGTGGTTTCTTTTATCTGTTTTTGTTAAATCCGGCTGTTACATTTATGGCAGTGATCGGGGGACAGGCAGGAAGAGGAACACCGTTAGCAGATATTGTAAGTTATTTTGGAATACCGGAAAATGGATTTATCATAAAGCACTGGATCGGTTTCAGTATCCTGATCCAGCTGGCAGCGGGAATGGCCCTGATCAACCGGGCGATCCATTTTGTAGAGCCCATAAAGCATAAGAAAACCAGTAGAAAGGGGAAAAAATAAATGGGAATTATAAAAGCGGCAGCACATGCAGTAGGAACGGGACTGGCGGATCAGTGGCTGGAGGCCTTAGAACCTGACAATATGGGGGCCCAGACTGTTTTTACAAAGGGCGTTCAGATCCGTAAAGGAAAAGGGGAAAATGGAAAAGGTTCCGATAACATGGTAACAGAAGGTTCCATTATCCATGTATACCCGGATCAGTTCATGCTTTTGGTAGACGGCGGAAAAGTAGTGGATTATACGGCAGAGCCTGGATATTACAAAGTAAGCCTGGATACACAGCCTTCCCTGATGAACGGAACGTTGGGAAAAGCAGTAAAAGAGTCCCTGGGAAGGATCCGTTTTGGCGGTATTGCCCCCACTGCACAGAGGGTATATTATATCAATCTTCAGGAGATCCGGGGACTGAAGTTTGGTACAAAAAATGCCATCAACTATTTTGACAGTTTTTATAATGCAGAGCTGTTTTTACGGGCCCATGGAACGTATTCCATTAAGATCACAGATCCGCTGAAATTCTATGCAGAAGTGGTTCCGAAAAATGCAGAACGCCTGGAAATGGAAGATATTAATGAGCAGTACTTAAATGAGTTTTTAGAGGCACTGCAGACTTCCATTAACCAGATGTCAGCAGATGGTATCCGCATTTCCTATGTTCCGTCCAAGAGCATGGAACTGGGAAAATATATGGCAAATGTACTGGATGAGCAGTGGAAAGAACTGCGTGGTATGGAGATCCAGTCTGTGGGAATTGCAAGCATTTCCTACGATGAGACATCCCAGGAACTGATCAACATGCGCAACAAAGGCGCTATGATGGGAGATCCTTCCGTAAGAGAAGGTTATGTACAAAGTACCATTGCCGAAGGTCTGAAAGGCGCCGGAACCAATTCAAATGGTGCCATGGCAGGATATATGGGAATGGGATTTGGCATGCAGAACAGCGGTGCGTTTATGGGAGCAGCTTCCGCAACCAATATGCAGCAGATGCAGATGAACCGGCAGATGCAGCAGGGACAGCAGATGCCACATGGAACAGGAAATGGAGGTTTCCAGGGCAGACAGATGGGTTATGGAGCAGCAAATGCAGGTGCCCAGGCAGTCCGGCCGGCGCAGACTGCAAATCAACCGTGGATCTGTCCTGCCTGCCATGTGGAAAACACAGGAAAATTCTGCAGCGAGTGTGGAAAACCAAGGCCTTCCGTAGAGTGGACCTGTCCAAACTGCGGTACTGTTAATAAGGGCAAGTTCTGCAGTGAATGTGGAAGCCCAAGAGGAGAAGCCTGAGTATGGGAGTGATAACCTATAAATGCCCCAACTGCGGCGGTGGGCTTACGTTTAATGCAGAAAAGCAGAAATATAAATGTGAATACTGCCTTTCCGAGTTTTCACAGGAAGAACTGGACGAGATAGAGAAGCGGGAGCTTGAGAAGGCCAGAAAGCAGGCAGAAGTCCAGCGTGATCCTGAACCAGAAGGAGCAGGATCTGAGGCTGGGACAGAGGAACATGTATCAGGCTCCAAAAAGACTGTTACCCCCATCATGTACACCTGCCCCAGCTGTGGCGCCCAGATCGTCACAGACGAGACAACAGCGGCTTCTTTCTGCTACTACTGTCACAATCCCATTGTCCTGGAGGAAAAGCTGCGGGGTGAGTTTAAGCCTGATTATGTAGTTCCTTTCCAGATCGATAAGAAAAAGGCTCAGGAAATATTTACCCAGTGGGTGGGCCGGAAAAAATTTGTACCTGATTATTTCTTTTCTGCCAGTCAGATCGAGAGCATGACCGGTGTGTATTTTCCTTACTGGTTATATAGCTGCCAGGTGAAAGGTGATCTGCAGGCAGAGGGAAAGACGGTCAGAGTGTGGGATATGGCGGGAATGCGCTATACAGAGACAAAAGTTTATGATATCCGCAGACAGGGAGATATGAACGTTGACTCTGTAGCCAGAAATGCCTTAAAAAAAGCCAATCGAAAGCTGATCGACGGTGTGCTGCCTTACCGCCTGAATGAGAAAAAAGACTTTTCCATGGGTTATCTTTCCGGATTTATGGCAGAAAACAGGGATATGGAAAAGGACAGTTTTGTAAATGAAGTGAAAGAAGAAGTAAGGCAGTTTGCATTATCCAGTCTCAGCAGTCAGACAGGAAATTATTCCAGCGTTCAGATACGAAAGAACCAGGCGGATATTACAGGAGAGACCTGGGCAACGGCCCTGCTTCCTGTGTGGACAGTGACTTACAATGATAAGGCAAGAGGAAAGATCTACTATTTTGCCTTAAACGGACAGACGGGAAAGATATGGGGTGAACTTCCGGTGGATCAGAAAAAGCTGGCAGTTTTATTTTTAAGTATTTTTATCCCGGTATGTGTGATATTGCTGTTTTTAGGATACTGGATCGGCTGATGAGGTGATGAGATGAAAAAGATAAAAGGGATAATGACCGGTCTGCTGATCTGTGTATTTCTGATCATGGGCAGTATGGCAGTGTGGGCAGATCAGACAGGAGCTGTAAGCGGTCAGACGCGGGTGTTTGACCAGGCGGGACTGTTCAGTGAAACAGAAAAGATCCAGTTAGAGGAAGAGATCGCCCAGTGCAGAAAAAACACAAAAATGGATGTAGTCGTAGTAAGCGCTTATGCAGACGACCGCACGGCGGAAGAATATGCAGATGATTATTATGATTACGGCGGATTTGGCGTCGGAAAGAAAGCCAGCGGTGTACTGCTTCTGTACTATATGGACGGACCGGGCCAGTCAGGAGGAGAATGTTATATTTCTACTTCAGGGACAATGATCACCCTGCTTACAGATGAGCGCATTGAAACCATCTTAGATGATGTATATGGAAATCTGGGAAACAGGGATTTTGCGGCAGCTTCCCAGATTTTTCTGGAAGATGTAAGTGACTATGTGAAACAGGGAGTGGAGTCTGGTCAGTATACTTATGACCGTGATACCGGGGAAATCGTCCGTTACCGCAGTATCCGCTGGTATGAGGCAGTGGCAGCGGTTGTGATCGCCGGTATTCTGGCAGGCTCTGTGTGTATGGACATAAAAAAACGCTATGCCATGAAGCAGAGCAGCAGGGAAGCAGCTAACAGCCTTCAGGCATACAGGGCAGACTGCGCTTTTCATTTTTCTGTTACCGGTGATAAGCTAGTCAATCAGTTTGTCCGCTCCATTCCTATTCCAAGGAATACTTCCGGTGGAAGCGGCAGAGGACATTCAGGAGGCAGTTCATCAGGACGGAGCACAGTACATACTTCCAGCAGCGGACGCAGCCATGGTGGCGGCGGCAGGCGTTTTTAGTTTTCAGAAGGAAAATTTAAAAGGACTGACACAGTTTAAAAGCATCAGCGTATAATGATAGTAACGCATCCGCTGATGCTTTATATAGATCTTACAGGTTCCGGAACCTGGACGGCAGGGCTTTTTGCCCTGCCTGGTACATAACCCAGTGGGCACCAGGAGAGGAAAGGGACCGGGGTCTGTAAGATCATAAGATAGTGCATCAGGGGAAAGACATGAATTATACCTATATACTCCACTGCGCAGACGGAACATTGTACTGCGGATGGACCAATGACTTAAAAAAACGGCTCCATGCCCACAACAGCGGCACCGGAGCCAAATACACAAAATCCAGAAGGCCGGTTACACTGGCCTATTATGAAGCCTTTGAGACAAAACAGGAGGCTATGAAGCGGGAATACGCAATCAAACAGCTCCCCCGGAAAAAGAAAGAGGAGCTGATCAGTCATGGCTGCAATATGGATCTGTGCATGGTTGCAGAGGACCAGGTTTATGCCACAAACTGATACATCATCATATAGTGACACAGACTGCCGCCCATGACAAACAGGTGAAAGATCTCATGGGAACCGAAATAGCGGTGTCTGGAATTAAAGATAGGCAGTTTCAGGGCGTAGATGATGCCTCCAACTGTGTAAATGATACCGCCTGCAAGTAACCATGCAAAGCCTCCTGACGGAAGCGCTGCAATGATCTTGGAGATCGCCAGGATGCAGATCCAGCCCATAGCAATGTAGATCAGGGAAGAAAACCATTTAGGGCAGGTGATCCACAGGGCATTGATGATGATTCCAACAAGGGCAATGCCCCATACAAGGCCTAAAAGGTTCCAGCCGGTGTGATCGCCTAAAACGATCAGGCATACCGGGGTATAAGTTCCGGCAATAAGGACGAAGATCATCATATGGTCCAGTTTGCGCAGACGCTTATTGATAACAGGGGAAATATTCAGTGTATGGTACAGGGTACTTGCTCCATACAGACAGATCATACTTAAAATAAACACCGCCAGTGCTGCCAGATGCAGGTAGCCTGGCGTTTTTGCTGCCTTGATCAGAAGGGGAACAGCTGCGATGGCAGCAGACACCATAGCGATCAGATGGGTAATGGCACTTCCCGGGTCTTTCATACGGCAGATATTTCTTTTTATTTTTGCACTCATAGCAGATACCTCCTTGCATGTGTCATATAAGCTTTGAAAACTTTTACATGTAGTAATCAAAACTATGTATCGTTACAATTAATACTATACAACTGCTCGAAGGATTATGCAAGGTTTTTCTTTTATGTTTGTTTTAACTGAGAAAAGAAGTAATCTTATCTTTCGGAAGTGTTTTGAGTTTCTCAGTTAAAAGTTCCAGAAATTTATGGATTGTAGCCGTTTTTCGGTTTTCATTTACCAGATAATATACCACCTGCTCTGGAGGAGAATTCTTAAGTTCGTAAATGCAAGCTCCATTTTTTTGAAGCCGTATGGCTGTGGTATAAGGGCAGAAAGTCCAGGATTTTTCTGTCATAAAATAGGCTGCAAGGGCTGCATGCTCTAAAATAACCAGTGGTGGTATGGTTTCATCAAAATTTTCAGAATGCCAGGATTTGAAGTCTTTATTCCAGGCAATGCGATAAAATTCAGCGCCCTGATCTGTAAGCTGTGCATTGCGGTATCCTTTTCGCCTGATAAAGAGGGAATGTCCAAGCTCCTGTTCCATTGTCTGGATATGGCGGGTTAAAGCACAGCATTGGGAGCTTCTGCATTATTCGGTTTTCCTACAACCTATATTCTTGCAAATGAGATCGCCAATAGTGTAGGAGAAAATGACGCAGAAAAAAATTACTTACGCAGCCATCTTCAGCCACATATGGTTATTGCCGGTATTGTAACAGTTTCTATTTCATCCGTAGTATTTGCAGGTATTGTGGCTAATTGGCTATAGAAAGAGAGGAATGGATTATGGACATTAAACAGGAAGCTTTAAAAATTCAGAAATCATCAGTGTAGGAACCTTGCAGGTAGGAACAGCTGTCAATATTATAGCCGGACAGGCAACTATGAGCATGAATGCCCGTTCCTATGATATGGAATCCAGAGAAATTACAAAAAGGAAGCTTTATGATATAGCAGAAGGAATGGAAAAAATCACGGACTGTAAATTTGACCTGGAATATGTAGATGGATATGAACCAATCATCAATGATCCAGGAATTGTGGATCTGGTAATTTCTGCCTGCCGTAAAAATATGGGGGAAGATTCGGTAAAGATTGGGGAGTATGATGAGGGAAGTGATGATTTCAGCTATTATATGAATGCAACAGGAACTTCAGGAGCTTATTTCTTTCTGCTTTCAGGACATGAGAGAGAGGAATGTTTTGTAAACCATCATCCGCGATTTACCTGGAAAGAAGAGGCCATGAAAATAGGAGTAGAGAGTTACTTGTCTGTTCTTATGGAATATCTGAATTAGAAATTATAGTTTTCGAGCTGTGTTACCTACGGTAAAAAGAGGTACACAGCTCGTTTATTAGTATTAGTCGTTGCTTTTGCTGAATAATTTAAAAGCTCCTGTATCCGGTTTTATCTGAAAATCCATGATCTTGCCAGTTGCCGGGTGTTTAAATTTTAAATGGCAGGCACACAAAGCAAGGCTTTTTCTTACAGCTTTTTCATTATTTCCGTATTTGCCATCTCCATAAAGGGGGGTTCCATGACCGGAAAACTGAACCCGGATCTGATGATGCCTGCCGGTGAGCAGCTTTATTTCTACCAGACTTAAGTATTGGGGATCCTTTTCCTCCGTTTGTATACAGTCTAATACTTTGTATTCCAGCTCTGCTCTTTTGCTTTCAGGATCAGACTTATCCACAATCCGTGAACAGTTGTTTTTCTTGTCCTGCTTAAGATAATCCACATATGTCCCATTGTTATCCACAGGTTTTCCACAGATCACAGCCTGATACCATTTTTCTATTTTTCCCTGCTGAAGGCTGGTACTAAGTGAAGCTGCAGCCTTGGGATTCTTGGCATATACCATAATACCAGATACCGGACGGTCTAGTCTGTGGATAACTCCTACATAAGGTGGCTGTGGATATTTTGAAGCTGTGGATGTTTCTTTTGTTAATTTGTGGATATCTTGTGGATGACTGGCCAGGTGTTTTCGTATCTCACTGACCATGTCCGGGGCAAAGCTTTTTCCGCTTTGTGATTCCAGACCGTCTGGCTTTATTACGACTATAATATGGTTATCTTCATATAATATGGAAAGCATTGTTGGGTTTACCTTTCAGGTGTTATTATTTTAAACTTTCATTTAATAGAGTTTAAGAAAAGTTAATATCTTCCCGGACTTCAAAATGAGGGATCTCAGATTTTACAAAACTGGGGATAACCTCTCTGGCTGTCTGGATAAACTGGCGGGCCGCAGGAGATAATGAAGAACTATCCCGATACAACAACCCGATTTCCCTTGAACTCACATGATGATCCATGGAGCAGAAAATAGGTGTATAGTCAAATTTTTCTTCATAAGTAACAGTTACTGGAGCAAATCCAAATCCATTGTTTTGGGGAACTAAACGGTACACGGTAGGTGAATTGTCAAGCTCCATAGAAACAGAGGGGGATATTTGGAATTTTTTAAATTGTTCCCTTGCAAATTCATAGGTTCCATGTCCCGGTGTCAGGGAAATGAAAGGAATCTGTTCCAGAATACGGGGAGGAATATACTGGAGAACTCCCGGGATGTTTTCCGGAAGTATTAAGTTATGAAAAACAGCTGCAGTACGGCTTACAATAAGAGTCATTTCTTCTTGAAAAAGAGGGACAAATGTCAGACCATCAAGATCAGAAGGCTTTGAACATATAAAAAATACATCGATTACCCCGTTTTTTACATCCTTTTGTAATTTAGCTGAATTTCCCTCGCTCAGTTTGACCTTTACTTTGGGACAGACTTTCTGATAGTCAGGAAGAATGCGGGGAAGCCAGCTGTAACAGCGGGTGCTGTGCATGCCGATGGAGATATGGTCCTGAACATGCCCTGCAATTTCTCTCATTTCTTTATCCAGTTTTTCTTTCATTTCCAGGATCTTCAAAAGACCGTCTATATATCGCTCACCGGCATAGGTAAGCCGGATGGGAAAAGAAGAACGGTCAAATAATGTTACATTTAATTCTTCTTCCAGGTTTTTAATATAGCGTGTTAAAGCAGGCTGTGATATATGGCATTGTTCTGCTGCCCGTGAATAGTTTTTGGTATCGGCAAGTGCCAGAAGGTAAGTGACCTTATTCAGATCCATTTATGATCATCCTTTCTGAGGAATACAAACTGTAATAGAGGATGAAACTCTAATGAATAAGTATTCAGAAAATTCAATTCATTTATGTTATAGAATTTATAAATAATTAGTATTGGATTATATTTGCAAAAATAGTTACAATCATATTAGCTGAAAATAATAAGGCTGTCAATATGATGTATGTACTCTCGGAGTCTTTCATGCACTTGCCTTTGCGGCCGATTTTCCGTCAGTCGCACCCGAATTTTATCAACGTACGCACCGCGTACGCCTCAAAAATTTGGGCACAACTGACAAAAAATCTTCTCGCAAAATCAAGTACAAAAAGATTCCGAGAGCACATATGTAAAAACAGGAGGAGGAATCAAGATGCGAAAACTGGATATGGCATGGATCAACGGGAATATTTATACTGCAGATGATAAATTTTCCACAGCCGCTGCATTCGGGGTGTCGGGGGACAGATTTAGTGTTGTTGGCAGTACAGAGGAAGTTCTTGAAAATTGTGACGAACACACGAAGATCATAGATCTTCAGGGAAAAACGGTACTGCCTGGATTGATCGATGCCCATCTTCACATTACCAATACAGGTGCTATGAAGCTGAACCTGAATCTGGTATCGAAACAAAAGCAGGAGATCCTGGACATGGTTGCTGATGCTTACAGCAGTGCGAAAAAAGGAGAATGGATCATTGGACGGGGATGGATCAATGATACGTGGGATGATCCATCATTTCCTACCAAAGAAGACCTGGATGCTGTGGCGCCGGATTCACCGGTATACCTTACAAGAGCCTGCGGACATGCTGCATGGGCGAATACAAAGGCATTTGAAACAGCAGGGATCACAAAGGATACACCAGACCCGGCAGGGGGAGAATTTTTACATAAGCAGGATGGAAGCCTCCTTGGTGTGGTTACTGATCAGGCGCAGGATCCATTTAATAAAGCGATACCATCGTATACAAAGGAACAGATCCAGAAGATCGTATTGCTGGCCCAGCAGGAATTCTTTTCAAATGGTTTAACATCTGTTCAGGATGCCGGCTCACCGGAAGAGTGGGTGGAAGCATGGCAGGAATTATATGAAAAAGAGCGTCTGAAATTAAGGATCTATGTAAGTATGCGTGTACTGGGACGTCCGAATTACCAGGAACTGATGGAAGGCTCTTTAAAATTCTTTAAGAAGGGACTCCGCATTGGTATGTATGACAATCGTCTTACAGCCAGAGCCTATAAGATATCCCTTGATGGATCTTTAGGAGCCAGAAGTGCATGGATGTTAGAGGACTATGAAGACCAGCCAGGTCATAAAGGAAATGGAAAGTGGACAAATGACCAGTTGTATTCTGTATTGTATGAGGCGCGAAGGGCTGGTTTCCAGACCTGGTGCCATGCAATTGGAGATGCAGCTAACCGTCAGTGTCTGGATGTATATGAACAGCTTTTAAAGGAGCTTCCAGATAAAGATGCACGTCTTAGAAGTGAGCATGCCCAGATCATTGCCCCGGAAGACATAGAACGCTTCCGCAAACTGGGGGTTATACCTACTCATCAGACTGTATTTTTACGGACGGATAAAAATGTAGCAGATGCACGTCTGGGAGCAGAGCGCATAAAAGGTGCATATGCATGGAGAACATTGATCGACCAGGGAAATCCTTTACCAAACGGAACGGATTCACCGGTAGAAAGCTGCAATCCATTTTTAAGCATGTATTGTGCGGTAACAAGAAAAGATGAGCATTTAAAACCGGAAGGAGGATGGCATCCACAGGAAGCAATGACCCGGGAGGAAGCACTGCGTTCTTACACAAATTGGGCGGCCTACGCAGCATTTGAAGAGCAGTTAAAAGGCAGTATCGAGCCGGGAAAACTGGCAGATTTTGTTGTGATCGACCGTGACTATATGAAATGCCCGGAAGAAGAAATAAAAGATATCTGCTCTCTGCAGACAGTTGTTGGCGGAGAAGTTGTATATGAAACAAAGTAAAGGAGAATCAGGTATGGAGAAGACAAAAGAAGAAAAAAAGGGGTTGTTTTTCCGGTTTATTAATGGTGTTGAGGTTATTGGTAATAAACTTCCGCATCCATTTTATCTGTTTACGATCCTGATCGTGGTGGCAATTGTTCTTTCTGTGATATTTGCAGGTGTTTCTGTGACTTATGAAAGTGCATCTTCCAAAGGAACAGGCGGGGAAATTGTAACAGTGACTATAAAGAACCTGTTAAATAAAGAGACCATAAATTATGTAACACAGAATTTATACAGTATTTATTATAACTTTTCACCAATGATGATGATGGGCCTGCTGATGCTGTCCATCGGACTGGCAGAACAGGTGGGACTGTTCGGTGCGTTTATTAAGAGAACGATCGCAGGTGTACGTCCGGCATTTGTATTTGCCATTGTTTCATTTATTGCGATCAATGCAAATACAGCCTCTAATGCAGGTATCTTAGGCTGTACAGCAGTAGCAGCGGCGGTATTTGCTTCAATGGGGTATAATCCGTGGCTGGGCATCATTTTGGCATATGCGGCAGGTAATGCCGGAATGTCTGCCAATGTATTTGTTGGAAATCTGGATGTACTGTTAAGTGGTATCAATGAATCTGTATGTTCTTCTCTGGGAATCGACACCTCTACTGTACATGTACTTCAGAACTGGTATTTTATGTTTGCATGCGCCATTATCCTGACAGTGGTATTTACCGTGGTAACAACAAAATTTGTCAGAGGCTTTATCGGCGAAGCAAAGGATTTAAGTCTTATTCAGATTGGCTCTTCAGATAAAGATTTATCTCCCCTGGAGCATAAGGCACTCCGGAATACAGCGATCGCAGCAGTTATTTACCTGGCATTACTGGTCATCATATGCATTCCGCAAAATTCTGTTTTCCGTGCAGATGATGGAAGCCTTGTTCCCAACTCTCCGTTATTAAAGAGTGTGTTAACACTGTTATTTTTATTCTTTATGGTTACAGGAATTGCCTATGGACGTACAACTGGTGCTTTAAAAGACTGGAATTCCCTGCCTAAGATGCTTGCAGGCAGTATTAATTCCATGGTTAATTTCATGGTTATCGCACTTCCGGCCTCCTTATTTATTTACCTGTTTAATGCATCTAATATTCCGACTGCATTAGGTGCTGCAGGCGCTGAATGGATAAAAACATCAGGTATCAATGGATTTGGCCTTATTGTATTTATTGTATTTTTCTCTACATTTTTAAATTTATTTATGACTTCCGGATCTTCAAAGTGGATGATCCTGGCACCGATCCTGATCCCAATGCTTTATGCGATCGGCTTTAGCCCGGCTTTAACTACAGTAGCATACCGCATCGGAGATTCTGCTACCAATGCGATCGCACCGATCTCTTCTGATGTGGCACTGATCGTAGGACTTCTCGGTAAGTATAATACAGACAAGAGTAAAACACCGGGTATGGGAACGGTTTTTGCAGGCTGTATGCCATATGCAATAGCGACTATGATCACGGAACTGCTCATATTAGGTGTCTGGTGGGCATTTAACCTGCCTCTTGGCCCTGGTGTTACTATGTTTATCAAGTAAAGAGAGGAGAGAATAATATGGAGATGCCTGTTTTCACTATCCGTGGTAAAAACCACAGAGAACGTGGAGTAGATTATGGAGTTCAATGTAAAGAACTGATACAGGGAGTATTGGAGCGCTATATCCGGTTTTTTAATGGCGGGCACACGGCGGTAAGCTGGGATGAAGCAAAAGTGATATCCAAAGAATTTCTTCCTTTTATCCATTCTTACTCACCGGAACTTTTAGATGAATTAGAAGGGATCGCCCAGGGCGCAGATGTAGAGTTTGATGACCTTTTAACCTTAAATTCACGGTCAGAGGCTATGACTCTGGTACGCAGACCCCCTTCTGATAAGGAGGAACTGGATGGCTGTTCCAGCGTTGCAGTATTGCCGGATGCTTCTGCTAATGGACATACGATCCTGGCACAGAACTGGGACACTTACACATGGCAGGAATATGGCACCGTGATCTTACAGATTCTTAGAGATGACGGTCCGGATCTGATGATCGTTACAGAGGCAGGACAGCTTGCCAGATATGGCATGAACCAGGCAGGAATTGCCCTGGGAGTCAACAGTCTGCAAAAAACATATAATCCTGAAGTTTTTGGAATCCCATCTGTATTTATCCGCCGTAAATTTTTGGAACAGGATCGTTATGTTGATGCAGTGAATCAGATATTCGGAGCGGAATCGATGCTTCCAATGTATTATGTGGCAGCTTATTGCGGTGGTGATGCCATGGGATTTGAAAAACTAAAGGACGGACAGCTGGTGCTGTATCCGGAAAATGGCCTGATAGCCCATAGTAACCATATCCGCCATCCTCATTATGCATACCAGGTGGATGCTCTGGGGGGAACTTTATATCGTGACAGGAGAATTTTAAAACATCTTCAGCCTAAAGCAGGTGCAGTCACCATGGAAGATATAAAGGATGCTTTTAAGGATCATTTTGGATATCCTTTCAGTGTTTGCAGACACGGTGATAGCAGAAAGACAGAGCTGAACCGGATCAGTACGCTTGGGTGTATCCTTATGGATGTGACAGACCGCCGCATCTGGGTATGTAAAGGAACCCCATGTTGTGGGGAATTTAAAGAATATATGTGGGAACGTCCGCATAAAAAATCTGACTGGGATCAGATAGAAAAATGGTGAAATAAAAATGAAGGATTTCAGGGCAGTAAAAACTGAATTGGCTTGTTACGCAGTGATTATTTTTGCAGCATTTTTAATGGGGTTTGCAATAAAAAACCTTTATGATCCTGTGAACCTTGTTACCGGCGGAGTATCCGGCGTGGCGATCATATTCAAAAGTCTGTTTGATATACCCTTGTGGCTGACAAATACATTGCTGAATATTCCATTATTTCTGGCTGCCTGGCGTTTGAAAGGATGGAATTTTATTAAAAGGACATTTATAGCAACTGTGTCCTTGTCAGTTTCTTTGTATGTTTTGCCGGAAATGACCATTGCCGGAGATGATATCTTTTTATCAGCTTTATTTGGCGGTATTCTTTCCGGAGTTGGAACAGGGATTTTATTTGCAGTACATGCCACTACAGGGGGCACGGATATGCTTGCAGCCCTGCTTCATCTGAAGATCCGTCAATATTCTGTATCTCAGATCATGCAGGTCCTTGATGCAATGGTAGTACTGGCAGGTGCTTCTGTATTTGGACTGGGATCAGCATTGTATGCGATGATAGCGATCTATGCAGTGTGCCGCGTATCAGATGGAATTTTAGACGGTCTGAATTTTTCAAAGCTTGCGATCATTATTTCTGAACGCAGTAAAGAGATCGCAGGCTCGATCATGAAAAATATGGAGAGAGGTGTTACTGCTGTAAAGTCAGTAGGAATGTATTCCGGAACAGAAAGGGACATGCTGTTTTGTGTTGTTCCCAGAAAAGAGATCATCTGGCTTCGGGATATTGTCCGGGAATATGACAAGCAGGCGTTTCTTATTGTAAGTGATGTGAAGGAGGTATTCGGAGAAGGTTTTATTGAAGATATTTCCCAAAAATAAAAGATAATCAGAAATAACAGAAGGCTGTTTTCAGGTCATTCAATCTAAATGATCTGAAAGCAGCCTTTTATGATCGTGGTAAGATCATGATAAACGCAGTGCCCAGTCTCTGCAGTCCCATACATCGGTAGCCAGACCTTCATAAAAATCCGGTTCATGGCAGATGAGAAGGATGCTTCCTTTGTAAGCCTTTAAGGCACGTTTTAATTCTTCTTTTGCGTCTACATCCAGATGGTTAGTAGGTTCGTCTAAAAGAAGGACATTGGTTTCACGGTTGATCAGTTTGCACAGGCGCACTTTGGCCTGTTCACCGCCGCTTAATACGCGGACCTGGCTTTCAATGTGTTTTGTGGTCAGACCGCATTTTGCAAGGGCAGAGCGCACCTGATACTGGGTATAAGACGGGAATTCCTTCCAGATCTCATCCAGACAGGTAGTCGTATTGCCGGGAGCCATTTCCTGTTCAAAATATCCGATGGACAGATAATCGCCCAGTTCCACAGAACCGCTTAAAGCAGGTGTCAGTCCCAGGATACTCTTTAAAAGAGTGGTTTTTCCAATACCGTTTGCACCTACCAGGACGGCCTTCTGTCCGCGCTCCATAGTCAGGTTCAAAGGACGGGAAAGGGGCTCGTCATAGCCGATGATCAGATCCTTGGTCTCAAAAATATATTTGCCTGGAGTGCGGGCTTCCAGGAAATGAAACTCTGGCTTTGGCTTCTCTTTTGCCAGTTCGATCACTTCCATTTTATCCAGTTTCTTCTGACGGGACATAGCCATATTTCTGGTGGAAACGCGGGCTTTGTTTCTGGCAACGAAATCTTCCAGTTCAGCGATTTCCTGCTGCTGGCGCTTATAGGCAGCTTCTAACTGAGCCTTCTTTACAGAATAAACTTCCTGGAATTTGTCGTAATCGCCTACGTAGCGGTCCAGACGCTGGTTTTCCATGTGATAGATCAGGTTGATAACGCTGTTTAAGAATGGGATATCATGGGAGATCAGGATAAAAGCATTTTCATATTCCTGAAGATAGCGCTTTAACCATTCAATGTGCTGTACGTCTAGGTAGTTGGTAGGCTCGTCAAGAAGCAGGATATCCGGCTTCTGAAGCAGCAACTTTCCAAGAAGGACTTTGGTTCTCTGACCGCCGGAAAGCTCTGTTACGTCACGGTCCATACCGATCTCATCCAGACCTAAAGCCCGGCCAACTTCCTCTACTTTGGAGTCGATCACATAGAAATCATGTGCCATTAAAAGGTCCTGGATGGTTCCAAGCTCTTCCATCATGGCATTCATCTGATCTTCGTCTGCATCCCCCATATTGTCACAGATATGGTTCATCCGCTCTTCCATCTCAAAAAGAGGAGCAAAGGCGCTTTTTAATACTTCCCGGATGGTCATTCCTTTTTCCAGGACTGTGTGCTGGTCCAGATAGCCTACATTTACGTTCTTTGCCCACTCTACCTTGCCTTCATCCGGCATCAGCTTTCCGGTGATAATGTTCATAAAAGTGGATTTACCTTCACCGTTGGCACCTACAAGACCAATGTGTTCTCCTTTTAAAAGGCGGAAAGACACATCTTGAAAAATAGCCCGGTCTCCAAAACCGTGGCTTAAATGTTCTACATTTAATATACTCATTCAAAAACTCCTTATAAAATAAATATGCTCTCGGAAACTTCCAAGAGTACATATGATCAACAGTAGCACAGATAAGCCCATTTTACATGAGAAATCAGGCTGTGGCAACCGCTTTTTCACTGCTCTTGAGGTTTGTTTGGGAATGTGTTAAGATGGCGTCAAACAGGATTTATGTGAATGCAAAAGATAAGTTACAACAAGGAGATAAAACTACTTATGGAAAAACAGAAAATAAAGATCGTTCGCAAAAATGATGAGTATTCTGCGGAATACCAGGTTGGTGACGTTTTTCAGGTGGACAGTACCTGGTATGGGGGAGTGAATGTTACAAGCGCGTCGGGAATACCATTGTCTTTGGACAAGGATGAGTATGTGCTTTTAGAGGAAGCAGAAAAGGAGCAGCCCATTGACAATTATTCCTATCAGTGTGGTGTGATGGACTGCTTCTGTGAAATGGTGGCGTCCGGCCTTAAAAAGCTGGCAATGAGCCATCCATGTGACACCAAAGCAGAAAGAGACTCTTATCTGCCCCAGGTAAAGAAGCTTTGTGAAAAATATGGGATCCTTTATCATCCACAGGATGAGGCGCTGATCACAGATCTGTTCCCGGCAGAGGCAAATCAGGACAAATATAATTATTTATTTTTCCGTACTCAGGACGTTTATGAGACCTATCTGGAACTGAAAAAACGCCAGAAAGAGCTGGAAAACCAGTGCGGAGGAACTGAGGAAGAACGCTATCAGCTGGCAGCAGACTTTGGAGCCCTGCTTTCTTATCCGGAAGAAGGAATACGAAGGCTGATCGAAAAAACAAGAGAAGCCAGAAGATAAAAAAGAGTGCGCATCGTTGGCACAAAAAGCAGACCTGCCGCTACAGCAGGTCCGTTTTTAATACAAAGTGATTTTTATCTGTCTCCAGGATCCCTTCTTTTCGCATTTTACCAAGTTCCGCCGACATGGCGCTTCGGTCAATGCTTAAATAGTCAGCTAGCTGCTGCCTGTTAAATGGAATACAAAAATCCCGGCTGCCTGCTTTGGAGGCCTGAAAAGAAAGGTATGATAACAGGCGGCCACGGATGGATTTGGAAGAGGTGTGGAAGATCCGTCTGGACAGATTTAGATTTTTCTGGGAAGAGATATATAACAGGTTCTGGATCAGGCGGTTGTGGTGGGTGCAGGCAGAAGGACAGGTGGTCAGTACCCGTCCTGTATCTAAAAACAGGATATGGGAAGGTTCTGCTGCAATGGCTGATACCATAAGGGGTTCCCCGGGAAGACAGGCATAGCTTTCCGCAAAGGCAAAGCCGGGACCAACACTTTCCATAACACTTTTATTGCCCCAGACATCATCATTTTCAATCTGTACCCGGCCGGTCAGCACCAGTCCGATATTGTGGATGACATCTCCGGCATGAAAGATGGTCTCACCTTTGTCATAATCCCGTTCCTCTGTGCCAAGACACTGGAGCATAACATTGATCTCTTCAGGGGGAACATCTTTAAATAAGGGTGCATTTTCCAACAGTTTATAATCCATTTTCTCTCCTTTTGTTGTCAGAACAACATACATTTGCAGGTGATTGTAGTATATTCCTTATATAATGTCAAGGAGGTACAAAAATGATACGCAGGATCGTTCATATTGATGAAGAAAAATGTAATGGCTGTGGCCTTTGTGCCCAGGCCTGTCACGAAAGTGCCATTGGAATGGTTAATGGCAAGGCTAAATTATTAAGAGATGACTATTGTGATGGTTTAGGAGACTGCCTTCCGGCCTGTCCGGCAGGTGCCATTTCCTTTATAGAAAGAGAAGCAGCTGCATATGATGAGGCAGCAGTACTTGAAAATAAGAAGAAAAAGGCAGCAGCGGCCCATCAGGCTCCTGCAGGCGGATGTCCTGGCACCCGTATGCGCCAGATGAACCGCAGAAGCGAAGAAACAGCTCAGGAAGGAGAAAATACTTCCAGTGCAGCACCAGTTACTTCCCAGTTAAGCAACTGGCCGGTACAGATCAAACTGGCACCGATCAAGGCACCATACTTTGATCAGGCAAAGCTTTTGATCGCAGCAGACTGTACTGCCTATGCATACGGAAACTTCCACAAGGATTTTGTTAAAGGCAAAGTAACACTGATCGGATGTCCAAAGTTAGATGACTGCGATTACAGCGAAAAACTGACAGAGATCATTGCAGCCAATGATATTAAGAGCGTTACGTTAGTGCGCATGGAAGTGCCATGCTGCGGCGGTTTAGAGCAGGCAGCTATCAAGGCTTTAAAGAACAGTGGAAAGTTTATTCCATGGCAGGTAGTGACCATTTCTATTGACGGTAAGATACTGGATTAACGTTTAGGACATGTCTCACGCCCGATGGGCGGGGAAAAGATTAGTTTGTAGCAGGAGAAAACTAAAATGGCATTTATTAAAAACATTGAACACGAAACCGTACTTCCGTTAGCAGAGCAGGTAACTGTACAGCCGGGACAGATCGTCAGCCGTACACTGGCTCAGAACAAGGCAGTCAGCGTAACTTTATTTGCCTTTGATAAGGGCGAAGAGATCAGTACCCATGACTCCACCGGCGATGCTATGGTACAGGTACTGGAAGGAAAAGGAAAATTTACAGTAGGCGGAAAAGAGCATTTCTGCTGTGCTGGTGATGTCCTCATCATGCCGGCAAAGGTTCCTCACGCTGTTTACGCAGAAGAGTCCTTTAAAATGCTGTTGACTGTTGTATTTCCAACAGAACAGGAGTAAAGATATGGAGTCCGCAGAAAAGAAACGACCAGGGGATATCCTTACAGGCGCTTTGATCGGACTTGCCAGGACAACTTACAGTCATTTAAAGACAGAAGATACAGACAGGGTAGTAACATGTGCTCTGTCTGTTCTGGCAAGACCGGATGCCGGTGAGGAAGAACTTGCCCAACAGTTAAAACAGGTAAGGGCAGAAAAACTGGCAGTAGCCCCGGGCTGTGCTACCTGTGTGGCAAAATGCGGAAATACAGATGATTATGATATGGAGCGCCTCTGGAACGGACCGGACCAGGTGCGCTCTCTTAAGATACGTCTGTTTTCCGGGCTGAAAAAGACAGGCAGGGATGCTTTTAAAGTTATTGAAAACGGAAAAGGGAAAGACAAACATTTCCAGAGTATTATGGAAAGTATCTATAAAGGACTTTTTATCCTGGCAGAGGACTGGGAACCGGAAGAGATACTGCCGGCTATTGCTGAATTAGATGAAGCAGAGATCATGGTGAAGGAATTTCTCTAAAAAAATATTTTAGAAAATTATTGGAAAAATTTGGCAAAAATGCCAAGGAAGCATTAAGGGTATTCAACTTGAATAGAAAGTATAAGTATGGTAAAGTAGGAATAATGATAAAAGTACTTAAGAAAAGAGGAGGTACAGAAGATGCCAGGGCGCAGGGAAGAGAATGCCGGCAAAAGAATGTTGAAGCATCTTTCCGCTATTTTGGAGAAAAGCGGTGTCATTATATTTGAATACCATATAAAAACAGATACTCTGATCCGTTACAATAAAGAGCTGGAAGTAGAAGTGGAAATACCGAAGTATTGTGATTATCTCAGGGATAAGACCAGGATCTACCCGGATGACCGCTGGAAAGCCATTGAATTTTACAGTGGGCGTATTAAGGGGCCCATTGATATCCGTGAAGTAGATGATGACGGCTATGTTTCCAGAAAGCGCCTGGAGACTGTATCCATTGAAGAAGATGAAGAAGAAGGTAGATCTTGTATCCTCTTTGGCATGGTCACTGATGTAACCGGGGAGTGGCATCAGGAAGAGCGCCTGGAACGGGAACTGGGACAGTACCGGGAAGAAGAGGCAACCTGTAATGGTTGTGCCGGTTATCCTAAATATGACCAGGTTACAGGTCTGCTTTCTTTTAACCGTTTCAGGGAAGAGGTTGACAGTGTGATCGCTTCCGGAAAAGGAAAAAGCTGTCTCTTAGTTTACACAGATCTTGAAAACTTTAAATATTTTAACCGGAAATACGGTTATGCAGCAGGAGACCAGCTGCTGCGGGAATTTACCGGTTATATTATTGATACTTTAAAAAAGCGCAATACTGCCCATTTTACCAGGGTGGTCGCAGATCAGTTCATTCTCTTCTTTGAGGAAAAATGGAATAACGGTTCCATAGAAGCCATTAAGCGTATCAATAATGGATTTATTGAGCGGCAGCAGAGAAAATATCCGGAAGCAAAGCTGCGCCTGCGCACCGGTGTATACAAAGTAGAAAAAGACTGCGACGGAGCTTCGTTTGCTATTGATGCGGCCAACTATGCCAGACGCCAGATCCAGGATAATTCCCCTGAGACTGTATGTGTATATGATAAGACCATGGCGGATCTCCAGAATATGGAAAATGAAATTGCCATTGGCTTAGATAAAGCAATAAAAAATAAAGAATTTAAGATCTATCTCCAGCCACGTTTCTCCCTGACAACAGGAAAGATCGTAGGTGCGGAGTCTTTAGTCCGCTGGCAGAGGGAAGATGGTACGATCCTGCCGCCGGACAGTTTTATCCCTGTTTATGAGAAAAACGGCCGTATCATTGACCTGGATTTTTACATGTTTGAGGAAACGGTAAAGCTTCTGGCAAACTGGAAGGAACAGGGGATCCCGCAGCGTCTGATCTCCATCAATGCGTCTGCCCTTCATGCCCAGAACAGTGATACCGTTCACCGTTATACAACCATCCTGGAAAAATACGGTGTGGACCCGGCTCTTATAGAACTGGAATTAACAGAGACAGCTACAGTTTCTGATTATGACCATGTAAAGCAGCTGTTTGCAAAGTTACAGACTGTCGGTTTTAGGACAGCCTTAGATGATTTTGGAGCCGGTTATTCCATATTGAATACAGTCATTGATATTCCGGTCAACACAGTAAAAGTGGACCGGGCCTTTATCAGCAACTGTGAGACTACTCATAAGGGGATTTACTTCCTTCGTGAGATCATCAACCTGTTAAAAGGTCTTGGTTATCATATTGTATGTGAGGGAGTTGAGACGCCGGAACAGGCGTCCATCCTTAGAAATACCATGTGTGATGAAGTACAGGGATACTGGTTTTCCCATCCGGTCCCAGCACATGAATTTGAAAAAATGCTGCAGGAGGGGCGGTAGCAGAGAATATTATCTGCGCCGCGCCTCCTGCAGCCATGTTACAGCCTTTTTATAATTTTCTTTATAATAGCAGATCTTGCCCTTTTCCAGGGAAATAAATCCCTCTTCTTTTAACTGGCTGATGGTACGGTTTAATGTTTTTACGTTGATGCTTGTTTCATCCTGCAACTGCTGTCTGGTCAGATTGATCTTATAAAGAAGACCATCCGGCTGATCACAGAGCATGCAGATGACCGCCAGGCTCTTTTACAGGCCCATATGAATGAATATCCGGGAGAAGTGAATTTCTTCCTTCAGCGGTTCCAAAAACGTCCTTATGAATATCTGGACTCTTTCCATGTTTTAAGCGACCGCTTTATCGGTGCCCACAGTATCATGGTATCGGCTCACGAAAGAGCACTGCTGCGTGAGCGTGACGTAAAAGTATGCCACTGTCCGTTCAGCAACTGTGGAAAAGGAGTTCCGGAGACACCGGCACTTTTAGAAGATGGAATCTGCGTAGGACTTGGAACAGACGGTGCTGCTCACGGTGGTTTAAGTCTTTGGAATGAAATGAAGATCTTCCGTTCTGTGATGAACGTAAAACACGGCGTTGCCCAGAGCAATCCGGCTATCATGTCTGCAGCTCAGATCATTTCCATGGCTACAAAAGAGGGATACCGCCTGATGAAAGAGGAGGGCGGTGTGATCGCAGAAGGCAAAAAAGCGGACTTTATTACCATCAATACCATGCAGTCTCATTTATATCCTACTGGTAATCTGGTGAATACTCTGTTAGAATGTGTTACTGCGTCTGACGTCTGCGATATGGCGGTAGATGGCAGACTGCTGATGAAGGATCGGGAAGTTCTTACACTGGATGAGGAAAAGATCCTTTATGAAGCGATGAAATACATGGAGGAATTAGAAGCATGATCACAGGTATCACATTCTGTCTGATCGTAACAATGGCCAATCTGGTAGTAGGAGCATTTGTAGGACTTACAGGTGTGGCAGGTTTCCTGCTGCCGATCACTTATACATCCCTTCTGGGACTGGGCACGACAGAGGGACTGGCCCTTAGCTTTGGTGCTTTTATCCTTTCTGGTCATGCAATGCATGAACAGGAAGCAGCTTTTTTAATTAGACCTTATTGGAAATGGGGTTGAAAAAATAAGGGAAACTGATTAAACTGATTACATGAATGTATTATATAGAAAGACAACAAAAGGGATCTGTGTGGGGCGCTGCTACACATTAGATAACAAACTGGTGATACCGGACACCATAGAAGGACTTCCGGTAACAGAACTGGATACATATACATTCTCCCAGACTGTGCGAAGAAGAGAACAGCCGCCGGCAGAATACGAAGGAGAGCCGGAAATGTGCGGTGAAGCCCTGGAGAAACTTACGCTGCCGAAACATCTGGAAAAAGTAGGGGCCTATGCCTTTTATAACTGTTTTCATTTAAAGAAGCTTTCCTGCTGCAGTACAGTGAGAGACTGGGGGGCCGGAGTATTTACAGGCTGTACCCAGATAAATAAACTGGATATCCGTATCTTTCCGGAGGAAAAATCCAGTTTTAAAGAAATACTTTCAGAACTGCGGCAGATGCTGGTTGTAGATTACCGGGATAAAGAAGGGAAACTTCTGGCAAAGCTGATCTTTCCGGAGTTTTTTGAGGAGTCCATAGAAAATACTCCTGCCCGTATCATTATGAGGGAAATGCATGGCTGCGGTCATATGTACCGGTATTGTTTTAACGGAACTGATTTTCAGTTCTGGGAATATGACAAACTGCTGCCAACAGCAGAGATCTTAGAAAGCCCGGCCCTTGTATGCCGCATGGCCCTTTACCGCCTCTACTGGCCCAAAGGTCTGACAGAGGAATGGAAAGAAGAATACTGGAAATACATCAAAAAACATCCGGATGAAGCAGCAAAAGGCCTGACAGAGCGGGGAGAAAGAGAGATCCTTTCCTGGCTGGCAGAGGCAAAAGAGACGGACAGCCAGATGTTAGAGCAGATGATCCGGGCTACAGCAGGACTGGGGGATGCCCAGGTTTCTGCCATTCTTATGGATGCAAGGCATAAAAAGATGGGGGCGCAGTCGGGGGATAAACCGAAGCCCAGAGTCCGAACTTTTGAGTTATAGCTTTCAACGGGAGTTGGTCCCGGTTTTCCCGCTTTAGCGGGAAGTATATACCAATGTTTCTCTCCGCCCTCAGGCGGCTGAGTATTACTTAATTTACGGAGGAAGATCCCATGTCCAAGAAAACAAAAGCACAGGAATTACAGGAGCAGCTTACCTGGTCTGCTCCCCATATTGGAAAAGACGCACCAGACCACAAGGAAAAAGCTTTCAAATACTGTGAAGGCTACAAACAGTTCCTTAACGCAGGAAAAACAGAGCGCGAGTGCGTAAAAGAAGCTGTACACATGTTAAAAAAGGCCGGTTACAAGCCATTTGACCGCACTGCTTCCTATGAACCAGGAGATAAGGTATATTATGTAAACCGCAGAAAAGCCATTATTGCAACTACCTTTGGCAAAAAGCCATTATCCGAAGGTCTGCATATCAATGGAGCTCATATTGACTCCCCAAGACTGGACTTAAAGCCAAATCCATTATATGAAAAAGAAGATATAGCCTACTTTAAGACTCATTACTACGGCGGTATCCGCAAATACCAGTGGGGAACTATTCCGTTAGCTATTCACGGCGTTGTTGCAAAGAAAAACGGGGAACTGACGGAAATCTGCATCGGTGAAAAAGAAGATGACCCTGTATTCTGCATTACAGACCTGCTGCCACATCTGGCTGCAAAGCAGAATGAGCGCCCGCTGCGGGAAGGCTTAAAGGGAGAAGAATTAAACGTTGTTTTAGGTTCTCTTCCATATGAAGGAGAAGACATCAAGGACGCTGTAAAACTTTCTATCCTGGCACTGCTTCATGAACAGTACGGTATGAAAGAAAAAGATTTCTTCCGCGCAGAATTTGAACTGGTACCGGCTGTAAAAGCAAGAGATATCGGTTTAGACCGCAGTCTGGTAGGCGCTTATGGCCAGGATGACCGTGTTTGTGCATACACAGCGCTGACTGCTGAGATTGATACGAAAAAGCCGGAACACACCACAGTGACCATTCTTACAGATAAAGAAGAGACAGGTTCTGACGGAAATACAGGTCTGAATTCCGATTATGTCCTTCATTATATAGAAGATCTTGCTTCTATGGAGAAGGTTGCGGTACGTGACGTATTAAAGGCTTCCTTATGCTTGTCCTCTGATGTAAATGCAGCTTATGACCCGACTTTCCCGGATGTATATGAAGCGCGCAATTCCAGCTACATCAACAAAGGCTGTGTTCTCACTAAATACACAGGCGCCAGAGGAAAAGGCGGCTCCAATGATGCCAGTGCAGAGACCATGGCGAAAGTTATCGGCATTATGGAAGATGCAGGTGTTTACTGGCAGGCAGGCGAGCTTGGCGCAGTAGATGCAGGCGGCGGCGGCACCATTGCCAAGTTTGTAGCTCATATGGATGTGGATACAGTGGACTTAGGTGTGCCGATCCTTTCCATGCATGCTCCTTTTGAACTTGCTTCTAAATTAGACGTTTACCATACATATAAAGCATTTAAGGCATTTTATGCGTCATAAAACTTATTGTAAGGGCTTTTTTTTCCCGACGGTGTATGGTATAACTATGTACAACGCTTAAAGAAAGTCTGTTTTTGTTTTCCAGGGACGGACAAAAAGTTCCTGACAGAACAAATAAGCGAAAAGAAAGAAAAGAAAAGGACATGCAACAATGAGAAAACTGAAATTATTATGTTTATGCGGTCTGACTGCAGCTGTTCTGATGACCGGATGCGCAGGCAGCACAGACACCACAAATGTAAACCTTGGTTCTGCAACTGTTTCTGAGTACAGAGGAGTAAAGATCAATGTAGCAGCTCCGGAAGTAACAGATGATGAAGTAGACCAGAAGATCCAGACCAATCTGAAGCAAAATCCAAATGAAGTAGAAGTGGACAGAGCTGCGCAGGACGGCGATATCGTCAACATCGACTACAAGGGAACAAAAGACGGAGAAGCTTTTGACGGCGGTACCGCAGAAGGACAGGATCTGACTCTTGGTTCAGGATCTATGATCGACGGTTTTGAAGACGGTCTGGTCGGAGCAAAGAAGGGTGAGACAAAGACCTTGGATTTAACTTTCCCGGAAAATTACAGAGAAGAGTCTTTAGCAGGACAGGCAGTTGTATTTGAAGTAACTGTAAATGCTGTAAAAGAAAAGCAGGATGCAGTATTAGATGATGCATTTGTACAGAGAACTTCTGATTACCAGACTGTAGATGAGTATAAGGAAGGCATCCGTGCTGACCTGTTAGCCCAGAAGCAGAAGACAGCAGAGCAGGAAATGGAGCAGGATGTTCTTCAGGACATTATCGATAACTCCGATTTCAAGTTCTCCAGAAACGGTTTATCTGTGCGTTACAATCAGATGTTAAAGCAGTATACCAACCAGGCTAAGATGTACGGAATGACTCTTTCCCAGATGGCTCAGGCCAATGGTATGGATGAAGCCGGATTTAAGGAATACATCTACTCTTCTGTAAAAGAAGCAGCTAAGAAAGAGATCGTTGTAAAAGACATTGCAGCAAAAGAAGGTCTTGATAACCTGACAGATGAAGATAAAGAAGCATTTGCACAGGCAAATGGAACCAGCAAAGATACACTGGTAAGCCTTTATGGAGAAGATACTGTAAATGAGCAGGTCCTTCAGGATAAGGTATTAAGATTTTTAGCTTCCAATGCAGACAATGAAGCAGAAAATCCTGCAAAACTGTCTGAGCGTGAAGTAACGGTTACTGAAACTTCAGCAGACCAGGAGTCTTCCCCAGAAGAAACAACAGAAGCTGAAACTACAGCAGAAGAAACAAAAGCAAACTAAAATATTATATTCAAAACAAATGGATAAGGAGGATATTATACATGCAACTCTTAAAAGATAGGATCCGTAAGGACGGCAAGATCAAAGCGGGAAATGTGCTGAAAGTAGACAGTTTTTTAAATCACCAGATGGATATTAAACTGTTTGGTGAGATCGGAAAGGAATTCAAGCGCAGATTTGCGGATGTGGAAGTAAACAAGATCCTTACCATCGAGGCTTCCGGAATCGGAATTGCATGTATTGTAGCCCAGTATTTTGATGTTCCTGTTGTATTCGCTAAGAAGACACAGACCAAGAACATTGCTGGTGAAGTCTATACTTCTAAAGTAGAGTCCTTTACCCACGGCAGAGTATATGACATTATCGTATCCAAGGAATTCCTTGGAAAGGGCGACAAAGTGCTTCTTATCGATGATTTCCTGGCAAACGGAAAGGCGTTAGAAGGTCTGGCAGCTTTAGTAAGAGATTCCGGTGCTGAATTAGTAGGTGCTGGTATCGTTATTGAAAAAGGCTTCCAGGTAGGCGGAGATTTGATCCGTTCCGAAGGAATCCGTCTGGAGTCACTGGCTATTGTTGACAGTATGGATGAGGAGACAGGAACCATTGTTTTCAGAGATGATGAATAATAACAGAACAAAAGCTTTATTTTTTGATATTGACGGAACCCTCCTGTCTGAAAAGACGCGGAGGGTTCCTGACAGTGCGAAAGAGGCACTGAAACAGGCAAGAGAAAAAGGACATCTGGTCCTGATCAATACAGGCCGTGTGTATCCGCATTTACATGAGATCCGTTCCCAGGTAGATGCAGATGGATTTCTCTGCGGCTGCGGTACTTATGTGAGAGTAAAAGATGAGGTCTTATATCACCATGTGATCCCACATGAAAGAGGACTGCAGATCAAAAAAGACATTGATGACTGCGGTCTGGACGGTGTACTGGAAGGTCTGGGCGGCTGCTATATGCATGAAGCACCATCCTGTCTGCCGCAGGTAGAGCGTGTAAAACAGTCTGTTAAGCTCTCCGGCTGTCCAATGCCATGCTACTGGGAAGATGACAGTTTTGATTTTGACAAGTTTTACATTGGTTCTGATGAAAAGAGCCGCTGCAAAGAGCTGTTTGGAAGAATGCCGGATATTGAGGTCATTGACAGGGAAAAGGGCTTTTATGAGTGTATCCCAAGAGGTCATTCCAAGGCAACTGCCATTGATCTTGTGTTAAAACACTATGGCATTTCAAAAGAGGATGCTTATGTATTTGGTGACAGCAGCAATGATCTGTCCATGTTCCAGTATGCAGTCAACTGTATCGCCATGGGAGATCACAGTCCGGTGTTGGAACCATATATATCTTTTGTAACAAAAACAGTAGAGGATGACGGGATCGCCTATGCTATGAAAGAGCTGGGGATCATATAAATTATGAAACGAAAAACCTGGATCGTCAGTGCCCTGATGTATGCCCTTGTATTTCTGGTATGCTTCGGGGTATTGCACGTTTTTAAGAAAATAACAACTGCCGGAGACAGTACGGAGTACACCTCTAAGGCTGCGGCAGAGACCAATATTGTAATTGACGGGTCTGCAGATGATACAGACCGTGAAAATGGAAAAATGGACGGGGCTGAAGGATCAGATCTGTCAGAAGATACAGATGAATTATGGAATGAGACGGAGAAAAATACCCATATCCGACGGGAAACAGGCTATAAAGGCTGGAGTAAGACATTGCCTCAGGTTTGGCCGGAGGTCCCGGAAGAAGAGCATTATACGCCTCCAAGGATCATCCAGGCAACGGATGTTCATTATCAGAGCGCAGATGCAGAGGATGACGGAGCAGCTTTTCAGCTTTTTGTAGAGCGCTGCGACGGAAAAGTGGTAAAATATCTTCCCCAGCTGTTAGATGCTTTTATGGATCAGGTGATCGCTGAAAAACCAACAGCACTGGTACTCAGTGGTGATATTACCATGAACGGGGAGAAGATCAATCATAAGGAACTGGCTGAGAAGCTTCACAAAGTTCAGGATGCAGGTATTCCGGTACTGATCATCCCTGGAAACCATGATATCAATAATCCCAATGCGGCTGTTTATTTTGGAGATGAGAAAACATCCACAGACAGCGTTACCCCGGAAGAATTTTATGATATTTACCATATGTACGGTTACGATCAGGCCATCAGCCGGGACAGTGCTTCTTTAAGCTATGTTTACCAGCTAGATGAAAGAAACCGTCTTTTAATGTTAGACTCCTGCCAGTATGAGCCTAAGAACCTGGTAGAAGGCCGGATCAAGGCAGAGACCTTGGTGTGGATGGATGAGCAGTTAAAAAAGGCCCAGGAAGACGGGATGCAGATATTGCCTATTGCCCATCACAACCTGCTGGCCCAGAGCCGTATGTATACAACCCAGTGTGCCATGGACAATAATGGGGAGGTCATTGATCTTCTTCAGAAATATAAGATCCCCCTGTTTTTAAGCGGTCATCTTCATGTTCAGAGGATCCGCAAGCACAAGGCAGAACCGGGAGTAGCAGATGATGCCTATGGCATCCAGGAGATCATTACAGATGCTATGAGTATCCCGCCCTGCCAGTATGGCGTTTTACAGTGGAAAGAGGACGGAAGCATGGAATATTCTACGGAGTCTGTGGATGTATCAGTCTGGGCAAAACGTACAGAACAGGAAAATACAGATCTGCTGGATTTTGTGGGCTGGTCGGAACATTACATTCAGAAGCTGATCGCAGACCAGATCGGCGGAGTAGTCCACAATGTAGGAAGTGATGTGAAACGCTCCATGGCAGTGACCTACGCAGATGTATATATTGATTACTACGCAGGCCGCAACATTGATGCCAAAGGAGTGAGAACTTCGCAAGGTTATACCTGGTGGGAACGTAACCTGCCGGACAGCTATCTGTTAAAAGAATTAAATTCCATGATCAATGACTCTGACAGGGATAATAATTACCTGCTGCTTCCGGAAGATACCATCCTGGAAGAACGGTATGCATGGAAGAAGGCTACGGCTTCTGAGGCAAGCCCGTCAGAGGCAGGTCGCCAGTGATGCGATCTGTTGGAACAGATCAGTCCGCAGTGACATCCGAATAAAAATCTGCAAGCATAAGATCAACCATACGCCCATAGCTTAAGACACCATCTGTCTGGCTGTGGGCTTTTAAATATGTATCATTTACCTTGGTGGACACCTCTGCCGTCTTTCCCTCAAAACGATCCCAGAAAACATTATTTTCTTCCAGGTCATTTCTGGCTTTTTCATCTAATTTCTTATATAGTTCTATAAAACCGTCATAATCCGCTTTTGCCAGAGCATTTCCCGCGTATACCCAGCCAGTGAGATAACCGCTGTAGCGAAATGACCTGCTTTCTGAACCGGTGCAGGCCAGGTAACCAATAAAATTGGCCTCATCTTCCCGCATATATCCCTTTAAATGAGACAGTTCATGACAGATGGTATGGGGAATGTTGTAGGCAGGTATCTCACTGTTGTAGTTGGCTTCTACTGTAAAAGGAGAATAGACGCCGGTCAGCTGTTGGACAGATAAAAGCCTTGGATGGATCAGAGGCTTTGGATATGGGTACCAGCTTTTAAACTGGGGATACTCATCTGCCAGTCCTTTCATGGCTTTCTGCCCTCCTTTCCCCATTTCCCGAAGATAGGAAAAATTCTGAAAATAAGAGAAATTCCCGGCATCTGAAGGAGATGGGGATGTTTCTGTTGGTATATTTTCATTTACCTTATTTACAAGATCACTGCAAAGAGCATAGAGTTCATCGGTAGAATGGGTCCGGATCACAAAACCAGCTTCATAAGAAAAAGAATTCCGGTAATAATTAATGCCGCAGTTGATGGTAAATAAGAAAAACAGGAGAGAAGCTGTAAAGAATGCACCATTTAACAGATATAATGGCGTTTTAAACCATTTGACCACAGAAAAAATACAAAGGAGCAGAAGCAGATACAGCCCTACTTCTGATACAGAAAAGGGAAAGATCCCGAAAATACGCGCAAATATCCCTTTCAGGACAGGATATATAGTTACAGAATAAGCCTGGGCAAAGCCGGTTACCTTCCTGGCGCAAAGGCTTAACAAAACAGAAAGGATGCTCATGATCACACCGGCAGCAAATATTTTTTTCAAGTTCACGACCTCCTTCAGATCATTGCGGATACCCCCATTATAAATGCTTTTGCCTTGACTGAAAAGGTGGTTTCATCTATACTGAAATGAGCTAAGAAGAGAAAAAGTTATATAAATATAAAAAGGGGAAACAGATATGGGATATCAGGACGATTATGTAATGCGTACCATCAGTGACTTAGTCCGCGCCATTGCAAGACTGGCACTTGGAAAAAATGAGATCAATTATGCCCTTCCGGATACAGAGGATAAATACAGCGATACAGACCGTATTTATCGGAAACTGCGTGATCTGGTAGATGCAGGTGAGATCAACGAAGCAGAGAACCAGCTTTACGAAAATCTGGATGAAAACGACACAGAACATCTGGAAATGGCACTGACTTTCTATATGTATTTAAACCAGTTAGATGATGATACACTTTTCATGGCAAACTATTCCAGAGAAGAGATCGTAGAAGGGATCAACAGTGTCAGCGCAAGCTTTGGCATTACCGGATTTGAAAATTTTGTAGATACCACCATGGTTTAGCCAGATGACGGTGCGGATCATAAAGTTCCGCGCACTTACAGGCGGGACCACAAGAAACACAGGGGGCTGCTGCAGGATGCCTTAAAATTTTGCAGCAGCCCCTTGTGGCGGATATAAGAAAACGGACATGTCACCTGAGGGTGATATCGCCATGAATAAAAGAGGACATCCATGGAAATAAAAGAAGAATGTCTGGCCTATCTGGGGCAGTATTATAAAGAGCTGTTTTTTGGAACAGCCAATAAACGATACCGCTCCATGACAGGCGCGGACTTAAAACACCGCTTAAATCGTTTAAGCCAGGAGACTTTAAACGGGGTGGAAAAGCCAAATGAATTAAACGATATCCATGCCATGTTTGCAAAAGTGTGTGCCTATCTCATGCACAAGGAAGAACGTTTAAAACCGGGCCCGGCCCTGGACCAGTTAAAAGAAAACTGGAAAAAAATGGAAGATTTCTGCGGGATGCTGGCAGCAAAAGATATGGAATACCTGCCGGAGCTGACAGAAGAAGAGCTGGAGCATGTATTAAAAATGCAGGGCATCCGCCGCTACCTTCTTACCAACTCCTTAGAGCGGGCTTATCAGCTGTTTTATCTTCCAAAGACTATTAAAAAGGGAATACGGGAGTCTGTAAAACGCCGCCCGGAGGATGAATATCCGGAGACCAGGGCCATGAAGCGCCGCTTTATCCTTCATATCGGACCAACAAACAGCGGAAAGACCCACGATGCATTAGAAAGGTTAAAAACAGCTTCCCACGGCGCCTATTTTGGTCCCTTAAGACTTCTGGCACTGGAAGTTTATGACCGGCTAAACGGTGAAAACATTCCCTGTTCCATGATAACCGGGGAAGAAACACTGGAAGTGGCCGGTGCCTGCTGTCAGGCATGTACTGTGGAAATGTTAAATGAACACGAATATTTCGACGTAGCTGTAGTGGACGAGTGCCAGATGGTAGCGGATCCCTACAGAGGCCACAACTGGACCAGGGCAGTCTTGGGACTTCGTGCAGAGGAGATCCATCTGTGTATGGCTCCGGAGGCGGAAGATATTATCGTGCAGATGATCAAACGGTGTGGGGATACCTTTAAGATCGTCCGTCATAAGCGAAATACAAGGCTTACCTTAGAAGAAAAGCCGTATTCCCTGAAAAAAGATTTGAAAAAAGGCGATGCTCTTATCGTATTTTCAAAGAAATCAGTACTGGCGCTGGCGGCCCACCTGGAAAACCAGGGAGTCCATTGTAGCGTTATCTATGGAAGTCTGCCTCCTGCCACCAGAAGAGAGCAGGTGCGCCGCTTCCTGGAAAAAGAGACAGAAGTGGTAGTCAGTACCGACGCCATTGGAATGGGCTTAAACCTGCCCATCCGCCGTATTGTTTTCATTGAGACCCGGAAATTTGACGGAGTAGGCCGCAGAAGCCTTCTGCCAGAGGAGATCAAGCAGATCGCAGGTCGGGCCGGGCGTTTTGGTCTCTATGACGAAGGTTTTGTGGCCGTGCTGGACGATCTGGAATTAATAAAAGACGGACTGGAACGGCGTCCGATCCCCATTATGAAAGCCTACATCGGCTTCCCGGAACAGCTGTTAAAGCTGCCGGCTGAGATCGACACACTGGTAAAAATATGGGCCAGTATGGAAACACCTTCTATTTATGAAAAAATGGAAGTAGACGAGCTGCTTGCGCTGTATGTAAGCTTTGAGCATGTACAGCGGGATCATATGGACGAATTTTCCAAAGAAGAGATCTATAAGCTGATCACCTGCTCTGTGGACATTGACAATAAGCTGGTCATGGATCTGTGGAAAGATTACTGCCGGGACTACCGGGATGTGGAAGAACTGCAGTTTCCATACAGTCCGGGACCGGATCTGTATGATCTGGAAAGCTATTATAAAATGCTGGATCTGTATTTCCAGTTTTCCAGAAAAGTGGGACTGCCTGTTCAGGAAGAAAATCTGGTGGAAGAGCGCAGGAACACAGAAGAAGAGATCAGCCGTATTTTAAAGACAGAATGTGCCAGCTACACCCGAAAATGCACAATCTGTGGAAGAGAACTTTCCTGGGATTATCCGTTTTCCATCTGCGAACGCTGCTTTGAACGTGGAAAAAGAGTACATCCCAGAAGAAGATAATATTAATGTACTCCTGGGATTTTTCCGGGGGCAAATAACACATCAAAGGAGAAGAGAATGGAAAAGAGAATTATTCAGGTAGAAGAAAAAGTTCCTGTAAAATTGCTGATACCCTTAAGTATCCAGCACATGTTTGCCATGTTCGGCGCGTCCGTTCTGGTGCCTTTCCTTTTTGGCATCAGCCCTGCGATCGTACTGTTCATGAATGGTATCGGAACCCTTTTATTTATCGCGATCACAAAGGGAAAAGCACCGGCTTACTTAGGTTCCAGTTTTGCTTTCCTGGCACCTGCATCTATTGTGATCCAGAATTTTGGCTATGAATACGCTTTAGGCGGTTTCGTGGCAGTTGGTTTCTGCGGCTGTATTTTAGCACTTATTATCTATAAGTTTGGTACAGACTGGATCAACATCGTACTTCCGCCTGCAGCCATGGGCCCGGTAGTAGCTCTGATCGGTCTGGAATTATCCGCCAATGCAGCTTCCAACGCAGGTCTGCTGGATGAGAACATTGATCCAAGAAAGATCATTGTATTTATGGTAACTTTAGGCGTAGCTGTATTCGGTTCCATCCTGTTCCGCAAATTCCTGGCAGTTATCCCAATCTTGATCGCAGTTCTGGCAGGCTATGCAGCAGCCATCATCTGCGGAATTGTTGATTTTGAGGAAGTAGCCGCAGCTAAGATCATCGCTATGCCTCATTTTTCCTCACCGAAATTTGATGCTCAGGCGATCATGATCATCCTTCCTGTTATCCTGGTCATCATTTCCGAGCATATCGGACATCAGGTAGTTACCAGTAAGATCGTAGGAAGAGATCTGTTAAAAGATCCGGGACTTCACAGATCCTTATTTGCAGATAACTTCTCTACCATGCTTTCCGGTATGATCGGCTCCGTACCGACTACTACTTATGGCGAGAATATCGGTGTAATGGCAGTAACCGGTGTATACAGTGTCCGTGTGATTGCAGGCGCAGCCATTCTTTCTATCATATGTTCCTTCGTAGGAAAGCTGTCCGCCCTCATCAGCACCATCCCGGGTCCTGTGATCGGCGGTATCTCCTTCCTGCTCTACGGCATGATCGGAACCTCCGGCCTGCGCATCCTGGTAGACTCCAAAGTAGACTACTCCAAAAACCGCAACCAGATGCTCACCAGCGTTATCTTCGTAACTGGTCTTTCCGGCGCAGCACTGCGTATTGGTAATATCGAACTTACCGGAATGGTACTTGCCTGCGTAGTAGGTATGGCAATGAGCCTTGTATTCTATGTATTAGACAGATTGAAACTGACCAATGATCAGGCGGAGTAAAATGTTTTTGGCCTTGCGGCATTGCTATCTGACAACATTACGAACCGGATAAAAAATAGGCGATTGTGGTTTCACAGTCGTCTATTTTCATAGCATCCGCCGTACAAGTATTTCTTTTGTATATTCCTCCCGTATAGCCACCACCCGCCTGCGTATTCTGTATATACACAGCTGCCGGGCCGGATTTTTTAACAGACAGGTCAGGACCTCTCCGTACAGAAATCCGCTTCGGCCAAGCATTTCTCTTACATCTGCCTCTGAGATGATCCATACTACCTCAGCCATTTCACCTTCGACCAGGCCGGATAAAGGTTCTACCACAGTTTCACGTCCAATATTCCCACTCTTTTAAATATATGCGTGTTATGGTTGGCTATATGATGCTGGATTACAATTCACAATGTGTTCTTGTATCATTATCATACAGTAATCCAACTTCCACTTTTTCATCCATATCCATAGAATTTTCCGTCACAATACAATCATATGCTAAAATATGTACCCCGGCTGCAGCTGCTGCCCGCAGGGCATCCCCGAAAGCCTTATGTGTCTCATCATTAGGATAAAATTTCCGGATCCCTTTCATCTGGATCACAAGGAGAAGAAAGGTCTCAAAGCCATCCTTTTTTGCCTGTATCAGCCCGTTTAAATGTTTCACGCCCCGGATCGTAGGTGCATCCGGAAAGAATACATTTCCCTCTTTTTCCAGAGTTACTCCCTTTACTTCCATAAAAGCAGGAACTGTTTTACCAGTTACCTCATCCTTTAATTCAAAAGCCAGGTCAAACCGGGACTCACCATGAGTGACTTCCCTTCGTATATTCGTTGGAATTCCAACATTTTCTAAAGAAAGCCCTTTTGCCTCCTTCTCACGTATCCACTCTAAAGCAGCCTGATTAGGCGCCTGGGAGTCCATATTGATCAGCAGATTCCCTTTATAAACAGCAATCAGGTCATATTCCGTTTTCCGCTTCATTTCCTTTGCCTTGGGATGAAATTCCAGAACCACGGTACATCCAGGTACTAAAAGCTCCTGGCAGCGGCCGGTATTTTTTACATGGCAGGTCTTAACATCCCCCTTTACCTCCACATAGGCGATAAAGCGGTTAGGACGTTTTAAAAAGGTTCCGGTTACTATATTATCGTATGTCATATCTATACCTCGCAAGCATTTGCATTTATGGTGCTGTCATCATTCATTTGCCATGGAGTATAACACAAAAGAAAACACAAAAAAAGCTTTTGCAAAAAAGGCATTCCTCATTTTACAAAAGCTTTTATAAATTGTATCATTATTGCAGCTTTGGTGTGCCATATCTTTCAGACCAGATCTTTAAACTTCCTTTTTATCAGTTCTGCGATCATATCGGCAGTTCCTTCGATCCCCAATAAAGAAGAATCGATCATAAGGTGTTTATGCAGGGGATCATAAGGTGTATATCCCGCATACTTTTTGTGATAAGCCAGCCGGGCTTTATCTACTTTCATGATCATCCGTTTGGCTTCATCTTCACTCATTTCCAGACTGTGGATACAGTTTTCCAGCCTTGCTTTATAAGGCGCGTAGATAAAAATGTTCACTACATTTTCCTCATTCTGAAGGAGAAAATCAGAGCAGCGGCCAACAATGATACAACTGGACTTTCTTGCCAGATCCAGGATAATATCCTTCTGGACATCAAAGATCATATCCTGTATGTATTCCTTGTCTGTACCAAGGGGAAACATGTGGGAAAAGAAATGATTGTGGGAGCTTTCTTCCGCATCACTGATCTGGGATACCGGGAGGTTTAACTGTTTTGCCACTTCATCTACAATATCCCTGTCATAATATTCAATTCCCAGTTTCTGGGAAAGGGCATGGGCGATGGGACGGCCCAGACTTCCAAATTCCCTTGTAATGGTAATGGTGTATTTACTCATAGCATCTGGCCTCCTTAAGCCGTAACGATGGTTTTCTGGTAACTGCGTACAATACAGCTAAGTGCAAAGCAGATCACAAAGTAGCAGAGAGCTTCAAAACCGATCAGCATGATCATTCCATGTACGTCATAGATACTGCCCATAACAACCGCACAGTTGCGCATGAACTCTGCCACATCTACCATTTTCAGGAAAGAAGTATCTTTGATCACTGTGATCACCTGGCTTAAAAGAGCCGGGATGATCTTGCGGTAAGTCTGAGGCAGAATGATATACCACAATGTCTGGATAAAGCTAAAGCCCTGTGACTGGGCTGCTTCAAACTGACCTTTGGAAATGGAGTTTAAACCGCCGCGGACAATTTCAGCCATAACAGCAGAAGTAAATAAGGAGATGGCAAAAACAGAAACAGCGATCTTATTTCCCTTTACTGTAAAATAGATCCATAAGATCCACAGCAGGTTTGGGGTGCATCGGAAAAATTCCGTATATACGGCTACCAGGCTGGCAGCCCATTTAAAACGGCCGGAAGCATAGGTGCGGATCAAAGCCAGGATCGTTCCGAAAAACATACTGATCAGTATGGCTAATACAGCAATGACAATGGTCATTCCCAGTCCCTTTAACATAAAACCTGTATTGGCAGGTGTAAAAATCTGGTGAAATAATGTCAGCATGTGCCTTCCTCCTCAAACAGTATTTTTTTAGGCGCCGGCATACGCATGGAACGGATCTCCAGATATCTGGCAAGTCGTGCCAGCGGAAAACAGATGATAAAATATAAAAGCGCGCTGGTAAAATAAGCCTGTGCGAAGAAGTTTCGTTCAGAACCCCATGAATCGGTAAAATACATCAGATCCATACCTGCCACCATAGCAAGAATAGAGGTGTTTTTCACCAGGTTTAACGCCTGGTTGGCCAGAGGCGGCATGATGATCCGGATCGTCTGGGGGAGTATGATATAATACATGGTTTCCAGATAAGAGAAGCCCTGGGAGGCAGCCGCTTCTGACTGCCCCCTGGGAATGGCTTCAATACCGGTACGTATTACTTCTGATATGTAAGCTCCGTGATAAACACCTACACCGATCACACCAAGAACAAATTTAGGAATACGGAAACCGGAGTTGGAAAAAAGTAAAGGTAATACAGAGTAGTAAAACAGTACCTGAAGAGCCAGAGGCGTATTCTGGATAAATTCAACATAGATACGTGACAGGATCTTTGCAGGCTTAAATTTCATTGTGGAAAAGGTTCCAAAGATCACTCCCAGAATAAGAGCGGTCAGAAGACCTGCTGCGGAAATCTTCAGGGTCATTATAAAACCGGGTACATAATAGTCTGGAACGGCTTTCCACAAAGCGGCCCAGCGTTTTCCATCAAAAAGACCTTTTATCATATCTGTCATCCTCTGCTTTTCTGACTTATATTTAATGTACCGGAGTACATTTTATGCAAAGCGCATTTTACTGCAGTCCCCACTGATCCTGAAGGGCTTTCATAGATCCATCAGAAAGCATGGAGGTTACTTTCTTATCAACCAGGTCTGCAAGTCCTGTATTTTCCTTTGCGGAAGCAACGCCATATTCCTGCTCACAGAAACGGTCTGGAAGAATGTGGTTAGAATCATTTACATAACCGGAAAGGATCGCACGGTCTACAGAGAAGCAGTCGATCTGCTTGGTTGCAAGAGCCTGTGCTAAAGCAGGATAGCCGTCAAATTCCTGGAACTGAGGTTTTACATCCAGTCCCTGTTCTTCTATATAAGAGTTAAAACCGTCCTTTGTGGTAGAAGACTGTGCAACACCGATAATCTTTCCATTCAGGTCTTCAATAGACTCAATGCCGGAATCATTATTAACTAAAAGTCCTACAGCATCTGTGTAGTAAGGTGTGGAGAAGTTGTAGGTCTCTTTTCTTTCCTCTGTAATCGTAAAGGTTGCGATAACCAGGTCGATCTCACCGTTTTCCAGAAGAGGTCCTCTGGTCTTTGCTGTAACACCCTGGAATTCTACCAGCTTCTTTTCTTTTGCCTCATCAGCGGAGCATCCAAAGATATCACCGGCGATTTCATATGCCAGATCATCTTCAAAACCTTCATATTCACCGGTTGCAGTATTCTGGAGAGAAAAATTAGGAACATCGGATTTGCAGCCTACCTTTAATACGCCGCGGTCGATGATCTTTTGTACATCAGCATCAGAAGAACCTGCTGCTTCGGATGCGGCTTCGGAGGCAGCTGCAGAAGTATCTGCGTTTGTTTCTGTCGGTGCAGCAGTAGTTGCTGTAGAACCGGATCCGCATGCAGTTAAAGAAGCTGCCATTACAGTTGCCATTGCCATAGATAATACTCTTTTTTTCATAATCAGTGTCCTCCTCTTATCTACAATAAATTACTACTATATTTAATCCTTCTCAGAGAGAAGAAATAAACAGTTAATATAATAACAAATAACTAATGTAGTATCTTACTTAAAAATGCTTTTGTACGGTCATGCTCCGGTGCTGTAAAGAAATGCTCCGGAGTTCCCTCTTCTATAATATAGCCGCCGTCCATAAATATTACCCGGTCAGCCACCTGCCTTGCAAAGCCCATTTCATGGGTCACACAGATCATGGTGATATTTTCGTGTGCAAGCTCGATCATAACATTTAAAACTTCCTGGACCATTTCCGGGTCCAGTGCTGAGGTAGGTTCATCAAAAAGGATCAGAGGCTGGTTGGTACATAAGGCTCTTGCAATGGCCACACGCTGCTGCTGTCCGCCGGAAAGCTGGGCAGGATAATTTCCGGCTTTTGCTTTTAAACCAACTCTGTCCAGACATTTTAAAGCAGTTTCACGGGCTTTGTCCTTAGGCACATGCTGAAGTTTTACAGGAGCCAGTGTCAGGTTTTCCAGAACGGTCAGGTGTGGATACAGGTTGAACTGCTGGAATACCATGGAAGAATATTTTTTTGCCATTTCCAGGCGGTTCTTTTTTGTTACAGGCGTTCCTGCAATGGAAATAGTGCCGGATGTAGGCTCTTCCAGGTGATTGATGCAGCGGATAAAGGTGGACTTACCGGAACCGGAGGGCCCGATGATGACCAGCTTTTCTCCTTCAGCTACCGTCAGGTTAATATCCTTTAAAACCTCCAGATCACCGAAATTCTTTTTAAGATGTTCTACTTTTACCATATCAGCCATATTTCTCACCGTCTGCCATCCTGTGTGCCGGAACGTGCAGCCTTTCTTAAAAATAAAATCTTGAAAATAAAAGCCAGGAATAAGAAAAAGGCCACAGCGCAGAGAGAGCAATTGTCTTTCAGCACCGTCGCCTTTTTTTCTTAAGTGTCAGTTCAAATTTTATGTTTTGCATTATAAGCAGGTAAAAATCAAATGTCAAGTACAAAAAACTTTTTTTATATTGCGGCACGCATTGAAATATGTTACACTTTTTCCAAACTAAATACCAGAATAAATAATAACTGTGCAATGTTTATTTTGTTATTAAAAAATTTATCAAAGTAAAGTAAGAGAGGGAGAAAGATCATGGCATTATCCTACGAAAGTACCAGAGGCGGACAGAAAGGCGTTACAGCATCACAGGCCATTTTAAAGGGTCTGGCAGAAGACGGCGGTCTTTTCATGCCTACAGAGATCCCAAAGCTGGACAAGACCTTAGAGCAGCTTGCGGGAATGACCTATCAGGAAACAGCCTATGAAGTGATGAAGCTTTTTCTGACAGACTATACAGAGGAAGAATTAAAGTCCTGTATCGCAAATGCATACGATGACAAGTTTGACACAGAGGAGATCGCACCTTTAGCAAAAGCAGACGGCGCTTATTTCCTGGAGCTTTATCATGGAAGCACCATTGCTTTCAAGGACATGGCTCTTTCCATCCTTCCTCATCTTATGACTACAGCTGCAAAGAAGAACCATGCAGACAAGGAGATCGTGATCTTAACTGCTACCTCCGGCGATACCGGAAAAGCAGCTATGGCAGGTTTTGCTGATGTTCCTGGAACACGCATTATCGTATTTTATCCAAAGGGCGGTGTCAGCAAGGTCCAGGAGCTGCAGATGCGCACCCAGAAAGGTGACAATACCAGCGTAGTTGCTATCCACGGAAACTTTGATGATGCGCAGACCGGCGTAAAGAAGCTGTTCGGTAACAAAGAACTTGAAAAGGAAATGGCAGAGGCTGGCTTCCAGTTCTCTTCCGCAAACTCTATTAACATCGGACGTCTGGTTCCACAGGTAGTTTATTATGTATACGCATACGCAAAACTTCTGGAAAATGAGCAGATCGAAAATGGCGAGGAGATCAACGTTGTAGTTCCAACCGGAAACTTTGGAAACATCCTTGCAGCCTACTTTGCAAAGCATATGGGTGTGCCGATCAAGACCCTGATCTGCGCTTCCAATGACAACAAAGTCCTTTATGACTTCTTTACAACAGGAACCTATGACAGAAAGAGAGAATTTATCTTAACTAATTCCCCTTCCATGGATATTCTGATCTCCAGCAACTTAGAGCGACTGATCTATTTAAGCACAGGCTGCGATGCAGCAGCAGATGCAGCTTTAATGAAAGATCTTTCTGAAAAGGGAAGCTATACAGTAACTGAGAGCATGCGCCAGTTCATGTCCGATTTCAGAGGCGGTTTTGCTACAGAGGCACAGAATGAGGCAACTATCAGCAAGATCTTTGAAGATACAGGATACCTGATCGATACCCATACAGGTGTTGCAGCTACCGTTTACAATGCATATAAGGCAGAAACAGGGGATCAGACCAAGACTGTGATCGCATCTACCGCAAGCCCATACAAGTTCTCCCACAGCGTTTTAGAGGCCATTAAAGGTAAGTCTGCAGTAGAAGGAAAGGATGAATTCGCAGTAGTAGATGAGCTGTCTGAAGTATCCGGCACACCGGTTCCAAAGGCAGTAGAAGAACTGCGTAGCGCAGTGATCCGCCACAATACAGAATGCGATGTGGATAAAATGGGTGAAACTGTAAAGAATATCCTTGGAATCGCTTAAAACAGCTTCCATTTTAGGACAAGATAGAGTATAATGAATTAGTACGTTAAGAATATAACAAAGTTATATATTTAACAAAGACAGGTGTCCGGAAAATCCGGGACACAGTGCAAAAATTGCAGTATGTTCAAGGAGGAATAAAAATGTTAGTATCAGCAAAAGAAATGCTTGAAAAAGCCAGAGCAGGCAAATACGCAGTAGGACAGTTTAATATCAACAACCTTGAGTGGACCAAATCCATCCTTTTAACAGCACAGGAATTAAATTCCCCTGTTATCCTGGGTGTATCTGAGGGCGCAGGAAAATACATGACCGGTTTCAAGACCGTAGCAGCTATGGTATCCGCTATGATCGATGAACTGAATATCACCGTTCCTGTTGCACTGCATCTGGATCATGGTACTTATGAGGGCTGCTATAAGTGTATCAAAGCAGGATTTTCCTCCATTATGTTTGACGGTTCCCATTATCCGATCGAAGAAAACATCGAAAAGACCAAGGAACTGGTAAAGATCGCACATGCTATGGGTCTGTCCTTAGAGGCTGAGGTTGGCTCCATTGGCGGCGAAGAAGACGGCGTAGTAGGTATGGGTGAGTGCGCAGATCCTAAGGAGTGCAAGGCAATCGCAGACCTGGGTATCGATTTCCTGGCAGCAGGTATCGGCAACATCCATGGAAAATATCCGGCTAACTGGCAGGGATTAAACTTTGAAGTTCTGGAAAATGTTAAGAAAGAAGTTGGCGATATGCCATTAGTTCTTCACGGCGGTACCGGAATCCCGGCTGACATGATCAAAAAAGCTATCAGCCTTGGCGTTGCTAAGATCAATGTAAATACTGAGTGCCAGCTGTCCTTTGCAGCAGCAACCAGAGAGTACATCGAAGCAGGAAAAGACTTACAGGGCAAGGGCTTTGACCCAAGAAAACTGTTAGCACCAGGCGCAGAAGCTATCAAGGCTACTGTAAAAGAAAAAATGGAACTGTTTGGCTCCGTTGGCAAAGCCTGAAAATAAAACAGGTATCACAAAATAAGTTAGTACAATACAAAATCTTTTTTTAAAAAACCACTTGCAATTTTAAAAGAAATGGTTTATTTTAAGAAAGAACGAAGGCGTTCTCTATATCAGGAGAGCGCCTTTTTTACTACCTGATGCTTTAAACTTAAAAAAATTAGGTTTTCAGGTAAAGATAGTAAGGGATGTGCTGCAAATAGCTGAAGAAAAGCATCTCGAATGAGGATTTATGGAAATCATAAAAAAATGATGCAAGAGAGGATGGAGAATCTATGAGCGAAGTAGTAAGTGTTTCAGAGATGTTTGGCAAGGACGTATTTAATGACGCAGTCATGAAAGACCGCCTGCCAAAGAGTGTGTACAAAAAACTGAAAAAGACCATCGAAGATGGCGCTGAGTTGGATCCAAGTATTGCAGACGTTGTGGCACATGCCATGAAGGATTGGGCCATTGAACATGGTGCAACCCATTTTACCCACTGGTTCCAGCCATTGACCGGAGTAACTGCTGAGAAACATGACTCCTTTATTTCAGCACCGGTAGACGGAAAAGTGATCATGGAATTCTCCGGAAAGGAACTGATCAAGGGCGAGCCTGATGCATCTTCCTTCCCATCCGGTGGTTTAAGAGCAACTTTCGAGGCAAGAGGTTATACAGTATGGGATTGTACTTCCCCAGCCTTCTTAAAAGAAGATGCTATCGGTGTTACCCTTTGCATTCCTACTTCTTTCTGCTCCTATAAGGGCGAGGCACTGGATAAGAAGACACCACTTCTTCGTTCTATGCAGGCAGTAAACGAGCAGGCACTGCGTATCCTTCGTCTTTTCGGAAATACCACTGCAAAGCGCGTAGTTCCTTCTGTAGGACCTGAGCAGGAGTATTTCATTGTAGACCGCGCAAAATATTTACAGCGTAAAGACCTGATCTACACCGGCCGTACTCTTTTCGGGGCAATGCCTCCAAAGGGACAGGAAATGGATGACCATTACTTCGGTGTTATCCGTGAGCGTATCGGTTCCTACATGAACGACTTAAATAAGGAACTTTGGAAATTAGGTGTTCCTGCAAAAACACAGCATAACGAAGTAGCTCCTGCACAGCATGAGCTGGCACCGATCTATGAAGGTGTAAATCAGTCTGTAGACCATAACCAGATCGTTATGGAGACCATGAAGAAAGTGGCAGAGCGCCACGGGTTGGCATGCCTTCTTCACGAGAAGCCATTTGCAGGTGTCAATGGTTCCGGTAAACATAACAACTGGTCCCTGACAGCAGATGACGGTACCAACCTGATGAACCCGGGAGATACACCTCATGAGAACATCCAGTTCCTGTTAGTTCTGGCATGCATCATCAAGGCAGTAGATATCCACGCAGACCTGTTAAGAGAATCTGCTTCCAATGTAGGAAATGATCACAGACTGGGAGCAAACGAGGCACCGCCAGCAATCATCTCCATCTTCTTAGGCGAGCAGCTGGAAGATGTTATCGATCAGCTTTGTGATACTGGTGAGGCAACTCACTCCAAGCAGGGCGGAACCTTAAAAACAGGTGTTGATATCCTTCCTGACTTTGATAAAGACGCAACCGACAGAAACAGAACCTCCCCATTTGCATTTACAGGAAACAAGTTCGAGTTCCGTATGGTAGGTTCTTCCGACTCTATTGCATCTGCAAATACAGTATTAAATACCATTATCGCTGAAGCCTTCAAGGAAGCAGCTGACAAGCTGGAGAAGGCAGATAACTTTGATATGGCTGTACATGACATGATCAAGGAAACCCTGGCAGCTCACAAGAGAGTTGTATTCAATGGAAATGGTTATTCCGATGAGTGGGTAGCAGAAGCTGAGAGAAGAGGACTTCCAAACATCAAGTCTATGGTAGATGCTATTCCGGCACTGATCACAGACAAGGCTGTAAAGCTGTTTGAAGAATTCGGCGTATTTACAAAGACCGAGCTGGAGTCCAGAGTAGAAGTTGAGTATGAAGGCTATGCAAAGGCTATCAATATCGAAGCAAAGACCATGATCGATATGGCTGGAAAGCAGATCATCCCGGCTGTTATCAAATACACAACTGCTCTTGCAGCTTCCATCTCCGCAGTAAAGAGTGCTTGCCCTGAAGCAGATGTAAGCACCCAGACAGAGCTTCTGTTAGAAACCTCTGATCTTCTGGCAGAAACCAAACTGGCTCTTGCAAAACTGACCGAAATTACTGAAAAGAGCGCAGCAATGGATGGCGGCAAGGACCAGGCAGTTGCTTACCATGAGGAAGTCGTTCCTGCAATGGCAGCATTAAGAACCCCGGTAGACAAACTGGAAATGCTGGTAGACAAAGACTTATGGCCAATGCCGAGCTACGGCGATCTGATCTTTGAGGTTTAATAAATCTTATAAAATAGAAGGTTCCGCCTGCGTCAGCAGGCAGATAAGCGCGAGAGTGCGGTGAACCTGAGTATTGGACGCAATTACATAAATAAAATGCCCTTCTGGTGATATATAACGTATCCCGGAAGGGTGTTTTTTTCGCGGTATGAGTGGCATTGTTTAACTTGCATTTTAAACCCAGTGTGCTATAATGTTCATATATTTTTGAAAAATAATAAAAATGAACATAAATATAAACATAAGCATAAGCAGGAAAAGGAGTTAAAGATCATATGAACCGACAGGCGCTGGTATGCAGAAATATACTGGAAAAACCGGATATTACACAGCGGGAAATGGCGAAAAACATGGACATATCCCTGGGTACAGTCAATGGGCTGGTGAAGGAATGTCTGGCAGAGGGATATATTGCAGAGGAAGAAAATGGGAAAGAAAAATATCTCATCCTTCTGGAAAAGGGAAAAGAACTGTTAAAGCCTTATAAAGTAGATGGGGCGCTGATCATTGCAGCCGGTTTCGGTTCCCGTTTTGTGCCTCTTACCTTCGAGACTCCAAAGGGTCTTTTAGAGGTCTTTGGAGAGCGCATGATCGAGCGTCAGATCAAACAGCTCCATGAAGTGGGGATCCACGACATTACCATTGCAGTAGGCTATTTAAAAGAAAAATTTGAATACCTGATCGATAAATACGATGTGAAATTATTATACAATCCGGAATACTCCTGCAAAAACACGCTGGCTACTGTATACAGAGCCAGAAAGTTCTTAAAAGGCCGGAACGTATACATTCTTTCATCAGATAACTGGATGCGGGAAAATATGTACCATTCCTATGAGTGCGGTGCCTGGTACAGCGCAGCCCACGAAGAAGGAGAGACCAAGGAATGGTGCCTTACCTTTAATAAAAAGGGCCGTATCAGCGATGTAAATGTAGGCGGAAAAGATGCGTGGTTTATGTACGGTCCCGTATATCTTTCCAGGGAGTTTTCCGCTAAATTCCTTCCTGTATTAGAGGCTTATTATCAGATCCCCGGAACAGAGCAGTTTTACTGGGAGCAGCCTTATGTGGACATGTTAAAGGGAGAGGCAAAACGCCGTCTGGAAAAAGAGGACAAGGAGCTGTTGAAACAGACAGAAGAAGCCTGCGGCATACCTGCGTCCAAATGGAACGAGATCGAGATGAATATCAACCGCCAGCCGGATAACCAGGTATACGAATTTGAAAATCTGGAAGAGCTGCGCCTCTTTGATACCCATTATCAGAACCACTCCGATAATGCGGCCATGGAGCTGGTAGCAGAGGTATTCCATGTGCCGGAGTTTCAGATCACAGACATCAAATGCTTAAAATCCGGCATGACCAATAAATCCTTCCTGTTCCGCACCGGAGATCATCACTGTATCTGCCGTATCCCCGGACCTGGCACAGAGCTTCTTATTAACAGAGAGCAGGAAAAAGAAGTTTATGATGCCGTCCGTCCTCTGGGCATTACAGAACATGTGTTGTATCTGAACCCGAAGACCGGTTATAAGATCTCTGAATACTATGAAAATACCCACAATGCCAGCGCAGACAACTGGGACGATATGAAGACCTGTATGGATATGGTGCGAAAGCTTCATGAAGCAGGTTTAAAAGTAGGCCACAGCTTTAATATCAGGGAGCGGATCAGCTTTTACGAGAAACTTTGCCTGGAACATGGCGGCATTCCTTTTGAAGACTACAGTCAGGTTCGTGAATGGGTAAATCAGTTGTTAGATGCCTTAGATAAAATGGATCTTCCACAATGTTTATGCCATATTGACGCAAATGTGGATAACTTTTTAATTTTCCCGGATCACAGTGCAAAACTTCTTGACTGGGAGTACGCAGGCATGTGCGACCCGTTAATGGACGTATCCATGTGTGCGATTTATTCCTATTATGAGGAAGAGCAGACCGAAAAATTACTGGAACTGTATTTACAGCGCAGACCAGATGACAAAGAGCGGTTCATCACCTATGCAGACGCAGCCTTAGGGGGCTTCCTCTGGTGCCTGTGGGCTGTATACAAGGCAAGTCTGGGAGATGAGTTTGGAGAGTACACCATTATTATGTACCGGTATGCGAAGCGGTACTATAAGAAGCTGATGAAGGAGTTACCACAGTTCTTTTAGAAACGCCCCATGATATGGGAACATACACAAATGCATTTCAAAACAGGTTTCAGAAAATTGTAATAAAAATGTTAATCATGGAAAGTTCATTTGTGCTATACTTAATTAAAAGTGAAAAATAATTGTGCGATCAATGAAAAAGAGACGATACAACAGAACAGGAGGAGAAAATGGGACGTAAAAAATATTTCGCAGCCCTTGCAGCAGCTGGTATGATCGGCGCTATGGCGTTGGGATCTGCGTTTAATTCATACGCCGCAGATGGATGGACCAAGTCAAATGACCATTGGACCTACATCTACCAGGGCAAGACCTATACAGGTTGGCTGGAAACCAGTGATGGCAAATATTATATGGACCTTTCCGATGGACATATGACTACCGGATTTAAACAGATCGATGGAAAATGGTACTTCTTCCGTCCAAACGGTCTGATGGCTCAAAGCCGCTGGATCAATCCGGAATATGGCAAATGGTACTACTTCTTAGGTGACGGTACCATGGTTACCGGCTGGTTAAAGATCGGAAACGATTATTACTTTATGCGTGGTGACGGATCTATGGGAACCGGCTGGCGTCAGATGGACGGTGCCTGGTACTACTTCCAGAGCAGCGGCAAATGTGTAGTTAATTCCTGGGCACAGATCAAGGACAACTGGTATCTGTTTGGAACAGACGGAAAGATGATGACCGGCTGGGCAAAAGTTGACACCGACTACTATTATCTGAATACAGATGGGCGTATGCTTACAGGCTGGCTCACTGACAGCGAAGGCAATAAGTATTATATGAATCAGAGCAATGGCAAGATGAGTGTAGGCTGGAAGCAGATCGATAATGCCTGGTATTATTTCAATACCAATGGTCACATGATGACAGGCTGGATCCAGGTAGATAATAAGATCTACTACATGAATCCGACAAACGGCGGAAAGATGACAACAGGAACCTCCCTGGATATCAACGGAACTACCTACAACTTTGATGGAAGTGGTGTATGCCAGAATGCAAGCGGCGTATCTGCTCAGACACCATCTAGCAGCAGTACTTCTGCTTCCGGTGGTGTAACCGGTGAAAATGGCGGACCTGGTGTATCAAGAAATTCCAGCTCCAACAATGGTCCTTCCGGTGGTAACACTTCAAATAATACATCAAACAGTCCTTCCAATACCACATCCAGTTCTGACACCTTAACGGCAGGACGCACAGACGGACCAGGCTGATAGAAAACTTTTAAATTGCAGACTACATAATGGGGATGTCAGGAAAAAGACATCCCCTTTTTCAGGAGAACAGGCATGAATAACGCAGATAAGATCATAAAACGATGCCGGGCGCTGGCACTGGCAGGTATGATTGGGATCACCAGTCTTGGAAGTTCTCTTCCAGCCTTTGCTGCAGGTCCGGGGGATGACTCATCCCGGGTATCAGAGATTTCCACAGGAGGTCCTGGAGATCCGGGAAATACTAATTCTTCCAATTCTACAACAAACACAGGAAATTCAAATAATTCAAATAGTAACAATAATACTAATAACAGCAATAATACAAACAATACAAACAATTCCAATACATCATCCAACAATACTACCACAAATACCAATGCCTGGAAAAAGGTAAACGGTACGTACCAGATGTCAGATGGAAGCGCGATCCAGAATGTGCTCCATCGTGGTATTGATGTTTCCAGATGGCAGGGAGAGATCAACTGGAGCCAGGTGGCAAAGGATGATATTTCATTTGTTATGCTGGGAACCCGTTCCAAGGGAGCAGTAGATCCCTATTTCCACAAGAATATCCAGAACGCAACTGCCAATGGTGTTAAAGTAGGCGTTTATATTTATTCTCTGGCAACTACCACAGACATGGCAGTCCAGGAGGCAGATTTTGTATTAAACCTGATCACCGACTATCCGATCTCCTATCCGGTAGCATTTGATATGGAAGACTCTACTCAGGGAAATCTGTCAAAATCAGAGCTGGCGGCTATTGCAAACGCTTTCTGCAAGCGGATTTCTGCAGCCGGTTATTACCCGATCATCTATGCAAATGAGAACTGGCTGAACAATAAACTAGATATGAGCCAGATGAATTATCCAGTATGGGTGGCAAGATATTCTGCCCGATATACCTGGCAAAATCCGGTGATGTGGCAGGCTACAAGCAGCGGTTCTGTAAAAGGTATCAATGGCAACGTGGATATTGACTTCCAGTTTAAGGACTTTACCTCTGTGATCCCGGCAAACACCTGGCGCACCATTAACGGAAAGCGTTATTATTACGCAAATTACGAAAAACAGAAAAATGCATGGGCACAGGATGTAAATGACTGGTACTACATGGATAAAGACGGACTTGCATCTACCGGCTGGATCACAGTAGCAGATGCCCGTTATTATCTGGATACTACTACCGGAAAAATGCAGACTGGCTGGCAGTCAGAAAACGGAAAATGGTACTACCTTGGAAGCAGCGGTGCTGTAAAGAAAGGCTGGATCAGTGATAATGGTACCTGGTACTATACTGGCAATGACGGTGCTATGCAGACAGGCTGGATCGAAGTTAGCGGCAAACGCTACTATCTGGAAAATTCTGGGAAAATGGTTACTGGCTGGACGAACCAGAACGGCAAATGGTATTACCTTGGCAGTTCCGGAGATCTGTTAAAAGGCTGGATCAATGATGGTGGCACCTGGTATTATTCCAACAACGAAGGTGTGATGCAGACTGGATGGCTGACAGATGCAGGTGGAAAATATTATCTGAGAGGCTCCGGTGCCATGGCAATTGGCTGGAGACAGTTAGATGGTGCATGGTATTACTTTAACAGTGATGGCAGGATGGCAACAGGAATGATCGAGGTAGGCGGGCTTCGTTATTATATGGATCCTTCCGACGGTCGTATGGTATCTGGCAGAGCAGTAGAAATAAATGGCGTCACCTATCAGGCAGCCGCAGATGGACATTTAAGCCAGCAGGGTCAGGAAACAACAGGGGACCAGAGCAGCCAGAATTCCGGAAATAATGCTTCAGGCAGCAATACAGGAAATAATAACACAGGAAACAACGTTCAGATCACTCCTGCAAACTCTACCACAGGTTCCTCTGACAACAGTACTTCCAACTCCTCTTCTGATGATCAGAAAGTAACAGGCGTAAATGGAGGCCCGGGAGTAAAGAAGGACTCTGCAAATAATGGAAACAATGATAAGGTAGTAACAGGTCAGGCACCAGGCTGATGAAATAACTATTTAAATCCGCTTTTGGCAGAATGGGAAATCTGCTTCAAAGGCGGATTTTTTTGCGTATTCCCGCATAAAATAAACAGATACCATTCATCAGGTGAACCGTGCATAACAGGTATATAAAATATTTCGTCTTTCTTCTGTTTACAGCAGATCTGGTCTTATCCGCTATTTTCCTGAAAAATGATCACAGGGATATAGAAAAAATATTTTCACTTCCTGCACTTTCAAAAGTTGCCGGCCAGCCCGGGTATATAGCCCTCACTTTTGATGATGGTCCGGACCGGAAATGTACCCCGCTTCTTTTAGACGGACTGAAAGAACGGGGAGTCCATGCTACCTTTTTTCTTATGGGAAGCAATATAGAAGGAAAAGAAGATATTGTAAAGCGTATGAGCGAAGAAGGACATCTTATTGGCAATCACAGTTATGAACATATCCAGCTGACAAAAGCGGGACCGGAGGCAGTCTGTGAAGCAGTAGAACATACCCAGGAACAGATCGAAGCCATTACCGGAAAGCGCCCGGAATATATACGTCCGCCCTATGGTGACTGGAACGAAGAACTGGAAGAAGAGATTGGAATGAGCCCGGTCCTCTGGTCTGTAGACTCTTTAGACTGGAAACTAAAAGATAAAGGAAAGATCGTCCGGCGGGTCTTGAAAGATGTAAAAGATGGGGATATTATATTAATGCATGATATATTTCCTTCCTCTGTAGAGGCAGCCCTGGAGCTGGTCGATATACTGCAGAAGGAAGGTTATGTTTTTGTAACGGCTGATGAATTGTTGATCGAATGAGATCAAAAGAAAAATGGAGAAATCAAATGGATCTATTTGACTATATGAGAGAAAATACAATGGAGAAGGAGTCGCCCCTGGCTTCCAGACTTCGTCCGCGCACACTGGATGAGGTAGTGGGGCAGCAGCATATCATTGGAAAAGATAAGCTGCTCTACCGGGCGATCAAGGCGGATAAACTGGGATCTGTGATCTTCTATGGACCTCCGGGAACAGGAAAGACCACCCTTGCCAAGGTGATCGCAAACACCACTCAGGCAGATTTTAAGCAGATCAATGCCACTGTGGCGGGTAAAAAAGACATGGAAGAAGTGGTCACAGAGGCAAAAAACAATATGGGAATGTATGGACGGCGGACCATTCTTTTTGTAGATGAGATCCACCGTTTTAATAAGGGCCAGCAGGATTATCTTCTTCCTTTTGTAGAAGACGGTACACTGACACTGATCGGTGCTACTACGGAAAATCCTTATTTTGAGGTAAACGGGGCGCTTCTTTCCAGATCCCGTATTTTTGAGTTAAAGCCACTGGAGAAAGATGACATTAAACAGCTGATCTACCGGGCGGTAACCGACTCAGAACGTGGAATGGGAACTTACCGGGTAAAGATCGAGGAAGATGCCGCAGATTTTCTGGCAGATACAGCCAATGGGGACGCCAGAGCAGCCTTAAATGCAGTAGAACTGGGAGTTCTCACTACAGAACGCAGCGAAGACGGATTGATACATATTGACCTTGCTGCTGCCCAGGAATGTATCCAGAAACGGGCCGTGCGTTATGACAAAGATGGGGACAACCATTACGATACCATCTCTGCTTTTATTAAAAGTATGCGGGGATCTGACCCGGATGCGGCCGTGTATTATCTGGCACGTATGCTGTATGCAGGAGAAGATATTAAATTTATTGCCCGCCGTATTATGATCTGTGCTTCTGAAGACGTTGGAAATGCAGACCCACAGGCGTTAAATGTAGCAGTAAGCGCAGCTCTTGCAGCAGAGCGAATTGGACTTCCGGAAGCTCAGATCATCCTTTCCCAGGCAGCTTCCTATGTGGCATGTGCCCCTAAAAGCAATGCAGCCTATGTTGCCATACAGAATGCCATGGAAAATGTAAAGACCACCCGTACCATGCCGGTGCCGGTACATCTTCAGGACCGTCATTACAAAGGTGCAGCGAAATTAGGACATGGTGAAGGCTATAAATATGCCCATGATTACCCGAAACATTATGTTAAGCAGCAGTATCTTCCAGATGGAATGGAGGGTACAGTATTCTATGAACCATCAGATAATGGCTATGAAAAGCAGATAAAAGCCCATATGAAATGGTTGAAAGATTAACAATGGCAATGTATAATAAAAAATGATAAAAATAATTTTACGTGGATCCCAAGGCAGAAATTCTCACTCTGCCTGTCGGATCTGTCTATAAAAGGAACTTCCCAAAATCTGGAAAAATCCCGTATTTTACAAAGACAGGCAAACTGAATAATTCAGATAACAGATGCATAATAGATAGGAGAGTAGTATGCGCGAAAAATTAGAGACAAGGTCCCTTGCCGAACTGAAAGAGATGGCAAAAAATGTGGGACTGAAAGGGATCAGCGGCCTTCGTAAGGCAGAGCTTATTGACCTTTTATGTGCCCAGGAAGAGAAAAGTCAGAAAAACACAGCAGAAACAGTAACAGTGAAACCTCACAGCAGCCGTGTAAATGCTGAGAAAACAGTGCGGGAGAAACCAGTCCAGGAAACCCGCAGTCAGGAGACCCGCCCACAGGAGAACCGGGTGCAGGAAAGTCGTGTGCAGGAAAATCGCAGCCAGGAAAACCGTGTGCAGGAGACCCGCCCACAGGAAAACAGATATCAGGAAAAGCGTTCCCAGGACAACCGGAATAATCAGAGAAATAACCGTACATACGAAAGATTTAACCAGACCCGTCCGCAGATCCGTACATATGGGAACAACAATTATAACAATAACAACAATAGTTACAGCACTCCGGCAGCTGCCCCTGTTCAGCAGGCGGTTCCCGTCAGCCAGACTTATTCTACCCAGAACCAGACTTATGTCCAGAATGTGGACAACCAGGAGCGTGTGGCAAGACCGGAATACAGAAATGACGCCATGGGACTTTCCACACAGGATATGGCAGAATTAGACAGCGGCATTGAGGCAAACGGTATCTTAGAGGTTATGCCGGACGGTTTCGGCTTTATCCGCTGTGAAAACTTCCTTCCAGGTGAAAATGATGTCTATGTTGCACCATCCCAGATCCGCCGTTTCAACTTAAAGACCGGTGATATCATTGTGGGAAACAGAAGAGTAAAAGCAGCTACAGAAAAATTCGCTGCACTTCTCTATATTAAAACAGTGAACGGCTATCCATTAAGTGCTACTGAGACAAGACCAAACTTTGAGGATCTGACCCCGATCTTCCCAAATCAGCGTCTCCACATGGAAAATCCAAGAGAGAAAACTTCTGTTGCCATGCGGGTATTAGACCTGCTGGCACCCATCGGTAAAGGACAGCGTGGTATGATCGTTTCCCCGCCAAAAGCTGGTAAGACCACTCTCTTAAAACAGGTGGCAAAAGCTATTACCACCAATCATCCGGACATGCATCTGATGATCCTTTTGATCGATGAGCGTCCTGAGGAAGTAACTGACATCAAAGAAGCCATTGTAGGGCCAAATGTAGAAGTTATCTATTCCACCTTTGATGAGCTTCCGGAGCGCCACAAACGTGTATCTGAAATGGTTATTGAACGTGCAAAACGTCTGGTAGAACATGGAAGAGATGTTATCATCCTTTTAGACAGTATCACCCGTCTGGCAAGAGCTTACAATCTGACCGTTGCCCCAAGCGGCCGTACCCTTTCCGGTGGTCTTGATCCGGCAGCACTGCATATGCCAAAGCGTTTCTTCGGTGCTGCAAGAAATATGCGTGAAAAGGGCAGTCTGACCATTCTTGCAACAGCATTGGTAGATACAGGAAGCCGTATGGATGATGTGGTTTACGAGGAATTTAAGGGTACCGGCAACATGGAACTGGTGCTGGACCGTAAACTGTCTGAAAAACGTATCTTCCCGGCTATTGACATTTTAAAATCCGGTACCAGAAGAGATGATCTGCTCCTTACAAAAGAAGAGGCAGAGGCAGTAGATATTATCCGCAAAGCCACCAATTCCTTAAAGCCGGATGAGGCAGTAGAGAAGATCTTAGATCTCTTTTCAAAGACCAGAAATAACCGTGAATTTGTAGAGATGGTAAAGAAGATTCGCTTCTTCTAAGACTTCCTTTTTCTGACATGATATAGTATAATTAAAAGCATGAATCAGGGGGCTGTCAAAAGACCTTTTGACTCCAAAATTTAATTTAGGAGGGAGTATGTTATAATGAAAGATTACATGAAGATATACCAGGAATGGTTATCAAATCCTTACTTTGATGAGGCTACAAAGGAAGAACTGCGCGCCATTGAGGGCAATGAAAACGAGATCAAAGAGCGTTTCTATATGGACCTTGAGTTCGGAACCGCTGGTTTAAGAGGTATCATCGGCGCAGGTATCAACCGTATGAATATTTACGTTGTAAGACGTGCTACCCAGGGACTTGCAAATTATATTATCAAGCAGGGAGCAGCTAACAAGGGCGTAGCAATTGCATACGACTCCCGTCATATGTCCCCGGAATTTGCTATGGAAGCAGCTATGACTTTAGCAGCAAACGGTATCAAGGCATATAAGTTTGAATCCCTTCGTCCAACACCGGAATTGTCCTTTGCAGTACGTGAGTTGGGCTGCGTAGCAGGTATCAATATCACTGCAAGCCACAACCCGCCGGAATACAATGGTTACAAGGTATACTGGGAAGATGGCGCACAGTTTACACCTCCTCATGATAAAGGTGTTACAGAAGAAGTTCTGGCAATCGAAGATCTGTCTACAGTAAAGACTACAGATGAGGCTTCTGCAACAGCAGCAGGTCTGTATCAGGTAATTGGACAGGAGATTGATGATAAATACATCGCTCAGGTAAAGGCTCAGGTAGTAAACCAGAAGGCCATTGATGAGATGCAGGATCAGATCACTATCGTATACACACCTCTTCACGGAACAGGAAATATCCCTGCAAGAAGAGTTATGAAAGAGATCGGATTTACCCATGTATACGTAGTTCCGGAGCAGGAACTGCCAAATGGCGATTTCCCAACTGTAAGCTATCCAAACCCGGAAGCAAAAGAAGCATTTGAACTGGGCTTAAAGCTGGCAAAAGAGAAAGATGCAGACCTGGTACTGGCAACTGACCCGGATGCAGACCGTCTTGGTGTATATGTAAAAGATACCAAGTCCGGCGAATATATTCCACTGACTGGAAATATGTCCGGATCCCTTCTGTGTGAGTACGTACTCAGCCAGAAGCAGGCAGCTGGAAAGATCCCGGCAGACGGACAGGTTGTTAAATCCATCGTTTCCACCAACCTGATCGATGCAGTAGCAAAATCATACGGCGCAGAACTGATCGAGGTTCTGACCGGATTTAAGTGGATCGGAAAGCAGATCTTAAAGAATGAGACTACCGGACATGGTACATACCTTTTCGGAATGGAAGAGAGCTATGGATGCCTGATCGGAACCTATGCCCGTGATAAGGACGCTATTTCCGCAACAGCCGCTCTCTGCGAGGCAGCTGCATACTACAAGCAGAAAGGCATGACCTTATGGGATGCAATGATCGCTATGTATGAGAAATACGGCTACTATAAAGATGCTGTAAAGGCAATCGGTTTATCCGGTATTGAAGGACTTGCAAAGATCCAGTCCATTATGGAGACACTGAGAAATAATACTCCAACCGAAGTTGGCGGCTACAAAGTAACCTCCGCAAGAGACTACAAGTTAGACACCATCAAAAATATGGCAACCGGCGAAGTAAAGCCTACCGGACTTCCTTCTTCCAACGTTCTCTACTATGACCTGGAAGACGGCGCATGGATCTGCGTAAGACCATCCGGCACCGAACCAAAGATCAAATTCTACTTCGGCGTAAAGGGAACTTCCCTGAAAGACGCAGAAGAGAAAGAGAATGCACTTGGCGCAGCTGTAATGGCTATGGTTGATAAGATGATGTAATGAGTCCAAAAGAAATCTTCGAATGCGTCACAGGCGCATTCTCGATATGCATGGCAAAACAAGCGGCTGCGAAGCAGACATTTGTTTTTCTTGGACCATTAACGAATGAACCGTCTGCGTAAGCAGACAGTAGAGCGCGTCAGCGCGGGGTTCATGAGTGGATACCTGGCAAACGTAAACACCCCTGGGAAAGAAAATTTCAATCCCAGGGGTGTTTTTATGTTTGCTCTGCCAAGACATCTCCCCGCCATCGGCGGGAAGATAATACCCAGCATATATCCCCGCATCAGCGGGGACATAAACGCTTACTATTTATTTCTCTTCTCAGCCGCTTCCCTCAATTCCTTCAAAGCCGCTGCAAACTTCATAGAAGATGCAGATGGATTTCCACGTAAAATACTTCTGCGGTAGAAATTCATATGTTTCATCATATCCTGACGTTTCTTTGTTAATTCCGTCATACGGCTGCTCATTGCTGCGATACGTTCATTACGGCTGGCAGTCATAGCAGCTTTTATATTCTTGGCAGCTTCGATCTTTGCAGCCGCCTCTTCACGGTACTGAGCTGCTTTCTCATCTGCATGTTCCTTTAACTGAGCCGCTTTTAATGCAGTCTCAAGCCGCAGTTTTGCCGCCCGCTCCGTTGTCTCATATTTTAACTGGGCTGCACGTTCTGCAGTTTCATTTCGCAGCTGCGCAGCTTTACCGGCTGCTTCCACACGCAAAGTTTCCAGCTTCACAGCCGTATCTTCCTTTGCTTCTTCCAGTTTCTGTTCTGTTTCTGCCTTCAATAATGCCAGCTGAACCTGAACATCGTCCAGTTCTGCCTTCATCTTTGTCATGGCATCAAGCACCTTGGCAAGATCCAGAGCAGTACGTACAGACTCTGCTGTATCAATAATGAAAACAACAGTGATTACGGATAAACAGGGAATACCGATCATAGTTGGAACATGAAGCACCCACCGTTCAATAGGCTTGTGGATCACCTCTGTGAGGAAGATCGTCAAAAAGCCCCATGCAACAGAAGAAGTCAGGCAGATATATCCGTTTAAATTAAAACGCTGGTTGCTGTAATCCCAGTATTTCATTTTAAACAGCCGCTCCATTCCCCAACCCGTCACATATTCCAGGATCGTAGCACCGATTACACCGGAGATGTAAACCATGACCAGACTGCTCTTAAATGGAAGAGATACCCATAACATCATCACAGCTCCCGTACCATAAAGAGGCAGCATGGGAAGTCGCAGAAAGCCGCGGTTTACAAAACGGTGCTGTTTCAAAGATACATAGGTAGACTCAAAGATCCATCCGAAAAAGCAATATATATAGAAGAAACTCAGCCATTGATACCAGGTGTATTCGTACATAGGTTGTCCATCCTTTGTTTTAATGATATGATACCAGGGTCAAAAGGCCGGAAATCCGACGCAAGCTTGCTTGCAGGAGGATTTTTGAACTTGGGACCCGCCAAAAACATGAGTAAGGAGCCATTTTTTGAAGAAAAATGAGCGGATTACGAATCAACATCATGATATGAGTATACCATATTTCTTTTACCTGTACTACCACTTCACTACCCGGTCGATCAATTTTTGCTGCTCTTCTGAAGACCGGGTCAGATAGATCCGCGTAGTCTCAATACTTTCATGTCCCATCAGATCTGCCAGCAGGGAAATATCATTAAACTTCTCCAGAAAATTCTTTGCAAACCGGTGCCTGAAAGAGTGAGGATAAACCTGTTCAGAAGGGATCTTATACCGTTTTGCCAGTACCTTTAACTGGGAACGGATACCTCTGGCAGTGATCACCTGTCCATTTCTCCCTGTAAAAATATAACCGGAAACGATGTCACGCCTTTTCAGCCATATTTCCGCTTCCTCACAAAGAGCAGCAGGAAAATAAATACGCCTCATTTTACCGCCTTTTGAGTACAGATCCATCATCCCCAGTTTTACATGCTCCGCCTTTATTTTCAAAAGTTCGCTGACCCGCATTCCCGTTGCTCCTAAAAAACGTACTACAAAATACCAGAACCAGTTTTCATCCTTCTTCAGCTTCTTTTTTAGTATCTCATAGTTTCTTTTAGATATTACATTGTCAATAAAAGTCTTCTGCTGGTATTTTACGGCAGGAAGTTTAAAGGATGAAATTTCCATATATTGTAAATATTGGTTCATGCCATGGATATGTACATTTACAGTAGCAGGACGGTAATGTTCTAAAAGCCATGCTTTATGAGCCTGAAGGTTTTCAGGGTCAATGGTATCAGAATGGGAGAAAAAGTGGCGGACAGCCAGAAGATAAATACGGATCGTATTATCAGAAGCTCCTTTGCGGAGCAGGAAATCCTTAAAAGGGGTCAGTTCCAGGTCGTTGGATAGTGTATTTTCAGATCCGTTTTCTTTAAACCTGGTATTATCTGAGGGAAAAATAAATGTAGTTTCCATACAATACACCCCCTGCAGCTACCAGTTTACAACCTGATTAACAATACGGTACTGTTCCCGGCTGCTGCGCCGCAGGTAGATCCGGGTGGTTTCAATGCTGTCATGTCCTAAAAGATCCGATAACAGGGCAATATCCGGACACACTTCAATAAAATTCTTTGCAAACCGGTGCCTGAAAGAATGAGGATACATAACATCCGGGTCAATGTCGTACCTTGCTGCAAAAACCTTTAACTGGAAACGGATCCCGGAAGCAGATAAGGGAGTTCCAAACCGGTTTAAAAATAAGATCCCATCCGGACGCTGGGAAAACCCGGGCCATTCCTCAAATGCCTTTCGCAAAACAGCCGGAATGTAAACCCTGCGCAGCTTATTCCCTTTAGAATAAATATCCCGGTATCCCTTTTTTACATCTTCAACATCAAACAATACCAATTCGCTGATACGCACCCCGGTAGCAGCCATAAGCCGTATAAGAAAATAATAATTATATTCCCCATCTTCCCATAAGCGCTGCTTTAAAAACTCATAATCTGCCTGACTGATGATCTGTTCCAAAAATCCTTTCTGCTGCACATGTACCATAGAGACCGGACACAGGGAGCTTTCCCTGTAACGTACAAAACAGTTCATGGCACGAAGCCGCAGATTGACGGTCTGTGGTTTATAACGTTCAATGAGAAATACTTTATAAAGCTGCAGATTTTTATCCGTCAGCTGGGAATACAGCCCGTAAAACTGCTTCAAAGCATAACAATAAGCGGTGATCGTCCGTTCCGACATATTTCGTTCCAATAAATATTTACGAAATTGTGTTTGTGCCCGTTTCCCTGAAATTCCCGCACTATTACCTGTAGTTGTCATCTGTTCTTTCATTAAAATATCCTCCTTAAGTGAAATAATGTCCTCTCGGAGTCTTTCCTGCACCTGCCTTTGTGGCCGGTTTTCCGCCAGTCGCACCCGGATTTCATCACCGTACGCACCGCGTACGCCTCAGAAATGTGGGCATAACTGACAAAAAATCTTCTCACAAAACCAGGCACAGAAAGATTCCGGGAGAACATAAATATATTCATGCAGAAAACCTACATTACAATCTTAGTACATCGTTTTCAAAATAACTATACCACTCACTTGTCTGCGGATCTGCTCACACAGGTCTAAAAGCCTCAGTGTATCTCGCTGTTCTTCAGTAGATTTTGTCAGGTGGATCCGCGAGGTTTCAATGCTTTCATGTCTAATTAGATTAGTAGACAGTTGGGAAAATTGAGGATTTTCTTGACATAATTCTCCCCTCACTATATAATGATAATATCAGACAGACAACAGTGTGTGTTTGTCCAGACGTTGAAGGATAGCAGCGTACCGGAAAGCCTTGCTATACGGAGTCTTCAAGAGGGGTTGTGCAGTGAAACCTCAAACCGGAGTAGGTCAATGAACCGAATGAAAATGCTCAAAACCGTCTTGTTTATACAGGGCGGTTTTCTTTTATACATAAGGAGGGGGATGAAAAATGGATCATTTATTAGAATGTGCGGAAGCTTTTGAACAGTTATTGGATGTTCAGTACCATATTGTTTTAGGACGTAAAAATCGATTAACAGAATTAACCCTCCGCTTTGATCCAACAGAGTTTCATCATTTAGTTGGACTACATAAATTGCGAGATCTCCGTCTGGCAAGAGGGAATCGTGAGAAGATATTTTATCAAATACTTTCAAAAACGATTTGCATGGAAGATATCAAAAAGAGCCGTTATTTTCCGGAAATACAAGATCGTATGTTCTTCTTTGATAAAATAGAGTATCTTTTAGACAGCAATAAAACAGTTTTTCTGCAGGTCCTTTTTCCAAAAAGGAGAGAAGGATTACACAAAAGGACAAGCAGTTTATACATTACTAAAAAAAGAAATAACAATAGTTAGTACTGGAAAAACAGTAGTACAGTATGATCGGCTAATGTTAAGATGTTGGGGTCAAAAGGTATTTTGACCCCTCTGATACCGAATTGCTACGTGCTTTGCACTCTCGCAATTCTAAAAACATTCGTAATCCGCTCATTTTTCTTCAAAAAATGGCTCCTTACTCATGTTTTGGGCGGGTCCCAAGTTCAAAAATCCTCCTGCAAGCAAGCTTGCATCGGATTTATGACCTTTTGACCCTGGTATCATGTTAAGAAAAACATAAAAAAATCCCCGCTCTGCTTACACAGAACGGGTCATCGCATTTTTAGAGGGGTATGAAATTATTTAGGGGGGCCGGACGGATTCCTCCGTCCGGTATGAGTATGAAAAAGCTTTGTGATTTCAAGTAACCACTTGAAACAAAGGCCTTGTCCACCTCTCGGTGAACGATATTATAATACGGAATAAATGTGTCCAAAAAATGTACATAATATAAAAAAAGAATAAAGAATATAAATAAGTGAAAAAAACCTTTGAAAACTTTTCAAGATTGTATATAATAGAAGAAACTTCAGTCTGCTCTGAGGCGTACTTGTCATGCTTAAAGCGCAGGCCCTTTTTTGAGTTATACAAGAAACTACTATTGTAAGAAACTTTTTGTGACCCCACATTTTAGGAGGAAATATTTATATGTTTTCAATGATGTCCAATGACATTGGAATTGACTTAGGAACTGCCAGTATCCTTGTGTATATCAAGGGAAAAGGCGTTGTATTAAAAGAACCGTCCGTAGTTGCCATTGACCGTGATACCAATAAGATCATGGCGATCGGTGAAGAGGCACGCCTGATGATCGGACGTACTCCAGGTAATATCGTAGCAGTCCGTCCTCTTCGTCAGGGCGTTATCTCCGACTATACCATTACCGAAAAAATGATGAAATACTTTATCAACAAGGCAGTAGGCAAGAGAACACTGCGTAAGCCACGTATCAGTGTATGTATCCCAAGTGGCGCTACAGAAGTAGAGAAGAAAGCAGTAGAAGATGCAACTTACCAGGCTGGTGCCCGTGAAGTTGCTATTATCGAAGAACCAGTAGCAGCAGCCATCGGCGCAGGTATTGATATCGGTAAAGCATGCGGAAACATGATCGTAGATATCGGTGGTGGTACTGCAGATATCGCAGTTATCTCCTTAGGCGGACCTGTAGTCAGCACTTCCATCAAGATCGCAGGTGATGACTTCGATGAAGCATTAGTCCGTTATATGAGAAAGAAACACAATCTTCTTATCGGTGAACGTACTGCAGAGGAGATCAAGATCAATATCGGTGCTGCATACCGCAGACCGGAAGTACAGACTATGGAAGTAAGAGGACGTAACCTGGTAACCGGTCTTCCAAAGACCATTGTAGTTACTTCCGACGAAACTCTGGAAGCATTAAGAGAACCGGCTCTCCAGATTGTAGATGCTGTACACAATGTTCTGGAGAGAACACCACCAGAACTGGCAGCCGATATTTTTGACCGTGGTATCGTAATGACCGGCGGTGGCTCCCTTCTCAGTGGTCTGGATGCCCTGATCGAGGAAAAGACCGGCATTACCACCGTGATCGCGGAAGATCCGCTGACAGCTGTAGCGATCGGTACCGGTAAGTTCATTGAATTCGCACACGGTATGACCTCCGCCCTGGAAGCATCCATGGGAATTGGCGGCGGAAGAAACGATAAAGAGGATTATTAATTTTTTTGACTGGCCGGGCTGCCGCAGCAATGCGGCGGCCTTTTTGACTATATAAAAGCAGCAACTGTTCTTATACACAGATACAGAGGAAAGAAAAATGGCAACCATAACAGGATTTATTGAAAAAATAAAATTCAGAAACGAGGAAAATGGCTATACTGTGCTGTCAGTTACCGACCAGAGCGATGGTGATGAAGTTATCATGGTAGGTACGCTTTCTTATGCTGCTGAAGGAGACATGATCCAGGCATCTGGACGCATGATCGAGCATCCGGTATATGGAGAACAGCTTCAGATCGAAAGTTACGAAATGAAAACGCCCCAGGACGCAGAGTCTATGGAGCGCTATTTAGGTTCCGGTGCCATCAAAGGTATCGGCGCAGCACTGGCAGCCCGTATCGTCCGCCATTTCAAAGCCGACACTTTCCGGGTCATGGAAGAAGAACCGGAGCGCCTTTCCGAAGTGAAAGGCATCAGTGAAAAAATGGCAATGGCCATTGCTGAACAGGTAGAAGAGAAAAAAGGCATGCGGGAAGCCATGATGTTTCTGCAAAATTATGGCATTACTTTAAATCTTGCAGCTAAGATCTACCAGGAATATGGCCCGAAGTTGTACAGTATCATCAAAGAAAATCCCTATAAGCTGGCAGATGATATTCCAGGTGTGGGATTTAAAATGGCAGACGAGATCGCCGAAAAAGTAGGCATCTTCACAGACTCCGACTACCGTATCAGGGCAGGTCTCCTTTACATTCTTCTCCAGGCATCAGCCAACGGCCATACCTATCTTCCTCAGAAAGAATTATTTTCCCAGGCGGCAGAGTTGTTAAAAGTAGAAACGACTGCTATGGAAAAGCATCTGATGGATATGCAGATCGACCGCAAAGTAGTGGTAAAAACAGTCCCAGGCAGCGAACCGCCGGAATATCTGGTCTATTCTTCCCACTACTATTATCTGGAACTGAACACGGCCCGTATGCTCCATGACTTAAACATCCGTGGCGATATACCGGAAACAGAGATCCGTGCCAATCTGGCGAAAGTCCAGAAAAAAGAAGAAATCCATTTAGATGAATTGCAGGAAAAAGCAGTTTTTGAGGCAGTAAACAGCGGACTTTTAGTGATCACCGGCGGTCCCGGTACAGGAAAGACTACCACTATCAATGCTATTATCCAGTATTTTGAAAATGAGGGAATGGAGATCCTACTGGCAGCGCCAACCGGCCGCGCAGCCAAGCGAATGACTGAGACTACCGGTTATGAGGCCCGTACCATTCACCGCATGCTGGAACTGGTGCCATCCGGTATCCCGGACTCTGGTTCTATGTCTGGGAATAATGCCCCTTCCGGTAAAAATGGCTCTTTCAGTTCCGGTGGCATGCATTTTGACCGAAATGAAGAAAATCCGCTGGATGCCGATGTTATTATCATCGATGAAATGTCCATGGTAGATATCAGTCTGATGCATTCCCTGTTACGCGCAGTAAACGTAGGAACACGTCTGATACTGGTAGGCGATGTGGACCAGCTTCCAAGTGTAGGACCTGGAAATGTGCTTCGCGACATTATCGAGTCCGGCTGTTTTAATGTAGTAAAACTGACTCACATTTTCCGTCAGGCGGCCCAAAGCGATATTATTGTAAATGCCCACAAGATCAACGAAGGGGAACGGGTAGATCTGACAAAGCGCAGTAAAGACTTTCTCTTTATCCGCAGGGAAAATCCTGATGCAGTGATCAGCGCAGCCATTACACTGATCCAGCAGAAACTTCCCGGTTATGTCCACGCCCAACCCGGTGATATCCAGGTAATGACGCCTATGCGAAAAGGTGCTCTGGGAGTAGAACGTCTAAACCAGATTCTGCAAAATTACTTAAACCCACCGGATCCGTCTAAAAAAGAGAAAGAGTCCGGCGGTATCATCTACCGCACCGGGGATAAAGTGATGCAGATCAAAAATAATTACCAGATGGAATGGGAGATTCGCAGCAAATACGGCATTCCCACAGATAAAGGTGCCGGTGTATTTAATGGTGATATGGGGATTATCCGGGAGATCAATGAATATGCGGAAAATCTTACCGTGGAATTTGATGAAGGGAAAATGGTAGAATACAGTTTTAAACAGTTAGAAGAACTGGAACTTGCCTATGCCATTACCATCCACAAGTCCCAGGGAAGTGAATATCCGGCGGTGATCATCCCTATGTATTCCGGCCCACGTATGCTGATGACCAGAAATCTGATCTATACAGCGGTGACAAGAGCCCGCTCCTGTGTCTGCCTGGTCGGCCGGCCGGATGCATTTTATACTATGGCAGATAACTCCATGGAGCAGAAACGCTATTGCGGCCTGAAAACCCGCATAGAAGAAATATACGCCTGACAGGCATCTGTTTACGAATAAAATATAATATTCTAAAATTTCTAATAAATCTAACTCTGTCTATAAGGAGAACGTATGAACTATATAATAGAAACGATCCTGGATCTGCTGTTCCCGCGCAGGTGCCCGGTTTGCGGTCAGATCATTATGCCAAAAGGAAATCTGATCTGCCCTGGGTGTATCAGAAAATTGTCCTGGGTCCGTGGACCGGTGTGTAAATGCTGTGGCAAGGAGATCATAAGCGAGACCGCAGAATACTGTTCTGACTGCGCAATTCATCCAAGATCTTTTTCCAATGGGATGGCGCTGCTTAACTATAATGAAATTTCAGCACCGTCCCTGGCAAAGATCAAGTATCACAACCATCGGGAATATCTGGATTTTTATGCAGAGGCTGCATATAGAAAGTATGCTGCCAGGATCGCCCGCTTATCACCGGATCTTATCATTCCGGTGCCGGTACACAAAAGCCGCATGAAAAAAAGAGGCTTTAATCAGGCAGAAGAATTTGGAAAACGTCTGTCCCATTATCTGGAAATTCCAATGAATTCCAGTTTGCTGATCCGGTCAAAAAAGACGGTACCCCAGAAAGATTTAGGACCTGCCCTGCGCCTTAAAAATCTGGAACAGGCATTTAGCTGCAGAAAACTGCCGTACAGAATGAAAAAAGTTCTCCTTATTGATGATATTTACACAACTGGAAGTACTGCAGAAGCCTGCTCAAGGGCTTTGAAAAAAGCCGGAGCAGAGCAGGTTTTTCTTCTTGTGATCGCCACCAGCTCCAATCGATGACAAAAATCTTGTATAAAATGATAAAAATCATTAAAAACTATAGAAAAGACCTTTTATACCTCTTGACGTCAGGAATATTTTTATGTTATAGTATACGGGCGAATGGAAGATAGGTCTTTTTTTTATGCTTAAAATTAAGACCGAGAAGCAAATTGAATTACGATAATTTAATGGAGGTGGAAGTCGTGCGCACAAAAATCACACTGGCATGTACAGAATGCAAGCAGCGTAACTACAACATGACTAAGGATAAGAAAACTCATCCTGACCGCATGGAGACTAAGAAGTACTGCAGATTCTGCAAGAGACATACGTTACACAAGGAAACAAAGTAATCCTGATCAGTAAAGGACGTGAAGTTATGGAAGAAAATACAGTGAATACTGTAGAAACCACGGAAAAAGCGGCCAAGACTGACCAGAAGACGGCTAAGAAGGAGAAAAAGCCTAGCTTTTTCAAAGGCCTGAAGACAGAGTACAAGAAGATCGTCTTTGCTGATAAGGAAACTGTAGCAAAACAGACTGTTGCAGTTGTAGCCATGTCCGTTTTCATCGGCGCTCTGATCGGTGTACTGGATATGATTATGAAATTCGGTTTAAGCTTTATTCTTTAATTTCAAAGGCGAGGGTGATTGTATGTCAGAAGCACATTGGTATGTAGTCCATACCTACTCAGGTTATGAAAACAAAGTCAAGGTCGACATTGAGAAGACAATTGAAAACAGAAACCTTCAGGATCAGATCCTTGAGGTATCCGTGCCCATGCTTCCTGTTGTAGAACTGAAGAATGGCGTGGAGAAAAAAGCCGACAAGAAAATGTTTCCGGGTTATGTGCTGATCAACATGGTCATGAACGATGACACATGGTACGTAGTACGCAACACCCGAGGCGTTACAGGCTTTGTTGGTCCGGGCTCTAAACCAGTTCCTCTGACAGAAGAAGAAATGGCAAGCCTCGGATTTATGAAGGAAGACGTCTTAGTCGACTTTACATTGGGAGATATGGTAACAGTTATCTCCGGTGCATGGAAAGATACAGTTGGTGCTATTAAGGCGATCAACGAAAGTAAACAGACCATCACTATCAATGTAGAAATGTTCGGTCGTGAAACACCGGTCGAACTGGGATTTGCAGAAGTAAAGAAAATGTAAAATGGATCAGCTTTTGCGCAGCAGAAGCTGGTGGGAGGGACATTCCCGACAATACCACATAATTTTAGGAGGTGCCTAAGATGGCAAAGAAAGTAACAGGATATATCAAATTACAGATTCCAGCAGGCAAGGCTACACCAGCACCACCAGTTGGACCAGCTCTTGGTCAGCACGGTGTAAACATCGTACAGTTTACCAAAGAGTTCAACGCTAGAACAGCAGACCAGGGAGATATGATCATCCCTGTAGTTATTACCGTATATGCGGACAGAAGCTTCAGCTTCATCACCAAGACCCCGCCAGCAGCAGTTCTGATCAAGAAGGCTTGCGGTTTAAAGAGCGGTTCAGGTGTTCCTAACAAGACTAAGGTAGCTGTATTAAAGAAGGCTGACCTGCAGAAGATCGCAGAGACCAAGATGCCAGACTTAAACGCTGCCAGCCTTGAGGCTGCTATGAGCATGGTAGCTGGTACTGCAAGAAGTATGGGCGTTACCATCGAAGAGTAATTAATACCGTATATATGAACGTGGGAGGGAGATTCCCCCGTCAATACCACTAGGAGGTTATTTTATAATGAAAACAGGAAAAAGATATGCAGAGGCTATGAAGAACGTAGACCGTGCTGCACTTTACGACGTAGCAGATGCAATCTCTATCGTTAAGAAGAACGCTTCTGCAAAATTTGACGAGACTGTAGAACTTCATATCAGAACAGGATGTGACGGACGTCACGCTGATCAGCAGATCCGTGGAGCTGTTGTTCTTCCTCACGGAACAGGTAAGACTGTTCGTATCTTAGTATTCGCTAAGGGTGCAAAGGCAGACGAGGCACAGGCAGCTGGCGCAGATTTCGTAGGCGCTGAGGAACTGATCCCAAGAATCCAGAACGAAGGATGGCTGGATTTCGACGTTGTTGTTGCTACTCCTGACATGATGGGCGTTGTTGGTCGTCTGGGTCGTGTACTTGGACCTAAGGGCTTAATGCCAAACCCAAAGGCTGGTACCGTAACCATGGACGTAACCAAGGCTATCAAGGAAATCAAAGCTGGTAAGATTGAGTACAGACTTGACAAGACAAACATTATCCACGTGCCAGTAGGAAAAGCTTCCTTCACCGAGGAGCAGTTAGCGGACAACTTCCAGACGCTTATGGACGCTATCTTAAAGGCTAAGCCAAGCACCGTTAAGGGCGCATACTTCAAGAGCGTAGCTCTTACATCCACCATGGGCCCAGGCGTTAAGCTGAACGTAGCTAAGCTTGCAAACTAATCAGGTGTCCTGAATAGAAAATGAGGCTGCAGAGAATTTTGGTTCTCTGTGGCCTTTTTGCTTTCGTGTTCTCCCGTCCATGACGGGAGATGAAAAAAGTTAAAAAAATACAATTTGTTGCAAAAATCTCTTGACATTCATGCACAGATATGTTATTTTATTATGCGTGTTGAATGCCCTGAGACAGCAGGTACCGTAAGGTGTAAGCTTAAAACGCCTGCCGAGGAACATACAAAGCTCTAATGAGATTTTGCATACCTCTCTGTCATTGCGGCAGGGAGGTTTTTTTATAAGATCGTTTCCTTGCTATGACGGTTTTCAATACGAAATAATATAAGGAGGTAAACCATTCATGGCAAAAGTTGAATTAAAGCAGCCAGTAGTAGACGAGATCAAGGCAATGCTGGACGGCGCTGTAGGTGCAGTTGTTGTTGATTACCGTGGTCTGACTGTAGAGCAGGATACAAAACTGCGTAAACAGTTAAGAGAAGCTGGAGTTTCTTATAAGGTATATAAGAACACTCTGATCAAGCGTGCAGCAGAAGGAACCGAGTTCGCAGCTCTGGATCCACATCTGGAAGGACCTACAGCATTAGCTGTATCTAAGGATGATGCTACAGCACCAGCTAGAATTCTGGCTGAATTCGCTAAGACCGCTCCTAAGCTGGAACTGAAGGCTTCTGTAGTTGAAGGAACCTACTATGATCAGGCTGGAACCCAGGTTATCGCAACCATTCCATCCAGAGAAGTTCTTCTTGGAAAGCTGCTTGGAAGCATCCAGTCCCCAATCACCAACCTGGCTCGCGTACTCAATCAGATCGCAGAGAAAAATGGTGGTGCAGCAGAGGCTTAATCTGCAAAATGAATTTGTGGCTCTTTTATCCGCATAGTCCGGAAAAAGCAGCCTGAAACACAGATCCTATCGAAAAATAAATTTTAAACAGGAGGAAATTAAAATGGCAAAGTTAACAACCGCTGAGTTTATCGAAGCTATCAAGGAATTATCCGTATTAGAACTGAACGATTTAGTAAAGGCATGTGAGGAAGAGTTTGGCGTATCTGCAGCAGCAGGCGTTGTAGTTGCAGCAGCAGGTGCTGGCGCAGCAGCAGCTGAAGAGAAGACCGAATTCGACGTTGAGCTGACCGAAGTTGGACCAAACAAGGTTAAGGTTATCAAGGTTGTTCGTGAAGCTACCGGTTTAGGCCTGAAGGAAGCTAAGGACGTAGTTGATGGCGCACCAAAGGTATTAAAGCAGGGCGCATCCAAGGAAGAAGCAAACGATATCAAGGCAAAGTTAGAGGCAGAAGGAGCAAAGGTTACCCTGAAGTAATCAAAGCTTACTGTACAGACTTATATTTAGATATGAGCGCTTTTCAGAACCCACAGTACTGTGAAAACAGACTGTGGGTTCTTTTTTTCTTTTACACAGTTATTTCAAAATAGCTGTTTGTGATGTCATTTACCTTATATTCTTTTTATATTTGTAAGTACTTCCAAAAGTACAATAATATGGTTGCATATTTCGAAAAAATAGTATATATTAGTTGAGGCTCGATGAGCTGATAAGTAAAAAAGATAAATATAAAAGTGTACAACATACTATTGGAAAAAGACCCCAGGCCAAGGAGCAAACGACTAATCATAAGGCAGCTCCTCTACCTGGGGTCTTTTTAGGGGAAGAGAGTATTTTATATACGGGAAAAAACATCCGGCGCTGTTGCGCATCGGGTGTTTTTTCTTGTTATGCGTATTTATAATAGGAAGAAACAGGTTCGGATCCAGGATGAAGCCTTTAAGGATAAAACACGTTACATGTACAGATATAAATACAAAAACAGCATAAAACTGTACTTTTGTAATAATTACGTAAGAAAAATCACAGGTAAAAGTTATGGCTTTTTTTCGGAAATTATAATATACTATGAACTGTGATGGAGAGGTTATTCATCCGGGACAAATTATCAATATTCTCCAGAAAAAGGAGAAAATGCAAAAAATGCAAAAAAACTATTGATAATTTTCCTTATCAGAAGTATAATCTACTCGTAATGCAATAAGGAATTTCAAAAAGTATTTCAAAAATCAAAGGAGAGTGCATTCATTATGAAGAAGCAGACAAAATTAGTTGCTGTATTATCAACAGCAGCACTGCTTGCTATCGGTGCATCTATGACATCTTTCGCAGCTACAGGCTGGGCAGAAGAAGATGGAACATGGGTATACTATGATAGAAACGGTGACAAAGTAACAGATAAGTGGGCTAAGTCCGGTAACAACTGGTATTACTTAGACAGCAACGGTGAGATGGCTGTAGATCAGCTGATCGAAGACGGTGACAACTACTACTATGTTGACGTAAACGGCGTTATGGCAGCTAACCAGTGGGTAGCTATTGATAACGAAGATGCTGGCGATGATGATGAGCCAGAGCATTACTGGTACTACTTCCAGGCTAACGGCAAGGCTTTAAAGCAGGGTGACTCTGATACCGTTTCCTTAAAGACTGTAAATGGTAAGAAGTACGCATTCGATGATGAAGGCAAGATGCTGTACGGTTGGGTTTCTTCCGATAACGCTGAGCGTATCGACAATACCGATGATGACGCATTCAAAGATGGCGTTTACTACTTCGGTGGTGAAGATGACGGTGCTATGACTACTGGTTGGTTACTGATCGACGTTTCTTACGACGAAGCAACTAATGATGATTACAAGTACACCGCTCCAACATTCAATGATGATGATGATCAGACTCGTTGGTTCTACTTCAAGTCCAACGGTAAGAAGCTCTATGCTGATAACGGTGAGAGAACCAAAGATAAAACTATCAACGGTAAGAAGTACGCATTCGATGAGTACGGTGCAATGGTAGCTGAGTGGTCTCTGGATGAAGACGATGAGAAGAAGGCTTCTGATACTGAAGCCCAGGAAGCAGCTTCTACTGCAAGCACCTCCGAAGCTTGGGAAGGCAACGGCAAGTATGCTAAGTATACTCAGGCATGGAAGTACTACAACAGCGTAGAAGACGGTTCCCGTGTAAGCAAGGGCTGGTTCAAGGTTGTTCCTGCTGAAATGCTGAACAAAGAGAAATATGATGATGACGAAGAGTCCTGGTACTATGCAGATGGTTCCGGTAACCTGTACGCAGGTGAATTCAAGACCATCAAAGGCAAGAAGTACGCATTCCGTAACGATGGCCGTATGTTAACCGGTCTTAAGTTCATCAAAGAAGGCGATGAAGACTTCGCTGACGTTAAGGCTGATGATGATGATAGCAGACCATTCGATAACGAAGACGATTTCTTTGACAACGCAATTGAATTCTATGAGCCAAACGGTTACAAGTGCTACTACTTCGGTGGCGGCGATGACGGTGCTATGAGAACCGGAAAGACCACTATCAACTATGATGGTGAGAATACAAGCTTCTACTTCGAGAAGTCTGGCGGTAAGAAGGGTGCTGGTGTAACTGGTGAGAAAGATGACAAGCTGTATCAGTCCGGTATGCTGTTAAAGGCTGACTCCGATGACAAGTACATCGTTGTTGATAAGGCTACCAAGACTGTTAATGGCAAGACCGTTGTTACCTACGACAAATTAGATGATGCTAAGGACTTCATGGATCAGGATGACGTAGTTGCAACCAATCTGCTGGAAAACACTACTGCTGATACCCGTGTAAACATCGGAAACAACAGCAACAAGAAAGCTGAAGATCTGACTGAAGCTTATAAGATCAGCTTTACTCAGTCTGATGAAGATGTTAAGCATGAATACGTTCTTGTAAATACTTCTGGTAAGGTAATTGACAGCAAGGGCAAGAACAAAGATGGTAACGATTACTACTATGTAACCGATAGCAAGGGCGTTATCACCAATGTATATGTAGAGAACTAATTATCAAATACATAGTCTCTAGTATAACTAAAAATTAAGGGGGAAGCGTTATAGCTGATGTAATTATATATTAGCTATAACGCTTTTCTTTTATAATCAAAAACTGCCAAGGAGGTAATCCCATGTTAAAAAAACATTTATTAACTGTAGGACTTGCTGTATTGCTGGCAACGACCAGCTCTGTACCTATTTTTGCAGAAACAACATCCACCACTTCCACAACAACCACAATGGAAAACTGCGGTGCTTATTTATTTGAGTGGCGTCCTATTGATTGTGGAAACGGTAATTATTTTGCTATTCTTGTAGGTGGAAATACACTTCAGGAAAGCAACGTGATTTTAAACCGTGGATATGATTATGCCTATACTTTTGATCCTATGACTTATCAACGTCCCTGGGGAACGGTTCCAGATCTGGTAAACGTGGATGGGAAATGGGGTATCCCTGAAAACTGGTCTTCTATGCCTCAGGATAGTCAGCCAGTAATGCAGATTGTTTTGAAAACAAACTATAAAACATTAAGTACTGATAAGCGTTATGTTAATGTAGTTCATCTTCCTTCCAACATAGACTCATCTACTCTTCCATCTGAAGTACGTAAATATCTGATTAATGTAGACGGTTCCGATGCAGGCGCCTACACCGACACTATAACTCCTGGTTGGCAGGACCTGGAAGATGGCACCGTTAAATATATGAAACCTGACGGCACTTATGTATCAAATGGCTGGCTGCAGTTAGATGATAAGAAGTACTATATGGATGAAAATGGTGTAAAATTAACCGACACAATTACTCCGGATGGGTATTATGTAAATATAAATGGTGAAAAAACTTCTTATATGCCTGGTTGGTTTAAAGACGGTGACAATTGGCGATACATTCTAAAAAATGGATACTATGCTCAAAACGGCTGGCTTCAAGATCCTGCGACACAGAAATACTACTATTTTAATATGGCTGCTATTATGGAAGCAGATACTACTACCCCAGATGGTTATTATGTAGGAGCTGATGGTGCCTGGGACGGAAATGCATCCACAAAAAATACTACTGAAGAAAAAAATCTTGGACCTGGCGTAGACAAGGGCTGGGAGCCAGTAGATACCGGCTGGAAGTTCAAACAGGAAGATGGAACCTACCTTACCAATTCCTGGAGACAGGACAGCAACGGTAAGTGGTATTACCTGAATGAAGATGGCTGGATGCTAAAAAATGCTAACACACCAGACGGTTACCATGTAGATGCTAATGGTGTATGGGATGGTGACGCTGCAACTGAAAGTGAAAGCGAAGAAGCAGCTGAATAATTGATTTGAAATATTTGATGTTTTATATTTACTGCAGGATCATAATTATTTTGGTCCTGCAGTTTTCGCATATTCGGACTATAATATATAGGTGCTTATTTCTTGTTCGTCCTTAAAATTCATGTTATTATTAAATGGTAGCAGGCTTATATAACAATATTAGAAGGGAACTGCATCGATGAAGAATTTGAATATTCCTGTTGGCGTTTCAGATTTTGAAAAGATCCGAAAAAATGAATATTACTATATTGATAAATCTGGTTTGATTGAAGATCTTTTAAAAAGAACAGCAGAAGTAACATTAATTACTCGTCCACGTCGTTTTGGTAAAACCTTAGGCATGAGTATGCTGGCGAACTTCTTTGATATCAGAAAAAACAGTAAAGAAATATTTGAGGGATTGGAGATCTGTGATCATCAAACTCTTTGCAGCGAATGGATGAATCAGTATCCAACAATTTTTGTTTCATTTCGACAGGTAGATGGACTGAACTTTAATGGAGCCTATGACATGCTTACAATGGTCATTTCAGAATTGTACAAAGAACATCTATATCTGCTAGACAGTGATAAAATAAGCGAATACGATAAAGAGCTTGCCAGGCAATTAATACAGGGTGTTGCTTCTGCAAAGGATATAAAAAGCAGCTTATTATTTTTAACAAGATTAATGCAGCAATATTATGGAAAGAAGGCAGTTCTTCTTATAGATGAATACGATGTTCCTGTAGCTAAAGCAAGCAGTCATGGCTATTACAAAGAAATGCTTGATGTTATGAAAGGTTTAATGCTGGCATTAAAGGACAATACATCTCTTTGCTTTGCAGTGATCACAGGATGTTTAAAAATTGCAAAGGAAAGCATTTTTACAGGAACGAACAACTTTGTTTCTGATACGATTACAGATTCGCGGTTAAATGAATACTTTGGCTTTGTACAAAGTGAGATTGATCAGATGCTTAAAGATGCAGACGCAATGGAGTATGCTCTAAATATAAAAAAATGGTACGATGGCTATCATTTTGGAGATTATGATATTTATTGCCCATGGGATGTAATGAACTATCTTTTTGAACTTCAGCACAATCCAAAAACAAAACCTGTCAGTTATTGGAAAAATACCAGTGACAATGCAATTATCAGGTCGTTTATTGACTATGCAGGCAGTACCATTACACAGAAATTGGAAGTGCTGATGGCAGGTGGATATATTATCCAACGCATAGATGAAAATTTAACGTACGACTATTTACATTCTTCTGAAGACAATCTTTGGAGCATGTTGTATTTAACTGGATATTTAACTAAATTACGTGAAAATGATTATGAGGGTGAATTGCTCGAAGGAACAATGGCACTAATCATCCCCAACGCTGAAATAAAAGAAATTTTTGAAACGACCGTTATTAAATGGTTTGATGACAGTGCAAAAAAATGGAATAGAAATGCTTTGTTTGATGCGGTTTGGAATGGTGACAGTGAGCGCATCACAAAAGAAATGAATTCTCTTTTGCGGCGTACAATCAGTTACCATGATTATAAAGAGGATTTTTACCATGCTTTTCTTGCAGGTATCTTTACAGGCGCCGGATATATGGTGGACTCTAATAAAGAACATGGCGAAGGGCGGAGTGATGTGGTCGTTTACGATTTTATCAATGCACGTGTAGCTATTTTTGAAGCAAAATATACGAAAGTTCTGGATAATTTGGAAAATGAATGTGATATTGCATTACAACAGATCAATGATCGAATGTATGCTAAGGAATACGAAGATGATTATGATGAGATTTTATGCTATGGGATTTCATTTTTCAAAAAGCGATGTATGGTAAGAAAGAAATAAAATAATTGCTCCTTTTAATACTTTTCCGTATTGCGAGGTGGAAGGGGATACCATTGATTTATACTATTTGAAATGTTATACTTTATGCAAAATTACGCATTAAATTAAGAAAAAGTGAGGGCTATCCTTTATGAAAGAAACAAACACAACTGCCTGGTTTCAGTCACTTGAAAAGGCTTTAGGAAAACTGGCAGCAATTGCAGCAGTGGTTATTTTGTTGATTTTTCCATTGTATGTAAGAGATTTTTATTTTGATATATTAAATGCAAAATATCAATTTTATTATATTACAATGTTAGCAGTACTCATTATAGCATTCATTATATTTGTTTTTCATGTTATTCAGGATTTCAGATATGAGGATGGGAAAAATGTAAAGGTAATGTTTCGCAGCTTTTCTATTAAAAAAATGCCTTTATCTCATAGCTTTGCCAGTATATTTCTGATCGTATGCATTATATCTACATTGCAGTCACAGTATTTATACGAATCATTTTGGGGAAATGAGGGAAGATACACGGGACTGTTTTTATTGGCTATTTACGTGATCACTTTTCTTTTTATCAGTAGATTTTTGAAATTAAAGAAAAGATATTTGAATTTGTTTTTGGTTGCAGGAATGTTGGCGTGTATATTCGGAATTACCGACTATTTTAAATTAAATCTCTTTCATTTCAAGGATGAATTAGTAGCTGCTGATTGGCCTGTTTATACATCTACATTTGGGAATATTAATACGTATAATGCATATGTAGCCTTAGTGATTGGCTGTTGCGGGGCATTATTTATTGATGCAGAAACGAAGAAAGAAAAAATATGGTATTTTATCTGCTATCTGATCGCGTCTTATTCATTGATCACAGGTGGAAGTGATAATGCATATCTGGCATTGCTTGCACTGTTTGGTTTCCTGCCTTTCTGGGCATTTAGAACCTGGAAAGGTGTAGAAAAATATTTTGTTATGTTATCTTCATTTGCAACTATAACCTACATAGCCGGACTGATCCATAATCATATGGGAAACAGAGTTGAGATACTGGAAGGTGTTTTCAGTGTTGTGATCCGTTCTCGTCTGCTGGTGTTTGCAGTTGCGGGATTATGGTTGTTAACAGTTATTTTGTATGTAATAGAGGCAGCTGCAAAGGAAAGAATATATAAGTTAGGAAAACTTCCAGTGTATATCTGGACTGTATTGGCTGCAGTTATTATATTGGCAGTCGGATATGTACTTTATGATGCCAATGCAGGCGGACATGCAGATAAGTATGGAAGCGTCCAGAGATATGTTCATTTTGATGATGACTGGGGAACACAAAGAGGTATGGTCTGGAGACTGGCTCTGGATGATTATAAAAATGAATTTACATGGAATGAAAAGGTTTTTGGTTATGGACCGGAAACGTTTGGTATTATGACGCATCAGTGGAATAATGATGAAACCATTGCGAAAACCACTGTAATTTACGATAATGCACATAATGAATATCTTCAGTATTTTGTAACTATTGGACCGATTGGAGTGCTTTCTTATGTGGGAATATTAATTTGCGCCTGCATAGAAATGAACAGAAGAAAAGAAAAATCTCCTTATGTGTTAGGCTGTTTCTTTGCAGTGTTATGCTATGCTGTACAGGCAACTGTTAACTTATGCGTGCCGATTGTTGCGCCGATCATGTGGATGTTGATGAGCGTTGGAACAGCTCAGAGCGAGGACGAGGAATGACACAGGCTGCTTTCTTATTATTTGTATTTTTAAAACAGTTTTATATAAAAAGTTCGGGCAGTATTGGAATTGCGGATCTGTGTATAGCTTTTTGCGTGATATTTCTTGTTTTAGATATAGTACGCGGAAAGAGAAAAATGCCTTCGGTGACAGACTTGAAAAGAGAAAAATTCTTAATTGCATTTCTGATCTGCGTAGTAATTATAAATCTGTTTTTTACTATTAAGGATCATTGTCGGGATTATGAACGATATACCTTATACTGGATTTTTAATGGGGCGGCCATATGGTGTTTCTTAGAATTGGCAGATAAAGACTTTTTAAAAAAGTTGAATGGGGTATGTAAGATCAATATTCTAACGCAGGCAGTTATATGGGTGCTTGGTTATGGAAGAGTATTTACAGAATATTGGGGACCAACCCGGTATATGGGTACCTTTAATGATCCTAATCAGTATGCATTTTATCTGTTTTGTATGATTTTATTAATCAGCTTGTATGCATGCAATTATGGGGACCGTACGGCCCCCATCTATTATTGTCTGGGTGTGTTTTTTATGAGTATATCCAAATCCACGGGCATTTTTTTAGGTTTGATGTTGTATACAGTAGGAATGGCGATATGGTTTTATGTAAGATATAGGAGTAAATGGAACATTCCCAGAAAAACAGAAATGACGTTGGGCGTGGTACTTATACTGGCAGCTATCGCAATAGTGATAAAAATTTTCCCAGGTCCGGATTTTAATCTTAAGAATACGGATTATACTATGCTTACCAGAATACAGGAAAAGATATGGAAAGTACTATATGGAGGCAATTCTACCATGCTTTCCGACCGGGGAATGGACCGGGTGGCATTGTATCCTAGATATTTATTGTTAGGAGCAGGAGAAGGTAATTTTAATCGTTTCCTGAAAGCCGCTCAACAAAATGAGATCCATTGCAGTTTTCTCAATATATGGTTTAGTTATGGTGTGATTCCAACTGTATTACTTTTAAAGTGGCTTTGGGAAAAAATGAGAAAAATTTCTGCTGTAGAATGGATAATTGCCGGTTCTTTAATAGTAGAAAGCTTTTTGCTGGTAAATTATCGTCAGCCATTCTTCTGGATGATCCTTTTATATGGCTATATACGGCAGAAGAATCAAGAAAAAACTGCTTCAACGTTGTCTTTTCAGCAGTCAGATGATATACTGTAAAATGGTTTATCAGGCGGAATATAAGATTACAAGCGAAATATAGATAGGAAATAAAGACTTATGAGGATAGATGAAAAATACAAACGACTGATCAAATGCTTCTTTTCAGTGGTTATGATCCTGCTTCTTACAGTAACATATCATCAGTTTTGGGTTCGTTATTATAATAAGATCATTTTGTATCCGTTTTACCGCAGAGGTATGTGGATGATGGCGGGAATTTACGCTGCTATGCTGATCTTCTTTATGAATGCGTATGGAGGTTTTAAAATCGGATATCTGAGAAAAGGAAATCTGATTTATTCCCAGGCATTGTCTTTGATATTTACGAATATTTTTACATACTTTCAGCTGTCTGTTCTGGATAAGAAATTATTCGAACCAAAGATGGTTTTAGTTATGACAGTAGCGGACGTGTTGATCGTATGGTGCTGGACGATGTTGTTTCAGCTTTTGTATGCAAATGCCTTTCCGCCAAGGAGAATGCTGCTGATTTCAGGAGAACGGTCTGATTATCATTTAATAGAAAAGATCAATGCCAGAGATGATAAATATATGATCTGTGAAACGATCAATTATCATATGGGTAAAGAGGCACTGATTGAGAAAATCCATCAGTATGATGCGATTATTGTTGGTGATATTCCTTCTCATGAAAGAAATGTAATAATCAAGTATTGTTTTGATCATTCGATTAGGACATACAGTGTTCCCAAAATATCTGATATTCTGCTTCGCAGTTCGGATGAACTGAATTTGTTTGATACACCATTATTATTGTCAAGAAATATGGGATTAAGCATTGAGCAGCAGTTTGTGAAACGTGTGATCGATATCATCGGATCTATGATAGGAATTATTATTACAATTCCGTTTTTTATTGTCATCGGACTGAGTATTAAGCTGACAGACCATGGACCAATTTTTTATACCCAGACACGTTTAACCAAAGATGGAAGACCCTTTAAAATTTATAAGTTCCGTACAATGATACAGAATGCAGAAAAAGACGGAATTCCACGATTGGCAGCAGAAGGTGATCCGCGTATTCTTCCTGTAGGACGTTTACTTCGCGCAACCCGTCTGGATGAACTGCCACAGGTACTTAACATCTTAAAAGGTGATATGTCTATTGTAGGTCCTCGTCCGGAGCGTCCGGAACTGGTAGAAGAATTTACTAATGAAATCCCAGAATTCCCGGACAGAATGAAAGTAAAAGCGGGTCTGACAGGTTATGCCCAGGTGTATGGAAAATATAATACTACACCGTATGATAAGCTGAAATTTGATCTTATGTATATTCGTAAGTATTCAGTTCTTTTAGATCTGAAACTTATTATTATGACACCGAAGATCCTGTTTTTGAAAGAAAGTACAGAAGGAGTGGAGAAATGAGAAAAGCTCTCCTGGTAACTCATGTAAGTGGGTTTGTGCCTCAATTTGAAATGAATAATGTACATATCCTTCAGAATATGGGATATGAGGTGCATTATGCCAGTAATTTCCATAATCCTTCTTATGGTGATGATAATAGTCGCCTGGAAGGAACAGGAATCATCTGTCATCAGATAGACTTTGAGAGAAGTCCTTTTAAACGGAAGAATATAACTGCGTATAGGCAGTTGAAAGAATTAATGGAAGAACATGAATTTGACCTGGTGCACTGCCACACCCCTATGGGTGGGGCATTAGCCCGTCTGGCAGCACATAATACCCATACAGGTCCGGTGATCTACACTGCTCATGGCTTCCATTTTTTTAAAGGAGCGCCACTTATAAATTGGATGATTTATTATCCGGTGGAATGTTACTTGTCTAGGTATACAGATGTTTTGATCTGTATTAATGTGGAAGATTATAAACGTGCGAAAAAGCATTTTTATGCCAAAAATGTAGTTCGGATCCCTGGAGTAGGACTGGATATTGAACGAATTGAAAGTACAATCGTAAATACCAATCAGAAAAAGGAACAGTTAGGAATTCAAAATGATGAATATGTATTGCTTTCAGTAGGAGAAATGACAGCGAACAAAAATCATGAATTGGTTTTAAGAGCATTAAAAAAATTGAATAATAAAAAAATCAAATATTTATTGTGCGGTCATGGAGAGGAGGAAAAAAAGCTTAAAAATTTAGTAACAGACTTACAGTTGAATGATCAAGTGCTTTTTTTAGGTTATAGAAAAGATGTTTTTGAAATTTATAGGATAGCAGATATATTTGTATTTCCATCAATAAGAGAAGGAATGCCAGTTGCTCTAATGGAGGCAATGGCAAGCAATTTACCGGTTATATGTTCTAATATTCGTGGAAACAGAGAACTTATAAAAAATGATTTTGGTGGCAGATTAATAGAAGGGCATAATATCGATGATTATGCGAGGGCAATAGCTGATTTGGCTGGTGATAGAGAGAAATGCTTACGTTTTGGCCAATATAATGCGTTAACAATTAGAAATTATGATAAAAGTAAGTCTCTAGAAATTATGAAACAGGTTTATAGAGAACTTTGTAAGTAAAAGTTTTTATTTAAGCAGGTATTTGGGAGATAGTTATGGTTAATCTTAAAGATAAAGTAAAAAAATTGACAGTGATTTATATTTGTTTTTTTGCAATATGTGCGTTATTTTATTTTGTAGCAGGAGATCAGATTCAGACGAAAAGAAGTGTTTCACCTCAGATCGTACCAGATGGAATTGTAGGAGAGTTGATAGATGGAGTTACGATCGACCAGGAATTTTTATGTAATCAGAAAAAGTTAGAAGCAATTTCACTGATGTTTACAAATTACATGAGAGAAAATACAGGAACAGTTAAGCTTGTATTAAAAGACAAGAATACCAATACAATTTTAGCTGAAACCAGTTTAGATGTCGCTGCTGTTACGCCGGATATGCAATATAATTGGAATATGGATCCTGTGGTAGATGATGTGGAAAACAAAGAGTTAATTTTGTCTATAATGTCAGATTCAAAATCAGGAGAGGGAATATCTGTATATTGTAATTCAACGTTGAATACAGGAGACAAAGCTTTATATAGAAATGGAGAAGCTATATCAGGGTGTCTTGCATTTCAAACCACACTTATATCAAGGTATTTTTTGGGCCAATATTTTTGGGTTATAATGGCTTCTTTTGCAATACTGTTTGGATGCTATTATGTTTATTCTTGTGTTGCAGCTACCAAAGGCAAATTTACTATTGGTATGGTGATGCATGGAGTATGGTGTAGATATGGTTTTTTGATCAAACAGCTTGTTTCTCGTGACTTTAAAACAAAATATAAAAGATCTGTATTGGGTTATCTGTGGAGTTTTTTAAATCCGTTGATGACTATGATGGTACAGTATATTGTGTTCTCTCAGTTGTTTCGGTCCAATATTGAAAATTTCCCAGTATATTTATTATCGGGCATCGTATTATTCAGCTTCTTTACAGAAAGCGTAGGCCAGGGATTAACGGCAATTTTGGCGAATGCATCATTGATCACGAAAGTATATGTGCCTAAATATATTTATCCTGTAACTAAGGTTGTATCAAGCTCCATTAATCTGTTTATTTCGCTGATCCCGTTGATGATAGTAGTATTATTGACTGGTCAGCGCATTACAAAAGCAATATTATTAATACCATTTCCGTTGATATGCCTGTTGATATTCTGTATAGGAATGACATTTATGTTATGTACATCAGAAGTATTTTTCAGGGATACTCAATATTTATGGGGGGTTGCAACATTAGCATGGACATATGCAACACCATTATTTTATCCAGAAAATATTATCCCAGATCGATTTAAGTTTATTCAGACTTATAATCCTATGTATCACTATATAAAATTTATAAGGATTATTTTGATAGATGGGGTATCACCTACACCAGAAGAATATTTATATTGTTTATTATTTTCATTTGGAACTTTAATTGTTGGTGCCTGGATATTTAAGAAATTCCAGAATCGTTTCGTATTGTATATATAAAATATAGAAGGGTTAAGACATATGACAATGATAGATGTGAGCCATGTGACAATGCAGTTTAACATGGCAAATGACAAGATCATTAGTTTGAAAGAAACTGTAGTTGCTTTATTAAGAGGAAAATTAAAATACAAGAAATTTACGGCATTGGATGATGTGAGTTTTTCTGTAGAACCGGGGGAAGTTGTAGGTATTATTGGAAAGAACGGTGCAGGAAAAAGTACATTATTAAAAATCATTGCCGGAGTATTACAGCCAACAAAAGGTAGTGTTTCAGCAAATGGAAAAATAGTCCCTATGTTGGAACTGGGATCTGGCTTTGACATGGAATTAAATGGTGTGGAAAATATTTATTTAAATGGGGCAATTTTAGGTTATACCAAAGAATTTCTGGATAGCAAATTTAAAGAAATCGTAGAATTTTCAGAGTTAGGTGATTTTATTAATATGCCTATACGTAACTATTCTTCAGGTATGATGGCAAGACTTGCATTTTCAATTGCAACAGTGGTAAAACCGGAAATCCTTATTGTAGATGAGATATTATCAGTAGGAGATGCGGGATTTCAGGCGAAAAGTCTGAAACGAATGATGGAATTAATGAGTGGTGGAACTACGGTGTTATTTGTTTCACATACATTAAAACAAATTGAAGAATTGTGTAATCGTGTAGTATGGCTTGAAGATCACAAAGTAAAAAAAGTTGGTGATGTAAAAGAAATATGTGAAGAATACAGAAGGATGTGGGAGTCATGAGCCAGGTAACAAGATGTTACAGAGGAATAAAAAGACGTTTAAAAAGAATTTTGACACCTAAAATTGATATTTATAAAGAATATAAAAGTGCTGTAAAAACTGGGAAGGCAGATAATTTAAAAGTAACAGCAGTAATCCCAAACTATAATTATGAAAGATTTTTAAATGAGCGGATCGATTCAATTTTGTTTCAGACGTATCCTGTAAATGAATTGATCATCTTAGATGACTGCTCTACTGATAAAAGTGTTGAATTGATTGAAAGCAGGATCCGTAATAATAAAACGGATATTCCAATCCGATTAATAAAGAATGGACATAATTCGGGAAGTGTTTTTGCACAATGGCAGAAAGCCTTTCAGGCTGCAACCGGGGATTATGTGTGGATTGCGGAAGCAGATGATAGCTGCAGTCCTTATTTTCTTGAGAATATTATGCCTGCATTTAAAGATAATACAATGGTGATCTCTTACTGTGAGTCATTGACTATAGATGAAAAAAATCGACTGTTGATGCAAGATTTGAGGGAATGGATTGATATATATGGTACAGGTAAGTGGGATACAGATTATGTCAATGATGGAATGAAAGAAGTTTCAGAGACAATGTGTATCAATAACACGATTGCCAATGCTTCAAGTGCGGTATTTAGAAAAGGCGATTATTACAATATAATGGAAGAAGCGAAACGCTATCGTCTGGCAGGTGATTGGTATACTTATATGGGTATATTGAGACTGGGAAAGATTTCTTATTGTAAACAATCGCTGAATTATCACCGGATGCAGGAAAAAAGCGTAACATTGACTACAAATGCACATAAAGAATTTGATGAGATTGTTTCATTGCAAAATTTTGCAATGAATTATTTTGATGTAAAAGAAGAGACAAAGGAATTAATTTATGAGAGACGCGCGAAAAAACGTAGACAGCTTGGTTTGCAGGGATATCATGCTGTCGATTATTGTTCCCGTATATAACACAGAAAAATATTTAGCAAAATGTTTAGATTCTATTATACAAGCATTAGAGAAGGTAGAGATCAAAACAGAAGTATTAGTTATTAATGATGGTTCTACAGATAATTCTAAAATTGTTATAGAAAAATATAAAAATGAACATCCTCAATTAATTGCAGCATATGATAAGCCAAATGGGGGATTGTCGGATGTGAAAAATTTTGGATTGGACCATGCAAAAGGAGAGTTTATTTCATTTATAGATTCTGATGATTTTGTAGATCCGGAAATGTTTTATGACATGATGAATGGCATAATGAATTCATCTGCCGATGCAGCTGTATGTGATATAAAATTAGTGTATGATGATAAAACAGAAAGAGTCTGGCCTTGTACTAATTCTGCAAAGACAGATGCTTTTGAGGCAGTGATCGATATGCCTATGATGGCCAGTTCATGTAATAAAATTATTAGAAAATCCTTATTTGATGGGATTTATTTTCCAAAAGGAATAAATAATGAAGATATTGCGGTGACACCCATTGTATTGGGGCGAACATCGAAAATTGTTATCATAAATAAACCGTATTATAATTATTATCAGCGCTCTGGTTCTATACAGAACGGAGAATTTAACGAAAGAAGATTTGCAATATTACAGACAGCTAGGTTATGCATTGATAATGCAGCAGTATTAGGAAAAGAAAAACAAAATATAATTAAAAACTCTTTATATGCTCATCAAATTCTGGCATTGGCATTGTACCCTGTTCGAGAACAAAAATTTGGAAAAAGATTAAAGCTATTAAAAGAGTACATGAGGCGTATACATAATACATTTCCGGATTTTTGGAGAAATATGGCGGTATTATCTTATGGGATGTATGATGGTAGAAATGAAAAAATATTTAAACAATTATCGATAAAACTGTTGAGTCATAAATGCTATTTTGGGGTTAGTTGTTTCTGGTCTATAGTAAATATGATCTTAAAAGTTTGATCACTGAATGTTGGAAGGATAAGTTTATGGAGCATTTAGTAAGTATAGTAGTGCCAGTATATAATGCAGAGAGATATCTTTGTACGAGCATTCATGCGTTGCAAAAGCAGGACTATTCTAATATTGAAATTATTTTAGTAGACGATGGCTCAAAAGATGCGTCTCCGTCTATTTGCGATTCGTTTGAAAAGGAAGATAAGCGAATTAGGGCTATACATAAGACAAATGGAGGAGTTAGTTCTGCGAGAAATGCAGGTATAGAAGCAGCAACTGGAAAATATATAATGTTTGTGGACAGCGATGATCTATGTGAAAGCAATATAGTTAGTCGTATGGTATTTTTGGCAGAACACTGGAATGTTAATTTTGTTATATGTGGATTTAGAACAGTAAATGATATAAAAAGTGCTTTAAATCCAATAAGACATGAGAATACATCAGAATTAGTGTATGCATTGTCAAAAAGTGAATTAATGAATTCTTTAGGATACATGATAATGAGAAGGCCTACTATGTTTGCGCCTTGGAATAAGTTATTTGACCTGGAGATCATACGTAAAAATAATATAAAATTTATACCTACAGTAAGCTATGGAGAAGATTTTTTATTTAATTTAGAGTATCTGAAATATTGCAATGGTGCTATAGAAACAAATGAAAAATTGTATAATTATATTTTACAAAATCCAGATTCGTTAGAAGCAAAATATAAGTCAGATTTATTTGAAAATCAGACAATGTTATATAAAGCTGCAAAACAGGTTATGATAGATAATTCTGTATATGAGGGAGATAATATATACAATTTAGACTGTTATTATGTACATAGGTTATTATATTGCATAGAACAACAGGATAATCTTCAAAATTATAGAACGAATACAGAACGCCAGGAATATGTTGCATCTTTTTGTAAAACAGAAGATGCGATCAATGCAGTCTATAATGCAAACTTAACAGGGGAACCTGCGCAAAGGATTTTTACCGATCTGATTAAAACAAGAAAATTTACAGAAGTATACGATGCAGTTATAAATTGCAAAAAGGGTATTGATGATGAAACTTATAAATTGAGATATGTCAGATATAAGATTCAAGATGACGGCCCTAATATAGTTGGAAGTAGACAAAAAATAAAATGGGTGTTTTATTCATTTAAATCAATTAAGAAGTATGGCTTAGTAATTACATTGAAAAGAATTTCAGGAAAAATAAACAGAAAGTTTGGAAGATAAAATGGCAGTTATAAGTGTGATTGTACCAGTCTATAAAGTAGAAAAATTCCTGGATCGCTGCATTAATTCTATTATACAGCAAACATTTACCAATTTGGAAATTATTTTGGTAGATGATGGTTCTCCAGATAGATCAGGTGAAATTTGCGATGAATGGAAAATGAAGGACAAAAGAATTCGCGTGATACACAAAGAAAATGGTGGTTTATCTGATGCGCGTAATAAAGGGTTGGATGTTGCAACTGGTGATTATGTAGCTTTTATAGATAGTGATGATTGGATTGATCCAGATATGTTTCAGCTCTTATATGATGCAACACAGAAATACCAAGCAGATATTGCAGAATGTAGCTGGCGGTGTATTTATAGTGATCGAATCGAGGAAGAAACAGATAATACAGGAGAGTATATTGTTGGGGACAATGTATTTGCACTGCATGGAGAAATTCAATGGAAATATTTTAAACCAATCGCATGCAACAAAATTTATGATAAAAAGATATTTGAAAATATAAGATTTCCTGTAGGTAAGCTTCATGAAGATGAGTTTACTACACATTTGGCATTTTATAATGCTCGCAAGTTAGTATATATTGATGTTTCAAAGTACAATTATGATCGGACAAGAGAGGAAAGTATTACGGCATCTTTTAGGGAAAAAAATCTGGATGTAATAGATGCGTTACAAAGTCGTCTGGATTTTTTCTATGAAAAAGGGATTGTAGAATTGCAGACAGAAATGGAAAATATGTATTTCTGCGTGTTACTGGATCGGTTGTATAAATGTTATTTATATGGAATAAAGACAGATCGTGTAAGAAAAATAATCTATGATACAAATGAAAAGTATTTTTTGAATATGGAATTGCCCTTAAATCCAAATTATAAGTATGAATTATCTATGTTAAAAATATCATATAATGTATTTATATTATGCAGGAAATATAAATGGTTTAATAAGCTGGTCCGTAAGATGCGTTTTATTATGTATGGTAATGTATGTAACTAAATGATGATTTTAGGTAGAGGATGATTATAGAAATGCTTAAAAATATTTGGCCTATAAATAAATTATATAATTTATCAGATCGTGTATATCAATTAAAAAGTCAATATTTAGAATTATGCGAAGCAAATGAAAAGCTGCAAAAAGAAAATGAGAGTTTAAACAAAAAACTTCAGGTATTAGAAGAAAAGAATAATAAACTTGAAGAAAAAAATAATGAATTTAGTTTAGAGTTTGCCAGTTATAAAAAAGAAGCCAGTGATTATGACTGGTTTTCAAAATTTGGTTATGACCGGATGATATCAGATCTGCAGATGAGTTGTGTAGAAAATATATTGCCCGGAAACAGAGAACGCTTGGCAGCATTAAAAGATACCCATAAAGGAGAAAGTTGTTTTATTATCGGAAATGGTCCCTCATTAAAAGCTGAAGACCTGGAATTATTGAAAAACAATAATATTTTCTGCTTTGCTTCTAAACGTATTAATTTGATCTATGATAAGACTTCATGGAGACCGGATATCTGGGCTGCATCCGATCTGGATTATGTAGAAACCTATCTGGACGAAATTAAGGAAATGAAGGGTTATACAAAATTATTATGTGCACAGGTAATTACAAGACAAATGGGGATTGTGGATGATGCGGTTTATTATCCATTTGTCCAAATGGAAAGAAGACCACCGTGGTTTAATGCGGATATTATGCTTGGGGTACATTTCTGGGGAACGATCACATGCAAACTGATCAACTTTGCTGTATACATGGGATTTAAGAATATTTATCTTCTTGGAGTTGATAATAACTGGCCGGTGAGAAAAAATGAAGATGGAAAATATATGTATGATGTTAATGTAAAAAGCCATTTTGATGATTCTTATTTTGCAGGAGGATACTCAGAAAAGTTAGAAAAAAATATTAATGATATGATTAAATCAATAGAGTATATGGATGCTTCATATAAGAGTGTTAAATGGAACTGTGAACAGTTGGGAGTTAAAATATTTAATTCGACCCGTGGAGGAAAATTAGAAGAATTTCCAAGAATAAAAATAGAGGATGCAATAAATAAAATACAGTGCTAGATGACTCCAACTCGTAAGAGTTGGAGAACTTTATATTTTAGAATTAATTTTGATAACAGAAAGATTGATATTGAAACATAAGGGAATAATAAATGATATACAGTAAGGATTATCAATATATATCAAAACGGACAAGACAAATTTGGGCTAATGTATGGATGCTATTAACACCGGTAATATTATTTTTGATGATGGAACATATCAATAATCCATATGGTAATCTTAATATTGGGTTAAAATATTGGATTATTAATGTGGCTATTTTAGAGATAATATTCATATTTTTCTATTATATTTGTTTTCCGTATAGAATAACCGTTATTATATTTTATGGCATTGGTGTAGTATTTAGTATTGCAAATTACTGTGTAGGTATTTTTAGAAATGGAAATGCAATAATGCCGTCTGACATACCAGCATTAAAAACGGCTATGAATGTGTCATCAAATTATAAAATAGAACTTCCAATTAATAGTTTTAAGTGGATCAGTCTGGCAATCATATGTTGTGTTGTCACAGTATGTGTTTGCAGAATGATAGAAAACAGGATGAAAATAAAGACCAGGATCTGTTTGGGAGGTTTAATTCTTGTATTGACTTTAAGCGGTTATATGGGAATTGATTTTAAGAATGGTTATTATAAAATAAACTTGGATTATTAGGAGATAAGTAATTCTTATTATAAATATGGAATACCTGTAACTTTTTTGACTTTATGCCAAAACACAAAAGTGAAAAAACCGGAAAATTATAAAAAAGAAAGTGTTATAGAGGTATATAATACATATGATGATAACAATAACCGGGAACAGAATATAACAGATGATAAAAGGCCTACAGTAATTGCAATTATGAACGAATCCTGGAGTGATTTAAATATTATTCATGATTTTGAAAGCAATCCTGATTATATGCCGTTCTGGCATAGTTTTGATACACCTGTTATGAAGGGCGATCTACTTGTTTCGGTTCATGGATCGAGAACCTGTAACACAGAGTTTGAATTTTTAACAGGGGCAAGTATGAGAAATTTACCTAGATGGAGTTATCCGTATCAGCAGTATTCCTTGAAAACTTTGCCCAGTTTAGCACGGGAATTTAAAAATAATGGTTATGATACAGTAGCGATCCATCCGGGAAAACCAGAGAACTGGAATAGAAAAAATGCATTGTTGAATTTAGGATTTGACCGTTTTATTGATAAAAATGATTTTATTGATCCAGAGTATATAGGTTATTTTATTAGTGACAAATCTTGTTACGATAAGATTATAGAAGAATTTAAAAATAAAGAAAAGGAAAAGTTTATCTTTGCAGTAACGATACAAAATCATGGTGGTTATAACTCATCAAGATTTAATAATGATGAAATGGTACAATTAGGATCAGAATTAAATACATATACAGACGCTAGGGAATATTTAACATTAATTCAAAAGGCAGATCAAGCATTGGAAAGTTTGTTTACATATTTTGAAAAAATAGACGAGCCAGTAATAATATGTATTTTTGGAGATCATCAACCATATTTAGATGAGGAGTTTTATGAAAAGCTATATGGTCATTCTCTGAAAGAGTTATCTTCAGAAGAGGAGGAAAAACGCTATATGACTCCATATTTAATTTGGTCAAATTATGATACTGGAATACAGAAAGAAAGGAAAAATACAAGTGCGAATTTTTTAGGCACATTATTACTTAATGCTTCGGGCATATTAGAAAATCCGTTTTATGAATATATTTATTCTATGCAGCAGGAAATAACAGAAATGAATAGAGATTATTATAGAACGAAAGATGGCGTTCTTCATAAATCAGACGAAGATGATGAATGGTTAAAAGAATACCAAGATATGCAATATTATGAAATGTTTGATAAATAATTAATGGGACAAGCAAAAAAATATATAGATGGGAGATTGATCTTATGGAAAAATATAATAAAGATATTACCGCAGTAATACCCGTTAGAGAAGGAAGTACACGATTAAAAAATAAAAATGTAGCACCATTTGCCGGGACTAATTTATTAATAAATAAAATTAACCAGTTAAAAGAGGTTAAGGAAATTTCAAGAATCGTAGTTTCGTCAGATTCTGATATGATGTTAGCGATGGCGAAAGAGCGAGGCGTTATGACTCATAAAAGATCTCCAGAGTATTGCGATGAAAAAACGAAAAGCTTTGGGGAAGTCGTTCGTCATGTAGCAGAAAATGTTGAGGGAACTCATATATTATGGGCAACATGTACTGCACCATTAGTATTTCCAAAAGTATATAGAAGCGCAATCAATGAATATTTTCCTGCACTTGAAGCGGGATATGATTCTTTAGTTTCCTTTGAGGTAATAAAACGATATTTATGGGATGAGAATGGTCCTGTGAATTATGAACTAGGAATTAAGCATGTTCCATCCCAGCAATTACCTAATTTGTATATTGTAACAGATGGAATCTTGCTAGCTCCACGTGAAAAAATGATTGAGTGGTCATATTTTCATGGTAGAAATCCGTATAGATTTATATTAGATAAAAGAACGGCAGTGGATATAGATGATGGATTAGATTTAGCATGTGCAAGGGCATGGCTGGATATGGATGAATCTGTTTCACAAATAGATCCATATTGTATAGATGCTATAAAGTAAAGATAGTTGGTTTCTGGAGATGATAGGCCGAGTCGGTAATACCGAAAAAGAGGTATAGCAAGATGTTGCTTTTTCTGGAGCTAACAAATAAGGGGGAGGCGATTACCATAAGCACATCAATCAAATTACCTGTCGGAATTGAAAATTTTGAAGAGATTCGTACAGGTGGTTACTATTATGTGGATAAAACAAAGCTGATAAAACAGCTATTTGCCAGCGGTGGTAAAGTAAATCTTTTCACGCGTCCTCGCCGATTTGGTAAAACCCTTAATATGAGTATGCTTAAATGCTTCCTGGAAATAGGAGCGAAGCCTTCTTTATTTGATGGATTGTATATTTCTGAGAATAAGCAGCTGTGTAGTTCATTTATGGGTAAATATCCCGTTGTTTTCATCACTTTGAAAAACGTTGATGGACTGAGTTTTGAGGAAGCGAAATATCGCTTTGTTGATGTGATTGGAAGTGAGGCAAGCCGCTTTAGCTTTCTTTTGGATAGTGATCGTATTTCTTCCAATGAAAAAGAAATGTATAAGGCGATTATTTCCATGAGTGAAGGCTCATTTAAAATGAACACGCAGGTCCTTTTAAGATCATTAAAGACTTTATCTGAGTTATTGTATAAGCATTATGATAAAAAGACAATCATTTTGATTGATGAATATGATGTGCCTTTAGATAAAGCTTTTCAGTACGGATATTATAAAGAGATGGTGACTTTTATACGTGGACTGTTGGGGGATGTGCTGAAAACAAATGATGCTTTGGAATTTGCTGTCTTAACGGGGTGCCTTCGTGTTTCAAAAGAAAGTATTTTTACAGGATTGAATAACTTTAAGATTTTGTCTATTACAGATACCAGATTTGATGAACAATTTGGATTTACAGATAGAGAGGTAAAGGATCTTCTTTCTTATTACAATGTAGAAGATAAGTTTAAAGAAACGAAAGAATGGTATGATGGTTATCGTTTCGGAAATGTGGATATATATTGTCCATGGGATGTGATCAACTATGTTGACAGGATCAAGGATGACCCTGGTGCCCGTCCGGAAGCTTTTTGGATCAATACCAGTGGCAATTTTCAAATACGGAGGAGCTGCAATTCTTCTGGAAAGCGGTTGAAGAAGGAAATACGGAAGGAATAGAAAAATATCTTAACAGGGTATTAAGTAACTCCGTCAGTGTATTTGATACCAAAGCCAGAAATGAGGAGAAAGAAAGTTCGTATCATAATCTGCTGGTTGGAATACTTACCGGAAATGCGGATTGGTTGATAAAATCAAATATTGAAGCAGGTGAGGGATTTGCTGATATTGTTGCAGAAACAGATGATCCGGATTCAGGCATTATTGTGGAACTGAAATACACAAAAGAATTTGAGAGAATGGAACAGGCATGTCAGAAAGCGATTGCTCAGATCAAAAATCAAAGATATTATGAGTATTTACTGAATGATGACAGACGAAATATTTTATTTTATGGAATAACATTTTGCAAAAAGAGATGTAAGGTTATTGTTGAAAGAATAAACATGTAACTGTGAAATCTTCTTGAGATCCATGAAAATACTCTATAAAATCACAGAAAAGAAGTTGCCGGCAGAGAAATCCTTTCTTATAATGAAATATATAAAATGAAAGTATTACGAGGTATATAATATGGCAGAACCGCGTTACGGTGAAGAACGTAAACAAATGGGAAGTATAGTAGGGGACCGGCCTAAGATATCTGTTATTATGGGTGTTTATAATGGTGCGGACAGAGTGGACGAGGCAATAGCGTCTATTCGTGTGCAGACTTTTACTGACTGGGAGTTTATTATATGTGATGATGCGTCTACAGATAATACCTGGGAGAAGCTGGTTGAGTGGAGCAAGATCGATTCCAGGATCGTTCCAATCCGTAATGAGAAGAATATGAAACTGGCAGCTACTTTGAATAAATGTCTGGAGCATGCTTCTGGAAGTTATATAGCTCGTATGGATGATGATGATTACAGTTATCCGTGGCGTCTGATGGCACAGAATGATTTTCTGGATGTGAATACTTATTATGCCTTTGTATCAGGCCAGGTAAATGGACTTACGAAAGAGTTTGGGATTATTGAAGATTACTGGCACAGAAAAGAATTTCCTGAAAAGAAAGATTTTTTAAAGGGCTCTCAGTTTATACATCCGGCAACGATGTTTAGGAAAGGTCCGCTTATGAAAGCCGGCGGATACAGGATCGCTCCGGAAACCCGCAGAATGGAAGATTATGACCTTTTTATGCGTCTTTATGCAATGGGATATATTGGCTGTAATCTTCAAAGACCTATGCTGCGTTATACGGTGGATTTTGATAAGACAACCTATGCGCATCGTATTGATGAGGTGAAAGTCCGCTATCAGGGATTTAAAGCATTGGGACTCCTTCCATGGGGATTTATATATGTGATCCGTCCGCTGATCGTTGGTTTGATCCCACATGATACTTTAATGGAAATAAAACTGGAAGATAATGGCGTAGACCTGAGAAAGTATAGACGGAGACATAGACGCAGAAGGAAATGATATGGTTGGAATTGTCATTTTAAATTATAACAGCTGGGCGGATACGGTTGCGTGTGTAGACAGTATACATGAAGCAGAAAAGAAATTGGAGTTTCGTATTTATCTGGTAGATAACTGTTCACCGGTGCGTCCTGAACCTGGTGTGTTGGAAAGCCTGGATAAAAGGGGAGTTATTTTTATCCAGAATGAACGGAATGCAGGTTATTCGGCTGGAAATAACATTGGGATAAAAAGGGCACTTGAGGATGGCTGTGAAGAAGTACTGATCAGCAATTCTGATGTGCGCTATGAAACAGGAAGTATATCAGAACTGCAAACGTATTTACAGGATCACCCAGATGTGGGAATTGTAGGACCGAAGATTTTTCTGCGTGATGGAAGTATACAGAAAGAATGTATGATGAGAAAAACGGGAATCAGAGAAAAATATTTGCTCAGAACCCGTTTTTATCTGTTTTTCCCCAGGTTAAATAATAGTTATTGGGGAAGAGAGCATGATTATGAGTCGGAAGTTTTTCAGGTATATGCAGTTATGGGGTGCTGCTTTATGTTTAGCAGGAAATGTGCACTGGATGTGACTCCGTTAGATGAAACACCATTTTTATATGAGGAAGAACTGATACTTGGAATTTCCATGGAGAAAAAAGGCTGGAAAACGGTGTATGATCCCAACAGTGTGATCCATCACCTTCACGGAAACAGTACAGAGAAGGTAAAAGCATTTGCTTATACCTGCAATATTTGCAGTGAGATCTATTTTTGCAGACAGTATCTAAACATGAAAAAATGGCAGATACTGCCACTGTACTGGTACCGGTCAGTACTTTATGGGCTGAAAATGCTTAGATACCAGGATTTCAGAAAGTATGTTGGGGAATATGTGAAACGTACAGGACTGGAATTGAAAAAGATATTGTGATCCAAGAAAATTAGGAAAGGGAGTATCCTAAAGTTTGTGTAAACCTCCAAACTGATGTAAGATAAAATTA
>NZ_QUCM01000020.1 GCF_003473545.1 Clostridium sp. AM22-11AC
TGTAAGAGCTGATGACCTTACAGTAGGAACAGACAATGAACAGAACATTGTAACTGTATATTACAGCAAAGATACTAATCATGATGATATCCCGGATAAGTATCAGATCACATTCACCTATGTATCAGCATCTGCTGATAAGGGAACTGTGACAGGAACAACCAGTGAAGTGGCTACTACTTATGAAATCACCAGAGATAGCGTGACTGGCGAGATTATAGTAGGAAATGGCCCGACAGCACAGCATCCGACCCAGCCATCTACAGTAACAGCAAAAGCTGGTTATAAGTTTGACAAGTGGACAGATGAAGATCAGAAATCTTTCGATGATGATGCAGCACTAAAAGCAGCGTCTTACCTTGAAGATCAGACTTTCACAGCATACTTTAAAGCAACAGAGCAGACTTATAGGGTGAAATACCTGGATGAAGATACAAAGGAAGAAATCCAAGCAATGTCAGATCCAAAGGATGCACACTTTGGGGATGAGATCAAAGGTTATACAGAGAAAATTGAAATCAGTGGATATACCTTTGTAAGAGCTGATGACCTTACAGTAGGAACAGACAATGAACAGAACATTGTAAATGTATATTACAGCGAAGATACTAATGAGGATGATATCCCGGATAAGTATCAGATCACATTCACCTATGTATCAGCAGATGATGATAAAGGAACTGTGACAGGAACAACAAGTGAGATTGCTACTGTTTATGAAATCTTCAGAGACAGTGAAACTGGTGAGATCACAGAACTTGGCCCACAGACACCTCAGCATCCAACCCAGCCATCTACTGTAACACCAAAAGACGGTTACAGATTTGAAAAATGGCAGCAGGATGATCTGACATTCTTCAATAGTGATGATGAGCTGAGAAATTCTGAATACCTGGAAGATCAAACATTCATTGCACACTTTATTGTAAGAAGAGATCTTCATTATGAGATCCATTACTTCTATGAAGATGCCAATGGCGTTGTAACAGAAGATACAGCAGCAGCGATTGTAAGTGATATCGGTGTATTCGGAGAAAAGATCCTTACGACTACAGTGCCAAAAGAATCTGAATTTAACGGAAAGAATTACGTTCTGGAACGCATTGAAGGCGCAGATAAGCAGATCGGTCTTGATCCTAAGGAAAATATGGTAAATGTATATTACAGTATGGACGAGATCGGAGAAATTGATCCAGATGAGCCAGACAACATTCCAGATAAGTATCAGGTTACTTTCCAGTATATTTCTGAAAATCCATCTTATGGAACAGTAAGCGGTAAGGTAAAAGAAGTTGTTACCAGACCTAAGAATGCAGATGGTACCTACAACATGACTGCACCGGTTCATCCGAAGGCAGAAGTAACAGTTGCAGGAATCGGAAATTATAAGTTTAACCGCTGGTCTGATGGAAATACGAACTATAGCGCAGCAAGTGAGATCGCAAAAGCCGGATTTATTGCAGATACCACATTTACCGCATATTTCAGCTACAGTGGCGGAAATAGTGGCGGCGGTTCATCAGGTGGAGGCGGTGGCGGAAGCCACAGATCAACTATCTCTAATACAAGCGGAGGTCCTGGTGTTACTACAACGATCACCCCGGGAGACGTACCAATGGCAGAATTACCAGAGTCACCGGCACCAATCGTCATTGATGATGGTGAGATCCCAATGGCAGCACTTCCAAAGACTGGCCAGACCACTGTAAAAGCAGCACTGACCATGATGTTCTCAGGAATCTTCCTTGCATTAACTGCAATCGGAAGGAAAAAGAAAGAACAGGATGTATAGAAAGAATATCTGAAATAAAGAAAATATTCCCAAACTCATAAACATACCCTGTTAGCGGAAAGCTCCGGTCGGAAACGGCCGGGGCTTTCTGCGTATATAACATACTAAGAAAAAGCGGGAACACAAAGGGAAATAGGCCTGAAGGATAAAATGGGAGGGGCATAAATGTATTGCAATCCACTGTGTCATGTGCTAAAATGAACATGAGCAAGGTATCTGGAATAATTCTAAAATATTATTAATTCAAATCTAAGCTGGTTTCACCAGTATCTGAAAGACTCTTTGCTTAAACCCAAATTAATTTAAGCAGGGAGAGCGGATCATAAGCAGTATCTTCCTGCGACATTACACGAAGGAAGGACAAATACCCTTATGTTCTCCGGTATCTTCCTTGCACTGGCAGCTATGAGCAAGAAGCATAAAGAAGAGGAATCCTAAGTAACAAGGATCATGAGAGTTTCAAGCAACAAAATAAGTCTTAAGTGACTGATAAGAGCCGCACACTGGCAAAAAAAGCAGTGTGCGGCTTTTTTTGATTTGCTTTTTTGCGTTTTTACTATTGACTGCGGGTTTATTTCTTAGTATTATAATTATTAGAAAAGATAAATATACAAAACATATATATTAGTAAATCTAATATATATTATTCAAAAGGAGAATGAAAGATGGCTAAGGTAGGAATTGTAATGGGCAGCGACTCAGATATGCCGGTTATGGCGAAAGCGGCAGAGATCCTGGACAAGTTTGGAATCGATTATGAGATGACAATTATTTCCGCCCACAGAGAACCGGATCTGTTTTTTAAGTGGGCAAAGGCTGCAGAGGAAAAAGGTTTTAAAGTGATCATTGCAGGTGCTGGAAAAGCAGCTCACCTTCCAGGAATGTGTGCAGCTATCTTTCCACTCCCTGTAATCGGTATCCCGATGAAGACTTCTGATCTGGGCGGTGTAGACTCTCTGTATTCCATCGTACAGATGCCAAGCGGTATCCCGGTTGCAACCGTTGCAATTAACGGCGGTGCCAATGCAGGTATCCTTGCAGCAAAGATCCTTGCAACATCTGATGAGGAACTGTTAGGAAAGTTAAAAGCATATTCTGAGAATTTAAAAGAAGACGTAGAGAAAAAGGCTGAGAAGCTGGAAAAGATCGGATACAAAGAGTATATGGCACAGAAATAACATTACAGGAATAATATAAAAAAAATAACATTAGAAAAGTAACATTACAGAAGGTATGGACAGGACAAATTCGGAGGATAAGAAGATGATGGATTACAAGAAAGCCGGAGTTGATATTGAGGCAGGTTATAAATCAGTTGAATTAATGAAAGAGCATGTAAAAAAGACCATGCGCGCAGAAGTATTAGGCGGACTTGGCGGTTTCTCCGGCGCCTTTTCTTTAGCAAAGATCAAGGAAATGGCAGAGCCGGTATTATTATCCGGTACAGACGGCTGCGGAACCAAGGTAAAACTGGCTATTATCATGGACAAGCATGATACCATTGGTATTGACGCAGTGGCTATGTGTGTCAATGATATTGCCTGCGCAGGCGGCGAGCCATTATTCTTCCTGGACTATATTGCCTGCGGAAAGAATTATCCGGAAAAGATCGCTGATATCGTTAAGGGCGTGGCAGAAGGCTGTTTACAGTCTGAGGCAGCTCTCATCGGCGGTGAGACAGCAGAGCATCCGGGACTGATGCCGGAAGAGGATTATGACCTGGCTGGTTTTGCAGTAGGTGTCTGCGACAAGAAAGAAATGATCACAGGTGAGAAACTGGAAGCAGGAGATGTGCTGATCGGTATGGCTTCTACCGGCGTACATTCCAATGGCTTCTCTCTGGTACGTAAGGTATTTGAGAAGGAAATGAATAAAGAAGGTTTAAATACCTATTATGACAGCCTTGGAAAGACCTTAGGCGAAGCACTTCTTGCACCAACCAGAATTTACGTAAAGGCATTAAAGAACATTAAAAAGTCCGGCGTGACCGTAAAGGCATGCAGCCATATTACAGGTGGTGGTTTCTATGAGAATGTTCCGCGTATGTTAAAGGACGGTGTCCGTGCTGTGATCCGCAAGGACAGCTATCCGGTACCTCCGATTTTCAAACTTCTTGCTGAAAAAGGCAAGATCGAAGAGAAAATGATGTATAATACATTTAACATGGGACTTGGCATGGTAGTAGCTGTGGACGAGGCAGATGTGGATAAGACCATGGCAGCTATCAAGGCAGCAGGAGACCAGCCATATGTAGTAGGAACCATTGAAAATGGAGAGAAAGGCGTGACTTTATGTTAAGAGTTGGCGTAATGGTATCCGGCGGCGGAACCAATCTTCAGGCGATCTTAGATGCCATTGACAGTGGAAAGATCACAAATGCAAAGGTGGAAGTAGTCATCAGCAACAATCCAGGGGCTTATGCACTGGAACGTGCCAGAAACCATGGCATCGAAGCTGTTTGCATTTCACCGAAAAGCTTTGAAAACAGAGCAGCCTTTAATGAGGCATTTTTAAAGAAAACAGATGAATATGACCTGGATCTGATCGTGCTGGCAGGATTTTTAGTAACCATCCCGGAGGAGATGATCCGTAAATACAGAAATAAGATCATCAACATCCATCCTTCCCTGATCCCGTCTTTCTGCGGCGTAGGCTATTATGGCTTAAAGGTCCATGAGGCAGCTCTGGCAAGAGGTGTAAAGGTTACAGGCGCTACGGTCCACTATGTGGATGAAGGAGTAGACTCCGGTCCGATCCTGCTTCAGAAGGCAGTGGAGGTGCAGCCTGGTGATACTCCTCAGGTACTGCAGAGACGTGTCATGGAACAGGCTGAGTGGATCATTCTTCCAGAGGCGGTAAACAAGATCGCCAATGGCTTGATTTAGGAGGAAAGATATGAAAGTACTGGTTATCGGAGGCGGCGGCAGAGAGCATGCGATCTGCTGGAAGTTATCTAAAAGCCCGAAAGTAGATGAATTATACTGTGCACCGGGAAATGCAGGTATTGCAGAGGTTGCAAAATGCGTGGATATCGGTGTAATGGATTTTGAAAAAATGGCTGATTTCGCAAAGAAAGAAGCCTTTGACCTGGTAGTAGTGGGACCGGATGATCCACTGGCAGGTGGTATCGTAGATGTACTGGAAGAAAAGGGATTGCGTGTGTTCGGACCAAGAAAGAATGCAGCGATCTTAGAGGGATCCAAGGCATTTTCCAAGGATCTGATGAAGAAATACGGCATTCCGACAGCAGCTTATGAGACTTTTGATACACCGGAAGCTGCCCTTAATTATCTGGAAACAGCACCGGTACCGATCGTTTTAAAGGCTGACGGTCTGGCTTTAGGAAAAGGCGTTCTCATTTGTAATACAAGGGAAGAGGCAAAAGAAGGCGTTAAGACTCTCATGTTAGATAAGCAGTTTGGACATGCTGGCGACCGTATTGTAGTAGAGCAGTTTATGACCGGCCGTGAGGTTTCTGTATTGTCCTTTGTAGATGGAAAGACCATTAAGATCATGACTTCCGCCCAGGACCACAAGCGTGCAAAGGACGGAGATCAGGGCTTAAATACAGGCGGTATGGGAACATTTTCACCAAGCCCATTCTATACTCCAGAGGTAGATGAATTCTGCAAGAAGCATATCTACCAGGCGACAGTAGATGCCATGAAGGCAGAAGGCCGTGAGTTTAAGGGAATTATCTTCTTTGGTTTAATGCTCACAGCGGATGGACCAAAGGTTCTGGAATACAATGCACGTTTCGGCGATCCGGAGACCCAGGTAGTGCTTCCGAGAATGAAAAATGACATTGTAGATGTATTTGAGGCATGTGTAGACGGCACTTTAGATCAGATCGACCTGCAGTTTGAGGATAATGCGGCTGTGTGCGTAGTGCTGGCTTCTGATGGCTATCCGGAGCATTATGAAAAGGGTAAGAAGATCACAGGTCTTGAGAACTTTAAGGATAAAGATGGCTATTATGTATTCCATGCCGGCAGCAAGTTTGATGCAGAGGGAAATATTCTGACAAACGGTGGCCGTGTCCTGGGAGTGACAGCTACAGGAAAAGACTTAAAAGAGGCCAGAGCCAATGCTTATAAGGCAACGGAATGGGTCAATTTTGAGAACAAATACATGAGACATGATATTGGTCATGCTATTGATGAGGCGTGATTTCCAGGGGTGAATGTGGAAATCAAATCGTTTTAATATACTGCAAAGTGTAGGAACACCGGCTAAAAAATAGCCGGTGTTTTTGTAAATATCTGTTTTATGTGGGTGCATTACAGTTCAGTTAATAAAAATGCCATGTACAAAAAAATGAAGGTATTTAAAAGGTATCTGGATGCTGGACTTTTCCCTGAAAACTATTATAATAAAATCATCCATTAATTATTGGAAAAGATATTTGGTCTAAAAGGTGGAGGTACGATAAATGAAGGTGGATGCAGGAAAAATAGTTGAGTTAGTAAGGAAGATGAAGCCGCTGTTTGCAGACAGCAGCCGCGTATCCCAGGTAAAAGAAAAAGGAACCTGTGATTATGTGACTCAGGTGGATATCCAGGTGCAGAAGCTGGTAAAAGAGGGCTTGTATTCTATGTATCCACAGGTACAGTTTATGGGAGAAGAGCAGGATAACAGTGCTATTGACAGGAGCGGGGATTTCTGGATCCTGGATCCGGTAGATGGGACTACTAATCTGATCCATGATTTCCGTCACAGTACCCTTTCACTGGCTTATGCAGAGGCTGGTGAGGTGGTGCTTGGAATTGTGTATCAGCCTTATACAGATGAACTGTTTATTGCCAAAAAAGGAGAAGGGGCATTTTTAAACGGTGATCCCATCCATGTAAGCGGTGCAGAAACATTGTCAGAAAGCCTTGTTACTATTGGAACAAGTCCTTATTATCATGAACTGGCAGACTGGAATTTTAAGGTATTTAAAGAAGTATTTCTGTCCTGTCAGGATATCCGTCGTTTAGGCTCCGCGGCTCTTGACATGGCATATGTAGCCTGTGGGAGAGTGGATGCGTTCTTTGAGGCAATCTTACAGCCCTGGGATTTTTCAGCAGCAAAGCTTCTCATCGAGGAAGCCGGGGGAAAAGTAACGGATTTTGCAGGAAAGGAACTGCCTGTGGGAATGCCGGGGGCTGTTCTGGCTGGTAATGGGAAGATAAATGAGGAATTGCTCAGGATATTAAGTGAGAAGTGAAGAGGGTAATAGAGAAGGAAGGGCAGGTGAACATATGAACTTGAAAATCAGTATCGGAAGTCAGGATTTCGCTTTTTTGCGGGAGCATAACTGCTTTTTGGTGGATAAAACTGATTTTATTAAGAAATGGTGGGAGTCAGGGGATGCAGTTACGCTGATCACCCGTCCGCGCCGGTTTGGAAAAACGTTAAATATGAGTATGTTGAACTGCTTTTTTTCCCGGCAGTATGAACACAGAGGGGATCTGTTTGAAGGACTTAATATCTGGTCTGATCTGAAATACCGGAATATCCAGGGAAGTTATCCTGTTATTTATTTAAGTTTTGCAGATGTAAAACAGGATTGTTATGGAGATACAGTGCAGAAAATCCGACATATTATTGGTGACACTTACCGCCAGCACCGCTATCTTCTGGATGCATTATGTTTTACAGAAGCAGAAAAACATCAGTTTACAAAAGTGATGAATTGCGAGATGGATGATGTGACAGCTCAGGATGCTTTGAAAAATTTATCTTATTATTTGCATCATTACTGGAGAAAGCGTACTATCCTTCTGCTTGACGAGTATGATACGCCCATGCAGGAGGCGTATGTGCATGGATATTGGAATGAATTTATTAATTTTATCCGCGGCTTATTTAATTCTGCTTTAAAAACGAATCCATATCTGGAACGTGCTGTTATGACGGGAATTACCCGGGTATCCAAGGAATCTGTATTTTCAGATCTGAATAATCTGAAAGTCATAACGATCACTTCAGAAGAGTATGCGGATTGTTTTGGTTTTACGGAAGAGGAGGTATTTGCAGCTCTGAAACAGACTGGGCTGGAGGATAAAAAGACAGATGTAAAAGAATGGTATGATGGCTTTATCTTTGGAAGCCTGCATGATATTTACAATCCATGGTCTATCACCAATTATCTGGACACCAGAAAGCTGCAGCCGTTCTGGGCATCAACAAGTTCTAACAGTCTGGTAAGCCGTCTGATCCAGACTGCTTCCGGGGAGATTAAGGAAAGGATGGAAGAACTTTTACAAGGACGACAGATCGTGGTCACATTTGATGAACAGATTGTATTTGATCAGCTTGGAAGGAATGAGAATGCAATCTGGAGTCTGCTTTTAGCCAGTGGGTATTTAAAGGCGGAACAGGTAGAATATCGTGGCCTGATCCGGGAACCATGGTATCATTTGAGTATCACAAATCTGGAAACGGCCAGTATGTTTTCAGGCATGTTTAAGGGCTGGTTTGGCATGACACAGACCAGCTATAATCGATTTGTAAAAGCGTTGTTCCAGGGCGATGTGGATGCTATGAATTACTATATGAATGAGGTGTCCGTTGCAACATTCAGTTTTTTTGATACAGGAAAAGAAGGGGGTAAAGATAGCGAGCCAGAACGTTTTTATCATGGTTTTGTTCTGGGACTTCTTGCAGACCAGGCAGAACAGTATGAAATCCGGTCCAACCGGGAAAGTGGGTTTGGACGATACGATGTAATGATGATCCCAAAGAATCAGAAGAATACAGATGGTTTGGCTTTTATTCTGGAGTTTAAAGTGAGAAATCCAGGAAAAGAGAAATCTCTGGAGGAAACTGTGCAGACGGCATTAGAGCAGATAGAAACAAAGCAGTATGATGCGGAATTACTTGCAAGAGGAATAGAAAAAGAGCGGATCCGGCATTATGGATTTGCATTTGATGGAAAGCAGGTACTGATCGGATGATGGTCAGTATCTGTTTTTGTATTTTTGGGATGGGTTCTGATATCTGTACAGAGCATGGTTCTTTTTGAGAGTTAAGGTAGAGATCATTATAGTTCAACTGCAACTTAAGATTTTAAAGAATTTCAATTATGTATTGACTATTGTCATATGTTGTTATATAATGTATTCAGATATTATAAAAGAACAAAATTCAGGAGGATACCAATTATGACAATCAAAGAGATCGTTGCTTCCATCAAGGCAAAACAGCCAGAAATCAAGACCGTATACTTTGTAGGCTGCGGCGCTTCACAGTCTGATCTGTTCCCTGCAAAATATTTCCTGGAGAACAACGCTAAGAAGCTTCGTACAAGTATCTATACTGCAAATAACTTTAATTACTCTACTCCAGCTGGTGTAGATGATACCGCTATCGTTATCACCTGCTCCTTAAGCGGAAATACACCTGAGACTGTAGCAGCTACCAAGCTGGCTGTTGAAAAGGGTGCTCATGTAGTAGCTGTAACTCATAAGGCAGATTCAGCTCTGGCTCAGAATGGTCAGTACCAGATCATCCATGGCTTCTATGAGAGCTATGGTGCAAAGATGGAAAAGCCTGCAAGAGTTCTGGAACTGGCTTGCGAGATCTTAAATGAGTACGAAGGCTATGAACACTATGATGATATGCAGGATGGTTTAAGCAAGATCTTTGATCTGATCAATGATTCCTGCAAGCTGTTCCGTTCTACTGCTAAGAAGTTCGCTGAGGATCATTACAATGCACCTATCCTGTATGTAATGAGTTCCGGTGCAACCCAGTACACCGCTTATTCCTTCTCTATGTTCTTAATGATGGAAATGCAGTGGCTGCCATCCAGCACCTTCCATACCGGCGAATTCTTCCATGGCCCATTCGAGATGGCTGATGAGAACGCTCACTACCTGTTAATGATGAACGATGGTCCTACCCGTCATCTGGATGCAAGAGCACTGACCTTCTTACAGCGTATGAACGCTAAGTATACTGTAGTTGATGCTAAGGACTTCGGTTTAAGCTCCCATATCAAGAGCACAGTTGTTGAGTACTTCAACCCACTGATGATCGGCGGCGTTACCAGACTGTTAGGTGAGGAAATGGCTATCAAGCGTGATCATCCTCTGACAATGAGAAGATATATGTGGAAGCTGGAATATTAATTTCTGGTGTACTCTCTAAAAGAATATGATAAATGTGAAAATGCCTCGGAAGCGATGCTTCCGGGGCATTTTTGTGGGGAGAAAGTGTGTATTCCCCTCCCTCTGGGCGGGGAAAGAAACGATGCTGTTTTGGTGGATTTTGTGGGAAGAAGCTTACTGGAACGTCCAGAAGCCACAGCAAGACATTTGGGGATAATACATGATTACTTTATTAGATTGCATCCCGGAACCGGTCTGCGGCGCTCGTAGGCAGTTACATGGTCAAATCCGGCCTGGACCAGAAGCTTTGCGGCTTCTTCAAAGTCAGCAGCTACATCGGCGGGCTTATGGGAGTCAGAACCTACAGTGACGATCTCGCCTCCAAGCTCTTTATATCGTTTTAATGTACGAAGTCCCGGCATTGGTTCACCGGCGCCCTGGCGGATGCCGGATGTATTGACTTCGATGCCTTTTCCGCGGGAGATCACATTTTTAAGGATCTGGTCAATATAGCTTTCGTATCTTTCATATTCTACCGGGAAGCCGCAGCGTACCAGATGGCGTTTGATCAGATCAATATGGCCCAGACAGTCATATTCGCCGTAGGCGGAGAGTTCAATAAGGTGGCGGTAGTAGCTTTCTGTGATCTGTGGAACGGTGACATCGGTATAGTCCATTTTGCTCACATCTACATTTTCAATCTTATGGACAGAGCCGATGAGATAATCGAAAGGATAGTTCCTGATGATGTTAAATGCCTCTTCACGGGCTAAATGGAGCTGTCCGAACTCCATACCGCTTTTGATGGTCAGCTGGCCTGCAAAACGCTCTCTGCAGCGTTCTAAGCTGTCCCAGTACATCTTCAGGTATTCTTCGTGGAAAAACTTTCTGTGTATGCCATGGGCATAAAATTCATAGTGATCTGTAAGAGCTACTTCTGTAAGGCCTTTGTCTATTGCTGCCTGACACATATCCTCCATAGGGACTCTGGCGTCAGGTGAAACGCTGTGCATGTGATAATCGGCTGTAAGCATATGAATTCCTCCTGATATTATGTATTTTTTAGAATTGCGCGAGTGCGCATCGTTGGCACGAAGTGCCTTTTTGATATCATAATGAAAATTGAAGAGATCAGCCTTTTACTGCTCCGGATGTAAGTCCGCGTACAAACTGTTTGGACATGCAAAGGAACAGGAGTACCATTGGTAAAGAGGCGATCAGGATACCGGCTAACATTACAACGTAGTCGGATTTTAAGTCACCCTGGAAGGTCATCAGGCCTAACGGGATGGTCATTAATTTTTTATTCTCAAGGAATACGTTTGCAAATAAGAATTCATTCCATACATTGTTTAAGTTTACAATGGCACAGGAAGCCATAACCGGCTTACTGATAGGAAGGATGATCTGTGTGAAGCGCTGGAAGCTGTTGCATCCGTCTACGATCGCTGCTTCCTCTAATTCCTTTGGAATGGAGATGAAGTAAGCTCTCATTAAAAACATGGTAAATGGGATACGGAATGCTATGTACGGAAGGATCAGCGCTGCACGGGTATTGTAAAGCTTTAATGCCTGTAAGATCTTGTACAGAGGTACTAAAGCAACCTGTTCGGAAAGGGCCATACCGCCTAAAATAAGGAAGAATACGAAACCGCTTCCGGGAAGGGAAAAACGGGTCAGTCCATATGCCAGCATGGAGCTTAAAAGCAGGATGCATAGAATGGAAATGGCACTGACGATAATGGAGTTCTTAAAGTAGAAGAGAAGTCCTTTGCCCCATGCAGTTGCGTAGTTGACAAACATCCATTTTTTGGGAAGAGCCAGGGAGTTTAAGAACATTTCCTGGTTTGTCTTTAAGGAGTTTAACACCAGCCAGCACACAGGAAGCAGGATGATAGCTACCATGAACCTACGTAACAATCGTAAGACGGTATCTTTGGGGGTTGGTAAGCAGCTTGCTGTAATGTAGCACCTCATCATCCTGGTCAAAGACCTCATCCTTTTGCAGCAGGAGAGCATGTTTTTCCGGAACTCCCAGACGCTGGGCTTCTTCCGGTGTGGCATAGCAGATCTCCACTGTTTTAACAGAATGAGTTGGGATCAGTCCGTGGTTATGGAAAAACTCATAGGTAGAACCTAAAAGATTTTCCTTTAACAGAAATTCCATCCGCTTTGGATAGTAGCTGTCCTCGATCATCACCGGCACATCGTCATTTTTACGCAGACGGACGATGCGCAGCACTTTTTCGTTTTCATCTACACGAAGCTTTCTGGCAATGGAGCCGTCAGGGGTTATCCATTCTACAGTGATCAGTTCTGCAGATGGCACATGCCCGTCCATTTTGCTCATTTCCGTAAAGCTTATGATCTGGTTGTCTACAACACGGTGCAGCTTCTTTTCTGCCACAAAGGTTCCAATTCCCTGCTTGCGTACTACGAAACCGTCATCTGCCAGCAGTTCAATGGCCTTGCGCACAGTAATGCGGCTTACTTCAAAATGCTGGCTGAATTCTGCCTCTGTCATCAGTTTGTCCCCGGCTTTTAATTTGCCGTCTGCAATCTGTTGTTTGATCTTTTCGGATAGCTGCTGGTAAAGAGGCACCATAGAATTTTTTATCATGAATATTTATTTCACTCCTAATACATTCATTTATATTGTTTTGCTTAAATGCGGCACGGTTATAAAAACAGGTGCGTGAAAAATTCCGAAACTGGGAGAATGTTAATCGATAATAGCAGTTCCGTAGCCGAAAGCCCCTTCTAAGCTGCAGACCTTCGCTGCAAATTTTGCCCCACAGTCCATTGCATGCTTCAGCTGGGCGATCATATGGTCATGGTCACCGGCAAAAAGAGCTCCATTTTCCTGAAGCAGGGTAGTGAGCAGAGTGGAGAAATAGGAGTCTCCGGCGCCCATGGTATCTAATACAGTTTCTGCTTTATAAGCAGGTGCATAGACGATCTCATCGTCATAAAGTGCATAGGAGCCGTCTTCGCCTACAGTACCTACTACTAAGGTTACTCCGTAGGAAGCTGCTTTTTTCATTTCACGTTCTCTTTCCTCTGGAGTTAAATGTGCGCAGGAAAGAAGGGCTACTTTGATATGAGGACACACTTGTTCAAGCAGGGCATCGTCCCATACAGTAGAAAAATCAAAGGCAATAGGTACACCTGTCTCTTCTAATAAAGACAGGTCATCATAGATGTAGCTGTTTGTATTTGAGTAGATCACCTGGAAGGACTTGATATAGTCCAGATCTTCTTTTGTAAAGTCAAATGGATGTTCTTTGGCAACACCGCCGCGGTTGGAGCCTAAGAATACACGATCCCCGTCCTTTAAGGTAACGCGGGCTGCACCGTTTTCACCGTGGAAATGTCTGGAATGGCTGAAGTCTACGCCTAACTGGATTAAGATTTTGCAGTTGTATTCAGCAACGCCGTCATCACCAAATTTACCAAGATATGCTGGCTTTCCGCCGTTCATAATGGAATAGACACATGTGTTTACACACTGTCCTCCTGGATACATTTTTCCTCTGGATAAGTATTTATCCACTACATTATCACCAATGGCAATGATTTTTGCTTCACTCATATTAAAAACCTCCGGTTTTTTGCTCATATTTCCTGACGGATGTCCGTAGGACAACAACAATCTGTTAGATACAATATATAACAATATATAACATCTTGTCAATGAGTTTGTATATTACCGGAGGTTTTTCTTGCAAGCTTACGTCGGATTTACGATTTTTTGACCCTGGTATCATTACATATAAGGTTCAAACATTTTGAAGTTTCGGCAGTCAGCCTCAAATGGCTTCTGATAATAGTCGGAAGCAGTGATCTCCTGGCTTAAAAGTCCGGTGTAGCCGTTTTTATTTACAGTTTCAAGCCAGTTTTTCAGGTTGTGATTTCCGTCACCCCAGATCAGATGTCCGTAGGGAGTTCCGTCTATGAAGTGCATGTGTACAATGTTCTCGGCTCCTAAGGTATCAAACCACTGCTGTAAAGTCTCGCCTGCCACGCCCATTGGACAGGTGTCGATCATGGCTTTAAAATTAGGATGGTTTATTTCCGTAAGCATCCGCTTTACATCATCAACAGTGGTTGCCAGATTGGTCTCATCCGGGCGAAGGGATTCCATAGCAAGGGTAATGCCCTTTGTGCCGGCATAATCAGCCAGCCGTGCCAACATGTCGCGGCCCCGTTTCCAGCCTTCTTCCCGGTCTTCGTTTAAATATCCCCGTCCGGAGTGTACAGCCATGACCTTACAGCCAAGTTCTTCACCGGCATCCAGGCCTTTTTTGAAATATTCAAAACTTTTGGCATACAGATCCGGGTCTCCGGCTGCAAACTGATAGGGGACAGAACAGTTTTCCGGGGTGATGACCTGGATGGTAAGACCACGTTCTCTTGCCATTTTGCTTACTTTTTTACAGTCATCATATTCCAGATTGCTTAAGAAAAAATGAGGAGAACCAGCCCATAATTCGATGGTCTTAAAACCGGCCCGCATCTGGGATTCCAGAAAATATTCCAGAGAATAGAATTTATAATGGATGTTCATGCCGGATACCTGGTCAGGTCGTAATAGTTTCATTTTGTATACACTCCTTTAACTGTAAATTTTTTAAATTGAGTATAACACAGGAAAGCCGGGGCGTACAGATAGGAAAAAATTAAGGTATGTTTCTTTTTGTAACATGCCATATGCCGTATATGATCAGAACCGAACCAATAAAGGAGGACAGACCAAAGGGCTCCCGAAGAAATAATACTCCTGCAAACATGGACCACATAGTCTGCAGATTGGAGAAAGCAGCAAGCCTGCCGACGGACATTTTTCCAGCTGCATAATTTACCAAAATATTGCAGGTAACAGAGCAGAAGATACTAAGGATCAGTACCGGGATGATAAAGCCGGGGATGGTGGCGTAGTAAAGCAGTTTCATGGCATCACCGCCCAGTTGGTGGACTGCATTGGCGGTGAAAAAGAGACAGGAGCTGCAAATAGTGAAATAAGTGCGTTCAAATGCAGAAAAATTTACAGCTGCTTTCCTGTTGATCACACGCTGGATTGCAGATAAAAAGCAGGCAGAAAGAACAAAAAGGATGCCCACCGGCTGGATTGCGCCTGAGGAGCTGCCGGCCAATATGATGATGACTACACCGGCTACTGGGAGAAAGCTGAAAAGGATCTGGCGCAGAGTTGGAAATTCTTTTAAGAAGAGAGCAGAAAGTCCCATTGCCAGGATCGGGATCAGGGATAATACTACACCTGTGAACATGCTGTTGGTAAGGGCGATGCCATAGCTTTCGCAATAAAAGTAGGCTACATCATTCAATGCCAGAAGGAGTATAGGAAGGATATTTTTGCCTTTTAGCGAGATGCGTTCTATTTTAAAAAGAAGGATTAAATTCATTAGTAAAAATGCGATGATAAAGCGCATAGACAGCAGAATACTGGTGGGGGCATAGTTTAAAGCTGTCTTGGACAGAAGAAAACTGAAGCCCCAGAGAGTGTTGCCGGTAATGGCAGCAATATCAGGGATGTTTTCTTTCAGACGGGATGTTGGAATGGAAATAGTATCAGCGGGTGTAAACATGGAAACCTCCAAAAGTTTTTGATGTCCTATCAGGGTCTTACATTTGGTTAACGTATTTTAAATACAAGTTGAGTGTATCATTGCAGGTATATCTTGTAAAATACGGAAAAATCATATATTATATTGAATGGATTGAATATATTTGACTGGTACAGTTATTTTGAAAACGATGTACTAGTACACCGTTTCGAAAATGATGTACTGGTATTGGATGAAACATCAGGTCTGTTTTATTGATAGAAAATCGTTAAAAGAGAAATGGGGAAAGAAAGGATATGGATCAGGAGATACTGGCATTTTTAGAGATCTGCCGGTGTAAGAGCATTTCAAAAGCAGCGGAAAAATTATTCATCAGTCAGTCATCCTTAAGCACCAAGATCCGTATTTTGGAGCGGAAATTAGGTTATTCTCTTTTTATAAGGGGAAAGGGAAGCCGCAGTGTAATGCTCACAGATAAGGGAGAAAAATTTCTGGAACTGGCAGTGAAATATCAGGAGATACTGGAAAAAATGTTGGCTTTAGGCCGGGATGGAGGAAGCGAGAAGCTTCGGATATCTTCGATGAACAGTTTAGGAACTCATCTGCTGACACCTGTGTATGAGAGGTTCATGGCGGAAAATCCGGATATTATACTGGAGATAAAGGATGCGGATCAGGCTCATCTGGGAGTGGAAGAAGGGATAACAGACCTTGCTTTTACAGTGGTAAAAGTTGAGTCTGCTACTGTGCAGGTGCGTCCTGTTTTTGCGGAGCCTATGGTGTTTTTGTGTGCAGAGGACAGCCGGTATATGAACAGCCAGAATGAGAGAAACGCAGAGAAAGTGGAAAAGGATCAGTTGGATCTGAACCATGAGGTATATGTGGACTGGTCGTATGAATTTGTCCACTGGCATAATCAGTTGTTTCAGGGGCGGCAGCCGAAGTTGGCGTTATCTATTATGAACCAGCTTCAGTTTTTTCTGCGTAAAAGGGATAGCTGGGCTTTTGTTCCGGCCAGTGTGGCTGTGGGGCTTCTGGCAGAAGGCGGGATAAAGAGGTTGCCGGTGGATTTTAAAGTGCCGCCAAGGGTGGTCAATTATATGTGCATGGAAAAGGCAGCGGGAAGCAGAAAAATCCAGCTTTTTTTACAGTGCCTGCGCCAGGTGCTTTTAGAAATGGAACAGGTGGAGTTTGAGATTTACATATAGAAGAATATATTAAAGATATTCGTGATCCGCTTATTTTTCTTTGAAAATCGGCCGCAAAGGCAAGTACAGGAAAGAATCCGAGAGTATATGATATAAAACAGGAGGGTGTAAAGAGCATGATAAACAGAGATGACATGCTGGAGCTGACCAGGCGTATGACACCGGCCAGAGCTTCCGTAGGCCGGATCGCAGGGGCCTATTTTGATGAAGAAGGCTATGTGGATGGCACATTTAATACGAATTTTCTGAAGCTGTCAGCCAGTGAGCGCACAAGAAATTTAAATATGGCGAAAACGGTGCTGATCTCTAAGACAAATGAGCAGTTGAAGGAATACAGAATTACAAAAGAGATGGGAAAGCCGGGAAGTGTATGGCAGCTGCTTGATGGTGTAAAAGAGTCAGAAATGAAGAATGACGGGTATATGGATCTGTTTTACGAGGTTCTGGGAGAGAAATATCATCCGGGATATCCATTTTCCTGCTTTATGTATTATGGTCAGTATGATGTGCCGGTAAAGGGAACGGATAAGGAGTGGATGGAAGGCTCTGAGGAGGTTTATTCATATCTGTTGTGCGTTATCAGTCCGTTGACAGGTGAATATGAGCCTGGGGCACCGGAGTTTGGATTTTTGTATCCGGCTTTTAAGGACCGGAGTACAGGCTGGGAGTTTGTAAATGTGTATGAGAAGCTGCCGGAACGGGCGCACCGGGAATGGATGGAATGGTTATTTCAGTAAGAGTTGATGCTGGATAATAAGAGATGAATTTTATGTTAAAAGGAGAAGGGGAAAATGACAAAGGTTACAACAAAGAAAAAACTGGCTGTTTTAGGAAATGGATTTCTGGCGGGGATCATTGTAGAGACTTATAATAAGGGACTTTTAGAGGAATATGAGCTGACCGGTATATTGGGACGGACAAAGGAAAAGACAGAAGCACTGGCAGAAAAAGGCGGCTGCCGTCCATGCAGCACTTTAGAAGAACTGCTGGAAGACAAGCCGGATTATGTGGCAGAGGCAGCTTCTGTTAAGGCTGTCCAGGATTATGGTATGAAAATATTGTCCGGCGGGGCAGATATGATCCTGTTATCTATTGGTGCGCTGGCAGATGAAACATTTTACAGAGAGATCAGTGAATGTGCAAAAGAAAATGGAAGAAAGATCCACATTGCTTCCGGTGCCATCGGCGGTTTTGATGTACTGCGGACCATCTCTCTTATGGGACAGGCACAGACTTCTTTCCGTACAAAAAAGGGCCCGAAATCCCTTTCCGGAACCCCGCTGTTTGAAGAAAGCCTTATGACAGATAAAGAAGAAAAGCAGGTATTTCACGGAAGCGCAAAGGAAGCCATTTCTATTTTGCCTACTAAGGTAAATGTAGCAATTGCAGCATCTTTAGCATCCTCTGGCCCGGAAAATGTAGATATGAGCATTTTCAGTGTCCCGGAAATGGTAGGAGATGACCACAAGATTACAGCCCAGATACCGGGAGTAAAGGCAGAGCTGGATATTTATTCCAGTACCAGTGCTATTGCGGGATGGAGCGTTGTGGCAGTGCTGCGAAATCTGGTTTCACCGATCGTATTCTAAATAACAGGAATAGAAATAGGGAAGCTGACATTGCATCAGCTTCCCTTTTAAAAACCTTATTTTAAGCCATTTCTTAGAACTTGCCAGCCTTTGCAGCTTCCTCGATGGAAACAGCAACTGCAACAGTAGCGCCTACCATAGGGTTGTTACCCATACCGATCAGACCCATCATTTCTACGTGAGCAGGAACGGAAGAGGAACCAGCGAACTGTGCGTCAGAGTGCATACGTCCCATGGTATCGGTCATACCGTAGGAAGCAGGACCTGCAGCCATGTTGTCTGGGTGAAGAGTACGTCCTGTACCGCCGCCGGAAGCTACGGAGAAGTACTTTTTGCCTTTTTCGATGCATTCTTTCTTGTAGGTACCAGCTACAGGATGCTGGAATCTGGTTGGGTTGGTGGAGTTACCGGTGATGGAAACGTCAACGCCTTCCTTCCACATGATAGCAACACCTTCTGTTACGTCGTTAGCGCCGTAGCAGTTTACTTTTGCTCTTAAGCCGTCAGAGTAGGACTTTCTCCACAGTTCTTTTACTTCGCCTGTGTAGTAATCCATCTCAGTTTCAACATATGTAAATCCGTTGATACGGGAGATGATCTGAGCAGCGTCTTTTCCTAAACCGTTTAAGATAACGCGCAGAGGTTTCTGACGAACTTTGTTAGCCTTCTCAGCGATACCGATCGCACCTTCAGCAGCTGCGAAAGACTCATGTCCTGCTAAGAAGCAGAAGCAGTCAGTATCTTCTTCCAGAAGCATCTTGCCCAGATTACCATGTCCTAAACCAACCTTACGCTGGTCAGCAACAGAACCTGGAATACAGAATGCCTGAAGACCTTCGCCGATTGCTGCAGCAGCGTCAGCAGCTCTCTTGCAGCCCTTCTTGATAGCGATAGCAGCACCTACAGTGTAAGCCCAGCAAGCGTTCTCGAAGCAAATAGGCTGGATCTTCTTAACCTGAGCATAAACGTCCAGGCCTGCATCTTTTGTGATCTTCTCAGCTTCTTCGATAGAAGCAATGCCATAGCTGTTTAATACAGAATTGATCTTATCAATTCTTCTCTCATATGATTCAAATAATGCCATCTTCTTAATCCTCCTAATTGGTCCTCATCATTCTTTACGTGGGTCAACGATCTTAACAGCGTCAGCAACACGGCCGTACTGTCCTTTAGCCTTTTCCCATGCAGTAGTAGGATCATCACCCTTCTTGATGAAATCGGTCATCTTGCCAAGGTTTACGAACTGGTATCCGATGATCTGATCATCAGCGTCTAATGCAATACCGGTTACATAGCCTTCTGCCATTTCCAGATAACGTGGACCTTTCTTAAGAGTTCCGTACATAGTACCAACCTGAGAACGCAGTCCCTTTCCAAGGTCTTCCAGACCAGCACCTACAGGAAGTCCGTCTTCAGAGAATGCACTCTGAGTTCTTCCGTAAACGATCTGTAAGAACAGCTCTCTCATAGCGGTATTGATCGCATCACATACAAGGTCAGTATTTAATGCTTCCAGAACAGTTAAACCTGGAAGGATCTCAGCTGCCATAGCTGCGGAGTGAGTCATACCTGAACATCCGATGGTCTCTACCAGAGCCTCCTGGATGATACCTTCTTTTACGTTCAGGGTCAGCTTACAGGCACCCTGCTGTGGAGCACACCAGCCTACACCGTGTGTCAGACCGGAAATGTCTTTGATCTCCTTTGATTTTACCCATTTTGCTTCTTCTGGGATTGGAGCAGCGCCATGATGAACGCCCTGTGCAACTTTGCACATTTCTTCTACTTCCTGTGAATAAATCATGTGTTAAAACTCCTTTCAAAGATACTTGTATGATTGGTTGTGTCTGTAGGAACAGACATGTCCGTTTGTTTAAACCGGATGCCTTTGTTAAAATTATCACGGCACACCTATGTTCATTTTCTCACATAATATGACATTTTACAAGCAAAATTTTCTCATGTGAGAAACAAGTTTTTCATGTAAATGTACTAAAAAAAATACAGGATAACAGGAAAATGGGTATAAAAAAGACTGCTATAAAGTGAAAAATTCATTTTACAGCAGTTCTTTATCTCCAGCCGGAGCGTGTTCCCGGGATAATCAGTGTGAGACCGGACACCTCCGATACGGGCGAAACCGCACTCCTCCCAGAACTGGCGACTTCCTTATTATAAAACTCTAAATAAAAAAATACAAGGGTGGAATAACCTGGGAAAGGGAACGTAAGAGAAGTAGAAGTAGTGGAAATAAGATCGTGGAAAATGAAGAAATGTGTAAAAATGTCTGTAAAAAGGGGGATGGCCCGGAGTACTCTGCGTAGCAGGTACTTCCGGGCCCGCGTCATCTCTGACTGGTTTAAAATATACCATGACCCGGTTTAAAATGCAATGGAAGTCATAGAAACGTAATGAATTGTAATATTTCTTACAAAAAACGATAGAAAGAGTTATAAAAGATAGATGAAAAATATTTGAAAAATCTGAGGTTTTGTTATATACTACATATTACGATAGCGGCAGTATGTCTTTAGCGATGTATCCGCTAAATATACAAATAAGGATGGTTTTACTATGGCATTATTAGAAACATGGAGAAATCTGGCATATGGTGACGGCCTGGATGATAAAAAAAGAGAAGAGCTGTGGTCCGGATATTTCCAGATCGAGAAGGGAATTTATGAGCAGATCCTTTCCCAGCCTGAGCAGGTAATCACAGGTACTGTAAAGGAACTGGCTGAGAAGTATAACACTGAGATCCTGATCATGACCGGATTTTTAGATGGTATCAATGAAAGCTTAAAGGGATATGAGAACCCAATCGATACTATGGAAGAAGATACCGAAGTTAAGATCGAGATCGATCCTGAGAAGCTGTACTACAACATGGTAGAAGCTAAGGCTACCTGGCTGTATGAACTTCCACAGTGGGATGCGATCCTGACTCCAGAAAAGCGTAAAGAACTGTACAAGAGCCAGAAGGCTTCCGGTACTGTTCGCAAGGCAAAGAAGATCTTCCCAAATGATCCGTGTCCATGTGGAAGCGGCAAGAAGTACAAAAAATGCTGCGGTAAGAACGCTTAAGCAATCTGAAATGTGCGCCTGTCCGGACTCTTCCGGGCAGGTATTTTAATGTTACAGTCCAGATCCTGCTGGTTCGGAGAAAATGTAATATTTTAATGGGAGAAGAAAATGGAAGCATATACAAGCTTTGCGCAGGTCTATGATCTGTTTCAGGATAATATTCCTTATGGAGAATGGGCAGATTATTTAAAAAGCCTGTTAAATGAATATGGAGTAAAAGACGGACTGGTTCTGGATCTGGGCTGCGGCACTGGAAGCATCACTGAGCTTTTAGCAAAGGCCGGATATGACATGATCGGCGTGGACAATTCCGAGGACATGCTGGAGATCGCCATGGATAAGCGGAGCAGATCGGGACTGGATATCCTGTATCTTTTACAGGATATGCGGGAATTTGAGCTTTACGGTACAGTAAAAGCGGCAGTGAGTATCTGCGATTCCATGAACTATATCCTGGAAAAAGAGGACCTGGTACAGGTATTTAAACTGGTAAATAATTATCTGGATCCGTCAGGTATCTTTATTTTTGACATGAATACAGAATATAAGTACACCCATCTTTTAGCAGATGGTACTTTTGCGGAAAACAGAGAAGAAAGCAGCTTTATCTGGGAGAATTTCTATGATGAAGAGGAGCGGATCAATGAATATGACCTGACTTTATTTATTAAAGAAGGGGAGCTGTTCCGCAAGTTTGAGGAGACTCATTATCAGAGATGCTATTCTTTGGATGAGGTGAAAGAGGCAGCAAAAGAGGCGGGAATGGATTTTGTGGCCGCCTATGATGCGTTTACCAGGGAATCTGTAAAGGATGACAGTGAAAGAATTTATCTTGTTTTCCGCGAGTGTGGGAAATAAGAAGGACCATTAACGAGCAGTCAGCCTGCGTAAGCAGACAGTAAACTGCGATAGCACGGGACTGCGGGTATAAAAATAACAAGGAGAGAACAATATGGCAGATTATGTGATCAGAGCCACTGCGGCAGAAGGTCAGATCCGTGCCTTTGCGGCAACTACCAGAGATCTGACTGAGACTGCAAGACAGGCTCACAATACAAGTCCGGTAGCAACAGCAGCGCTGGGAAGATTAATGACAGCAGCTGTGATGATGGGCTATGACATGAAGGGAGCAGATGACCTTCTTACCATAAAGATCCAGGGCGATGGCCCTATTGGTGGTCTGGTTGTTACCGCTGACTCTCATGGAGAAGTAAAAGGTTATGCTTTTAATCCGGGGGTCATGCTTCCGCCAAATGATAAAGGCAAACTGGATGTAGGCGGTGCCTTAGGCGTAGGCGTTTTAAGCGTGATCAAGGATATCGGCTTAAAAGAGCCTTATGTGGGACAGACCATTCTGGTATCAGGAGAGATCGCAGAGGATTTAACATATTATTATGCAACCTCTGAACAGACCCCTTCTTCTGTGGCACTGGGCGTTCTGATGAATAAGGATAATACGGTCCGTCAGGCAGGCGGATTTATCATCCAGCTGATGCCAGGTGCTTCTGAGGCAGTTATCTCTGCTCTGGAAGAGAAAATCAAAGAGATCCACTCTATTACTACATTATTAGATGTGGGAAATACACCGGAGACAATCTTACAGTACATTTTAGGAGACTTAGGACTGGAGATCAATGAAAAACTTCCTGCTAAGTTTACATGTAACTGCGACAAAAGCCGTATTGAGAGAGCTCTGATCAGCGTTGGAAAGAAAGACATCCAGGAAATGATCGATGACGGTAAGCCGATCGAGGTAAACTGCCATTTCTGCAACAAAAATTATACCTTTGATGTAGAGGAATTAAAAGAGATCCTGGAAAAGGCAAGAAGATAAAATACACACAAAAGGAGCCAGTCATGCGACTGGCTCCTTTGTAATCATTTGAAATTCACGTATAACTTACTTCAACTATCTATCAATTTGATATATGTTTGAAAAAGGTACACTGTTGTTCATTGATTATAATTTGGTTACGTTAGTAGCCTGAGGTCCCTTAGCACCATTTACTACGTCGAACTCAACTTCTGCGCCTTCGTCTAAAGACTTGAAGCCTTCCATGTTCAGACCTGAGTAGTGTACGAATACATCGTTGCCCTGCTCGTCAGAAATGAATCCGTAACCCTTCTGGTTGTTGAACCACTTAACTGTACCTTTCATTACGATACCTCCAAAAAATATAAAAAAATGTTGAGTTGCAAGTAATTTCGCAACTGTGACTAGAATATCACAAATTAAGGGCGGTGTCAAACCTTTTGTGCCTAAGAAAATAAGTATTGAGAGGAAGAAAAAGTTCTGGTACAATAGGCAAAGAAAAAATTTAACAATGTTTAATTGAGAGTTTTTTTGAGTTAGAGAGGATTTAGAAATGCCTGAAAATGAAATGAAAATGCCGAAAATAAAGCTGGTCAATATTGTAAAACATTTCTGTACCATTACCAGACACCGTCTGTTAGTGTGTAAGCACTGCTTTAAGATCGGATTATACTGGCAGGGACTGACACATGACCTGTCAAAGTACAGTCCGGAAGAGTTCTGGACAGGAGTCCGTTATTACCAGGGGGACCGGAGCCCTAATGCGGCAGAACGTGAGGCGATTGGTTTTTCCAAAGCCTGGCTTCATCACAAGGGACGGAACAAGCATCATTTTGAATATTGGATCGATGTTTCTTTAAATAAAGAAGAAGGTCTGGTGGGGAATAAGATGCCGGTGAACTATGTGGCAGAGATGCTCTGCGACCGGATCGCAGCCTGCGAGGTGTACCGTGGGAAGAATTACACCAGCGCAGCACCTATGGAATACTATGAATTTACAAAGAAATACATTACCATTCACCCGGAGACCAGGGCGCTTTTGGAAAAGCTCCTTACTATCTTAAAGGATGAAGGGGAAGAGAGTGCTTATGCCTATATCCGTAAGCTGTTAAAAAAGGGAAGCTATTAAAACAGGCTTCCCTTTTTCGTGCTTATTTTGTTGTGTTTTAAGCTGTTTTGGACTGCTTACTCTTCCGGAAACAGGTTCTCTTCGATAATGGCAACCGCATCACGGATGCAGTCCGGACATGCGCGGAGGACTTTTCCGGTGTCTACGCCCTTTAATTCACGGCATACGATGGTGGAGTTTTTCTCCTTGAAAGCTGCGATGCAGGCTTTGGATGCCTTATAGGAAGTTCCCTTGGAGTTTGGCTTTTCCAGGTCTGCAGTGCTGATCTTTAAACCGGCTAAAACGGCTGCTGCGGAGATAGCGCCACAGGTTCCTTCCATACCGCCCATTCCAAGGCCAAGGCCCTCAGTTACTTTAAACAGGGTCTCCGGGTCAATATCTACCTTATCTAAAAATGCGAAAGCTACAGACTGTGCGCAGTTGTAACCTTTGTTGTGACAGGCAATGGCTCTGTCGGCTCTTGACTCTTTTGTGATCTCTGACATAATCAAATTCTCCTTTTAAAATTAAAATTTGGAAATTTTTGTAAAATAATGTTGTCCTATTTCCAGGCAGCTTATATGAATGATAAAACCGCCAAGAAGAACACTGGCAAGGTAAAGACAGTTTCCTGCAAATGTTCCGATCACCAGGGAGATCTGGTGAAAGACGATCTGCCCGTTTGGATAATAGGGACTGATGTAAAACATATCCGCATTGCCGTAAGGATGGGATAATACATTTACAGCTGTGGCAATGGCAGTACAGAAAAGAAACAACGGGATCGTATGCAGATAGCTTTTTGGCGTTTCTGTTTTCAGGTTATAAAATGCACAGATAAGCCCCATAAAAATAAGGTTGAAATGCCATAAAAAGCCGTGGACGGTCATGGTCCAGTAAGGATGCATCAGTCCGCTGGGTTCAGCCAGTGCCATGATCCCGCCAAGAAGACCGAAATCCTGGATAAAAAGGTAAAAGACATTTCTTATTCGGGCAGGAACCATGGGAATGAAAAGTCCAAGGTACATGGGAACACTGCACAGCTGGAATGGAAAATACCACCAGTCATAGGTTCTGCCATTTTCTATATAATAGATAAATCCCTGTTTATATAATTCTGTCAGCCCTAAAAATAAGCCGCATAAAAAAAGAATGGTATCCGGTCCGGCTTTTCTTTCCGGAAAAGAGAACTTCCGGGCAAGAAAAATGCTTAAGGATACACCAAGGACGGTCAGGACCAGATGAAAAGCCCCATAGGGCTTAGGAGTATCCATGGTCCAGGCGGTTGCCTGAAAAAAAGCTTCAGCCATATAAAAACCACCTTCTGAAATTGTATATCTCGTTAAAGATTATACAACATTCAGGTGAGATTGTCCATGAAGGGAGAATAAAAAGAGGGAAGCCTGCGCAGTCTAAGAAAGAGAAAAAAGATTGGATACAGTATGGGAAAATTCCAGGAGGGCAAAAAATGGCAGGGATAGTAACAGCGCTTTTATCCGGTGCATTGATGAGCGTACAGGGCGTATTTAATACAGGTGTGACAAAACAGACCAGCGTGTGGGTGGCTTCCGGCTGGGTCCAGGCAACAGCCTTGATTGCCTGTGTTGTTATATGGTTTTTTACTGGGAGACCGCCGGTGCGGGGACTCTTTTCGGTTTCTCCCATCTACCTTCTTTCCGGCGGTATCATAGGGGCGGTGATCACCTATACAGTGATCCGCAGCATGCAGTCTTTAGGACCGGCACAGACTGCCCTTCTCATCGTAGTGGCACAGATCATCACAGCATATGTGATCCAGCTGTTTGGATGGTTTGGCACAGAAAAAATGCCTTTTGAATGGCATAAACTTTTAGGAGCAGCTGTTGCTGTGGCAGGGATCATTATTTTTCAGAGATAAAGCGAAAAGTCAAAAAAAGACGGGAAAATGTTAGAATTACCGCTTGTATTTAAATTGCCTTTCCGATAGAATAGTAATAGCAGGCTGAGATGGTATTCCATGGAGGAATATCGTTGAAGAGAACATTATCTTTGAAGAAGAAAAAGCAGATAGCTGCGGCCCTGGCTGCAGCTGTGTTTGTCTGTGGCGGTTGCACAGGAAATCTGAAAGAAGAACAGGATGAGATCCTGCTTGAAACCGTGGCTGAAAGCAGTGAAAACCTGGAACATGCAGATGATGCAGAACAGTCAGAAGCAGGAGAAACATTACCGGAAACAGCTGAACCCCAGGAAACAGCAGAAACAAGATTGGGATCTACAATCTACGTTCATGTATGCGGTCACGTAAAATATCCAGGCGTTTACCAGATGCAGGAAGGCAGCAGAGTCTATGAAGCCATTGATAAGGCAGGTGGAATGTTGGAAGAAGGTGCCGGTGATGCCATGAATATGGCGGCTGTGCTGGAAGATGGTATGAGGATCATGGTACCGGATCTGGCCCAGGCAGCCCAGATGATAGAACAGGGCGCTGTTTTTGATCCTGGTTCATCTGCAAGTGTTTCTGACCGGAAAAGTTCCGGAAAGGTGAATTTAAACAGGGCCGATGTGAAAGAACTGATGACATTAACTGGGATCGGCCAGTCACGGGCAGAGGCGATCATACGTTACAGGGAAGAAATTGGCAGCTTTGAGAGAATCGAAGATGTGATGAAAGTGTCCGGGATTAAGGAAAGCGCTTTTAATAAGATCAAAGATGATATTACTGTATAGTTGATAGAGCGGTTGCTGGCTTGCGGTGCATGGACAGTGACGATAAAGAGATAGATATAGATAAAGGGGAGCTGAAAAATGGCACGGGTATTAGTAGTAGATGATGAAAAACTGATCGTAAAAGGGATCCGGTTCAGTCTGGAACAGGATGGCTATGAGGTAGACTGCGCCTATGACGGAGAAGAAGCCATTGAAATGGCAAAAAAGACAGAATATGATATTGTACTGTTAGATGTAATGCTTCCCAAGCACGATGGATTTGAAGTGTGTCAGGCGATCCGTGAATTTTCAGATATGCCGGTGATCATGCTGACTGCAAAGGGCAGTGATATGGATAAGATCCTGGGACTGGAATACGGGGCAGATGATTATATCAGCAAGCCCTTTAATATCCTGGAAGTAAAGGCAAGGATCCGTGCCATTATCCGTCGCAGCATGAAGGCAAAACGCCAGAAAAAGGAAGAACAGGCCAATACTTACATTGGTTCCGGCGACCTGAAGATGGACACAGAAGGAAGAAGAGTGTTTATCGGTGAAAAAGAGATCAATCTTACAGCAAAAGAATTTGATCTGTTGGAACTTTTAGTGCGCAATCCAAATAAAGTATACAGCCGTGAAGCCCTCCTTAATTATGTATGGGGAAATAAGGCTATGGACAGCGGAGATGTAAGAACTGTGGATGTTCATGTAAGACGGCTTCGTGAAAAGATCGAACCAAGTCCAAGTGACCCTAAGTTTGTACATACAAAATGGGGCGTTGGTTATTATTTCCAGGCGAAATAAGGAAAAACAGAAGGAAAAGAAAGTCAGTGAAGATTACATTAGTTACAGTAGGAAAAATAAAAGAACGTTTTTTTGAGGATGCCATTGCTGAATACAGTAAGCGTTTGGGAAGATATTGCAAGCTGGAGATCATTCAGGTGGCAGATGAAAAGACGCCGGATGGGGCCAGTGAAAATGTGGAGCGGCAGATCCGGGAAAAAGAGGGGCAGAGGATCCTGGCCCAGATCAAAGACGGTGCTTATGTGCTGGCACTGGCAATAGAAGGAAAAATGCTTTCCAGTGAGGAACTGGCAGGAAAGATACAAAAACTGGGAGTAGAAGGCAAAGGCCATCTGGTATTTGTCATCGGTGGATCCCTGGGACTTTCCAAAGAGGTGATGGACCGGGCAGATTATGCCCTCAGTTTCTCAAAAATGACATTTCCGCACCAGCTGATGCGGGTGATACTTTTGGAGCAGATCTACAGAGGATTTAAGATCATAGCAGGAGAACCCTATCACAAGTAAAAGAATATGTTACCTAAAGGTGACAGCACCATAAAAAGGCAGTTGCTACAGTGAAATAGTAAAATTCACTTTGGCAGCTGCCTTTTTGTGCAATGATGAGGCAGTTTGGCGCGATCCAATGCAAGCGATTTATTTACCTTTGTTCCAGACAGCATGTCATAAAATCATGTTGTCCTCATATACTGGAGTTAGAGGTACAGAAAAATGGCAGCAAAAACAGAAAAGGGATTAAAGCAGGAGATCGTAAATTTGTTTCCTGTAAGGCTCAGACAGATATTAGAAGCACTTCCCCTGGATTTTGCCCGGTTAGAAGAGATCCGCATGCGCTGCGGTCAGCCCATTCTCTTTCGCATAGCAGGAAAGGAAATGGGAATTACGGGTTCTGGAGATCTGACAGAACTGGGATCCTCAGGAAAACTGGATAACTGGGAAAAACTGGAAAAAATAAGGGAAAAAGAATTAAAAGATACCCTGGAAATCATGGGAGGTTTCTCCCTGTATGCAGCAGAAGAAGAGCTGCGCCAGGGCTTTTTTACAGTCCGGGGCGGTCACCGGATCGGGGTTGCAGGGAGAGTGATATTAAAAGACAGGCAGATCACGGGACTTAAAGCAGCATCATTTTTAAATGTGAGAGTGGCCCATGAGATAAAAGGATGTGCAGATCAGGTTCTTCCATTTTTATATGTAAATGGAAAATTTGTGAGTACATTGATTGTTTCTCCACCTGGATGTGGAAAAACAACATTGCTCAGGGATCTGATCCGTCAGGTTTCTGATGGAAGCAGCCAGAAAGCAGGAAAATGCAGCTTTGCCGGTGTAAACGTAGGGGTGGCAGATGAGCGGTCAGAACTGGGAGCCTGTTATCAGGGCGTTCCACAGAATGATCTGGGGATGCGTACCGATGTGCTGGACGGATGCCCGAAAAGCGAGGGAATGCTGATGCTGATCCGGTCCATGGCGCCGGCTGTTGTGGCAGTAGATGAGATCGGCGGAAAAGAAGATATCAAAGCAGTAGAATATGTAAGAAACTGCGGCTGCGCCCTGGCAGCAACGGCTCATGGAAGTTCCCTGGAAGAGTTAAAAGAAAGAGCCGGTTTTCGGGAACTTTTAGAGGAAAAAACTTTTGAGCGTCTGGTGTTTTTAAGCAGAAAGCGGGAATGCCGGGGAAAAGTGGAAGTGGTTTATGACAGTGGTTTTAACCGGTTGTATTCCGGGAGAACATTTTAACAGAAAGGAGGATTTCTATGTTTCTTAAATGGACAGGCGGGCTGCTGATCCTTTTTGCAGGTTCGGGAATGGGCGTATGGCTGGCATGGGGATATAAAAAGCGGTTGAGCACTTTAGAGAACCTGAGAAGGATGATCTATTGCCTGAAAGGGGAGATCGTTTACAGTCATGCACCTTTAGAGGAAGCCTTTGAGCGCATCGGCAAACGGGAAAAAGGTGTTTTGGGAGAACTTTTTACACAGACTGCAGAAAAGATCGGCTGTCATAACGGAGAGACATTTTCCAAAATCTGGGAACAGACAATAGAAGAAATGGAAAAAAATGGAAAACCACTGTTTCTGGAAAAAGAGGACAGGGAAAAACTCCTTTCTTTAGGGGGACAGCTGGGCTATCTGGATACCCAGATGCAGGAGAGGACGTTACTTTTGTATTTGGAACAGCTGGAACTTTCTGTTTCAAGACTCCGCGGAGAGATCCGGGAAAAATGCCGGCTCAGTACAGTCTTAGGGGTGATGGGAAGCCTGTTTTTAGTGATTGTAATGCTTTAGGGGTAGAACGTAATTATGGATGTAAATCTCATTTTCAGGATAGCAGCAGTGGGGATCCTGGTTTCTGTGATCTGCCAGGTACTAAAACACAGCGGAAGAGATGAACAGGCATTTCTTACCAGTCTGGCGGGGCTGGTCATGGTGCTGTTCTGGATGATCCCGTACATATATGATCTGTTTGAAACCATGAAGCAGCTGTTTTTGCTGTAAGGGAGGAATGGCTATGAATATGCTGACTTTGGGGGCAGCCGGGATCGCGGCGGTCCTTCTGGCTGTGTGGATGAAGGGAGTAAAGGCAGAGTATGGTATTTTTGTGGTGATCGCAGCCCAGCTTTTCTTCCTTTTTTATGGTACAGGGCGGCTGGGAGAGATCCTGGATACAGTCAGGCAGTTGGAGCAGTACATAAAGATCCGGCCGGTGTATCTCATAACACTTTTAAAAATGACCGGTATTACCTACAGTGCAGAATTTGCCTCCGGGATCTGTAAAGACGCCGGATATTCCTCTTTGGGAAAGCAGATCGAAATATTTGGGAAACTGACGATCCTGGCAGTGAGTATGCCGGTCCTTCTGGCATTATTTGGCACACTGGACCAGATACTTACATAGGGGATCTGAAAAATGAGAAAACAGGCAAACAGGTGGCTGGTGGCAGTATTTCTGCTTTTTTTTATTTTTTCAGGCATTCATATGACGGCTTTTGGGGAAGAACCTGCAAAGGATCCCCTGGCGCAGTTGGAAGAAGAAATGGGGATCGGGGAAGAGATCCAGAGGATCCAGGAATATCTGGATGGGCTGCGGCCAGAGGGAAGAACGGTCTCCCTTACAGATCTGATGCAGGTCATTATTCAGGGAAACATGAAAGAAATCGTAAATACAGCAGGGAAACTGCTGGAAGATGCCCTGTTTTCCCAGGCAAAGGAGGGACAGGCCCTTTTAGTACAGGTAGCGGTTTTAGGGCTGACCGGGGCGGTATTTTCCCATGCAGCTTCCGCTTTTAAAGGCAGCCAGATTCCGGAAACTGCTTTTTACATGATCTATCTGCTGATTTTTACCTGTCTGGCAGGAAGTTTTCTGTCCAGTATCCAGATCACAGCCCAGGTATTAGACCAGATCCTGGAGTTTGTCCGTCTGCTTATGCCGGCCTATTTTATCAGCGTGGCCTTTGCAGGGGGAAGTACCAGTGCTGCGGCTTTTTATGAGATCGCCCTGGGAGCTGCCTGGGCGGTGCAGTGGCTGTGCCGTCAGGTATTTCTGTCCATTGTGCGTGTGTATGGCCTGCTGGTACTGGGAGATCACATGATGGAAGAGCCATTTTTCAGCAAAATGACGGAGTTAATGGAAAAAATCGTATCCTGGGGATTAAGAAGTATCCTGGGACTGACACTGGGACTTCAGATCCTTCAGTCACTGGTACTTCCCTATGCGGACAGTGCAGGCAGATCTGCGATCATGAAATTTGCGGAAATGATACCGGGGTTAGGACAGGCAACCGGTGCAGCGGCAAGACTGGTGTTTGGAAGCAGTGTACTGATCAAAAACAGTCTGGGAGCAGCGGCGGTCCTGATCCTGGCAGTGATCACGTTGGTACCGGTTGTGAAGCTGGCTGTTTTAATGGTCATGTATCAGGGTGCAGCGGCTCTTTTGCAGCCTGTTTGTGACAAAAGGATCATTTCCTGTATCCAGGGGATGGCGGCAGGCCATGGACTGCTTTTAAGGATCACCCTTTATTCCCTTTTCCTGTTTATCCTGGTCATAGCCATAACCTGCGCAGGCACCAATGTCACTTATCTGGCTGCGTAACAAACAGTAAGCCTGAAATAGTAAGCCTGAAACATAAAAACAGGCAGAGGAAAGGTATGGGAGAGATTTTATTAGAATGGGCAAGGAATATTATATTTTTTATGGTATTCCTGTCTGTGATCAGTCATTTGCTGGCAGATGCGTCTTATGAAAAATATATCCGTTTTTTTGCAGGGATCGTGCTGATCCTGATCACAGTCAGCCCCTTAAAAGGCGGTCTGGACTTTCAGGAGAAAGCAGGAAGGTTTTTTGAAGAATTTTCTTTTTTTCAGGAAAAGGAACAGGCGGGAAAAGCACTTTCAAAGGCAGACCAGGAAAGAATGGGTGCATTTCTTGCGGAATATAAAAAAGAAGCGGAAGCGCGGATCCAGGAAACCATGCAGGCGGAAGGCGTTATCTGTAGCCAGGCAGAGGTGGAAATAGAAAAAGATGAAAAAAGCGGGGAATACGGAAAGATCAGGAAGATCATTTTACATTTAAAAGAGGAAAAAATGACATCACCACAGGACGAAGAAACGAAAATGGTAAAAGAAAAAGCAGGGGAAGAAGTATCTGTAAAAGTGGAAATTCCCCCTGTTATAACCAAAGAAAAGCAGGAAAGACCAGGCACTGAGTCCAAACAGGAGCAGCAGTTAAAAAGAAAGGTGGCGCAGTATTATGGACTGGAAGAAGCTTGTATCGAAATTTGGTGGGAAGATGACCAGGGAGAAATGGCTGTTTCTGCTTCTGTTGGGAGTGATCCTGATGATCCTGTCTATGCCATTTCCGGGAAGCAGCAGTAAAAAGACAGGTCAGACGAAAGGGGAAAATGTTTCACTCTGGGAGAAAAACAGTTCCGGTGACGGACAGCAGACAGAGGAAAACATAGTTCAGGAACCTGTACAGGCAGCATCGGCAAAACCGGCCCGGGATTATGAAAAGGAGCTGGAAGATCGGATCAGCCAGCTTTTAAAGTCAGTGGAAGGAGTGGGAAAAGTAGACGTAATGGTAGTTTTAAGTTCTTCCGGTGAAAAGGTTTTCCGCACAGACCGGTCTGAAAATACCAGTACCACCAAAGAAAAAGACGCTTCCGGCGGAGAACGGGATGCAGTGAGCAGCCAGTTAGAAGAAAATACCGTTTTTTCCCAGTCTGCAGGCCAGAATACAGGAAACGGACCTTTGATCGAAAAAGAACTGTATCCGCAGATCTCCGGTATCGTGATCAGTGCCCAGGGAGGTGATCTGCCGTCGGTCCAGGCTGAAATTTCCCAGGCTATGGAAGCATTATTTGGACTGGAACCGCATAAAATAAAAGTGTTAAAGCGGGTGGAATAAAAAGGAGTGCGGCATATGAAGATCAGAAATATGAAGCAGGTTGGCGAGCGGGTAAAAGAGATAAAGATGAAGCGTCTGTTTCGGCGAAACCAGATCATTATCACTACATTGGCTGTGATGATCGCTGCTGCCGGGTATCTGAATTATGCAGGAAAAAGAGATCTGGAAGCAGGGGGACAGGTTGCGGATATGGGAAGCCTGGAGCTTTCAGATGAAGATCTGATGGCAGAAAATCTGGCAGCACAGTCAGAGACAGTCCAGGACATTTTAAGTCTGGACAATGATCCAAATGATACAGAGGTAGCTGAGGCACAGACAGAAGGAACGGATCTGGCCCAGGCCGGCAGTGAGAACGGTGAACAGTCAGGTATGGCGGATACAGAGGAGCAGACCACGGGAAATGATGCGCCTGCAGGCTATGAAAATCCGGGGGAAGCAGTCCTTACCAGCGGTATGAGCGTAGCAGATTACATAGCAGGAGTGCAGCTTAGCAGGGAACAGATCCGGGCTAAAAACAAGGAAACCTTAATGAGCCTGATCAACAGCACCAGCATTGATGAAGCAGCCAAGCAGCAGGCGATCCAGGATATGATCCGCCTTACGGAAATATCGGAAAAGGAAAACGCCGCAGAAACGCTGCTTATGGCAAAAGGATTTTCAGATCCTGTAGTCAGTATCACAGATGATAAAGTGGATGTGGTGATCCATGCTTCCTCTATTACAGACCCTGAAAGAGCCCAGATTGAGGACATTGTAAAACGTAAAGCAGAAGTAGGAGCCGATCAGATCATCATTACCCTGTTAAATATGGCAGACTAAAAAGAACTATACATATCCTGCGCGATTTGGTATAATAATGAGTAACAGTTTTATGATCACACAGAGCAGGAGGTAAAGGATTTTGGCAGAAGAAAGTCGCAGTACACATAAATTATATGAAAAAGACAAGATCGGTGAAGTACAGATCGCAGATGAAGTGGTAGCGATCATTGCAGGTCTTGCTGCTACCGAAGTAGAAGGCGTAGATTCCATGGCAGGAAATATCACCAACGAACTGGTTGGAAAGCTTGGCATGAAGAATTTAAGCAAGGGTGTAAAAGTGGATGTGACAGAAGAACACGTATCTGTGGATCTGTCTTTAAACATCCGTTATGGTTATAATATCCCTGCAGTCAGCGAGCAGGTTCAGGAAAAAGTAAGTTCCGCCATTGAAAATATGACCGGTCTTACTGTTCTTGATGTAAACATTAAGATCGCTGGCGTGAATATGGAAGAAAGCTAAAAGCATTTACGAAAGTGCGCCCTGCAGGTATGGAAGGAGGCTTCTTTACTTGCAGGGCCTTTTGTACATTTTTTGTTGTTTTTATGCACCGCCTTTGGTATAATCACAGGTAGTGGAAAAGAATTAAGAGAAAGAGGAAAAATGAAATGACCAGAAGAGAATTGAGAGAACATTGTTTTAAAATGCTGTTCTCTGTGGATTTTTATACAACCGGTGAAGAAGCCAAAGCACAGATGCAGCAGTATTTTCAGTCTCCAGAGGAGGATGATACAGCAGAAGACGGCAGCCTTCAGGTAGTGCATAAAGTAGCAGCCGGAGAAAAAGACAGAGAATATCTCAGTACAAGAACTGCTGATGTAGTGGATAAAATAGAAGAGATCGATGCCAAGATCGACGAAGTAGCAGCTGGCTGGAAGACAAAGCGTATGGGAAAGGTAGAACTTACCATCCTGCGCCTTGCTGTATATGAGATGCTTTATGACGATACCATTCCTGAGAAGGTGTCTGTCAATGAGGCAGTAGAGCTGGCAAAGAAGTTTGGCGGAAATGAGTCCCCTGCGTTTGTAAACGGCGTTCTTGCAAAATTCATTCCAAAAGAAGAAAAGAAAGAAGAAAGCAAGGAAGATCAGGAAGCATAAATGGGAAGCGTGTATACCGTATCTCAGGTGACATCTTATATTAAAAATATGTTCACCCAGGATTTTGCGCTGAACAGAGTCTCTATAAAAGGAGAAGTGTCCAACTGCAAATATCATACATCCGGCCATATTTATTTTACATTAAAAGACGGCGGCGCACAGATTGCCGCCGTCATGTTTGCAGGACAGAGAAAGGGCCTGGATTTCACCCTGGCAGAAGGCCAGGAAGTGATCGTATCAGGCACTGTGGATGTATATGAGAAAGACGGGCGTTACCAGCTCTATGCAAAGGAGATCAAAAGGGAAGGCAGAGGAGATCTGTTCCTTCGTTTTGAAAAACTGAGGGACGAGCTGGAAGAAATGGGTATGTTTGATGGCTGCTATAAGCAGCCCATCCCTAAATATGCCACCCGGATCGGGATCGTTACAGCGTCCACAGGCGCGGCCATCCGGGATATCATGAATATTACATCCAGAAGAAATCCCTATGTACAGCTGATCCTTTATCCTGCTCTTGTTCAGGGGGAGAAGGCAAAATACAGCATTGTCCAGGGAATAAAAACACTGGATCAGATGGGACTGGATGTTCTGATCGTAGGACGGGGCGGCGGTTCCATAGAAGACCTGTGGGCATTTAATGAAGAAATGGTTGCAAGGGCCATATTTGAATGTCATACTCCGGTGATCTCCGCTGTAGGACATGAGACAGATGTGACCATTGCAGATTATGTGGCAGACCTGCGGGCTCCTACGCCATCGGCGGCGGCAGAGCTGGCAGTTTTTGATTATAAACAGTTTGAAGAAACGGTAGCTGCCTATAAATTGCTTTTGGATAAGGCTGCAAAACGAAAACTGGAACGGGCCCGTTTCCGCCTGGAACAGTGCCGGATGCAGCTGAAATTAAAGGATCCGGGCCGTATGGTCAATGACAGACGGCAGCGTCTGGCAGATTATGAGGAGATATTAGACCGGAAGATCAAAGAGGCGTTAAAAGAAAGCAAAAGACTGTTAGAAAAGCAGGAAGAACGTCTGAACAATTCCATGAGGGAAAAGCTGAATTTACAGAAGCACCGTCTGGCGTTAGATGCCAGCCAGTTAGAAGGTTTATCTCCGTTAAAGAAGTTAAGCGCCGGATACGGTTTCGTACAAAAAGAGTCAGGAGAAGCCATAAGATCTGTAAAGCAGGTAACAGCCGGTGATCCGGTCCGTATTTATGTAGCAGATGGTTATGCAAAGGCGCTTGTGACGGATACGAAAAACAGCAGACCGGGGAGAAAGGGATAAATATGGCAGGAAGAAAGAAAGCAGAAGAAGCAGCTCCGGAAAAAACAGCCGGGATCGAGGAAAATTTCGCCCGACTGGAAGAGATCATAAAAAAACTGGAAACAGGGGAAAATTCACTGGAAGAGACCTTTGCAGGGTATGAAGCAGGAATGAAACTTGTAAAGTCTTTAAGCAGCCAGATCGATAAAGTAGAAAAACAGATCCAAATATTGAGTGAGGGTGAAGACAATGAGTGATAATACAGAATTCAGAAAAGAACTGGAAGAGAGAACAAAACAGATCAATGAGCAGATCGAAAGCTATCTGCCGGAAGAAAAGGGCCATCAGAAAACCATTTTTGAGGCTATGAACTACAGTGTAAAAGCTGGTGGCAAGCGTCTGCGTCCTCTGTTTATGCAGGAGATCTGCAGATTATTTACAGGAGAAGTACAGCCTGTAGTTGTACCATTTATGGCAGCCATTGAGATGATCCATACTTCTTCCCTGGTACATGATGATCTTCCATGTATGGATGATGATATGATGCGCAGGGGACAGGCAAGTACCTGGGCTGAATACGGCGAAGATATGGGCGTTCTGGCAGGAGATGCGCTGATGATCTATGCTTTTGAGGTAGCAGCGAAGGCATTTAAAGAGGTTTCAGATGCAGATGACCTTAAAAGAGTGGGACGTGCCATTGAGATCCTGGCTTCCAAGACCGGTATTTACGGCATGATCGGCGGACAGACAGTAGACGTAGAACTGGCTGGCGGACCGATCCCGAAGAATAAACTGGACTTTATCTACCGCTTAAAGACAGGTGCCCTTATTGAGGCATCCATGCTCATCGGTGCTGTTTTAGGCGGCGCTGCAGAAGAAGACTGTAAGATCGTAGAAAGCCTTGCAGGCAAGGTTGGTCTGGCATTCCAGATCCAGGATGATATTCTGGATGTGACCGGAGACCAGGAAGTTTTAGGCAAAGAGGCAGGAAGCGACGAAAAGAACCAGAAGACTACCTATGTGACTCTGGAAGGTTTAGAAAAGGCAAAGAAAGATGTAGAAGCTCTTTCTGTCCAGGCGATTGAAGATTTAAACAAACTGCCTGGAAATAATGAATTCCTGGAGAATTTGATCCGTATTCTTATTAAACGTCAGAAATAAAAAGGAAGAACCTATGATATTGGAACAGATAAAGGGGCCGGAAGATCTGAAAAAATTGACCTCTGAAGAACTTTCCCAACTGGCAGAAGAGATACGGGCCTTTCTGATCGAAAAGATCAGCCATACAGGGGGACATTTAGCTTCCAACCTGGGAGTTGTGGAGCTGACCATTGCTCTGTTTCGTACCTTTGACCTGCCAGAAGATAAGATCATCTGGGATGTAGGCCATCAGTCCTACACCCACAAGATCTTAAGCGGCCGCAGGATGGAATTTGATGAACTCCGTCAGTACGGCGGCTTAAGCGGCTTTCCAAAACGGAAGGAAAGCCCCTATGATTCCTTTGACACAGGCCATAGTTCCACTTCTATTTCAGCAGGTCTTGGCATTGCCCAGGGCCGTGATATTTTAGGAGAGGACTATAAGGTAGTCTCTGTCATTGGTGATGGTGCTCTTACAGGAGGAATGGCTTACGAGGCTTTAAATAATGCGGCCCGTATGAAGAAAAACTTTATTATCATACTAAATGACAATAAAATGTCCATTTCTGAAAATGTAGGTGGCATGTCAAGGTATCTGGGAGGACTTCGCACAGGAGCCGGTTACAATGATCTGAAGAAAAATGTGGCAGATACCTTAGAACGGATCCCGGTAGTTGGCGGCCGTATGATCGACAAGATCAAACGGACGAAAAACAGTATCAAACAGCTGTTTATCCCGGGAATGCTCTTTGAAAATATGGGGATCACCTATTTGGGACCAGTGGACGGACACAATATACCTGCACTGTGCAAGGTATTAAAAGAAGCCCAGAAACTGGATCATGCAGTACTGGTCCATGTCCTTACAAAAAAAGGAAAAGGCTATGAACCGGCAGAGAAGAACCCGGCTCATTTTCACGGTGTAAGTCCTTTTGATATAAAAACAGGAAAACCTTTGGCAGAAAAGAAATACCCTACTTATACAGATGTATTTTCCAAGAAACTGTGCCAGTTAGGAGAAACACATCCGGAGCTGGTAGCTGTGACTGCGGCCATGCCTGACGGTACCGGAGTGGCAGCTTTTGGAAAGAAATTCCCGGACCGTTTCTTTGATGTAGGTATTGCGGAAGCTCATGCAGTGACCAGCGCAGCCGGTATGGCGGCAGCAGGACTGCGGCCTGTAGTTGCGGTGTACTCCTCCTTTTTACAGAGAGGTTATGACCAGATCTTACATGATGTCTGTATCCAGAACCTGCCGGTGCTCTTTGCAGTGGACCGTGCGGGACTGGTAGGAAGCGATGGGGAGACCCACCAGGGAATTTTCGATTATTCTTATCTTACTTCTATTCCAAACATGAGCGTGGCAGCACCGAAAAATCTCTGGGAACTGCGGGCTATGCTGGATTTTGCCATGGATTATAAGGCACCTTTTGCTATCCGCTATCCAAGAGGTACCGCTTACAGAGGCTTAAAAGAATTTATGCAGCCTATTGCTTATGGAAAAGGGGAAATAATCTATGAGGAAGAAAATATTGCCCTTTTAGCAGTGGGAAGTATGGTAAGTACCGGAGAACATGTACGGGCAAAGTTAAAAGAAGAGGGAGTTTCCTGTACACTGGCAAATGCCCGTTTTGTAAAACCTTTTGATAAAGAACTGGTAGACCGTCTGGCAAAGAACCACAGACTGATCGTGACTATGGAAGAAAATGTGCTCCAGGGAGGTTTTGGACTTCCTGTAACTGCCTATATCCATGAACATTATCCGCAGGTAAAAGTGATGAATATCGCACTTCCTGATGCCTATGTTGAGCACGGAAACGTGTCTGTTTTAAGAAAAGGACTGGGAATCGACAGCGACTCTATCATCCAGAGGTTAAAAGCAGAAGGATGGCTCTAAAACAGAAAGATCGATAAGATAGATACAAGGAGAAAATAAATGAAGGAACGGTTAGATGTACTGCTTGTAAAGCGCAATCTGGCAGACTCCAGAGAAAAGGCAAAGGCTCTGATCATGTCCGGTATCGTTTATGTAAACGGACAGAAAGAGGATAAAGCAGGTACCACCTTTGATGAAACAGCACCTATTGAGGTGAGAGGAAATACATTAAAATATGTAAGCCGCGGCGGCCTGAAATTAGAGAAGGCAATGACCCATTTCGGCGTAGAGTTAAAAGATAAGATCTGTATGGACGTAGGCGCTTCTACCGGCGGATTTACAGACTGTATGCTGCAAAATGGCGCTACCAAGGTTTATTCTGTCGATGTAGGCCATGGACAGCTTGCGTGGAAGCTGCGCAATGATGAGCGTGTAGTCTGCATGGAAAAGACTAATATCCGCTATGTGACCCATGAAAATATCCCGGATGAGATCGGATTTTCCAGCATTGACGTATCTTTTATCTCTCTGACCAAGGTGCTTGGACCTGTAAAGGCTCTTTTAAAGGATGACGGTCAGGTAGTATGTCTGATCAAGCCACAGTTTGAGGCAGGAAGAGAAAAAGTTGGCAAAAAAGGCGTTGTAAGGGATAAGGCTGTTCATTTAGAGGTTATTGAAATGGTCATTGCCTTTGCAAAATCCATTGGTTTTGAGATCTTAAACCTGGAATTTTCACCGATCAAGGGACCGGAAGGAAATATTGAGTATCTGCTGCATCTGCAGAACCACCCGGAGGGCGAAGACGGACCGGTCATTTATGAGGAAATGCCTGTTGATCCGAAAAAGATCGTAGAGGAAGCACACGCAGCGCTGGATAAAGAATAAGGTTTTAGCATAGGGGACTTATGAAATATTTTTATGTAATATCCAATTTAAGTAAAGACTATGTACTGGATGTTCAGGATGAGGTTCAGTCCTGCCTGGAAAAAAGAGGGGCTGTATGCCGTTATATGACAGATTATGAGCGTATGAAAAACGGCAGACATACGCCCGGTGAATATGTGCCGGAAGATACCCAGTGCATCATCACCATTGGCGGCGACGGTACCTTGATCCAGGCAGCAAGAGATCTGGCAGGCCGGAATATCCCCATGCTTGGGATCAACAGGGGACATTTGGGCTTTTTAAACCAGGTGGACCGCACAGAGGATATTGATGCTGCGATGGATGCCCTTGTAAATGAACGTTTCCGTTTAGAACATCGTATGATGCTTCGGGGAACTGTATTTCATGAGGGAAAGCCGGTATTTCAGGATATTGCTTTAAATGAGATCATAGCCACCAGTGCAGAGCATCTGCGGGTACTACGCTATGATCTGGCTGTAAATGATGAATATTTAAATGAGTATGCAGCGGATGGAGTGATGGTGGCAACCCCTACCGGTTCTACTGCCTATAATCTTTCCGCAGGAGGGCCGGTTATGGCTCCTGCAGGCCGGATGATGGCAGTAACACCTGTATGTTCCCATACTTTAAATGCCAGAAGTATCGTCATTTCCGAAGAGGACCGTGTAAAGATCGGGCTTTTGGGAAAAGGACTGGTTACTTTTGACGGAGATACTTCCCAGAAGACAGGTCCCGGGGATTATCTGATCGTAGAGCGCTCACATATGGAAACGGTAATGGTAAAATTAAAGCAGATCTCTTTTATGCAAAATCTGAGTAATTATCTGGGAAATGTCTGAAGATGTGGAAACAGATGGGAGGAAAAGCAGATGAAATTGGAACGTCACAGCAAGATCGTAGAACTGATCGGAAAATATGAAATAGAGACCCAGGAGGAGCTGGCTGAAAAGCTGACCCAGGCGGGTTTTAATGTAACCCAGGCAACTGTATCCAGGGATATCCGGGAATTAAAACTGACGAAAGTGCCGGGAGAAAATGGACGTCAGCGCTATATGGTCCTTGAAAGTCCAAGAGGAACTTCTGCTTCCAAATATATCCGCATTTTAAAAGACGGTTTTGTATCCATGGATATGGCACAGAATATCCTTGTGATCAAAACAGTTTCCGGTATGGCAATGGCAGTTGCAGCTGCTCTTGATGCTATTAAATTCCATGAAGTAGTAGGCTGTATTGCCGGAGATGATACCATTATGTGCGCAGTCCGCAGTGTGGATGATACCATTATCGTAATGGAAAAGATCAAAAAAATGGTGGAAGATTAAACTGGATTTAGAACAAAAGATCCGGGAAAAAAGATAGAAAGAGAGGAATAGCATGCTTCTTGAGCTCCATGTGAAAAATCTGGCTCTCATTGAGAAGGCAGATGTAGAATTTGGAGAAGGACTGAATATACTTACCGGCGAGACCGGTGCAGGTAAATCGATCATTATTGGTTCCGTGACCATGGCGTTAGGGGGAAAAGCGTCAAAGGATGTGATACGCCGTGGAGCGGACCATGCATATATTGAGCTGATCTTTTTCGTTGACAGTAAGGAAAAGAAAAAGGCGTTAATGCAGCTTGGGACAGAGCCAACAGAAGAAGGAATGGTGATCATTTCCAGAAAGATCATGCCTTCCAGAAGTGTCAGCCGTATTAATGATGAGACTGTGACAATGGCAAGACTTCGTCAGATCACAGGTCTTTTATTAGATATCCATGGTCAGCATGAGCATCAGTCTCTGCTGTATAAGTCAAAACATCTTGAGATCCTGGATGCCTATGTCAAGGCACAGACCCAGCCGGTGAAAAGGAAAATCGAAGAGGAGTACAAAAACTACTGCAAGTTAAAGGAACGTCTTTTATCTTTTAAGACAGATGAGGACGCAAGACTGCGGGAGATGGATTTTCTGCGCTTTGAGATCCAGGAGATCGAAAACGGAGAGGTAAAAGAGGGAGAAGAGGAAGAACTTACCTTAAAATACCGCCGTTTCGCCCATGCAAGAAGGATCGCAGAGGAACTGGAAAATGCCAGAGGACTGCTGCAGCGTGACTTTGCAGCTCAGGCCCTGCGCTCCGTAGAACAGGCAGCTGAGTACGATAAGGCATTAGAGGGGATAAGAGACCAGCTTTATGATGCGGAAGCTATTTTAAATGATGCTTCCAGGGAGATCTCTTCTTATATGGGTTCCATGGAATTTGATGAAGAGGTATTCCGCACCACAGAAAGCCGCCTTGATCAGATCCATGATCTTCAGAGAAAGTATGGAAATACCACGCAGCTGATGCTTGAAAATCTGGAAAAGAAGAAAAACAGGCTGGAAGAACTGGAAAATTTTGACGCTTACAGGGAAAAAACGGAAAAAGAGTTAAAAGAAGCCCAGGATCGTTTAGAAAGATGCTGCGCAGAATTATCCAAGATACGAAAAACTGCGTCCAGACAGCTGGTGGAAAAGATCAAAAAAGGACTGCTGGATCTGAATTTTTTAGATGTTCAGTTTGATATGGAATTTGATCGGCTGCCTCATTTTACAGCCTCCGGCTATGACGAAGCCCAGTTTTTGATCTCCACCAATCCGGGACAGCCGGTGCGCCCTCTTATGGAAGTGGCATCCGGCGGTGAATTGTCACGTATCATGCTGGCGATCAAAACCGTTCTTGCAGACTCCGATGATATCCCAACCCTTATTTTTGATGAGATCGATACAGGTATCAGCGGAAGGACAGCCCAGAAGGTTTCCGAGAAACTTTCCTATATTGCAAAGAGCCATCAGGTGATCTGTATCACCCATCTGCCTCAGATCGCGGCGATGGCAGATACCCATTTTGAGATCCATAAAGCAGCCAGTGAAGGAAGTACAGCGACTTCCATCCGGCGCCTTAACAGGGAGCAGACAGTGGAAGAACTGGCAAGACTTCTTGGGGGAGCAAAGATCACAGATACAGTGATCCAGAATGCCCGTGAAATGAAGGAACTGGCAGATAAGACAAAATAAGCAACTGTCCGTGCAAGGCATAAGCAATAACCAAAATAAAACAGATTGGAACGACCGTTCACAGAACATACTAACAGGGAGCGCAAGAGTATCAGGACTTGCGGCTCCCTGTTTTTGTACAGAGAAAATGCACCGATGGCGCATGTTACAGGCTGCAAATGGAGAAGGAGGTCGTTCTATGAGGGGAAAATCAAATTTTTATAAGCATCTGGTCAGGATATTCTGGCTGTCCCTGATCGTGGGTACAGTTGGGATCTGGTACTATGTGGACCGGAGCATACCGGACCGGGTCAGCGTAACAGAACATGATCAGGAAGAATTTACATTTTCCCTTCCCTGGCGGGCTACTGTATACAGTGAAAGCGAAGAAGTGGCACTGGGAAATAAGAGCAATATCCCGGCCGAGCAGATCACCATAAACAGCAGAGAGCCATTTTCCATGTATGCAGGAAAGAAAGGCAGTTATCAGCTGGACCTGAAATTATTTGGTGTGATCCAGTTTAAGAACATACAGGTAGATGTGGTAGATACTACCAGGTTGATCCCCTGCGGCAGTCCTGTGGGAATTTATTTAAAGTCTAAGGGAATTATGGTCATCGGTACCGGCCGTATTACCGGGGAAAATGGGATGGAAATGGAACCGGCTGTGGGAAAATTAAAATCCGGGGACTATATTGAAGCCTTTAATGGGCAAAAGCTTGGGACAAAGGAAGAGCTGGCAGAGGCAGTCAGCCATTTTCAGGGAGAAAATGTTACATTGACAGTGCGCAGAAATGGGGCAGAAACACAAGTTAAGATAAAGCCTGTAAAAGGAACAGACGGTTCCTCCAAATTAGGTGTGTGGGTGCGGGATGATACCCAGGGGATCGGAACTGTGACTTATATGGATCTAAATGGAAAATTTGGTGCATTGGGCCATGGGATCAGTGACAGCGATACAGGGGAACTGGTGGAGACTTCCGGAGGAAATCTTTATGATACCCAGATTTTGGGAATTGAAAAAGGAAAAATAGGAACGCCTGGAATGCTTTCCGGGGTGATCTACTATGGTCCAAAGTCGGAGATCGGGACAGTGACAGAAAATACAGATTATGGGATATTTGGAACTGTAAGCCAGACTTTCTTAAAAGAACACAGAACCGCCTCCATGGAAGCAGCCAGGCGCCAGGAAGTAAAAACAGGACCTGCCCTGGTGCGTACCAGCATCTCAGGGCAGGTGAAAGATTATTCTGTTGAGATACAGCGGATCGATATGACAGGAAACAAGAAAAACAAAAGCCTGGTGATCAAAATCACAGATCCGGAGCTGTTAAATCTCACCGGTGGCATTATCCAGGGAACCAGCGGTTCCCCCGTAATACAAAACGGAAAGATCATCGGGGCCATCACCCACGTATTTGTCCAGGATCCTACAAGAGGATATGGGATATTGATCGAGGATATGCTGGGGCACTGATAAGGATCCATAATTTTATGCAAAACAGTGAATAAAGTCACAAACTAATAAAAATTGACAAAATTCAACAATATTAGATAATAAAAGATAACTGTTAATAAAATGTTAAAATGTCTAATAATGCGGTGGCTTTTTCTTGAAATATGACGATATTTGCATTTATAATATCTACCATAAAAGACTTAACGCATCAAAGCGTTAAATAATGAGGAAGCACTCTATAAGTAAAGAATGAAATTGCGTTAAGGGATGCAGGAGGTAGAAACATGGAAAATGTAAATGTTGTAATTGTAGATGATAATCCTATGATCTTAAACACGTTAGATGAAGTGATCAGTTCTGAAGCAGGACTTTCTGTAATTGGCAGAGCTGATAATGGAAAAGACGCCATTGACATGATAAAAGATACCCAACCTGATGTTGTTTTGCTGGACCTGGTAATGCCGCAGATGGATGGTATTACAGTTGTGGAAAATATTAAAAAGAAAACATCTATGTTAAAGAACCCGGCGTTTATCATCTTAAGTGCAGTAGGCGGAGAGCAGATGACAGAAGAGGCATTTCAGGCGGGTGCCAACTATTTTCTTATGAAGCCGTTTGATAAGGATATTCTTGTAAATAAGATCCGCCGTATTGGCAAACGTCCGGTCCGTCCTGTTCCGGGAAAGGTCTTAGAAGCACCGTTAAAGGCAGCAACACCGGAAGAAGCTGCTATGAACAGGGAAGAATATATGAAGGAGCATCTGGAAACGGATATTACAAAAATGCTCCATGAACTTGGGATTCCCGCCCATATCAAGGGCTATCAGTATCTTCGGGATGCCATCAGCATGGTGGTAAGGGACAGGGAGATGATGGAGGCAGTAACAAAGATCCTGTATCCGGAGATCGCAAAGAAAAATTATACCAGTTCCAGCCGTGTAGAACGTGCCATCCGCCATGCCATTGAGGTTGCATGGGGAAGAGGCAGCCTGGAAGTGATCGATGAACTGTTTGGATATACCATCAGTACAGGAAAGGGAAAACCAACCAATTCAGAGTTCATTGCCCTGATTGCAGATAAGATCTGCCTGGATTATAAAAAAATTGGGATATAGTAAATTGCCGGATACCCCAGAGTGCAGTGTAAAGATTTTGTTATAAAAAATTTACTAATAACTTCTTTCTTATTTATCAAAAGTAAGGTATACTATTGATTAAGGCAAAACGCCACCTGGAACTCAGGAGAGGGAGGTTTGGATGAAAAAGATTTTATTTGCGGCATCTGAGGCAGTACCATTTATAAAAACAGGGGGATTGGCAGACGTAGTTGGTTCACTTCCAAAGTGTTTTGACAAGAGATACTTTGATGTAAGAGTCATTATCCCAAAATATCTGTGCATCAAGCAGGAATGGCGGGACAAGATGCAGTATGTTGACCACTTCTATATGGACTATCTGGGACAGAGTCGTTATGTGGGCATCCTTCAGTATGTACATGAGGGAATTACATTTTACTTTATTGACAATGAAAGCTATTTTAACGGACCAAAGCCATATGGGGACTGGTATTGGGATCTGGAGAAATTCTGTTTCTTCTGCCGTGCAGCTCTTTCCGCATTACCTGTGATCGGCTTCCAGCCGGATGCAGTACACTGTCATGACTGGCAGACAGGTCTGATCCCGGTTCTGTTAAAAGACAGTTTCCATGGCGGAGATTTCTACCGCAATATGAAGTCTGTGATCACCATCCACAACCTGAAATTCCAGGGCGTATGGGATGTAAAGACGATTCAGAGATTTACAGAACTGCCGGATTATTACTTCACACCGGATAAGTTAGAAGCATACAAAGACGGCAACCTGTTAAAGGGCGGTATCGTTTATGCAGACGCGATCACTACTGTAAGTAATACCTATGCAGAAGAGATCAAGATGCCATTTTACGGCGAAGGCTTAGATGGCCTGATGCGTGCAAGGGCAAACAGCCTGCGTGGTATTGTAAACGGTATTGATTATGATGATTTTAACCCGGAAACAGACAAATATATCGTACAGCAGTATACAGCTAAGAATTTCCGCAAGGAAAAAGTGAAAAACAAGAAAGCCCTTCAGCAGCAGTTAGGACTTCCTGTAGATGAAAAGAAATTTATGGTAGGTATCGTTTCCCGTCTGACAGACCAGAAGGGACTTGACCTGGTACAGGGTGTGATGGATGAGCTTTGCAGCGACGATATGCAGCTTGTTGTATTAGGTACCGGTGATGAGCGGTATGAAAACATGTTCCGTCATTATGACTGGAAGTATCATGACCGCGTATCTGCACAGATCTATTACTCTGAGGAAATGTCCCACCGCATCTACGCAGGATGTGACGCATTCCTGATGCCGTCCTTATTTGAGCCATGTGGCTTAAGCCAGCTGATGGCCCTGCGCTATGGTACTGTGCCGATCGTCAGAGAGACCGGCGGTTTAAGAGATACCGTACAGCCTTACAATGAATTTGAAAATACCGGAACCGGCTTCTCCTTTGCAAACTACAATGCACATGAGATGCTTGGAAGCGTCCGCTACGCAAAATACATTTATTATAACAAACGCCGTGAGTGGAATAAGATCATAGACCGTGATATGGCAGCTGATTTCTCCTGGGGAACATCTGCAGCCAAGTATCAGGAACTTTATGACTGGCTCATTGGCTAAAATGGCAAGTTTAGAAAGAGGTGTGACACTCATGGATATGCCGGAAGCAAATGAATATTTAATGGATCCGGGGTATATGGAGTGTGTGGCAGATATATTAGACCATCCTGTATTCCAGTCCATGGACCAGTATATACAGCATGGAACAACGACCTGTAAATGTCATTGTATACAGGTATCTTATCTGGCTTATAAATTGTGTAAAAGATTTGGGGGAAACTGGAGGAGCGCTGCGAGAGCAGGGCTTCTCCATGATCTTTTTTTATACGACTGGCACACGCACGCCAGGGAAACAGGAGATCATTTCCATGGCTTTACCCACCCGAGGACAGCCATGGAAAATGCAAAACAGTATTTTGAACTGACAGATGAGGAAAAAGACACGATCCTGCGTCACATGTGGCCGCTGACACCGGTCCCGCCGTCAACAAGAGCGGGCTATGCGGTCACTTTTGCCGATAAGATGTGTTGCCTGGAAGAAACAAAAGCTACCGTGAAACGGTACGCGGCTGTACCGGGACATCTTCTGTTTGCGCAGACGGCAGAAAGGGGAAAATTTTAAAATATGGATACATGGAAAGCAATGCTGGGAAATCAGGTTCTTGTCAGTGCTGTAGTGGGCTGGACAGTAGCCCAGGTATTAAAGACCCTGATCGACTTTGCTTTGAATAAAAGCTTTAACGCAGAGCGTCTGGTAGGTTCCGGAGGTATGCCAAGTTCCCATTCAGCTACTGTGTGCGGACTGACGACAGCGGCGGCTTTAAAATATGGTGCCGGATCCTTTGAATTTGCCATATCCTTTATACTGGCTATGGTAGTTATGTATGATGCGGTAGGCGTAAGGCAGGAGACTGGCAAACAGGCCAGACTGTTAAATTCCATTTTACTTGAAAATCCGCTGAAATTAAGCAGTGAGGTACTTCAGCAGAAGTTAAAGGAATATGTGGGACATACCCCGATCCAGGTAGTGGCAGGTGCTATTTTAGGTATCGTTCTGGCACTGGTCATCAATAACTGTTATTAATGTAACTATTTATTTGTAATGTACTTTCCTTATGGAGGAATTGATGAGTATTTGTAATTATATAAACTGGTTTTTTCTCTACAGCTTTCTGGGATATCTTCTGGAATGTATTGTGCTCACCGTTGAATATAAGAGGCCGGTAGTGGACCGTGGCTTTGGCCATGGCCCCTTTTGCGTCATATACGGTTTCGGGGCAGTGGGCGCCTGCCTGCTTTTAAGCCCTTTGTCAGATCATCCCATAGAATTGTATACAGCATCCATGACTATGGCTACGACCATGGAACTGATAACAGCCAATGTGATGATCCGGCTGTTTGGAAGTTTCTGGTGGGATTACAGCCATAAACCATTTAACTACAGAGGGATCATCTGCCTGGAGAGCAGTCTGGCGTGGGGACTTTTAGGCCTGTTCTTCTTCAATTATTTAGACGGCTGGGTGCGCACAGCAGTAGGCTATATCCCGGGAAGGATAGGAAAGGTCCTGGCAGTCCTTCTTACCCTATTTTATGTTTTTGACTTTATCAGATGTATCCGCATGCGTCTGGGAATTCCGGAAGAAGGGGAAGAGGGAGAAACAGAAGAGACCATAGGAAGATTGAAGGTATATTAAAATGGAATTAAAAGAAGATTTAAAGGGTTGGCAGGTAGTGTTAGCATCTGCCTCCCCAAGACGGAAAGAACTGTTGGAACAGATCGGTATCTGCCCACAGATCTGTCCAAGCAATGCAGAAGAAAAGAAAGACGAGACAGACCCACAGAAACTGGTGGAAAAACTGTCCAGTGTAAAAGCAGAAGATGTAGCCGGTTGTTTTCCGGCGGGAACCCTGGTGATCGGAGCGGATACCGTAGTTTCTATTGTAAAAGACGGGGAAAGTGATCCGGTGATCTTAGGAAAGCCTGGAACCGTAGAAAAAGCAGAAGAGATGATCTCGCTGATCCAGGGACGCACCCACCAGGTATATACCGGTGTGACGGTGATCTTATGTCTGGGAGCGGACCGGTTTGCAGAAACTACTTTTGCAGAAAAGACGGATGTGGAAGTCTATGAGATGGCAGAAGATGAGATCCGGGCATATGCCGCAAGCGGGGAACCTCTTGACAAGGCAGGTGCCTATGGGATCCAGGGATCCTTTGCAGCTTATATCAAGGGGATCAAAGGAGATTACAGCAATGTAGTAGGCCTTCCTTTAGGACGTCTCTGCCATGAGATAAAAAGGCTTTTGGAGGAACGGGAAAATGATTAAGCTGATCGTCACAGATGTAGACGGAACTTTGGTGGAAGATGGTTTTACCAATGTAGATCCACGGCTTTTTGATACGATCCTGAAACTGAGGGAAAAAGGAATCCAGTTTGCAGTTGCCAGCGGAAGACCCTGGGCCAGTGTGGAACGTACCTTTGATCCTGTAAAGAAAAAGGTGTTCTATATTTCAAATAATGGTTCTTATATTGGCTGCTATGGCAGAAGCCTGTATGTATATGCCATGGACCGGGAGATCGTAAAGCGGCTGATCCATGCAGTGCGGAAAAATCCGGAATTTTCCATGGTATATGCAGCGGAAGACGGAGATTATACGGAGTCCAAGGACGATGCTCTCTGCAACTGGCTGGTGGAAAGCTATAAGTTTAATCTTCACCGTGTGGATGATCTGCTGACTGTGCCGGTTCCATGTACCAAACTCTCTATATACAGAGCCGGCGGCGTGGAAGAAGCGGTAAAACCTCTGGTAGAAGAATTTAAGGACATCCTTCAGATCGCCTGTGCAGGAGACGTATGGCTTGACTGTATGGCTAAAAATGTAAATAAGGGTCATGCGGTAAAAGTGATCCAGGACAGTCTGGGGATAAAGCCGGAAGAGACCATGGCGTTTGGGGATCAGTTAAATGATATAGAAATGCTGCAGCAGGCTTATTACAGTTTCGCAGTGGCAAATGCCAGGGATGAAGTGAAAAAAGCAGCCAGGTTTCAGGCAGACAGCAATGTAAACCAGGGTGTTTTAAAGATCATGCAGAACCTGCTGTAAAAAGGAGTAAGTAACAATTGCAGATCACAGAATACTTAAATAAGAGGGTATTTTTGATTTTCCTGACGGTCATGCTTTTCTTTGTTTCAGGCTGCAGCAAAATGCCGGAAGGAATGTTAAAACAGGACGCAGAGCAGTATACCCAGGAACAGATACGCCTGATCGCGATAACGGAAAGAAACCGCTATCAGAATATTTATACAGGGCAGCTGTGGGGAGTAACGGCAGATTCCAATGGAAATACCTTTGAAACTCTTTTAAAGAACCAGGTACAGCAGTTTTTGGAAGAACTGGCAGTAGTAGATAGGATGGCCCAGGAAGAGAATATTTCCCTTACAGGGCAGGAAGAAGACGATATTAAAAATCTTTCCAGTGAATTTTTTCAGAGTCTTTCTAACGAGGACCTGAACTATCTGCAGATAACGGAAAATGATGTTTTGGATCTTTACAGAAAATATTATCTGGCAGATAAGACGGTGGGACAGCTGACCGATACGAAAAATCTGGAAGTCAGTGATGCAGAGGCAAAAGTGATCCAGGTAGAACGGATCGAAACAGACTCAAAAGACAAGGCAGAAGCTCTTTTAAGTATGGTAAGCGAAGAAAAAGCCGATTTTTTGGCGATTGCTGAAAAAAATTCCATAAACAGCCAGATCCAGTATCAGATCGGCTGGGATACAGGATTAAAAGAGCCGGACCGGTCTGCTTTTGATCTGGAGGAAAATGAGATCAGCCCCATCATAGAGGCAGGAGGCCATTTCTTTATCCAGAAGTGTACCAATGCTTATGACCAGACAGCTACCGCCGAAAGAAAGAGCAAACTGGCGCAACAGAAGAAAACGGAAGCGTTCCGGCAGATCTATGAGCCGTATCAGCAGAAATACCAGATCCGCCTGCCGGCAGATCTCTGGAAAAATATTGATTTTTCCGCTGGGGAAGGCTGCAGTACCGATAACTTTTTTACTTTATATCACAGTTATTTCAGTAATTAAGATCATAAGGGGGTACAGAAAAATGACAAAAGATAAGAAAACCAATCTGTTAAAAGGAGCCATGTTTGCAGCTCTTTTATCAGTTGCAGCTTCTTTTCCTGCATCAGCAAAGGAAGAGCGCACTCCTGTTGGCCATATTACACTGAATTTTAACGCAGATGTGCAGGCAGGTGATACAGATGCTACGATCTCTGTTTCTGTAGAAGATGGAAACTGCTCTGTAGAAAGTGCCGATTTTATCAATGAGCAGGAATACTGGGCCGGCGGGGAAAAGCCAAAGGTAGAAGTATGGCTTTCAGCAGACAGTGACTGTTATTTTTCAAAATCAGCAAAAAGTGCTTTCACTTTTAATGGAGATAAGGTAAAATATGTTTCCTGTGCAAGCAAGTATGATAAAGAAATGCTGAAACTGGTGGTAACACTGGAAAAGCTGGATAAAGATGATGAGGACCTGGATATAGACGGACTTAGCTGGGATGCAGACAACGGAATCGCAAACTGGGATCATCAGAGTCTTGCAAAGAATTACAAAGTACGTCTGTGCAGAGGAAAGGGAAGTACTTCCAATGACAATGGCATTGGATCTATTTATACTGTAAAGGAGAACAGCTTTAACTTTTCAGAGAAGATCCCGAAAGAGGGCACTTATTACTTTAAGGTCCGTGCGGTAGACTCCAGGGGTAATCAGGGAGACTGGGAAGAGTCAGCCTGGTTTGAAGTGACAAAAGAGCAGATGAAAGACTGGAAAGGCCACTGGGAGAATAATGAAAAAGGCTGGTGGTATGTAAACAGAGATGGCTCTTATCCTGTAAACAACTGGCAGCAGATCGACTCTTTATGGTATTTCTTTGATGAAGAAGGTTATATGAAAACAGGATGGATCCACTGGAATGAAAAGGATTATTTCTGTGATGAGTCCGGTGCCATGCTGGTAAATACAGTAACACCAGACGGCGCATCTGTTGGGGCAGATGGAGCAAAGCTGTAAATAGAAAGGCAGATGAGAGTGCTCTTTGCTGTATTCACCTGTATCTGCTATGCAACAGGGATCGTTGAGTTTGCTTTTGACGCAGAAAACGGTGACAAAAAGCCTTGTAATTTCAAATGGGTTATGATATAGTATAAAATAGTTTTGTTTAACTATTAGAAACGGAGAGGTGTAGACAAATGGCAGTAGTTAAGGTTCTTTTATCCATTATATATGTTGTTCTGGGTATAGCTATTTCCGTAGTCATCCTGATGCAGGAAGGCAAGTCCAACGGACTGGGAAGTGCCATCGGTGGTATGGCAGACAGCTACTGGAGCAAGAATAAAGGACGTTCTATGGAAGGAGCTCTGGAGCATTTTACCAGATACGGTGCGATCGTATTTATGATCCTTACACTGGTCCTGAATATTCTTATGAAGACTCAGGGATAATAGAAAGAGACAGTCAAAACACCCTTCGTGTAACAGACAGAAGGGTGTTTTTTTATGTACTAGGAAATTCCGTTGGAACTCCCTAGTACACAAAAAGGCACGACCTGCCAACGATGCGCACTCGCGCGATGAGGAAGTTTGTCGCAAGCGACCGCGCTCGGCGCGAGAATGTGCCAAGGCACATTCTTATTTAATACAAAGGCAAATATAAGGGCACAGATCGCCTGCCTGGATGGTAGGTGAGACATAGATAAAGTAATAAAGAAAAGAGGTTATATGGACAGAGAGTTATTAGAACAGAGAAAACAGATGCTGACAGAACTGGTACATGACAAGGCTTATGTGCCTATGAAAGCAAAAGAGATCGCCATGCTTTTAAATATCCCCAAGGCAATGCGGGGAGAATTACAGGAAGTGCTGGACGAACTGGTTTCAGAAGGAAAGCTTGGGATCTCAAAAAAGGGAAAATATGGAAAACCGGAGACATTTGCTGTAGTTGGTACTTTTACAGGACATGCAAGAGGCTTTGGCTTTGTTACAGTAGAAGGAATGGAGCAGGACGTATTTATCCCTGAGGATAAGACAGGAAGTGCTTTAAATGGTGATAAGGTACAGATCGTCATTGAGTCTGAGGGCCGTAACGGACGCAGGGCAGAAGGTACGGTTTTAAAGGTATTGGAACATGCCAACAGCCAGCTGGTAGGCTATTATCAGAAGAATAAGAATTTTGGCTTTGTGATCCCTGATGACCAGAAGATCGCCAAGGATATTTTTATCCCACAGGGCTGTGATATGGGAGCTGTGACCGGTCACAAGGTAGTAGTAAAGGTAACAGATTTCGGTGATGAGCGTAAGAAGCCGGAAGGACGGATCAAGGAGATCTTGGGACATGTAAATGATCCTGGTACGGATATTTTATCCCTGGTACGTGCTTACAATCTTCCAGAAGCCTTTCCTGAGGAAGTAATGAAGGAACTGGAACATGTGCCGGACAGCCTGCCTACAGAGGGCTTAAAGGACCTTCCGGAAGGTTTTGAGGGAAGAAAGGATTTAAGGGATCTGCAGACTGTGACCATTGACGGGGAAGATGCCAAGGATCTGGATGATGCGGTGACATTGGAGCTGCTGGAAAACGGAAATTACCGTCTGGGCGTTCACATTGCAGATGTAAGTCATTATGTAAAAGAGGGCAGTGAACTGGATAAAGAGGCGTTAAAGCGAAGCACCAGCGTGTATCTGGTGGACCGTGTGATCCCTATGCTGCCTCACAAGCTTTCTAACGGGATCTGTTCTTTAAATCAGGGAACAGACCGTCTGGCAATGAGCTGCCTTATGGAAGTGGATCCTCATGGAACGGTAGTGGATCATGAGATCTGCGAAAGTGTGATCCGGTCTGACAGGCGGATGACTTATACGGCTGTGAATGCTATTTTGTCGGAGGCAGATACAAAGGAGAAAGAGGAGCAAAAGGCTGGTTTACTGGAAGAGTATAAGGATTTTGTGGCTATGTTTGAGCGCATGAAGGAACTGTCTGCTATTTTAAGGGAGAAGCGCAGCAAACGAGGGGCCATCGATTTTGATTTTCCGGAAAGTAAGATCATTCTGGATGAGAAGGGGAAACCGGTGGATATCCATCCTTATGAACGGAATGTAGCTACAAAGATCATTGAAGATTTTATGCTCCTTGCCAATGAGACCGTGGCAGAGGATTATTTCTGGCAGTCTGTTCCTTTCCTTTACAGGACCCATGATGATCCGGATCCGGAGAAGATGAAGCAGTTAGGTGTGTTTATTAATAATTTTGGATATTCGCTGAGATTGACTAATGGGGAAGTGCATCCAAAGGAGCTGCAGAAGCTATTGGACAAGATCGAAGGCAAGCCGGAGGAACCTCTTCTTGCAAGACTGGTCCTGCGGTCTATGAAACAGGCAAAGTATACTACCCAGTGTACAGGACATTTTGGATTGGCTGCAAGGTATTATACCCATTTTACATCACCTATACGTAGATATCCGGATCTGCAGATCCATAGGATCATCAAAGAGTGTCTGCATGGGGGATTGAAGGAGAAGAGAGTTGCCCATTATGAGAAACTGCTGCCGCAGGTGGCTGTACAGACTTCTGCATTAGAGCGCCGGGCTGATGAGGCGGAGCGCGAGACTGAGAAGATGAAGAAGTGCGAATATATGTCCAGGTTTGTTGGACAGACCTTTGAGGGAGTGATCTCTGGAGTTACTAACTGGGGCTTTTATGTGGAGCTGCCTAATACAGTGGAAGGTCTGGTGCGCATCAGTGAGCTGCGGGATGATTATTATATTTTTGATGAGAGCAGATATGAGCTGGTGGGCGAGATGAGCAGAAAAGTGTATAAGCTGGGCCAGACAGTACGGGTAGTTGTAGCCGGTACGGACAAGCTTTTGCGGACTGTGGATTTTGTTCTGGAAAATCAGGCAGTATAATGGTATGATAGTGGGAGCAAATGAGATAGAAAAACAGAGATCAGTTCTGTTTGCAGGGCAAAGAAACTGAAAATGGGAGGTGTTTATCATTTCTAAGGAAAGTATTAAGCTGATCGCCAATAATAAGAAAGCGTATCATGATTATTTTATTGATGATAAATGGGAAGCTGGTATTGAGCTGTTTGGTACGGAAGTTAAGTCCATCCGTATGGGAAAGTGCAGTATTAAAGAGGCTTTTGTGAAGATCGATAAGGGGGAAGTGTATGTGTATGGTATGCACATCAGTCCTTATGAGAAGGGAAATATTTTTAATAAGGATCCTTTGAGAGTGAGAAAGCTGCTTCTTCATAAATACGAGATCATGAAGTTAAATGGAAAGATCGCGGAAAAGGGATATACGCTGATGCCGCTGCAGGTTTATTTTAAGGGAAGCCTGGTGAAGGTGCAGGTGGGACTTGCAAGAGGTAAGAAGTTGTATGATAAGAGAGCGGATATTGCTAAGAAGGACCAGAGGAGAGAGCTGGAGAAGGATTTTAAGGTGAAGAATTTATATTAAGGTAAAAAGTCGCTAAAGGTCCGCAGGGGCCGCTGAAAGCCTGACCTCCTTTCAGCGGCCCCTGCTATTTTTATATCTATATTTATAAAATGGGGATATTAGATATTGCAAAGACCATATTCGCAATAGCTCCATGGGGGATATTTAAACACATTTAATCACTAATGTCAATTTTAAATATAAAGAAAGCAAGTGGATTTCCACTTGCTTTTTAATGACCTGACCGGGAATCGAACCCGGGTTTACGCCGTGAGAGGGCGTCGTCTTGACCGCTTGACCATCAGGCCTTATTCTGTTTTGTCTTGGCTGTTCGCCGCTGACTCGTATATAATAGCACAGCGGTATGGGTTTGTCAAACATTTTTTTGAAAAAATTTAAAATTTTTTTGGGGGATAGTTTGGAGGGAAAAAACAGGAAAAAAGGTAAGTAAAAAGACCCGTCGGGGAACGGGTCTTTTTAAGGAGAAGGTATTTCGTTTCTTATGGGGGTGTAGCAAAAACTATATAATGTATTGGGGGGTTACGTCTATTATAATAGCATAGGAGTTTGAAAAAGTGTGCACAAAGATTGAAAAATATGAAAAGCTGTTTTGTGCAAAACACACATTTCCGGTATACCGGTGGACAAAGCTTCCAAGAGTACATCCCTAAAAAGGAGGAGGCGGACTGAAAACTTTCCAGTCCGCCGAGTATTATGAAAAAAAGTTGTTTGCATTAACTCTTTACGCTCTTTAGTATAGAAAACAATCGTGAAGAAAGTTTGTTCAAATTGTAAGTAAATTGTGAACGGAATGTAAAGAAATAAAATAGCAACTGGCTGCCATTTGAAAGGCCCTATAGCTTTGCGTCACAGTCTTTCGACTGCTTTGCCTAAAATATATTGTTTTCTTTATTATATTATAATACCTTAAAGATTTTTGTGTCAAAAAAAATACAGGGTAAAAGACTTGAAATATGCGGTAAAATTCAGTAGAATAGGCAAAAATCATTAAAAACAAAAGAGGGGGCACAGTATGAAGAGATTGATGCCAATATTTATTGTTATATTGCTGTCAGGCTGTGGCATTTTGACAGCTTATGCGCCTAACATGCTTTCTATGATCGTAGTTGCGGTTATGGGCGTTGTAGTGCTTTTAGGAATTATATATGGACTGATACCGGTACTTACATTTACACAGGGACTGTTAACAGGCCAGAAGAGTATACAGAGAGCCTCGGAAGCAGAGGAAAAGTCGGTCTGGATCACCGCTTTACAGATGGACCGTTTTTTCAGACAGAAGAAAATGGACCAGTTGTTTCGGGAATACAGGGACAAGGTAAAGCAGCAGCGCCAGAATGGACAGATCGTCAGTGATCTTGAAGATATTTTAAATGAAGATGTCCTGGCTCTTTACAGCTGGCAGGGAGTCGTTGCACAGATCCCTGGAACATTAACAGGTCTTGGAATTTTAGGTACCTTTATCGGCCTTCTTAGGGGTCTTAGAAATATTAACTTCGTTACGGTTGAGGCGGCACTTAGCAGTGTGCAGTCCATTCTGACCGGTATTGATACCGCATTCTATACATCCATAGCAGGTGTTATCCTGTCCATTCTTTTTAATATATCTAATAATATCCTCCGTAATACAATGGATCGTGAAATGGGGATCTTTCTGGAAGTTTTTCACAGAGTGGTCCTTCCTACTACTCAGGAACAGGAACGCTACCGTTCCCGCAGAGAGACAAGACAGATCATGGATCTGTTGGACCGTCTGCCAAAGAAAGATGATTATTCAGCTTCCGGTATGGGGGCAACTGCAGACTCAGCCATTGGAAATGAGCGTCTTCTGATGCCGCAGATCTTAAATGGCCTTAAAAAGAATGAATTTATTTTTCTGTTACAGCCTCAGTATGAATTAAATACACGAAAGATCATAGGTGCAGAAGCTTTGGTGCGCTGGAACCACCCGGCGTTGGGCGAGATCTCACCTGCAGTATTTATTCCGGTACTGGAAAATAACGGATATATTACAAAACTGGATCAGAAGATCTGGGAAGATGTATGCGCAATGATCCGCAGATGGATCGATGAGGGTATAAAACCTCTTGCGATTTCCATTAACGTAACAAAAACAGACCTGCTTGCAATGGATGTTGTGGAGATCTTTGATGAACTTCTGAAAAAATACAGGATACCGCCAAAATATTTAAATATCGATATTGCGGAAAATGCGTACAAAGAGGTTTACGGCATTGTATCCGAAGTGGAAAAGTCCCTTCAGCAGAAAGGCTTCCGCATTGCCCTCGATGGTTTTGACGGTGACTATATGGGACTGCACTCTGTAGGAGAGATCGGAGCGGATGTACTGAAACTGGATCTGCGCAGCCTGAATAAAGAGAAGAAGAGCGGCAGTGTACAGGATGTGTTTGACCGGGCAAAGACACTGAGGCTGACCCTTACCGCAGAGGGGATCGAAAGCATGGAACAGTTATCACTTCTGCGTAAGTGCGGATGTACAGAAGGCCAGGGATATGTATTTTCCAGACCATTATCAATCGAAGAGTTTGAAAAAATCCTAAAGGTAGGACAGGATGCATGAGACGGCGTAGGAAAGACCAGAACGGAGAGTATAATTACTGGCAGCCTGCTACGGATATGATGACAGGACTTGTATTTGTCCTGATGCTGATCGTAGCGCTGTTGGGCCTGTATCTTTTAAGTGACTATACAGGATATAAATATGATGAAACAGAAGGCGTAGAGGAGACAACGGCACAGGAGACCCGTCCGGATGATGACGGCTGGAGCTGGAAGGAATATAAAGGCAACGGCGATCATGAGGATGTAGGAGATGGGGCCGGAGACGGAGGCGGATCCGGACAGGAGCAGCCTATCATCCAGACCGGCGGAGGCGGTTACGGTGACGAAGGCATCAAATCAGCGGTATTTACCGAGCTGGTGGATGACGAAACAGACCGTATTATCCCGGATGAGGGAGTCCGCTTTGAACTGTACCGCACAGACTGGGGACTGCAAAATGGAATGGGAGCCCTTCAGATCCTGAATACCTATTATCCGGAAAAGATCTCCTATCGTGAATATGAGACAACAGAGGAAGGCGTATTTTATCTGCCGGAAAAAATCTACCAGGGAGATTATTTCTTCCGGGAATTAAATGAACCGGAAGGATATGACGCGGCAGGGGATACCTATTTTAACCTGGATAAGATGTATGACTGGACGGATCCTTTTGTAGTCCAGATCCGTGTATCACCAAGCAAGAACGTGATCCGGGTGCAGATGTCAGATCTGTTAAGCAAAGACCCGGTAGGAGGCGGAACCTTCCAGGTACGGGCAGCAGAAGATGTGGCCACGCTGGATGGTACCGTGCGTTATATAGCGGGACAGCTGGTAGATACCATTACCTGTGATGAAAATGGTTACGGTGAGAGTAAGGAACTGTATCTGGGAAGCTATACACTGGAACAGGCGGGAATTCCCCGCTATTACGCCGGGATCAACGAACAGCCGGAAGCTCTGGTAGAGAAGAAAAACGGGGAAGACCCCCCGATCCATGAGATCGATACAGAAAAGACAAAGATCACTTTAAAACTTTCAGATGAATTATATCAGCAGCAGCCGCTGTCCGGGGCAGTATTTACAGTTACCAATGGAACAACAGGTGTTTCCCAGACTGTAGAGACAGACCAAAATGGCCAGATCCTCCTTACAGACCTGGATAAGAATACCAGTTATAAGATCAGACAGCAGCAGACCATAGAAGATTACCAGCTGGATCCGATCGAATATACAGAAGATGTAGATGCCTATGGACGCATAAACGGGGAAAACCAGGCAGAAATGGATCTGACAAACAGGATGCTTCGTACATCTGTCCATGGAACGGATATGATCCTGCGAAAAGATGTAGCAGATATCCAGTTATCCCTTTATGACAGTCAGGATCAGCTGATCGAGTCCTGGGTATCAGGGAAAAGCGGAAAAATGTTCACCAACTTAAAAGAAGGCAGTTACTATGTGCTTCAGGGAGATGACGGGGAGAAGCGTTATGACTTTACAGTAGCAGATACAGCGCAGGTACAGAACTGGAATGTAACAGTACTGACTCTTCGGGGCATTCTTACACTGGCAGCCGGTATGGTTGGCGGAACCGTTGTGATCATTCTTCTGCTCTTTGCAGGCATTACACTGGCAGGCAGAAGAAAAAAAGAAGATAAGAAAAAAGACAGTGAGAAAAAACGATGAATGGTGTACAGATCAGAGTAGGAGATTTACTTTACGCGATCGGGAAACGCTGGAAGATGATCCTGGCGTTTGCCCTGGTTGGATGCGGGTTTGGTGCTGCCTTAAGCGGCATATCGTATGTACAGGGAAATTATACAAATTACAGGATCAACTGTTCCATTGCAGTAACATCCCAGTCTGAGACAGGAAATTTTACAGGGAATTCCAGTTATTTTAACCCTAATGATTTTTATCTGGCTCAGGATATGGTAGATGCAGTGGGGTATGTGATGAAAAGCGAGCGGGTTCTGCGTGAGGCAGCGGAAAGTGTGAGAATCGTTGATCCGGATCCGGTGGCCATCGCCAGAAATCTGGATATAGAGCGTTACAATGAGACACAGATCATTGAGATCAGCTTAAAATGGCATGACGCAGACACAGGGATCCGCTTAATGAACGCGATCTTGGATACTTCCCGTGAGGTGCTTCCAAAAACATTAATGGTAGGATCTGTTTCTACTATTGATGAGCCGCAGGCAGAATATATCATGGGAATGGGCGGCCTTTCCCATATCTGGCTGATCACAGGTGTGATGGGCTTTATCATGGGAGCCGGTATGGCAATGCTGGAGCTGATCATGCGTCCGACTCTGCTGAACCTGAAAGATGTGGAAAATGTGTTTGGCCTGGAAACTATGGGGATCATCCCAAATGACCAGGAATATTTCAGGGACGGAAGGGTGATTTTGGAAAAAGATGGAATGACCGACTCAGCGGTCCGCCAGAATTTTACATCTGCTGCCTATATTTTGCAGAACCGTCTGGGTCTGAAAGATGAGACCTGCAGTTTTTATGTAACATCCGCAGAAGAAGGGGAAGGAAAGAGTACAGTTGCTGCCAATCTGGCAGTACAGCTGTCCGATATGGAAAAGAAGGTCCTTCTTGTGGATCTGAATACCAGAAATCCCCGTCTGGGCAGTATGTTTTTACATTCTGTGGATTACAGCCGTACATTAAATGCCCTTTATAAAGGGGAGACGGATCCGCTAGAAGCAGTGATCTCCCTTACCGGGTATCTGGACCTGCTTCCATCCGTACTGGAACGAAATGCCATTCCTATGGACGGACAGGTATTTGATTTTATCAGAGGCCTTGAAAAGGACTATGACTATGTGATCATTGATACTCCTTCTGTTGGACAGGTTTCTGATGTATTAAGCCTGAACCAGATCGCCCAGGCAGTGCTTTTTGTGATCCGTTATGATGATGTGGCTCTTCCGATGATCCAGAATGCCATTGACAAGCTGGACAAGTCCGGGATCCGTATCCTTGGCTGTGTTGTAAATGCCGCCCAGAAAACAGGGGGAAAATATTTCGGCGGTGAACGGAATGTAGTAGAAAACCGGGGAAGAAAACCGAAGAAGCCGGAAGCAGAAACAATGAAAGAAACCATGGATGATCTGAATGATCTGGAAGACATGATGAAATCCGCAAAAGAGACCCAGGCTTTAAAATCTACCCATCCGCATACAGAGGAAGATACCGCATTTAATGGTCTGTTAGAAGAACTGACAGATGATCTGTTAGAGACATCAAACCGGCTTTCCAACCAGGAGGCCATCGAAGCTCTGGTACAGATGGGAATGAATGAGAGCGGAAGGGAAGAGTCTCAGGAGGAACTTGAAAATGAGGATACAGAACAGTCAGAGACAGACCCTGAGCAGTCAGAGCAGCCGTAAAGATCTTTTAAAGAGCCGGATCGTTGACACAACTGTTATCTTTATCCTGCTTGTCAGCTTTGGATTTCCAGGTAAATATACCATGCTCCTTGGTTCTGCCAGCAGCAAGATCCTGGAATACGCATCCTTTGGGGCGCAGCTTCTTCTCATGCTGTTTTCCAGCAGTGAAGACGGCTTTATGAGCCTGAAACTGCTGGATCTGAAAGAAAAATACGCGGTTATTTATTTCATGGCAGCTGTCTATTTCTTAGACTCCATGCTGGTGACACGGTATCCCAGTGAACAGCTTATTTCCTGTATCCGTTATACAGCCACCATCTTTTTCGCACTTTGGATGGTAGAGTATTATGACGGGGAGAAACTGTTTCATCTGATCGCAGCGGCACAGGTGATATTTACCTGTCTTACATTTGCTTTTATGCTTTTAAGACCGGGAGCTGTTTTCTCACAGGAACAGGGAGAACATGATTTTACCGGTTTTTTAAGGACAAAGAACAATGCGGCATCCCAGTTTTCCATTTGCATTCTCCTTCAGATCGCATGGTTTCGTATTCTGCGGGCAAAACAGATGATCGTATCGCGAAAGTATCTCCTTTCTTTACTTGCACAGGGGATCTTTCTGGTCCTGTGCAATGCCAAGGGAGCTGTGTTATGCCTGATCTTTCCGCTACTGTATGTGCTGTTTGGAAAATATAAGGAGGAACCGGGAAAAAGACTGCCCCTTGGGGTGATCTATGTTACCTTAAGCGTTGCCTTTCTCATAACGGCTCTTACGATTTTACCGCTGTTTCAACCATTATTTTCCTTGATCGGAAAGGACGCCACTTTAACAGGTCGTATCCCGTTGTGGCGGCAGATCATCCAGGTTATGATCAACCGGCATACATTTACCGGATATGGATATGGAATGTTCTGGAGGGACCGACAGGCAGTTGCCATGGTCCATCAGGCATTTTCACGAAATTCTTTTATGGGAAGCATGACAACAGGCGCCCACAATGTTTTGCTGGAATTGTGGATGAATGTAGGTCTGTTTGGAGTTGCCGCGTATTTTACGGCTATGATCATTTCCACCATAGGAGCAGAGCGGATGGAATGGACCGATTATCTGTTCAGTGCGGCGTATATCCTGTGGTTTATGGTATTTGGCTGGACAGAACGTTCAATGTCCACTTATGAATATCAGACTTTGTTTTTATTTATCGCAATGGGATCTGCCTGCAATAAACAAAGGGTAGGGCCAAAGAGGAGACAATATGTTAAGTAGTTTGGATATGCGGGATGGGATGCAGTTATTTCTCTGCGCTGTGATCCTGTTCGGGGCTTATTGCGCTGCCTTAGGCGTGATCTCCGGACGGATCCAGAACAGGAGCGGGATAGTGCCTGCAGCCATGATCCTTTTATGTATTTTTGGCTGTGTAGGCGTTATGCTGTTTTTTGTGTTCCAGGTCACTGGAGAAAGCAGCATTGTGCTTTTTATGCTTCTTGTGCTGTTGTCTCTTTTGATCTTCGGCGGAGAACTGTGGTTTATCATGCAGAATATAAGGACCTTAAATAAAGGCGGCTGCGCCCTGCTTCTCACCTATGTGCTTGCAGTACTGGCTGTGACTCTTTTATGGAGAAAAGGGGGAACAGACAGCAGATTGCAGATGCAGCTTTTTACAGGCGTAGGGGAAGCGCTGCAAAAACACAGTTTACAGCCTGTATGGCATATGCTGCAGAATGTAGCCCTGTTTGTGCCGGTGGGACTGTTGTTTCCGCTGATCCATCCTGCCTTTGACCATCCGGGATATGCAGTGATGAACGGTCTCATGCTTTCGGTATGGATCGAGACCATACAGATGATCACAGCCTCCGGAACCTGTGATGTAAATGATATTCTGACCAATACCCTGGGAACTGCCATGGGATATGGGACCTTTTGGATCGGCAGGGGGATGAGAAAATGAAAGTTTTAATGGTAGACCAGTTCCTGCCAAACAGTGTGTATGTGGTAGAATTGTGCAGGGAATTGAGAAAATATGCGAAAATAACCATATTTTGTAAAAAGAACGCAGGAACGGATCTGGATGGGGTCATCTGGAAAGATAAGCTGTACGCAGGCGGAAAAGGAAAAATGGCTGCTGTATGGGAATATGGAAAAGGCCTGTTCCGTCTGCAAAAAGAGATCAAAAAGGGCAGCTATGATGTAGTCCACGTACAGTCCTTTAAAGACGCAAAATACGAGATCCCCCTGTACTGTAAAAATAAAAAATACATTCCCCGTCTGGTGCATACAGTACACAATCTCCTTCCCCACGAAGCCTCAGCGGGGGACAGGGAGCTGTACAGCCGTTTTTATAACTGCTGTGACCTGTTGGTGGTGCATAATGAATATTGCAGGCAGCTTTTGATGAAAGAGTATCAAATTCCGGAGGAAAAGATCTGTATTACCCCTCATGGAAGCTATACCCAGATCAGAAAAGAGGAAAATACAGATTTTGGGCTTACAGACCGGAAGATACGGTTTTTGCAGTTTGGCATTTTAAGGCCATATAAGTCCAGCGGTGTGATGTCAAGAAAATAAATGATTTAAAAATCATACATTT
>NZ_QUCM01000021.1 GCF_003473545.1 Clostridium sp. AM22-11AC
AACCCCTCAAGATTGAGGGGCAGGGGAGTTGAATAGGCGAAGCCTATTTTTTACGTTTTAAACCGATAGTTCAATGACATAGATATATGCTGCATATAGAATAAAAAAGTAGGAGAGTTAGGATTGTATCTGGTGGGGTTATAGCTGGTAGTTTGGTCTGTATGGAATATCAGAGATAAAGACAGGTAATGAAGAGTTTTTAAAACTTTTTATTGCCTATTTTTTAGATATTACAGATAGTTGCAGGGAACGGTGATTAGGTGTACAATAATGGCGTTTTAAGTTTAACGGATGATGAAAGTGGCAGGAAGATGGAAATATTATTAGCGGGAAACACAGGATATTTAACGGGAGAATGGATCGAACAGACTTCTCCCGGGACGCATGTCCTGATCTGTGGTGATACACAATTTAAATACCATAAGGGAAAAGTCCCCATTTTAAGACTTCAGGAACATCGTGCAGAAGAGATTGATTTAAAACAATATGAGCTGGATCGTATTGTATATTTTTCCAGTTTTTTATCGTTAGGCGCAAAAAACAGTGGGGAAGTCGAGGCTCTCAACCACCTTTTGGAGTATTGCAGAGGACGCGCGATCCAGTTCTTATATATTACAAATGAAAACGGGAAAGGAGATAATCCGCTTCTGAGAAATATGGCGGATGATATATGCAGGTATTATCGGGAGAAAGCAGGCGTTTCGTTAAAGGTTGTGAGTGCTCCCTGCCTTTATTCTGCAAGATACAGTAAAGACTGGCTGTACAAGACCTTTCAGTCACTGGAAAAGGGAAAGATGCCTGAATTTCCAAAACAAAATGAGGATATGGCTGATTTTTTGTATCTGGATGACCTGGGAGAACTGATTTTTCGTATTTTTGATAACTGGGATCAGGATGACAGGAGTCTTGAAATCCCGGATGTGTTCCATATTCGTTAGGGAGAACTGGAAACTGCAATCTTAAAATTGTTTCCTGCGCTAAAAGCAGACCGTTCAGAAAAACGGGAAAAAACTGTGAAGACTGTACCGGACAGCAGGAATATGATTGAAAAAGAGAATCTGGAAAAGAATACGATCCGGAAAAAATATGGCTGGTTTCCGAAGATCAGTATTCTGGAAGATTTAAAGGATCAGTATCAGGATTTTCTTGATAGAAGGCAGAAACGTGAAAACTGGTACAGACTTATTTTAAGCAGGATTACAGGTCATGCCGCGGTCATTAAATGGGGAGAAATCCTTCTCTTTTTCGGATTTTCTGAAATCCTCCACAGAGTTCTTGGAAATTCTGTACAGTTTCGTTATATTGATGTACGTCTTTTGTATGTGGTGATCATTGGATCTATTTATGGATTGAATGAAGGGGTAGCGGCAGCTTTTCTGGCAGTCTGTGCTCTGACAGTTTCTTACATCAGAGAAGGCATAAACGGTTTGACACTGTTTTATGAACCATCTAACTGGCTGCCGTATATTTTATATTTCGTGGTTGGGGCTGTATGTGGTTATAGCCAGATGAAAAACAGAAAAGATATTGCGTTTGCAAATGAAGAAAATGCACTGTTAAAGGATAAATTCCTGTTTATCCTTTAACAGTGCATTATATGGAATATAACATTAAGTGAAAGGGCAAAGCTGTATGCCTGGAGCAGCGGGAAATATAAAATCCCTCTGGTCTGGGAAAATGATTATGGTTCTGGGAAATTTGTGGTAGTAAATCTGGGAATATATGTAAAGGCAGTCAGAGGTATTTTTTCAGCTGCATACAGTCTTCTGTCAGATTGTACCATCTACCCGGTTATCAATGGATCTGCTTTTTATCTGGATGATTTTCCTTCCCCGGTACCGGGTGGAAACGGAGAGTATATATACCGTGATTATGGTATAAATGTCAGAGATTTTTATGCAAACATCTGGTGGCCGGATATCCTGGCCCTGGCGGAAAAATATGGTGTTAGATATACAGGAGTTGTGATTGAAAATTATGGGGATCAAACAGACGGGGTAATCGAACATCAGATGGAAACATCCAGGTTCCAGTATTTTGGAAATATGCTTCTGCGTCACGGAGGAGAAATAGGATATCATGGGTATAATCATCAGCCACTGGCCCTTGGAAATGTAAAGTATGGTGACATTCTTCCGTATAATACATGGGCTGATACGGAGGCAATGGAAAATGCCATGACAGAACTTTTGCAGTTCTGCCGGGAAATGTATCCGGAGGCTTCCATGAGTGTGTATGTTCCGCCATCCAATGTTCTTTCAGAAGAGGGGCGGCAGCTGTTGGCGGCAAAATGCCCGGAGATTAGAACAATTGCCAGCAACTATTTTACAGGTGAATTCGCATACGAACAGGAATTTGAAGTGGCAGAAGATGGAATTGTGGAGCAGCCAAGGATAATTTCCAGTGCAGTGATCGATGATTATATGCAGCTTTGTGCCTTTTCCGAACTGAATATGCATTTTGTAAATACTCATTTTATGCATTCGGATGATCTTCTGGATGAGGACCGTGGAGCAGCACTTGGATGGGAAACGTTAAAGGAAAATCTGGACAGATATATGGGCTGGCTTTATACGTCTGCTCCTTTGCTCCGAAATCTGACGGGATCGGAACTTTCAGGTGCGATCCAACGCTACAGCGCGGCAGCCGCAGAGAAAGAACGTACAGCAGACGGATTTTGTTTTCATATTGAAAACCGATATGATACAGCGTATTTCTTTGTGCGGTTTTCAAAAGAAAAGCCGCTGGCAGTGACAGGTGGGACAATGGAACAGCTGACAGACAGCCTGTATCTTCTTTGCGCAGACAGCGATGAAGTGCAGGTGAAGACGGACAGGTGATGCAATGAAAATATGTTTGATTTTGGAAGGATGTTATCCTTATGTTCATGGCGGTGTTTCAACATGGATGCATCAGTATATTACAATTATGAAAGAACATGAATTTGTGCTGTGGGTCATTGGCGCAAAAGCAGAACAGAAGGGAAAATTTGTTTATGATCTTCCGGATAATGTGACGGAAATTCACGAAGTATTTCTGGATGATGCATTGAAAATCCGGGAAAACGGTGTACGGTATGTACGTTTTTCGCCGGAAGAGGAATGTGCGCTGGGAGAAGTGATGGACTGCAAAAGCCCTGACTGGGAGATTTTGTTCCGTCTGTACCAGGAGAGAAAGATCAATCCCATGTCCTATCTGAAAAGTGAGGCATTTTTAAGAATTCTGGAAACGATCTGTGAAGAGCGCTATCCGTATATTGCCTTTGCGGATGCATTTCATACGATCCGTTCGATGATGCTCCCGGTGCTCTATCTTCTTGGAACATTTGTACCCCAGGCAGATGCATATCACGCCATTTCTACTGGTTACGGAGGACTTCTGGCATCCCTTGGAAGCTGGAAATATAAAAAACCACTGATGCTGACGGAACATGGCATTTACACAAGGGAACGGGAGGAGGAGATCATCCGTGCATCCTGGGTTGCTCCGGCATTTAAAAAGCAGTGGATCCGTTTTTTCTACATGCTCTCTGATGTGATCTATAAGAGGGCATGCCGGGTGACATGCCTGTTTACAAATGCCTTGAAGATACAGGAAGACATCGGCTGTGCCCCTGAAAAGTGCCGGGTGATTGAGAACGGGGTCAGTTATGAGCGTTTTTGTGAAATCCCATTAAAGGAAGAAGACGGCTGGGTGGATATTGGCGCAGTGGTCCGTCTGGCCCCGATCAAAGACATCAAGACGATGATCTATGCATTTTATGAGCTTTCCTCAAGAATGGAACATGTCCGGCTTCATATCCTGGGAGGTGTGGATGATGAAGAATATGCAAAAGAATGTTATGATCTGGTTAAACAGATGGAACTTCAAAATATCATTTTTACCGGAAGGGTAGATATTCAAAAATATATGGAAAAGCTGGATTTTACGATCCTGACAAGTATATCGGAAGGCCAGCCGTTGTCTGTACTGGAATCAATGGCAGCAAGACGTCCCTGTGTCTGTACAGATGTTGGCTGTTGCAGGGAACTGTTGGAAGGTAAGCAGGGTGATCCTTTTGGACTTGCAGGATATTGTGTGCCGCCGATGTATCGGGAAGGGCTGGCTGATGCGATGGAAAAAATGTGTCTTTCAAGAAACAGGAGACTGAGGATGGGAGAAAGCGGAAGAAAACGTGTGGAGAAGTATTTCCGGCATGAATATATGATGGAAAAGTATAGAAAGCTGTATAGAGAGGTAGAAGAGATTGGCAGGAATCGGATTTGAGTTAAAAAAACTGTTTCGCAGAAAAGGGATTTTCGCATCTTTCCGTGCATATGGATATGCAGGTGTGATCTGTACAGGCCCGATGCTGTTAGGTGTTCTTCTTCTGCTGGGTGTAATGTTTCTCTGCAATCTATACAATGTATCAGAACATAGCAGGGAGCTGATCATCTGTATGATCACCTATGCTCTCCTCGGTTCCCTTACAGTTACCAGTTTTTTTTCCATGGCAGTTACCAGATTTCTGGCGGACATGCTTTATGAGGATAGAAAAACAATGATCCTTCCTTCTTTTTGGGGATCAACCGGGATTTTGCTGGCAGCTGGCGGTATCTTGTATGGACTCTTTTTGCTGTTTGCAGGGATCGGACCGGTGCTGCAGCTTCTCTGTTTTGGATTGTTTGGTGAACTGGTGGTCTGCTGGATGGCAATGAACTATTTGACAGCGATCAAAGATTATAAAGGGATCATGCTGTCATTTGTTGCAGCCGTTCTTGTGACATTTCTGCTGGGGTTTCTATTTCTCTGCCTGGGATTTCCGGCAGAGGAAGGTATGATGGCAGCTGTATTTTTTGGATACTGTGTAATGCTTATCTGGGATGTTGTGCTTTTGTACCGTTATTTTCCGCAAAGTGAAGAGAAACCATTCGCGTTTTTAGCGTGGGTAGACGAGTTTCTCCCTCTGGCATTTACAGGCCTGTTTGTAAATCTGGGGCTTTTTTCTCATCTTGTCATTATGTGGATGGGGCCATTACAGGTACACGTTCAGGGATTGTTTTATGGTGCGCCTTACCATGATGTGTCAGCCCTGATGGCATTTTTAAGTATTCTGATCACCACTATAAATTTTGTGGTATCCATGGAAGTAAATTTTTACCCCAAATACAGGAATTATTACAGTCTGTTCAATGATGAAGGATCCATCCGTGATTTGAAACAGGCAGAGCATGAGATGCTGGAGGTTCTTGATAATGAACTGAGATTTACGGCACTGAAGCAGATATTTGCAACAGCTGTTGCTATTTCCATAGGAGGAATCGTCCTGAGTTATCTTCCTCTTGGATTTAATGATCTTATGGAAGGATATTTCAGGACACTCTGCGTTGGGTATGGGATCTATGCAGTTGCGAATACCATGCTTTTGATCCTGTTATATTTTACAGATTATCAGGGTGGACTTGTGGCATCGGCTCTGTTTGCTTTGGTTTCCTCAGCTGCAACGGTGATATCCCTGTTCTTTTCCAAAGTGTATTTTGGCTTTGGATTTATTCTGGGATGTGCAGTTTTTTTCCTGGCAGTTTATATCAGATTAGAACAATTCACCAGGAGGCTTCCATATTATATTCTCAGCAGACAGCCTTTAGTGGAGGAGGATAAACTGGGGGTGTTTACAAAACTTGGATATTTTCTTGATGGTGAGAGAAAGAAGGAAAAACTTCATGAAAAAACGAATTAGTTTACTATTAAGCGTTTGGCTTGCGGTTTCATCTGCTCTTTGTGGATGCAATATGGTTTTGCAGAAAAATGAAAAAATTCAGGAAAGCAGTACGGATTTAGCGACCGCATCAGAAGAAACGGAGATACAAGGTGTAAAAAAAGCAGAGGAACAGGATATTAGCCAGGTACATCTGCGGGATAAGGACCTTTTATATTCAAAGGAAGATGAAACAAATGTGACTACTATGTATCTGACAGTCAGTCGTGGAAATGATGCAGAAAATACAAATCACAGTTGGGAAGAAATTAATTCATATTCTGTATTTGATTATGAAGAAATGGGAGTGCCAAGGTATCAGGTGGCAGCTCTTTTACAGGTGGGAGACGAAAACGGCCCTGTTGCAGGAGAGGTTGGATACGGTGAGACAGTACCGAATGCAACTGTGCAGATCAGGGGACAAAGTTCCAGTAAAAATCCCCAGAAAAATTATAAGATCAAGTTGAAAGAGAATAAGGGATCATGGGAAGGCCAGCAGACGATCGCGCTAAACAAGCATATGTCAGAGGGACTACGCTTCAGAAACAAATTATGTTATGATCTTCTTAAGGGTATCCCACAGATAATGAGCCTCAGAACCCGCTTTGTCCATCTTTATGTAAAAGATACAACTTCCGGGAAAGATGCATTTGAAGATTATGGTTTGTATACACAGGTAGAACAGTTAAATAAAACAGCTTTGGAGGCACATGGACTTCAGAAAAACGGGCAGCTCTATAAAGTAAATTATTTTGAGTTTTATCGCTATGAAGATACGATCATGACAGAAGATACACCAGGTTTTGATCTGTCAAAATTTGAAGAAAGGCTGGAGATCAAAGGGGATCACGATCACACGAAATTAATCCAGATGCTGGATGATCTGAATAATTATTCAATACCTGTTAGCGATGTGTTAAAGCAGCATTTCGATGAGGAAAATCTGCTGTACTGGATGGCATTTCAGATTTTAGTTGGAAACAGTGATACGCAGAGCCGGAATTGTTATTTGTACAGTCCGACAAATTCGCCAATATGGTATATTTTGCCATGGGATAATGATGGAAGCTTTTTTAATACAGAATGGGCTTTGAAAAAAATACAAATCGTGGAAGCTGGGAGGTAGGAGTCAGCAATTACTGGGGAAATATTTTATTTCAAAGATGTTTGAAATCAGATGCTTTCCGTGAAAAACTGGATCAGGTGATAGAAGAACTCCGCAGATATCTCAGTGAAGAACGGCTGGAAGAAATGGTGGAACAGTATGCAGGTGTTGTACAGCCTTATGTAGAGAAAATGCCGGATCAGTTGAATGAACCACTTACACCGGAGGAGTATGAACAGGTAAAAGCAGGGCTTCCGAAAGAAGTAGAACAAAATTATGAGATGTACAGGGAAAGCCTTGAAAAACCAATGCCGTTTTATATTGGAAGACCTGTGACAGAAAATGGAAAACTGAAAATAAATTGGGATGCTTCCTACGATTTTGATGCGGAAGATATTACATATAGTGTGGAAATTGCCCGGGATTATCAGTTTACCCAGGTGATCTACAAGGAAGAACAGACGTTGATCCCGGAGATATTGGTAGATATTCCGGACCCTGGGCAATATTTTGTGCGTATACGGGCCACAAATGAATCGGGAAAGACACAGGATGCCTTTGATTATTATGTAACAAATACCGGAAAACAATATGGCATGATCTGTTTTTATATTAACGAAGATCATACGGTTGGAGTAGACGCATATGAGGAAGAGTAAGGAACACTTTCGTCACGAATGGAAATACCTGATCAATAGGGCTGAGAAGCAACTGACAGATCTGCGCTTAAGGGAATGCATGCAGCTGGATCCTCACGCAGGGGAAGGCGGTTACATGATTCGCAGCCTGTATTTTGATGATTACTGGAACAGTGCCATGGAAGAAAAGGATGCAGGTGTACTGATGCGTAAAAAGTACAGGATCAGGATCTATAATTGCAGTGACAAAAGCATTAAACTTGAGAGAAAGAAAAAATTCGGCAGTTACATATACAAAGAAGCTGCGCCGCTGACACGGCAGGAAGTAGAATGGATCCTGGATGGAAAATACGAATTTTTGCTGCGCAGTTCCTATCGTTTATGCAGGGAATTTTACATCGAGTGTGTTTGCAATATGATGCGTCCAAGGGTGATCGTAGATTATGAAAGAGAACCATGGATCATGGATACAGGAACAGTACGGCTTACCATGGACATGAATGTGCGTGCTGCAGTGGGAAGCTATGATATTTTTGACAGCAGTCTGCCAACGCTTGATGTGCTGGAACCTGGAAAACTTGTTATGGAAGTTAAATATACGGAATTTCTGCCCCAGATTGTAAGAAATCTTGTTCCACAGAGTGCATCAGAATTTACAGCTGTTTCAAAGTTTGTTCTGTGCTGTGAAAAAACGAGATATCTTCATGGATTTGAATATTGGGCAGAATAAATGGGAGGAAATTATGAGTGTAAAAGATACGATCAAAAAATCTGTCCTGGAATCAGGCACATTTGCACAGTATGATATGTTAAAGATCATGCTTGCCATGACAATTGCCCTGCTAATGGGATGCCTGATCTATATGGTATATAAAAAGTTTTATTCCGGAGTTGTGTTTTCAAGAAGTTTTGCGGTGACCTTAGTGGGAATGTGTGTGCTGACATGTATGGTAACTCTGGCGATCAGCACCAATATTGTAATCTCCCTTGGTATGGTCGGAGCATTATCGATTGTGCGTTATCGTACAGCCGTAAAAGACCCTATGGATCTTTTGTATCTTTTCTGGAGTATTACCACAGGTATCACAGCAGGAGCAGAAATGTATCCCTTGGTTTGGGGAGCAGCGATCATTATGATAGTGATGCTCACATTGTTTTATCATTATCAGGAAAAAGGAAAAGTATATATTGCAGTGATCCATTATCAGGGTGATGTGGCAGGTGATGAAGCAATCCGCTGTTTTGGAAAACGGAAATATTTTCTGAAATCAAAGACCATGCGAAAGGGGATGACTGAGATGGCAATTGAAGTATTCTGCAAGAAAGAGGACACGAGTTTTATGGAAAAGATCCGTGCAGTAGAGGGTGTAAATGATGTAACTTTGATTCAGTATAATGGAGAATATCATGGTTAGGGAAGTAATTACAGTAGCAGCTCTTACAGCAGCCTTCTCTTTTTTGGGTGGCTGCACCCCACGGGCGGCGACACTGCCTGGTTTTAGAAGTGAGACAAAAGAGTTTTCACAAAGCGGGGAAACATTTGGAAATCCATTAATGGGATATGCACCGGATGCCAGAAGGGAAAATGTATCAGAGGACATCACACTTTTGTATGTAGATATAACATGGAAAGAGCTGGAACCGGAATGTGGGGTATATGACTGGGACACCATTGAAAAAGAAAATCAGTTTTTTCGTTGGAGATCAGAGGGAAAACATCTGGTATTAAGATTTATCTGTGATGATCCTGGAGATGAGAGTCATACAGATATTCCAGACTGGCTGTACCGGGAAACAGGGAAAGACGGAGACTGGTACGACAATGATTATGGAAAAGGATTTGCGCCGGATTATTCTAATACGACCATGATCAGACGCCATACACAGGCGGTAAAAGCTATGGGAGAACGCTGGGGTTCAGATTCGTTGATCAGTTATATAGAATTGGGCAGCCTTGGTCACTGGGGGGAATGGCATGTTTATTATGGGGCAGGAATTCGCAGATTGCCGTTGGAAGAAGTAAGGGAGCAGTATGTGAAGGTATGGCCGGAGGCATTTCCGAATGCGATGATCCTGATGCGCAGACCATTCTGTTCTGCAAAAAAATATGGATTTGGTCTGTACAATGATATGGCGGGCCATCCCGAAGATACGAAGACATGGATAGAGTGGATTGAAAATGGCGGTGTGTATGATCAGACTGGGGAAACCGATGTTATTGTACCCATGAACAGTTTTTGGAAAAAGGCTCCTGTGGGAGGAGAATTAAACAGTTCCATAAGTATGAGACGGATGTTAGTTAAAAACCTGAATGAGACGGCAGAGCTGATCCGCTCATCTCATACCACATTTCTGGGTCCGAAGATCGCTGATAAATCCTATCTGGATGGATATCAGACGTTGTTGAAAAATATGGGATACCGGATCTGGGTCACCCAGGCACAGTTAAAGCAGGCATTGGGAAAGGCAACGCTCATACTGACATGGGAAAATGATGGAACGGCACCGTTTTATAAAAACTGGCCGGTAGTTGTCACAGTGACAGACAGTTCCGGGGCTGTCATTGAGGAAAAAACATTAGATTGGAAGATATCTGAACTGATGCCAGGAGAAAAAAACGTAACGACAGTGAAGCTTGATACCAGAGGCCTGCTTGATAAAGCACGGTCAGACAGGAATATCTGTGTGGAAATTCGCGATCCCATGACGGAAAAAGCGGCTGTACGGCTTGCAAATAAAGAACTTGACCAGAAAGCACAGAAAAAACAGATGATTGTTTTTAAATCAGGTGAATAAGGAATGGTGAGAAAGAACAAGAAAGAAACAAGGAAAGGAATGTTTTATGATAGCTGAAATTTATCATAAGTTTTCTACAGATCTGGAAGATGTGCTGACTGGTGATTTTTTCGGTGCTATGAGGTATATGCCTTTTAATAGAGGCCTGAATCAGATATTTAAGAATTACGCAGTCAGTGAAGATCCGCAGGTGACGCATATTCTTTCTAATGCCGCAGATGATGATTTTAATTTTGAATTCTGGAAGCGGTCGGAAAATGGACTGGTTGAGATCGATGGATTTATTCCGCTTACGTCTGTGGAAATCGGGATCGAGGTAAAATACAGGAGTGGATTATCTGGTGGGGATCAATTGGAGAAAGAAGCGCAGGTTCTTGATGAATGGTGCAATGGTAAAGAAAAACTCTTAATATTGATCGGGGAGGCAGAGGAGGCAAAAGCAATTTATATTGAAAACAAGGATAAACGGGTATTCCGGGATGTTCATCTGGCATATTTATCGTGGCAGGATATTTTACTGGGACTGGATCAGGTATTGATATCATCATCATATGAAAAGAAAATGATAGAAGATTTAAAAACGTTGCTAAGAGAGAAGGGGTTTGTATCCTTTGAAGGTTTTTCAATTGATCAGCCAGTGGTAGATAAAGATATCTGCTGGACAATGGATGGAAATGATTTTGTAAAAAGCGATGCTTAAGGGGAAAGAATAAATGATGGTTGGAGAAAATATACATAATGCTTTTGTGGTTGTATTTAAAACATTGCAGGAAATTGAAAAGTTTATTGGTAAATGCAGAACAGAACTGGATACGAAAAAATATTACATGCCGGCAGAACGTTTCATGAGATACAGCTCAGATCAGACATGGGAAGGCTGGATCTACTGGAGTTTTATATTGCTGTTTCAGCGCCTGGATGATGGCTCTGTTATGGAAAATGGCTGGATTGACGGTCCGGTATATGCGGTAGAAATCAATGTAGATTCTGATACATGCGATGTTCCAAAGGTTTATATTGCAAAAATGCAATTTGATAGAATGAAAGACTGGACAAAGGGATGTTCTCCATCCAATCATTCATTGTTTTATAACGCAATCCATGGAAATTCCTGGACACCTTTCTGGGGACTCCAAAAAGTGGAAAAGCAGGAACATGATCTGACGGATCTTACACAGAAAAATTATAAGGATGTTATTTTTGGGACAATTGAAAAGATGGCGAAATAGAATACATCCATTTATAATAAACTTAAAAAATAAATTTAACAGGAGAAAATGAATGAAAAATTATGTATACATGACCGACAAGGATAATGTAGTAACCATGATCCGCCAGCTAAATGCCGGAGAAGCAATCGAGGTAGATGGCGTAAAAATCAAAGCAAACCAGGATATTCCTGTATACCACAAAATTGCGATCGAAGAAATAAAAACAGGGGAGACGGTTGTAAAATATGGTGAGAGCATCGGTACTGCCAGCTGTGATATCCACATAGGTGACTGGGTCCATACCCAGAATTTAGAGTCAGGCAGAGGCCGCGGTGACCGTTAGAGGAAAGGGAAACATAATTATGAAATTAATGGGATACAAAAGAGAAAATGGTACTTTTGGAATAAGAAATCATCTGTTGATCCTGCCAACTTCCGTCTGTTCCAGCGAGACTGCACAAAGAATTGCTGCTTTAGTGCCGGGAGCAGTTGCAATTCCTCATCAGCATGGCTGCTGTCAGGTAGGCGCAGATTATCTTCAGACTGTAAATACCCTGGTTGGCTTTGGCAAAAATCCGAATGTAGGTGCTGTACTTGTTGTCAGTCTTGGCTGTGAAGGAATACAGCCGGAAGTAGTAGCAGATCAGATCCGCGAAAGTAAAAAGCCGGTTGAAACTGTTATCATCCAGGAATGTGGCGGTACCTTAGGCTGCATTGCCAAAGGTGCTGAAATTGCAGCTAAAATGGCCAGGGAACTTTCCGTTCAGAATAAGGTTGCGTTTGATATCAGCGAACTTGTTTTAGGACTGGAGTGTGGAGGCAGTGATCCTACCAGTGGTATTGCAGGTAATCCGTCTGTAGGTGCGGCTTCCGATAAGCTGATCCAGCTTGGAGGTACAAGTATACTCAGCGAGACCACAGAACTTATAGGTGCAGAGCATCTGGTAGCTGCCCGTTGCGTGACCAAAGAAATGGGTGATAAGCTTACAGCTATGGTCAAGCGTATTGAAGATAAATCAAAACTTTACGGAGTAGACCTTCGGGGGACACAGCCTACGCCAGGTAATATTGCAGGCGGACTTACAACGATTGAAGAAAAATCCCTGGGCTGTATTCATAAAGCAGGTCAGAGTCCTGTGATCGGTGTTCTGGAGTATTCAGAAGCGGTTGATCCGGAAAAACATGGTCTTTATTTCATGGATACACCGGGGGAAGACATTGACTCCATCACCGGTATGGTTGCAGGTGGAGCACAGATCATTCTTTTTACTACAGGTAGAGGAACTCCTACAGGCAGTCCGGTTGCGCCCGTTATCAAAGTCACGGGAAATCCTGAAACCTATGCAAAGATGACAGATAATATCGATATAAATGCCGGCAGGGTCATCACAGAAGGAAAGACACCACAGGATATAGGTGCTGAAATTTTTGATAAGATGGTTGCTGTGGCAAACGGCGAACTGACCAAGGCAGAAGTCCTTGGACATAAGGAATTTGGAATATATCGCATAGGAGATACGTTCTAAGTTAGTATCTGCAGGTGGTTTTACCGATCTTCTGGTGTGCCTTGTTGTCTGTAGCAGCTTCCTGGGTGATCGATCGGTTTGTAGTAGATGTTTTATTAGAAAGGTCAAAGGATATTAGATAAAATGTTAGGAATTTTATTTGCTTTTTTATTTCTGATCTGTGTGTTTAAATTTGTTGGTATCCTGCTGATGATGTGCGGAAAGGTAATGGGCGCTGTATTCAGCATGCTGGGATTTATCATTTCACTGGCAGTAGGAGTATTGCTGTTTGGGCTTTCGGCAGCTTTTTCCATGATCCTTTTGGGAATTGCAGCTGTGTGGCTGTTAGTGCGGATCATCTTATAATAAAAACGGGAGTGCTTATGTTGAGGCATTCCCGTTTTCATTTTCATAACCATATGTAACATAAGCCATCATGGCATCGGTTGTTTCTTCATCACGGATAAAACTCATAAGGATCTGATTGATCTTTTCGATCCGTTCGGATGGAAAACTTTTTCCTGCTTCTGCGTCAGAAAGTTCCTGGCGCATTTCAAATAACGTATCTTTACGCTGTGGACAGGGAAGACCAAGGGCTTTTGCAACTGTTCCAATGGCGCAGTATGCTTCAATGGGAGAGGACATATGGGCTGGTGGGTTAAAACGGGCTTTGATATCCAGAGCCATTTTTATGATATAAGACAAAAGATCGCCTTCTTTCTGTAAAATGATATAAATGCATGTGCATAGTATTTTAACACAGAACCATCTGTTTTAACAGAACGATCCTGAAATTAAAAACATTTTTTTAACGTCCGGTCTGCTTTTAAAATCGGGTATAGTATGGTATACTCATACAAATGACGAAAGTAACATAGGAGCCTGAACTAAAATATGAAAAATTCCAAATTTCGATTTTTTATGGACTGGGGTCTTACGGCATTAGCGGTGATCGCCAGTTGTGTTCTTTTATGTTTTGCATTACTGAAATTTTCCGTGATCGCAGCGATCATAAAAAAGATCATAACGATCCTTATGCCTATTATATACGGAGGTGTACTGGCATATCTGATGCTGCCGGTTTACAACAGGACAGAAGTCTGTGTCCGGGATCTTCTGTCAAAGGTGATCAAAAATGATGAGGGCCGCACCCGTATTGCAAAAAGTATAGCAACGTTGGTGAGTCTCGCAGTATTGTTTGCGATCGTCAGCGGACTGGTTTCCATGTTGATCCCACAGATCTACGAAAGTATCATTGGTTTCCAGGACAGCCTGACAGAGTATATCAACAACCTGACCGTCTGGATCAGCAAACTTCTTCAGGATAATGAACATCTTCAGGAAAGCATTATGCCGTATTACAATGAGGCGGTCATGCGTTTCCAGAACTGGATCGCTACGGATCTGGTGCCAAATATTTCCCTGATCTTTGACCGCGTTTCCAGCGGTGTGATCAGTCTGGTCACTGTTTTAAAAAATCTGCTGATCGGCCTTATTGTTATGGTGTACTTTTTAAACATAAAAGATACACTGTGCGCCCAGTCAAAAAAAATGGTTTATGGATTTTTAAATGTAAGAGCAGCTAACCGACTGATCGGTGAAGTCCGTTTTGCCCATAAGATATTTGGCGGCTTTATTACAGGAAAGCTTTTAGACTCTCTGATCATAGGCATCATGTGTTTCTTTTCTTTAAAATTTTTAAAGATGCCATATGTGCTCCTGATCAGTGTGATCGTAGGTGTTACCAATGTGATCCCGTTCTTCGGACCATTTATCGGAGCGGTGCCAAGTGCATTTCTGATCCTTTTAGTGGATCCCATGAAGTGCCTGTATTTTTTGATCTTCATTCTGGTGCTTCAGCAGTTTGATGGAAATATTCTTGGACCGAAGATCTTAGGAGACTCTACCGGTCTTCCAAGTTTCTGGGTATTGTTTTCCATCCTGTTATTTGGCGGTCTTTTCGGGTTTGTGGGAATGATCATAGCAGTGCCTACTTTTGCAGTTATCTACAGGGCCATGTCCTTATATATTAACAGTGCTCTTAAAAAGAAGAATTATTCGGAGAACACACCTGATTACTGCCGTCTCCACCATATAGATCCCCGGAGTGGAGATTTTATTGATATGGATCAGTGGCCGGAAACGGGAAATAAAGGGATGAATGACCTGGATATGGCCGCGGGAGAAGAACTAGAAGAGAAAACGGAAAATATAGAAAAGTAAAAATGATCCGGCATAAGCCGGGAAACAAAATTAAAACCATACCTGAACCGCAAAAACTGTCGATGACAAGAACTGGAAAATCACTTGTCAATTCCGGCAGTTTTTGTTATAATAATTCTTGTGTTGCAGATATAGTTCATCGGTAGAACATCAGCTTCCCAAGCTGAGGAGGCGGGTTCGATTCCCGTTATCTGCTTAAACTATTTAAGGAATGAGAAGCCCTGTAGATGTATAAATAGCATTTGCAGGGCTTTTTCAAAACTTCTTGCCAACTTTGCAAATTATTGTTATAATAATGCCGATTTAGAAAGATTTAGAATATAGTTGCGAAACACTCAAAAGCCTTGTTTCTATAAGGTTTTTTTTTGTCATCAAATAGCAGTGAAGAAAGATTGCAAGAGAACATAATGCAATATGGAGGGAAAAATGGCAAAGGAACAATACAATGCAGACAGTATAACCGTCCTGGAAGGACTGGAGGCAGTACGGAAAAGGCCGGGTATGTATATTGGAGGAGTTGGGTCTAAGGGGCTGAACCACCTGATCTATGAGATCGTGGACAATGCAGTGGACGAGCATCTGGCTGGTTTCTGTACCCAGATCACCGTCCGCCTGGAAAAAGACGGCTCCTGTACCGTTCGGGATAACGGACGTGGTATTCCGGTGGAAATGCATAAAAAAGGAGTGTCTGCAGCCAGAGTGGTACTTTCCACCCTTCATGCAGGCGGAAAATTTGACAATAACGCATATAAGACCAGCGGCGGTCTTCACGGTGTAGGTTCTTCTGTTGTAAATGCTCTTTCTGAGCATATGACTGTAAAGATTTACAGGGACGGCTGTATCTACCAGGATACTTATCATCAGGGACATCCTACTACAGAGCTGGAAAATGGTCTCCTTCCAGTTATAGGAAAAAGCCGTGAGACAGGAACCGAGATCAACTTCCTTCCAGATGGGGAGATCTTTGAAAAGACCCGTTTTAAGGCAGACTGGTTAAAGAGCCGTTTACATGAAACTGCTTATTTAAACCCAAACCTGATGATCCACTATGAAAACCGCAGAAGTGGGGAAGAAGAGAAGGTAACTTACCACGAACCGGAAGGCATTATCGCCTATGTAAAAGAATTAAATGCAGGAAAAACACCGATCCATGACCCCATCTATTTTAAGGGTGTAGTAGACAAGATCGAGGTAGAAGCCTGCGTTCAGTTCGTAGATACCTTTGAGGAAAATATCCTTGGCTTCTGCAACAACATTTTCACCCAGGAGGGCGGCACCCATTTAGCTGGATTTAAGACCAAATTTACAGCTCTGATCAACTCTTATGCCAGAGAGCTTGGCATTTTAAAGGACAAAGACTCCAACTTTACAGGTGCCGATACCAGAAACGGTATGACAGCCGTGATCGCTGTAAAGCACCCGGATCCTATTTTTGAAGGACAGACCAAGACAAAGCTTGCCAGCGCAGATGCTACCAAGGCTGTATTTACTGTAACCGGTGACCAGCTGCAGCTTTACTTTGACCGAAATGTAGAAGTGTTAAAAGGCGTGATTGGCTGTGCAGAAAAATCTGCAAAGATCCGCAGGGCCGAAGAAAAAGCAAAGACCAACATGCTCACCAAGTCCAAGTTTTCCTTTGACAGCAACGGAAAACTGGCAAACTGCGAAAGCCGTGACGCTTCTAAGTGTGAGATCTTCATCGTAGAGGGAGACTCCGCGGGCGGTTCCGCAAAAACAGCCAGAAACCGTCAGTACCAGGCCATCCTTCCCATCCGTGGAAAGATCTTAAACGTAGAAAAAGCATCTATGGATAAGGTTCTGGCCAATGCAGAGATCAAGACCATGATCAATTCTTTCGGTTGTGGCTTTTCCGAAGGCTACGGAAACGATTTTGACATCACAAAACTGCGCTATGACAAGATCATCCTTATGACCGATGCGGACGTAGACGGAAGCCATATTGATACCTTATTATTGACTTTCCTTTACCGTTTCATGCCGGAGCTGATCTACGACGGACATGTATACATTGCCATGCCGCCGTTATTTAAAGTGATCCCGAAAAAGGGAGAAGAACAGTATCTCTATGATGAAAAAGATCTGGAACGCTACCGCAGAAACCACACCGGTGATTTTACCTTACAGCGCTACAAAGGTCTTGGTGAAATGGATGCAGAGCAGCTTTGGGAGACTACACTGGACCCGGAGCGGCGTGTATTAAAACGGGTAGAGATCGAAGATGCTAGAATGGCGTCAGAAGTAACAGAAATGCTTATGGGCAGTGAGGTAGGACCCCGCCGCCAGTTTATTTATGAACATGCAGACGAAGCAGAGATCGACGCATAACAGAGAGGACAGACAGATATGGCGGAGAAGATATTAAGAACCGAATACAGCGAGGAAATGCAGAAAAGCTACATGAATTATTCCATGAGCGTTATCACTGCAAGAGCGATCCCGGATGCAAGAGACGGGTTAAAGCCAGTTCAGCGCCGTGTTCTCTATGACATGAGCCAGCTTCATCTGGACCATGATAAACCACACAGAAAATCAGCCCGTATCGTAGGCGATACCATGGGTAAATACCATCCACACGGCGACAGCTCCATTTATGATACCTTAGTTGTCATGAGCCAGGAATTCAAAAAAGGAATGGCATTGGTAGACGGCCACGGAAACTTCGGCTCCATTGAAGGGGACGGGGCTGCGGCTATGCGATATACAGAGGCAAGACTGGAGAAATTTGCCCAGGAAGTTTATTTAAAAGACCTGGACAAGACCGTTAATTTCGTACCAAACTACGATGAAACAGAAAAAGAGCCGGAAGTCCTTCCTGTACGTGTGCCAAACCTTTTAGTAAACGGCGCAGAGGGAATTGCCGTTGGTATGAGTACCAGCATTCCTACCCACAATTTAGGGGAAGTAGTGGATGTAGTCCAGGCATATATTGATGATCCGGCAGCTCCTACAGAAGAACTGATGGAATATCTGCCGGGACCTGACTTCCCAACCGGAGGCATTATTGCAAATAAAAGCGAGCTGCCACAGATCTATGAAACAGGTGTTGGCAAGATCAAATTAAGAGGCCGTTTTGAGGTAGAACTGGGCAAGCGGAAAGTTGATAAGGACAAACTGATCATCACAGAGATTCCTTATACCATGATCGGTGCAGGTATTAATAAATTCCTGGTAGATGTGGCAGATCTGGTAGAGTCCAAGAAGCTGACCGATGTAGTGGACATTTCCAACCAGTCCAATAAGGACGGTATCCGCATTGTGTTAGAACTTCGCAAGGACGCAGATATTGACCGTATTAAAAATATTCTTTATAAGAAGACCAAGTTAGAAGATACTTTTGGTGTCAACATGCTTGCCATTGCAGACGGCAGGCCGGAAACATTAAACTTAAAAGGCATCCTGCGTAATTTCATGGAATTCCAGTATCAGAATACCGAGCGCAAATACAATGTGCTTCTGGAAAAAGAACTGGATAAGAAAGAAATCCAGGAAGGTCTGATCGCAGCCTGTGACTGTATTGACCTGATCATTGCCATTTTACGTGGTTCTAAGAATTTAAAAGATGCCAAGGCATGTCTGGTAAACGGCGACATTTCCAATATTCATTTTAAAGTAGCCGGTTTTGAAGAAGATGCAAAGAAGCTTCATTTTACAGGGCGTCAGGCATCTGCGATCCTGGAAATGCGTCTGTATAAGCTGATCGGATTGGAAATATTAGCCCTTGAAAAAGAACACAGAGAGACTTTAAAGAAGATCGCCGAATACAAGAAGATCCTTGGCAGCAGAGCGGTTATGAACCAGGTGATCAAAGATGATCTGGCTGCCATCAAAGCAGAATTTGCTATTCCAAGACGGACCCGTATTGAAGACGGGGCAGAGGCTGTTTATGTGGAAAATGAAATTTCCGTTCAGGAAGTTGTTTTCGTTATGGACCGCTTCGGCTATTGCAAGCTTCTTGATAAATCTACCTACGAACGCAACCAGGAGACCGTAGATACAGAACAGGTTCATGTGCTCCGCTGCTTAAATACAGATAAGATCTGTCTGTTCACCTCTGCCGGTGTCCTTCACCAGATCAAGGCTTTGGATATTCCATCCGGCAAGCTGCGTGACAAAGGCGTTCCTATTGAGAACTTAAGTAAATACGATGGCAGAAATGAGACCATCTGCCTTCTCACTACAGCCCGTGAACTGAAAGGCCGCATCCTTTTATTTGCAACCCGTCTTGCCATGGTAAAACAGGTGCCTGGAGAAGAATTTGAGACCAACAACCGTATGGTAGCAGCTACCAAGCTTCAGGAAGAGGACAGTGTGGTTTCTGTAACAATGATAAACGGGGAAACAGATGTAGTGCTTCAGACTACAAATGGAACGTTCCTGCGGTTCCCGTTAGAGGAGATCTCTGTTCTTAAGAAAGCCTCCAGAGGTGTCCGTGGTATCCGCTTAGCAAAGAATGAAGAACTGGAAACAGTATATCTCATCGGTGAAAATCCGATCATCGACTATAAAGGCAAAGAAGTTCATTTAAACAGGTTGAAACTGGCAAAAAGAGATGGAAAAGGCAGTAAAGTCCGTTTGAACTAAACTTCTGACAAACAAAAATAAAGCCATGTCCGCGATATAAATACAAATGTGCGCAAAAGACGAATTTTTAGTTGCATTTTTCCCGACTTTGTTATAGTATAAGGAAAGACTCCCCGATACGGGGCAAAAACGAAAGCAGCGGCTGCCCCAAAGCCCTGCGGAAGATGAGGAGAGGAACTATGGAAAAGAAATTAAGAGTTGGTATCTTAGGTGCAACAGGTATGGTAGGACAGAGATTTATCTCTCTGCTGGAAAATCACCCATGGTATGAGGTAGTTACAGTAGCTGCCAGCCCAAGATCAGCAGGAAAGACCTACGAAGAAGCAGTAGGTGACCGCTGGAAAATGACCACTCCTATGCCGGAAGCTGTAAAGAAGCTGGTTGTTATGAACGTAAACGAAGTAGAGAAAGTAGCTGCCAGTGTAGACTTCGTATTCAGTGCAGTGGATATGACCAAGGATGAGATCCGTGCCATTGAAGAGGAATACGCAAAGACAGAAACACCGGTTGTTTCCAACAACAGCGCGCATCGTTGGACTCCAGACGTTCCTATGGTCGTTCCGGAGGTAAACCCAGAACATTTTGATGTGATCGAATTCCAGAAAAAGCGTCTGGGAACTACCAGAGGCTTCATCGCAGTAAAGCCAAACTGCTCCATTCAGAGCTACGCACCTGTTTTAACTGCATGGATGGAATATGAGCCATATGAAGTAGTTGCAACTACCTACCAGGCAATCTCCGGTGCAGGAAAGACCTTTAAGGACTGGCCTGAAATGGAAGGAAACATCATCCCATACATCGGCGGAGAAGAAGAAAAGAGCGAGCAGGAGCCACTGCGTATCTGGGGCCACATTGAAAACGGTGTGATCGTAAAGGCAGAAAGCCCTGTGATCACCTGCCAGTGCATCCGTGTTCCTGTATTAAACGGACATACAGCAGCTGTATTTGTTAAGTTTAAAAAGAAACCAACCAAGGAACAGCTGATCGAGAAGTTAGTAAACTTCAAGGGCATTCCTCAGGAACTGGAACTTCCAAGTGCTCCAAAGCAGTTCATCCAGTATCTGGAAGAAGACAACCGTCCACAGGTAAGCCTGGATGTAGATTTTGAACATGGTATGGGCATCTCTGTAGGCCGTTTAAGAGAAGATACCGTATATGACTACAAATTTGTAGGACTTTCCCACAACACCGTAAGAGGTGCAGCAGGCGGTGCAGTTCTGTGTGCAGAACTTCTTACAGCTAAGGGATATATCGCAGCTAAATAATAAGTATAAGAAGTATGTTTTGTCCTCCTGGTATTTTGCCGGGGGGACATTGGATTAGTTACAGATTAATTATAAGGAGGTTTTCTTATGGCTATTCAGAAAAAAGAATTTGGTGTTATGCCTTCCGGGGAAAAGGTATACGAGTACACACTGACCAACAAAAGCGGTGTCAGCGCGTCGTTTATTGAACTTGGGGCAACCTGGACCAAAATGCTGGTTCCGGACCGTGATGGCAACATGGCAGATGTGATCTTAGGCTATGACGATCTTGCAAGCTATCAGGCAAATACACCTCATTTTGGCGCCCCCATCGGCAGAAATGCAAACCGTATTGGAAACGCAGTGATCACCATTGACGGAAAAGATTATAAATTAGAGGCAAACAATGGTCCTAACAACCTGCACAGTGGTCCGGATCTGTATCACAGCCGTTTATGGGAAAGCTGGGCATATGAGACAGCAGAAGGCAGCCGCCTGGACTTCTTCTTAAACAGCCCGGACGGAGATCAGGGATACCCTGGAAATGCAAAGATCCGCATCAGCTATACCTTAACAGAGGACAGCTGCTTAAAAATCGATTACAACATGGTTGCAGATGCAGACACAGTAGCTAACTTTACCAACCATTGCTATTTCAACCTGGCCGGACATAACAGCGGTCCTGTAATGGATCAGCAGGTATGGCTTGCAGCTGATACATACACACCTGCAGACGCGGTTTCCATCCCAACAGGAGAGATCCTTCCGGTAGCAGGAACTCCTATGGATTTTACAAAGATGAAACCGATCGGACAGGACATTGAAGTTGATTTTGAGGCTTTGATCCTTGGACATGGATACGATCACAACTGGGTATTAAACCATGAAGCAGGCGTTCTTGGCATTGCAGGTAAGGCAAAAGATCCAGCAAGCGGCCGTGTGATGGAAGCATACACAGATCTTCCTGGAATGCAGTTTTATACTGCAAACTTCTTAAAAGATGAGCGCCCTGGAAAAGGCGGTGCCCACTATGACAGACGCCATGCGTTCTGCTTTGAGACACAGTACTATCCAGATGCCTGCCATAAGCCAAACTTCCCGTCACCGATCTTAAAAGCAGGAGATACTTATAAGACAACTACCATTTATAAGTTCTACGCAGAATAGGGTCAGACGGATACTGCCGGCAGGCAGATCTTCAAAAATATACAGTACAAAAAGGACAGTCTATTGCTGGAAAATGGCTTTGGACTGTCCTTTATAACTTCTTGCAAGAGCCCTGAAAAAATGGTATACTTATAAAATATGTCTTTAAATAATGAGGAATCAAATGTCAAAATCATTATACATTGCGGAAAAGCCCAGTGTAGCCCAGCAGTTTGCAGATGCATTGAAAATACGGGGACGTCGCGGAGACGGCTATATCGAGTCAGATGAGGCGATCGTCACCTGGTGCGTGGGACATCTGGTGACCATGAGTTACCCGGAAGCCTACGATATGAAATACAAGCGCTGGAGTCTGAATACACTTCCTTTTCTGCCAAAAGAATTCAAATATGAAGTAATACCAAGTGTGGAAAAGCAGTTTTCCATTGTAAAAGGACTTCTTACAAGGCCGGATGTAGATACTATTTATGTCTGCACCGACTCCGGACGGGAAGGAGAGTATATTTACCGTCTGGTAGCCCAGATGGCTGGTGTAAAGGACAAGCACCAGAAGCGTGTGTGGATCGACTCCCAGACCGAAGAGGAGATCCTTCGCGGGATCCGGGAAGCAAAAGATGAGTCTGAATATGACAACCTTTCTGCCTCTGCTTACTTAAGAGCCAAAGAAGATTACCTTATGGGTATCAATTTTTCCAGAGTACTGACCCTGCGCTACGGGCCGTCTATGTCTCAGTATCTGGGAACAAAATTTACAGTCCTTTCCGTAGGCCGTGTTATGACCTGTGTCCTGGGAATGGTAGTCCGCAGGGAGCGGGAAATACGAAACTTTGTAAAAACCCCGTTCTACCGTGTTCTTGGAAGCTTTCAGGCAACTGCAAAAGACGGTACACCTGTGCTGTTAGACGCAGAGTGGAAGGCGGTAGAAGGCTCTAAATATTTTGGAACGCCCTATCTTTATAAAGAAAATGGTTTTAAAGAAAGGGAGAAAGCAGAAGAGCTGATCGCCTACTTAAAAGAAGAGCCGCCTTTAGAGGCAAAAGTCCTTTCCAAAGAAAAGAAGAAAGAAACGAAAAATCCGCCTCTTCTTTATAACCTTGCGGAACTTCAGAATGACTGTTCCAAAATGTTTAAAATAAGCCCGGATGAGACTTTGAAAGTGGTCCAGGAACTGTATGAGAAAAAGCTGGTCACATATCCGAGAACTGATGCCAGAGTCCTTTCAACAGCTGTTGCAAAGGAGATCTATAAAAATATTAACGGTCTCATGCGCTATGAACCAATGGCAGGTTTTGCAAAAGAAGCAATGAATCTTGGAAGTTTTAAAGGGATCGCAAAGACCCGTTATGTCAATGACAAGCAGATCACAGACCATTATGCCATCATTCCTACAGGACAGGGAATGGGAAACTTGCGCGGACTGTCCCCGTTATCTGAAAAGGTCTATCAGGTAGTTTGCCGCCGGTTTTTAAGCATCTTTTATCCGGCTGCCATTTACCAGAAATACAGTCTGGTACTGGAACGGAAAAAAGAACAGTTTTTTGCAAGCTTTAAAGTGCTGTCAGAACCTGGTTATTTAAAGGTGGCAGATGTGAACCTGGCAAAGAAAAGCAGCATCCAGGAGACCTTTTCTGATGAGAAAGAGGGAAATTCTGCACAAACAGATGAAAAAAACGCGGAAATTCCGAAAGTTGACCGAACTCTGCTGTTACAGGTGCTTGCAGATTTGAAAAAAAATGATATACTTACTATAGCGGATCTGAAGGTGAAGGAAGGAGAGACTTCTCCACCAAAAAGATATACCTCCGGTTCCATGATCCTGGCTATGGAAAATGCCGGCCAGCTGATCGAAGATGAGGAGCTGCGGGCCCAGATCAAGGGCAGCGGCATCGGCACCAGTGCCACCAGAGCGGAGATACTGAAAAAACTGGTCAGTATCAAATATCTGAGTTTAAATCAGAAGACCCAGGTGATAACCCCGTCTCTGTTGGGAGAGATGGTTTATGAAGTGGTGGACCACTCCATCAGGCAGTTATTAAATCCTGAGCTGACTGCTAGCTGGGAAAAAGGTCTGACTTATGTGGCGGAAGGTTCCATTACATCGGATGAATACATGGAAAAACTGGAACGTTTTGTTGCAATGCGCACTGTAAACGTGACCAGATTGAATAACCAGTATGATATGCGGGGACTTTTTGACGCGGCTGCCGCCTTTTACAAAACAAAAAAGGAGAACTGATTACAATGAAACTGAAGGAAATGAAAATTAAAGAGCTGTTTGATACAAGCCATACAATTGCTGAGAGAATTTTTGATAATCATACTTATGCCTGGGAAGTACTTCCGGAGATCGGTGATTTCATCCGTTCTTTAGGACCTCTTCTTCCGGAAAATGAATACCGCAAGATCGGCACTGATATCTGGGTACACAAGAGCGCAAAAGTAGCACCTACCATTATGATGGCTGGTCCTATGATCATCTGTGAAGGCGCAAATGTACGTCACAGCGCATTCTTAAGAGGAAATGTTATCATCGGCGCTGGCGCTGTTGTAGGCAACTCCTGTGAATTAAAGAATGCTCTGATCTTTGACGAAGCACAGATCCCACACTTTAACTATGTTGGTGACTCCGTACTTGGATATAAGGCTCATATGGGCGCAGGCGCAGTTACTTCCAATGTAAAGTCTGACAAGTCTTTAGTTGTAGTACACGCAGAAGATAAGGACGTAGCTACCGGATTTAAGAAATTTGGCGCGATCCTTGGTGATGGCGTAGAAGTAGGCTGCAACAGTGTTCTTAATCCAGGAACTGTTGTAGGTAAGGAAAGCAACATCTACCCATTATCCAGCGTAAGAGGCTGTGTTGCTGCTCACTCCATCTACAAGAGCCAGGACAATATCGTAGCAAAGGAAAACCGTGAAGAAGCTCCGGCACCAAAGAAGAGAGCAACCAGAAAGCCAAAGGTTGTGAAATAACGTAATGTGCGCAGCAAAAAACAAGCGGCTGCGGTAGCAGACATTTGTTTTTTGCAAGCCATTAACGAACGAACCGCCCGCGAAAGCGGGCAGTGGAGCGCGTAAGCGCGTGGTTCGTGAGTGAAGAATATATAATAAAACCCCCGCTAACCAGCGGGGGTTAATTTTTTACGTCCTATTTTGTTCCGAAGATACGATCTCCCGCATCTCCAAGACCTGGGCAGATATACGCATTTTCATTTAAACATCTGTCTAAATGTCCAACATAAATCTGAATGTCCGGATGTGCTTCCTGCAGTTTCTTAAGACCTTCCGGTGCTGCGATGATGGCCATAAATTTGATCTTCTTTCCACCGTGCTGCTTGATGAAATTAACAGCTGCAACAGCAGATCCACCGGTTGCCAGCATTGGGTCAGTAACAACAATGGTACGTTCCTCGATCGGATCCGGAAGTTTGCAGTAATATTCATGAGGCTCATGTGTCTCCTCATCTCTGTAAAGACCGATATGTCCGACCTTAGCACTTGGAACCAGTGCCAGGATACCGTTTACCATACCAAGACCTGCTCTTAAGATCGGCACAACTGCCAGCTTACGGCCTGCGATCATAGGTGTCATACAGGTCTCGATTGGTGTCTCAACTTCTACATCTTCCAGAGGAAGATCTCTTAAAGCTTCGTATCCCATCAGCATGGCGATCTCTTCGATCAAAGCACGGAATTCATTTGTACCGGTGCTTTTCTTTCTTAAAATAGAGATCTTGTGCTGGATCAATGGGTGATCAAAAACAATTACATTTTCCATAGTTTTTTGCTGCTCCTTATTCGTGTTGTATAAGACACAGATACTTGTCTGTCTTTTCTGTTTCCTATTATAACTGATAGCGTGGATAATGGCAACGTTAATTACTTGGTAGAAGGATCAAATGCAACGATCACATAATCTCCCAAAGCGTGGGGGACCGGAACGGAAAAGCAGATAGTTCCGTGGTTTTCATAGCTGAAGGATTCCGGCCATACAGTATCAGATGCCAGCGGAAAGTCGGCTCCGTTAAATACCTCTGTAAGGATATCCAGATCCAAACTGTCACGATACTCTAAAAAAGCTTCCTTCTGATCCTGGGTTATACCTACAAATTCCACATCATCACTTAAAACATAACCGGCCATAGTGTAGCCATCTGTGTAATCAGAAAGCCCAAGATTTCTTACCTGGTTCAGATCCACTGTGTTGGTATAAAAAACACTGACAGGATAAGCAGCTCCATTACTCATGCGGTCTCCTTTGTAAACAGCAGTGAGACGCTTCCGGTCTGCAGATATGACTTCGCATTTTACAGTAAGAGTATCTGCGGTTTCATCCAGATCGTTTGCCTGAATAATGGAAAGGGCATTGGTCTTTAAAAGTTCATTTACATTGTCCTGTTTTGCGCTGTCGTTCATCTGGCTTACCACCGGATATTGAATGGAAATATTTCCGGAAGAATAAGTCTCAAGCTGTACGCTGATACCTGTAGTTCCTTCTTTAACAGTCTCACTTTCCTGAACAGAAGAACTTTCCTCCACAGTTGCAGGTTCTGTTGCTTCCGGGACACTGGTAGCTTCCTGGGTATGTATGGTAGACAGATCCGTATCCGCCGGAGCGAGACCAAAGATAAGACCGATGGAAACTGCGCCGACCACAACAGCAGCACCTATGGCACCGATAATGATCTTTTTGGTTGTATCCATAATTATTTCCTCCTCGTATAGTATTTCTTCCTTATTATATATTACTCTGCTTTTATGGACTCTGTATAAAGAAATACTTACAAATTCATGAAGGATAACAGGAATATATTTTCATTTCCTTTCATATAGTATAAGAGCGTGTCAAAAAGGTTATGTCACGCAGGATAAAAACGGGAGGGAATGTAAAATGACATATTTAGAACTGGTTGCAGCAGTAGGCAGCGTACCTATGGATATTGCCTGTATGTACTTTAACGGCAGGCTGACAGAACGGGAAATGAAAAATGTGATCGGTTGGAAAAAGGCCGGTCTGGTGGAATGTTTTTATCTGCAAAATAGAAATGATGAAAATAATCAAATCCGTAAATGAATATTGAAAATAAATACCCCTTGTGCTACATTTATAATTAGGTGTGAACAAAAGCAAAGGGACTGTTGATGTGGGAGAGAAGAAGTTATATGTTAATTTATTAGGAGAGTTTTCTGTGTGGTACGGAGACAAAAAGGTGTACATGGGACGTACATCTACCGGCCGCCAGGCACAGCTGTTCCAGCTTCTGATGATCAGTCCGGGATTTCAGATATCCAAGGAAAAATTAATGGCTGACATTTATAAATCAGGAGAGTTCAATAACCGGAACAACAGTGTCAACAATGCGATCTATCGTCTGAGAAAAATGCTCACGGATGCGGGGGTTCCAGGTGACGAATATATCGCCATTGAAAATGGAAACTGTGTGTGGAAAGAAGATATACCTGTTCAGGTAGATACTGTGGAATTCAAACGGCTGTTAGAAGAAAGCCGGGATGCAGAAGATGATGATAAACTTCATATACTTCAGGAAGCCTGGCTTCTCTACAGAGGACCGCTGCTTGCCAGCAATTCCATTGAAGAATGGGCTATTCCTGAGAATCTTCATTATAAAGAACTGTATCGTGACTGTACCAACCAGATCGCGGATATATTAAAAGAAAAAGAACGCTGGGAAGATCTGTATACCCTGTATACAACTGCATTGGGAATAGAGACTTACGAGGAATGGCAGTTAGGGCAGCTGGATGCGCTGATCGCTTTAGGAGAGTATGAGAAAGCATATAAAACATATGAAAAAGCGGTCCGGATCTATACAGAAGTTTCGGATCTGCCTGTTTCCGAAGAGATGTTAAAGCGTTCCCGCAAGATCAGCCAGTACTTAAAAGGTGGTTATGAGGATCTTGACGATATCCAGGTAAGCTTTCTGGAAGTAGCCAAGAAAAGTGAAGAACAGGTATATGAGTGCCCATATCCAAACTTTATGGATGTGTACTGTTCCATCTTAAGACTTGGTGCCCGTATAGAGGTTGTTTCCTGCCTGATGCAGTGTACCATTGTAAATAGGAAGAAACTGCCGGTACAAAAGGCAGTTGCAGCGAAAAAAAGCGCCCTTCTTTTACAGGCGATCAAACAGACGCTGCGTTATGGTGATATATTTACGCAGTATAATACATCAAGATTTCTGATCATACTAAATCATACTAAAAAGGAAAATGGAAAGATCGTCTTTAACCGGATCGCCAAAGTTTACGAATAACTTGGCGGAAATCGCAGGGATATTGACTATCAGATCACTCCTATGTATCAGGAATAATATAATTGTTCATATTGTCCAACAGATATCTCAGACAGATTAAACTCTGCCTGGGATATTTTTTAAAATTAAAATATTTCTTCAAAAATGGCACTTTTTTTGTAACTTGTGATAAAAACCGTGATAAGGAAAATGATACCATAAATACAACAAGAGAAGAGGTAATTGTCAGACAGTTGAACATATATTATTGAGGAGGGAGTTGTATGAATCAGCTACGCAAAGCGAAAAGCAGAAGACACGCTGTGTTGCCTCGTAAGTATATAAAGGTGGTTGTTACATATGTACTGTTATTTGCCATTGTATTCAGCAATATGAGCAACCCACTACTCAATGTATTTGCAGGGCAGAAAAAAGAAGAATTCCGAATTCATGCGGATGAACTCCAACGGGCAGCAGAAGAAGCCCTGGAGGAAGGACACATCGTCGAGGAACCATTAGACTTCTATACGAAAGACTCTTCGTTATTAAAAGAATACGAAGAACTGTTCGCAGCAGACGGTACTCTCTATGAGATCTTTCCGGATTATGAGAGAGAATATTATCTGGACGATATCGAACTTCGGATCTTCCTTCGGATCAGTCCTGATGCAGATCCAGACTCCTACGCACTGACCGGAGAAGAAACACTGATCTTCCTTTATACAAACGGAGGAGAAGAAACAGTAGCAGGCAGGGTAAATATTGACGGATACATTTCCGGTATCTGCAGCCTGAAATCTTATATGACTGCATTTGAAAAGAAAGAAAACAGCGGCAGCCATAACAGCGGTAACAGCAGCAGCTCCGGAACAAAAACAAAACCGCGAATTGATCCTTCAGAAACTGAGACAGCAGAAGAAGTTCCAGGAACAGATCAGGAACCAACTGATGATGGAGAAAAAAACTCACAGGTTGACTCCGAAACAGAAGAAGTAAAAGAGCCGGAAGCTTCTGATGCAGGAAAAAATGATGATGAGGATAAATCTCACGAAGATGGTTCTGGCGCAGATAATTCCAACACAGAAAACAACGGATCTGACAATGAGGAAAATCCGGATACAGAAGATGAGAATGATGCCTCTGAAAACACTCCGGACGAGAACCAGGAAGAAAATACTTCTGATAATGAAAATTCAGAAGATACTGGTTCCGATAATGAGGACCAGGGAGAAGAAGCATCCGACAACGGTGACTCTTCCGAGGATGCCGGTGATACAGCAGACGATACAGACAACAGCAGTTCATCTGATACAGTTGCTTCCATTTCTATCCATTCCAGAATTTTCCTGACAGATACAATGCAGGAAGAGACGGAAGAGGAAACAGAGGCACCAACAGAAGAAGAAACTGAAAAGGAAACGGAACCGGAGACCGATCCTGTACCAGAGGAAACAACACCTAAAGAAACCACTGCTGATGAAACTCTTCCGCAGGAAACACCAGAAGAGACAACAGCAGCAGAAAGCAAAGATAATACCGGCACAACAGAAACAGGAGCAGCTGCACAGCCTGAAACAGAAGAAACAACAGCTGCAGATGATACAAAACTTTCTGATCTGCCGGGGGCAGTAGAAGAGACAGAAACAGAACCTGGATTTGAACGTGTCGGAGTATTAAAAGGTGAGACTTACAACCTGGTAGCATTAGATCAGACAATAACAGCAAGAGCTTTCACCGCAAAGCTTTCTGATATGGGATTTGACAAAGATGAACTGGAAAGCCAGGGACACATCATCAATTACATGATCGATCCTGTAGGCAGCGCAGAACTTGTAAAAGCACCAAAACTTACAAGAGACGGCGCAGAAGTAACCTTTGGTGTGATCCCGCAGACAGGTTATAAGATAACAGAAGTCACTGCAAACGGTGTGGAACTGGAAGAGACCGATCCGGAAAACATCGCCAGCCCGTCCAATGCAGAAAGAGCTGACGAAGCTGTCTACTATACGATCCCGGAAGTTTTAGAGGATCAGGAAGTAGAGATCTTCTTAGAGGAGATCGTACCGGGTACACATCCGGCATTCAACCAGGCTAAAACAGTAAACGGCGTGATCGTAACGGTTACAGCAGAAGAAGGTATCATTCCGGAAGGAACCGAACTTACAGTTACAGAAGTAACAGATCAGGTTCAGGAAGCTGTGATCGAGAAAACAGCCAGTGACGAAGAAGCTGATACAAATGTAACAGCTGTGATCGCATACGATATCAATCTTATGCTGGACGGCAAAAAGCTGAACAATGACTGGGGCCAGAGCCATCACGTAAATGTGAAATTCTCCGGCGAACGCATTGAACAGCTCAGTAAAGAAGCCGATACCCTCCAGGTAGCAACTCTGGAAACACCAACAGAAACCGTAGAAGCTGCCTTAGGCGGAACCGAAGAAATGCCGGTGGTAGACAACATTACCCCAGACAATATCCAGATCAATGCAGAAGGCAGAGAGAGTATTGATGTTGCAGGCGAAGCTTCTGTGGAGGCAGTGGAGTTTGAGGCGAGACATTTTACCGTTATTGCATTATTAGCTGAAAACGGAATAGCTGTTCAGGCAACGCAGAATGTAAGCTTGATTGCTGGAGAAACTAAGACAATTACAGGTACAGCAGGTGACGAAAGTTCTGATTATACTTCTTGGCGCTCTAATAACACTGGTGTTGTAACTGTAAAGGGCAATGGTTCTTCCGCAAGTATTACAGGAGTATCAAAAGGTACTGCAACCGTTACCCATGGTTATTATAATAATGGGTGGTATTATACAGAAACATTTAATGTAACAGTATCAGGATACAAATTATATTTTTACGCATTGATCCCAGGAAAAAATGCGGATGATAAAACAGATCCTAATACACGCTGGTTTGGTTTGGGTGTAGGTGGTATTGATGGTGAGTACTTAGAGGCACCTAGCCAATATACTGCGGATACGCGAATTGATAATAGCACTGTTACAATAGCTTATCCAAATCAGACTCCAGAATTTCCGGATATTACATATCCGAAAGCAGGAGTACAGGGAAGTACCACATATAAGTATGCAGCACCTGGCAGTGAACATGTAGGAGAAAAAGGATATTATACATTAGAGTTAATGCGTAATATCGTATCAAATGGTGCGAACGCAGGCTATAACGATTACAATTCAAAAGTTGCCGCAGGAACCAATACGTTTCATAGAGATTATATCATAGTGCTTAATACCACCAATAAAATAACGGTAGGTTATAAGGTCAAGTATCCGGACTCGACAACGTTTAACGCATTAGAAGGTTATACATGGACAGTTGATCAGGGAATAAAAGAGTCAGAAATTGAAAAGTTAAAACCTACATCAGCGGATATTGTTGGTGATAAAACTTATAATGATATTAAATATAAGTTTGATGGATGGTATGAAGACGAAGCGTGTACAATTAAAGCAACTTTTGCAGGAACAGTTACAGAAAATCCAACCTGGTATTATGGACGGTATATACCGGAGTCAGGAAATATTGTTTTAAAGAAAGTATTTAAAAAGACTAACGGTGAAAACGCAAGTGGTAATATGTTAAAGGTTAAGTTTTCATTATATCAAGCAACTGCAAGTGGTGAAATTGATTTAAACGCTCGTATATCTGAAAATATCACACCTGGTATAGATGGTCTTATTTCTTTAAAGAATTTACAAGACGGAAAGACATATTACCTTGTAGAAACCGCAACCAGTACAGGATTTACCTTAAAATCTGAACCAATAAAAATAACGATTGTATATGATAAGGATAACTCACAGTTAAAATATACGATTGAAACAAGTTTAGATCCGTATAGTGTAACAAATCCATATGTAATAGTCAACTATGCAGGAGTTATCTTACCAGATACCGGTGGTTCCGGACTTGATCATATCCGCCGCGTTGGATGGTCTGTAATTATCACATCCGTGTTATATGCAGGCATACAGTTAAGTCTGACATTGAAACGCAAGCGTGAAGAATAATACTTCACAGTAAAAACAATAGTAATAAACACTGCGGGGCACCCCGCTCCGCAGCGTATAAAAAATAATAAAAAATTAATTATCCAAAAGGGGAATTTTTCTAAAAAGAAAGGAAAGATGATTATGAAAAAGATGAGAAAAGTAGCGGGAATGTTAATGGCAGCAACAGTAGCAATGGCAATGCCTATGTCAGCAATGGCAGCAAGTATCACTGTAAATGGTGCATTTGAAAATGAAACTTACAAAGCGTATAAGATTTTTGATTATACTTCAAGTGGTGACTCTTATGCGTATACAATGTCTGCCGACAGTGCATGGAAATCTGTTGTTGAAGGATATGAATATGCATCTGGACAGAAATTATTCACTTTGACTCCAAGTGCTAATGATGCAAATGTATTAGTTGTAACAACTACAACAACCATGACAGAGGTAATGGCTGGAGATTTTGCAGCCTACTTATCAGAAAACAGCACTGGCAAGAGCGTAGATGAGACAGTAACTGCTTCTAAAGTTAACGGTGAAGTTGTAGCATCTTTTGATAGTTTAGGTGCAGGATATTATTTTGTAAATACTACAACAGGATCTGTTTGCTCTTTGGTAAATAAAGACTCATCACAGACATTACGTGAGAAGAACGATCTTCCTTCCATTGTTAAAAAGATTGTTACAACAGCAGAGGGGGTTGAAACTTTAGTTGATGCAACAACAGCATCTATTGGAGATAAAGTTACTTATAAGATTAAAGTGACTGATGGAAAAGGTACTGATAAAGAAATTACAGTACATGATACCATGGATGCTCAGTTAACTCTGGATGCCGCTTCTATTAAAGTAGAGCAGAATGGAAACGCTGTTGATAGCAGTAAGTATACAATTTCAACCTCAGGTTTAGAGACAGGTTGCACATTTGAAGTTAAGTTATCTGCTGATTTTGTAAAAGCGTTAGATCAGAATGACGAAGTTGAAATTATTTATGATGCAACATTAAGTGCGGATACAGTTGTCGGATCAGAAGGCAATCAGAATAGCGCCCATATTACTTATTCTGAGAGCTATATTCCTGGAAATGAAGTAAGTGTATATGCATATAAATTTGGTCTTGTAAAAACAGATACCAATAATAAAGTAATTTCTGGCGATAAATTTGCTAAATTTAGATTATATGAAGATGCAGCAAAAAACAAAGAAATTCCAGTAGTTAAATTAACAGATGGTACATACCGTCTTGCTGTAGAAGGCGAAACTGGTGTAGAAATTGAAGCTGGTGTTACTGAAATCAAAGGTCTTGGAAATGGAACTTACTATTTAGTGGAAACAGTAGCTCCACAGGGTTATAATTTATTAACTACTCCAACAGAAGTTGTAGTTGCAGATGCAGATAACAATGCAACCTTGAATACTGATGGAACAGAGTATGTAAGCGGTGGTGTACAGGTTATCAACTCTACCGGTACAATCCTTCCATCCACCGGTGGCATCGGTACAACAATCTTCTACGCAGCAGGTATCGTAGTAATGGCAGGCGCTGTATTCTTCGTAGTACGCAGCAGAAAGCATGACTAATTGACACGTAAATCCTATTCACGTATAATGGATTTATAAAAGACATTGTGAAAAAAGTTTTATGAAGTAACCATAAACCCAGGAGGTGCGGAAAGACCGGATGAGAAAACGAATTTCAACTATCATATTTGTGATCATTTTCCTGATCGGTCTTTCCATTCTCCTTTATCCTGCGGTCAGTGAGTATGTGAATGAGAGACATTCCTCACGGGCGATAGCTTCTTACGACAAGTTAGTAGAGGAACTTCCGGAGGCGGATTATTCCAAAGAACTGCAGGACGCACAGGCTTACAACGAATATCTTGCTCAGTTTGGCAATCTCAGTGAAGCAGCCAGTACAGAAAAAGACCGGGAAGACAGTCCTTATGAAGACCTTTTAAACACAGGTGGTTCGGGGATCATGAGTATCATTAATATACCGGGAATTGCAGTAGAACTTCCTGTATATCATGGTACTAGCGAAGGCGTCTTACAGGTAGCAGCAGGACATTACGAAGGTTCTTCCCTTCCTGTAGGCGGTGAAAGCACTCATGCGATCATCACCGGACACAGAGGACTTCCTTCAGCAAAGCTGTTTACGGATCTGGACCGCCTGGAAACAGGAGATGTGTTCTATCTGAAAACATTAGGAGAGATCCTGGAATATCAGATCGATCAGATCGTTACTGTACTTCCTTCCGAGGTAGACGGACTTTCCATTGAACCGGGAAAAGATTATGTGACACTGGTCACCTGTACTCCTTATGGTATCAACAGTCACCGGCTTCTGATCCGGGGAACACGGATCCCATATGATGAAAAATATGCAGAAAAGGTTCCGTTAAAACCGGCACCGGCAGTCAGTGACAGACCGGCGGAAGAGCAGGGACGCAAACTGGGTACAAGACAATGGATTCTATTTGCCATAGCTGCATTTGGAGTGGCAATCTTACTTGGAATCCTGGCACCTTCCGGAAAGAAGAAGGGAAAAGCCAGCAGCAAAACGGAAGAAACCGCTGACCAAAGAAACAAGGAACTCTCTCAGAACAGCAAAGCAGAGAAGAAAGAAGGAAGCCATGAAAAGAATGAAGAAGAAAAATAAAATGGCAGCTTTTCTGGCGGCAGTGATATTGATGACCATGAGCGTATGCCAGGGTGCATTCGCAGGCGAAACAGCAGGTATCGACACGGCCAGACCGGTATCTCTGACCATTGATCTGGAAGCGGAAAGTAAAAAAGCAACTATTTCCATTTACAAAGTAGGTGAATGGAATGGTGCAGAAGGAGCATATGCTCTGTCTCAGGAATTTACCGGTTCCGGAGCTGATATAGGAGATCATACTGCTACCGGCGTGCTGTCAGCTGCACAAACTCTGGAACAATTCATAAAAAATAATCAGATCGGAGCGTTGTCTACACAGGCAACTGCTTCCGGAAAGATCCAGTTTACAGGACTTTCATCCGGTTTGTATCTGGTATGCCAGTTCAAGGCTTCCGGTGATAATGTAACTGTAAGCCCGTATCTGACTACACTCCCGGTATTAAACGAAGAAACGAATACCTGGGTATATGATGTGAGATCCCTTCCGAAGTATGAAGCAGACTCCACTGGAGGCGGTGGCCACAGTGGTGGCGGCGGAGGCGGCGGTGGTTCCAGTACCACAGGACGTCACGCAGCCCAGACAAATGAGTCTGTAGACGTACCGGACAATGATGTTCCAAAAGCTGAAAATCCGATCGTGAAAGCAATTGAGGATGTACTGGTTCCATTAGGAATTCTCCCAAAAACCGGTGATAATTCTACTTCCATCGAGATCATGTCAGGGATCACCGTAATGAGTGCGGCACTCCTGGTATTGCTCATTGCAAAACGCAGGAGAAAAGATGCATAATAATAAAAACAGCGGTTGCCAGATAATTTGAGGCAGCCGCTGTTTTTATGTCATGACTGAACTGTAACATTCTTATTTAGAACTTATTCCAAAACCACTTGCAAAACCAAAAACTATATGGTAAAATAATTTTCGTTGTGAAGAAATGCCGGCGTGTCGGAATGGCAGACGATGCAGACTCAAAATCTGTTGCGGGTAACCGCGTGCGGGTTCAAGTCCCGCCGCCGGCATTACACCCTTGGCAGGGAGAAACCTTAGAAATAGCGTGAATACGTTGTTCCTAAGGTTTTTTTCTTTTTAGAAAATATTTTAAAAAATATTTAAGCATTTTTCTATACATTGAAAACCGCCCCATTTTAGTGTATGATGATATCTGAATTATGTTTTATTTCGTACAGCAGTTTTGCTGCAAAAGGAGGTGACTGCCATGACCTGCAGAGAGGCAGAGCGTCTGGTTATGCCTTATATCAATGGCAGTATAACAGATGAGGAACTGAAAGCATTTGTAGAACATATTGATCATTGCCCGGATTGCCGGGAGGAACTTGAGATATACTTTACAGTAGATGTGGGTATCAGGCAGCTGGATGAAGGTACCGGAAGCTACAACATCAAAGGTGCGTTGGAAACTGCACTGGAGCTTTCCCGCCAGCGGATCCACACGCTGAAACTTCTGCAAAATGCGATTTATGCAGTAAATACCCTTTGTTTCTGGTCTGTATTTGTGATACTGATCGTCCAGATCCGTATCTGGAGCCAGACTGGATTTTAAGAATAAATTATTGAAAAGGATTTTATATTATGGACAATAAACTGGTACTGATCGATGGACACAGTATTTTAAACCGGGCTTTTTATGGGGTTCCGGATCTGACCAATGCAGAAGGACTTCATACCAATGCAGTCTATGGCTTTTTAAATATCATGTTTAAGATATTGGAAGAAGAAAATGCAGACCATCTGGCGGTAGCCTTTGACCTGTCTGCGCCTACGTTCCGCCATAAGATGTATGATGCATACAAAGGCACCAGAAAACCGATGCCGGAAGAACTGCGGGAACAGGTACCTCTGATGAAGGAGGCACTGCAGACCATGAATATCCCTATCCTTACAATGGAGGGATATGAAGCGGACGATATCCTGGGAACTGTGGCAAAAAGATGTCAGGCGGAAGGAATCGAAGTATCTGTTGTTTCCGGCGACCGGGATCTTTTGCAGTTAGCGGATACCCACATTAAGATCCGTATCCCCAAGACCAGCAAAGGCAGCACACAGATCTATGATTATTATCCGGAAGATGTAAAAGAACAATACCAGGTAACACCAACGGAATTTATTGATGTAAAAGCTCTTATGGGAGATACTTCTGATAATATCCCAGGTGTGCCTTCTATTGGCGAGAAGACAGCGACTAATCTGATCGTATCCTATGGTTCTATTGAAAATGCCTATGCCCATGTAGATGAGATCAAGCCTCCAAGAGCCCAGAAAGCCCTTTCTGAGTATTATGACATGGCCCAGATGAGCAAGGAACTGGCAACGATCTGCATCACCTGTCCCATCCCATTTTCCTATGAAGAGGCTCTGATCGGCAATCTTTATACACCGGAAGCTTTTAAGTTTATGAAACGGATGGAATTTAAGTCCATCTTAAACCGTTTTGACTCTGCTTCCATGGAAGATAAGGAAAATGGTCCACAGAAGTCATTTAAGGAAGTTACAGATAAAAAAGAGGCGGAAAAGATCTTTAAGGCAGCGGAAAAAGCCGCTGTTACAGGTCTGCAGCTGATCACCGGAAGCAGGGCAAAGGTTTCGGAGAAAGCAGAACAGCTGACCTTCTCTTTTGATACGGATGGAACAGTCCATTCCGGCAAAAAGGCAAAATCTGCCTTTCTTCCTGTAACAGCCCTTGCGATCTGCACAGGTCCGGAAGAAATCTACTGTATCCGTGTGTCCGAGTCTCAGATCACAGACAGCTGGCTGACAGAAAAAGTACAAAACCTCTGTAAAAATGACACCGTTCATTCTGTCTGGGTCCTGGATCTTAAATCCATGCTGCCTCTGTTAAATCTTACAGACGAAGCACCGGTTTATGACGCAGGCGTTGCCGGTTATCTTTTAAATCCTTTAAAAGATACCTATGGTTATGATGATCTGGCAAGAGATTATCTTTCCATGACCATTCCTTCTAAAAGCGACCTGATCGGAAAAGAAAACCTGGGCGATCTGTTAGAAACAGGGGATGAAAAGGCGGTAACCTGTGCCTGCTATATGGGCTATATTGCCTGGAAAGCTGCAGAGCCTTTAAAGAGCCGCTTGGAGCAGGAAGAAATGTATAAGCTGTATACAGAGATCGAGATGCCTCTGATCTACAGCTTGTGGCATATGGAACAGGAAGGTGTCCTTGTAAAAAGGGACAAGTTAAAAGAATATGGAGATACCCTAAAAGTAGGGATCAAAAAACTGGAAACAGAGATCTATGCTGAAACAGGAAAAGAATTTAATATCAATTCCCCGAAACAGCTGGGAGAGATCCTGTTTGGTGAAATGCAGCTTCCAGGTGGAAAGAAGACCAAGACAGGTTATTCTACAGCAGCGGAAGTTCTGGAAAAACTGGCTCCGGAGCATCCGGTGGTACAGAAGATCCTGGATTACCGCCAGCTGACCAAGTTAAATTCTACCTATGCAGAAGGCCTTGCAGCTTATATCAGCGAAGACGGCCGTATCCATGGAAAATTTAACCAAACTATAACAGCTACGGGCCGTATCAGCAGTACAGAGCCAAACCTGCAGAACATTCCGGTGCGTATGGAACTGGGACGTCAGATACGAAAGGTATTTGTCCCGAAAGAGGGCTATATTTTTACAGATGCCGATTATTCCCAGATCGAACTGCGTATTTTGGCCCATATGTCCGGGGATGAGCGCCTGATCGAGGCTTACAGGGAGTCCAGGGATATCCATGCCACTACAGCATCCCAGGTATTCCATGTGCCTTTAGAGGAAGTAACCCCTCTTCAGAGAAGAAATGCAAAGGCAGTAAACTTTGGTATTGTATACGGCATCAGTGCTTTCGGCCTCAGTGAGGATCTGAGTATTTCCAGAAAAGAGGCAAAGGAATATATTGAACGGTATTTTGAGACTTATCCGAAAGTAAAGGAATTTCTGGACAGTTTGGTAAAGCAGGGAAAAGAGCAGGGATATGTGACGACTCTTTATGGCAGACGCCGTCCGATCCCGGAATTTAAGTCCTCTAATTTTATGCAGCGCCAGTTTGGGGAACGTGTGGCAATGAATTCCCCGATCCAGGGAACAGCAGCTGATATTATGAAGATCGCCATGATCGCAGTAGACAGGGAACTGCGAAAGAGAGGGCTTTCCTCCCGCATTGTTTTACAGATCCACGATGAACTTCTGATCGAGACTGCAGAAAATGAAGTGGAAGAGGTAAAAGAGATCCTTACAGACAAGATGAAACATGCTGCAAATTTAAAGGTTTCACTGGAAGTTGACGCGAAAACAGGAGCATCCTGGTTTGACGCAAAATAGATCATAAGCGTATAGGATACGATTAAGGAGCAGATCAGAACTATGTGCCAGGACAGAACAGATGATATGTTAGAGACACATTTTACATGTAAAGGAAAAAAATACCCGGTGATCGGTCTCACCGGGGGCGTAGGAGCCGGAAAAAGTACGGTGTTGTCCATTCTTCAGGAAAAATATGGTTTTCATGTGATCCAGGCAGATCTTGTTGCAAGAGCTCTTATGGAACCGGGAAAAGAGGCTTATGAGGCGGTATGCGCCTTTTTAGGCCCGAAGATCCTGTTAGAGGACGGACAGATCAACCGCAGCGCCATGGCAGAGATCATTTTTAAAGATCCTTCCAAAAGAGCAAAGGTAGACAGTCTGACCCATCCCCTTGTGTGGAAGGCAGTGAAAAAAGAGGCAGAGGAATATAACAGACAGTCGGTGGTCATAGAAGCTGCTATTCCTTCAAAAGAATTTCGTGACATCTGCGACGAAATGTGGTATCTTTATACATCAAGAGAAGAACGTATCAGACGCCTGAAAGAAAGCCGGGGATATTCTGACGAAAAGATCGCAGGGATCATGGCAAATCAGGCATCGGAAGAAGAATTCAGAAACTTTACAGACTGTGAGATCAACAACAGCGGAACGGAAGAAGAAACTTCTTTACAGATACAGAAACTTCTTTGCGGGAAGGATAACGAAACAGCATGAGAATGGTAAGCATAGCAAGCGGCAGCAGCGGCAATTGCATTTACATAGGTTCTGACAACACCCATCTGTTAGTAGATGCAGGTATCAGCAACAAGCGGATCCAGGAAGGGTTAAATGACATCGGACTGACCGGTTCTGATGTAACAGGTATTCTGGTGACACATGAACATTCCGACCATATTAAAGGGTTGGGAGTCCTTTCAAGAAAATATCATCTTCCTATTTACGGGACAAAAGAGACTTTAGACGAGATCGCAGCCTGCAAGACATTGGGAACCTTTGATACCGGTTTATTGTCCCCTATAGAGCCGGATGTGGATTTTCAGATAGGGGATCTGACTGTAAAGCCCTTTAAGATCGATCATGACGCAGTAAATCCTGTAGCTTACCGGGTGGAAAATGGTTCCAAAGCTGTGGCTGTAGCTACGGATATGGGACATTTTGATCAGTATGTGATCGACCACCTTCAGAAACTGGATGCCATTTTATTGGAGTCCAACCATGATGTGCGCATGCTGGAGACCGGCCCTTATCCGTACTATTTAAAACGCCGTATCCTTGGGGATCACGGTCATTTGTCCAATGAAAATGCAGGGAGATTGTTAAATAATATCCTTCATGATAATCTGAAAAAAATCTTCTTAGGCCATTTAAGCAAGGAAAATAATTACGCGGAACTGGCTTATGAGACAGTCCGTCTGGAAATTGACGAGGGGGACTGCCCGTATGGAGCATCGGATTTCTCCATTTCCGTTGCCTCCAGAGATAAAATGAGTGAAGTAGTTTGCTTGTAACGAACGAACTGCCTGCGTAAGCAGGCGGTAAAGCGCAAAAACGCGGGTTCGTGAGTATAAAAAAAGAAGAGGAGAATGAAAAATGAGTAAGGCAATTATCACAGTAGTAGGAAAAGACACAGTGGGAATTATCGCAAAGGTATGTACTTATCTGGCAGAGAACCATGTAAACATCCTGGATATCTCCCAGACCATTGTACAGGGTTATTTTAACATGATGATGATCGTAGATGTGTCTGCTATCGAAAAGACCTTCGGAGAGGTTGCAGATGAGCTGGAAAAAGTGGGAGAAGAGATCGGTGTAACCGTAAAGATCCAGAGAGAAGAGATCTTTACAAAGATGCACAGAATTTAAATACATACGTCACCAGGTGGTGATATCCCCATACGAATAAAGCCGATAAACATCTGAAAGGAAAAACAGGTCATGATTAATATCTACGAAGTAAATGAAACCAACAATATGATCGAACACGAAAAGCTGGATGTGCGTACCATTACCATGGGTATCAGTCTTCTTGACTGCGCAGACAGTGATCTGGATACTGTCAACGAAAAGATCTACAAAAAGATCACCACTCTGGCAAAAAATCTGGTTTCCACCGGAAAAGATATTGAAAGGGATTTTGGTATTCCCATTGTAAATAAAAGAATTTCTGTTACTCCTATTGCATTAGTAGGTGGTTCTGCCTGCAAAAAGCCGGAAGATTTTGTTACCATTGCTAAGACTCTGGACAAGGCAGCAAAGGAAGTAGGCGTCAACTTTATTGGCGGTTATTCTGCTCTTGTAAGCAAGGGAATGACTACAGCTGATAAAAACCTGATCCTTTCTATCCCGGAAGCTTTGGCAACTACAGACCGTGTATGCAGCTCTATTAACGTAGGTTCTACCAAAACAGGTCTTAACATGGACGCTGTAGAATTAATGGGCCGCATTGTAACAGAAACTGCCCAGGCTACAAAGGATAACGACTCCTTAGGCTGCGCAAAGCTGGTTGTATTCTGCAATGCACCAGATGATAACCCATTTATGGCAGGTGCTTTCCATGGTGTAACAGAAGCAGATGCCATCATTAACGTAGGTGTCAGCGGCCCTGGTGTTGTAAAAGTGGCTCTTGAAAAAGTAAGAGGCGAAAACTTTGAAGTTCTCTGCGAGACCATTAAAAAGACTGCCTTTAAGATCACCCGTGTAGGACAGCTGGTAGCCCAGGAAGCATCCAAGCGTCTGGGCATCCCATTTGGTATCATTGACCTTTCTTTAGCACCGACCCCTGCTGTAGGCGACAGTGTGGCCGAGATCCTGGAAGAGATCGGCTTAGAGCGTGTAGGCGCTCCTGGAACTACTGCAGCCCTTGCTATGTTAAATGACCAGGTTAAGAAGGGCGGCGTTATGGCATCTTCTTATGTAGGCGGTTTAAGCGGTGCCTTTATTCCTGTCAGTGAAGACCAGGGAATGATCGATGCTGTAAGCCTTGGCGCTCTTACCATTGAAAAACTGGAAGCTATGACTTGTGTATGCTCTGTAGGTCTTGATATGATCGCTATCCCGGGAGATACACCTTCTACTACCATTGCAGGTATCATTGCTGATGAGGCAGCCATTGGTATGGTCAACCAGAAGACTACCGCAGTCCGCCTGATCCCAGTGATTGGAAAGAAAGTAGGAGATACAGCAGAATTTGGCGGCCTTTTAGGTTATGCACCGATCATTCCTGTTAATACATTCTCCTGTGAGAAATTTGTTACAAGAGGAGGACGGATCCCGGCTCCGATCCACAGCTTTAAGAACTAGGACTCGATACGTATGAAATTATATCTCATCCGTCATGGGCGGCAGAACAGCCGCCTGTGCAATGTTAATGTTGATCTTTGTGAAGAGGGCTACCGTCAGGCAGCCCTTTTAGGTGAGCGTCTTTTTCCTAAAAAGATCCAGGCGGTTTATTCCAGTGACCTGTTAAGAGCCGTAGAGACAGCCCAGGCGGCTAATTTATACTGGAATGTGGAACACACCATCTGTCCGGAACTTCGTGAAATTGATTTCGGGGAGATGGAAGGTCTTTCTGATGAAGAGATTGCTGTAAAGTTTGCAGATTTTAAGAAGGAACAGGCAAAAATGGAAACAGATCTTGCTTATCCGGGCGGTGAGTGTGCTGCCGATGTGGTAAAACGGGCGGATCCTGTTTTAAAAGGCCTTGTAAAAACAGGATATGAACGGATCGCAGTGGTAACACACGGCGGGCTGATCCGGGTCATGGCTGCTTATTATACGGGAATTCCGTTAAGCCGTTTCCGTATTCTTGGAAAAGATCTGGAAAACTGCAGTATTACAGAACTTCAATGGGATGAAAAGAATGAACGCTTTACACTGGAATGTTTTAATGACCATGCACATTTAGACAAGTATCCGGAACTTTTAAGAAGCGGCTGGAAAGGATAACAAAAGGGGAGAATAAAGGATGAAAAAGGGAATTATTTTTGATGTAGACGGAACCTTATGGGATTCTTCTGTTCAGGTGGCCCAGTCCTGGCAGGTAGCGGCAGAAAAGCTGTTAAATGGACCAAGACCCATCACTCCGGATATGATCAGCCGGAATATGGGCAAGAACATGAAAGATTTCGGAGACGCATTATTTCCGGATCTGTCTCCTGCAAAACGCTTAGAGGTAATGGAAGCCTGTATGGAATATGAAAACCAGTATCTGGAAGATCATCCGGGAATTCTTTACCCTCAGGTAGCAGAAGTTCTTCAGCAGTTAAGCTGGAAATATAAACTGTTTATTGTAAGCAACTGCCAGAAGGGCTATATTGAGGTTTTAATGCGTTCCTGTAATCTGGAAGAATATATTACAGATATTGAATGTTATGGAAATACCGGTCTTTCCAAGGCAGATAATATTTCCATGGTGATCCAGAGAAACCACTTAGATCAAAGTTTTTATGTAGGCGATACTGCCATGGACGCAGAGGCAGCTGCAGATGCCGGAATCCCCTTTGTCCATGCTGCCTATGGTTTTGGACAGGTAAACGGGGCAGAGGCAGTGATCCGGGAGTTTGGGGAACTTTTACAGCTTTCCAAAAAGCTTTTAGGTGAAGACTGAAAGGAGAAAGGGACAACAATGGTAGAATCCAATGAACATGCACAGTTAAGGGAAGCTTTGGAATTTTGCCTTGAAAAGGATTTAGAGAGGATTCTTTTAAGCAATCCTTCGGACCCGGATCATTTTTCAAAGTCAAAGATCCGTCCTTTGCTCCTGAAGGGAAATCTGATCTTCCAGGCAGAGGAGCAGAAAGGCAAACAGGCTTTTCATAAAAATTTAAGCAGAGATGAAGCTGTTATTTATGTAGAAAACTGCTTAAATGGTCCTTTCCGTCAGGCTGAGATCACCTGTGCCAGAGGCAAGGCAACAGTACTTGTAAGTAAAAAAGGAAAAATGACTGTAAAATTTAAGAAGCAGGCCCGTATGATCAACCAGGCAGCTTTGGAGCATAACCGTAAAAAGCAGTATCTTTTACCGGAAGGAACAGCGGTTCCGTTTCTGGTAGATCTTGGGGTTATGACAAAAGAAGGCACTATTGTCCACAGCCGCTATGATAAGTACCGTCAGATCAACCGTTTCCTTGAATTTATAGAAGATATTCTTCCTCAGTTAAATAAAAACAAAGAAAATGTGATCATTGATTTTGGCTGCGGTAAGTCCTATCTTACCTTTGCCATGTATTATTATCTGAAAGAAGTAAAGGGATACCCGGTACGGATCATCGGTCTGGACCTGAAAGAAGATGTGATCTGCCATTGTTCTGACCTGGCAGTACGGTACGGATATGAGAAGCTGAGCTTTACCTGTGGGGATATTGCTTCTTATGAAGGGGTGGATCATGTAGATATGGTAGTTACCCTTCATGCCTGTGATCTGGCAACGGATTATGCCCTGGAAAAGGCAGTTGGCTGGGGAGCGAAGGTGATCCTTTCTGTTCCATGCTGTCAGCATGAATTAAACCGTCAGATCCACAATCCTGTTCTGCAGCCTGTTTTGGAATATGGCCTGCTTAAGGAACGGATGGCAGCTTTGTATACAGATGGCATCCGGGCAAAGGTTTTAGAATACAGAGGTTACAATACCCAGATTTTGGAATTTATTGACATGGAGCACACACCGAAAAATATTCTGCTGCGTGCTGTGTTGAGAAAAGAAGGGAATTCAGAGGGAGAGAAGAAAAAAGAAACAGGAGAGCAGATACGGGAACTGATCCATTTCCTGAATATAGATCCCGCCATTGTCCGTCTCCTGGCTCCGGAACTCTGATACTGAGAACGCTGTGTGCAAGCTTGCATCGGATTTCCGACCTTTTGATCCTGGTATCATCATATAATACAGATGGGCTGTGTAAACTCATTACGCACCGGCTGTCCTGTTTTTCCTAAAAGCAGGCTCTGACGCACATGAGATGCATACAGATCCTGTTCAAATAACATTTTTGCTGTACCAGAAAGCATCCTGGATGCATCCGCGGTCTTTGTGACCAGCGGGATCCGGGTATGCTTTTTTATTTCGCTTAAAACCCCTGCTTTGCTTTTGCGAAAACCTAGGATCCGGGCATAGGGGGAAAAACCGGCCTCTTTTCCTGCAAGGACCATTTCATCTGTAATGCCTAAAAGGATATGCAGAAGACACCGGCTGATGCGGGTATAGGTATATTGCCTGGATTTTAACTGCCGGATCCGTTCTTCCCAGTCTGCCTGCTCATAGAGTTTGCTTTCCAAGCGGTCTGAAAGGTCGTTTGATACATCTGCGAAAACAGAAAAAGGGATCCCGTCCCGCTTTAAAGTCAGGAGTCTGTAATTTAGCAGATCAGACAGATCTTCCGGCTGCAGAGAGACTTCTGCCTTAAAGAGAGAACGTATTTCATCAGGCACCTGCGATAAAAGAATGGAAAAATCCGGTTCTTCTTTAAAGATTTCTCTGCGGATAGCGGAAGCGGAGGCAAGTTCTCCTGTAAGATCCTGGCTGTGGTATCCATTTCCCTTTCGTAAAATAGTAATCGGCTGGATGGGACTTTTCTGCCGGATCAGGGCTTTGCAGTATTCTACACCTAGCAGATTGTTAGGCGTTTCCAGGAAGTTTCCAAGATCCGATATTCCTTCTGCTTCTAAAGCCCGGACTCTTGCCTGAGGCCAGGAAAGCCCCTCTGAAAGTCCTTCTTTTAATTTTGTGGAAAATGAGTCCGGCTCATCTGCAAGAATAGCCGCTGTTTCCATAAAACGTTCACTTTCTCCCATTTCACTGCCAAAACAAAGATGGGTCACCACTCCCAGCTGATCAAGAAGGGCAACTGCACCGGCTGCAAAGTCCTCTGCACTGCTTACTGCAAAGATGGAAGGGATCTCAAGGACCAGGTCTGCGCCGCACAGAAGTGCCATCTTTGTACGCAGGTATTTACTGAAAACAGCCACTTCTCCCCGCTGTACAAAATCTCCGCTTATAACGGCGATGCAGTAATCACAGCCGGTTACTTCACGGGCTTTTTTGATCTGATAGGCGTGTCCGTTATGGAATGGATTATATTCAGCTACAATACCGGTTATCTTCATCTTATTTTCGTCTCCTGTCCTAAGTCTGTGTATACAGAATGGCGTATTCATGGTACTATTATACCCACGGACAGAAGGTTCGTCCAGCATGCCTTAAGATCAGGACACAAAATATACACAATTGCATCACAATTGCATCAAAAACAGAGGGTATATTGTAGTTATCAAAAGGAAAGAGAAAGAAATTAAAAAGAAAATAAAAATCCATTTGAAATATACAAAGGCATCTGAAAGGAGCGTTTTTTATGTACGAAGAAGATAGAGAAAACAGAGAGGATAGAGATCAGGAGATCGAAAGAACAGAAATTATGGATGATGTAGATGAGCAGGAAACTCAAACCAGTTCATCCCGGTCACAGGAAAACAGAAAGTCCGGTTCTTCACAGAATGTAAACTGGACTACCCCAAACCGTTCTTCTGAAAGAACTTCCTCTGAGAGAAAAACTCAGTGGCAGGAGAGCAAACAGCAGAATAACAGACCGGAACATGGTTACAGAAATGAATACCGTGAAACCGTTCAGGCACCAAGAAAGAAAAACAGCTGGGCAAGAAAGGCAGCAGGTATTACTGCAGCAGCTGTGCTGTTTGGCACAGTAGCAGGCGGTGTGATGACAGGTGTTAATTATGTAGGCGCCCGTCTTACAGGACTTGCTGATATAACAGCTACTGCACCGGCAGAAACAGAAGGAACCACCACTGCACAGGTACCGGAAACAAGCGCTGCATCCAATAACGGAAGTACGACCGCTGTATCTACAGTAACCGATGTTTCTTCCATCGCTGAAAAGGCAATGCCTTCTCTGGTAGCCATCAACGATACCATGACTGTGGAACAGAACAATTTCTTTGGTATGCCTCAGACTTATCAGGCACAGAGCAGCGGTTCTGGTATCATTGTTGGACAGAATGATACAGAACTTCTGATCGCTACCAACAACCACGTTGTATCCGGTGCGACAGATATGAAGGTTACCTTTACAGACAGCACTCAGGTAGCAGCTGCTGTAAAGGGTACAGACTCAGCAACAGACCTGGCGATCATTGCTGTAAAGCTTTCTGATATCCCATCTGATACTATGAGCAAGATCAAAGTAGCAACCCTGGGCAATTCTGATAATGTAAAGGTAGGACAGCAGGTAATTGCCATTGGTAATGCACTTGGTTATGGACAGTCACTGACAGTTGGTTATATCAGTGCTTTAGACCGTGAGATCACAGATGAAAATGGTATCCAGCATACTTACATCCAGACAGATGCAGCCATCAACCCTGGTAACAGTGGTGGTGCCCTTCTTGACTTAAATGGCAATGTAATCGGTATCAACGCTGCAAAGAACGCATCTACAGAAGTAGAAGGCATGGGCTTTGCGATCCCTATCTCAAAGGCACAGGAAATCTTAAATAACCTGATGACAAAGAAGACAAGAGAAGCAGTTGACGAAAGCGCACAGGGATACCTTGGAATTCAGGGAACCAATATTGATGCCAATGCTTCCAAGGAATACGGTATGCCGGTTGGTATCTATGTATACAAGATCGTTGAAGGCGGTGCAGCAGCAAATTCTGACCTGAAAGAAAAGGACATCATCACCAAGTTTGACGGACAGTCTGTTACCAATATGGAAGAATTAAAGCAGATGCTTACTTACTACGAAGGCGGTTCTACGGTTTCTTTGACAGTACAGTCCCTTGTAAATGGTTCTTATGTAGAACATGAAGTACAGATCACTCTTGGAACCAAACCGGCATCTAATTCATAATTTCATAGAAAGAGACATTTGTTCATAGAAAGAGACGTTCCATAGAAAGAGACATTTATTCATAAACAGAAACATTTATCCCCGGACGAGGCAGAAATGTTGAAATAATGTTAAAAATATTAAGAAACAGGCACCGGAGCTAAATTTCGGTGCCTGTTTTTATATAAATATGCTATACTTATAACAAGCCGCCTGGGACAGCAGGCAACAGAGCACGCAAGTGCAGGGCTCATAAGTCTATACCAGAACAAAGCAAGGAGGACTAAAACCATGAAATTAGTATACGCCATTGTACGAAATGATAATGAAGATGATGTAGTAAGCCTTTTAAACCAGAACCATTACAGTGTGACCAGACTGTCTACCACCGGTGGTTTCTTGAAAAAAGGAAATACCACTTTGATGATCGGTGTAGAGGATGAAAAAGTAGAAGAAGTGATCAATCTGATCAAGCAGGAATGCGGACAGCACCAGAAACTGACTGTGAACATGCCGTATATTTCCGGTACTGCCATGGTAAACTATGCTACCATGCCTATGACTGTAGAGGTAGGCGGAGCTACTATCTTTGTGATCAATGTAGATCATTACGAAAAGATCTGACCCCGGGGATTTTTGGGAAACATGTCTGCATCTTATCCAAAATAACGAAAAGTATGAAAAAAAATGCAAAATTTCGTTAAATTCAGCTTGTTTCCGCTGGGGGCTACGTATATAATAATGTTATATGCTTCAACATAAGGAAAGGGGTAAAAAAGATTATGGCAGTAATCGACATTATCAAAGAAAAAGCAAAAGCAGACAAAAAAACTATCGTTCTTCCAGAGTCCATGGACCGCAGAACATGGGAAGCTGCTGAGAAAATTTTAAAAGAAGGACTTGCTAACCTGATCATTATCGGTACACCAGAGGATATCGGCGAGCACAGCAAGGGCTTAGATGTTTCCGGCGCAACCATCATCAATCCACAGACCTACGAGAAGACCCAGGAATATATCGATCTCTTCGTTGAGTTAAGAAAAGCAAAAGGCATGACTCCTGAGAAGGCAAAAGAGACCATCTTAGGCGACTACGCTTACTATGGCTGTTTAATGATCAAGAACGGCGATGCTGACGGTATGGTATCCGGCGCTTGCCATTCTACAGCAAACACCTTAAGACCTTGCTTACAGGTTATTAAGACCAAACCAGGAACCAAGTTAGTTTCCGCATTCTTCTTAATGGAAGTTCCGGATTGCGATCTTGGCGACAACGGTACATTCGTATTCGCTGACTGCGGTCTGAACCAGAACCCAACTCCAGAAGAATTAGCAGCAATCGCTGTTTCTTCCGCTGAGAGCTTCAAGATGTTAGTAGGACATGAGCCAAAGGTTGCTATGCTGTCCCATTCTTCCAAGGGAAGCGCAAAGCATGCTGACGTAGACAAAGTAGTAGAAGCTACCAAGTTAGCTAAGGAAATGGCTCCAGAATTAGCATTAGACGGCGAACTGCAGTTAGACGCTGCAATCGTTCCTGAGATCGGTGCTTCCAAGGCTCCAGATTCCAAGGTTGCTGGACATGCTAACGTACTGGTATTCCCAGACCTGGATGCTGGTAACATCGGTTACAAGCTGGTTCAGAGACTTGGCAAGGCAGCTGCTTACGGCCCAATGTGCCAGGGTATTGCTAAGCCAGTAAACGATCTGTCCAGAGGATGCTCTGCTGACGATATCGTAGGTGTTGTAGCTATCACAGCTGTACAGTGCCAGAACAACTAATTTAGAAGCGATAAATAAAAAGTTACCGGGTGCCTGCGCTTATGCGTATATGACGCCCGGAACTTTTCATAGTAAAATAAATATACAGGAGAATTACCTATTATGAAGATTTTAGTTATCAACTGCGGAAGCTCTTCCTTAAAGTACCAGCTGATCGATATGGACAACGAAAGCGTTGTTGCTAAGGGCCTTTGCGAGAGAATCGGTATCGAAGGTTCCAAGCTGACCCATCAGCCAGCAGGCAAGGACAAATATGTTGTTGAAAGCCCAATGCCAAACCACACCGTAGCTATCAACATGGTTATGGAAGCTTTACAGGACAAAGATCACGGCGTGATCGCAAGCACCGATGAGATCTCCGCGATCGGACACCGCGTACTGCACGCAGGCGTTGTTTACAGCGAGTCTGTAGTAGTAAACGAGGATGTTAAGAGAGTTATCCGTGAATGCTTCGACTTAGGACCTCTGCACAACCCAGCTAACTTAATGGGTATCGAGGCTTGTGAACAGGCTATGCCTGGTAAGCCAAACGTAGCAGTATGGGATACCGGATTTGGTATGTCTATGCCAGAGAAGGCTTATATGTACGCAATTCCTCATGAGTACTATGAGAAATACAGTATCCGTCGTTATGGCTTCCACGGAACCAGCCATATGTTCGTATCCGGCGAAGCGATCAAGTTCGGCAACTTAGATCCAGAAAAGGCAAAAGTTATCGTTTGCCACTTAGGAAATGGTGCCAGCGTATCTGCTTCCATCGGCGGCAAGTGCGTAGATACCAGTATGGGACTTACACCTCTTGAGGGCCTGATCATGGGTACCAGAAGTGGTGACGTTGATCCTGCAGTTGTTCAGTTCATCTGCAACAAGGAAGGAAAAGACGTAAACGAAGTTCTGAACATCTTAAATAAGAAGTCCGGCGTTTTAGGCATGAGCGGCGGCATCTCCAGCGACTTCCGTGATATCGAGAAGGCAAAGGAAGAAGGAAACCATCTGGCAGCAGTAGCTCTGGATGCATTCGTATACCGTGTTGCTAAGTACGTAGGTGCTTACACAGCAGCTATGAACGGTGTAGATGCTATCGCATTCACTGCTGGTGTTGGTGAAAACGATAAGGTTACCAGAAAGAACGTTTGCGAATACTTAGGCTACTTAGGCGTTAAGATCGATGACGAAGCTAACAATGTAAGAGGAGAGAGAAGAATTATTTCTGCTCCAGATTCCAAGGTAAAAGTTATGCTGATCCCAACCAACGAAGAGCTGGCAATCGCAAGAGAGACTTTAAGACTGGTTAAGTAATTTTTTTGGAAAATTTTGTTGACAAACCCGGTGCGCCTATGTATAATAGCATAGGTGCATATCAAGGAGTACGATATGCTGATTAATTTATCAGAGCTGTTCCCTGTTGAAGGGAAATCCAAAAACTATACAGTTCCACTGGAAATGACACATTTTAAAGGACCTGATGGTTCTTATAAAGTTGTGGAAAAAGAACCGGTGACTCTGGTTATCACTAACCAGGGAGAACGGGTACTGACTGTGACAGGAAAGGCTGTTTTAAGCCTTGAAATGCCATGTGCCAGATGCTTAGAGCCTGTTTTAGTTCCTTTTGAACTGGAGATCGACCAGGAGCTGGATATGAATCAGACGAAGGAAGACCGCATAGAAGCTTTGGATGAGCAGTTCTATATTAATGGTTATAATCTGGATGTCGACCAGCTGGTTGGTAATGAGTTAACCCTGAACCTGCCTATGAGAGTTCTCTGCAGTGATAACTGCAAGGGGATTTGCAATAGATGTGGCACAAATCTCAACCGAGGGACTTGTGACTGCGACAACAGGTCACTGGACCCAAGAATGTCAGTTATCCAGGATATTTTTAAACAGTTGAAGGAGGTGTAAACCATGTCTATTTGTCCAAAGAATAAATCTTCTAAAGCTAGAAGAGACAGCCGTAGAGCAAACTGGAAGATGAGCGCACCAAACCTGGTTAAGTGCAGCAAGTGCGGAGCCCTTATGATGCCTCACAGAGTATGCAAGGCTTGCGGAAGCTACAATAAGCGCGAAATCGTTAATACAGCTGAATAATCTGTAGAAAAACGAAGATCAGAGGATCCTGGGAGTAATCTCAGGGTCCTCTTTTGCGGTGAAAAGAAAACATGATTGCCGCCTTTAACAGGCGGGGCGAAATTCACATAAAAACGTATTGATTTATGATACGACATCTAGTATATTAATAACTGTATTGCGAAACCGAAAGGAGAGTCTTTTATGATTAAAGTAGCTGTAGATGCTATGGGCGGTGACCTGGCACCAGTTGAGATGGTTGCGGGAGCCGTAGAAGCGGTAAACGCAAAACCAGGGATCCAGGTGCTTTTAGTAGGTCAGGAAGCAGTAGTAAATAAAGAGCTTTCCAAATATACTTACAACAAAGAGCAGATCCAGGTGGTGAATGCCACAGAAGTCATTGCCACAGAAGAACCGCCGGTGAATGCGATCCGTAAGAAGAAGGACTCATCTATTGTGGTAGGCATGAATCTTGTAAAGAATAAAGAAGCAGATGCTTTTGTATCCGCTGGAAGTTCCGGAGCTATTTTAGTAGGCGGACAGGTGATCGTAGGCAGGATCAAGGGCGTAGAACGTCCTCCGCTGGCACCGCTTATCCCTACTGAAAAAGGCGTGTCACTGCTGATCGACTGTGGCGCCAACGTAGATGCCAGACCATCTCATCTGGTACAGTTTGCGCAGATGGGTTCCATTTATATGGAACACGTTGTGGGAATTAAGAACCCAAGAGTCGCTATTGTAAATATCGGAGCAGAAGAAGAAAAGGGAAATGCCCTTGTAAAAGAAACATTCCCGCTTTTAAAAGCCTGTCCTGATATTAACTTTATTGGCAGTATTGAAGCAAGGGAAATTCCACATGGCGGAGCAGATGTCATCGTCTGTGAAGCGTTCACAGGCAATGTGATCCTTAAGCTTTACGAGGGTGTGGGTGCTACGCTGATCCATATGGTGAAGCAGGGCATGATGGCCACCTTAAGAAGCAAGATCGGTGCTCTATTAGTAAAACCAGCTTTGAAGACCACATTAAAGGCATTTGATGCCAGCCAGTACGGCGGAGCGCCATTGTTAGGCTTAAAAGGTCTGGTAGTCAAGACCCACGGAAGTTCAAAGCGTACAGAGGTACGCAACTCCATCATCCAATGCGTTACTTTTAAGGAACAGGAAATCAATGAAAAGATCAAAGAGTCCTTAACGGTTGGAAACGGAAAAACAGAAGAAATGAAAGAATAAAGATCTAAGAAAGAGGAGCTAAGAAATGGAATTTGAAAAATTGCAGGGAATTATTGCAGAAGTGTTGAACATTGAACCGGAGGATGTGACAATGGCAGCTACATTTGTAGATGACCTGGGTGCTGACTCTCTGGATATCTTCCAGATCATCATGGGAATTGAAGAGGAGTTCGACATTGAGATTCCAAATGAAGCTGCAGAACAGATCGTTACCGTTGGGGACGCAGTTGAACAGATTAAAAATGCACTGAACTAAATAACAGGAATCCAGGGCTGTTATCAAACAGCCCTTTTGTGTTATTATATCCGTAAGGAGGATACTACGTATGAATGAGCAATTAAAAGAACTAGAAGAGAAGATCTCCTATCATTTCCAGGATAAACATTTATTAGCCCAGGCGCTGACTCACAGTTCCTATGCCAATGAACACCGTTTAGACCACAATCACTGCAATGAACGTCTGGAATTTTTAGGAGATGCAGTCCTTGAGATCGTTACCAGTGATTTTCTCTATCACAAATATACAGAAAAGCCGGAAGGTGATCTGACAAAGATCAGAGCCAGCATTGTCTGCGAGCCGACCCTGGCGTACTGTGCAGAAGCTATCAACCTTGGAAGCTATCTGTTTTTAGGCAAAGGCGAAGACGCAACCGGCGGAAGAAACAGAAATTCTGTTGTATCAGATGCTATGGAAGCAGTGATCGGAGCTATTTATCTGGACGGTGGTTTTGCTAGTGCAAAAGAGTATATTCACAGGTTCATTTTAAATGATATTGAACACAAGCAGCTCTTTTATGATAGCAAGACTATCTTACAGGAGATCATACAGAGCCGCCAGGACGGCGAATTAAGCTACGAGATTCTGAAAGAAGAAGGACCGGATCACAACAAATCCTTTGAAGTCCGCGCTCTGGTAGGTGATCAGGAAATCGGCCGTGGAAAGGGCCGTACCAAGAAGGCTGCTGAACAGTTAGCTGCCTACAACGGCATCTTAAAACTGAAGGCGGGTGAAACATGTATCTAAAAAGCATTGAGATCCAGGGATTTAAGTCCTTTGCCAACAAACTGCTTTTTGAATTTCATAATGGTATTACCGGTATCGTAGGCCCAAACGGAAGTGGAAAGAGCAATGTTGCCGATGCAGTCCGCTGGGTGCTTGGTGAACAGCGTATTAAGCAGCTGCGAGGCGCCAGTATGCAGGACGTTATCTTTTCCGGTACAGAGCTTAGAAAGCCTCAGGGCTTTGCCTATGTTGCCATTACACTGGACAATTCCGATCACCAGCTGGCTATTGATTATGATCAGGTTACAGTTTCCAGACGTCTGTACCGCTCTGGTGAAAGTGAATATATGATCAATGGCAGCACCTGCCGTTTAAAGGATATTAATGAGCTTTTTTATGATACAGGTATCGGTAAGGAAGGTTATTCCATTATCGGACAGGGCCAGATCGACAAGATCTTAAGCGGAAAGCCGGAGGACAGACGAGAGCTGTTTGACGAAGCGGCCGGTATTGTTAAATACAAACGGCGTAAATCCATTGCCCAGAAGAAATTAGAGGATGAACAGGCAAATCTGGTCCGTGTCAGCGATATTTTATCAGAACTGGAAAAACAGGTAGGACCTTTGGAACGTCAGTCAAAAACTGCCAGGGAATATCTTCAGTTAAAAGAAGAATTAAAGGTATGTGACGCCAATCAGTTTCTTCTGGATACAGAAAATACCCATTCCCAGTTAAAAGAGGTAGAAAACCGCAGACGTCTTCTTGCCGGGGATGTGGAAGAGACCCAGAAAAAGGCAGATGATCTGAGAAAAGAATATGATACCCTGGAAGAAAAACTGACAGCTTTAGATGAAGTCCTTACAAAGAACCGGGCGGCTTTAAGCGAAGCAGCTATGGAAAAAAGTTCCAGAGAAGGCCAGATCAATGTCTTAAGGGAACAGATCCATACAGAAGAGGCCAATGAAGAACATTATAAAAGCCGTAAAAATGTGATCTCCCAGGATCTGGAAAATTATGGAAAACAGCTGGCTTCCTATGTAAAAGAACGTGAAGATGCCCAGATACAGGTAAAAGACGCAGGAGAACGGTTGGAAGCTGCCAAAACACAGCTTCAGGAAAAAGATGACCAGATCTATCAGTTGGAAAATGAGATCGAACAGGCGAAAAGTGAGATCATCCAGGCGTTGAATGACAAGGCGGATCTGACTGCAAGACAGCAGCATTATGAGACTATGTTAGAGCAGGTAAATCTGCGCCGCAGCGAAGTCTCCCAGAAACTTCTCCGCTTTAAAAGTGATGAATCTGTACAGGATGAAAAGATCCTTCAGGAAAAGGCTGCTTTAGACCAGGTACAGGAACAGTTAGAAAAGGCCCAGTTTTCAGCAGAAGAAGCAGAAGAGGGAATGAACGCCGCCTTAAAAGAGGTTCAGCGTTTAAATAAAAACTTAAATAACACCCAGCAGGAATACCACATGGCCCATACAAAATTAGAGTCTTTGCGAAACCTGGCAGAGCGCTATGATGGCTATGGAAACAGTATCCGGCGGGTAATGGAAGTAAGAGACCGGATCCATGGGATCCGCGGTGTTGTGGCTGATATTATCAGCACAGAGAAAAAGTACGAAACAGCTATTGAAACAGCCTTAGGCGGCAGTATCCAGAATATTGTTACTGACTCTGAAGAAACTGCCAAACGGCTGATTGAACATTTAAAAAAGAATAAATACGGCCGTGCTACTTTTCTGCCTCTTACCAGTGTGGGAAAGAACCAGTCTCCGTTCCCAAAGCCGGAGGCTTTAAAGGAACCGGGGGTACTGGGGCTTGCAAGCAGTTTAGTCCAGGCAGACAAAGAGTATGAGGGTCTGATCCGGTATCTTTTAGGCCGGGTGGTAGTGGCGGATACCATTGATCATGCCATTGCCATTGCAAGAAAGTATCACTACAGCCTGCGTATTGTTACCTTAGAGGGAGAACTTTTAAATGCCGGCGGTTCCATGACAGGTGGTGCTTTTAAAAATACCAGTAATCTTTTAGGCAGACGCCGTGAGATCGAAGAACTGGAAACTGCCTGCAACGGCTATTTAAAACAGACAGACTCCATTCAGCAGGAATTAAGCCTTCAGGAAGCAACGGCTGCTGAAAAGAAGGAAATTTCTGAACAGTTAAGAAATGAGATCCAGAAACTGGCTTTAAGTGAAAATACCATCCGTATCAATATCTCTACTTTAGAGGACAAGAAAAACGAGATTGCAGACTCCTCTGCAGATCTGGTCCGTGAACATGCGCTTCTGGAAGAGCAGGTCCGTGAGATTACAGAAGGCCGTGCTTCTTTAAAGGCAGAAGAAGGCAGACTGGAAGAGAGAAATACAAATTCCCAGAAGCAGATCGACGAAAAATCATTGTTGTTGAACCAGGAAAAGTTACTGCGGGAAAACTGTTCTCTGGAACTTTCAAAAATACAATTAGAGTCTTCAGCTTTGGAACAGCAGCTTTCATTTATCAGTGAAAATGAAAACCGTGTGATCGGTGAGATCAGGAAATTAAAAGACGAAGATGCTTCTCTGGAAGCAGGTAAAAATGACTCCAGAAAGGCCATTGAAGAAAAAGAAGCTGCTATTATAGCGATCCAGAAGGAAATTGAAAGCAGCAAAGAAGATGACCATCAGCTAGAGGAAGAGATCCAGAAAACTGCCCTGGAAAAAGAAGAAGTCTCTAAACAGCAGAAAAATCTGTTCCAGACAAGGGAAGATATTTCAAAGCGTCTTTCTGACCTGGATAAGGACCTGTTCCGTGTACAGAGCCAGGCGGAAAAGCTGGAAGAACATTTGGAAAGTCTGGCTGCCTATATGTGGTCTGAGTATGAAATGACCTTAAATCAGGCAAAAGAACTGAAAAAAGAGGAATTATCCTCCCTTCCGGAGATCCGCAGACAGATCGATGCTTTAAAAGAGCAGATCAAATCTCTTGGAAATATCAATGTAAATGCTATTGAAGATTACAGGGAAGTGTCAGAACGCTATGAGTTTATGAGGGCCCAGCATGAGGATCTGGTAAACGCACAGGCAGAACTGGAAAAGATTATTGAAGAGCTGGATATTGGCATGCGCCGTCAGTTTGAAGAAAAATTCCGGGAGATACGTGCAGAATTTGACAAAGTATTTAAAGAACTTTTCGGTGGCGGCCGGGGCGCCCTGGAATTAATGGAAGGGGAAGATCTCCTGGAAGCAGGAATTCAGATCATCGCCCAGCCTCCGGGCAAGAAGCTTCAGAACATGATGCAGCTTTCCGGTGGTGAAAAAGCACTGACTGCTATTTCCCTGTTGTTTGCCATCCAGAATTTGAAACCGTCCCCGTTCTGTCTTTTAGATGAGATCGAGGCGGCATTAGATGACTCCAACGTAGACCGCTTTGCAAATTATCTTCACAAACTGACGAAAAATACCCAGTTTATTGTGATCACCCACCGCCGCGGCACCATGATGGCTGCTGACCGGCTTTACGGAATTACCATGCAGGAGAAGGGCGTATCCACCCTTGTTTCTGTTAATCTTATAGAAGACAGCCTGACAAAATAGGCAAATATAAAGGAGGGGCCTTATGGCAGAAGGAAAGAAAGGCTTTTTTGGCCGACTGGTAGAAGGGCTTACAAAAACCCGAAACAATATTGTATCTGGAATTGACTCTATTTTCAGCGGTTTTTCCGCTATTGATGACGATTTCTATGAAGAGATCGAAGAAACCCTGATCATGGGCGATTTGGGTATCCAGACGACCATGGCGATTGTAGAAGATCTGCGAAATAAAGTAAAAGAGCAGCATATCAAGGATCCGGAGCAGTGCAAGGAGATCCTGATAGGTAGCATCAAAGAACAGATGGATCTGGGTGAAAATGCTTACGAATTTGAAAACAGAAAGTCCGTTGTCCTGGTGATCGGTGTCAATGGCGTTGGAAAGACTACTTCTGTAGGAAAACTGGCAGGCCAGTTAAAGGACCAGGGCAAGAAAGTGATTTTAGCAGCAGCAGATACCTTCCGTGCAGCAGCAATTGAGCAGCTGACAGAATGGTCTGCCAGAGCAGGAGTTGATATTATCGCACAGCAGGAAGGTTCTGACCCGGCAGCTGTGATCTATGATGCTGTAGCAGCAGCCAAATCCAGAAAGGCGGATGTACTGATCTGTGATACAGCAGGCCGTCTTCACAACAAGAAGAACCTGATGGAGGAGTTAAAGAAGATCAACCGCATCATTGATAAGGAATATCCGGATGCATACCGGGAGACTTTAGTTGTTTTAGACGGAACAACAGGACAGAATGCGCTGGCGCAGGCAAAACAGTTTATGGAAGTAGCTGATATTACAGGTATCATCCTTACCAAGCTTGACGGTACTGCAAAGGGCGGTATTGCAGTTGCCATCCAGTCTGAACTGGGAATTCCTGTAAAATATATCGGTATCGGTGAAAAGATCGATGACCTGCAGAAATTTGACGCAAATGATTTCGTCAACGCCCTGTTTCATGTACAATCTTAAATATCATGGCTGAACTGTAACTTGAATTTAATGAGATAAAGTGTTATAGTTATACATGATAATCAATTTTAGGAGAAAGACTACCATGGAAGAACTCACATTAGAGAAATTTGAAGAGGCCTCTGAGATCGTAAAAGAGGTCACTCTGGAGACAAAGCTGATCTACAGCGAATATTTTTCCGCACAGACCGGAAATAAGGTATATTTCAAGCCGGAGAACATGCAGTATACCGGCGCTTACAAGGTAAGAGGTGCTTATTACAAGATCAGCACTCTGACTGAAGAAGAAAAAGCAAAGGGCCTGATCACTGCTTCTGCAGGAAACCATGCACAGGGCGTTGCCTATGCAGCAAAGCTGTCTGGTGTTAAGGCAACCGTTGTTATGCCTACTACAACTCCTCTGATCAAGGTAAACCGCACCAAGGGATACGGAGCAGAAGTTGTTCTGGCTGGTGATGTATTTGATGAAGCCTGTGCATATGCATACAAGCTGGCAGATGAACATGGCTATACTTTCGTACATCCATTTGATGACCTGGCAGTAGCTACCGGACAGGGCTCTATTGCTATGGAGATCATCAAGGAACTTCCTACGGTAGATTATATTTTAGTTCCAATCGGCGGCGGCGGTCTTTGTACCGGTGTTTCCACTCTGGCAAAACTGTTAAATCCAAAGATCAAAGTCATCGGTGTAGAGCCTGCTGGCGCTAACTGCATGCAGGAGTCTTTAAAAGAGGGACATGTATTAACTCTTCCTCAGGTAAATACCATTGCAGACGGTACTGCTGTAAAGCGTCCTGGCGAAAAGCTGTTCCCATACATCCAGCAGAATGTAGATGACATCATCACTATTGAAGACAGCGAACTGATCGTTGCTTTCCTGGATATGGTAGAGAACCACAAGATGATCGTTGAAAACTCAGGCCTTCTTACAGTAGCTGCCTTAAAGCACTTAAATGTTGAAAAGAAGAAGATCGTTTCTATCTTAAGCGGCGGAAATATGGATGTGATCACCATGTCCTCTATCGTTCAGCACGGCCTGATCCAGAGAGACAGAGTCTTCACTGTATCTGTTCTCCTTCCTGACAAACCAGGTGAACTTGCAAAGGTAGCAGAGCTTCTTGCAAAAGAACACGGCAATATCATCAAGCTGGAACACAACCAGTTTATCAGCATCAACCGTAATGCTGCTGTTGAGCTGCGTATCACTATGGAGGCATTTGGTACCGACCACAAGAACCAGATCGTTTCTGCTCTTACAGACGCAGGCTATCGTCCAAAACTTGTAAAATTTAAAGGTACTTACAGCGAAATGTAAGCCTTCGTGTGCATAAAAAGCGTGTCTGATGGACGAAAAAGAAGTCAGGCACGCTTATGTCATTTATAGTGATGCCATGATCAGATGGCATGTAAGAATAATTAGGGGGATACATACAAATGAATCATTCAGCTGATGAAACAAGGGCTTCCCTTGCCAATAATCTGCGTTATTTTATAAAATGGAGCCTGATCGCACTGCTGATCGGCGGTACAGGCGGACTGATCGGCAGCCTCTTTTCTATGGGTGTCAGTTTTGCCACTTCTTTTCGCATGAACCACTCAAATATGTTATTTTTCCTTCCTGTTTCCGGTATTCTCATTGTATGGCTTTACCATACCTTTCATGAAGAGGGCAACAGAGGCACCAACATGGTCATTGATGCCATTTCTTCCACGGAAAAAGTAACACTGGCTACAGGACCGCTGATCTTTGTCTCTACGGTGCTGACCCACATTGCAGGCGGTTCTTCCGGCCGCGAGGGAGCTGCCCTCCAGTTAGGCGGAAGCCTTGGAAACCTGTTTGGAAATGCCATCCATTTAGACGAAAAAGATAAAAAGATCGCCATTATGTGCGGTATGAGCGCTGTGTTCTCTGCACTTTTTGGAACACCGGTAGCAGCAGCTATCTTCCCGCTGGAAGTAATCAGTATCGGTGTACTGTATTATGCAGCCCTGGTTCCCTGTATTTTTTCTTCTTTTATCGGAGTGGGGATCGCCAGATATTTAGGCATTGCAGGAGAGCATTTTACCGTGCTTTCTATTCCGGCTATCAGCGTTTCCAGTGTTGGTTGGATCATTTTTTTAAGTGCCCTCTGCGCAGGTGTCAGCATTGTATTCTGCCTGATGCTCCATGGTGCAGAGCACACTTACAGGAAAATATTTCCAAATCCCTATGTGCGTATCCTGGCAGCCAGTGCTATTTTTATCCTTCTTACCCTGCTGATCGGTACTAGGGACTACTGCGGAAGCAGTATGCCTCTTATTGAGCGCAGTATGGAAGGGGAGATCGGTTATGAGGCTTTCTTCTTAAAAATGCTGTTTACAGCGATTGCCCTTGGTGCAGGCTTTAAGGGCGGTGAGATCGTTCCTACTTTATGTGTAGGTGCAGCTTTTGGCTGTGCTTTTGGACAGATCACCGGTTTTGCCCCTTCTTTATGTGCTGCCTGCTCTATGGCTGCCTTATTTGCGGGAGTGACCAACTGCCCGATTTCTTCTCTGGTGATCGCTTTGGAGCTGTTTGGTTATGAGGGAATGGAATATTTCTCCATTGCCATTGCAGTAGCTTTTGCTTTATCCGGCTATTATGGCCTGTATGCCAGCCAGAAATTTGTTTATTCTAAGACAAAAACAGAGTTTATCAACCGTAAATCTAATAAATAACTAAAACTTCCCACACCGATGTGGTGTGTTGAACCTTGAAAATTCAATA
>NZ_QUCM01000022.1 GCF_003473545.1 Clostridium sp. AM22-11AC
CCCCTCAAGATTGAGGGGCAGGGGAGTTGAATAGGCGAAGCCTATTTTTTATGTCAAGTACTGTGATCTGTCACTGAACTATAGACAAATGGTTATAACTGTTATAGATATGATAGATAAGAAACAATCATTGATCGGTACATCTCGCATATCGTTTTACAGATTATTTATTACAATCATCTTTTAGATCATTTCCAGAAATGTACTGACTACCCGTGGCATATAGCGGCCCCGTTTATAATAAAAATTCACTTCCCGGAGAGCATCTTTATGATCCAGCTTGTAGTATACCAGGCCTTCATCGTCAGGAACATGGCGCACCAGGGTATCAGAACAGAAAGAGATCCCCATTCCATACCGGGACAGATTGTAGGCAGTGATCTGCTGGTCCAGCTCCAGTTTTATTTTGGGGAGAACATGGGCATTATGGCAGATGCGGTCTGCCCGGGAGCGGGTATCATTTCCGGATTTTAAAAGTAAAAACGATTCATTTTGAAAATTTTCCAGGGGAACCGGCGGGATCCGGGAGTTTAGATGCCGGTTTTCTCTTATATCGGAAGCTGTAAGGGCATAATTTTTCATTTTTTCATTTACAGCCAGGCGGATGGGCACAGCCAACAGCAGGTGTTCTTCACAGAAGAAACTTTTCTGGTAAACAGCCGGATCCATGTTTTTATTGTCAATGAGCAGATCTAAGGAGCCGGAGAAAAGGCGGTCTGTCAGCTGGGAAGTGGTAGCTTCCACCAGATCGACCTGGACCTGGGGATATTGTTCTGTAAAGCGGGATAAAAGAGGCGGGAGCACATAAGAGGCAAACAGATTAGTGCCGCCAATGGCAATGGTACCGCTTTTTAATTCTTTCATATCATTAATATAATTCTGAAATCCAGTTTCCACATCCATGATGATCTCAATGGAACGTATGTATTCTTTTCCCAGTTCTGTCAGCTGGATATGATTGGAACTGCGGTCAAAAATAGGAAAGCCGATCTGTTTTTCTGCTTTTTTAACTGCAGCACTTAAGGAAGGCTGGCTGATAAAAAGATTTCGTGCAGCTTTGGAAAAACTCATTTCTTTGTAAACTTCATAAACATAGTGCATTCCCTGGAACATGGGAGTCCTCCTTGTCCTTGGTATTCATACAGATAATGTATTATAGACATTTATCTATAAGAAGTATGAAATTATAAGTATTTGAAAATATTGTAGCCTGGATCTATAGTAGAGTCAAGAGGATGATTGCGTACAAAAGAACGAAAAAATGGTCACTGATGTACGTATGATAAATGTGGAGGAAAGACATGAGCGAGATCATGAATAATGGAATGAATGAAATAGGAAGTAATGGAATAAAAGGTAATGGAACAGAAGAGAAGAAATACCGCATAGAGCACGACTCTATTGGAGAAAAGGAAGTACCTATTGATGCTTATTATGGGGTACAGACTCTGCGTGCCCATGAAAATTTCTATATTACAGGCTTAAAAATGCATCCGGAGCTGATCAAAAGTGTAGCCCAGATCAAAAAGGCAGCAGCTATTACCAATTTTGAGGTAGGAGAGCTGGATAAAAAGCGTGCTTCTGCTATTACACAGGCCTGCGATGAGATCATAGCAGGGAAGCTTCACGACCAGTTTATTGTTGACCCGATCCAGGGCGGTGCAGGAACTTCCCTGAATATGAACGCCAATGAGGTGATCGCAAACCGTGCCATTGAGATCTTAGGAGGCAAAAAGGGCGATTACAGCCTGGTAAATCCAAATGACCATGTAAACTTCGGCCAGTCTACCAACGATGTATTCCCGTCCTGTGGCAAGATGGCAGCCTTAAAGCTGATCTCTAATGCTCAGGAGCAGTTAAAACGTCTGGAAAAGGCATTAATGGATAAGTCAAAGGAATTTGACGCTGTTATTAAAATGGGAAGGACCCAGCTTCAGGATGCAGTGCCCATCCGTTTAGGACAGGAATTTCATGCCTATGCATCTGCGATCCGCCGCGATATCAAGCGTTTTGACAATGCAAAAGAAGAGATCCGCTGCTTGAACTTAGGCGGAACTGCTATTGGAACCGGCTTGAACGCAGATGTACAGTATTTCCACAGAGTAGTTAAAAACATGTCCACATTGACAGGAGAAGAACTGGTGCAGTCCTATGACATGATCGATGCAACCCAGAACCTGGACAGCTATGCTTCTGTATCCGGTATCGTGAAAAACTGTGCAGTGAACCTTTCCAAGATGTGTAATGACCTGCGTCTTATGTCATCCGGCCCAAGGACCGGCTTTGGAGAGATCAATCTGCCTGCAAGACAGAACGGTTCTTCCATTATGCCAGGAAAGATCAATCCGGTTATCCCGGAGGTGGTAAACCAGGTTGCGTTTAACATTATAGGAAATGATATGACCATTACTATGGCAGCAGAAGCAGGACAGCTGGAATTAAATGCCTTTGAGCCGATCATTTTCTATAACCTGTTTGAGTCTCTTGAAACACTGGCATCAGCCGTTAATACACTGGTAGATAACTGTATAGTGGGAATTACCGCAAATGAAGAACACTGCCGTAAGCAGGTGGAGAACAGTATCGGTGTTATTACTGCGATCTGTCCTTATGTAGGATATGAGACAGCTGCCAATATTGCAAAAGAAGCGCTGCGCACCGGCAGACAGGTCCGTGATCTGATCCTGGAAAAGGGACTGATGGATGAAAAACAGTTAAATACAGTATTAAATCCATACACCATGACAGAGCCGGGTATCCTTGGAAAGGACCCTATGGACCAGCTTCGTTAGATGATCAGAATAAAATTGGGACAAAAATACAAAAAAATTAAAAAAGTGCTTGACTAGAACTGGTATTATATGTATAATAATCTTCGCAGTCGCGATTGAGGCTGCGAAGACAAAATAATGGGCTATCGCCAAATGGTAAGGCAACGGACTCTGACTCCGTCATTGTGAAGGTTCGAGTCCTTCTAGCCCAGCTAAAGCGCAAAGCGCTTTTAAAAACTTCCTATTATAATGGGCTATCGCCAAATGGTAAGGCAACGGACTCTGACTCCGTCATTGTGAAGGTTCGAATCCTTCTAGCCCAGCTAAAGCGCAAAGCGCTTTTAAAAACTTCATATTATAATGGGCTATCGCCAAATGGTAAGGCAACGGACTCTGACTCCGTCATTGTGAAGGTTCGAATCCTTCTAGCCCAGTTTGAGAGAGTCTTTGATTTCTGAGTTTTGGAAATGAAAGACTTTTTTGTTGCACCTGTAACCGCCCCGTGTTATACTTGGGGAGAAAAGCGGTTATCTATGATAACACATTTATAATAAGAAGAAACACTAAAAAGAAACAGAGGAAATGCATGTATACATTTGACAGCAGGATCCGTTACAGTGAGACAGATGAGACCGGTGCGTTAAGTTTGCTGGGAGTTATCAATTATATGCAGGACTGCAGCACGTTTCAGTCAGAGGATATTGGCCTGGGAGTAGAATATCTGGAAAAAAAGAAGAGGGCGTGGCTGTTGTCTTCCTGGAGGATCGTTATTGACAGATATCCGGTCCTGGGAGAAAGGATAAAAATAGGAACCTGGGCTACTTCTTCTAAAGGAATTTACGGTTACCGTGATTTTGTACTTATGGACCAGGAAGGAAATTACCTGGTAAAGGCAGAGTCCGTCTGGTTTTTCTGTGACACGGAAAAGATGATCCCGGTGCGTGTAATGCCGGAAGATGTAGAAGCCTACGGAGAAGGGGAAGCGCTGGATCTGGGAAAGGCACCAAGAAAGATCGCTGTTCCGGAAAATTATGAAGAGGAAACACCGGTTACTATTGCAGTCCATCATTTAGATACCAACCACCATGTAAATAATGCCCAGTACGTAGATATTGCAAGGGAAGCAGTAACCTGTACGAAAAAGGTAAAAGAGATCCGGGTGGATTATAAAAAGGCAGCTGTTTTAGGGGAAGTCCTTATACCAAGAGTGACGAAAACAGGGGAAGATGAGTGGACCATTGTGTTGGCCGGAGAAGATAAAGAGATCCGTGCGGTGGTCTGGCTTAAGTACGAAGAAGCATAAAAGGAGTATAAACATATGATAGAATTAGGAAAGACACAGGAATTAGAGATCGTGCGCACCAAAGAATTTGGCGTGTACTTAAGTGAGAAAGCAGGAGATGAAGCAGCAGTCCTTCTTCCTAAAAAGCAGGTTCCTGCAGGAGCAAAGATCGGAGATAAGATGACTGTATTTATTTACAAGGACTCTTCCGACCGTCTGATCGCAACCACAGGTACTCCAAAGTTGGAATTAGGCCAGTGTGCAGTTCTGGAAGTAAAGGATGTGGCAAAGATCGGTGCATTCCTTGACATGGGTCTGGAAAAAGACCTGCTCCTTCCATTTAAAGAGCAGACCCATCCGGTACGCAAGGGAGAAAAATGTCTGGTATGTCTCTATGCAGACAAGAGCCACAGACTGGCTGCAACCATGAAGGTCTACTCCCATATGAGTAATCAGTCTCCGTACAAGGCAGAAGACTGGGTAGAAGGTACTATTTATGAGATCAATGAAAATATTGGTGCTTTCGTTGCAGTTGATAATAAATATTATGGTTTGATCCCTAAAAAAGAGATGTATGGAAAGTACCGCGAAGGAGATACTGTTAAGGCAAGAGTCATGAGAGTCCGCGAAGACGGAAAGTTAGACCTTTGTGTAAGAGAACGTTCCTATGTGCAGATGGGTTCTGACGCAGAACTGGTATTAAAGGTGATCGATGAATTTGACGGAGTTCTTCCTTTTAATGATAAGGCAAGACCGGAGACCATTTTAAGAGAATTCCATATGAGCAAGAACGCATTTAAGAGAGCCGTTGGACATCTCTTAAAAGAAGGCAAGATACGGATTACGGAAAAGACCATAGAAAGGGTATAAGAAGTACTCTTAAAATATTGCAGGAGAATATCCGCAGATATAAATATGGGTAGCAGAAAGACAGTTGTGTTTAGCAGCTGTCTTTTGTTTTTAGATAAGGAGGGAACATAAAAATGCAGAAAATATGGAAAGATTACGGTGCCATCACCATAGGGACCATCCTCATTGGTCTGGCCACCAAAAATATTTTTGATCCCGCCAGTATGGTAACAGGAGGCGTTTCCGGTATTGCCATTATTGGAAAGGAACTTAGGAACCTGCCTTTGTGGGTCACCAATACGGTTTTAAATATCCCGCTGTTTTTGGCAGGTTTTAAGATCATGGGATGGAAATTTATTAAACGTACATTGTATGCAACAGTGTTACTGTCCGTTGCCTTTTATATCCTGCCGGAAGGTATGTATATAGAAGATGATCTGCTGCTGTCGGCTCTTTTTGGCGGTATCATCACAGGCGTTGGTACAGGTCTTGTACTGGCCGGAGGCTGCACTACAGGGGGAACAGATATGCTGGCCGCTCTGATCCGGGCAAAATTCCCCCATTATTCCGTTGCGCAGATCATGCAGGTATTAGACGGGCTGGTAGTAGTAGCCGGTGCAACCGTATTTGGGATCCGCGCTGCCCTTTATGCACTGATCGCTATTTTCTGTATGGGAAAAGTTGCAGATGGTCTTATTGAAGGAATGAAATTTTCCAAGCAGGTTTATATTATTTCAGATAAATATAAAGAAATTTCAGATGCCATCATGACCCGTATGGGAAGAGGCGTTACAGGTCTTGCGGCAAAAGGAATGTATTCAGATGAGACGAAAAATATGCTTTTTTGTGTAGTTTCCAGAAAAGAGATCGTGGAGATCAAAGAAATTGTATCAGAATACGATCCGAAAGCATTTTTTATCGTCAGTGACGCCCGTGAAGTTTTTGGTGAGGGATTTATTGAAGATAAAAACCAATTAACATAATAACCAAAGTTTTTGAGGCAAACGAAGGAAAACTTTGACAGATACAGCACTTTTTTAATTGAATATACATTTTAGCTAAATTCCAAATTTAGATTTTGTGGATTTACAGTATGGAATAAAAATACGCTTTCCTGTATGATAGAGACAGTTGCAAAAGACCTATATGAACTTCCTAAAAAGCCTGTAAAAGGGCAGGAAGTACATCTATAAATCAGGAGGAAAATAGAATGGCAAGTTTATCACTGAAGAATGTAACAAAGAAATATCCTAACGGATTTGTGGCTGTTAAGGACTTCAATCTGGAGATCGCTGACAAGGAATTCATCATCTTCGTAGGCCCTTCAGGATGCGGAAAGTCAACCACTCTTCGTATGATCGCAGGTCTGGAAGATATTTCATCCGGTGAACTGTATATCGATGGAAAACTGGTAAATGACGTAGAGCCAAAAGACAGAGATATTGCAATGGTATTCCAGAACTACGCTCTGTATCCACATATGTCCGTATATGACAACATGGCATTCGGCCTGAAGTTAAGAAAGACACCAAAGGATGAGATCGATAAGAAAGTACATGACGCAGCTAAGATCCTGGATCTGGAGCATCTGTTAGACCGTAAGCCAAAGGCTTTATCCGGTGGTCAGAGACAGCGAGTTGCCATGGGACGTGCCATTGTCCGCAGCCCTAAAGTATTCCTGATGGATGAGCCTCTGTCAAACCTGGATGCAAAGTTAAGAGGCCAGATGCGTGTTGAGATCTCCAAATTACATCAGAGACTGGAAACAACCATCATCTACGTTACACATGACCAGACCGAGGCTATGACACTGGGTACCAGGATCGTTGTTATGAAGGATGGTGTTGTACAGCAGGTAGACAGCCCACAGAACTTATATGACAAGCCATGCAACAAGTTCGTTGCAGGATTTATCGGCGCACCTCAGATGAACATGATCGATGCCCAGGTAGCTAAGAACGGTTCTGATGTAACTTTAGCATTCGGCGGACATACATTAACTCTGCCAGAAGCAAAGGGCAAAGCACTGGAAGCAGCTGGTTATGTAGGCAAGGTAGTTACCCTTGGTATCCGTCCAGAAGATCTGCATGACGAAGAAGCATTCCTGGCAGCTAATCCAAAGAGTACCTTCCAGGTAGAGATCCGTGTATACGAAATGTTAGGTTCTGAAGTTCTTCTGTACTTTGATATTGACGAAGCTAACTTCACTGCAAAGGTTAACCCACGTACCACTGCAAGACCTGGCGATACCGTAAAACTGGCTATGGATCTGGATAAGGTTCACATCTTTGATAAAGAAACAGAAAGCGTTATCATTAATTAATTATTAGCTAATATTCAGAGGAAATAGTGAAAATCCTCTGTAGAAAACGACAGTAAAAAAAGGCAGGAGAGTTTACAACTCTCTTGCTTTTTTTGTTATTTTGCATTAAAATATGAAAATAGGGAAAACAGTAACTCCACCATGATTTATCATGGCAATGTTCATAAATTTTCAATAAGGCGAAAAGGAGAGAGTTGAATGATCTCAAATCAGATACTTCAGACTACATTAGATGGATTAAAAGCAATCACAAGAATTGACTTAGGTATATGTGACACCGAGGGAAAGGTACTTGCTTCTACTTTTACAGATGCGGAAGAATCTGAAAGCTCCGTTCTGGCTTTTGTAGACTCACCGGCAGACAGTCAGGTGATCCAGGGCTATCAGTTTTTCAAGGTGTTTGACGAGCATCAGTTAGAGTACATCTTACTGGCAAGAGGAGCAAGTGATGATGTATATATGGTAGGAAAGTTAGCCGCTTTCCAGATCCAGAACCTGTTAGTTGCATATAAGGAGCGTTTTGATAAGGACAACTTTATCAAGAACCTGCTTCTTGACAACCTGCTGTTAGTAGACATTTACAACCGTGCAAAGAAGCTGCACATTGATACAGATGTAAAGCGTGTTGTATATATTATCGAGACTCACAATGAAAAAGATGTAAATGCATTAGAGACTGTACGCAGCCTGTTTGCCTCTAAGACAAAAGACTTTATCACAGCTGTAGATGAGAAGAACATTATCCTTGTAAAAGAAGTACGCCAGGGCGAGTCATATGCAGAATTAGATAAGACTGCAAACATGATCTTAGACATGTTAAATACAGAAGCTATGACCAAGGTACGTGTAGCTTACGGTACTGTGATCAATGATATCAAGGAAGTTTCCCGTTCTTACAAAGAAGCGAAGATGGCTCTGGATGTAGGCAAGATTTTCTACGCAAGCAAGAATGTGATCGCATACAGCAACTTAGGTATCGGACGTCTGATCTATCAGCTGCCGATCCCTCTGTGCAAGATGTTCATCCGAGAAGTATTTGATGGCAAGTCACCGGACGAGTTCGACGAGGAGACCTTAACTACCATCAATAAGTTCTTTGAGAACAGCTTAAATGTATCCGAAACTTCCAGACAGCTGTATATCCACAGAAATACCCTGGTTTACCGTCTGGACAAGCTGCAGAAGAGTACCGGTCTTGACCTTCGTGTCTTTGAGGATGCTATCACCTTCAAGATCGCTCTTATGGTTGCCAAGTACATGAAGTACATGGAAAGCCTGGACTACTAATTTCCGGTGGTTCTGGCACGTAAGAGGTAAGTTAGAAAATGATAGAAATAAGTCATGTAAGTAAATCTTACGGAAGCGGCAGCAAGGCCATCCGTGACCTGTCCTTAACCATTGATGACGGGGAATTTGTGTTTATCACAGGCCGCAGCGGTTCCGGAAAGAGTACATTGATCAAGCTCCTGATGAAGGAGCTTGATCCTACTAAGGGGCGTATTGTAGTCAATGATATGGATCTTGGGAAGATGCCCCGCAGATATGTTCCCAAATACAGAAGAAAGTTAGGGGTAGTTTTTCAGGATTTCCGCCTTTTAAAGGACCGGACGGTATTTGAAAATGTGGCTTTTGCCCAGAGAGTGATCGGTGTTCCATCCAGGATCATCCGCGAGACGGTTCCCCAGATGCTGCGCCTGGTAGGTCTTTCTTCTAAATATAAGGCATACCCGGGTCAGTTGTCCGGCGGCGAACAGCAGAGAGTGGCTATTGCAAGGGCATTGATCAACAAGCCGGAAGTTTTACTGGCGGATGAGCCAACAGGAAACCTGGACAGCTTCAATACCCATGAGATCATGAACCTTTTGGATGAGATCAACCAGAGGGGAACAACGGTGATCGTAGTAACCCACAGTCAGGAGATGGTTGCGGAGATGAACAAACGGGTCATCACCATGGACCGCGGGGAAGTCATCCGGGATGAGGGCGGAACCAGGAGATAGAAACGGCCTGGAACCGCCGGAAAGGCATAAGAAGTAAATGAGTACATTTTTATATTGCCTGAAACAGGGCGTTATTAATATATGCAGGAATATATGGTTTTCCCTGGCGTCTGTGGCAACCATTTCTGCATGTATTTTTTTATTTTGTCTGTTTTTTGCCATGGTGGCCAATGTACAGCACGGAGCCAGGGCTGCGGAAGAGACAGTAGGGATCTCTGTGTTTTTTGATGAAGGAATGGATGAAGAACAGATCAGGTCCATTGGATCACAGATACAAAGCTGGAGCGAAGTGCGGGAAGCAAGGTATATATCCGCAGAGGAAGCATGGGAGTCCTTTAAAAGTGAATATTTTGAGGGAATGGAAGAGCTGGCAGAAGGTTTTGAGGCAGATAATCCTCTGGCAAATTCCTCCTCTTATGAGATCTATTTAAAAGATATTTCTAATCAGGATATGATCGTAAAGCGGTTAGAAGGTATGGAAGGCGTGCGAAAAGTCCGTTATTCCAGCGCTTTGGTGGCAGGCTTTACAAGCGCAGGAAAGATGATCGGCGCTTTATCTGCTGTGATCATTGGTGTGCTGTTAGCAGTTGCTATTTTCCTGATCAGCAATACCATATCTGTGGCAGCTGCCTTCAGACGGAGGGAAAATGAGATCATGCGCTATATAGGCGCTACGAATTTTATGATCCGGGCACCTTTTATTGTAGAAGGCCTGCTTTTAGGGCTCTTTGGAGCAGTGATCCCTCTGGCTGGAATGACCATTCTTTATAAAAGAGGACTGGTGTATCTGAATACCAATTACCAGATGATCACAGGACTTTTTGAACTGCTGCCTTTAAAACAGATCTTTCCTGTAATGGCAGGTGCAGCTATGGCTTTGGGCGTTGGGATCGGAGCTATTGTAAGCTTTCTGACCATACAGAGACATCTGCGTGTGTAGAGAGGAAGGAACAGATGAAGAACCGAAAAAACAAATTTCTGGCTCTTGGACTGGGGGTCGTTCTTGGCCTTAGCTGTGTATTTTCTTCTTATGCTACCAGTGCGGATCTGAAGGATGCAAAGAAGAAAGTTTCATCTCTTCAGGAGGAAAAAAAGAAGGTCCAGGATACCTTAAAACAGTTAGAAGGACTGAAATCAGATGCAGCTGCTTATGTAAAGGAACTGGATAAGAAGTTGACTTCCTTAGACTCCGAACTGAGCCAGTTAGAGAAAGATATTTCCGCAAAGGAAGATCAGATCGAGAATACAAAAGCGGAGTTAGAAGAGGCAAAAGCAGTGGAAAAGGAGCAGTATGCTTCTATGAAACTGCGTATCCAGTATATGTATGAAAATGGAAATGTCAGCTTTGCGGACAGCATTATGACTTCTAAAAACGCTTCCCAGCTGTTAAACCGTGCAGAGTATGCCAGCCAGATCGCTACTTATGACAGGAAAATGTTAAAGGAATATCAGGCTACCAGGGAAAAGATAAATCAGAAAGAGCAGGATCTGGAAACAGAACATTCCAATCTGTTAGCACTTCAGGAGTCTACGGAAGCAAAACAGGCTTCTGTAAAGGAGCTGATGAGTTCCAAGCAGAAGGAACTGACCTCTTACAACAGCCAGATCGGTGCGGCTCAGAGTAGTATTGACCAGTATAATGCGGATATCAAAGCCCAGGAAAACCAGATGAAGGCCATTGAGGCAGAGATGAAGCGAAAGGAAGAAGAGGCCAGAAAGAAAGCGGAGGCCCAGAAAAAGACGTATAACGTAACTAATCTTGGGAATATTAGCTTTAAATGGCCATGTCCTTCCAGCGGACGTATCACCTCCGGTTTTGGCGGAAGAAAGTCGCCTACCAAGGGCGCGTCCAGCAATCACCAGGGTATTGATATTTCGGCCAGTACAGGAGCTTCCATTGTGGCAGCTGCCGATGGTACGGTAGTGATCGCTACATACAGTTATTCAGCGGGAAATTATATTATGATCGACCATGGCGGCGGCGTCAGCACCGTTTACATGCACTGCTCCCAGCTTCTTGCAAGCCAGGGACAGAAGGTGAAAAAGGGACAGACCATTGCAAGAGTGGGCTCTACAGGATATTCTACCGGTTCTCATTTACATTTTGGAGTCCGTTCCGGTGGAAGTTATGTAAATCCAAGTAAATATGTAAGCCCATAGGAAAGGGACAGTCCTTTGAAGGGCATTTTGCAGGAAAAAACAGCATAGGCTGTGAATAAGAAAAAGGCACAGGCAGATAGGAGAGCGGAGCAGTGGAAGAACAGGACAGAGAAGAGATCTCAGACAGCATAGATAAAAAGAAAGGGCGAAAAGGCGGCCGCTTCTGGGCGGGGGTCCTTGTAGGTGCCCTGATCATGGCATTGGCCGTTCTTTTGGTAGTAGGTGTATCTGCCGGTATTTATATTACAGGCAGAAAAGTGATCCGTACAGAGCAGTCTTCCGGTACAGGAAATGGTGCTCCGGGTATCACGGACGGCGAAAAGGCAAGCAAACCTGATCTGAAAAAGGTATCCTCAAAAATGCAGATGATACAGAGCATTATCGACCAGGTATTTTTATACGATGAGGATGCCACAGAGGTGGAAGAGTATATTTACAGAGGAATGATGGCAGGTTTAAATGACCCATATTCCGTGTATTATACAGCAGAGGACTATAAAGCGATCCAGGAAAGCACAGACGGAAGCTATTCCGGGATCGGAGCTATGATCAGCCAGAATAAAACGACGGGGCTGTGTACGGTTGTAAAGGTATTTGAAGGTTCACCGGCTCTGGAGGCTGGTATGAAACCCGGGGATATCATATACAAAGTAGGGGATACTCTGGTAGCAGGGGAAAGCCTGGATGTACTGGTAAGTAATTATATCAAGGGTAAGGAAGGCACAGATGTACAGATCACCGTATACAGGGCAGAGTCTGATACCTATGAGGATATGACCATTACCAGACGTAAGATCGAAGTTCCTACTGTAGAGTCAAAGATGCTTGCGGACAATACAGGTTATGTGGCAGTAAGTGAATTTGACGCTGTTACAGTGGAGCAGTTTGAAAAAGCCATTGATGAACTGGAAAACCAGGGAATGAAGCAAATGATCATTGATCTTCGCAGCAATCCAGGTGGTATGTTAGACAGCGCTGTTGCCATGGTAGATTACATTTTACCAGATGACAGGAAAGACTTTGAAAAGGGCGAAGGAAAGACTCTGATCGTGTATACAGCAGATAAAAATGGAAAGGGAGACACCTACACAGCTGCTGACGGACACGAAGTAGATGTTCCTATTGCGATCCTGGTCAATGAGAACTCTGCCAGCGCTTCTGAGGTATTTACAGGGGCTTTAAAGGATTACAAGAAAGCTGTAGTTGTGGGAACCACCAGCTATGGCAAGGGCATTGTGCAGAACCTGATCCCCTTAGGTGACGGATCAGCAATTAAGATCACCACGGCTCATTACTATACACCAAGCGGTTTTGACCTTCATGGAAAGGGAATTACCCCGGATGTGGAAGTAGAGTTAGATGAAAACTTAAAGAGTCAGTCCGTAGTTACACCTGAGGAAGATAACCAGGTGCAGGCGGCAATAGAAGCACTGAAAGAAAATTAAAGAGTATGTGAAAAAGCTGAGGCAGCATAGCAGTCAGATGTTATGCAGACCTTGGCTTTTTTGTAGATAAAACGTATGGAAATCGTATATAAATAGTAAGTAAACAGGCATAAATCAGATAGCTTTTCTGTCGTGTATTTGCTATAATCAGGTGTGTAGATAGTGTACTATATGCACAAGTATTGACGTTTTTTTTTGTGTGTTGGGGGGGGGTGGATAAAGGCATGAAAAAGAAAACAACTTATTATAAGCATTACACGATGGTTACGGGATTATTTATTTTGTCAATGATCCTGGGGATCATGATATTTTTTGGCTACGTACAGTCTTCTGTAAGGAAAAATTCCAGGCAGACCATGATGAACAATGTTTCACGCCAGAGTCAGCATTTACGGACGATCTTAAGCATTCATTACCAGTATCTGAATGAGATCGCGGAAGAGATGGCAAAGGAAGAAGAACTGTTTTCTCAGATCAATCTGGATACTCTGGTTACGATCCACAATAAAACAGATCTGGACCGGGTGGCACTGATCGAAACAGATGGTACGGCTCATTATGATACCGGGGATGTGAAAAATGTATCCCACCGCAGATATTTTAATGAGGCTGTAAACGGGCAGCAGACCTTAAGTGACCCAATAGAGAGCAGTGTTGATAAAGAAGTAAGAGTGGTCCTGGGAGTCCCGGTATTAAAGGATGGGGAGATTGCCGGTATTTTAGGCGGTTCTTATAATGTTACGGCTTTAAGTCACATGATGTTTGATGACCTGTTTGGGGGAAATGGCTACAGCCTGATCACAGATAAAGATGGAAACGTGATCACTTATGACAGAGTGTATTCAGAGCAGGAACAGGAGGTATTTTCCGGCAATATATTTGATTATTTTGATAATTGTCAGATCAGGACAGCTGCAATCCAGGACATTAAGACAGATTTTGCGGCTGGAGAAGAGGGAATTCGTGAATTCCGCTTTTCTGCCGGGAGAAAGCCCTTTTATTATATTGCCTATACCCCTCTTGGGATGAATGACTGGATGATCAGTTATATTGTTCCTGTGAGGGCAGCGGAAGCTTCCTATGACTTTATCAGGGATTATGAGATCATTTTTATCATTGTCTTTGGAATGTTGATAGCAGCCATGGTCCTTTTTATTGTTTATAAAAACCGGCAGGAAAAGGCGAGACTGTTAAAACGGGCACAGAGAGATGCACTGACAGGGCTTTACAATAAAAAAACGACGCAGGACCTGATCGAAAGGTCATTAGAAGAAGGGGAGGCAGAAAGCTGTAACGGCCTTCTCATTATGGATGTGGACTATTTTAAACAGGTCAATGACACCTATGGCCATATTGTAGGTGATAAGGTATTAAAGACATTCGGACATCTTCTTGCAAGACAGTTCAGGGAGCACGATATTGCAGGGCGTATTGGCGGTGATGAATTTATGGTCCTGATCCGGAATATAAATAATGGAAGTATTGCGGAAAACAGGGTGAAAAAGCTGATCGACGAGGTGAGAAGCCTTGAGATACCGGAGATGGATGGAAATGGCATTACCATCAGCGTTGGTCTGGCATTTTCACCGGAACACGGAACAACGTTTATGGAACTGTACCGTCATGCAGATACTGCATTGTATCAGGTGAAGCAGGGCGGCAGAAACGGGTTCAGTGTGTATGAAAAGGCAAATTAAAAGTTGACAAAATTTTTTAAATAGACATATTGACTTACAAAAAAAGCTATGCTATAATCCAACCAATTTAATACTTCAAACCGATGAAGCGGAGATAACGGCTATGATGCCTTCACAGAGAGCCTGAGGTGGTGGAATTCAGGTAAGAAACACATTGTCAAATGGATCGCTGAGGGCGCAGTCAAAAGCGAAGTTCCGGATATTGTCTGGTGCATATGCTGAGTATTCTGCGACGTTGCAGGCAGACGTCATTTGCCGGGGATATAGTTGTATCCTGCTAAGAACTCGGCTTATACCGTGAATCAAGGTGGCACCGCGGATCATATTTTAGAGAAATTGTATTCGTCCTTGACAGAGTAGTAGTATTCTGTCAGGGGCGTTTTTTGTTTATCCCAATTGTGCATAAGGAGGTCATTCTATGAAGTTTTTTCCGGAACTTGAGGAAGTTAAAAAGATCGCAGCAGATGGAAAATACCGTGTACTGCCTGTAAGCTGTGAAATGCTTTCTGATTTTACCACACCTATTGAAACCATGAAGATCCTTAAAAATGTTTCTACCCATTGCTACATGCTGGAGTCAGCCATGGCAAATGATAAATGGGGCCGGTACACATTTATGGGATATGAGCCGAAAATGGAGATCACCTGCAGGGACGGGGAAATGAAAGCAGGCAGTTTTTCCGTAAAGACAGAGGATCCTTCTAAATTTTTAAGACAGATATTAGCGGACTATAAAAGTCCAAGATTTGACTACCTTCCGCCATTTACCGGTGGTCTGGTGGGATATTTTTCCTATGACTATCTGGGATACAGCGAACCGGCAGTGCGGTGCAAGGTGGAAGATACGGAAAATTTCAAAGATGTGGACCTGATGCTTTTTGACAAGGTGATCGCTTTTGATCACGTAAGACAGAAGATCATTTTAATGGTGAACATGTCTTTGGATGATGTGGAAGTTGGATATAACAAGGCTGTAATGGAGTTAAAGCAGCTGGCGGAACTTCTGAAAAAAGGAGAGAAGAAGCAGGAACCGGGGGGTAAGCTGACAGGAGAAGTTACGCCTTTATTTAACAGGGAACAGTATTGTGCCATGGTGGAAAAGGCAAAGCATTATATCCGGGAGGGAGACATTTTTCAGATCGTTCTTTCCAACCGCTTAAGTGCTCCTTTTGAGGGAAGTTTATTAAATACTTACCGGGTACTGAGAACATTGAACCCGTCTCCTTATATGTTTTATTTTTCAGGAACAGATGTAGAAGTGGCAGGTGCTTCACCGGAGACACTGGTAAAACTGGAAGATGGCGTGCTCCATACATTCCCACTGGCAGGAACAAGACCGAGAGGAAAGACGGATGAGGAAGATAAGGCATTGGAAGAGGAGCTTTTAGCAGATAAGAAGGAACTGGCAGAACACAATATGTTAGTGGATCTGGGAAGAAATGACCTGGGAAAGATCAGTAAGTTTGGTTCTGTAAAAGTAGAGAAACTTCATTCCATTGAGCGGTATTCCCATGTAATGCATATTGGTTCCACAGTGCGGGGAGAGATCGATGAGATGCATGACGCACTGGATGCCATTGAGGCTGTGCTTCCGGCAGGAACCTTATCCGGTGCGCCAAAAATCCGTGCCTGCCAGCTGATCGGGGAACTGGAAAATAATAAACGTGGCATTTACGGAGGAGCCATTGGATATATTGATTTTACAGGAAATATGGATACCTGTATCGCCATCCGTATTGCATATAAGAAAAATGGCAAGGTATTTGTAAGAAGCGGCGCCGGTATCGTAGCAGACTCAGATCCAAAGAAGGAGTTTGAAGAGTGTTTAAATAAGGCAAGAGCCGCATTAAAGGCACTGGAAATGGCACAGGAGGAAGAATTATGATCTTATTAATCGATAATTATGACAGTTTTTCCTATAATCTTTATCAGCTGATCGGTGAGATCAACCCGGATATTAAGGTGATTCGCAATGATGAAATGACAGTGGAAGAGATACGGCAGTTGAAACCGGAACGGATCATCCTTTCACCGGGACCTGGAAGACCGGAGGACGCAGGGGTGATCGTGGATGTGGCAAAAACGTTGGGAAAAGAGATACCGGTTCTTGGTGTCTGCCTGGGCCATCAGGCCATCTGCGCTGCTTTTGGAGCTACAGTTACTTATGCGAAGGAGCTGATGCATGGAAAACAGTCGGAGGTGACGTTTGATACAGAGTCGTTGCTGTTTAAAGGATGCCCAAAGAGTATCATTCACTGGCAGCGGATCCGGAGACAATGCCGGATGTGCTGAAGGTAACAGCAGTGACAGATGACGGGGAGATCATGGCAGTACAGCATGTGGAATATCCGATCTATGGAGTACAGTTTCATCCGGAGTCCATTATGACACCGGATGGGAAAGGGATGATACAGAATTTCCTGGAACATTGATCGTTCAGCTTTCCTCCTGCGTCAGCAGGGGGATGACGAGAGCGGGAAGAGAGTACAGAATGTTTTGAACGGTTTGAAATTTTTAAAATGAGCAGAATATCAGGAGGTAAGAACGATGATCAAAGAGGCTATTGTAAAGATCGTAAATAAAGAGGATTTAAGTTATGAAGAAGCATATACCGTGATGAATGAGATCATGAGCGGAGAGACTACACCTACCCAGAACGCGGCATTTCTGGCAGCTCTTTCTACGAAAAGCGCCAGAGCAGAAACGACCGATGAGATCGCAGGCTGTGCAGCTGCTATGAGAGATCATGCTATCAAGGTAGAAACAGATATGGATCTGTTTGAGATCGTTGGTACTGGCGGTGATAATGCAGGAAGCTTTAATATTTCTACTACAGCGGCCCTGGTTGCAGCAGCAGGCGGTGTAAAAGTGGCAAAACACGGAAACAGAGCGGCTTCTTCCAAGTGCGGAACAGCGGACTGTTTAGAGGCGCTGGGAGTTAATATTGAGCAGAGTCCGGATCTTTGCAGAAAATTATTAAAAGAAGTGGGAATGTGCTTCTTCTTTGCACAGAAATATCATACTTCCATGAAATATGTTGGCGCGATCCGGAAAGAGCTGGGATTTAGAACAGTATTTAATATTTTAGGACCGCTGACCAATCCGGGAACACCGACCATGCAGCTGTTAGGTGTATATGATGAATATCTGGTTGAGCCTCTGGCAAGAGTTCTGGTAAGTCTGGGAATTAAGCGTGGTATGGTTATTTATGGTCAGGATAAGTTGGATGAGATCTCTTTAAGTGCTCCGACTACCATTTGCGAGATCAGAGATGGATGGTACAGAACTTCTGTTATTACTCCTGAGGAGTTTGGCTTTGAACGGTGTACAAAGGATGACCTTAAGGGCGGAACACCGGCAGAAAATGCAGAGATCACACGGTCTATTTTAAGAGGTGAAAAGGGTCATAAGAGAAATGCTGTTCTGATGAATGCAGGTGCTGCTTTGTATATTGCAGGGGAGGCAGAGGATATGAAGTCTGGTATTGCCCTGGCAGCAGAACTGATCGATTCTGGAAAGGCACTGGATACACTGGAGAAACTGATTGAAGTGAGTAATGTTCTCTAGAAAAGACTCCTAGAGGACATAGTAACGGAGAGGCGGAATAATATGACGATTTTGGATCAGCTGGCGGATCATGCCAGGGAGCGGGTAGAATATGGGAAAGAGAAAGTGGCTGCGGATGAGATGAGAAGGCGGGCCTTTGATCTTGGAAGAGAGGGCAGGCTGGGCAGTTTTGCATTTGAGAAGGCTCTTAAGAAGCCTGGGATCTCGTTTATTTGTGAGTGTAAGAAGGCTTCTCCTTCTAAGGGACTGATCGCACCGGATTTTCCTTATTTAAAGATCGCAAAGGAGTATGAAGCAGCGGGAGCGGACTGCATTTCGGTGCTGACGGAGCCAAAGTGGTTTTTGGGAAGTGATGCTTATTTGAGAGAGATTGCTGAGAGTGTGGGAATTCCCTGCTTGAGGAAGGATTTTACAGTTGATGAATATATGATTTATGAGGCGAAGGTTCTGGGAGCTTCGGCTGTGCTTTTGATTTGTTCTATTTTGTCAAAGGAGCAGTTAAAGGAATACAGGTGTATCTGTGATGAATTGGGACTTTCTGCTCTGGTGGAAGCTCATGATGAGGCAGAGGTGGAAATGGCCGTTGAAGCAGGCGCCAGAATGATCGGAGTGAACAACCGGAATTTGAAGGATTTTTCTGTGGATACGGAAAACAGTAGACGGCTTCGCAGCATGATACCGGCAGAGGTGCTTTTTGTATCAGAAAGTGGCGTAAGGGATGAGAATGATGTGAGAAAGCTTCGGGAGATTGGGGCAGATGCAGTTCTTATTGGAGAAGCACTGATGCGGGCTGAGGATAAGAAGGCGAAATTGGCGGCGCTGAGAGGTTAGAAAACGGAATAAGTATGTGTGTTGACAAAGCGGGAGTATAAACAGATGACCAGAGTGAAGTTGTGCGGAATGATGCGGCCGGAGGATATCCAGGCGGTGAATGAGATCAAGCCGGAGTATATTGGGTTCGTGTTTGCAAAGAAGAGTCGCAGATATGTTTCTAAGGAGCAGGCGAAAATGCTTAAGGAAATGCTGGATCCGGCGGTGAAGGCTGTAGGTGTGTTTGTGAATGAGCCGGTGGAAAATGTGGCTGATCTTTTGAATGAAGGGATCGTTGATATGGCGCAGCTTCATGGAGTGGAAGATGAGGCGTATATTTGTCGGCTGAGGGAACTTACTGGCAGAGGTGAAGATACGTTTATTATAAAGGCGGTTCAGGTGAAGTCGGAAGCGGATGTGAAAGCGGGAGAGCAGTCCGGGGCGGATCTTGTGTTGTTTGATGCCGGCGCCGGTGATGGGAAGGTGTTTAACTGGAAATTACTGGAAAATGTGAAACGGCCTTATTTTCTGGCTGGTGGGCTGGATCCGGAGAATGTGAGGGATGCGGTGGAAAGGCTGCGACCATTTGGAGTGGATGTGAGTTCTGGGATTGAAAGCTTTGGGGTGAAAGATGCTTTGAAAATGGAGCGGTTTGTGGCGAGAGTTAGAAATTGAAATAAATGGTTCCGGGAGTAACTCTTTCTCGTAAGAAACGGCCTTACATATTACTTGTCATTGTCCACTGGCTTTCGACATGCACCTGTTCGCCTGTATCGGACTACGTCCGCTACATTCGGACAGCTGCGCTCAAGATGTGGACAATTGACAAGTAAGATGACGGCCTGTGTATACAAGGAATAACTGAAAAATAAGTGTGATTATTAAAATACCGTCTGGGACAGCGAAGGATTGGATTGCTGCCCAGGCGGTATTTTTATATACTTGTTTTACTTGTCTTCTGGAGTGTGCCACTGCCAGTTGCGGATCTCTTCCAGATCCTGGCCATATTCGGCAATGTACTGTTTGTGTTCTACCAGTTTGTCATTCATCTTCTGGATCAGGAAGGAACCTCTGTTTCCTAACTGTGGAAGATGCATGATGGCGTCTTTTACAAGGTCGAAACGGTCTAACTGGTTCTGGACACGCATATCGAATGGAGTGGTGATGGTACCTTCTTCCTGATAGCCGTGAACGGATACGTTGTGGTTGTTGCGTCCGTAGGTGAGTTCGTGGATCAGGGTTGGATAGCCGTGGAATGCGAAAATGACTGGAGTATCTTTGGTGAAGATCGCGTCATATTCGGCATCGCTTAAGCCGTGTGGATGCTTGGTGTTGGACTCCAGCTTGAACAGGTCTACTACATTGACAACACGGATCTTTAATTCCGGCAGTTCGTCACGGAGAATGGTGACAGCAGCCATTGTTTCCAGGGTTGGTGTATCACCGCAGCATGCCATGACCAGATCTGGTTCTTCGCCGCAGTCGTTGCTTGCCCATTCCCAGATGCCGATACCCTGGGTGCAGTGCTTTACGGCCTGTTCCATGGACAGCCACTGGCAGCTTGGATGTTTGGATGCAACAATGGCGTTTACATAGTTTTTGCTGCGGATGCAGTGGTCAAAGCAGGAGAGCAGGCAGTTGGTATCTGGTGGCAGATACATGCGGACTACGTCTGCTTTTTTGTTTGCAATGTGATCTAAGAAGCCTGGATCCTGATGGGTGTAACCATTGTGGTCCTGCTGCCATACATTGGAGGACAGGATGAAGTTTAAGGAAGCAATCGGCTGTCTCCAGGAAAGCTGGTTGCATACTTTTAACCATTTTGCATGCTGTGCAGCCATGGAGTCAACAATACGGATAAATGCTTCGTAGCTTGCAAAGAAACCGTGACGTCCTGTAAGCAGGTAGCCTTCCAGCCATCCCTCACACATATGCTCACTGAGCATACTGTCCATGATACGTCCGCCTCTTGCCAGTTTGTCATCGTCATCTTTTAATTCACCGTTCCAGTCACGGTTTTCTGCCTCAAATACGCGGTAAAGACGGTTGGACATGCTTTCGTCGGGTCCGAAGATACGGAAGTTTTTGTTGTCCTCATTTAAGCGGAAGATGTCACGGATGTATCCGCCCAGTTCGATCATATCCTGGGCTTTGGTCTTTCCAGGTTCTACAGGAATTCCGTAGGTTCTGAAATCTGGCAGACGCAGGTCTTTTAAGAGAAGTCCGCCGTTTGCATGTGGGTTTGCGCCCAGTCTTGCATTTCCCTTTGGAGCCAGTTCGGCTAATTCCGGGATCAGACGGCCTTTTTCGTCAAACAGTTCTTCTGGATGGTAGCTTCTTAACCAGTCGTTTAACAGTTTTAAGTGTTCTTCCGGATTTTCCATGGAGATCGGCACCTGATGAGCACGGAAGGAACCTTCGATCTTCTGGCCGTCTACTACCTTTGGTCCGGTCCAGCCCTTTGGTGTACGAAGAACGATCATAGGCCACTTTGGACGCTCTGCATCTCCTGTTTCACGGGCATGTTTCTGGATGGCTTTGATCTCTTCGATAACGGTATCCATGGTTTCGGCCATCTTGCGGTGCATGGTCATTGGATCGTCGCCTTCTACGAAGTATGGTTTCCAGCCACAGCCTTTGAAGAAATCTTCAATCTCATCATGTGGGATACGGGAGAAGATGGTCGGGTTGCTGATCTTGTATCCGTTTAAGTGAAGGATAGGAAGAACAGCGCCGTCTGTTACAGGGTTTAAAAATTTATTGGACTGCCAGGAAGTAGCCAGTGGGCCGGTTTCTGCTTCGCCGTCACCTACTACAACGGTAGCGATCAGATCCGGGTTATCGAATACAGCACCGAAAGCGTGGGCAATGGAGTAACCTAATTCGCCGCCTTCGTTGATAGAACCTGGAGTTTCAGGAGCACAGTGGCTTGGCACGCCGCATGGGAAGGAGAACTGCTTGAACATTTTCTGCATTCCTTCTTCGTCCTGGCTGATGTTTGGATAGATCTCGCTGTAGCTTCCATCCAGATAGGTATTGGCGATCAGGAAGTTGCCGCCGTGTCCAGGTCCGGATAAAAGGATCATGTCCAGGTCATAACGTTTGATCACACGGTTACAATGTACATAGACAAAGTTCTGTCCAGGTACAGTTCCCCAGTGACCTACGATCTTTTTCTTGATCTGGTCAAGGGATAATGGCTTTTTTAAAAGCGGATTGTCTAACAGGTAAAGCTGTCCTGCAGACAGGTAGTTGGCTGCCCGCCAGTATGCGTTCATTTTTGTAAGCATTTCCTCACATAAAGGCTGCTTTTCAAGACATGTGCCGGTGTTGTTTTCCATGATGTTGCCCCTTTCAAATGCACGTTATTTTTTTCACATATAATATGCCACGAATAAAAAGGGTTGTAAAATAGCAAAAATGTATTATATTCATATCAGAATGGTATGGAAAGGCGCAAAAGAAAAACAAGCGGCGCCTGCAAGGCGACATTTGTTTTTCTTGCGTCATTCACGAACGGACCGTCTGCGTCAGCAGACAGATGAGCGCGTTAGCGCGTGTCCGTGAGTCGAAGCTAGCTAGATAGAAGGGACATTAGTTATGACATCTAATTTTGAATACTACAGGATTTTTTATTATGTTGCAAAGTATGGAAATCTGACCAGGGCTGCATCTGCCCTTAATACCAGTCAGCCGGCGGTAACAAGGACCATACATAAGCTGGAGGATGATCTGGGGTGCCGGTTATTTATCCGCAGCAAGATGGGGATGGAGCTGACGGCAGAGGGACAGCAGTTTTTTGAGTATGTTTCAGCAGGCTGCGCCCAGTTTTTTAAAGGGGAAAGTGATCTGAAGGACAGGCTGAGCCTGGAAAAGGGTACGATCTCGATCAGTGCCACAGAGACAGCCCTTCATTGTTATCTGTTTCAGGCAATGGAGGAGTTTAGCCGGAAGTACCCGAAGGTCCATTTTCAGATCTTAAATAACAGTACCAGGGACTCGATCCAGGCAGTTCGTGATGGTAAGGTGGATATGGCAGTGGTTTCGTCTCTTCCTTTGCATATGGGGGATCCATTGAAAATGAAAGTGCTTCGCAGCTATCGGGAGATTTTGATCGGAGGCCCCAGATTTGAGCAGTTAAAGGGACGAAAATGTTCTTTGCGGGAGCTTTCAGATCTGCCGTGGATCAGCCTTACTTCCGAGGCGATCAGCCGTAATTTCCTGAATTCCTATTTTTTGCAGTATGGCCTGACATTTTCACCGGATCTGGAACTGGCCACTACGGATCTGATCCTTCCGGCAGTGCGCCATAATCTGGGAATTGGTTTTATACCGGAGGAGATTGCAGCGGAAGACTTAAAAGCAGGTGTTGTATTTGCCATTGATCTGGAAGAGGCATTTCCGGAAAGGAATGTTCTTATGATACGGGACAGCGAGTATCCTTTAAGTGTGGCAGCCAAGGCATTTCAGAAGTTTGCGCAGGAAAGGGAATAAGAGCAGATGGTTGCTGCAAAATGAAACATTCGCGAAAGAAAAATCGCGTCCTGTTCTTGGAAAAATGAAAGAAATGGAGTATAATGAGAAAATATAAGCAGTAAAGTGTTTCAAATTGCTTCAGGATTATATTCAACAGGAGGGCATGACCATGATTCGTAAAGACAACGTTCTGGAAGTGGAACATTTAGGCGGAGGTAAGGGAACAGCGTATGTTCATCATATTGTATCTAAGGAGGAGCTGTTAGGACACGGCAGACTGTATGCTAAGGTAGTTCTTCCTCCAGGTGCAAGTGTAGGCTGGCATCAGCATGTACATGATACTGAGCCATATTATATTTTAAAGGGCGAGGCAGATTTTATTGATAATGACAAGTCTGTGACCAAGGTTGGCCCTGGTGACTGCTGTATTATTGAAGTGGGACAGTATCACAGCATTGAGAATAATTCAGACTCTGATGTAGAGTTTATGGCTCTTATTTATAATGAACCAGGTTATCTGAATGACAGAGATTAATAGAAATGATTTGAGCCAAAGATGTGGATCTGGCAGTTGATGTTTGAAAATTTTTATAGTATACTGTGGAACGTTCATCGGAGGGCAAGTTGTTCTTTAGAAACAATAGCTGGATAAGATGGCGGGCTGAGATGCCTGCTTCTTATCCGGCTTTTTTAATGTGAAAAAGGAGAAAATGTACAATGGAGAGAAATACGACATTTACAGAAGGGAAGATCTTACAGCCTCTTATTTTGTTTGCCATGCCAGTGTTGTTTGCGCTGTTTTTGCAGGCTATGTACGGCGCTGTGGATCTCCTGGTTGTGGGTAAGTTTGCGTCTTCTGCGGATGTATCGGCGGTGTCTACAGGTTCTCAGATCATGATGACTTTGACCAATCTGATCAGCTGTTTTGCTATGGGAACCACGGTGCTTTTAGGACAGCTGATCGGCTGCGGAAAGAAGGAAGAAGGGGGAAAGGCAGTGGGAACGGCCATGGTGATGTTTGCTGGTATTGCATTGGTCATGACTGTCCTTCTGGTGTGTTTTGCACCTCAGATCAGCAGTATTATGCATGCTCCAAAGGAGGCTTTTGACAAGACGGCTGCTTATGTAAGGATATGCGGCTGCGGTATGATCGTTATTGTTGCTTATAACCTGATCGGTTGTATTTTCAGGGGAATCGGGGACTCCAAAATGCCGCTTTTTACAGTTGCGATCGCCTGTGTTTGTAATATTGCAGGAGATCTGGTGCTGTGTGCCGGTTTTCATATGGGAACTACAGGAGCGGCCTGTGCTACTGTTTTTGCCCAGGTGGTCAGTGTGGTGGTATCTTTTGGGTTTATCAGAAAGAAACAGCTGCCATTTGTATTTAAGAAGGAAAATGTGCGGATCCATAAGGATTTGCTTAAGAAAATGGCGGGCCTTGGAGCGCCGATCGCATTACAGGATCTTCTGGTAAGTATTTCGTTTCTTATTATCCTGGCGATCGTAAATTCCATGGGAGTGACCGCTTCTGCAGGTGTGGGAGTGGCTGAGAAAGTTTGTGCTTTTATCATGCTTATTTCATCTGCTTTTATGCAGTCTATGTCTGCTTTTGTGGCCCAGAATTATGGCGCAGGAAGGATGGACCGGGCAAAGAAGGCCCTTTATAATGGGATCGGACAGACCAAATTTGTTATGTTACAGGGAATTGCCGGGGCTTTTGGAGTTCGTGTGCCTGTATCTTATCTCATGAGCATCCGACCGGATACTTCTTTATTTAAAATCGGATTGGCAACGCCTATGTCATCTGTTGTGCAGCTATTGCTTTGCCTTGGATTTATGGTTATACTGAACAGGAGAGCCAGAAAAGGAGAGATCCGATAAGGAAGACTGGCAAAATATTTTCGCAGGAAAGGAGAGCGCAGGATGAGAGAAATTCACTGGGCTGTACTGGGAACAGGTGTGATCGCCAATGAAATGGCAACGGCACTGGAAAAAAATGGAAAAAAGCTTTACGCAGTAGGAAACAGAACCTACGAAAAGGCTGTAAAGTTTGGAGAAAAATACGGGATCAAAAAGGTGTATACGGATTTTAATGAAATGTTCACAGATCCGGAGGTGGATGTGATCTATATTACAACGCCTCATAATACCCATATCCAGTTTATGAAAAAGGCCATTGAGAACGGAAAACATATCCTGGTGGAGAAATCTATTACTTTGAACAGTAAGGAACTGGATGAAGCTTTGGAGCTGGCGAAGGAAAAGGGGGTTATTGTTGCCGAAGCCATGACCATTTTCCATATGCCGGTCTATAAAGAATTGAAGAAGATTTTGGAGTCCGGAAAGCTGGGAAAAGTAAATCTGATCACCATGAATTTTGGAAGTTTTAAAGAATATAACATGGAAAACCGTTTCTTTAACCGGAACCTGGCTGGGGGTACCATGCTGGATATCGGCGTGTATGCTCTTTCTTTTATCCGGTGGTTTATGGACTCCAAGCCGGATCAGTTATTGTCCCAGATGAAGGCGGCGCCTACAGGGGTAGATGAGCAGGCGGGGCTGCTTCTTACCAATAAGGAAGGACAGATGGCTACCGTGATGCTGTCCCTGCACTCCAAGCAGCCAAAGAGAGGCATGGTATCCTGCGAAAAGGGCTATATTGAAGTCATGGAATATCCAAGGGCCTGGGAGGCGAAGATCGTGGACGCAGAAAGCGGAGAGGTGCAGGTGATAAAGGCCGGAGTTCATGAGGATGCACTGGCTTATGAGCTTTCTGATATGGAAAAGGCGATTGCCGGGGATGTTTCCTGTATGCATCTGGACTATACAAAGGATGTAATGGATCTGATGACGGAGTTTAGAAAGTCCTGGCATTTTACGTATCCTGAGGAAGAATAACAGATAAATTGTTTACAGGAGGTTGCATTAATGAGTTTTTTAGATCTTTTAAAGCATAGACGGAGTATCAGACAGTATAAAGAGGAAGCAGTTTCTAAGGAGGCACTGGAGGCCATCGTTGAGGCAGGTCTGCTTTCTCCATCCGGACGAAATATCCGTCCATGGGAACTGATCGTAGTACAGAAGAAAGAAACACTTGAAAAAATGTCTGAGTGCCGCGTGGGTTCTGCAAAAATGCTGGCAGGCGCGTCTGTTGCGATCGTTGTGATCGCAGATCCGGAAAAGACAGACGTATGGACAGAGGATTGTTCCATTGTTATGTCCAACATGCACAACATGGCCCACGACCTGGGGCTTGGAAGCTGCTGGATCCAGGGACGTTTAAGACAGGCACCTGATGGAAGAACAACGGAAGAATATCTAAGAGATATTTTAGGTTATCCAAAGGAATATTGTCTGGAGGCGGTCTTATCGATCGGTGTACCGGCAGTGCATCCGGAAGGCCGTAAGTTATCTGAAGTTCCAGAACATAAGGTACATTTTGAAATGTATGGTAAATATGAAAATATATGAAGTAAAAGAGCGCACAGAATTGTTGATGGAACAGCTTTTAAAGGTGTGGGAAGAGTCGGTGAGGGCAACTCATCAATTTCTTTCTGAAAAAGAAATTGAGAAGATAAAAGAGTATGTCCCACAGGCATTAGCCGGTGTACAGAGCCTGGTTATTGCGGTCAATGGTTCAGGTGAGCCAGCTGCATTTATGGGGATAGAAGACCACCGCCTGGAAATGTTGTTCCTTTCCCAAAAAGAAAGAGGAAAAGGCCTTGGAAAACAATTGCTTTTATACGGGATCCAGAATTACGGGATAGAGGAACTGACTGTAAATGAGCAAAATCCTCAGGCAGTTGGCTTTTATGAGCATATGGGCTTTGAAACATACAAAAGGACAGATATGGATGAGGAAGGAAATCCCTATCCCCTTTTGTATATGAAGAGAAATGATGAAAGGGTATAGGAGACAGAGCAATGACTGAGTGGGAAAAGGCGCAAAATGGCTATCTGTATGATGCAAATTACGATAAGGAGATCATAGAAGCAAGAACACGCTGTGCGGATCTGTGCTATGAGTTTAATAACTGCAGGCCATCAGATACTGAAAAACAGCAGAAATTACTGGGACAGATCCTTGGAAGAATGGGAGCAGATCCGGTGATCACAGCTCCCTTTTACTGTGATTACGGTTTTAATGTTTCTATAGGAAAAAATTTTTATACGAACCATAATGTTACCATACTTGACTGTGCAAAAGTTACTTTTGGGGATAATGTATTTATTGCGCCCAACTGCGTATTTTCTACAGCCGGACATGCTATTGACAGTGAACAGAGAAGTAGGGGACTGGAAATTGCACTGCCAATCACAGTAGGAGATAATGTCTGGATCGGAACCAATGTATCGGTGCTACCGGGAGTAACCATTGGAAGTAATACGATCATTGGCGCAGGAAGCGTTGTGAATAAGGACATTCCGGATGGTGTGATCGCAGCAGGCAACCCCTGTAAGGTGATCCGCAAAATAACAGATGCTGATAAGAAAAAATATCCTGTGTTTGAGGGATAGATGAGTTTGTTACAGGATAATGCTTTTTAAGCATAAAAAACCATGTAATATAAGTATTAGACATAATAAAAAAAAGAGTTATATAATAAATGTGCAGGATAGAAGTGAAAGGTCCTGCACATTTTTCATTTTATTATTTTTCACTGTTAAGCATAACAGTAGGAGGTTTTAGCCATGAAAAAAACATTAGTAGCATATTTCAGTGCAAGCGGAACAACCAGAAAAGTAGCAGAGATGATCGCAGAAGCAGGAGATTGTGCGCTGTATGAGATCACACCAAAGGAATTATATACAAATGACGATTTGAACTGGATGAATAAGAAATCCAGAAGCAGCGTGGAGATGAGCGATAAGAAGATCCGTCCACAGATCACAGATACAGATGCTCATATTGAAGAATATGATACTATTATCCTGGGATTTCCGATCTGGTGGTATGTGGCACCTACCATTGTAAATACATTCCTGGAGAAATATGATTTTTCCGGTAAAAAGATCGTGCTCTTTGCAACATCCGGCGGAAGCGGCTTTGGCAATACAGTAAAGGAATTAAAGCCATCTGCACCGGGAGCTGAGATCGTAGAAGGAAAGCTTTTAAACAGAGCCAACAAGCAGGAAATTGAAAAGTGGGTAAAGTCCTTATAATTAAAAGTTTATCATACAGATAAGGAGAGACAGAAAGATGAAAAAAGTAGTTCAGACAGCAGGAAGAAATGCATTAGGAACCTTTGCTCCTGATTTTGCACATTATAATGATGATGTCCTTTTCGGAGAAAACTGGAATAATCAGGACATTGATCTGAAAACAAGAAGTATCATAACCGTAGTAGCTTTAATGGCATCCGGTATCACAGACTCTTCTTTAAAATTCCATTTACAGAATGCAAAGGCTCATGGCGTAACCCAGAAAGAGATCGCAGCCGTTATCACCCATGTTGCTTTTTATGCAGGCTGGCCAAAGGGCTGGGCTGTATTTAATCTGGCAAAGGAAGTATGGGCAGATGATGAAGGCGACCTTCCATACGAAGATGAGGCAATGAGAGCCCACGCAAAAGAAATGGTATTCCCCATCGGTGCGCCAAATGACGGTTTTGCCCAGTATTTCTCCGGAAAGAGTTTCCTGGAACCTGTATCTACCAGCCAGGTTGGTATTTTTAATGTAACTTTTGAGCCAGGCTGCCGCAACAACTGGCATATCCATCACGCAAAGAGCGGTGGCGGCCAGATCTTAGTCTGTGTCGCAGGACGTGGATATTATCAGGAAGAGGGAAAAGAAGCCGTTGAAATGAAACCAGGCGACTGCATCAATATTCCTGCAGAAGTAAAGCACTGGCATGGCGCAGCACCGGACAGCTGGTTCAGCCATCTGGCTGTTGAAGTACCAGGTGTTGAGGGCTCTAATGAGTGGTGCGAGCCTGTTTCTGATGAAGAATATGGTAAACTGAAATAAACGATAAAAGAAACAAAAAGTAAGGCCGGAAATCCGCTGTGGATCTCCGGCCTTGGTTATTTCTGAAATAATTAAGGCATTTCATATGCGCGTTTTTCTTAAAAGATAAACTGGATAAGAAGCATATAGCAAACCGTACCGCCTGCAATAGACAACAACATTTGTCTTTTCCAAATGTGAAGTCCAACTGTCAGAAGAATTGTGATCAGCTCCGGTAACCCATGACTGCCCTGCAGTAAGGAAACATGTCGCAGGCAGTAGACCACCAGCATGGAAAAGATCGCGCCAGGCAGTACTTTTCCTAAATATTGAATGTATGGCGGCGTAGGACGTTTGGAACTGAAGACTGCGAATGGCAGAAAACGTGTCAGCATAGTTCCAAGAACGCACATAGCAATGGTAATGATCTGTTGTGATAAAGTCATGCTGCATCCACCTCTTTTCTCTGGTCCAGGGTTTTTCTAAGAATTGTTAAGGCAACTAAAATACAGATCATGGTAGGGATCAGAAAATTATCTGCGCCGAAGAGCAGCAGGCAGCCGATACTTGCCCCAAGGCCGATCCACTCGCTGATGTGGTGTTTTTCTTTCAGCCATTGTTCCAGGAAGATAACTGTAAACATTGCTGTCATGACAAAATCCAGCCCATCGGTGTTAAATTTTAGCAAACTGCCTACAAGCCCGCCGATGGTCGCTCCGCTGAACCAGTAAAAATGGTTGAGAAGTGTGGTAAAGAAATAAAACCAGCTGCGGTCAACATCAGCAGGTATGTCCGCTGTATAGTTGATACTGAATGTTTCATCACACATTCCAAAAATCAGGTAAGGTTTTTTCCAGCCCATTCCTTTAAACTTGTCCAGCATGGCAATTCCGTAAAACAGATGGCGTGCCTGGATCATCAATGCCATGATAAATGCCTGTACCGGGGCAAATGGCGCAAGCAGCATACTGACTGCTAAAAATTCCAGACTGCCGCCGAAAATAGTCAGGCTCATTAACATGGGATACCAAAAACGGAAGCCGGATACATTCATGTAAATACCATATGTCATCCCAAGAAAGCAAAAGCCGGCAAAAATCGGTATTGTATGAGGAAATGCACATTTGAATGCCTTTGTTATAACTTGTCTTTTGTTTTGCATAAAAACCTCCTGTATTAAAATCCGCCTGATCAAGAGTAACATTGTTTATGAAAACATTCAATGATATAATTGTAGGTATTAAAAAATGGGCGAAGGCAAAAGAAATAAAAAGAGGAGTTTATATGGATTTAAGAGTATTGCGTTATTTCCTGACAGTGGCAAAGGAACAAAGTTTTACCAAAGCTGCCAAACAGCTGCATATTACCCAGCCTACACTTTCCAGGCAGCTGGCTGCTTTGGAGGCAGAACTGGGAGTGACTCTTTTTGACCGGGGCGGACATGGGATCACCCTTACTAATGAGGGGATCCTTCTTAAACGCCGTGCTCTGGAAATGGTGGATCTGGAAGATAAGATCGCCAGTGAATTTAAAGGCAGTGACGGGATCGTAGAAGGGACGATCACCGTAGGCTGTGGGGAATTTATGGCTGTGGAGATCTTTGCCCGGATATGTAAAATCTATAAAGAAAAGTATCCTATGGTCCGTTTTGCCGTGCATACAGGTACCGCAGATACTGTTTTTGAAATGATGAACCGTGGACTGGTGGATATCGGCCTGTTTTTAGAACCTGTGAATACAGAAGGTCTGGATTACATCCGGATCCAGGGAAGTGATCATTGGATCGTAGGAATAAAGCCGGATGATCCCCTTGCAGAGAAAGAATATATTACAAAAGAGGATCTGATAGATCTGCCTTTGATCCTTCCGGAACGGCTGACAGTCCAAAGTGAGCTTGCCAATTGGTTTGGAAAGGATTTTAACCGGTTAAATATTGCATTTACAAGTAATCTTGGGACCAATGCCGGGGTAATGGCATTGTATGGGCTTGGATATCCTGTTTCTGTGGAAGGAGCAGGAAGATACTGGAGATCAGACCTTCTGGTCCAGAAAAAACTGTATCCTGAGATCAAAACCAGCACTGTGATCGCCTGGAGAAGAAATATCCCCTATTCCACAGCCGTAAGTAAGCTGATCGAGGAGATCAATGGATTTAAGATACACATGTAATATGTAAGAAAATAGTAAGTTCCTCTTTCTTGTCAGAAAACAGGATCGTTATCTATAATGATCATAGATAGAACATTGAGAAAACAGGACTGTTTTGCGGAAAGGGGATGGGGACATGAAGGAAAAGAAACGGGTCTGGTTTACTTTTAATTTGTGTGAGGCAGATGCATTTGAGCAATATCTGGAGAAAATGGCACTCCAGGGCTGGTTTTTAGAAAGCGTTGGTGGCGCTGTGATGAGATTTTACAGGGCACAGCCGGAAAAACGAAGATATGCCGCCCTTCTGGTACCGGAAAGCTCTTCCCTTATAGGCGCAGATGACTGGAAAGCAGAGCAGTTGCGGGAGCAGTGCGAGGAAGCAGGCTGGATTTTTCAGTGCAACAGCATCTACTGGCAGATATTTTATACAACAGATGATGCAGCAAAACGAAGGGGCGATATGGAGAAAGAGAGACAGTTTCAGATCCAGAAAGCCCTTTCCTGGAACTGGTCGGTGAAATTTTTCTATCCTATCTTGGTTGTATTAGAAATATGGGCTGTGTATCAGTATCTGCAAAATCCAGGGAAACTGTTTGCAGATCCCATGCAGCTTCTTTTGACTCTGCTGCTGACAGGTATGATCATTTCCTGGGCAGCGACGTATATACGGCTGTTTCGCTGGAGTCATGGAAATATGGCGGCCATAAAGAAGGGAGAGCCTCTTACGGAACAGGATCTTAAACGGACCCTGAAATGTAAAAAGTATACTTTTATGGGAGATGGGATCCTGATACTGGGAGTTATAGCGCTGGCATTTCTTTCTTCCATGGAGGCTCTGATCAGCTTTATACTTTCCTCCACCCTCATTGTACTGATCGCCCTTTTCGTAAGAAAATGGGTAAGGGAAAATGGAAGTGGAAGTAATAGAGATGACTGGATGACCTATCTGGTTGGAGTTGGGGTTGCCTGTATGATCCTTATTCCATTGTGCAATGGGGCTGCAACGCATTTTTTTAGCGAAGAGGAACCGGACACCGGGAGAAAACAGACGATATTGGCAAGTTATGAAGAAGGTGATCCCAGTGGAAAAAGCATTGACAGACCTATAGGCGTTACCGTGTATACAAGTCCTATTCCCTGGATCATCAACAAAACCAGCAAATGTTATCCCAAGGATATGACAAAACTGTGGGATTGTACCAGGCAGGAGATTCCGGCGGAGATCGGAGCGCTTCCAGAGGATATGGAAGTGTCCTGGTACCGGTATATGGTCCGCAAAGACGGGATAAGATCCGGTGGTCAAGAAGGAAACGATCCTCAAGAGGATGCATATGAGGCAGAACCGGCAGTGGATGAAGTGATATTAAAAGATAAAAGGCGGTTAGTGGTGCTGGATTATGGCGGTGGAACGGATTTAGATGGAATAAAAGAGGCAGTAGATGCTTTTAAGGAGGGAAATATACAATGAGTAAAGTTATAATAGCAATAGTTGCAATGTTTGCCTTAATGATTTTCCCAGGCGCAGGATTTTGGAACTTACTTTCCAATGTAGTCGGCGGAGGTGTAGCTGAGTCCTTTTTATATCCCATTTACGGAGGTCTTATCCTTTTAGCAGGGCTTGTAGTGGGATGTACGGTGCTTATTTTGGAAGAGATACAGTCATTAAAAGAAAAAATCGATGATTTATCAAATAAATAAATTGAAAAAATAAAGTCTTGTGAGATAATATTATATAAAACAGAAAGTATATCAGAAATGATGGAGGAATTGTTATGAACGAGATTATGAATGTTATGAAAGAACGCCGCAGCATCCGCAAGTTTAAACCAGATATGCCATCTAAAGAGGATTTAAACCAGATCATAGAGGCTGGTCTGTATGCAGCAAGCGGTATGGGAAAGCAGGCAGCGATCATTGTTGCTGTTACCAATAAGGAACTTAGGGATAAACTGTCAGAGATGAACCGCAGGATCGGAGGCTGGGAGAAAGGATTTGATCCTTTTTATGGTGCACCGGCAGTCCTTGTTGTGCTGGTTGACAAAAACTGTCCGACCCATGTGTATGACGGAAGTCTTGTAATGGGCAATATGATGCTGGAAGCGAAAGCCTTAGATCTTGGAAGCATCTGGATCCACAGGGCGAAAGAAGAATTTGAACTGCCGGAGTATAAGCAGTTGTTAAAGGACCTGGGTGTAGAAGGCGAATGGGAAGGCATCGGCCACTGTGTAGTTGGCTATGCAGATGGCGATCTTCCAAAAGCAGCGCCGAGAAAAGAAAATAGAGTGTTCTGGGTAGAATAAATAGTGTTCCGTACATTTTTATGACCACGAAACAGATGGGGAACAGAAGATGCAGATAATAGGGATCGATATTGGGACAACGACCATCAGCGGTGCAGTTTTAGAGTATGAAAACGAAAAAACGGTAAAATTACTGGAAGCAAAAACCATAGAAAATGGCGGCTTTATGCCAACTGCCAATGAATGGGAAAAGATCCAGGATGCCGGGGCGATCGTTAAAAAGGCTGAAAAACTGTTGGATGATCTTTTAGATAAATACCCGCAGACAGAGCGGATCGGTCTTACCGGACAGATGCATGGGATCGTATACATAGATCAGACGGGTACATGTGTCAGTCCTTTGTATACATGGCAGGATGGCAGAGGAAGTCTTTGTGAAAAAGGGCAGTGTTCTCTGGTCCAGGAGATCAAAGAAAAATGTGATCTGGAGGCAGCATCTGGATATGGACTGGTTACTCACATTTGCAATTTAAAACATGGGCTGGTTCCGGAAAGGGCAGTTGGTTTTTGCACCATTATGGATTATTTTGGAATGTGTCTTACTGGCCGGAAAAAGCCAGTGGTACATGTAAGCAATGCAGCGGGCTTCGGATTTTTCGATGGTCGGAACATGAAATTTGAAACAGAAAAATTAAGCAAAATGGGAGTAAAGGAAACCTGGCTTCCTGAAGTATGTACAGGGATTGAAAAGCTGGGACTTTACAGAAATCGCCAGGTAACTACTGCCATAGGAGATAATCAGGCCAGTTTTCTCGGGGCAGCGGGAAAAGAAGAAAATACCCTGCTGGTCAATATGGGAACAGGCGGCCAGATCTCGATCCTTTCCGATCAGTATTTTGCAGAAAAGGGGATCGAAGCCAGGCCATTTCTGGATGGAAAATACCTGTTGGTGGGGTCTTCTTTATGCGGCGGAAAGTCCTATGCACTGCTGGAACAGTTTTTCAGAAGGGTCGTAAAGGCTGTTACAGGAGAAGACAGCTCTCTTTATCCGGTGATGGAACAGTTTGCAAAAACAGGAAAAGAACAGAGCAACAGGATCTCTGAAGATAGAAAACTTAAGATCAGGACAACCTTTGACGGCACAAGAACAGATCCAAAAAGCAGCGGAAGCATCCGGGGTTTAACGTCTGACAATTTTACTCCTGAAGCGTTCACCTATGGAATACTGGAAGGTATGGGTGATGAATTATATCAGATGTACAGGACGATCAAAAATGGAACCGGTATCCAGATCAAAAATCTCATCGGTTCAGGCAACGGAGTGAGAAAAAATCCTGTATTTTGTGAAATGCTGGAAGAATTATTTCAAAACAAATTGGTACTGTCTGCTTATAAGGAAGAAGCGGCTGCCGGGGCAGCTATAAGCAGTACGCTGTGCAGTTAAAGAAAAAAGGATAAGAAGTTACAGGGAGAGGAACGGAATGACCAGACAGCAGTTAATAGATGCAATAGAAAAATACAGGCCCTATAATGAACAGGAAGAAATGGATAAACCGCTGATCTTAAACTGGATTAAAAATGAGAAAGATGCATTTCTAAGGGAAAATAAGATCGCTCATATAACAGCTTCTGCCTGGGTGGTAAATAAAGACAGGAGCAAAGTCCTTATGGTGTATCATAACATCTATCATTCCTGGTCCTGGCTGGGAGGCCATGCAGACGGGGAGACAGATCTGTTGTCGGTTGCCATCCGGGAAGTGAAAGAAGAAGCAGGTATTTCCAAGGTTTATCCTGTATCAGAAGAGATCTTTTCCCTGGAATCACTTACTGTAGATGGTCATGTAAAAAAGGGTAAATATGTATCCAGCCATCTGCATTTAAATGTAACATACCTGTTGGAGGCAGATCCGAAAGAGAATGTTTCCGTAAAAGCAGACGAGAACAGTGGAGTAGCCTGGTTTTCTCCGGAAGAAGCACTGGGAAAGTCCACGGAACCATGGTTTGTGGAGCATGTATACAAAAAACTGATAAATAAAGTAAAGATGGATACAATGTAATTAAAAATGGCAAAAAGCTGACCTGTTTTTTAGCAGAGTCAGCTTTTTGTTTACTGGCATAAACTGTTTCCGGTCATGCCTGCTACGATAATGGCAATACCAGCCAGTCCGATTGCGGAAGGAACAGGATCTTTTAAAAACAGGATACCGCCTAAGAGTGTGAAGATCACTTCTCCGGACTGAGTAGCTTCGATCACTGCCAGCCACTTATGGTTGTGTTTTACCATGTCAGTGGCTTTAAAGAACAGGACAGTAGCAGCGGTTCCGGAGAAAAGCGCTACAAAGAAGGACTGGATCAGTTGATCTCTTCCAGGCAGTCCGTGAGTGATAAAAGCCCATATTGAAAGAAAAATCCAAACAGGAAGGCTACATAAAGTCATGGCATAGACCCGTTCCAGGGTAGAGATATCGCTGGAAACCAGGCTCATGACTTTCCGGTTCCCCAGGGGATAGGAGAAAGCTGCAATGAGAATGGGAATCAGTGTTAATGCCATTGTCTCCAGTTTCATTTGCCGCATATTGGGAACCTGAAGGAGAAAAACACCGGCCAGGATCAGGCAGGACCAGGAGAGGTTTCTGATCGGTATTGGTTTACCCCATAAAGGTGTTAATAAAATACCGGCAACAATGGTCAGCTGCCAGGTTGCTGCTGCCAGCCATGATTCACCGAAAGTTGAGCCAAAAGTTAAAGGCGCATAAAACAGTACAAAACCAACACTGCTCCAGAGAAACCATTCTCCGGGAGCTTTTGTTATTTCTGCCCAGGTATGTGAAAGAGGCCTTGTCTTTTGCTTTTTTCCTGAAATTGCCAGTACCGCAGCAAGGATAGGAAAGGTAAAAAGATAACGCAGGCATGCAGACCATAGCCAGTATCCTCCTGCAAGATGCATACTACGGTTTAGTAAAAATGTAAAAGCAAAGAAAAATGAAGCAAGTATCCCGTAAAACAGTGCCTTTTTCATTAAAATACCTCCAGATCCCGTCCATTCACAGTCATTCCCTCATAACCGGCAGCACGGATCTCATCTAAGATGGCATCATCCCTGCGTCGCATTTCCGCTTCCAGATTGATGTGGTTATCCTGGATATTCATGTGGTAGATGCGGTGATAAGTGACAAGAAGTTTTGGCTTTGCTTTCTGGGCCACTTTTGCCAGGTCCGTGCTTAAGGTGTGGACCTCCTGGTGGTATTTCTGCCATTTTGGTTCCCTGCAGGCGATACCGGCACTGTATTCTACTTCATGGAGAAGGATATCGCAGCCAGCGGCTTTTTCAGCAACAATGTTCAACGGGGCAGTATCTCCGGAGATCACAATGGTGCGATCAGCAGTGACAAATTTATAGCCGTAGCTGATCAGGGTTCCGTGGCTTACCGGAAAGGCCTCTACAGTGACACGGTCATCTTTATAAACAATACCAGGTTCTTCAATTTCTGTTACATCTACCTGATAGCCCTGTTCATTTGCCTTTTCAAAGCCATGGATACGGAAATCAATATCAGTTTCATAGGCCATTAAAATGTGTTCGGTCATGTGCTTTAAGCCCTTTGGGCCAAAAACTTTTAACGGAACAGGCCGCTCTAATACCCATGGAGTAAAAATAAGGTCCGGGTATCCGGCAGTGTGGTCTGTATGCAGATGAGTGGAAAAAGCCACGGTAAGGCGGTCCGGGCGAAGGGCATCAATGCCGTTAAAATAAGCTTTGGAAGCCTGACGTACCACGCCGGGGCCAAAATCTACAAGGTAGGCTCTGTCACCAACAACTACAGCAGAAGCAGGTCCGCTGGCATTGGGGCAGGCATTTGGGGTTCCGGTTCCTAAAAGGACAAGTTTTGTTTCCATAATATATATTCTCCTGTGTATTTTACTATATATGAAAGTAAGTCAGTTGTTACGTGCCGCTGGCACTCCCACAACTGCCGCCAGCATTCGTAATCCGGGCTGTCGCCCTGCTTACTCATACCGGCTTGGTTGTCAAATGTCTATGGTTCCTTGCGTGCAAGCACGCAGTCCCCATAGTCGCTTGACAACACTTTCATAGTATATCAAGCAGCATTTTCTTTACTTCGATCATACGGTCGCGCAGATTTGCAGCTTCCTCAAAGTTCAGCTCTGCAGCAGCCTGGCGCATCTTCTTTTCCAGTTCCTTTGCCAGCTTCTTTAATTCCTTTTCGTCCATGGACTCAGGATCTTTGGTATCGGCAGCATGAGGATTTTCCACAGCTTTGGAGATAGCAATCAGATCACGGACCGCTTTTTTGATGGTAGTAGGAGTAATTCCGTGTTCTTCATTGTATTTCTGCTGGATCCTGCGGCGGCGTTCTGTTTCATCAATGGCTTTTCTCATAGAGTCAGTAATGGTGTCAGCATACATGATCACATGACCTTCCGAGTTTCGGGCGGCACGTCCGATGGTCTGGATCAGGGAAGTTTCTGAACGAAGGAAGCCTTCCTTATCTGCATCCAGAATGGCAACCAGTGTGATCTCCGGGATATCCAAGCCTTCACGCAGCAGGTTAATACCCACCAGGACGTCAAATACATCCAGACGCATATCCCGGATGATCTGTGCCCGCTCTAAAGTATCAATATCTGAGTGGAGATATTTGACCCGGATACCAGCTTCCCGCATATAATCTGTAAGATCTTCTGCCATTCGTTTGGTAAGAGTGGTGATAAGGACTTTGTGATGGGCGGACGTTTCTTTGTTTACTTCAGAGATCAGGTCATCGATCTGTCCTTCTACAGGCCGCACAGAGATCTCCGGATCTAAAAGTCCGGTAGGACGGATGATCTGCTCTGCACGGAGCAGTTCGTGGTCTCTTTCATAGTCAGAAGGAGTAGCAGACACAAACATCATCTGGTTGATCTTACTTTCAAATTCCTCAAAATTTAAAGGTCGGTTGTCAAGGGCAGAGGGCAGGCGGAAACCGTAGTTTACCAGAGTAGACTTACGGGAGCGGTCACCGGCATACATGCCACGGACCTGGGGCAGTGTAATATGGGACTCATCTACAATAATAAGGAAATCTTCCGGGAAATAATCGATCAGTGTACAGGGCGGTTCTCCTGGTGCCAGACCGGTTAAATGTCTGGAATAGTTTTCAATACCAGAGCAGAACCCGGTTTCCCGCATCATTTCCACATCAAAATTGGTGCGTTCCGAAATACGCTGTGCCTCTAAAAGCTTGTCTTCGCTTTTAAAATAGGCCACCCGTTCTTTTAATTCCTCTAAAATGTGCTCTGTTGCCTCTAACATCTTCTCCTTGGGAACAACGTAGTGGGAGGCAGGGAAAATAGCCACATGGCCTAACTGGGCTTTGATCTCGCCGGTTACTGTATCAATTTCCATAATGCGGTCTACTTCATCACCGAAAAACTCGATCCTGTAGGCTTCACTGTCCGAGTAAGCCGGGAAAATGTCGACCACATCTCCTTTAACACGGAAAGTACCACGCTTAAAATCCATATCATTGCGGTCATACTGGATCTCGATCAGCTTTTTGATCACATCATCCCGGTCTTTTTCCATACCCGGCCGCAGGGAAATAACCATGTTCTGATAATCAATGGGACTTCCCAGACCATAAATACAGGAAACAGAAGCCACGATCACCACATCCCGGCGCTCAGAAAGAGCAGCAGTGGCAGAGTGACGCAGCTTATCAATCTCATCGTTAATCGAAGAGTCTTTTTCAATGTAAGTGTCCGTAGAAGGAACATAGGCTTCCGGCTGATAATAATCGTAGTAGGAAACAAAGTATTCCACTGCGTTTTCCGGGAAAAATTCCTTCATTTCAGAATAAAGCTGGGCTGCCAGCGTTTTATTGTGGGCAATGATGAGCGTCGGGCGGTTTAGCTGCTCGATCACATTTGCCATGGTAAATGTCTTACCGGAACCGGTAACACCTAAAAGAGTTTCAAACTGATTTCCCTCTTTAAAGCCCTTTACCAGCTGCTCGATGGCCTGAGGCTGGTCACCGGTGGGTTTATATTCAGATACTAATTTAAAATGATCCATGAAATGCTCCTTAGTTGCTTAAAATTTTTCATATCATTTTGAACAGTCGAGAATTACTCGACAGTTGCAGGTGTATCTATTTTTCTTCATAAATTAAAATTTATAAAAAGTATACCATGCATTTTATAAAAAGTATAGATATAATAAAGAACATTTGTTCTACTGGTGAATAAACAATATTCTTCCACAAACCTATATTATATGGTAAAATGGATATAGAAAGACCGGGGGAGGGAAATGAAAATGCCAAGAAAGAAAAATGATCTGAACACCATTTACATATCAGAGCGTTTGCAGGAGAAGCTGCGGCCGATCTCCCGGTGTACCCTGACAACGGTGGTAGCTCCTATGGGCTATGGGAAGACCACGTCTGTAAACTGGTATCTGAATGAGCGGGTGAAAAAGGATCATGGGGTTGTGATCCGCATCAGCATTTATACCAATAACCTTCCGATTTTCTGGAAAAGCGTGCAGAATGCCTTTCGGTTTGCAGGTTTTGACTTTTTTGAGGAATATGAGTGCCCTTCGGATCCGGCCAGCGGCGGTCTGTTTGCAGATGACCTCAGCCATCTTCTGGCAGGCGAGACAGATTATTATATTTTTATTGACGATTTTCATCTTCTTACGGATGCAAGGATCAGTGAATTCCTCTGTACATTAGCAAGGCGGATCCCGGAAAATGTTCATCTGGTAGTGGCCAGCCGGGACCGTTTTTTATCAGGCGGTGCAGTGGTTGGCTTAGGCGGCAAGCTGCATCAGATCACAGTGGATCATCTGCGGTTAAACCATACAGAACTTTCTGTCTATGCCCATCTTTGCGGTACACAGTTAAGCGACCGGCAGATCGAGTCACTTCTTCATTCCAGTGAAGGCTGGTTTTCTGCTGTTTACCTGAATTTATGCGCCTTTGCGGAACAGGGAGAGCTGCCGGATAATCATTCCGATATTTATGAAATGTTTTCAGCAGCTATGATCGATCCGCTCCCTGAGATACAAAGGGAATTCCTTGTTGTAATGGGCCTTGCAGATGAATTTTCTGCAGAAATGGCCAAATTTATTACGGAAAATGAAGACACAAAACGGCTGTTGTCTGCCATGACCAGGCAGAATGCCTTTGTCAGCCGTCTCACAGACGGAGTGACCTACCGTTTCCACCATATGATGAAGGAATGCGCAGAGCGGGCCTTTATGGCAATGGATAAAGAGAAACAGACAATTTATCTGGACCGCTATGGCAAATGGTACGAAGAACATAAGCAGTATCTGCATGCACTGGACTCTTACAGGAAAAGCGGAAATTTTGATGCAGCCCTCAGAGTGATCCGGAAAGATGCGGGAATTCTCCTGGCATCTTTAAAGGCGGATGATGTATTAAACTTTTTAAGTAAATGCCCAAAAGAGGATTTAGAAGCCCATCCGTTATCGATCTTAGTGCTGATGCGCTGTATGTTTAACTGGCGTAAGATCCAGGAGATGTTAAAATTAAAAGATTTTCTGATCCGGGTCATTGAAAGACACACGGAAATATCAATGGAAGAACGGGGAAATCTCTTAGGAGAGTGCGACCTGATCACCAGTTTTCTGATGTACAATGACATTTCAAAAATGAGTCATTTCCACCGCAGCGCCAGCAGGCAGATGTCGCGGCCTGCCATCAGTATCCGCAATGACGGTGGCTGGACCTTTGGTTCGCCCTCTGTACTTATGATGTTCCACAGGGAACCAGGCAGTCTTTTAAAAGAGCAGGAAGAAATGAATGAGTGCATGCCCCATTATTATAAGATTACCAATGGTCATGGTCAGGGGGCAGAACGGGTCATGGATGCAGAGGCACTGTTTATCCAGGGGCGTTTGTCAGATGCCCAGATCGCTTTGGAAGGAGCCTATGCCCGGATCGAGGAAAATGGTCAGGAATGTATGGCATTGTGCTGCGATTTTCTGTCCCGGCGGCTGTCGTTGTGTATGAACATTAAACAGAGGTATTCCTTTGAACAGCGTTATATGGATCTGATGAAGCATCATAATTCCATGTGGATCAATATTTTTAACAGCACCAGCGCTTATTATTATGCATTGATCGGCCGTGTGGAGAAGATCCCGGAGATATTCGGAGAACACAGACTTTTTGCTGTGAATTTCCTGGCGCCGGGAAGACCGATGATGGAAATGATCGAAAATCAGGTGTATTTAGCCCAGGGAGCCTATGCCAAGGTGATCGGGAGAAGTGAAGGGATCCTGGCAGTGTGCAGTGCTATGCATTATGCTTTAGTTGCCCTTCATGTGCAGATCCAGACTGCAGCGGCCTATGAAAGGATCGGAAAACACGGGGAGGCCAGAACGATTTTAAAACAGGAGCTTTCAGATGCTTCCAAAGATCATATGGTCATGCCTTTTGTGGAAAATTTTATCTATCTTTCATCCCTCTTTGAAGGGAAATTCCCGGAAATAGACCAGGAATTTCTTGCAAAAATCCTTTCGCTTGGAAAAGCATATGAAGAAAATTGTAAAAAAATGGGAAAAGAAAAGTCTTATCCGGAGCAGTTTAAATGTCTTACAGAACAGGAGTTGAAACTGACAGAATTAATGGCAGCCCACATGAGCAATAAGGAGATCGCAGCAAGGCTTTATCTTTCAGAGGGAACGGTAAAGCAATATATTAACCAGATCTATTCTAAATTAGAGATCACAGGGGATACCCGAACCAAGCGGAAACAGCTTTTAGAACAGTTTTATACCAATAACTAACCTTTAGTTAATATTTTTTCAGAAGGATCTATCGTACAGTAAAGATACGGTAGATCTTTTTTAGTATGAAAGTGTTGTGGAGTGGCTGGTCAGATTGCGTGCACGCACGTAGATGCTGATCTTTATTCAACTTGGAAGGAGGACTCATGTGGAGAGAAAGTATATTTTGGCTGTTAAGCCCTTAGAACCTTATATCCTGCAGATCGACTTTATATCAGGAAGCCGGTTGCTTTTGGATATGAAGCCTTATGTAGATAAAATACGGTTCCGCACCCTTACAGATCCAAAGGTCTGGAACAGTGCCGTAACAAATGGGATATTTGTCCGGTTCGGCGATGTGGAACTGAGCCATGATGAGATCCTTTCCATGGCAGAACGGGAACATTTGAACTGGCAGTAATTATTTTTTAACGTGTCACACATGATCGGGAGAAAAGAGAGAGGAGAAGGAGTATGGCGGATCGGAACGAAGCGGATGCTTTATTTGCTACTAAAAGAAAAAAACAGCAGGAAGAACAGGCAGAGCAGGAACGAAGGGAAGAAATGAGCCGGAAAAAGGCAGAAATGGAAGCAGAGATCCGGCGGTTAGAAGAAGAGGCCAGACGGCAGAAAGAAAAACAGGAAGAAGACAGGCGCCAGGCAGAAGAAGAGGCCAGACGGGTAAAGCAAGAGGCAGAAGAAGCAGAAGCCAGGGCTAAAAGAGCTCAGGAAATGGCAGAAGAAGCTAAAAGAAAGCAGGAAGAGGTAAGGCGGGAAGAAGAGCGCCGGGTCCAGGAAAAGCGGGAAGAGGAGAAACGGGCAAGAGAGCGGGCAGCACAGGAAAAAGCCCAGGCAAAAGAGGCTGCGAAAGCAGAGACCAGAAACGGAGTAAAAGAAAAACCAGCACGTCCAGGAAGAGATAAAGCAGACATACAGCCGGGAAAGAAGCTTCCCGTACTACCGTTAGCTATCGGCGGTGTAGCTGTGATAGCTGTACTTGTTATCTGTCTGGTACTGTTTTCAGGCGGCAAAAAGGGTGGTGTATTTGGTACAGACTGCGATCGTATGGCAGCAAAACAGGTGTTAAGCTACGATGTATTTTACCCGGAAAGTTTTGAAGAAGCATACGACGATGGCGGTGTCTACTTAAAATATGGCAGTGTAGAAAACGGGGATTTTTCCTTTGTTTATGTGTTAGGAAGTACACAGGAAGATATGAATTACATGACAGAAAGCACAGATCCTACTGATCTTATACATGTAATGGAAGAATATGTTTTCGGTATGAATGACAAGCAGGTATATAAGATGACTACGGGATCCGGACGGTCGGTTTACTGCAGTGAATATATCTCCTTTGATATCAGCAGTATCACAGACCAGGAGGAAGGTGTCATGGCATCCACTTCCATAATGATGCTTCCCTTAGAAGGAGAATATCTGGTTGCTGTTTACGGGACCATGAAAACTTCTTATGAGGAGCCGCTGGAAGAGGTAACAGCAAGTATCCTTGACAACACCTATTAAAGGAGGGAGATCTATGGCATTACTTATGACCGTTTTCTTTGAAAATGGCTTTTCGGAAAATTATTTCCCCAATGTAGATAACCGCAATTTCCCCATTGCCATACGTCCCTATGTAAGCGGTTTAAAAGAAGAACTGGTATTAAATGCAGAAGTCTGGGACGGACAATGGAAACTGCGAAGATCCCCACAGTATTCCCTGATCTTAAAGGGAGATCCGGTGGAAAGTGCGGATCTAAAAGATGGTACCGTGATCGAGGGAATGGTGACCAAAACAGACCTGTACTTTTCTGTTAAGATCGATCAGGTCCAGAGGGAACATGTAAATTTTGAAAAATATATGCTGAAAGAGGGCAGCATCTTCAAACTGGAGATCGGCAGTGATGATCTTTGTAATATTGTATACAAAAACCGCTTTGTAACAGGAAGCCATGCAGAGATCACTTTTGAGTCAGGAGCTGCTTACATAACCGATAAAAACAGCGTAAATGGCACATTCTTAAACGGCAGGCTGGTAAGGGAGAAAACAAAGCTGCATTACGGCGATATTATTTACGTAGTAGGTCTTAAGATCGTATATCTGAATAATCTTCTGACCATCAATAATCCCAATAACCAGTGCAGGATCCGGGAGCTGAAAGCAGTAGAGATCCCACATTTTGAAGATGAACCATCAGAAGAGACAGAGGTGGAAGATGTATATTTCCTGCGCACTCCACGAAAGCTTTTAAATTTGGACCGGGAAACCATTTCCATTGAAAAATGCCCTAAAAAACAGCAGCAGAAGCGACAGCCTTTGATCTTTACCATAGGACCTTCTTTTACCATGGTCATCCCCATCGCTTTAGCAGCAGCCATGACCAGCGATGGCTTTGGTGCAGGAAGTATCTGCATGTCCTTAGGTGCAGCCGGGATCGGGGCTATATGGGCGGTAGTTAATTCTGCTTACAACAAAAAAGAGGAAAAAGAGTCAGAAGAAAGCCGGGTCAGCAAATATTTAGAGTACATGGTCCGTGTAGAAGAAAAATTGAAAAATAAAACGGAGTATAACCGTCTCGTACTGGCAGAGCAATACCCTTCTTCTGGGGAACTTCTGGAATTTACCACTTCCAATACCCGCAGGCTCTGGGAAAAAAGCAGTACCCATGAAGATTTTCTTTCTCTCCGTTTAGGAGCAGGTGATATGCCTTCTCCTAATGAGATTGAGGATGCAAAAGAAGATCTGGGCAGTGAACATGATCCTTTAAATGACCATATAGAAGAACTGAAGGAGAAATTTGATATACTTCGCCAGGTTTCGGTGGCAGTTTCCCTTTATGATCACCGCCTCTTAGGTGTAGTAAGCGGGGATGTGGAAAAACGGGATCAGCTGATGCGCATTTTAGCCTTGCAGATCGCTGCCCTCCACCCATATACGGATGTACGCATGTGCTATGTATTTCCAGGCAGAGACCTTGAAAAAATGGAATATACCCGCTGGCTTCCCCACACTTATACACCGGACGGAAAGCTTCGCATGATTGTCTGCGACTCCAAAGCCATGGGCGATGTGATGTATTACCTGTCTGATGTGATCAGAGAACGGTTAGAAGCAGGGGAAAACAGGAAAAACAAGGAAGAAGAGGAAAAAGTCCTTCCTCATTATGTAGTCTTTATCAGTGATATTTCCATGATCGAAGGGGAACCTGTTTCCAAGTATCTTTTAGATCCGCCGAAGAATGCAGGGGTTAGTGTGATCTTCAGTGCAGATGCCATTGATAAGCTTCCGTCCCATTGCAATACCATTGTACAGTGGGAAAAGGATTACAGTGGTTGTTACAATACGTTATCTAAATTTGAAGAACGGGAAGGAGTAGCCTTTGACCGTGTCAGCCTGGCCGAAATGGATGTATTTTCCAGGCAGCTTTCCAACTTTAAAGTACGGGAAAATGCATCCAATGCAGCGATCCCGGATATGCTTACCTTCTTAGATATGTATAAGACTTCCAGGGTGGAAGATCTGGATATGTACCATAAGTGGCTGGAAAACCGCACATATGAAAGTATGCGTTCCCTCATCGGTCAGAAGGCAGGGGAACAGCCGGTTTATCTGGATATCCATGAAAAATACCATGGTCCCCACGGTCTGGTGGCTGGTACTACAGGAAGCGGAAAGTCAGAAACACTGCAGACCTATATTTTAAGCCTTGTATTAAATTATCATCCTCATGAGGTGGCATTTATCCTCATCGATTACAAAGGCGGTGGCATGGCCCAAAGCTTTATCGGACTTCCTCATCTGGCAGGTGTGATCACCAACCTGGGAGGAAACCAGACTACCAGGGCCCTTCTTTCCATTAACGCGGAGATCAAGCGTAGACAGCGCATTTTCAACGAATATAAGATCAAGCACATTGACGCCTATATTGAACTTTACAGAAATGGGGAAGCAGAAGAACCAATGCCTCATCTTCTGATCATTGCCGATGAGTTTGCTGAGCTTAAAAAAGAACAGCCGGAATTCGTCCGGGCGCTGGTTTCCGCAGCCCGTGTAGGTCGTTCTTTAGGTATTAATCTGATCCTTGCAACCCAGAAGCCAAGCGGCGTAGTAGATGATGAGATATGGAGCAATACAAGATTTCGTATCTGTCTTCGTGTGGCAGACAAACAGGACTCCAATGAAATGTTAAAGCGCACGGATGCAGCTTACATCACCGGAACCGGACGGGGCTTTTTACAGGTTGGAAATGATGAGATCTTTGATGAATTTCAGTCCGGCTGGTCCGGAGCACCTTACACGCCGGAAATTCCATTTAGTGATGACAGCAAGGCAAAAGCCATGATCATAGGGCTGACAGGAAAGCCGGAGGCAGTGAAGAAGAAAAAGAAGAAAAAAGGGGATAATGTGAAGAAATTCACCCAGTTAGACGCTATGGTCCAGTATGCGGCAAAGCTGGCGGAGGAAAATCATATTAAACCTCTCAGACAGATCTGGCTGCCGCCGCTTCCAAAACTTCTTTATCTGGAGGATATGAAGCTTACCTGGGATGAAAAACAGATGAAACTTCCTATTGGTCTGGCAGATGATCCGCAGAACCAGAGGCAGTTTCCGGTTTATCTTGATTTTATAAGAGATGGTCATTTACTGATCTGCGGTTCAGCTGGTTCAGGAAAGACATCTCTGGTACAGACCATTCTTTACGGTGCGGCCCTTCATTATACGGCAAAACAGGTGAACTTTTATATAGCAGATTTTTCCAGCCGTACCATGACTGCCTTTGCAGGACTTCCCCATACAGGCTGTATCTGTATGGAGGGGGATGATGAGAAGATCCAGCAGATGATGGGTTTTGCAGAGGAAGAATTAGACAGTCGAAAGAAGTCATTTTCACAAAAAGGAATGGGCTCTTACAGAGGCTATCGTGAAAGTTACAGCGATGTGCCGGCGATCTTTTTAGTCATTGACAATTATCCCGCCTTTTCAGACAGCTATGAGCAGTATGAGAGTACTTTGATCCAGCTTTCCAGAGAAGGTGCCAGCTATGGTATTTACCTGATCCTTACCTGCAACAATTCCGGTGATATCCGAAGCCGTATTTTACAGAATATCACAAAGGGTATTGGACTTCAGTTAGCAGACCGGTTTGAGTATGACAGTGTGATCGGGATGCGCTCCGAGATCCTTCCGGATGACCGGACTACAGGCAGAGGTCTTATAAAAGAAGGCGTTCCTTTGGAATTCCAGGCAGCTCTTCCTGTAAAAGCTTCCCAGGGAGAAAGCATGATGCTGGCGATCCGGGAAAAATTAAAGGCTTTAACAGAAGAAGGTACCCAGGGAGCGAGAAAACTGGGAGTGCAGTTAGATGAGATCAATGCAGATACATTTTTGGAGATGATCCATCTTAAAGGGCTGGCAGAAGAGAACTTTGTAATGGGAGCAGAGGATGGATCCCTTATTTCCACAGATTTAGATAAGACCCTTTGTTTTACCGTCTGTGGTGCAGGAAAAAAAGGAAAGACCAATTTTCTAAAATATACGGCCCTGCTTATGAAGAAAAAGGGCGCAGAAGTTTATGTCTTTGACGGGTGTTTAAGAGAATTGGAAGAATTTTCCAGAAACAATGATCTGGATGGCTACATGACAGATAAAGAAGAACTTTATCATTTTATGGAAAATGAACTTTTGCCCCAGTTAGGAGAGCGCAATGAACTTGTGTATGAAGCGAGACAGGCGAAAACTTCGGTAAAAGAGGCTTTAAAGAACTATAAGCGCATGGTCCTTCTGATCAACAGCGCATCGGAATTTATGGAAGCAGTTTACAGTGAAGACTTTGATGTAAGTGAAGTCCTTGAAACTGTATTTGAAAAAGGAATGAATCACAGACTGCATTTCTTTATGGCACTGTCTCCAAGAGAGTATGAAGAACTGGCCGGTTACAGGGCGATTCGTCAGTTTGGAGACTGGAAGCAGGGAATCCACCTTGGGGGAGCTTTTGATGAGCAGGGTATTTTTGATTATGAGATCACACCTTCTGAGAGGAGCAGGACTTATCCGGCTGGAGCCGCATTTACAGGGCAGGAAGGAAGAGCAGTCCTCTTTATGACACCTTTTGTAAAGGAGGGAGAACATGAGTAAGATCCATTTGGAGATCGAGATACCGGGAAATGCCAAAACCTATGAATTTGTGTTAGACGACCGGATGAAAATAGGAACTGCCAAGGAGCAGATCAAAAAGCAGATCGCAGAGTTAGAGGGGCACGACCTGTTTGCAGGACTGGATAATATTGTTTTCGGATCTTTGGAGTTAGAAGGTCTGATCCAGGATAACGAAACCTTCCGGGAAGTAGGGATCAAAAACGGCAGCCGGGTGGTCATGGTATAAAAACGTTCAGTGGTTGCAAAGAATGTATTCATGGAAGCTCAACTGCAAAAACAGATGCGGTAAAGAGTTCGGGAGTACATCAACAGGAACAGGAGGAGAGCATGGCAGAAAATAAAATGGAAATGGATCCGGAAGTGCTGCGGACCACTGCCAGAAAAGTAGAAACTTCTGCAGGGGATGTAAGAAAAGAGTTAAAGCGTTTTACATCTGTGATCGAAGGTTTAAGCAGCACCTGGAGCAGTGAAGTAAAAGACCGTTTTTTGCAAAATTACCAGAAGGACCGGGCGGCTCTTTTGGAAATGGCAGAGCAGTACACAGAAGTGGCAGAAGGACTCCTGGGGATCGCCGATGAATTAGAGCAGACAGAAGAGGAGATCAGCAGCCAGATCCGTGCAGCGGCAAAGAGCTGATGCTGTACCAGACTTTACAGGGAGGTGGCATATGGCAGGAGATGGAACCAGTCGGATCAATACAGAGGAACTTTTGCGGGCAGTGCAGGAAATCACTTCTATCAAAAAATCCATTGCAGCGAATACAGATGCGACCTATGCGATCTTTCGCAAACTGCAGGACTCTTATGCAGGGGAGAGCGCAGATGATATTTACGCAGTGGCCGGTCAGTTAAGGAAAAGTTCCGGTGCGATCATCACAATGCTGGGAAATTATGAAAGAGTCCTTAAGGAACTGGCTGGTGTATACGAGGATACAGAAAAAACTGTAAGCAGAAATGCAGGCAGGCTTAAGTTTGGAGGGATGAGATAAATGGCAGCCATTCATTTTGACTCTCAGAGTGTGAAAAAACAGGCAAAGTTGTTGGAAGAGGCGGCCGATCAGATCCAGAACCAGACTGTGAAAGTGATCACAGCCGCCAATGAAGCAGTAGCTGCATCCTGGTCAGGAAAAGCAGCAGAGATCTTTGTGAAATTTATGCAGGAACAGAATACAGACCTGGCGTCTGGTGCAGCTTCTTTAAGGGAGATCGCGGCAGTCCTGCGGGACGCATGTTCTTCCATGGAAAAAGCAGAAGCGCAGGCAAAGGCAGTGGTAAGCAGGAGATAGGAGGGAGTGTATTATGGCAACACAGCAGGTAAATGCGGCAAAACTTAAATCCACAGGAGTTAATCTCACCAATCTGGCAGCAAAAATGAAAAGTGAGATGAATAAGTTAGATGAAAACATCCAAAAAGTATCTTCTGTATGGAGCGGGGAAGCAAGTGCTTCGTATTTAAAACGATATCAGGCAGACAAAGCAAATCTGGCCCAGCTGACCCAGATCTTACAGCAGATGGGAGCAGCTCTCGGAGAATTTTCCAACAGTTACACCCAGGCAGATAACAAGGCCATGGATCTGGTACATAAATATCTGGGTAAATAGGGAGGTGAGCGTAAATGGCAGACGCAAATATTAAAGTGGATCCCAAACAGTTAAAAAACTATTCCAACAACATTAAAACAGGCTACAAAAACATGTACAGCTATCTTTCAGAAAGTAAGACTGCAGTAAAAAATTTAAGATCCACCTGGACCGGCAGCGGTTCTGCGGAGTTTTACAGCCGTTTTGATGCCATTATCGGGAAATGTGAAGAGGTATTGAATGTGGTAAATACTTATGCATTAACCCTGTCGGAAGCTGCAGATGTATACAGTGCCAATGAGAAGAAGATCTCCAGTTCTGCAGGTAAACTGAAGATCAACCTGAAATAGGAGGCGCCTATGGCTTTCGTAAAAGTTAAGGTGGATGCCCTGGAGCAGCAGAAAAAGGAGTATGAAAAAGCAATAAAAAGCCTGGATGGTGCTTTGGAGCAGATCAAAAAAGTAAATGCTTCCCTGGGGACAGATGCCATGCTTGAGGGCGTGCGCACTTCTCTTACAAAGTTAGCTGTTTCTCTGGAAACAAGGCAGGGAACTCTTCTTGTAATGATAAAAGCTTTAGAGCAGTCCGGGACGAAATACAGGACAGCTCAGAAAAAAGCAGTGACAAGAAGCAATCAGTTCCGCGCCCACCACAGGGATTTTTATGGAAATCTGGTGGTTGTAACGGTAGTTGCGGGAGGAGCCGGGGCGATGGCAGGTGCGGCGGCAGACGCAGGGGTCCGTCCCGCTGTATACACAGAAAGAGGCACCAGTACAACAGTCTCTCAGGTAAGTGAACGTGCAAGAAATACAGCCGCAGGTGTGCCTTCTTCCAATAGGTCAGAGACAACAGCCGGACCGCCTGTTACAGCTTCCACAGAAAGTATTGGGTCTTCAGACCAGCCTGTTTCCACGGAGCCAGTTCCAGATGCATTGGGAACAGAAAATGGTTCGGATCCAGATTTTGGCTCATATATAGGAACAGCTGGAGCCGCAGCTGCGGGAGCTGTGATCGGCGCAGCTGCAGGAAGTGTGCTGGGAACGCTTGCAGGAAAACATCCCCAAATATCAGGAAAAGCAGCGGAGCATAAGACCATGAAACCGGCAGCAAAAGAGAAAAAACAGGAGCCGTCCACAGATATAGAGGCGCAGTTAGAAGCAGCCAGAGAACGTTTAAGGCGGTTTAATGAAATGGAAATGAAGGAGAAAAAATGAGAAAGAGGATGAGTCGTATGAAAAAAGAAATGGCAGTAGCAGTTGCAGCAGCAATGTGTATTTCTCTTGTTGGCTGCGGAGGTGGTTCTTCCAAAAAAGTAGTAGCTGATAAAAAAGAAGCAGTAGAAACAACAGTGGCAGAAACAACGGAAACGGAAACAACAGCAGAGAAACTTACTGGTGTTAATGACTCAGAAATGGCCGATATCCTGGCAGGAACTACCTGGGCGGGAATTTCCAGCACCCAGGAGATCATGGTGGCGGCCTTTGATGAGAAAGATGCCTATCTGGCAATTTTAGATACAGATGGAGAGGTGACAGATCTGGATGGTTACTGGAAAGCAGATACCGATACCTTTTATCTGTATCTCAATGAAGACTATTCCGATGATCCAACTACATTTGCTTTTGACTGGTACAACACAGAAAACGGAGAATATATCCAGTTAGATGATATTGTCTTATCCAGCGAAGGAGACGGAAGCAACCTGGAAACTACGTTGGACCAGATGATGACGACAGCCAGCGTGATCGAATATGTAGCTCAGGGAACTTACTGGATCGGTTCCGGTGATGAAACAGCTATGATCTTCTATTTTGAAGATGATCAGGCATATTTTGACCTTCTCTACAATGATAACGGCCAGATCCAGACACAGTCTATTTCCGGCATATGGAGTCTTGATTATGACCATTTGAACCTGATCGATGATGAAACTGGCGTATCCTATGAATTAGGCTGGGATCTGTCAGAAGAAGGTGACAGCTACTGCTTTGAGCTGACGGAAGATGATACCACCTATTATCTTTATGAGTCGGCAGCAGAAGATGTAGACAGCACATTAGATATCCTTACAAGCTATCTTACAGCAGAAGACAGCGTAGATGTGGAGTCGGATGACATTGATCTCAGTGATTTCTTAGAGGGATATGAAGGCCATTCTGTTATTGACGCATTTATGCTCAGCGGTATTTCTCCTGATTTTGAAACCAGAAAATACTGTGCAGAACTGTTGGGATTTGTAAACTACAGCGGTACCAGTGACGAAAACCTTGCACTGATCCAGTTAATGGGCGGCACGGTACAGTAAAAGAAAAAAGGATCAGCAGGGAGGTGCAAAATGGATCAGCAGAAAATAACAGAGGAAGAGCTTAACCGGGAACTGAAAGGAAATAAGACAACGGCTGCTGTATGCAGGCTCATAGGAAAAATCGTGGCAGTATTGGCATTTATATGCGTGGTAACAGGCCAGATCCTTTTGACCATTCTGTTGATCATCCTTGCCTGTGTACTTGGTTCTGTAAAAGATAAAAAGGATACAGTCCTAAAAAAGCAGATAGGTGAAAATCTGGTAAAAGAAGCCCTTCAGGAGGTATTGGAAGATGTGATCTATGAGCCTTTCGGAAAGATAGGGATCACCCAGATCCAGGGTTCCGGTGTGATGATCCCTCTGGACTATAACTGTGCAGAGGGAAATGATCACATAAAAGCGGTTTATAAAGACTTGAATATGGAATTCAGTGATATAATCCTTTGTCAGGACGAAAATATATATAATGAAGAAATGCAGGTCTGGGAAAATAAAAAACGGGAGGTTTTTAAGGGGCAGTGGCTGATCTGTGACCTTGGCAGGGAGCTGTCAGCACAGGTCAGTCTGTTTCCAAGGACTGGTTTCCAGCGTCTTATCCGTACAGATACCATTAAAACGGGCAATGAGGTTTTTGATAAACATTTTACGGTCCGTTCTGATGATGGGGAGAAAGTTTTTCACATTTTAACACCCCATATGATAGAATATATCCTTTCAGCAGCGGAGATAAGCGGCGGAAAACTGTACATGAGCTTTTTAAAAGAAGGAAAACTTCATATTGCGGTGGAAAGTGACTGCGACTTTTTTGAAGCAGGCAAAGGCAGTATAGATGCAGACCGGCTGAGAGAAAAATTTACGACACAGATCCGCTGGTTTACAGACATGATCGATGAACTGCGTCTTACAGATACACTTTATAGATAAAATGAGTGTATAATTTTGTAACCATGTAAAATTTTTGCAAAAATCGTAAGTTCTTTTTAAGGTTTCTGAAATTGCATAGATCCATGCTCTTTATTATAATAAAAGTAAGTTAAAAACGTTATAATTTATCTAATGAATAGATAAGAAGGAGGATGGAATATGAAGATGAAAAAAGCCTGGTGTATCGCGTTAGCTGCAGCAATGACCTTTATGTCCGTGATGCCTGCATTTGCAGCAGATATTAAAATTGACACTGTGAAACTGACTTTTTCCTATGACACGGCACCTGCCAGCGGAGACTCTATTGGTTCGATCCATGTAAGCGGTGATACATCCAGCTATTATGTAGAGTCCGCTGAGTATACCAATGCAGATGACCAGGATACCTGGACAGTAGGTGACATACCGGAAGTAAAAGTGGAACTTTACGCAAAGGACGGTTATCGCTTCTCGTATACCAGTAAAAGCCATTTTAAACTGTCCGGCTGTAATGCAGAATTTAAGAAAGCAAAGATCTACGACAGCGGCGACTACATTGAAGTGACAGCCCAGTTAAAACGCATAGGTGGAAAACTGGAAGGAACTTCCAACCTGGAATGGAATGACGGTATTGCAGAATGGGACTCCATTGACGGTGCAAAAAGCTATGATGTAAAACTTTTAAGAGATGAGAAGACAGTGACCACTGTAAACACCACAGGAACGACCTTCAATTTCAATGGCTATTTTAATAAGGAAGGAGATTATACATTCCGTGTAAGAGCCATTGCAAGTTATAATGATAAGGCAGGCGAGTGGTCTGATGACTCTTCTTCCTATTATGTAGATGAAGATGAGGCAGGCGTTTACAATGGAACCGGCAGATGGGTCCAGGATAATGTTGGCTGGTGGTATTCCTATTCAAGCGGCGGTTATCCATCCAATGGCTGGAAGCAGATCAATGGAGCATGGTACTACTTTAATACATCCGGTTATCGTCAGACTGGCTGGGTAAGAGTAGACAGACAGTGGTATTACTTAAATGGTGATGGTGTAATGACTACCGGCTGGCAGCTTGTAGGAGGCCAGTGGTATTATATGAACGGAAGCGGTGAAATGCAGACCGGCTGGCAGGCAGTAGGCGGTAAATGGTACTATCTGGATCCAACGGGTGCAATGAAGACTGGCTGGCAGCAGTTAGGCGGCCAGTGGTATTATCTGAATGGCAGTGGTGAGATGACTACCGGCTGGCAGGCAGTAGGCGGCAGATGGTACTATATGGGTTCCAATGGTGTTATGTATGCAAATACCTGGACACCTGACGGACGATATGTAGATGGCTCCGGTGCCTGGGTACAGTAAGAATCAGCAGACAGCAGAAGGACCAAAAGAAACAGTGGTGATCCTGTCTTCTTTACGGGAATAGAGATAGACCTGATTGGAAAGACGGTCTTCGGCAACTACTTCTGTCTGGTTGATATGAGTCACCAGATGCCCCAGCTCATCATAAGATAGCGGGTCATCATCAGGAAGCAGAAGAACTTCATGAATGCTGGAGGGAAGGATCAGGATATCCCGGTCCATCCCTTCAGCAAAATTTTTTATAACATCTTTGTAAAGGATGCAGGCAGCGCCATTGATCCCATTCTGGTTGGTGAGAACATAAAAAGGAGTTTCCGGGAAAGCTGGCTGATGTTGCAGGTGTTTGGGATCAAGGGACTCCAGGATACAGGCCATGCTGGATATAACAGGAGGAAAAAGCCTGGGAGTGTTTAAAAGAGAGTCGTGGTAGAGATCATGGACTGTAACACCCCAGGTTTTCATATGGTGATCAGAAATAGCTGCGGTCATGATGCCGTTTTCATTTTCCTGTATGTACAGATAAAAGACAATGGCAAGATCCATCCAGGGAATATGAGGCATTGTTTTTAAAAGGGATTGATTGGAAGAAGCGTTGATCAGACGGAAAGCAATGTGGGAACGGAGAGAGTCATAGTCAGACAGGACCAGCTTGTTAAGAATGGGAGGCCAGCTGCTTTCGTAGTAGGCTGTGAGCAGCTTCTGGATGATCTCCTCCATTGAAGTTCCGTTTAAATACTGTTCATAACAGGAGTTCAGATAAATGGAAGGAGCAATGGTGCCGTTACCTTTTGCAATGCACAGACCGTCCAGGATAAGACCATTATTTTTCTGGACTTTCCGCAAGGTAAGGGAATATCCGTCTCCTAAAGCCTGTTCCATCTGTTCTTTTACTGTGTTGAGAAATGTGTCGTATACCAAAAGATATACCTCCTAAAAATAATATTTATGAAAACTGCCCAGGCAGATCCATAGCAAAATCATTTGTAAAAATAAAGTAGCCGGGATATAAAATAAGGAGTAAAATAATAGAAATAAGAATTATAAAAAATAAAATGAATGAAATTATGATGAGATTACAGATTGACAGATAATAGAAGATATATTGAAATATATGTAATCAGAATAAGGGATGGGGGAGGATTTGTCAAGGGAAAGACCGAAAAAGGGTAATAAAAAAATGCGTCTGAGAGGAATCGAACCTCCGCACGCGGCTCCGGAGGCCACTGCTCTATCCACTGAGCTACAAACGCATCTCTTGTATAATACTATATTTTCACTAAAACTTCAAGTATCAATTTGAAAAAGAAGTTCATTCAAAATTTATTACAATTTAGAGGAGAAAGATGAAAAAGAAAAGAATTATGGCAGCAGGACTTGCTGTTATCATGGCGTTTACAGGAACTGGATGTCAGAAAATTTTAAAGGGAGAACCAGCAGAGACAACGTCAAAGGAAAGCCAGGAAGCGGATGCAGCAACAAAAGAAAGTGTAAATGAAAGTGAAAGTGGTGCAGAAGAGTCAGAAAGCGGACCAGAGACGGAAGAAAATGCAGAGTCAAAAAAAACGAATGACGGTATGCCACAGATGTTACATCCCTATATCCATACAGACAGTGCAAATGGATATGCAGACAGTGCAGATGGCAGCGTTCAGGTAAGTTACAGTCTGAAAACAGGGGGACTTGTGTTAAGCGATGAGGAAGCGGCTGCTTATCCGAAGCTGAATCAGGCGCTGGCTTTGGAGTATGACACATTAAAAAAGAGTGCAGAAGAAGATCTGGAAAACCTGAAAACATCGGCAGAGGAGATGGTTGAATATGTACAGGAGGATAGTAATATGCAGCTGTCAGCTGTGTATACACCCGATATCCTTCGCGCAGATGAAAATGTGGTAAGCTACGAGCTGTTTTATTATGACTATTACGGCGGAGCCCATGGATACAATTCCTATACAGGTCTTACTTTTGATACAAAAACCGGGAAAAAGCTGGGTTTTTATGATGTGATCACAGATGAAGATAAGGTGAAATCCGGGATCGTACACGAACTAAAAGACAAGTATGCCAGCGAAGAAGGTCTGGTAGAGAACAGTACTCCTGAGGAAGATGCAGATGTATTTTTTGAATGTATCAATACACCACAGGACAATGGTGCTGTTGCCTGGAGTCTGGGGACAGACCGTCTGAATATTTAGATTAAATTTTTATATCTAATTTTGGATTATTCGCATAACCACTATACTTTCAAGCATTTTGGAGTATAGAAAACCATTCATTTTACCACTAATTTACCACGATTGAATGAGCCTTGATATGACTATAAAAGAGAGTATGAGAAAATCTCTGTAAATAAGATTCTTCTATGATAATTAAGAGC
>NZ_QUCM01000023.1:0-53052 GCF_003473545.1 Clostridium sp. AM22-11AC
ATTGAATTTTCAAGGTGCGAAGCCCTGTTTTGGTGTGGGAAGTTTTAGTAAATAACAAGTTACAGTTCAGAAATGAACGACAATAATAACAGGAGATGATCCAGGTGAAAAAAAGAACGTATCTGATTTCCTTAAGTCTTGCAGCAGGTCTGGCTCTTAGCCAGCTTACTGGCTGTGCTTCTTCAGGACCGGAAGAAACCACAGCAGCAGAAAGTACGCAGGCTCCTTCTGAGGCAGAGACTGCATCTATTCCCAATCCAATGGAAGAAGTGGAAAATGAGCAGTCCTTTGAGTCCATGGGGATCCATATGGTAGCACCTGCAGATGGGGAAAATACTAAGTTTTATACCATAAGCGGGGAAGTGGCGGAGATCACATTTGATGAAAACGGCGTTTCCTACTGTTACCGCGCTTCCAATACAGCGGAAGATTTTGCAGGTATTTTTGAGCGGTTTACAGACCAGGAACTGGCTGTAAACTGGGAGTCTGGCAAAATAGCAGGACAGGCCCAGGTAAAGACCACAGAAAGCGGCGGAAGACTGGCTTCATGGTCCTGGGGCAGCACACGTTATACCGTATACACTGCCTCTGCCATTTCCGACGAAGAGTGTACCCAGGTGGTTACCAATTTAATGGAATTAAGTTATCACGAATAATGGATCTGGGATAAAAACAGATCTGCAGGAGAGTGTTTTATGCTTCAGCTTAAAGATTTTATGCCGGTAAATTTTTTAAAAAAAGAAAAATATACCGGCAGCTGCAAAGGCATGCGTTTTCGCATGGAAAAGTTTGAAAAAGAAGGAGAGGAAACTCCTGTCCTCAGAGTCAGCGTCTGGCCGGAACCGTACAGCTTTGACTGCACGCCAGAGGAAGAAAAGCAATTTTTAGAGTGTACCTTTGATGCAGATGGAATTGCAAAAGGGGCAGACTGGATCAATGAACGGTATGAGGCGGAACTTCCCAGATGGAAGAAAGTCAGCCGTCTGTAAAAATAACAAAGGCAAGGGAAAGTTTTTGAAAAATTTCTGCCTTATTAACAAAAATTTAATTTTCTGTTGACATTCTCTTTTTAGGCCACTATAATGAGCTACATAGAAAGCGCCGGTGCTTAATACCCGGTGCTTTTTCTGTTTTTACGTAAGAACAGTCAGCACAAAGAGGTGCATTGTCAACGTCAGGTACCGGCGGGCAATGCGCCTTTTTGCATTCTATGTGCATTTATGGAAAGTATGAGGAGGAAACTATTATGGAATTTTCAGCAGTGAACACAATATGGGTCCTTGTAGGCGCGGCACTGGTATTTTTCATGCAGGCAGGTTTTGCCATGGTTGAGACCGGTTTTACAAGGGCGAAAAACGCAGGCAACATCATTATGAAGAACCTTATGGATTTTGCCATTGGAACTCCCCTTTACTGGCTGACTGGTTTTGGTATCATGTTTGCCGGCAGCGGTGCTTTCATCGGCGGCTTTGATCCTTTTGTAAGAGGCGACTACAGTGCCATCCTTCCGGCAGGTGTTCCTCTTCCTGCCTATCTGATCTTCCAGACTGTATTCTGTGCCACAGCAGCCACCATTGTTTCCGGTGCCATGGCAGAGCGTACCAAATTTATTTCTTACTGTATCTACAGTGCAGTGATCAGCGCAATCGTATATCCTATTTCCGGTCACTGGATCTGGGGCGGCGGCTGGCTGGCTCAGTTAGGTTTCCATGATTTTGCAGGTTCCACAGCGGTTCATATGTGCGGCGGTGTAGCAGCCCTCATTGGAGCAAAGATCTTAGGACCGAGAATTGGAAAGTATGACAAAGACGGAAAGCCGAAAGCAATCCTTGGTCACAGCTTAACACTTGGCGCTTTAGGTGTATTTATCCTCTGGTTCTGCTGGTTTGGTTTTAACGGCTGTTCTACGGTAGCTATGGACAGTGATGAAGCCATCTATTCCGCAGGAAACATTTTCGTAACAACCAACCTGGCAGCAGCAGTAGCAACCGTAGCAGTGATGATCATTACCTGGATCCGCTATAAAAAGCCGGATATCTCCATGACATTAAACGGTTCCTTAGCCGGTCTGGTAGCAGTTACAGCTGGCTGTGACGTAGTAACTCCAACAGGTGCTTTCTTTATCGGCCTGATCGCAGCTTTTGTAGTAGTTTTTGGTATTGAATTTGTAGATCAGGTATTAAAGATCGATGATCCTGTCGGTGCTGTTGGTGTTCATTGCTTCTGCGGTGCTGTAGGAACCCTTTTAACCGGTCTTTTCGACAAAGAAAACGGTGTATTTTACGGCGGCGGCTTCCATATGCTTGGTATCCAGCTTTTAGGTGTTGTATCTGTGATCCTCTGGGTAACCATCACCATGGTGATCGTATTTAATCTGTTAAAGCATACCATTGGACTTCGCGCAAGTGTAGAAGAGGAAACAAAGGGTCTTGACGTAACAGAACATAACCTGGCAAGTTCTTATGCAGACTTTATGCCGGTTGTATTTACAGGAAGAGAAGACGCGCCAGCTGTTTCGGCTGCACCTGTATCTGTAGAAAAATCTGTTCCTGTAGAACATTTCCCACAGTCTGAAACAACGATTTCCGGAAATGGCTCCGGCGCAAAACTTACAAAGGTAGTTATGATCTTCAACCAGAGCCGTTTTGTAGCCTTAAAAGAAGCCCTGACAGAACTTGGGGTAACAGGTATGACGATCACACAGGTTATGGGCTGTGGAACCCAGAAGGGCCATACCAATTATTACAGAGGTATTAAAGTAGAAGAAGCAGCCCTCCTTCCAAAGATCAAGTTAGAAGTTGTAGTAAGCAAAGTCCCTGTGGCAGATGTGATCGCCCTTGCGAAAAAAGTTCTTTATACCGGCCACATCGGCGATGGAAAGATCTTTGTCTATGATGTGGAAAATGTAGTAAAAGTCCGCACCGGTGAAGAAGGATATGACGCCCTTCAGGGAGACTGATAAAATTCCATAAAGTACATTTTACTTGAATTTCCTCCTGTTTCATGTATAATGGTTCACAGAAAGCTATCCTTAAGACGGTATACTAAGCTTTTTTAACCAGAGTGATTTCAGGAGGAAATAATTATATGTTTTTAAACGCAGTACGAGGTTTCTGCATGGCATTAGCGGACAGTGTTCCCGGTGTTTCCGGCGGCACCATCGCTTTTTTACTTGGTTTTTATGATGAATTTATCAATTCTTTAAATGATATGATCGGAAAGGACAATGCAAAGCGCAAAGCAGCCCTTGTTTTCCTTATTAAACTGGGAATTGGATGGGTCATTGGTTTTGGTGCTTCTGTTATGGTCCTTTCTTCTCTGTTTCAGGTACACATCTATGAGATCAGTTCTGTCTTTTTAGGCCTTACCCTGTTTGCTATCCCATTGGTAGTAAAAGAAGAGTGGGCCAGTATAAAAGGAAAGGCTGGCTGCCTTGTTTTTACCCTGATCGGTATGGCACTGGTATTCTGCATCTCTTATTTTAACCCTACAAATGGAAATGGTATTTCTGTAAACTTTGAGCATATGACAGCAGGTCTGGGCCTGTATCTGTTTTTTGCTGCCATGATCGCCATTACAGCGATGGTACTTCCGGGAATTTCCGGTTCCACACTGCTTTTGATCTTCGGACTTTATGTGCCGGTGATCAACGCGATCCACGAATTTATGCATTTAAACCTGTCTTATCTTCCGGTACTTGTTATTTTCGGACTGGGAGTTCTTACGGGTATTGTCAGCATTATCAAGATCATTAAGATCTGCCTGGCAAAGCACCGTTCCCAGACTATTTATATGATCCTTGGTTTAATGATCGGTTCCCTATATGCCATCACCCAGGGACCCACAACTCTGGATGTGCCTCAGCAACCTATGAGTTTTTCTACGTTCCATATTGGATTTTTTATCCTGGGTGCTGTGATCTTAGCAGGACTGGAACTTTTAAAAACACGCCTTGAAAAGCAGGATGGAGGAAGAAAATAATGTTAAAACAGCTGAAACGAAAAGGTATACTGGCACTTGCCTGTGTTATCAGTATCTTTTCCATGTCTGTGTGTGCGTTTGCAAAACCGGACTGGCCACTTGATACCGGCTGCCAGTCAGAAGCAGGTATTGTTATGGATCTGGACTCCGGAGCCGTTCTTTTTGCCCAGAATATCCATGTTCAGGAATATCCTGCCAGCATTACCAAGCTTTTGACTGCTTTGGTAGTAGTGGAAAATGCCTCTATGGATGAGCAGGTTACCTTTTCACATGATGCTGTTTATAACGTGGAGTCCGGAAGCGGCAACAAACTGCAGTTAGAAGAGGGAGATGTGCTCTCTGTAAAAGACTGCCTTTATGTCATGCTTCTTCAGTCTTCCAATCAGGCAGCCAACGCTCTGGCAGAACATGTAGGCGGAAGCAGGGAAGCTTTTGCGGATATGATGAATGAAAAAGCGGCTTCTTTAGGCTGCCGTGAAAGCCATTTTGTAAACCCGTCCGGTTTAAATGATCCGGAACAGCTTACATCTGCCTATGATATGGCCCAGATCGGTGCAGCTGTTTTTGGCAATCCTACTTTACTGGAGATCTGTTCTACCACCAGCGCTACACTGCCTCCGACCATCAACAATCCAAATGGCCGTACTTATTCCATGGAGCATAAGTTAGTAGTAACCGGGGACTCCAGTGACGAAAATTATTATCCAAGCGCAGTTGCAGGAAAAACGGGTTATACTTCCCTGGCAGGTCAGACCCTTGTTACTTATGCAGAGCAGGACGGACGCCGTCAGGTGGCTGTTACCTTAAAGAGTACCCAGCGGACCCATTATTCTGACACAAAGACCATTCTGGATTTTGGTTTTGCCCGCTTTAAAAATGTATCTGTTGCAGAAAATGAAACAGACTATGTAACAGGGGAAGAACCTGTGACCATTGGAGATGAGACTTATTCTCCTTCCGATCTTTATTTAGATGAAAAGGCAGTTGTAACCCTGCCAAATGATGCCCAGTTTTCAGATGCAGACAAATATCTTCAGACAGAGATCCCTGCAAGCCATCCGGAAGGCGCAGTTGCCCGTATTATTTATACATACAATGACCGTCAGATCGGTGTTGCCTGGGTCTACAGTACAAAGGCAGCCTCTGCACCGGTATCTGCAGAAGATGGTACAGATAACGAAACTGCAGGCAGTGAGAATACTACCGATGCAGCAAAAACAGGAACCTCTTCCACAGCAGACAAAGAGAAAAAGCCTCTGAAACTTACAAAAGCAACTTATATTGCTGCAGGAGCTGGTGTAGTGGTTCTCCTGATCGCAGCTGCTGTGATCTGGTTTATGATCCAGAGAAAGCAGGAAGAAGAACGGATGCGTGTTCTTCGTGAGAAACGCCGCAAGAGACTGGCTGATATGGGCTGCAGTGAGGAAGAATTTGAACGTCTTGTAAATGAGCGCAAGAATGCTTTAAGAGAGCGCACAATGCCGGAACCGGATGATGATGATGGATCCGGGGATGAAGTTTCTGATCATTCAGAAGATCTTCCGGAAGAATATCCAGATGATGAATATGACTCATGGGAAGATGAACATGAGGATGACCTGGATGATCCGGATGAAAAAGAGGATGTACCTGGGGAGGACAGATAATGGGATATTTTCCTTTCTATATGGATATTAAGGGAAAACTTTGTGTCATTGCAGGAGGAGGAAAGGTTGCATACCGCAAGGTATGTGACCTGCTTCCTTTTGGTGCAACTATCAAGGTCGTTTCCCCGGAATGGAATGCCGGGTTATCCGCTCTGGCAGAGGAACCGTCCTTTGGGAGCCGTCTGAAACTGTACAGACGGCTTTTTTCTGTAGAGGATGATCTGGCAGATGCTGATTTTGTGATCGCTGCCTCTTCTGACGAGGTTTTAAATGCAAAGATCTCCGATTATTGCAGACAGAAGAAGATCCCGGTCAATGTAGTAGATGTAAAGGATGAATGCAGTTTTATCTTTCCGTCCATGCTTAAGGAGGGCCCTGTAAATATTGCCATATCCAGCGGCGGTGCAAGCCCTGTTCTTACCCAGATCATAAAAGAACGGATCCGTCAGGTGATCCCGGAACATACAGGAGAAATCGCAGAGCAGTTAGGCAGCCTGCGTCCGGAGATTCTGTCTCTTTTTCCTGAGTCTTCCCAAAAGAGAAAAGAAGTTTTTAAGAAAATGGCCACTCTTGCTGCAGAGCAGGACCAGCCTTTAACAAGAGAACAGATCGATGAGATCATAGCAGATGAGGAACCATATGACAGAACTTAAATTACGGATCGGAAGCCGGAAAAGCGAACTGGCTTTAAAACAGACTTATATTATTGAAGATCTTTTAAAAAAGGCATATCCGGGACTTGAAACAGAGATCGTTACATCAGATACATTAGGAGATAAAAACCTGATCAGCCCCTTACAGGCATTTGGAGGAAAAGGCGTATTTGTATCAGAGCTGGAAGATGCCCTTTTAAGCGGAGAGATCGACCTGGCTGTACACAGTGCCAAGGATATGCCTGCCTGCTTAGAAGAAGGCCTGTGCATTGCAGCTGTATCAGAAAGAGCCTATCCGGGAGATGTGCTGGTCACAAGGGCAGATACAGATTTTTCTTCTTTCGTCTGTCCACGCTTTATTGTAGGAACCTCCAGCCCCAGAAGACAGTGCTTCTTAGAAGAATGTTGGAAAGAAGTGTGGCCTGTAAATGCAAACGTCCCGGAGCCTGTTTTTCAGACTCTTCGTGGAAATGTACACACCCGTCTTAATAAATTAAAAGAAGGGCTTTATGACGGCATTGTACTGGCTCAGGCAGGTCTTGCAAGACTGGGGATCTGTGAAGGGGAAGAATTCCATTTTTATCCTTTAGATCCGAAACATTTTATTCCTGCCGGAGGACAGGGCGTTCTTGCCGTAGAGGCAAAAACAGGCAGTCCTGCCGCAAAACTTGCCTCAATTATTGACTGCCCGGACGCTCATATCTGCTTAGATGCAGAAAGAGGGGTACTTGCATACTTGAATGCAGGCTGCCACGAACCGGTTGGTGTCTATGCCAGAATGGAAGAGGGAAAACTGATCATACAGGCTGCAGGCTGTCCGGGCGAATTAAAAGATAAAAAGGTCCGTCATGTGTGTGTCACAGGAAATACAGACAGAGAAAGCCTTGAAAAAATGATCGAAGAAACAGGGAAAGGACTTAAAAGGATATGAAAAAAGGAGTTGTCTATCTTATAGGAGCAGGTCCTGGAGATCCGGGTCTTATTACCTTAAAGGGGAAGGAAATCTTAGAGAGCTGTGACGCCCTGGTTTATGATCATCTGGCATCAAAAGAATTTCTCTCCTGGGTTCCTTCCCGTTGTAAAACTTTTTATGTAGGAAAACAGGCAGGCTGCCACTCTATGAAACAGGATCAGATCAATGAACTTCTGGTACAGCTGGCTTTAGAAGGAAATAAAGTAGTTCGCTTAAAAGGCGGGGACTCCTTTGTTTTCGGCCGTGGTTCAGAAGAGATCCTGGCTTTAAAAGAAAAAGAGATCCCCTGGGAGCTGGTGCCGGGTATTACTTCCTGCGTATCTGTTCCGGAACTGGCTGGTATACCGGTCACACACAGAAATGTAAGCCGCAGCTTTCATGTGATCACCGGACACACCTTAAAGGGGGCCCAGTCAGAGGCAGAGCTGGCTTTATATGGTGCCTGTGAGGGAACTTTGGTCTTTCTTATGGGACTTTCCAATCTGGAGCATATTGCAAAAGGTCTTATAAAAGGGGGAAAAAGCCCGGATACACCGGCAGCTGTGATCGAAGATGGCTCTCTTGCCAGTCAGCGCACAGTCAGAGGTACACTGGAAACCATTTATGAGAAAAGCCTTAAGGCAGGTCTTAAAACACCTGCGATCATTGTTGTAGGGGAGACCGCAGCTTTTGACCTGCGATCAGAAGAAATGACAGGTGATAAGATTGATGACAAGCCATTATCCGGGCTTACAGTCGGGATCACCGGTACCTCTTCTTTTACAGCCCGTTTAGAAACTGCTTTAAAATCCCAGGGCGCCAAAACACTTCCTGTAATGAAAATGGAAGTGGTGCCGGAGGCATTTTCAGAAGAGTTTTCAGAAGATCCAGACTCTTCAAATCCGAACTCTTCACTTACAGCTATTTTAAAACAAAACTTCACCTGGCTGGTCTTTACCAGTGTAAACGGAGTGGAAATTTTCTTTGACCGGTTTTTAAACCAGGAAAACGGGGATCTGCGGCTTTTATGCAGTCTTCATTTTGCCGTGATCGGAGAAGCCACCAGACAGGCTTTAAAAGCCCATGGCTTTCAGGCGGATCTGATGCCAAAAGAGTACTGCAGCCAAAGCCTGGCAGAAGCTCTTATTAATGTTCTGACTCCTTCAGATCATGTGCTTTTGGCACGTTCCAAAGACGGCAGTGTAAATTTGAGCAAAGAATTGGAAAAACAAGATATTTTTTATAAAGACCTGGCGTTGTATCATGTAAAAGGGAAGCCTCTTGCTGACGGAACACTCCTTTCACAGTGCAGCCACCTGGTCTTTGGCAGTGCCTCAGGCGCGAAAGCATTTTTAAAGCATTTCCAGATACCTGCAGGTGTCAAAGTGATCGCCATTGGCCCGGTAACCGGCAAAGCCTTACGTGAAGCCGGAGTGATCCCGTATATGACCGGAAATTCTTATGATATCCCTGGCATATTAAAGGGGCTGACCGAAGAAAAAACGCGATAAATGTACAGCAGTACAAGAAGGAGGGCATTTTTATGGCATTTTTAAGTGATTTAAGGAGATTTTATGGTACAGGTGAGAAAAACCCGGCTGGACAGTCTTTAGAGGAGTTTTTAGAGCATTATAATCCGGCCAAGTATGAAAGCCTGTGCAACACAGCTGATATTGTAGTAGTCAGATGTGAAGAAAAACTGACCCACTGGGGACAGCCATTAAAGGTTCTTATGGTAAAGCGCAGCAATCATCCAAGTATCGGTTTCTGGGCGACTCCAGGAGGCTTTGTAGAGTTGAAAGAGGACATCAGTGAAGGTGCTGCCAGAGAACTGGAAGAAGAGACCTGTGTAAAGGGACTGCCACTGCGCCAGATGCGTACCTGGGGAGAATGGCAGCGTGATCCAAGATGGCGTATCATTACTACCTCCTATCTGGCTTTGGTAGAAGGAGATCTGAAAGTACAGGCTGCAGATGACGCAAAAGATGCCCAGTGGCTGGATGTGGATCTGAAACGTTTAAGCACAGAGGAAAAGGAAGACCAGTCATCTGTAGAGGTGTGGGAGCTGTCTTTAACCAATAAGGAGCAGGGCATTGATGTTTCTGCAAAGGTGGAGATCACTTATTCCGGTCATCCTCTGATCAAGGAAGAGACCTATCACTTATTAGAGTCAAAGGGCATTGCCGTTGACCATGGCTGCATCGTTACCAATGCGCTTCTTTATCTGAAAAACCAGCTGGAAGGGAAGTAATACAGATTGAAAACAAATTTAATGCATGAGATACCGGAACGTTTCTGGAGCCTGTTCCGTTCCGTCAACCGCGCCACCTACATAGAAGCACTTTTAAAGATCAATGAGGAATATGAATACAGCAATTACTTTCTCAGCCGAGAAATGTGCATCCAGCTTTTAAGCAGTTACTTTGCCCAGAAGCGGTATGTGATCTGGCAGGATGAACTGGAGGAAGAGGAGGACCAGTTAGAACCTCCGGCAACCCGTGTGTTAAACTGGCTGTTAAAAACAGGGTGGCTGCGGAAAGTAGATGATTATTCTACTATGACTGTGAACATTGTCATTCCGGACTACGCGGCTGTGATGATCGAGGCCTTTCACCGTCTTTCCAATGAACAGGAAGATGAGACCCAGATCTATATCCAGAACGTATATGCCATCCTGTTTTCCCTGAAAAATGACAGCCGCGCCGGGATCGGCCTTTTGGATACAGCGATCATCAATACGCGGAAATTAAACAAATCCCTTCAGGATCTGCTCCACAATATGGATACCTTTTTTGGAAGCCTTCTGGAGCAGAAGGATTATTCCCAGCTTTTAAAAGACCATTTAGAGGGATATGTACAGGAAGTAGTGAATAAAAAGTACCACATCTTAAAGACTTCTGACAATTTTTATCTTTATAAGACGGATATTAAGACCTGGATCCGCTCCATGCGGGAAGATGAACAGTGGCAGAAACGTATGGCAGAGGGAATGGCCCCTTCTATGATCCTTCAAAAACTGGATCAGTTAGAACGGGGCTTTGATGACATTGAGCACAGGATCACCAACATTGACAGGGAACATTCCCGTTATGTAAAAGCTACGGTAACAAGACTGGGCTATTTATTAAATCAGGAAGACGATATGAAAGGGCTGGTGATCCAGCTCTTAAACCGTCTGTCCGCCAATAACGGAGATGAGGATATGATCCAGGCGGTAGGCAGCCGTATGAACCTTTCCCAGACAGGCCTGTTGTCAGAAGAAGCTCTTTATAAGCAGCGCCGCCCAAGAACGGACTTTGCAAAACAGCTGCCGGATGAAAAGGAACTGCCGGAACTTTCGGAAGAAGAGATCTTAAATTACAACAAAGTAAAGAACCGTTACAGCAGGCGGGAGATTGAAGATTTCATCCAGGATCATATGGAAAATGGCACCATGAAAGTAGATCAGAATACCGTATCTTCGGACGAAGATTTTGAAAAACTGATCCTTGCCTATGACTATTCCACACGGACCAAAAGCCGTTATAAAGCAGTGGAAAGTGATGCAAAGCCCATAAAGAATGGTCCTTATACTTATCCTGAATTCCAATTTGTAAGGAGGAATACCCGTGAATGATACATCTGATCTGATCCCGGAGAATGAAACTAACTGGCAGAATGACTGGCAGATCCCCTATTTTGACAACCTGACAGAAGAACAGCAAAAGGAGATCACCGACTCCATCCGTCTGCTTTTGCGCCAGACTTTTGTATTGGAGCGCAAATACGATAAAAAGACAGAGCGACTTCAGTATACGGCAGCTTACCGCACCATCAGTAAACATTTTCCTTTTATCCGCCATTATCTGGCTGTTGCCGGGATCGAGCTGACAGAAAACAGCCATTTAGGGATTATTTATGTACAGGGAGAGGATCTGCTTGGAGAAAAACTTCCAAAACTGGCCACTCTTTATCTTCTGGCATTAAAGCTGATCTATGACGAACAGATGGAAAATGTTTCCACCAGTGTAAATGTTTATACGACTCTGGGAGAAATCCAGGAGAAGTTAGGAGGTTACCGTCTGTTTAAACGTCAGCCTGCACCTACGGATATCCGGCGCACCATAGCATTGTTAAGAAAATATCAGATCATAGAGCCTTTGGAACTGTTAGATGATCTGAACAGCTCCAGTCCTTTTATGATTTATCCCTGTATTAATGTAGTCCTTTTAGGGGATGATGTACGGGCCCTTTTACAGGATTTTGATAATGGGGATACAGAGCGTATAGAGCCTGATCTGGCAGAGGAAGGAGGAAACGAAGATGGAACAGAAGAATAATTCTCCTTTTCTAGCATTTACCAGGATCTGTTTAAACAACTGGCATTATATTTCCAGAAAGATCCTTTCCCTGAATAAGGAGATCAATTTCTTTACCGGTCACTCAGGAAGCGGAAAGTCTACGGTTATTGACGCATTGCAGCTGGTCCTTTATGCCAATACAGACGGCCGCGGCTTCTTTAACAAGGCTGCTGCTGATGACTCGGACCGTAGCCTGATCGAATATCTGCGCGGTATGGTAAATATCGGGGAAAATAATGAATTTTCCTATCTGCGCAACCAGAATTTCAGTTCTACCATTGTACTGGAAATGCAGCAGACCTGCACAGAAGAATATCAGTGTATCGGTGTTGTCTTTGATGTAAACACAGCTTCCAATGAAGTTTCCAGACGTTTCTTCTGGCACAAAGGTCCTTTATGGGAAAATGAATACAGGACACCTTCAAGGCCTATGTCCATCAGCGAAGTAGAACAGTATTTAAGGGAACATTACAGCAAGGAAGATTATTTTTCCACTTCCCATAATGAGAGATTTCGCAGGATCCTTTATGACAGCTATTTAGGAGGTCTTGACAGCGAAAAGTTCCCATTGCTTTTTAAGCGGGCCATTCCTTTCCGTATGAACATCCGCCTGGAAGATTTTGTAAAGGAATATATCTGTACGGAACAGAACATCCATATTGAGGACATGCAGGAAAGTGTTATGCAGTATGGACGGATGCAGCGAAAGATCGATGATACCTGCCAGGAGATCGATAAGCTGACTGCGATCCATGATGCATATGGGGAATATCGCCTGATCCATGACAAGTTAGAGAAATATCACTGGTTTGTAAAGAAACTGGATCTTCTGGATACCAGGTCCAAGATCCGTATGCTCCACGAAAAGACAGAACGCGGCAAAGAAGATCTGCTCCAGTTAGATGAGGCCAAAAAGTCAGTGGAACAGCAGATCGGGGAGCTGACTGCAAATAGTGATGAACTTCTTAAAAGGATCGCTTCTACCGGATATGAGGAATTAAAGCAGCAGCTTACCTCTTTAAATGCCCTTTGCGAGCAGTTAGGCCACAGTGAAGCCAAGTGGCAGAAGACGCTGCTGGCTTTAAAGAAGTGGGAAGAGGAAGAAATCGTTTCTAATCAGACATTATGGGATTTGGAAGAATTTGAAACACGGACGATTACCAGACCGGTTTTGGAACGTTTAAAAGCTTCCCTGGCATCCATGGCTGCTGATACGGAAAAACTGCGTCAGGAGACAGTAAGCCAGATCAATGAATTAAAGAAGTCTGAGAAGCTGAAAAAATTGGAACTGGAACAGTTAAAGGCAGGTAATAAAGCCTATCCTTCTTATCTGGAAGAGGCAAGGTCTTATCTGCAAAGACGTCTTTTAGAGGAAACAGGCAAAGGCGTAGATGTGTATATCCTGGCAGACCTTCTGGAAGTGAAAAACGACCAGTGGCGCAATGCCATTGAAGGTTATCTTGGGGGAAATAAGTTAAACCTGGTGGTTGCTCCCAAATACGCGAAAACAGCCCTTTCTATTTACAGGGAACTGGATAAGAAGAAATTCTGGAATATCGCTGTGCTGGATACGGAGAAAGCAGCCGGATATGACAATGATGCCTTAAAGGGATCCCTGGCAGAGGAAGTAAGTGTACGGGAGACTTATTTAAAGCCTTATATGAACCTGCTTCTTGGCAAGGTGATCAAATGTAATACCATTGAGGAATTACAGGCCAATGCCATTGGTATTACCCCGGACTGTCTTTTATATCATACTTTCCGACTCCAGTATATCAATCCGGAAAATTATACCCGTCTTGCCTATATTGGAAAAGACAGTATGCGCAAGAGGGTCCGTCTTCTTGAAAAGGAACTGGAGGAGGTTTCAGAAAAGAGAAATCCGTTAGAGGAAACGTTAAAGGACTGCAAGCGGATCCTTGCTTTGGAAACCTTAAAAGAGGATACAGAGGAGTATTTCCAGTGGTTAAAGGATATAGACACCCGCAAAGAACAGTTAAAGGAAAAGCAAAAACTGTCTGAACGGCTGGAAAAGCTTCGCCAGAAGGATGTAAAGCAGTTAGAAGCCGACCGTCAGGCTGTTTTAGAGCTCAGTGACGGAAAGAAACGGGAGAGAGATCTGTTACAGGAGCAGATCCTAAACAAGAAAAATGAACTGGAACGTTTCTCCCAGACTATCTTAAAGCTGGAAACAGAGGCTGCAGGTCAGGGTAAGGAAGTACCTGTAAACGAGGAACATGAACGGGAACTGAATGCTTATCTGGCAGATAAGGATCATCCACGCTTTGACCAGGAAAAAGAGGCTTATGCGTCCAAGTGCCAGATCTTAGAGCAGAAGGCAGTTCAGGCAAAGGAACATGTAATGGGCCTTAGAAGTGAATACATCCGCCGGTATCCGGGAAGGAATGTTCCTGTAAGCAGCAATGACAATGCAGCGTATGACAAGATCTTAAACCGGCTTTCCTGTGATGACCTGGAAGTTTACAGGGAACAGGCAGGTAAGCAGGCAAAAGCGGCAGTGGAGCATTTTAAGGACGATTTTATGTACAAGATCCGCAGTGCCATCAAGGACGCTCTTTTGCGCAAGGATGAGTTAAACCGGATCATCAGCCGTCTGGACTTTGGAAAGGATAAATACCAGTTTGTGATCGGTCGGTGTAAAGGGGCAGACGGACGGTTTTATGATATGTTCATGGATGAGTCATTGGAGATCAATCCCGCCAGTTTAAAGACCGGGGTGGAAAACCAGATGGATCTTTTCTCTATGGAACATGAAAACCGGTATGGGGATCTGATCAACGAACTGATCAGCATTTTCATCCCGCCGGAAAATGCTACAGCAGCCCAGTTAGAAGAAGCACGGAAAAATATGGAAAAATATGCAGACTACCGCACCTATCTTTCTTTTGACATGCAGCAGCTGATCAAAAATGAGGATGAGGTGATCCGGATCGGCTTAAGCCGTATGATCCGCAAAAATTCCGGCGGTGAGGGACAGAACCCGTTATATGTGGCGCTCCTTGCAAGTTTTGCACAGGCCTATCATATTAACCTGTCATCAGCTGTAAGGCAGAGGCCGTCCATCCGCCTGGTTATTTTAGACGAGGCATTTTCCAAGATGGATGCGGAAAAGGTTGCAAGCTGTATTGAGCTGATCCGTGGACTGGGCTTTCAGGCCATTATCAGCGCTACCAATGACAAGATTCAGAATTATGTGGAGAATGTAGATAAAACCTTTGTATTTGCAAATCCAAGTAAAAAATCTATTTCCATCCAGGCGTTTGAAAAGGACCGCATGAAAGATCTGGCGTCAGAAATGGATGAAGAGGCATAAAAGGAGAGATACTTATGGAACAGATGAAGATCCAGCCAGAAGACTGGAAAGAGGACTACAAAGAATTTGACGAGGCTACAGAAAAGTTTTACAAAGGGGAAATGGATGCCAAAACCTACAAGGGGATTTCCGGCGGTTTTGGAAGCTATGCGCAGCGTGGCGGAAATGCAAGTATGCTGCGTCTTCGTATGTCCGGCGGTGTAATGGACCTGGCAAAGCTTAAGTTTATTGCAGATGCCATTGAAACCTATCATATTAAGAGAGTGCATTTAACGACCTGCCAGACCTTACAGTTTCATGATCTGGATGAGGCGACTGTAAAGACTCTTGCTGTGGAAGCTTTAAAATGCGGCATTGTTACCAGAGGCGGTGGCGGAGATTTCCCGAGAAATGTGACGGTTTCTCCGTTGTCAGGCATTGAAAAAGGGGAATATTTTAATGTGCTTCCATGGGCTCTGGCTGCAGCCGATTATCTGATGACTTATATTAAAGGACCGAAGCTTCCAAGAAAGTTAAAAGTAGGTTTTTCTAATACGCCTGCTAACCTAACCCACGCAACCTTCCGTGATCTGGGCTTTGCTGCAAGAGAAGACGGTACTTTTGATGTTTACAGTGCAGGTGGTCTTGGAAACAACCCGGCTTTTGGTGTAAAGGTAGCTGAAAAAGTGGAAAAGGACCAGATCCTTTATTACATTGAAGCTATGCACCAGATGTTTTTAGCCTACGGCAATTATGAGAACCGTGCAAAGGCAAGAAGCCGGTATATGCAGCAGACTTTAGGTGGGGCTGAAAAATATAAAGAGGCATTTTTAGAGAAGTTAAAAGAAGTGCGGGAAATAGGAAAGGACCTGACTTTAACGCTTCCTGAGGCTGAAATGGGCTGTGAGGCAGAGGCTGGCTGTGATGCTTCAACGGCTGTATTTACAAATTCTGGAAGAAACCGGGTATATACCCAGAAACAGCCAGGGCTTTACAGTGTACACTGCCATCCGGTAGGCGGAACACCAGATCCATCTTTATTTGTAAACTTATACAAGGCTATCTGTGAGATCCCAGGTGCAGAACTTCGTCTCTGTCCGGATGAGTCCTTCTATGTGATCAACTGCCGGGAAGAAGACTTAGAAGCTGTTTTACATGTAACAGAAGACAGTGCGAAGACAATTTTTGAGGAGTCAGTAGCCTGTATCGGTGCCCATGTATGCCAGCAGGGTATCCGTGACTCCCAGGGACTTTTACAGAAATTAGTAGGAATGGAAAGAAACGAGCAGTTTGCTGACGGTATCCTGCCAAAGATCCATATTTCCGGCTGCCCGTCTTCCTGCGGTACCCACCAGATCGGTGTGATCGGCTTCAGAGGCGGTGCAAAGACCATTGATAAAGTATTAAAACCTGCTTTTAACCTTTATATCAACGGCAGCGATATCCAGGGCCAGGAGCGCATGGGAGAAGAAGTGGGAACTTTATTGGAAGAGCAGATCCCGGATTTCTTATGTGCCTTAGGACATGCTGTAAGCGACAGCGGAATGGATTTTGACACATGGTTTGCAAAAAATCCGGAAGGCATCAAGGCCATTGCAGCTTCTTTCCTGGTATAAAAGGCTTTTCATTTAAGCCGGGCTGTTGTATAATCTTCATATCATGCCCGATTTTAGGAGGAAACAATGGGATTATTTTCAAATAAAAAAACACAGGCAGATGGATTTTCATTTGCTGTAGACGAAGTTTATGCATTAAAAGAAGGAAAAAGCGTAGTTGTCACAGGTAAGATGACAGAAGGAAAGGTGACTCCCGGTACTGCAGCCATCTGCTTGGACAGCGAAGGAAAGCCTGCTTTCCACTGCGTGATCAAGGGAATCGAACAGGGAACCCAGTTAATGAAAATGGCTTCTGCTGATATGAAGGGAACCTATGGCCCTCATTACGGCTTTAAATTAGACGGTGCTGTAAAAGAGGACGTTCCGAAGGGAGCTGTGTTAGTACCTGTTACAGATGAGCTGTTAGAGGTTGTCAGTGAGACAGAAGAGCCTGCTTTTAAGGCAACACCTGCACCAAAGGTGATCGATTTTAACAGGATCTCCGGCCTTACCATGGAGGATCTTCAGGGCGTACCAGAGGAAAATGAAAATGACCTGGAGGCTGTAAAAAAAGCAGGAGAGAGAGATGAAAACCTGGCTGCCCTTCTGCCAAAAAAGAGAGAGGATGAACTTTCTGCCCTGGTTGCAGGAGAAGGAACTCTTTCCGAGGCATTATTGGTTCCGCTTTCTGTAAAAGAATGCATCTTCATGATCTGCCGTTTACAGCAGATGAATGAGCAGGCAGAAATGTCGGATTACAATGAAAAAGGACAGCTGCTTTATGATGCGGTTGTTGAGAAGTTAAAGATGTCTTCTTCTCTTTATATTCTCTTAGATAAGGGTACCGGACTTCCTTATATCATTGAAGGAACCGTTGATGTTTACTCTGAGGAGATCCTGGCAAAGCATGCCCTTCATTTCTATGAGAACCAGTACCACAAGTCCCTGATCTTAAAAGAAGTTCCAAAGAAGAATTCCGGACTTCCAGGACGGATCAGCCTGTTTGCATGGCTTTACTACCTTGGAATGGAAAAACTTCTTATTAATAACGGCTCCTATCAGCTGTTGATGAACCGTTCTGACTTCTTAGAGGATCCATCTGAGGAAAAAGGAGCAGAGCTTCCGGTTCCTGTATCCAATCCGGCTCTGCGCTTTGAAATGGCAGACCTGTTAGGAGAAGTAAGATGGCCTGTATCTTATCCGGAACGGGAGGAGAAGATCGCTGCAAAGAAGAACGCTGTATTAAATGAACTGGTAAAGAGCAAATTACTGGTTCCTGTTAAATACAACGGTGACTTAAATGTTGGACAGAACAGCTTAAGTGCAGAGCAGGGACAGGGACTGATCCTTCCAAGAATTACAAACAAGCAGAAAAAAGCCTTCCTTCCGCTGTTTACTGACTGGATGGAATTTGAAAAGGCTTATAAGCGCAATGACTGGGGCTGTGTTGTATTTTCCATGGCTGATGCCATCCGCGCAACCGGTGGTGATAACATCGTTATCAACCCTCTGGCTGAAAATCTGGTCCTTGACAGAGAAGATATAAAAGAGATCATTAATATTTATAAAAACGTCAAGTAAAAATACTTGACATTCTTTCTGCCATCGTGTATGATAGCACAGGTGGTTGAAATGGAAAAGATCGTTGAACAGGGTCTGTTGTACGATTTCTATGGTGAACTGCTGACGGAACATCAGCGCCGTATCTATGAAGACATGGTGTTAAATGATCTTTCTCCCAGCGAGATCGCAAAGGAGCAGGGGATCAGCCGTCAGAGCGTTCACGATCTGAAAAAGCGGTGTGACAAGATACTGGAAGAATATGAAACAAAACTGCAGCTGGTAGCCAAGTTCATGAAGATCCGGGAGATGATCCGGGAGTTAGATGATCTGGCAGATACCTGTGCAAAAACCAGAGATATGGCTCTGATCGACCAGATCCGGAAATTATCCGGTGAGATTACAGCCACACTTTAGGAGGTTATGAATGGCTTTTGAAAGCTTATCCGACAAATTGCAGAATATTTTCAAAAACCTGCGGGGCAAAGGCCGACTTTCTGAAGCAGATGTAAAAGCTGCCTTAAAGGAAGTTAAAATGGCACTCCTGGAAGCAGATGTAAGCTTCAAAGTAGTGAAGCAGTTCATCAGTTCCATTCAGGAAAGAGCCGTAGGGGAAGAGGTATTCGGAAGCCTGACACCAGGACAGACGGTTATCAAGATCGTAACCGAAGAACTGGTAAAGCTGATGGGCTCTGAAACCACAGAAATAGCCTTAAAACCGGGAAATGAGATCACAGTCATTATGATGGCAGGTCTTCAGGGCGCCGGTAAAACCACAACTACAGCAAAGATCGCTGCTAAGTTAAAAGCAAAAGGAAAGAAGCCTCTTTTAGTTGCTTGTGACGTATATCGTCCGGCTGCGATCAAACAGCTGCAGATCAATGGTGAAAAGGTAGATGTTCCTGTATTTTCCATGGGCGATAAGATCAGCCCGGTGGACATTGCAAAAGCCGCTGTAGAACATGCTTCTAAAAATGGCTTCAATGTAGTGATCCTGGATACAGCCGGTCGTCTTCATATTGACGAAGGCATGATGGAAGAGCTGGAGCAGATCAAGGAAACGGTAAATGTATATCAGACCATTCTGGTAGTTGATGCCATGACTGGTCAGGATGCAGTCAATGTTTCCGGAACATTTAACGATAAGATCGGTATTGACGGTGTTATTCTTACGAAGTTGGATGGCGATACCCGAGGCGGTGCAGCCCTCTCCATTCGTTCAGTCACCGGAAAACCTATTTTATACATTGGTATGGGTGAGAAGCTCTCTGATCTGGAGCAGTTTTATCCGGACCGCATGGCTTCAAGAATTCTTGGAATGGGCGATATCCAGTCTCTGATCGAGAAGGCTGCTGCCCAGGTAGATGAAGAACAGGCCAAAGAGTTATCCCAGAAGCTGCGCAAGGCGGAATTCGATTACAACGATTTCCTTTCCCAGATGCAGCAGATCAAGAAAATGGGTGGTATGGGAAGTATCCTTTCCATGATGCCTGGTGTGGGAAGCCAGTTAGCTGGTGTAGATATGGATGAAGGCGAGCGTTCCATGCACCGTGTAGAGTCTATTATCCTTTCCATGACAAAAGAAGAGCGGGCCAATCCGGGACTTATGAATCCTTCCCGCAAGCAGCGTATTGCAAAAGGCGCTGGTGTGGACATTGGCGAAGTAAACCGTCTGGTAAAACAGTTTGACCAGATGAAGAAAATGATGAAACAGATGCCGGGCCTTATGGGCGGCGGCAAGCGCAAAGGCATGAAAGGCCTGGGCGGTTTAGGCGGCCTTATGGGCGGCAAGATGAAGCTTCCATTTTAAGCTTCTGGCAAACATTGATAGTCAGACAGGTGCTCCTGTATGTCTAATATAAAAAACGAAAACAAATAGAAAAGATTATTTTACGGAGGTATGTAACAATGGCAGTAAAGATGAGATTAAGAAGAATGGGACAGAAGAAGGCTCCTTTTTATAGAATCGTAGTTTCAGATTCCAGATCCCCAAGAGACGGAAGATTTATCGAAGAAGTTGGATACTATGATTCCACCAAGGATCCTAGCGTAATCAAGTTTGACGAAGAAGCTACCAAGAAGTGGTTAGCTAACGGCGCTCAGCCAACCGAAACTGTAGGAAAGCTGTTAAAGATCGCTGGCATCCAGTAATCTTTAATCAAAAGAGGTGGAGAGATGAAGGAATTAGTCGAAGTGATTGCGAAAGCATTAGTCGATAACCCTGAAGAGGTAGTAGTCAGTGAATCACTAAAGGGTGACGACACACTGATCGAACTTAAGGTAGCTCCTGCCGATATGGGCAAGGTCATTGGCAAGCAAGGCAGGATCGCAAAAGCAATCCGTTCCGTAGTCAAGGCCGCTGCCTCTAAGGAAGATAAGAAAGTAATCGTAGAAATTCAGTAAAAAGAGGAGGGTTGTCGCAGAATAGGCTTAGCCATTTTGCGGCAGCCCTTTTTTCATAGTTTTCATATGTTCATAGAAAGGAATTTTATTTATGGAAAACATGCTGCGTGTAGGTGTGATCACCTCTACCCACGGTGTAAGAGGCGAAGTAAAGGTTTTTCCTACCACGGACGATGCAAAGCGCTTTAAAAAGCTGAAGACAGTGATCCTGGACACAGGAAAGGGACAGACTACGTTAGAGATCGAACAGGTAAAATTCTTCAAAAATATGGTCATCCTGAAATTTAAAGGATATGACAATATCAATGACGTAGAGACCTGGCGACAGAAAGATCTTCTGATCACCAGAGAACAGGCTGTTACCTTACAGCCGGATGAGTACTTTATCACAGACCTGATCGGCCTTCTGGTAAAGGATGATACAGGAGCAGAAGTAGGAACTGTAAAAGATGTACTGGAAACAGGCGCCAATGACGTATATGTAGTGGCTCTGCCAAATGGCAAGGAGCTTCTTTTGCCTGCGATCAAAGACTGTATTTTAAATGTGGATATAGAAGCTGGTGAAATGACCGTACATATACTGGATGGTCTGATGGATCTGTAGCAGAAAGATCTGTAATGGAAAGATCCAGGGAAAATATTCCACAGAAAGGATGGAAATCATGCCTACCATCTCTGTTTTAGATGAGACTACGATCAACAAGATCGCTGCCGGGGAAGTGATCGAACGCCCGGCTTCTGTTGTAAAAGAGCTTCTGGAAAATGCCATTGATGCCCAGGCAACAGCTGTAACCGTGGAGATCCGTGACGGCGGGTGCAGCCTGATCCGTATTACAGACAATGGCTGTGGTATTCCAAAAGATCAGGTTGCCACTGCGTTTTTAAGGCATGCAACCAGCAAGATCCATACAGTAGATGACCTGATGACCATTGGATCTTTAGGCTTTCGCGGAGAGGCTCTTGCAAGTATTGCAGCTGTATCTCAGGTGGAACTGATCTCAAAAACAACCCAGACCCTTACAGGTACCAGATATCAGATCGAAGGTGGAAGAGAAAAGAGCCTGGAAGAGATCGGAGCTCCGGAAGGAACGACCATCATTGCAAGAAATCTGTTTTTTAATACACCAGCCAGAAAGAAGTTTTTAAAGACACCTGTTACAGAAGGAACTCATGTGGCATCGGTTGTGGAAAAGATTGCCTTATCTCATCCGGATATCTCCATCCGTTTTATCCAGAACAACCAGAACAAGCTGTATACGTCCGGAAATAATAACCTGAAAGATCTGATCTATACAGTATTTGGCCGTGAGATCACAGCCAATCTGTTAGAGGTTTCCGCCAGCTGCCCGGGTGTTACGATCACCGGATATATTGGAAAGCCGGTAATTGCCCGTTCTAACCGGAATTATGAAAATTATTTTGTCAATGGCCGGTATGTGCGCAGCAATATCCTTTCAAAAGCCATTGAAGAGGCCTACAAGCCATTTATGATGCAGCACAAATATCCTTTTACCATGCTGCATTTCCAGATCGATCCCCAGACACTGGATGTAAATGTACATCCTACGAAAATGGAACTTCGTTTCAGCGATGGGGAGTTTATTTACAACCAGGCTATGAATGCAGTGGCGAATGCCTTAGCTCATAAGGAACTGATCCCGGATGTGAACTTAAACGAAAAAGAAGAGCGGGATGTTAAGCGCTTTGAGGAGAAAAAAGCTCCAAGGCCGGAACCTTTTGAGACAAAGAGGAAGGATGTTTTGGAGCATCAGGGAGAGCGCCCTGGTGAAAAAAGTGCGGCAGCTTTAAATACTGTCAGCTACCGCCAGATCGCACCGCCTAAACCGTCTTTGGTAAAAGAACCGGATATTTCGGATATGATGCCAGACTGGTTAAAGGAGAGGAAAAAAGCAGAAGAAGAGAACCGGAAGGCTTTTTTGCAGCCTGCAAACGGCAGCAAGATCCCGGTTTCTGCATCTGAAACAGAGAAAGAAAAAGATAGCAATACTGTCCCTGACAGTTCAAAACCGGTTTCTGATACCAGACCAGTTACAGCTCCCAAGCAGCTGGACTTTTTCGGAGAAAAACTCTTGGATCCGGCGTCCCGTCTGAAACACAAGCTGATCGGTCAATTATTTGACACTTACTGGCTGATCGAATACAACGATCATTTATATATCATCGACCAGCATGCGGCCCATGAAAAAGTTCTCTATGAAAAGACAGTAAAAAGCTTAAAAGACAGGGACTACAGCTCCCAGATGGTGGAGCCGCCGATCATCCTGACTTTAAATCCAAATGAGGAACTTCTTTTAAATAAGTATATGGAATATTTTACAAGGATCGGTTTTGAAATCGAGCCATTTGGCGGTCGTGAATTTGCAGTCCGTGCAGTACCTGCCAACCTGTTTTCCATTGCAAAGAAAGAACTTCTTCTGGAAATGATCGATGGTCTTTCCGATGAGATCGCAGCTCACAACCCGGACAGTATTTATGAAAAGATTGCTTCCATGTCCTGCAAAGCAGCTGTAAAAGGCGGCAACCACTTATCCGCCATGGAAGCAAATGAACTGATCGATCAGCTGTTAAAGCTGGACAATCCCTATGCCTGCCCTCATGGACGCCCCACCATCATCTCCATGAGCCGTTACGAACTGGAAAAGAAATTTAAGCGCATTGTATAAAGGAGAGACCATGACATCAGTAAAACAGCCTCTTATCATCCTTACAGGACCTACGGCTGTAGGAAAAACCGCTCTTTCGATTGAACTTGCAAAAGCAGTAGGAGGAGAGATCATCAGCGCAGACTCCATGCAGGTATACCGCCATATGGATATTGGTTCTGCAAAGGTAACGAAAGAAGAAATGGAGGGAATTCCTCATTATCTCATCGACGTTTTAGATCCTCAGGACGATTTTAATGTAGTAACATTCCAGACAATGGCCAAACAGGCAATGAATGAGATTTATTCTCACAACAAAGTCCCGATCATTACCGGAGGCACAGGATTTTATATCCAGGCTCTGCTTTATGATATTGATTTTAAAGAAAATGATGAGAAAAATCCTGTTCGTGAAGAGTTAGAACAGCTGGCAGAAAAACTGGGTGAGAATGCGCCTCAGGTCCTTCATCAAAAACTGCAGGAAGTGGATCCGGAAGCTGCTGCACAGATCCATGCAAACAATATAAAGCGTGTGATCCGTGCAATTGAATATTTCAAACAGACAGGAGAAAAAATCTCACAGCACAACGAAGAAATGCACCAGAAAGACTCTCCCTATAATTTCTTATACTATGTTCTCACCAGGGACCGCAAAGTTTTATACGAGCGCATTGACCGGCGTGTGGATATTATGATGGAAAACGGTCTGGTAGATGAAGTAAAGAAATTAAAAGATATGGGCTGTCACAGGGGACAGACTTCCATGCAGGGGCTTGGATATAAGGAGATCCTTGATTATCTGGATGGTGGCTGCACGTTAGAAGAAGCCGTATATATCCTGAAACGGGATACCAGACATTTTGCCAAGCGGCAGCTTACATGGTTTCGCAGGGAAAAGGATGTGCGCTGGCTGGACTTAGACCAGTATCAGGGAAATACAGACCTTATCCTTGCAGATATATTAAAGGATTGCGAACAGGCAGAAATCGTGCTAAAATAGCAAACCGAAAAAAGAGCAATTTAATAAAGATAGGAGTTATCACATAATGGAACAGAATGTTTTAGACGGTATGTATGAACAGCTGGGTATCAGCAAAGAAGTTCTTGATTATGCCGCAGATATAGAAAAAAGTCTGAAGGAGCGTTTTGAGCGGATCGACCAGACTGCAGAATACAACCAGTTAAAGGTCTTAAAAGGAATGCAGGATAATAAAGTCAGCGATATCCATTTCGCTGCAACCACCGGTTATGGTTACAATGACCTTGGCCGTGATACATTAGAGGATGTTTATGCCAGTGTTTTCCATGCTGAAAGCGCCCTGGTACGTCCTCAGCTGATCTCCGGAACCCATGCCCTTCACATTGCATTATCCGGAAACTTACGTCCGGGAGATGAACTGCTTTCCCCTGTTGGCAAGCCATATGATACTTTGGAAGAAGTCATCGGTATCCGCGACTCCGTAGGTTCTTTAAAAGAATACGGCGTAAGCTACCGCCAGGTAGATCTTCTGCCGGATGGCACCTTTGATTATGAAAATATCGCAAAAGCCATTAATGAAAAGACAAAATTAGTGACCATCCAGCGTTCCAAAGGTTATGATCCTCGTCCTACTTTTTCTGTAAAACAGATCGGCGAGCTGATCGCTTTTGTAAAGAAGATTAAACCGGAAGTTATCTGTATGGTAGATAACTGCTATGGTGAATTTGTAGAGACCATTGAACCTACCGATGTTGGAGCTGATATGATCGTAGGTTCCCTGATCAAAAACCCGGGAGGCGGCCTTGCTCCTATCGGCGGCTATATTGCAGGAAAGAAAGAGTGCGTAGACCGTGCATCTTACCGTTTAAGCGCTCCAGGCCTTGGAAAAGAAGTAGGCGCAAGCCTTGGTTTAAACCAGCAGCTGTATCAGGGATTTTTCTTATCCCCGACTGTAGTTGCAGGTGCCTTAAAGGGTGCGATCTTTGCAGCTAATGTATACGAAAGACTGGGATACGGCGTTGTTCCAAATGGCAGTGAATCCCGTCACGATATTATCCAGGCGATCACCTTCGGTTCTGCCCAGGGTGTGATCTCTTTCTGCAAAGGAATTCAGGCAGCTGCTCCTGTAGACAGCTTTGTAACACCAGAGCCATGGGATATGCCAGGTTATGACAGTCAGGTCATTATGGCTGCGGGTGCATTTGTCCAGGGATCTTCCATTGAATTAAGTGCTGATGGTCCTATTAAGCCTCCATATGCCGTTTACTTCCAGGGCGGACTTACCTGGTACCATGCAAAACTGGGAATTCTTAAGTCTTTACAACAGCTTTTAGACGATGGAGTTTTGAAAAACTTAAGATGACATGAAAAACAACTTATGGTAAACTGATAACTTAAGGAGAGTGTTTATGGGACGTAAGAATTTCTGGATCCTTCTGATCATGTTACTTGCAGGCATTGTATTAGGAGGCTTTATGGGACAGCTTGCCAACGGCATTTCATGGCTGAGCTGGTTGAATTTTGGCCAGTCATTTGGTCTTGATTCACCTTTAGTCATTAACTTTGGCATACTGGTCATTACTCTGGGACTTACCATCAAGATCACTATGGCAAGTATTATCGGCATTGCCATTGCCCTGATCATTTATCGTATGATTTAATGTGTGCAGCGAAAAACAAGCGGCTGCGTAAGCAGACATTTGCTTTTCGCAAACCATTAACGAACGAATCGCCTGCGTAAGCAGGCAATAGAGCACGTAAGTGCGGGATTCGTGAGTTTACGATAAGTGAAATCCTTCTGCTTTGCGTACTTGGAGAGGTGCCTTTTACAGGAGGAGAGCATATGCAGAAATTAACAATGAAACAACTTCCAAAAGAAGACAGGCCTTATGAGAAATGCCTTGAGTCAGGTGCCACTTCCCTGACAGACGCAGAACTTTTAGCTGTTATCATACGCACCGGAAGCAGAGAGGAAACTTCCCTGGAGCTTGCCAGACAGATCCTGTCTTTGGAAGGGCAGGAAAACCGGCTGCTGGGGCTTTTGCATCATTCCCTGGAAGATTACTGCCGCATCAAAGGCGTGGGAAAGGTAAAAGGTGCCCAGCTTATGTGCATCGGTGAACTTTCCAGGCGGATCTGGAACTGCAAAGCCAGGGAAACACCGGTTTCCTTTACTCATCCGGAGCAGATTGCAGACTATTATATGGAAGATATGCGCCATTTAGAGCAGGAGGAGATCCGGGTCATGTTCTTAAATACAAAGCAGAATCTGATCCGGGACCTTCTGGTCTCAAAAGGCACAGTCAATGCTTCTGTGGTTACGCCCAGGGAGATTTTGATCGAGGGGCTCCGCTGCCTGGCAGTGAGCATGATCCTGGTCCATAATCATCCCAGCGGGGATCCTTCTCCCAGTGAGTCAGATATCCTTCTTACCCGCAGGGTACAGGAGGCAGGCAATGTAATAGGTATTTCTCTTTTGGACCATATTATTATCGGGGATAAGCGTTTTTTAAGCTTTCGTCAGCAGCAGATCATTTAGTTATACATGTAAAGGAAAACAGATATCCATGGAATCAAATCGCAGCAAATATATACTGGCAGGTCTTACAGCCTTCTGTATCCTGCTTATTGGTATCACTTCTTTAAAAGATGGTATTATGGAACCGCTCCGTACTGGCGTGGGATACTTTCTGATCCCTATACAGTCCGGTGTCAATAAAGTAGGTACCGGTCTTTACAATGAACTTACCGATTATGGAAAATTAAAAGCTGCCCTGGCAGAAAATGAAAACCTGAAAACCCAGGTTGCCCAGCTTACAGAAGACAATAACAGGCTTCAGGCAGAGCAGTTTGAGTTAAACCGCCTGCGCCAGCTGTACAAGTTAGACCAGGAGTACATGCAGTACAACAAGATCGGCGCAAGAGTGATCGCCAGAGACTCTGAAAAATGGTTCCAGGTGTTCCGTATCAATAAAGGATCCTCTGACGGGGTTGCTGTGGATATGAACGTAGTAGCAGACGGTGGTCTGGTAGGTATCGTAACAGACGTAGGTGCCAATTATGCTACGGTCCGTTCCATTATCGATGATTCCAGCCGTGTAGGCGCTATGTCACTGGACTCTTCCTATAACTGTATTGTTGCTGGTGACCTGACCCTTTATGAACAGGGAAGATTAAAACTTACAGATTTTTCCAGGGACGCAGTGCTTAGAAACGGAGACCAGATCATTACTTCCAATATCAGTACCAAATATCTTCCGGGTATCCTGATCGGCTATGCAGTGGATGTATCCATTGATCCGGATCATCTGACCCAGTCCGGTTATCTGATCCCGGCTGCGGATTTTGACAATCTTCAGGAAGTTCTGATCTTAACAGATCTTAAAAACAGTGATGAGGCGGTAGAATAGTGAATAACGGAAAAATCAAACAGATCCTCTTAAATATACTTTTGATCCTCCTGGCTTTTACTGTGCAGAACTGCGTATTTCCCCTGCTGCCTTTTCTGGCGGCAACACCCAACCTGCTTCTGATCCTTACCTTTTCCTTCGGGTTTATCCACGGACGGAACGCAGGCATGTTTTACGGCTTTTTATCTGGTCTGCTGCTGGATCTTTTCTACAGCGGGCCATTTGGCTTTTATACGCTGATCTACGTATACATTGGTTATTTCAACGGTATTTTTACCAAATATTATTATGAGGATTATATCACCCTTCCTCTGATCTTAAGTATTTTAAATGGTTTATGGTACAGCTTATACATTTATGTATTCCGCTTCCTGATCCGCGGACGTTTAAATCTTCCGTATTACTTTTTAAAGATCATGCTGCCGGAGATCATATTTACTGCAGTGACCACCCTTTTAGTATACCGGCTGTTCCTTTCAGCCAGCAGAAGACTGGAAGATATTGGAAAAAGGAGAGATACGACCATTGTTTAATGAATTGCTGGAAGTGACCAGGGAATTTCTTAAAAAAGTGATTACTTCACGCCTCTTTGCCCTGGCTGTTATATTTACTCTTATGTTTATAGGTCTGATCTGTAAACTGTTCCGGATGCAGATCTTAGACGGCAGTTCCTATCAGGAAAGTTATATGCAGCGAACAGAAAAACTGGTGACCACTCCCGGTACCAGAGGTAATATTTATGACCGTAATGGAAATCTGCTGGCTTATAATCAGCTGGCTTATGCAGTTGCCATTCAGGACCTGGGAGATTATCCAAAGGCAGCTGACCGCAATGCCATGATCTACCGTCTTGTGACGATCCTGGAACGCCGTGGGGAAAAGATCGACGGAAAGCTGGAGATCGCCTTAGATGAAAATGGACAGCCCTATTTTACCAGTACTTCCAATGCTGCTAAAAAACGTTTTCTTCTGAATTTTTACGGTATTTCTTCTCAGCAGTTAGATGATGATACAGGAAAATACCCTTCCAACATTACTGCAAGGGAAGCCTTTGAATTAAAGAAGGGTTCCTCCCGTCAGGGCTATAAACTGGCAGATATGAAAGATGCGGACGGAAATCCAATGGAACTTTCTGACCAGACGGCCCTTGATATGATCAATATCATCTATACCATGGAGCTGACCCGGTTCCAGAAATACGAGAGTACCACCGTTGCCACCAATATCAGCCAGGAGACTATGACGGAGATCAATGAAAATGCGGCTGATTTAAAGGGTGTTTCCATTGAACCGTCATCTATCCGTGTATACAATGACAGTCTGTATTTTGCTCCGATCATCGGTTATACAGGAAAAGTCCAGGAAGACCAGATCGACAGCTTAAACGAAGAGTGGAACAGTTCCAAGGAAGGACAGAAGAGCGATGCAGTCAATGGGGTCGACAAGTATGACCTTAATGATATTGTAGGACGTATTGGCATTGAAAAATCCATGGAATTAGATCTTCAGGGTGAAAAAGGCTATACCCGTATGTATGTAGATAACATGGGACGCCCGAGAGAGATCATTGAGCAGCAGGATGCACAGGCAGGAAATGACGTTTACCTGACCATTGACAGGGATCTGCAGATCGCTACCTATAATCTGATCGAGCAGCAGTTAGCCGGTATCATTACCAAATTCCTTGTAAACGAAGATATTGATCCGGCCACTGTAAGAGATGGTTCCAAAAAGCCAATTCCTGTAAAGAATGCTTATTATCAGCTGATCAATAACAACGTGCTTTCTTTGGATGCCATGGCAGGAGAGAATGCTTCCGATATTGAAAAGCAGATCTACCGCACCTACACAGCTTCCAGGGATCAGATCTTAACTGCTATAAGGGGAGAACTTTTAAGTGACCATGCGGCTGCCATGAATGATCTTCCAAAGGATATGGCAAGCTATATGAACTATATTTACAGTTTCCTTTCCTCAGATAACTCCGGCATTGTCCAGAGAGATAAGATCGACCAGAATTCCCAGGAGTATCAGGCCTGGAAAGCTGGCACCATCAGCCTGAGGGACTATATTTACAGCGGTATTGCAGGAAACTGGGTAGATACCACCAGGCTGGCAGCTTCCAGTAAATATTCCAATGCAGATGATATTTACAGCCAGTTAGTAGATTATATCATTGCCCAGCTTCAGGATGATAAAAACTTTACCAAGCGTATGTTCCGCTACCTGGTCAATGATAATGTGATCACAGGAAGCCAGCTGTGCCTTGCATTATTTGCACAGGGCGTTTTACGGGATGATCCACAGGCCCGTGCCGGACTTGCAACAGGAGACAGTGCTTACACTTATAATTTTATCAAAAATAAGATCGCGGATTTGGAGCTGACACCGGCCCAGCTGGCGCTTGATCCCTGTACAGCAGGCTGTGTTGTAACAGATGTTAAGACAGGAGAAATCCGTGCCCTGGTTTCTTATCCAAGTTATGATAATAACCGTATGTCCGGAAGCGTAGATGCAGCTTACTTTGCAAAACTGCAAAGCGATATGTCCAATCCGCTTTACAACAACGCTACCCAGGCTATCAAGGCTCCGGGGTCTACTTTCAAACCGATCACAGCTATTGCTGCACTGGAAGAAGGAGTGATCTCCCTTTCTGATACTATTGACTGTACCGGTGTATATGACCAGGCAAATCCGCCGATCAACTGCTGGATCTATCCAGGCAGACATGGCACCGAAGATATCATCGCAGGTATCCAGAACTCCTGTAACGTAGTATTTGCAGAACTTGGACACCGCTTAAGTATGACAGCTGACGGAACCTATTCACCGGAAAAGGGACTTTCCACGATTCGTAAATATGCCAGCATGTTTGGCTTGGACCATACCTCCGGTGTAGAACTGCCGGAAACAGAACCACACCTTACTACAGAGGACCCGGAACGTTCTGCAATGGGACAGGGTACCAACTCCTATAACAATGTACAGCTTTCCCGTTATATCGCTGCTGTTGCAAACAGGGGAACTGTATTTGAGTTAAGTCTTTTAGATAAACTGACTGATTCAGATGGAAATCTGATCACAGATTATACTCCTTCTGTCAGCTCCCATGTGGATGCGGCAGACAGTACCTGGGATGCAGTACAGGCAGGTATCCGGCGGGTTGTTACCGACGGTTCCGCAAAATCTGTATTTGCAGGAAGTCCTGTAGAAGTAGCCGGAAAGACCGGTACTGCACAGGAGGACCGCAGCCGCGCAAACCATGCATTCTTCGTATCCTTTGCACCTTACAGCAATCCGGAGATCGCTGTGACTGTAAATATTCCTTATGGATACGCAGGTACCAACGCAGCTACCCTTGGAAAAAAAGTCTATGAATATTACTACGGATATACAAGTCTGGAGCAGGTTTTGGGCTCCGGTGCTTCCAGTGTATCAAATGTAACTGTTGGAGATTAAAAAGAGGTGAATGTTTCTATGCAGGATGGAATCGTTATTAAAAGCAGCAAGGCGGGTATGACGGTGATCCTAAATCCCGACCTGCCGTTTCCGGACCTTCTTGCCAGTATTGCAAAAAAGTTTGGAGACAGTGCCCGTTTCTGGGGAAATGCCCAGATGACACTGACTCTGGAAGGAAGGCCTCTGTCCGCCGAAGAAGAATTTCAGATCGTAAATACAATTACAGAGAACTCACAGCTTCAGATCCTCTGCCTGTTAGATACAGATGCAGAGCGGATCGAACGCTGTGAAAAAGCACTAAATGAAAAATTAATGGAATTAAGTGCACAGACCGGCCAGTTTTACCGGGGAACCTTAAAAAGAGGAGATACCTTAGAGTCAGAAGCCAGCATTGTGATCATCGGTGATGTGGAACATGGCGCCAGGGTAACAGCCAAGGGAAATGTGATCATCTTAGGAGAACTAAAGGGAACCGTTACAGCCGGTGCAGCGGGAAATGACCAGGCAGTGATCCTTGCCTTTTCCATGTCTCCCCTGCAGCTGCGCATCGGAAATCACACCAGCCGGTTTAATGAAAAGAACCACAAACTGGGAAAAGGAACCATGATCGCTTCTGTAGAGAATGGAGAATTAAAAGTTCTTCCTTTAAAGAAACCATTTTTCAGCAGCCTACTGGATTTATAGGTGAATTTTTGGTTGAACTCAAAAAAATACTGGTAAATTTGCGCAATTTAATGTACAATAAATTGGTAAAGTAATATAAACTCAATTTTTCAGGAGGTTCCTATGAGTGAAGTCATTGTGATTACTTCTGGAAAAGGTGGGGTAGGTAAAACCACTACTTCTGCAAATGTGGGAACAGGACTGGCTGTTCTGGGAAAAAGGGTCGTTCTGATCGATACAGATATCGGCCTTAGAAACCTGGACGTAGTTATGGGACTGGAAAACCGCATTGTCTACAATCTGGTAGACGTTGCAGAAGGAAACTGCCGTATGAAGCAGGCCCTGATAAGAGACAAAAGATATCCAAACCTTTACCTTCTGCCAGCTGCACAGACAAGAGATAAGTCAGCTGTGACACCTGAGCAGATGATCAAACTCACCGATGACCTGAAAGACGATTTCGACTATATCCTGTTGGATTGTCCCGCAGGCATTGAGCAGGGTTTTTACAATGCCATTGCCGGTGCAGACCGGGCACTGGTAGTCACCACACCTGAAGTTTCGGCGATCCGGGATGCAGACCGTATCATTGGTCTGTTAGAACACGCCCAGATCGGTGCCATTGACCTGATCGTAAACAGGATCCGTGCAGATATGGTACGCCGGGGAGATATGATGTCATTAACCGATGTACAGGATATCCTGGCGGTGAATATGATCGGAGCCATTCCCGATGACGAAAACATCGTGGTCTCCACAAACCAGGGAGAACCTTTAGTGGGTATGGGATCTGCCGCAGGACAGGCTTATTTAAATGTATGCAGACGCCTGCTTGGACAGAATGTTCCCATGGAGTCTCCGGGAGAAACAGCCGGTATCCTGGCAAAACTTTCCAGGATCTTAAGAAGGGCATAAGGGGTGATGGCAGTTGAGATTACGGTGTTCCAAAGATACCGCAAAGCTCCGGCTTACCTTTCTTCTTTTATCTGATAAAGCAGGATGTTCACCGGAGATGATAGCAGCGATAAAAAATGACATGATCCGTGTCATTTCCAAATACATGAAGATAGAAAAAGACGCAGTGCGTCTTACCATGGATGCAGGCAGTTTTTCAGATGGTCAGATCCATCACCTGCCTGTACTCCGTGCGGATATACCGATACGGTCCATGTCCAGCAAGGGGCTATACTAATATGTTTTTTGATTACGACTTTAGAAATTATAACTTTCGTCTTATGTCCTATATGATCGCCCTGAATGTGATCGGCGTCCTGGTAGTACGCAGTGCTACCAATAAGGATCCTGATTTTGTTACCAAACAGCTGATGGGTGTTATGGTAGGTCTTGTGATCGCCATTTGTCTTTCTCTGATCGATTACCATAAGATATTAAACTTCAGTACGATCATTTATCTGCTGTGTATCTGCAGTCTGATCGCAGTACTGATCTGGGGCAAATCTGTCAACAACGCAAAACGCTGGATCGAAGTTCCGGTACTTGGACAGCTTCAGCCTTCCGAATTTGTAAAAATTGGTCTGATTATTACTTTTTCCTGGTATTTTATGAAATATCAGGAAAAAATAAATAATGTAAGCACAGTTGCCATTGCAGCAGCGCTTTTTGCAGTACCGGCTATGCTCATTTTTGAGCAGCCAAACCTTTCCACCTGCCTGGTTACACTGGTGATCGTGCTGGGAATCGTCTTTTCAGCAGGCATCAGCTACCGGTGGATCGTGGGAGTTTTAGCTGTAACCATCCCTATGGTGGGAACCTGTGTCTATCTGCTTTTACACGGTCTGATCCCTTTTATCAAAGAGTATCAGGCAGGCAGAATTTTAGCATGGTTCTATCCTGACAGATACGGGGAAGCACGTTACCAGCAGAATAACTCCATCATCGCCATTGGCTCCGGACAGTTAAAAGGTAAGGGACTGTTTAATACAACGATCGCCTCTGTTAAAAACGGAAATTTCCTTTCAGAAGAGCAGACAGACTTTATCTTTGCCGTGATCGGTGAAGAACTTGGTTTTATTGGCTGTGTGATCGTGATCATTCTGTTTTTACTGATCGTTTATGAGTGCCTTATGATGGCAGCCAGAGCAAAAGACCTGGCAGGAAGACTGATCTGTACAGGTATGGCCACCCTGATCGCTTTTCAGGGCTTTGCAAATATTGCAGTTGCAACCGGCATTTTCCCTAATACCGGACTTCCCCTTCCGTTTATCAGTTACGGAAGCAGTTCGCTTATCAGTATTTTTATTGGTATGGGACTGGTGCTAAACGCAGGTCTTCAGAGAGTACCACGACATTATTGATCCAAGGAGGGTTATAGATATGACAATAGGACTGATCGCACATGATGCAAAGAAGAAACTGATGCAGAATTTCTGTATCGCTTACAGAGGTATTTTAAGCAAGCATACACTGTATGCAACCGGCACCACCGGAAGACTGATCGAGGAGGTTGCCAACTTAAATATCCATAAATACCTGGCTGGCCACTTAGGCGGAACCCAGCAGATGGCAGCGCAGATCGAACACAACCAGATGGACCTGGTTATTTTTCTGCGTGATCCTTTAACTCCAAAAACACATGAACCAGATGTAAACGACGTAGTACGCCTGTGCGATACCTACAATATCCCTCTGGCTACGAATCTGGCTACTGCAGAACTTCTGATCAAGGCACTTGACAGAGGCGATATGGAGTGGAGAGAGGTAGTACGATAATGAAAAGATGCCGTTTTTCGGCTTTAGCCGCCGGACTGATCCTGTCCGGTTCCCTGTGTCTTTCTGGCTGTTCCGTCGGCCTGAAAGACGCATATTCACTGAAGGAACGGGTTCCTTCCATTGAGGCTTCTTTTGCTGCTGAAGATGAGGCAGCAAAGGGATTTGCTTCGGATCTGTGTGTTATCTCCGATGAAGGTTCTTTTGATCCGGAAGATGTAACTTCACAGGCCGGAGCTCTTTTTGACCTTACAGACCGTGAGGTCCTTTACAGTAAGGATGCTTTTGAAAAAATGTACCCGGCCAGCATTACGAAAGTAATGACATCCCTGATCGCCATTAAATACGGCAATTTAGAGGACCAGGTTACTGTAACAGAGGATGCTGTGATCTCTGAGTCAGGAGCTACCTTATGCGGTATCAAGCCAGGTGATACCCTTACTTTAGAGCAGCTGCTTTATGGACTGATGCTTCCTTCCGGAAATGATGCCGGAGCGGCTATTGCTATCCATATGGCAGGAAGCATTGATGCTTTTGCCGATATGATGAATGAAGAGGCAAAGCGCCTTGGAGCTACGGATACTCATTTTATGAATCCACATGGTCTTCATGATGAGGATCATTATACAACTGCATATGATCTGTACCTTATTTTTAATGAGGCTTTAAAATATCCGGAATTCCGTACTGTAACAGGTTCCACTGCTTATACTGCCAATTATACCAATGGAGCAGGACAAAGCGTTTCAAAGACCTGGAGAGGCGGAAACTGGTATCTTACAGGAGAGCAGGAGACGCCAGATGGCCTTACTGTATTTTCCGGAAAGACCGGTACTACCAAAGCAGCCGGATATTGTCTGATCATGGCTGAAAAAGACGATTCTGACAGAGAATTTATATCTGTTGTACTAAAATCTGACAGCCGACCTCATTTATATGACAATATGACAAATATAATTTCTAAAATTGTCAAATAGTGATTGCGTTTTGCATGAATTTATACTATAATCAAGATAATCTCAATTGATTTTTTATACAACATATATAACTCAAGGAGGAGATCGCTATGGTTCAGATTATTGCAGGAAAAAAGGGTAAAGGCAAAACAAAACATCTGTTAGATATGGCTAATGCAGCTATTAAAGGGGCTAACGGAACAGTCGTATATCTTGATAAGAGTGCTCAGCACATGTATGAGCTGAACAACCGTATCCGTCTTATCAATGTAAATGAATTTCCAGTTGCATCCGCTGAAGGATTTTTAGGATTTATCTGTGGAATTATTTCCCAGGATCATGACCTTGAAACCATGTACCTGGACAGCTTCTTAAAACTGTCCGCACTGGAGGGTGCAGATATCACCGAAACCTATGAGACTTTGAAAAAAATCAGTGATAAATATCATGTAACCTTTGTTCTGAGCATCTCTATGGATGCAGATGAGCTTCCAGAGTGCGCGAAAGGTGATGTAATTATTTCATTGTAATGATACATATTCTGTGATAGAATAACAGACAGGAGCAGAAAGGCTGCCTGCCGCACAAGGGTCAACCGTATGCCTTGTGCGGAAGGTAGTCTTTTTTTGAATGATACCAGGGTCAAAAGGTCGCAAATCCGATGCAAGCTTGTTTGCAGGAGGATTTTTGAACTTGGTATCATAGGGGGCAAAATACCTTTTGACCCCAACATCATAGTTTTAAAGGAGAGTCCTGGTTCCATGTCAAAAAAGAAGAACAGGAAGATAATCCCTTACAGAAGACCTCATAATCTAAATGTGGGCGTGATCATTTTCGGGATCATTTTCCTATATATGCTTTTTAATATTTTCGCCTATTTCAGACGGGATAAAGTACAGTTCTATGAAGTAGTAGAAGGCGGTATCGTAAACAACAAACAGTATACCGGCCTGATCCTGCGGGATGAACAGGTGCGAAATGCCCAGAACAGTGGTTATATCAATTATTACCTCAGAGAGGGAAAGCGGGCCTCTGTGGGAACCCGGATCTATTCTTTAGATGAGACCGGGCGTTTGGATTCCCTGTTAAAAGAAAATGGTATAGAAAACCAGGCACTTCCTGATGAAAACCTTGCAGACCTGAAAAAGCAGTTATCTTCCTATGTGCTTTCCATGTCTGATGAAAAATTTGACTCTATTTATGACGCCAGATATTCCTTAGAGGCTTCTGTTATGGAATATTCCAGTTTCAGTGCCTTAGACCAGTTAGATAAGATCTCCCAGGATTCCAGTCTTGTGTTTGAGCAGGTCCGTTCAGATACAGCTGGTGTTGTTTCCTATGGGATCGACTCCTATGAGTCCTTACAGCCTTCTGATATAGAAGCAGAAAGTTTTAACAAAGCCAATTATACAAAAAATATCCACAAATCCGGGGATCTGATCGAAAGCGGAACACCTGCCTATAAGATCGCTTCCTCTGAAAACTGGTCCATTGTCTTTCCACTTTCCAATGATGACGCTTCTTTATATGCAGATAAGACATCTCTTTCTGTGGATTTTAAGGATTATGACCTGAAAACCACGGCAGATTATTCTACTTTTACTGGAAAAGACGGGGCTGTTTATGGTAAGCTGGATATGAACCGCTATATGGCCCAGTTCATTATGGACCGCTTTATTGATTTTGAGATCGAACAGCCTCAGGCAAAGGGCTTAAAGATCCCTGTAAGTGCGGTTACAGAAAAGAACTTTTACATGCTGCCAAAATCCTATGCAGCCCAGGGCGGTGACTCCATGGACATTGGATTTAACAAGGAGATCTATGATGCCAACGGTACATCCATTCTTTTTGTGCCTGCCAATATTGGCTTTGAAGATGATGAATTCTACTATATTGCAGTGGATGAAGAAGGTGATTTTAAGGCAGGAGATTATATTGTCCGTCCAGAGTCTTCTGACCGGTACCAGATCGGCCGTACATCTTCCCTGAAGGGTGTATACAATATTAATAAAGGATATACCGTCTTCACCCAGGTAGAGATATTGGACTCCAACAGTGAGTATTATACCATTAAAAACAATGTAACTTATGGGCTTTCTGTTTATGATCATATCGTATTAGACGCGTCCTCTGTAGGAGAGGGACAGCTTCTTTATCAGTAATTTTTCTATTATAAAAAGGAGGAACAGACCATGATTAAAGAACAGTTAGAAGAAGTAAGAAAGAATATAGAAGCAGCCTGCAAACGGGCTGGACGTGATCCAAAAGAGGTCACTCTGATCGCAGTGAGCAAGACCAAACCGGTACCTATGCTGGAAGAAGCATATGAGGCAGGTGCCAGGGATTTTGGCGAAAATAAAGTACAGGAGATCGTTCAGAAAAAGCCGGAACTTCCGGAAGATATCCGCTGGCATATGATCGGTCACTTACAGCGCAACAAAGTACATCAGGTTATGGGAAAAGCAGTCCTGATCCATTCTGTAGACTCTTTACGCCTGGCTGAACAGATCGAAACAGAAGCAGCAAAAAAAGATATGGTTGCTGACATTTTACTGGAAGTCAATGTGGCAAAAGAGGAGAGTAAATACGGCTTTTTCCTGGAAGATACAGAAGCAGCGATCCGGGAGATCGCAAAATTCCCCCATGTACGTATTAAGGGGCTTATGACAATTGCGCCTTTTGTAGAGAATCCAGAGGAAAATCGAGAAGTTTTTAAAAAATTATATGAATTTGCTGTTGACATAGGTAAGAAAAACATTGATAATGTTACTATGGATGTGCTTTCAATGGGTATGACCGGAGATTATCAGGTTGCTATTGAAGAAGGCGCTACCATGGTAAGAGTCGGAACCGGCATTTTCGGTGCCCGGCTATATGGTGCTGCCCAGTAAGCAGCATGAAAAGAGGATTGGAGAGAGTAAAATGAGTCTGTTAGGTAAGTTAATGGATACCATGCGGTTAAGTTCTGAAGATGACGAGGACGATTACTACCTGGATGATGACTTTGAAGATGAAGCTCCTAAGAAAGGACTTTTCTCAAAGAGAAATAATACAGAACCGGAAGATGAGCCAGAGGGACAAGAAAAGCCAAAATTTTTAGGCCGTTCAAATCCAAAAGTAGTTCCTATGAGAAGAAGTATGGAAGTGACAATGATCAAACCTACTTCTATGGACGACTCCAGAGATATCTGTGATTATCTTCTCTCTGGAAAAGCAGTTGTACTTAATATGGAAGGAATTCATATGGAAACCGCGCAGCGGATCATTGATTTCACTTCCGGAGCAACTTATTCCATGAACGGAAATCTCCAGAAGATTTCCAATTACATCTTCATTGCAACACCTGATTCCGTGGAACTGTCCGGTGATTTTCAGGACATCCTGTCAGCAGGTGTCAGCTCAGGAGTGGACATGTCCAGCCTGAACATCCATTTATAATACCAAAGCATGCGGCAGACCCCTGATGAGTCTGCCGATTTTCTATGTAAAAATACGAAAAACAGGACTAAGGAGAATGATATGTCAAAACGCCTGAATGTATATAAAGACCAGAAACCGATCTACGATATTGTAATGGAACCATCTTTTGAAAAGCTGACAGAAGAAGTAAACAAATTCCATCTGTCTGAGCGCAAGATCTGTATTGTTACAGATACCAATGTGGCTCCTTTATATCTGGAAGAAGTAAAAGAACGTTTAAGCAAATGCTGTAAGAAGATCTCTTATTTTGTTATCCCGGCTGGAGAAGAGAATAAAAATCTGGATACAGTAAAAAAAATCTATGAACATCTCATTTTAGAGCATTTTGACCGTAAGGATATGTTAGCTGCTTTAGGCGGCGGTGTGATCGGCGATATGTGTGGCTTTACGGCTGCTACCTATTTAAGAGGCATTGATTTTATCCAGATCCCTACGACCCTGCTTTCCCAGGTAGATTCCAGTATCGGTGGAAAAACAGGTGTTGATTTTGATGCCTACAAAAACATGGTAGGTGCTTTTCACATGCCAAGACTGGTCTATACCAATCTGAATACCCTTTTAACCCTGCCAAAAGAGCAGTTCTCCTCTGGAATGGGCGAAGTGATCAAGCATGGACTGATCAAGGACGCATCTTATTATCAGTGGTTAAAAGACAATAGGGAGTCTATTTTAAAGAGAGACCTGGCTGTTTGTGAAGATATGGTATATCGCAGCAATGAGATCAAAAAGCAGGTAGTAGAAAATGATCCTACGGAGCAGGGAGAGCGCGCCCTGTTAAACTTTGGTCATACCCTGGGACATGCTGTAGAGAAATTAATGAATTTCAAAGAGTTTCACGGTCATTGTGTAGGTCTTGGATGTATTGCATCTTCTAAGATCAGCGCTCTGCGGGGAATGATCAGCGAAGAGCAGGTACAGGACATTAAAAATACCTTTGAAGCTTTTGAAATGCCTGTTACTGTAAGCGGTCTTGACTGGAAAGACGTTTACGCAACAACAAAAAGTGATAAAAAAATGGATTCCGGCGTAGTAAAATTCATTCTTTTAAAAACAGTGGGAAATGCCTATGTAGACCGTACTGTTACAGAAGAAGAGATGAAAACAGGTTTTGACCTGATCTGCGGCGGTAATGAAGGAGACAGAAAATGACAAAAGAAAAACGTTCCCTCTTTGTACGTTTTCTCATAGGGTTTGTGATCCTGGTGGGATTAGATCAGTGGACAAAGGGGCTTGCCAGCGCATATTTAAAGGGAAACTCCCCTCTGGTACTCATCCGGGGTGTATTTGAACTTTATTATTCAGAAAACAGAGGAGCTGCTTTTGGTATGCTCCAGGAGAAGCAGCTGTTCTTTTTCCTGATCGCTGTTTTAGTTCTTGCAGGAGTTCTTTACATGTTATGGCGTATGCCTGATGGAAAACATTACCGTCCTCTTGCTGTATGCCTGATGCTTATTGCTTCCGGCGCTGTTGGAAATATGATCGACCGCATTACCCAGAGCTACGTAGTGGATTTCCTGTATTTTTCCCTGATCAACTTCCCAATCTTTAATGTAGCAGACTGTTATGTAACATGCTCCGCTGTTGGACTGGTACTTCTGATCATGTTCTATTATAAAGACGAGGATATGGCTGTATTCAGCTTTAAAAAGAAAGGCGGAGATCAGTGAAACAGGAACTTTTCCCGGAAATAGCAGACAGCGGTCTGCGGATCGACAAATACCTTTCTACTGTAAATGAACAGTTAAGCCGTTCTTATATCCAGAAACTGTTAAAAAGCGGCCTGGTCTTGGTAGATGGCAAACCTGTAAAAGCCAGTTATCAGGTGGAAGAAGGCGAGGTGATCTCCTTAGATATCCCGGAAGCGGTAGAACCGGAGATCGAACCGGAAGATATGGATCTGGATATCTTATATGAAGATATGGATGTGATCCTGATCAATAAGCCTAAAGGTATGGTAGTCCATCCGGCTGCCGGTCATTATTCACACACACTGGTAAACGGGCTGATGTATCACTGCAAGGACCAGCTTTCCGGTATTAACGGTGTAATGCGTCCTGGCATCGTCCACCGCATTGACATGGATACCACAGGTGTTATTATTGCCTGCAAAAATGATATGGCCCACAATTCCATTGCGGCTCAGTTAAAGGAACATTCTATTACCAGGCGGTATCAGGCCATTGTCCACGGTGTGTTAAAAGATGATACAGGTACCATTGATGCTCCTATTGGACGTCATCCTACAGACCGTAAAAAAATGAGCATTAACTATAATCATGGAAAAAATGCAGTGACCCATTATAAGGTTCTGAAACGTTTCCGCCAGTATACGCATGTGGAATGCCGGCTGGAAACAGGACGTACCCATCAGATTCGTGTGCATATGGCAAGTATCGGACATCCTCTTTTGGGAGATGTGGTTTACGGACCTGGAAAATGTCCTATTGCCGGACTGGAAGGGCAGACTCTTCACGCTGGAATTTTAGGATTTATCCATCCACGTACAGGAGAGTATATGGAATTTACAGCCCCGCTTCCCGAATATTTTGAAAAGCTTTTGAATACATTACCTGAATAGCCTATTTGTCCGACATTTGTCGGACATTTTTATATTTCTATATACTTTTCTGAATTTTTGAGTTATAATACAGGTATAAAAGATAAATGCTAGAAAAAATATAACGAACGGCGAGATGAACAGACATCAGACGCTAAGCGGAAAGGGGTAGGTTTTATGTCAGGAAATCTTATTATCACCATCGGAAGACAGAGCGGAAGCGGCGGCAAGAAGATAGGAGAGATGCTTGCTGAAAAACTGGGAGTTAAATGCTATGATAAGGAGCTCCTTGCCCAGGCTGCAAAGCACAGCGGACTTTGTGAAGAATTATTTGAAAAACATGACGAGCGCCCAACCAGCAGTTTTCTTTATTCTCTGGTAATGGATTCTTATTCTATGGGTTATACAGCTACCGGTTATTCGGATATGCCGATCAATCATAAGATCTTCCTTGCACAGTTTGATACCATAAAGAAAATGGCTGATGAAGGTCCTTGTGTTATTATCGGACGTTGTGCTGATTACGCTCTGGAAGATTATCCAAATGTAGTCAGTGTATTTATCACCGGAGATGAAGCAGACAAGATCAAACGTGTCAGTGAGCTTTACAATGTAGATGAAGCGAAAGCGAAAGATCTGATGATCAAAACTGACAAGAGAAGATCCAGCTACTACAATTACTATTCCAATAAAAAATGGGGCGATCCAAAGAGCTATGATATGTGTATCAACAGCAGCGCTGTAGGACAGGAAGGTGCCGTTGATATTATCATGGAACTGGCAAAGAAGAAACAGGAATGGAAAAAGCAGAAATAAAACTGCTACATAAAACATATAGAATATTGTAAACGGAATACTGGGGATTTTTTCCCCAGTATTCTTATTTTATTCTACAGTAACGGATTTTGCCAGGTTTCTTGGCTGGTCCACATCCAGGTTCTTTCCTACAGATGCATAATATGCGATCAGCTGTAAGATAGCAGCGATCGGGAACACAGTAAAGCTGTCTGCAATATCCGGGATACGGATCTGAACATCGGCGATATCATCTTCGATCACAGCAGAGTCTTTTACAAGGAGGATCACAAAAGCGCCTCTTGCCTTTACTTCCCGTACATTGGAGATGGTTTTTGCAAAAATATGCTCCTGGGTAGCAATGGCGATCACAGGTACCTGCTCGGAGATCAGTGCAATGGTACCATGTTTTAACTCGCCGGCTGCGTATGCCTCTGCGTGGATATAAGAGATTTCCTTTAATTTTAAGGCTCCCTCTAAGGAGAAGGCGTAGTCAAGACCTCTTCCTATAAAGAAGGCGTCATTTTTGGAAATAATATGAGTAACAATATTTTTGATCTCATCTCTGCGGCTGATCATAGCTTCCATAGCAGGGATGGCATCTAAGAGTTCTTTCATAAAATCTTCAGCCTGTTTTGGACTGTATACGCCTCGAACAAGAGCCATACGGCAGTAGATCAGGTATAATGCAGCCAGCTGTACAGAATATGCTTTTGTGCTGGCTACCGCGATCTCAGGACCTGCGTGTGTGTAAAGAACATAGTCACTTTCTCTTGCAATGGTGGAGCCCTTTACATTGACAATAGCCAGGACCGGTGCATGATAAGACTGGGCAAGACGCATAGCTGCCAGGGTATCAATGGTCTCACCGGACTGGGAGATCACGATCACCAGGGTCTTTTCGTCAATAAGAGGTGTCTCATAACGGAATTCGGATGCAATAGACACTGTGACCGGAATACGGATACCAGGTTCGATCAGAGCTCTTGCCACCATTCCTGCGTGCATGGCGGTTCCGCAGGCGATCACATGGATGCGGCTGCAGTCTTTTAAGATAAAATCCGGAATACCGTCATCTGTCAGATCCGGAAGTCCCTTGGAAAGACGGGGAAGAATGGTATTCTTTAATGCATCCGGCTGTTCGTGAATCTCTTTTAACATAAAGTGTGGGAAACCATTTTTCATAGCTGCATCCACATTCCAGTTTACTTCCATCATATCCGGCTCGACACGGTTTAATTCCATATCATAAACACGTACCTTGTAAGGAGTCAGACGAACGATATTTCCCTCAGGAACTACAAAATATTCTTTTGTATAAGCGATCAGAGCAGTAAGGTCAGAGGCGATCATTGCTCCTGAGTGGGTATAAGCCGCTACAAGGGGACTTACATTGCGTACTGCATAAATCTCACCTGGACGGTCTTCAAACATGATACAGAAGCCGTAGGAACCCTGAAGCTCTTTTACAAAATGACGGATGGACAGAAGCGGATCATGATCCATACGCTCATAAAGGGCATTTAACACACCTGCAGCTACTTCACTGTCTGTCTGTGAAAGCAGATGATCCGCCAGATCATATTCTTCTGTAAGCTGATGATAATTTTCAATAATGCCGTTGTGGATGAGAGTTACCAGTCCCTGACGGTGTGGATGCGCATTTTCTGTTGTAACACCGCCATGGGTTGCCCAACGGGTGTGTCCGATACCACAGTGGGAAGAGCAGTCGCTTTCCTGTTTTACCAGTTCTTTTAATGCCGCTACTTTACCGACTGTTTTGATCAGATGGATCTTGGAGTCATTTCCAAAATAAGCGATACCGGCGCTGTCATAACCTCTGTACTCCAGACCAGCCAGTCCATTTAAAAGTATGTTATCTGCCTCAAGAGGCCCTGTATATCCAATAATTCCGCACATAATACAATTCCTTTCCCAGAGCAGCCGTAAATATCCGACTATTGCGTACGCAAAGAAAAGGGATATGATCCCTCTGATATATGACTGTCTGCTTCCATTTTAACCTTGTTTTAATTTCGTTTTGACGTTTTGCTTTTCGTATCTGTTCTGTCCGGTTATACCAGCTTTGTTTTGCAGTTACCCGCATATTTTTCTGGTATAAAACACGCCCGGACTGCATGGGAGAGCACCCGCCGAATATGTTCGATTCTCTCTCCACCTCGTTAACCTGTGTCAGCAGTAAGTTATTATTCATTCATCCGTTACTGTTCACGACCCGACCCAGGTGCATGGCGCTATAGCTTTACTATTATCTTTGTTTCCTCCAAAAACAAATCCCGTATATTATATCTCATATTTACAATATGCGTCAACTCTTAATTTTGCCGCTATTATGCTGCCTTTTTCCCAACCCGCCTTAAAGTTTCTGTAAGAGTTTCACACTGTATTTTGCTAAAATGGTATGTTATAATGTGATGGGCGCAGCGAAAAGTAAGCGACACCGCAGGTGGCATTTATTTTTCGCAAGCTCATCAACGAACGAACCGTCTGCGTCAGCAGACAGTGGAGCGCGATAGCGCGGGGTTCGTGAGTGGACTAAACTGCCGAGAAAAATAAACGGTATTTATTTTTAGTAAGAAAGAAGAGAATAGAGGTAACCGATCATGCGTTTACATGAAAATAAGGAAGGTGACGAACTGCAGCGTTTGCGGGCCCGCCGCCAGGGAACAGGAAGAAACTATAAAAACCGTCCAAGACAGACAAAAACTGTCGATCATACATATGACGAGGATTATTACGAAGAAGAAGATTACGACTATGAATATGAGGAAGAACCGGATCCGAACGGACTGGAAGTTCCTTTTGAAAACGACAACCGCCGCAGTGCAGGTGTTTCTCACCGATATAGCGAATATAGCAACCAAAGCAGGGGAAAAAGAAAAACCAGCAACCGTTATAGCACATCTGGAACTACAGGAAATGTGGAAGCTTCTGCATCATCAGGCAAAACGGGTAAAACCGGCAGAAACAATCCTGGTAAAACATCCAGAAAGCGGAAAAAAGCAAAATGGCCAGTTATTCTTTTAAGCCTTTTAGTGGTGCTTTGTGTATATGGAGGCTGGTCTTTCCTTCACAGAGCTACGGGATACTGGAATATTGCGGTATTTGGTGTAGACAGCCGTGACGGAAATACGAAAAACGCCCTGGCGGATGTCCAGCTGATCTGCAGTATCAATCAGGAAACAGGAGAAATAAAACTGGTAAGCGTTTACCGTGATACATATTTAAAGATCGACTCCAAGGGGACCTACCATAAGATCAACGAGGCTTATTTCAAAGGCGGTCATAAACAGGCTGTATCTGCCCTGGAAGAGAACCTGGATGTGAAGATCAACGATTACGCTACATTTAACTGGAAAGCTGTTGCACAGGCGATCAATGTTTTAGGTGGCGTGGATATAGAGATCACACAGCCGGAATTTAAGTATATTAATGCCTTTATTACAGAAACTGTTAATTCTACTGGCATTGGTTCCACACAGCTGGCAAGTGCAGGTCCAAACCATTTAGACGGTGTACAGGCTGTAGCTTACTGTAGATTGCGTCTCATGGATACGGATTTCCAGCGTACAGAGCGTCAGAGAAAGGTTATTTCACTGGCCCTTGAAAAAGCAAAACAGGCAGACCTTGCTACCCGTACAAATCTGGTAAAAGCGATCCTCCCACAGATCTCCACCAGTGTGGGTGTTGATGATGTACTTCCAATGGCAAAGAATGCAAGTAAGTATCATATTGGTGAAACAGCAGGCTTCCCATTTGCACAGAAAACAAAGAAAATGGGAAAAATGGACTGTGTTATCCCTGTAACACTGGAAAGCAACGTAGTTACCCTTCATCAGTTCCTGTATGGGGAAGACGCCCTATACAGTCCTTCTTCTACAGTAAAGAAAATCAGTGATCATATTGCTGAAGAATCAGGTTTTTATGAAGGTGGTAAGGCGGCTCCGACTTCTTCCGGTTCCGGAAAATCAGACAGCAAGAGCCAGTCATCCGGAACAAGTAAAAATAATGCTCCGGCCCAGACTGCTGCACAAACAGCAGCTGAAGAAAGTTCTGAAGCAGAAGAAACAACAGAGGAGACCGGCGATACAACGGATAAAACAGCAGCAGAAGAGAGTACAGCAGCTATTATTGAAAAACTGGACGACTCCAAAACAGAGAAAGAAACTACCAGCGCATCGGAAGGCGGCCCAGGTACTGTAAAGCCAAAAGAAACAGAAAAAGCGGAAACGGCAGCGGATGAGTCCTCCAAAGGACCTGGTGTCCAGAAAACAACCGAAAATTCAGAAAATGACAATGTTTCTGGTGAAAATACAGGAAATACAGATCCGATAGGTCCGGGAGTTTAATTTCCAATATTGTATTTGTCAAAAGTCTGTGTTAAAATGCTTTCAAAAGATAAATAAATAACAAATAAACGATTTTAAAACAACATTATTGCGAAAGAAGAGATGCCATTATGATCAGCTGCCGTTATGTTATTTCTACCAATCACGGACTTCATGCAGCCAATGCCATGAGCTTAAGCCGTGCCGCTTCCGACTACCAATGCAAGATCACACTGGAAAGTGCCAAGGGAGTTGCCGACTGCAAAAACGTTTTATCCCTGATGAGCCTTGGCGCCAAACAGGGAGAGTCCCTGATCCTGACTGCCGATGGACCGGATGAGAAACTGGCTATGGGATATTTAAGCGGGATTTTGAGAACGATTTTGTGATTTGCTTTAAATGATTTTTAAATGATATTGATACTTGAGAATAATGTAAATGATTAATTGTAGTATATAATCGATAATAGAATGGATTGATTGAACAGTAATTAAAAGCCCTGGATTAAAAACTAGGGCTTTTAGTCAGTTTATGCGTAGATGAAATGAAATAAAATATATGTGGAAATAATTGAAAATATTGGGATGTATGTAAGTGGTTTATTAAGAATATAATGTGAAATCGGTTTAACTATTCGTTAAAGTATTGTTTCGCGAATAGTTGAATATCACTCTCCATACCTTAACATGCTAAAACAAAATCATCTTTATTAATTCTCGTTCAGAAAGGACCCACTCTCAAATGAAACTCCAACGTCTCTTAAGCCTTCTCCGCCAGGCTATTGACCAATACCAGATGATTGAAAACGGTGATCATATTGCCATTGGTATTTCCGGTGGTAAAGACAGTCTTACTTTACTTTATGGTCTGTCACAGCTTCAGAAATTTTATCCGAAGCACTTCACCCTGTCTGCCATTACTGTAGATATGGGCTTAGATACTATGAATTTAGAGCCTATAAAGGCCCTTTGCGCAGATTTTAATGTTCCCTATGAGATCATCTCCACAGAAATTGGAAAGATCCTGTTTGAAGCCCGTAAAGAGTCTAATCCATGCGCTTTGTGTGCGAAAATGAGAAAAGGTGCCCTAAACCAGAAAGCTTTGGAACTTGGCTGCAACAAAATTGCTTATGCCCACCATAAGGACGACCTGATCGAAACTGCCTTAATGTCGCTTTTATATGAGGGACGATTTTATGCCTTTCCGCCGGTTACCCATTTGGATCGTACCGATTTAACGGTTATCCGTCCTTTGATGCTGGTCTCCGAAGCGGATGTAAAAGGCTTTCGGAATAAATATCAGCTTCCAGTCTGTAAAAATCCATGTCCTATGGATGGACATACACACCGTGAATATGTGAAAAATCTGATCCGGACACTGAATATGGACAGTCCCGGTGTCCGTGAACGTTTATTTCATGCGGTCATTAACGGAAATTTTGAAGACTGGCCCAGGCTTTCTAAATAATAATACAAAATAATCTGAAAATATTTATTATATATAAATTATAAATGAGGCATACATAATTATGGCAACGACACTACCCTATTACGAACAAAAAGATATTGAGAATATAAAAAAGCTGCGGGAAATGACGAAGACTCTCCCACCCTTCTGTACAGAATTTTTTCGTGGGATCGAACCACGAACTTCTACCAGGACCCGGATTGCCTATGCTTATGATCTCTCTGTTTTTTTCGATTTCCTCAAAAAGGAAAATCCGGTTTTTTCCAAAATGGAACGAATGGATTTTACATTAGATCATTTGGATCAGATCACGGTAACAGATCTGGAAGAATATATGGAATATTTAAAATATCGCTTTAATGAGCACAATCAGGAAATTGTTAATAAAGAACGGGGAATTATGCGCAAGATCTCTTCCCTTAAAAGCTTTTATAACTACTTTTTCCGTACAGAAAAACTGAAAACAAATCCTGCTGCTTTGGTCCAGCTTCCCAAACTTCATGAAAAAGAAATCATCCGTCTTGATATTGATGAAGTTGCTCTTCTTCTGGATGCAGTGGAACAAGGGGATGGTCTGACTGATAAGCAGAAAGCGTTTCACAACCGGACTAAACTGCGCGATCTCGCTCTTCTCACATTGCTTCTCGGAACCGGCATCCGTGTTTCTGAATGTGTAGGATTAGACATAAATGACATTGATTTCAAAAATGGTGGGATCCATATTCACCGGAAAGGCGGGAAAGAAGTTACTGTTTACTTTGGTACGGAAGTAGAAACGGCGCTACAGGACTATCTGGATGAACGAAATGACATTATCCCCGAAGAGGGCAGTGAAAATGCTCTCTTCCTCTCTCTCCAGAAAAAACGTATGAATGTGCGCAGCGTGGAGAATTTAGTTAAGAAATATGCAAAGATCGTTACGCCGTTAAAAAAGATCACTCCGCATAAGCTTCGCAGCACCTATGGTACTAACCTTTACCGGGAAACCGGTGATATATATCTGGTAGCAGATGTTCTTGGCCATTCCGATGTTAATACCACTAAAAAGCATTATGCTGCTCTTGAAGACGAGCGTCGACGCAGCGCCCGTAATGCGGTTAAATTAAGAGAAAATCAGGGGATCACCCCCTAAAATCAGCGCCCAAAGGCAAATTACTCGTAAAATTAAAAAAGGCAATGCAGAACTGGAAAAACATCTGACTCTGCATTGCCTTTTAATTTAGAAATTATCTGCGAACACCATTTTCATCTACGAAATAACCATCTGGTGTCTGTGTGTTGACATACAGTGCGCCTTTTGGCATAACGGCTTTCACATTATAATTCCACTGCTTTGTTGAAGAATCCTGCATCCAGCCACTGTCACCAAGAGTTTCCGGGTTGAGATAGTACCACTGTCCCTTGATCTCTCTCCAGCCTGTTAACATCTCTCCTGTGTTTGGATCCAGATAATACCAGTAACCATCTGCTCCATCCTTAAGCCATCCGGTATACATAGCTCCGATCGGTGTGCCCAATGTTCCGTCTGGAGCACAATAGTACCACTTTCCGTCTTCTGAGAGGTACCAGCCAAGTGTTAAGTATCCTTCTGCATTAAAATGGAACCATTTTCCATCAATAAAACTCCAACAGTTTTTCGGATATCCGCTAGCTGCTCTTTCAAACCAGATACCCTTTTCATCCTGACGCCAGCTTCCGCTTTCGGAAATAATGGTCTTACGGCTGGAAGAGGAAGAACCATCACTAGATGAACTGGATCCGCCATTACCTCCGTTACCGCTATTTCCGTTATTGTCATTGCTTCCGTTATCGTCATTATCTCCGCTGTTGTCGTTGTCACCGTTATCACCAGGTTTTTCATTATCATCCTGGGTTTCTTTGAGCTTTACAGAAACAATCGTCTGCGCTGTTTCGCCATAAGGAACTTCAATACTTCCGAAACCAGCTTCTTTCTCATAGCCTTCAGGAATTTCCAACACTACATTTTCATCTGTAAACAGGCAGAGATCACCGGAATTTCCTTCTACTTTTACGAGCTGATGTCCTACGATCTGACCATTACATACATATTGAATATCAAGGCACGCTTCTGCAATTACAGGAACAATTTCCTTTTCCTTGATGACAACTGCATCTTCCTGTGTTTCTACATCATTTTCATAGTCAGGATCTGTGATCTGAATTCGCATTGCATAAGTACCTACTGCCATTGGCTCGTCTGCCACAAATATTTCATTATCTGTACTGTAGCTTACTTCATGCTCAGGAATTTCATCTCTAATACCATATACCAAATAGGATCCTCCATGGGTCTGTTCATCAAAGCTGAAAGAAACCGGATGGATCTCGATGGTTGCCTTTGCAGGAATGATGTTCATGATCACTTCTGCATGGGCAGCAGCATAATTTGCTGTTTCTGGCAGATCTAAGATAGCCCGATAGGTTCCTGCATGAACGGGAGCTTCCAGGGAAGCATTTTCGTCTGTCTGGTCATTTTTATACAGAACAGAATACTTTGTTTCAGGATCCTGATCTTCTACAGACTGAACCATGATCTTTTGAGCTTCGCCATTGTATGTAAAATTCTGCTGTTCTTCAAGCACAAATTTAGGCTGGGCCTTTTCAATGATCAGATAACCAGTCTGGTCTGCAGCATCTGTATACTGTCCATTTCCTTTAAAATCAGCAGTAACACGATAAATACCTGCATTTACAGGAAGTCCTTCCAGGTAAGTTCCTGTCACAACATCGTAATAACGATACTGGATGTCCGCATCTTCTATTTCTGTTTCCGGAGTTGCAGCAAGGTACAGGCCGGCTTTAAACTCCTGTGCTTCCCCATTGTAAGTAACATGTTTTGTTGCAAATAAAGCCTCGGAAGTTCCGTATTCCTTATCTTCTTTTGGCGCAGTTTCCATTTGTCCGTCTTTAAACTGAATAAGTGCAGCTGTGCGTCCGATCACATAGGTACGGACAATAGGCCAATCCATGTTATTTCCGTTTAATACATAGGCGGTTTCTGTGTATACACCAGGCTTTGCAGATGGTTTGTTGCTGCGATAGAATTCTTTATCACCATCTTTGCCAACAAACAAATAGCGCACTTTACTACTATCAAGAACGGTTTCAGTTTCTTTATCCATCAGAACCGCGCCGAACAGCTTCATGGCCTGTTCTTCATCCAGAGAACCGTCATCATTCAGAGGAATATCTTTGTAACTTAATACAGAGAAATCCTGAGTCCAACGCAACTCTATATTTTCTGTCTTTGGCAGAATGATCAAAGAGCCAATTCCAACAGCAGCCTCGTAATTTGGATCAACAACAGCGGCAATTACTGTGTAACCACCTGCTTTTTGAGGAGCGCCAAAGGTAACTTTAAAGGAAGTTACACTCTCTGGAAGGTAATCGCTGATGGTCTGGAAAGCTTTCATGAAAGTATCTGTATCCACACCAATTGCCTTTAATATAGATAAAACAGCCTGCCCTTCTGTTGAATTCAGCTTTTCAAGGAGATCATCTATAGATGCACTTTCACCAAGCAATTTTTCCAGGTACTCTGCCAGATCAACGTTTCCGACTACAGGAATATTAACCATATAAGATGGGAACTGTATGCAAATAGCAGCAGCCAGGTCACTATTTACACCAGCATAGATTTTTAATACTCCGGCATCAGAAGGAACAACTTCTACCAGATCCTCTGGAATCTGATCACCATAAATAATTTTTTTGTTTTTAACAGAAATGGAGGCTTTCGCTTTTACGATCTCCAGATCAGCAACCACTTCATTACCACGGAACTCTTCGTTTCCTGCAAATTTCACCTTAAATGTTCTTGTACCAACAGAGAGATTGGTGGATGGCGCCTTGTCCAGATTAACATAAAATTCGACATTAGGAAGTCCATCTGTTTTGATTTCTCCTGTTTTTACCTGCATGGTAAACTGATTAATAGAAGGTTTTACACCATTGGTCCATGTGATTCTGTCATAAAGCTCCTGTTTCAGTTTCTCTACATCCGAAGTATAAGTAATTGGCGTAGTCATGATCGTAAACTCACCAATTGGACGTGGATCCACAATTTTAACAGAAGCAGTAATTTCTCCTTCACGGTAGGCTTCATTTCCGGCAAAGGTAATCTTTAATTCCGGAGTCTTGTCAACATTCAGCAGTCCAAGGAGCTGGGCTGTTTCAAGGGAATAGTCTGTCAGTTTTCCTTTTACTTCTATTTTAAATTTACCGATTTCAGGTTTAGCACCAGCACTCTTCCATACGATCTGATCATATACAGTCTGTTTAAAAGCAGCTAAATCACTTGTATAAGCAATTTCTGTTTCATCCTGAAGTGCAAAAGAGGCATCCTCACGAATATCTTTTAACACAACTTTCTTCTCAACAGAAGCATCCTTATAACGGCTATTTCCTGTTAAGGAAATACGGATCGTTTCCGTTGAATTGCCATTAGCATCTGTATTCTCACCAAATTTATGTGCGCCAGCACCGGCTAAGCCACTTGGGATATAATCCAGTTCCGCATAGGTATTATTTCCAAACAGTCCCTCTCTTGCCAGATATTCTACTTTAATGTACTTGTTATCCATTTCATCCAGATCTGGATAGCTGTTTTCGGTATCAACAATTGCATTTTTCAGAAGATTTATAAAATCATCGTCTAATTCTGTGGTATCTTTTATCCACTGAACCTCCGGTGTTCCTTCTTTTCCAACCAGTTCTACTTTTTTCACCGTTACAGTAAGCTGAAGAGGCTCCGCATCCTCTGTAATTTCATCTTTGTCTGCAATATAGGTATAAGCATAATTTTGGAAATCACTATCTTTTAAAGTAATTTCTGTTTCGTCTGCTTTGATAGACTCGATGGCATATCCATCCTGTGGTTTTAATTTGATGGAACGGGACTCTGGCGCAATTTCAACACTGGCCTGATCAGACTCTGCTTTATCATTAACAGAAACGTTACCGCCATTTGTTGTGATCTCAACCGTTCTCGTCAATGTTTTCTCGTAAGATACTTCAATTTGTATGTCTTGTATATCATCTATGATATTTTCACCATTGATGGTATAATCCCATCTTTGACAGT
>NZ_QUCM01000023.1:53062-55068 GCF_003473545.1 Clostridium sp. AM22-11AC
TATAATCCCATCTTTGACAGTCAAATTTATCAAAACACCGCTGAAAGCCTTATTCTACCTGGGTTTTTCAGCGGTGCCTTTTCGTTTTACTATATAGTCTTTTTTCCGAATCAGATATGGATGATAGACTTTTATGATTTTTCTCGAGATTGTTTACTAAGTTTTTGGATTTCTTTCATTTTCCTTTTGGTAAGAAATTCATAATCCGTTTCGAATCCGGCTACTTCATGTAATGCATCCGTCAGTTTAGTAGATTCATAAATCGGTATGAATCCCTGCCCCTGCACATCTGCAAATTCATAGTCTCTTAATGTCGACATTAACTCTTCACAGGTATATTTCCGCTTGAGCTTTTTTTCGAGCAGACGATAAATGAGCAGCGCTAGAAAACAGACCAGGAAATGTGCTCGGATCCGGTCGTTTCGCTGGACAAAAACCGGACGGGCAGAAAAATCCGTTTTCATGATCCGAAAGCATGCTTCAATCTGCCAACGGCTTTCACTGACTTTTAAAATATCTTCCGGCTCATCGTCAAAAAGATCCGTACATACAGCATAGAGGCCATCGTACTGTGCTTCCTGTGCAATCTTTTTTTCATCCAGAAAATATAGGATATCGGCCATTTCTCCATCTTTTGTAACAGCTGTTTTATCAATAAATCTTGCTGGGTCATTCGGATTTTTCCGGTTTTTCTTATGCCTGCCATTTGAAAGCATTGCTTTTGCTCGTTCAATCTGTTTCTCTCGAATCTCTTTTTGATAAGCAGCGTATTTTGGTGAGTAAGTAATCAACAGACGCTGTTCCATCTTTTTGGAACTGTAAGGTTCTTCTTTATAAAAAAGTTCCTCTTTATCATCGTCTGTCAGGCTGTTCAGATCGACCGCTTTATGGTCTGAGAGGCACCGGAATCCTTTTTTGTTTAGTGCAAGTGTCCGGTATTCTTCTGGAAGTTTTTTGATAGACTGGGTTACGATATAAGAGCGCTTCTTGCTGTGATTTAAGAGCCGGTTATTTTCAGAACCAAGGCCTGCATCAGAACAGAAGATAAACTCTTCACACCCAAACTCCTCAATCACTTTTTTCTCGAGTGGTTTCAAAGATGTCTGTTCATTTTGATTTCCTGGAAATATGCTGAAAGCCAGTGGGATTCCATCTCCGTCGGTAAAGAGTCCCATCTGCACGATAGGGTTTGGACGGTGTTCTTTACTTTTTCCGTATTTTTTATCTCCATCTTCTTGTTCAATCTCAAAGTAGTAGTTGGTACAGTCGTAGTAAAGGACCCCATCGTTACGTTTTAAAACAGACTTTGAATTGCGATATAGCTCTGACTGAATCAGATCGCATTCTTCTGAAAGAACATTCAATGCCCGGTAAATATCATGAAGCTGATAAGTGGGTGCTTCTAGGAAGGTTTTAGCCGTTTCAAAAGAAGAACGTTTGCTGCCTGGTTCTAAAATGCGTGTATAGATGAGATCGGATAAGATCGCGTTCAAATCATAATCATAGTGATGTTTATCTCGAATCTTTCGACATACCTTGTTTAAACCAAGTTCATAATAAAGAGACTGCAGGAAAAGGTAACCTCCCTGAAATTTTCGCTTTTCTCCATGGGCGATCTTTCGGTTTGGATGGAAAGTAATAGGAATACAATGATTCGCTTTTTCCTGTTCAAACTTTTCGGTCTCAATGCGAGCCTGTTCTTTTGCCCAGGCCATAACATCGTCTCTGGTGGGACCATGTTCAACTAACAATTCTTTTAATGTTCCAAGTTTGCGGATTGTCCGAGAGGTAGATTTTCCGTTACTGTCGATGTAGGATTGCTTTATATAAAAAGACTCAGCGTTTTTTGATTTTGATGTATTGACCTTCAATTTTTTCACCTCAATACCATTATAGCACAAAAAGCCGAAAAAGCCTATACATAAAAACAACAAATTTGACAAAAAAATATAAGCATTCATGCGGCTTATACGCTGTTTTTCATTCGGAAAGGTGTCAAACTCCCG
>NZ_QUCM01000024.1 GCF_003473545.1 Clostridium sp. AM22-11AC
AATTTTCAAGGTGCGAAGCCCTGTTTTGGTGTGGGAAGTTTTAGTAAATTATTTAAATAAAAAAGATTATTTTTTTAAACTTAAAGAGTATCCTGAAGGTAATGGACATGATACAGGAGGTTTTAGAGAATGGATTTTATGATCTTAGACGGGATCCAGAAACTTCATAGTCCCCTTCTGGATACTCTTTTTGTATGTATCACCCGTTTGGGAGATAAGGGATTTGTCTGGTGTCTTATGGCACTTGTCTTTCTTTTGATCCCGGAAAAACGGAAAACAGGCTTTATTTGTGTAGCAGCCCTTCTTCTTACGGAAATAACCGGAAATCACATTTTAAAGCCCTTATTTGCCAGGGTACGCCCCTGCGATGTAAATCAGGCTGTACAGCTTCTTATTGCGAATCCAGGTGGATATTCATTTCCCTCAGGACATACGTCTGCTTCCTTTGCGGCAGCGTCTGTTTTGCGTTTCAGGGAGAAAAGGAAAGTGGCAGTACCGGCTCTTCTACTGGCAGCATTGATCGGTTTTTCAAGAATGTATCTTTATGTACATTATCCGACGGATATTGCAGGCGGTATTCTCTTGGGAACACTGATGGGATATGTCTGTGTACAGGCTGCAGACAGGATAAAATACAGGAAAAATTCAATAAACATCGAAAGAAAATGACATTGTTTTATGTATCCCCTGTGATTATAATGAAAATATCAGCAAATTTATCCGCAGAGCATTAAACGGCCTGGTGGATTTGCAAATAAAAAGGGGGATACGCAGATGGTTTACGAAGCAATCAGAGAATTGGTACGTTACGGGTTAGAGAAGGGCCTGATCACAGAAGATGATGCCATTTATGCCAGAAATCAGATTCTGGAAGTATTAAAAATGGATGAATACGAAGAGCCGGAGAAAGATGGGGAACTTACAGGCGCAGCTCTGGAGAAGATCCTGAAGGTACTTCTTGACTATGCAGTCGAAAAAGGACTTTTACAGGAAAACAGTGTTGTATACAGGGATCTGTTTGATACAAAACTGATGAACTGCCTGATGCCAAGGCCAAGTGAAGTAACAAAAACATTTTGGGAGAAATATCAGGTTTCGCCGGAGACTGCCACCGATTACTATTACAACCTGAGCCGGAATTCCGACTATATCCGCAGATACCGTGTAAGCAAGGATATGAAATGGACCACAGATACCAAATACGGTACACTGGATATCACAGTCAACTTATCCAAACCGGAAAAAGATCCAAAGGCTATTGCAGCAGCGAAACTGGCAAAGCAGAGCGGTTATCCAAAGTGTCAGCTTTGTATGGAAAATATCGGTTATGCAGGCAGAGTGAACCATCCGGCAAGAAATAACCATCGTGTCATACCGATCACCATTAATGACAGCAAGTGGGGATTTCAGTATTCACCTTATGTTTACTATAATGAGCACTGTATCGTGTTCAATGGCCAGCATATCCCAATGAAGATCGAGCGGGCTACATTCAGAAAGCTGTTTGATTTTATCAGCCAGTTTCCGCATTATTTCCTGGGATCCAATGCAGATCTTCCTATTGTAGGCGGATCTATTTTAAGCCATGACCATTTCCAGGGCGGCCATTATACCTTTGCAATGGCAAAAGCACCCATCGAGAAGTATTATAAGGCAGAAGGATACGAGGATGTAGAAGCAGGTATTGTTTACTGGCCAATGTCTGTGCTGCGTCTGCGTTCTAAGTCCTGCGACTCTCTGATCGATCTGGGGGATAAGGTGTTAAAAGCATGGAGAGGCTATACGGATGAGGCAGCTTTCGTGTATGCAGAAACAGAGGGAGAACCTCATAACACCATTACCCCGATCGCAAGAAAGAACGGGGATATGTATGAGCTGGATCTGGTGCTGCGAAATAACATTACTACAGAAGAGTTCCCACTGGGCGTTTACCATCCACATCAGGAACTGCACCACATTAAGAAAGAAAATATCGGTCTGATCGAAGTAATGGGACTGGCAGTGCTGCCATCCAGACTGAAAAAAGAACTGGCCGAACTGGCGGAGTACATAGTAGAAGGCAAAGATATCCGCAGCAATCCGGATATTGAAAAACATGCGGACTGGGTGGACAGCTTCCTGCCTGTATACAAAGAAAAAGGCATTGAGATCACAAAAGACAATGCGGAAGATATCTTAAAAGAAGAAGTGGGTCAGGTATTTGCCAAAGTTCTGGAAGATGCCGGTGTTTATAAGTGCACACCGCAGGGAAGAGAGGCTTTTGAGCGTTTCCTGAATACAGTTGATTTTCATAAAGAGTAGAGATAAAGGGTCCTGCCTGGTGGCGGGACCTGTTGTTTTGAGAAATACCGGTGATACGTCCGGAGATTGCCTTTGGGTGCAGTGCTGTTTTTAGGCGGTTAGTTTTCATCCTCTTCCAGCTTGTGAGGCAGCCGCCCGCGCAGGAACCGCTTCTTTAACTCATTTAAGTGAAATGGGATCAGAGGGTAAATATAACTTTTTCCTGCAATGGTCCTGTTAAAGATGATGGCGCAGAAAGAGAAGATAATGCCGATCACAAAGCCCCAGATATTGAAAATGGCAGTGCAGATCAGTATGATGATGCGCATAAATTTCATGGCGTAGCCAAGTTCAAAGCTGGCCTGGGAATAGTTGGCAATGGTGACAAAGGCCATATACAGCATGGTTTCGGAGTTGAACCACCCGGACTCTACCGCATATTCTCCCAGCACGATACCTGCGATAACGCTGAGGGGAGTGGTAAGCATATTTGGGGTGTTTACCGCTGCCAGGCGCAGACCGTCGATGGCAAATTCAAGGATGAGAAGCTGCCAGATGAGAGGAATATTACAGGGGTCAGAAAGCCGGATAAACCGGAGCCAGTGGGGGATCAGCTCCGTATTTTGCATCAGCATCAGCCAGGTAGGTGTCAGGAGCATGGAGAGCAGGGAGATCAGCATGCGGCTTAAACGCAGATAGGTACCTGTAACCGGCGGAAAGTAATAATCGTCTGCTTCTTCAATAATATCAAATACAGAAGAGGGCAGGATCATGGCAGAAGGAGAATTGTCCACCAGGATCACGATATTTCCCTCTAAAATAGAGGCTGCAGAGGTATCCGGCCGTTCCGAAAACTTAAATTTGGGAAACGGATTAAACCATTTTCCCGGAAAAATACACTCTGCCAGACTTTCCTGGTTCATGGAAAGGGCATCTACTTTTACATTCTGTATCCTCTTTTTGATCTTCTCGATCAGTTTTTTATCTGCCCGGCCTTCCATATAACACATGGCAATATCTGTGTGGGAGCTTTCTCCTGTAGTAAGGATCTCCATGGTCAGCTTGGGGTCCCGGATCCTGCGGCGGATGAGAGCTGTATTAAATACCAGCGTTTCTACAAAACCATCCCTGGAACCACGCATGACCTTGTCTTTTTCCGGTTCACTGACTCCTCTGGCGGGATAAGTACGGCAGTCGATGGTAAGACACTTGTTGTAGCCGTCAATAAAAAGACAGGAAACACCAGAAAGCAGCTGTATGATCATTTCACGGCTGTCAGATAAAAGACCGATCTCACCATAGGGCAAATATTTTTTAGAAAAGCTGTGGGCATCTTCCGGCATATCGTCAGTCTTGATGGAAGAAAAGCCCTGTAATATTTTTAAGAGAGAGTCATCTTTTGTAAAACCGTCAATAAAGTATAAGCAGGCTTTTTTATCTGCAATAGTAAGGACGCGGTAGACAACGTCAAAATTTTTATCCACATGAAGGGCCTGGTTCAGCCAGGTCATATTTTCTTCCAGCTGGTCCGTAAAATACATGGAAAACTCCTTTCTGCTGACAAAACCACAAAAGGACAAATGTCTGCCATACAAAGACAAAATGTGAATAACTTGGCAATTATGTGAAATAACACACAAACATTTCCGTAATTGTCAGACTTGTAGAGTAGTATATCCGGAAGTCAGAAAACTATGTAAGGTCTTTAAGGGATATGTTACATCTGCCAGTGGGGAACAAAACAAAAATCGACAAAAACCGACGAATTTTATAGGATAATACCTAAAAAAATAAAAGGTATTTGCTAAAATGCACAAAAAGATTGACAAAACTGTGAAACGATGCTATAGTAACATTCGTAAGCAGCACAAAGGAGTGCCTTACAGGTTTTTGTTTGGTATGGGGATGCCAGCAATATTTTATAGTGTGACGGTTTTTGATCGTGACTAAGAGCTGCCTTCTGTGGGGGAAGGGCAGCTCTTCTTGTATCTGTGAGAAATACAAACAGAGTGGCGGGAGGACGGGATAATATGGGAAAAACAAGCAGTTTGAAAACGATACTTGAACAGATAAAACTTCTGCAAAAAGATAAGAAAATACGCCTGGTGATCACTATGGCTGCAGTGCTTCTCTCTGCTTTTATCCAGGCCTGGGCCATCCAGGTGTTTGTAAGACCGGCAGAGATCATTTCCGGTGGTTTTTCCGGTGCGGCCATGCTGATCGAACGTGTGGGAAGCTTAAAAGGACTGACTATTCCCATGCAGGTGACAATGATCCTTTTAAATATCCCGGTAGCTCTTATGTGCTGTCGTGGGATCAGTGTCCGGTTTACAGTGGTGTCACTGCTTCAGGTCGTATTTGGAAGTATATTTTTGCAGATATTTTCATTTCAGCCTATTTTTACAGATGAGATCTTAAATGTGATCTTCGGGGGCGTGATCTATGGTACATCCATTGTGATCGCACTGAGGGGCAATGCATCTACCGGTGGTACGGACTTTATCGCGCTGTATGTATCCAATAAAACAGGAAAGTCCATCTGGAGTTATGTATTCTTTGGAAATGCCTTAATGTACTGTGTATACGGTGTGATCTTTGGATGGAAATTTGCGGGATATTCCATTATTTTCCAGTTTATATCCACGCATATGATCTCAGCTTTCCACCACCGCTACGATCTGGTGACACTTCAGGCAACAACAGAAAAGGGACCGGAAGTGGTAGCGCTTTATATCAAACATTTTCGCCATGGTATTTCCTGTGTGGAAGCAGTAGGGGGATACAGCGGAAGAAAGATGTATCTTTTAAATACGGTGATCTCCTCTTATGAAATAGCAGATGCCGTTCATGTGATGCAGGAGGCAGATGAGCATGTGATCATCAATGTGTTGAAAACAGAACAGTTTGTTGGACATTTTTACAGGGCGCCTATGGAGTAGGCGTCCTTTTTTGGACCCAAAATAACTGCAAAAGCAGGTGAAACAGGCGTTTAAGGCAAAAAAATAAAGCCCTGGCAAGTGTGGTAGTAGTGGTGCAGGGCTTTATAAAATGTACAGAACAGGCGTTCTGAACACTCTGAGTATACAGCAGATTGAACAAATAGTCAAGAAGAATTTGTGCTGGCAGCGCCAGCGACTATGTTTTTGTGGAGAATTGTGCTATAATGAGCGCAAAAGAAAAGCAAGCGCTGCACAATGCAGCATTTGCTTTTCTTGCGCCATTAACGAACGGATCGCCTGCGGCAGCAGGCAGTAGAGCACGTCAGTGCGGGATCCGTGAGTGACCCGGTAACGAAGGAATACACGGAGGACACAATGAAAGACGGATTTATAAGGGTAGCAGCGGCAACGCCAGACATCCATGTGGCAGACCCGCAGTATAACAGCGAACAGATCATAGAATTAATGGAACAGGGAAGCGCCAGAGGTGTAAAGGTTATGGCGTTTCCGGAGCTGTGTTTAACAGCGTATACCTGTTCTGATTTATTTTTACAGGAGTCTCTGTTAAGAGAAGCTAAAAAAGAATTAAAGCGCATTTTACAGGCATCTAAAAGCAAGGACATGATCCTTTTTGTAGGAATGCCCTGGATGCATAAAGGAAAACTTTACAATGTGGCAGCTGTGTTAAACAGAGGCCGTATCTTAGGTATCGTTCCTAAAAAACATCTGCCAAATTATTCTGAATTTTACGAACTGCGCCATTTTAATCCGGGAATGGAAAAAGTGGAGATGACAGACTGGGAAGGCGTTCAGGTACCTATGGGCATGAACCTGCTGTTTGCCTGCCGCACCATGCCGGAACTAGTGCTGGCAGCAGAACTTTGCGAGGATGTATGGGTACCATGCCCGCCAAGTATTTCCCATGCTTTGGCAGGTGCAACAGTGATCGCCAACTGCTCTGCCAGTGATGAAACGACAGGAAAGGACCAGTATCGTTATAACCTGATCTGCGGACAGTCTGCAAGGCTGGTGTGCGGTTATATTTATGCAAATGCAGGAGAAGGGGAGTCATCCCAGGATCTGGTATTTGGCGGACAGAATATCATTGCGGAAAACGGCACCTGTCTGGTACAGTCTGACCGGTTTAAAAATGCCTGCATCTGTGCAGACCTGGATCTTGGAAGGATCATCAGCGAGCGCCGCCGTATGACTACTTTCAGGGATGAGGAAAACAGATCCGCATCCTACGAAACCGTATATTTTGAATTAAATACAGAAGACAGTGCAAAGAAAGACAGTAAAAAAGCAGGACAGAAGAGGGACGAACTTCTCCGTTATATTGATCCGGCTCCATTTGTGCCTCATGATGCAGGCCAGAGAGAGCGCCGCTGCGAAGAGATCCTTTCGATCCAGGCAATGGGACTGAAAAAGCGTCTGGCACATACAAACTGCAAACATGCAGTGATCGGTCTTTCCGGCGGTCTGGACTCCACACTGGCACTTCTTGTAACAGTACGTGCTTTTGATATGCTGCAGATCCCAAGAGAGAATATCCACTGCATCACTATGCCATGTTTCGGAACAACAGACCGTACTTATACCAATGCATGTACCATGGCAAAGAAAACAGGAGCATCTTTAACTGAGATCAATATCCGTGATGCGGTTACCGGCCATTTTAAGGATATTAACCATGATATTGAAAAGCACGACGTAACTTACGAAAACGGACAGGCAAGGGAGCGTACCCAGATCTTAATGGATATTGCAAACGAGGTAGGCGGTATGGTCATCGGTACCGGTGATATGTCTGAGCTGGCTCTTGGCTGGGCAACCTACAACGGCGATCATATGTCCATGTACGGTGTCAATGCATCTGTGCCGAAAACATTAGTCCGCCATCTGGTACGTTATTATGCAGATACCTGCGGCGAAAAGGAACTTTCCGATGTGCTTTTAGATGTCCTTGATACACCGGTAAGCCCGGAACTTCTGCCTCCGGAAGATGGAAAAATTTCCCAGAAAACAGAGGACCTGGTAGGTCCTTACGAGTTACATGATTTCTATCTGTATTATGTACTCCGTTTTGGCTACAGCCCTGCAAAGATCTTCCGTCTGGCGCTTCAGGCATTTGAGGGAAGTTATGACAGAGAGACGATTTTAAAGTGGCTGAAAACATTTTACCGCAGATTTTTTGCACAGCAGTTTAAGCGTTCCTGTCTGCCGGATGGCCCAAAGGTAGGTTCTGTAGCTGTTTCCCCAAGAGGTGATCTGCGTATGCCAAGTGATGCCTGCAGCCGTCTGTGGTTAAAAGAGCTGGAGATGATAGAAAAAGGAGAAAGATAATATGATAAACAGTACCTCCAATAAGCAGGTAAAACGGGTCATCAACCTGAGGGATAAGGCCAAAGCCCGCAGGGAAGAAGGCTTATATGTAGCGGAAGGACTGCGCATGTGCCGGGAATATAAGCCGGATGATGTGGAGATCTTATATATTACAGAAAACTTTGGAAAACAGGAAGAAAATAAAAAATGGCTGCGGGGCTTTAAGTTTGAGTTTGTTACAGATGAAGTAATGCATTATATGGCAGATACAAAGACCCCGCAGGGCGTTTTAGCAGTTGCAAAGCAGAAAAAGTGTACCCTGGAAGATATCTTAAAGAAGACAAAGACACAGAAACTTTTAATGATCCTGGAAAATATCCAGGATCCGGGAAATCTGGGTACCATTATCCGCGCTGGAGAAGGCGCAGGTATTACCGGTGTGGTCATGAGCAGCGATACAGCGGATATCTACAATCCAAAGGTGATCCGTTCTACTATGGGATCTGTGCTGCGTGTACCATTTGTGTATGCCTCTGATCTGAAAGAAGCCTGTGAGCAGATGAAAAAAGCAGGGATCAGTCTGTATGCAGCTCATTTAAAAGGCATGCATAATTATGACCAGGAAGACTATACTAAGGATACAGGGTTCCTGATCGGAAATGAAGCCAAGGGGCTGACCGATGAGATGGCGGCTGTTGCCGATACCTACATCAAGATCCCGATGGCAGGCCAGGTAGAGTCTTTAAACGCAGCAGTGGCTTCTTCTGTTTTAATGTTTGAGGCCGCAAGACAGAGACGGAATTCATAGAGTACATCTTAAAGAAGGGAGTGCAGGAAAATGACAGGTATTTGTGGCTGGTTTCTTGCATTTCTCTTCTTTTTAGGTGCAGAATGTATCTGCCGGTGCCTGGTGTCTTTGTGGTTTGCTTGCGGGGCAGTAGCTGCCTTTGTTCTGGCTGCTTTGGGAAGACAGATAGAGGAACAGCTTCTTATGTTTGTCCTGGCTTCCCTGGCAGCATTTCTGCTTATAAGGCCGTTGGCGTTTCTGGGAAATTTTTTGAAAAACTTAAAAACAGGAGATTTTCCTGCAAAAACAAAAAAGAAGGTGGGCGGACATGGAGCTGAAGCTGGATACAAATAAGGAATATGGTCTTGTACTGGAAGGCGGTGGCGCCAAGGGGGCTTACCAGATCGGTGCATGGAAAGCGTTAAAAGAAGCGGGGATCCATGTAAAAGGGATCGCAGGAACTTCTGTAGGAGCCTTAAATGGCGCTCTTATAGCCATGGATGACTTTGAAAAGGCGGAAAGAATATGGGAGACCATCCGCTATTCCAGAGTTATGGATGTAGATGATGAACTGGTGGAACAGTTAAAGACCTCCGGTTTAAAGGATATTGCGGCCCTGGGGCTGTCAGAACTGATCCCTGCTGCTAAAAAGGTATTAAAGGACAGAGGTTTTGATATTGCACCCCTGCGCAGCCTCATTGAAGAAGTGGTTGATGAGGAAAAAATACGAAACTCTGAAAAAGAGCTGTATGTAGTTACTTACTCCTTAAGTGACAGAAAGCCCATGGTAGTCAATGTAAAAGAAGTGCCGGATGGCGAGATCGCAGATATGCTGATGGCAAGTGCGTATCTCATCGGCTTTCGTCGGGAAAAGCTGGGCGGCAAATATTATATGGACGGCGGTGGGGTGAATAATGTTCCTATTGATGTTTTAATAGAAAAGGGATACAAGGACATCCTGGTATTTCGCATCTATGGATATGGTGTTGATACGGAGCGCCGCCTGAAAGTACCGGATGATGTGCATCTTTATCACGTAGCCCCCAGACAGGACTTGGGCGGTCTTTTGGAATTTGACAGAAGACGGGCAAGGAAAAACATGGTCCTTGGTTATTTTGATGCCAAACGGATGCTTTATGGACTGGAAGGAAGAGCTTTTTATCTGGATGCCCCGGAAAGCGAGATCTACTATTTTAACAGGCTTTTGGCAGAGGCGCCGGAACTGTTGGCAGATATCTGGCCGCAGCTTTCAGAAACAGAACTTTTTACAGCCCAGATGGCTTCCTGCCGCAGATATACAGAGGAGTGGTTTCCCAAGCTGGCAAAGGCATTACACTTAAAAGAGGACTGGGATTACAGGGAATTATATTTAAGTTTGCTGGAGCATCTGGCAAGGCAGTATAAGATCAGCCGCTTTAAAATATACACACCCCAGGAACTGCTTCTTATCATACAGAGAAAAAGAAAGCGGATTTTTCTTGACAGGTAAAAACACAAGTGGTATATTATGCATAAAAGTTGCATAAATATAAATTTTTAAAATATTTCAAAAGAGGAAACGATTATGAATTTAAAGGGAAGAAATTTTTTAACACTGAAAGATTATACAGAAGAAGAGATCACATACCTGCTTGACCTTGCAGCAGAATTAAAGGAAAAAAAGAAAAAAGGCATTTTAGTAGATACCTTAAAGGGAAAAAATGTAGCTCTGATCTTTGAAAAGACCAGTACCAGAACAAGATGTGCCTTTGAAGTAGCTGCACATGACCTTGGAATGGGTTCTACCTATCTGGATCCATCAGGTTCCCAGATAGGAAAGAAAGAGAGCATCGCTGATACAGCAAGAGTATTAGGCCGTATGTATGAGGGAATCGAATACAGAGGTTTTGGCCAGGAAATCGTAGAAGAACTGGCTAAATATGCAGGCGTACCTGTATGGAACGGTCTGACCAACGAAGATCATCCAACCCAGATGTTAGCAGATCTTTTAACCATCAGAGAGCATTTAGGACACCTTAAGGGAGTTAAGCTTGTGTATATGGGCGATGCGCGTTATAATATGGGTAACTCCCTGATGATCGCCTGCGCAAAGATGGGTATGCACTTTGTTGCCTGCGCACCAAAGAAGTATTTCCCAGATGAAGCATTAGTAAAAGAATGCCAGGAATTTGCAGCCATCAGCGGCGCTACCATTACTCTTACTGAGGATGTGGCAGAGGCTGTTAAGGGAGCTGATGTTGTTGATACAGACGTATGGGTATCCATGGGTGAGCCAGATGAAGTATGGACCGAGAGAATTAAAGACCTGACTCCTTACAAGGTAACAAAAGAAGTAATGGATGCAGCTGGTCCTCAGGCTATTTTCCTTCACTGCCTGCCATCCTTCCATGACTTAAAGACCAAAATCGGCAAGGAAATGGGAGAACGTTTTGGTGTATCAGAACTGGAAGTAACAGATGAAGTATTTGAATCCAGCCAGTCTGTTGTATTTGATGAGGCTGAGAACAGGATGCATACCATCAAGGCAGTTATGTTAGCTACTTTAAGCGAATGATCTGAGCAATAGGGCGCAAAAAGCCGAAAGAAGCATCCTGGAAAACAGGAGATTGAGATATGCAGGGCCAGAGAGGAAGAAATGAGCGTCGCGCCGGTGTGTTTTTAGATGTGGCGCACTTGATCCTGGGAATCGCGATCGTAATATTTGCAGTGCTGTCTATTATTAATCCGGAGGGAAATGAAATGCTTTTCCCTCTGGTATTTTTACTGGCAGCTTTGTTAAATGGAATAAACGGAGTCTTCGAGCTTAAGACTTGTGGCAGGGACAAGAAACGTTTCCGCATGGGGGCGTTTCAGATGGTACTCTGTGCAGGCCTTGGGCTTCTTGGCGTGTTAAGCGCTCTCAGTTTATGGTTTTAGACGATTTTCAGCGATTTTAAAGAACAGGATCAGAAAGAGAATGAAAGCGGAGATTTTAAAGATATTAAAAAAAGAAAAAGATTATGTATCAGGACAGGAACTTTGTGAAAGCCTGGGAGTTTCCAGGACTGCTGTATGGAAAGCCATCCGGCAGCTGGAAGAACAGGGCTATGTGATCGAGGCAGTGCGCAACAAAGGCTACCGCCTTGTGGAGGAAGCAGATGTGCTTACAGTGGCAGAGCTTCATTCGGTCCTTGATACAAAGTGGCTTGGAAAAGAGCTGGAATATTATTATGAAACAGATTCCACCAACAACCGGGCAAGGGATGCAGCAGAAAAAGGTGCTTCCCACGGCTTTCTTGCAGTGGCAGACTGCCAGACAGCAGGAAAGGGCCGCAGGGGAAGAGTGTGGAATTCCCCTCATGGAACAGATATTTATATGAGTTTCGTCCTGCGTCCTACATTTACCCCATCCCAGGCGTCTATGCTGACGCTGGTAGCGGGAATGGCAGTGGTAAAAGGGGTACAGAAAGCCACGGGCTTAAGTGCCATGATCAAATGGCCTAATGACGCAGTAGTAAATGGAAAGAAGATCTGTGGTATTTTAACAGAAATGAGCACAGAGGAAGATGCCATCCGCTATGTAGTGCCCGGGATCGGTATCAATGTAAATGCAACGGAATTTCCGGAAGAGATCCGGGACAAGGCAACTTCCCTGAAACTGGAACTGGGAAGAAGCGTAAAACGCAGTGATGTGATCTGTGCAGTAGCAGAAAGTTTTGAAGAATATTATGAGATATTTGAAAAGACTTGTGATATGTCAGGACTTCTTTCTGCATACGATGAAATGTTAGTCAATATGGAAAAGACAGTCTGCGTTTTAGATCCAAAGGGTGAATATCGGGGAAAAGCCCTTGGGATCGATGAAGAAGGCTGCCTTTTAGTAGAAAAGGAGAATGGGGAAGTCGTTCATGTTCTTTCAGGGGAAGTATCTGTAAGAGGGATCTACGGATATGTGTAAGGAAAAACAGTATGGGGGCAGTCTGCATTTTTATGATGATCTGCAGATCCTGGAACGGGAGGATGAACCTTTAAGCAGGAAAGAACGCTTACAGGCAGTGGAAAAACCGCTGCTTTCATGGTATCATTCCAGAGCCCGTATCCTGCCCTGGAGAGAGGATCCGAAGCCTTATAAAGTATGGATATCAGAGATCATGCTCCAGCAGACCAGAGTAGAGGCTGTAAAGCCTTATTTTGAACGGTTTATGGCAGCATTTCCCGATGTGGCATCTTTGGCAGAGGCGCAGGATGATCATTTAATGAAAATGTGGGAAGGCCTTGGTTACTATAACCGGGCCAGAAATTTAAAAGCAGCGGCCATTCAGATCATGGATCAGTTTGACGGCTGCATTCCATCTTCTAAGGAAGAACTTTTAACACTTCCAGGAATTGGCAGCTACACAGCCGGGGCAATCTCTTCCATTGCCTACGGGGTTCCCAATCCGGCAGTGGATGGAAATGTGCTCCGTGTGATCTCAAGATTACAGGGTGACTATTCTGATATAAAAAAGGCGTCTGTAAAAACTGCCATGGAACAGGAAATAGCGGCTGTTATGCCAAAAGATGCAGCCAGCAGCTATAATCAGGGACTGATCGAGATCGGTGCCCTGGTGTGTATTCCGGGAGGAGAGCCAAAATGCAGGGAATGTCCATTGGAGTCTTTATGTATTACAAAGAAAAAGGGACTGTGGAAGGAGATACCTGTAAAATCGGTTCCCAAGCCTAAAAGAATGGAAGAAAAAACGGTCTTTTTAGTAGAATGGAATGAAAAAGTAGCTATCCACAAACGGCCGCCGAAGGGCCTTCTGGCTTCCCTTTATGAACTTCCCAATATAGAAGGGCATCTGACAAAAGAGGAAGCAGCAGAGCAGATAAAAAGCTGGATCTGGGAAGGTGATGGGAAACAGGAGGAGAAAACCACCGGCATTACAGTGGAACCTTTGGGGACAGCAAAACATATCTTTTCCCATGTACAGTGGGATATGGTGGGGTACAGAGTAAAGATCGCCTGGGAAAATGAAAAAGAACCAGGGGAACTTTTAGAAAACACGCATTTTTTTATGGTTGACAGGGCAGCGTTAAAGGAAGAGTATTCCGTTCCGTCTGCTTTTGGAGCTTACGTAAGACTACTTGGATAAAATACAGAAAGAATGGACACAATGAAAGCGAGGGATGCAGGATGAAAAAAATGCTGTTTCTTTTTAATCCACGTTCCGGGAAGGAGCAGATCAAAAGTCATTTGCTGCGAATTCTGGATATTTTTTCAAAAGCCGGGTACGATATTCATGTACATGTGACCCAGTGCCAGTTAGATGCAAGAAAGACAGTGGAGCACCTTGGAAAAAATGTAGATGTGATCGTCTGCAGCGGTGGAGACGGTACTTTAAATGAAACTATATCAGGAATGTTACAGCTGAAAAAGACCCCTTCTTTAGGCTATATTCCTGCCGGATCTACCAATGATTTTGCCTCCAGTTTAAAAATTTCCAAAAATATGGAAAAAGCAGCCCGGGAGATCGTAAATGGTTTCCCGGTACCGGTGGATGCAGGAATGTTTTGTGGCGACCGCAGTTTTATTTATATTGCGGCATTTGGCGCATTTACGGAGGTATCTTACCAGACGCCCCAGGACCGGAAAAATCTGTTAGGGCATCAGGCGTATATGATCGAAAGCGTAAAGAGTCTGGCTTCCATCAAGCCTTATCACATGCGGGTAGAGTGGGACGATCATGTTTTAGAAGAGGATTTTGTATTCGGAATGGTGACTAATACAAGAAGCGTAGGCGGCTTTAAAGGGCTGGTAAATCAGTCCGTATCCTTAAATGACGGTGTTTTTGAGGTCCTGCTGATCCGGATGCCAAAGACTCCGTTAGATCTAAGCAACATTATTTCTTATATGTTCCTGGTGGAAGAGCCAAACGAATATGTCTATAAATTTAAGGCTTCCGCTATTCATTTTACGTCAGAAGAAAGCGTAGACTGGGTACTGGATGGGGAATACGGAGGCGCAAGGACAGAGGTTACAATTGAAAACCTGAGAGAGAGGATCCCTTTCCTTCTTCCATATAAAATGTAACAGTTCAGTCACTTTAAAAAAAGTTGTCGATTGATGTTGAAAAAAATAAAAAACTGGTATATAATGATAAGTTGTGGGAGTATCCACGTTTACCTTTAAGCGAAAGGACGTTTATCATTGGAAAAGGACGATTTTTTAAAAAAGCTGGAAAAGCTGGTTGCGCATGCAAAATCCAAGCATAATACTGTGGATGCAGGCGAGATCAACGATTTTTTTGTCGGAGATAACCTTTCTCCGGAGCAGATGGATCAGATTTACAGTTACCTGGAGAACCGTAATATCGATGTAGTTCCCGTACTGGACGAAGCAATGTTGAATGCAGATCCTGCTCTGGATGATATCGGGCTTGATCTTGACTTAGATGACGACAGCTTTATGAAAGATGCGGAAGATGAGGATATCGATCTTGACGCAGTAGATCTTTTAGAGGGTATTGGAACGGAAGATCCGGTCCGTATGTATCTGAAAGAGATCGGTACTGTACCTCTTCTTACAGCAGACGAAGAACTGGAGCTTGCACAGCGCAAGGCAGATGGGGATGAAGCTGCCAAGGAAAGACTGATCGAGGCGAACCTGCGTCTGGTAGTCAGCATTGCAAAGCGTTATACAGGTCGTGGAATGAGTTTCCTGGATCTGGTTCAGGAAGGAAACTTAGGACTGATCAAAGGCGTTGAAAAGTTTGATTATACAAAAGGTTATAAGTTAAGTACATATGCAACATGGTGGATCCGTCAGTCCGTAACAAGAGCACTGGCAGATCAGGCAAGAACCATCCGTGTACCGGTGCATATGGTAGAGACCATCAACAAGATGTCAAAGATGCAGCGTAAGCTGACACTGGAACTGGGCTATGAGCCTTCTGTTGCAGAGCTGGCAGAAGCACTTGATATGACAGAAGATAAGGTTATGGAGATCATGCAGATCGCCAGAGAACCAGCTTCCCTTGAAACACCAATTGGTGAGGAAGATGACTCCAACCTGGGAGATTTCGTTGCTGACAGCAATGTAGTGACTCCGGAGGGAAATGTAGAGTCTGTTATGTTAAGAGAGCACATTGACGCACTTTTAGGAGATCTGAAAGAGAGAGAGCGTCAGGTCATCGTGCTTCGTTTTGGTCTGGAAGACGGACATCCAAGGACACTGGAAGAAGTTGGAAAAGAATTTAACGTAACCAGAGAGCGTATCCGTCAGATCGAGGCAAAGGCACTGCGCAAGCTTCGCAATCCGGTAAGAAGCAAGAGAATCCGTGATTTCCTGTAGGATATAATGAGCGAAGGAAGCCTTCGAACGCGTCACTGGCGCGTTTTCGACATGCATGGCAAAACAAGCGGCTGCGTCAGCAGGCAGTGGAGCGCAGCAGCGCGTGAACCTGAGTGAAATTGGGCACAGTGAAATAGAACACTTAAAAAGGGCGGCTTTAAGGAGCGGTCCTTTTTTACTGGATTTTAAGGGAATGAAAACTACAGCTTCGCCATCAGGCGAACAAGCGATAGAACACAGGAGGCCATAGATGGCAGCACAGCAGCAGAAAGAAAATTACCAGAGGGTACTGGATCAGACCATAGAACAGCTTACAAAAGAGGGAAAGGTGCCGATGCTTCTCCTTCACAGCTGCTGTGCGCCCTGCAGCAGCTATGTGTTGGAATACCTTTCTAAATACTTTAAGATCACGTTATTATATTACAACCCCAATATTTCCCTAAAAGAGGAATACGAGGCCCGTGTAAGGGAGCAGAAGCGCCTGATCGGGGAAATGGACTTTGTTCATCCGGTACAGTTCATGGAAGGAAAATATCTGCCGGAGGAGTTTTACAGGGCAGTAAAAGGCCATGAGGAAGACAAAGAAGGGGGAGAACGCTGCTTTATCTGCTACGAACAGCGCCTTAGGGAAGGGGCAATTGTAGCGAAAGCAGGCGGCTTTGATTATTTTACCACCACACTTTCCATCAGCCCTTTAAAGAACGCACAGAAGTTAAATGAGATCGGTATCCGCTTAGGAGAAGAATACGGAGTGCCTTATCTTAAGTCTGATTTTAAGAAAAAGAACGGATACAAGCGGTCTGTAGAACTGTCTGCCCAACATCATCTGTACAGGCAGAATTACTGCGGGTGTGTGTTCTCAAAGCGGGAAGCTGAACTTAGAGAACAGCAGTCGAAAGAGCAGTAATGGCAGCGAAGGATAGCTGATATAACTGTTATAAGCTTAACAATATTATCTCTGTATTAACTTGACATCACCACTCAGATGTAATAAAATTTACTTATAAGGTCCGGCGGAAAGCCGGGAACCGGCGTATAAAAATGCGATAAGGAGAGTATAATTATGATCAGCAAGAATTTAACAGTAGTTAATCCATCCGGTTTACATTTAAGACCAGCAGGCGTTTTATCCCAGACAGCTATGAAGTTTAAGAGCGATATCACCATTATCTGCGGTGAAAAGAAGATTGTTGCAAAGAGCGTATTAAACGTAATGGCAGCTGGTATCAAGTGCGGAACAGAGATCACTCTGGTTTGCGATGGCGAGGATGAAGAAGAAGCTATGAAGACCATCAGCCAGGCAATCGAAAGCGGCTTAGGTGAGATGTAATTTTTACTCCGGAATGCAATAAAAGAAGAAGGGTCATGCCTTGTAAGGTGTGGCTCTTTTTTGTGTACTAGGAAATTCCGTTGGAACTCCCTGGTACACAAAAAGGCACGACCTGCCAACGATGCGCACTCGCGCGATGATGAAGTTTGTCGCAAGCGACCGCGCTCGGCGCGAGAATGTGCCAAGGCACATTCTTATTTGTACGTGCACAGTCTGCTTTCCGTAAACAATTATGATGCCCCTCCGTTTCGCTTAAGAATAGAAAGTGAAAAATTAAGAAAATAAAGTGTGTCAAAGGGCTGATTTTACACGAACAATAGAGATAATAAATGCAAAACACTTCAAAATATTCTAACAAAAATAATAACAACATTAAATAATCTAATTATCTGACAATATCACGAAAATCAATTGTTTACAAATGAGAAAAATAGTAGTATTATCTGCTCAATAAAAAAGTGCTGATGCTTATACGTCTTACCCCAACTGTGAAAGAACATCCCCCATATCGTTCTTTCCTGTGACATAAGCTTAGAGGAAGATCCCATTTCCTGAGGCACGTAAAGAAAGGAAGAACACTATGGATCCCAAACAGAAACTGCCGGGACTGTATGACCCTCGTTTTGAGCATGATAACTGCGGTATCGGTGCAGTTGCCAATATCAAAGGCATCAAAACACATAAAACAGTTGACCAGGCACTCCACATTGTAGAACACTTAGAGCACAGAGCAGGTAAAGACGCAGAGGGAAAGACCGGTGACGGTGTCGGTATCATGCTTCAGATCTCCCACCGTTTCTTTAAGAAAGCAGCAGCACAGGCTGGTATTACCTTAGGCGGTGAGAGAGAATACGGCGTTGGTATGTTCTTCTTCCCACAGGATGAACTTGCCAGAAAACAGGCCATGAAGATGTTTGAGATCATCGTCAAGAAAGAGGGACTTACCTTCCTTGGATGGAGAGATGTTCCTACAACACCGGATGTATTAGGCAAAAAAGCAGTAGACGTTATGCCTTACATTGTCCAAGGCTTTGTTGCAAAACCTGCCAACGTAAAGAAAGGATTGGACTTTGACAGAAAGCTGTATGTAGTCCGCCGTGTATTTGAACAGAGTAATGAAGATACCTATGTAGTATCCTTAAGCAGCAGGACCATTGTATACAAAGGTATGTTCCTGGTAAGCGAGCTGCGTCTGTTCTTTGCGGACCTTCAGGATAAGGATTATGAGTCTGCCATTGCCATCGTACATTCCCGTTTCAGTACCAACACCAATCCAAGCTGGATGAGAGCTCATCCTTACCGTTTTATCGTTCACAACGGCGAGATCAACACCATCCGCGGCAACGTAGATAAGATGCTGGCCCGTGAAGAGAACATGGAGTCTGAGTATTTTAAGTACGATATGCACAAAGTCCTTCCTATTATTAATCAGGAAGGTTCTGACTCAGCCATGCTGGACAATGCCCTGGAATTTATGGTCATGAGTGGTATGGACCTGCCGCTGGCTGTTATGGTAACTATTCCTGCTCCATGGGAACATGATAAATACATGGACTCCGAGATCAAGGACTTCTACCGCTACTATGCAACTATGATGGAGCCGTGGGACGGACCTGCATCCATCCTGTTTACAGATGGTGATGTGGTAGGTGCAATCCTTGACCGAAATGGCCTGCGTCCATCCCGTTACTATATTACAGATGACGGCTATATGATCCTTTCTTCCGAGGTTGGTGCCATTGATATTGACCAGACAAAGGTTATTAAAAAAGACCGCCTTCGTCCTGGAAAAATGCTTCTGGTAGATACAGTAGAAGGAAAAATGGTAAGCGATGAGGAATTAAAGCTGCGCTATGCAGAGAAAAATCCATATGGCGAATGGCTGGACTCCAACCTGGTAGAATTAGATGATCTGAAAGTACCGAACCAGGCAGCTCCTACACTTACAAAAGAAGAGCGTCTCCGCTTACAGAAGACTTATGGCTATACTTACGAGCAGTACCGCACCATGATCCTTCCAATGGCATTAAACGGTGCAGAAGCTGTTTCAGCTATGGGTGTTGACTCTCCGTTAGCAGTGCTTTCCAAGAAGCATCAGCCATTATTTAACTACTTTAAGCAGTTATTTGCACAGGTTACCAACCCGCCGATCGATGCCATCCGTGAGGAGATCGTTACTTCCACTACTGTATATGTAGGTGAAGAGGGCAATATCCTGGAGGAGACACCGGAAAACTGCAAGATCCTCCGTGTAGAAAATCCGATCCTTACAGAAACCGATCTGTTAAAGATCAAAAACATGAAAAAACCTGGTTTTAAGGTAGAAGTGATCCCCATCACTTATTATAAGAACACTTCCCTTGAAAAGGCCATTGACCGTCTGTTCCTGGAAGTAGACCGTGCACATAAAGACGGTGCCAATATCATTATCCTTTCTGACCGTGATATTGATGAAAACCATGTGCCGATCCCATCCTTACTGGCTGTTTCTGCCCTTCAGCAGTATCTGGTACGCACCAAGAAGCGTACAAGTGTAGCGTTGATCTTAGAGAGCGGCGAGCCAAGAGAGGTTCATCATTTTGCAACTTTGTTAGGTTACGGCGCCTGTGCTATCAACCCGTATCTGGCTCATGAGTCCATCCATTATCTCATTGAGACTGGTATGTTAAACAAAGATTATTATGCAGCAGTAAAAGACTACGATCTGGCAGTGCTTCACGGCATTGTAAAGATCGCATCCAAGATGGGTATTTCCACCATCCAGTCTTATCAGGGATCCCAGATCTTTGAAGCAATTGGTATTTCAAAGGAAGTAGTGGATAAGTATTTTACGGATACTGTAAGCCGTGTTGGCGGTGTTACATTAAAGGATATTGAAAATGATGTGGATGTGCTTCATTCTGCAGCTTTTGACCCGTTAGGACTGGATGTAGACCTGACTTTGGACAGTGTAGGAAGCCATAAGTCACGTTCAGGACAGGAAGAGCATTTATACAATCCTCTTACTATCCATCTCCTTCAGGAAGCAACCAGAAGAGGCGATTACAGCATTTTCAAGCAGTATACAGATACACTGGATAATGAAGGAAAGACCTATCATCTGAGAAATCTGATGGACTTTAATTATCCGGAAGATGGCGGTATCCCCATTGAGCAGGTAGAAAGTGTAGACTCCATTGTTCGCCGCTTTAAGACAGGCGCTATGTCTTATGGTTCCATTTCACAGGAAGCCCATGAGACACTGGCTATTGCCATGAACCGGATCCACGGTAAGTCAAATACCGGTGAAGGTGGTGAGAGCCTGGAGCGTCTGGTTCCCGGTCCTGCTGACAATAACCGCTGTTCTGCTATCAAGCAGGTAGCTTCCGGTCGTTTCGGTGTTACCAGCCGCTATCTGGTAAGCGCCCAGGAGATCCAGATCAAGATGGCACAGGGCGCAAAGCCTGGTGAAGGCGGACAGCTTCCTGGAAAGAAAGTATATCCATGGATCGCAAAGACCAGACATTCAACTACAGGTGTAAGCCTGATCTCCCCGCCACCGCATCACGATATTTATTCCATCGAGGACCTGGCACAGCTGATCTATGACTTAAAGAACTCGAATACAAGAGCAAGGATCTCTGTAAAACTGGTTTCTGAGGCTGGTGTTGGTACTGTTGCAGCAGGTGTTGCAAAGGCAGGCGCACAGGTTATCCTGATCTCCTCCTATGACGGTGGTACAGGTGCGGCTCCAAGAAACTCTATCTACAATGCAGGTCTTCCATGGGAGCTTGGTGTTGCAGAGGCACATCAGTCCCTGATCATGAACGGACTGCGTGACAGAGTGGTACTGGAAACAGATGGTAAGTTAATGACCGGCCGTGACGTTGCCATTGCCTGTATGTTAGGTGCAGAGGAATTTGGTTTTGCAACAGCTCCTCTTGTAACTATGGGCTGCGTTATGATGCGTGTGTGCAACCTGGATACATGTCCAATGGGTATTGCAACCCAAAATCCGGAACTTCGCAAGCGTTTCAAGGGCAAACCGGAGTATGTTGTAAACTTTATGAAGTTCATTGCAGAAGAGCTGCGTGAATATATGGCAAAACTGGGTGTACGTACAGTAGATGAGCTGGTAGGACGTACAGACCTGTTAAAGAGAAAAGATGATATTGAATACAGCCGTGCAAAAGAAGTAGACTTAAGCCGTATCCTGGACAACCCATATGAGGGCGTAAAACTGGCTGGTTATAATGCAAAAGAGGTCTATGACTTTAAATTAGATGAGACAGTAGATGAAAGCATTTTATTAAAGAAGTTAAAGAGTGCTTTAAATAATGGACAGAAGAAGAGCATCCAGTTAGATGTAAGCAATGTAAACCGTACTTTAGGTACCATTTTCGGTTCTGAGATCACCAGAAAGTACCCGGATGGTCTGCCGGAAGATACCTTTACCATCAGCTGCAACGGCAGCGGCGGCCAGAGCTTTGGCGCATTTATCCCTAAGGGCCTGACTCTGGAACTGACCGGCGACTCCAATGACTACTTTGGAAAAGGCTTATCCGGCGGCAAGCTGATCGTATATCCTCCTCAGGGTGTTCAGTTTAAGGCAGAGGACAACATTATAATAGGAAACGTTGCACTTTACGGTGCTACCAGCGGCAAGGCATTTATCAACGGAATTGCCGGTGAACGTTTCTGTGTCCGCAACTCCGGTGCTACTGCAGTAGTAGAAGGAACCGGCGATCACGGCTGCGAATATATGACCGGTGGCTGTGTAGTAGTCCTTGGACCTACCGGAAAGAACTTTGCAGCTGGTATGAGCGGCGGTATTGCCTATGTATTAGATGAAGACCGTAGTTTTTATAAGCGTTTAAATAAGGAACTGGTTTCCTTTGAAGATGTCTCCAATAAATATGATGTATTAGAGCTGAAAGGCCTGATCCAGGAACATGTAGCATACACCAACTCTGAAAAGGGCAAACGTATCTTAGACCATTTCAGCGAGTATCTGCCTAAGTTTAAGAAGATCGTGCCTCACGACTACCGCCGCATGATGAATGCCATTGTGCAGATGGAAGAAAAAGGCTTAAACAGTGAGCAGGCACAGATCGAAGCATTTTATGCAAACATCAGAGGTTAAGGAGGCGCTGAAAAATGGGAAAGATTACAGGATTCTTAGAGTATGAACGTGAAAATGGAAAGGCGCTTCCACCAAAGGAGCGCATTAAAAACTGGAATGAATTCCACATTCCGTTAAGTGAAGAGGAACAGAAATTACAGGGCGCACGCTGCATGGACTGCGGCGTTCCCTTCTGCCAGTCCGGCATGATGATGTGCGGCATGGTAAGCGGCTGTCCTTTAAATAACCTGATCCCGGAGTGGAATGACCTTGTATACACAGGAAACTGGCAGCAGGCATTTAACCGCTTGAAAAAGACCAACTGTTTTCCGGAGTTTACCTCCAGAGTATGCCCTGCACCCTGTGAAGCTGTATGTACCTGCGGTTTAAATGGCGATCCGGTATCTATTAAGGAAAATGAGCACGCTATTATTGAAAAGGCATACGAAGAAGGCTATGCAAAGGTAAAACCACCTACAGTGCGTACCGGTAAGAAAGTGGCCGTGATCGGTTCCGGACCTTCCGGACTGGCAGCAGCAGACCAGTTAAATAAAAGAGGACACAGCGTAACTGTATTTGAGCGCAGTGACCGTGTAGGTGGCCTGTTAATGTATGGCATCCCAAATATGAAGCTGGAGAAATGGGTCATCGACCGTAAAGTCAATGTAATGAAGGAAGAAGGAGTTATCTTTATTACCAATGCAGATGTGGGAAGAAATTATAAGGCAGCCAAGATCCTTCGTGATTTTGACAGCATTATCCTGGCATGCGGCGCTTCTAATCCAAGAAATATTGATGTTCCTGGAAGAGATGCTGCTGGTATCTATTTTGCAGTGGATTATCTGAAGGCAAATACAAAGAGCCTTTTAGACTCCAATTTAGAGGATGGAAATTATATCTCTGCCAAAGACAAACATGTAATTGTCATCGGCGGCGGTGATACAGGAAATGACTGTGTGGGAACTTCCATCCGTCAGGGCTGCGCTTCTGTGACCCAGTTGGAGATGATGCCAAAGCCACCTGTAAAGAGAACTGAGAATAATACATGGCCGGAGTGGCCACGGATCCTAAAGACGGACTACGGTCAGGAGGAGGCCATCAGCGTATTTGGCTCTGATCCACGTATTTACCAGACTACTGTAAAGGAGTTTGTAAAAGACGGGGAAGGAAAGCTTTGCAAGGTGATCTTAGTCAGTCTTACACCGCAGAAAAATCCGGAAACAGGCCGTACCATGATGGTGCCGGTAGAAGGCAGTGAAAAAGAAGTGCCTGCAGATCTGGTACTGATCGCAGCCGGTTTCTTAGGATGCCAGGATTATGTGGCCGATGCTTTTGGAGTAGAGCGCAATGCAAGAACCAATGTAGCCACAGAAGCAGGAAGCTACAAGACCAATGTAGACAAAGTCTTTGTAGCCGGAGATATGCACAGAGGCCAGTCACTGGTTGTATGGGCGATCAGAGAGGGAAGAGAAGTAGCCGGTCAGGTAGACCGCAGTCTGATGGGATACACCAATCTGCATTAAATATGGAAAGAGTTCCGCCTGTTGGCGGATGTGTAACACCAATTCTGCAGCAGCACCCCGCCGTCAGGCGGGGTGTTTTGCGTTACCAATATGACAAAAATCCAAAATTTGTCTATTGCCATATCCGCCGCTCTAACGTATAATAAAAGTTCAGGTTCACACTTTGGACACAAAAGGAGCGGCAGGACATGGCGGCATTTACGAAACTTGTGATCATGAGGGTATTTGAAAATCTGTTGTCTGTGAAACCCTTAGAGAAGATAACGGTAAAAGACATTACAGACCAGTGCGGCATTTCACGTAATACCTTCTATTATCATTACCAGGACATTTATCAGGTTTTTAAGGCATATATAGATTATTCCCTGGAAGAAATATTCAAATTTCTTCAGCAGGAAAATGAAAAAGACCAGGATCATATTTGTGAAAAGGCAGTAGAATTCCTGGAAAACCACAGGACCATATTTGAAAATATTCTCCGTTCCGCAAAAAGTGAGGAAGTACACAAGATATTAGATGACGGTTCCAGCCGTTTTTTCCGTTATGTGATTGACCGAGTGGGAGAAGGTATTGATTCAGAGCCGGAAGACAGAGAGATGATCTGTGCTATGTGCCAGCATGCAGTTGGAGAAATTATGCATGAATGGTTAAGCAGGGAAAATGCAGATAAAAAGTCACTGTCAGATATCCTGATGCGGGCCAATTATCTTTTTGGCGGTGGATTGGAACGGGCTTTAGAGCGAAGCGCAAACCGCTTCCGTAATTGATAAAATGTATCAAAATAAATGATAATAAATTAACAAATTAGTACACTTAATAGCCGAATGTACAAAAACTGTGCATTCGGTTTTATTTTGTCTATTGCTCTTTAAACAAAAATCCATATAATGATTAATTGTGACTGAGAGAAGGCAAAATTTCCCCGGTCTCCTTTGGCACATGAAAGTGTGCATTTGGGACAGCAGCCTGGGGAAGAACAGGAGATGAAGCAGGATGCCAACACAAAAGTTCATAAATCTTACGGAAAGTAAGAAGCAGACGATCCTCACAGCCATGTGCAGGGAGTTTATGAATATCCCTTATTCAGAGATCCGCATCAGCAATCTGATCCAGAAAGCGGGTATATCCAGAGCCAGCTTTTATCTGTATTTTGAAGATAAAGAAGATCTGTTAGGTTGTATTGCAGAGTCCTGGGTAGATGTGATATTACGCAAACTGACAGAAGCGTTTAGAGTGTCAGACGGAAGCTATTATGAAAGCATGAAGCTTTGGATGAGTCAGGCACTGGAAAATGACATTTCCAGAGAAGTATGGAAAGTCTATAAACGGGTCATGGAAGAAGAGGATTTCACAAGGAAAAGCAAGATGGGGGCTTTACAGTTTAAGGCAAGTCCCAAGTGGCGTCAGGTCATAGAAGAATGTTATGGTCATATGGACCAGAGCAGATATCCGGGACTGACACCGGAAAAACTGGCATATGCTGTTGATATGGGACTGCTGGCTATGGTCCAGCTTTCCATGCGCTATGTAGAGCACTATGCTCCTTTGGCAGAGTTAAAGGAGGCTGCATGGCACCAGCTGACAATATTAGACAAAGGGATCAGAGAGTGATCCGAAAGTTTGAGAAAAAGAAAGGAAGGCACAGGAAAATGAAAAAAAATGTAAAAAGACTCATCGCGGGAGCGGTAGTTCTTTTGGTAGCAGCGGGTATTGTTGTCCGTATTGCCGGTGGCAACAAAAAAGAAGAAGAATATGAAACCCGTCCAACCGTAGCTGTTGAAAATCCAAAAACAGGAGATATCACTCTGTATACCGATCTGACCGGTACGATTGAACCAATCTCCAAGGCAGTTGTACAGCCAAAGATCGGCGGAGAACTTCTGGAGGTAAACTTCCAGGCTGGTGATCAGGTAGAAGCTGGTCAGGTGCTTTGTAAGATCGACTCTGACGCACTGACTGCTTTACAGCTTCAGATGCAGTCCGCTTCTGTAGCAGCAGACAATGCAGCAAGAGAACTGGCACGTATCCAGCCTCTGTATGCATCTGGCTATATTTCACAGCAGCAGTTTGATCAGGCACAGTCTTCTGCAACCAGCGCCCAGCTGGCATACGAGTCTGCAAAGAACCAGTATGACCTGCAGGTAGAATACACTACAGTAACAGCACCGATCAGTGGTGTGATCGAGTCCAGAAATGTAGAACCACATGATCATATTGGAACAGACACCAAGATCTGCGTAATCTCCGGTGGTGACCAGCTTCAGGTTAAATTTGGTGTTACAGAAAAGATCCTTCGCAATATGAAGGTAAATGATCCGGTCCAGGTTGAAAAGAACGGTACTGATTACGAAGGTAATGTAACAGAAATCGGCAGTATGGTAAACTCCGCAACCGGCCTGTATGACGCAAAGGCATTTGTAAACAATGCAGAAAGCCTTACAAGCGGAACCAAAGTAAAACTGACTGTGGTTATGGATCAGGTAAAAGATGTACTGACCGTTCCTGTAGATGCTGTAAACTATGATAATGGAAAGGCATTTGTATACTGCTATGACAATGGCGCTGCAAAGAAGGTTATGATAGAAGCCGGTATTTATGATGCACAGACCATGGAGGTTAAGTCCGGACTGACTGCAGGCGACCAGGTCATCACAACCTGGAGCAATGAGCTGGTAGATGGACAGGAAGTTCTTATAGACAGTGACAATGGACAGAATGAAAATGCAGCCCAGGGAGAAAGCGCTGCAGAAAATGCTGGAGAAGAAACACAGAAAGCAGGTGAATAAAAGATGTTAAATCTGACAAAATTTGCGGTACGCAAGCCTGTGACCATTATCATGTGTTTGCTGACCATTGCATATTTTGGTATCCAGTCCCTGTTAGGGACCAAGGTAGAGCTGACTCCTGAGATGGAATTCCCTATGCTGGTTGTCAGCACTGTTTACGCAGGAGCAAGCCCTGATGATATCAAGGACCTGATCGCAACCAAACAAGAAGATGCGGTTTCGTCATTGGATGATGTTAAAAACGTTTATTCCTTCTCACAGGATAACGTAGCCATCGTTTTAGTTGAATATAATTACGGTACCAACATTGATACTGCATACATCAACTTAAAGAAAGCGATCGACGGTATTAAGAGTGACCTGCCTGATGACGCAAATGAGCCAAATATCATGGAAATGGATATGAACTCCCAGCCTGTTATCACACTGGCTGTAGGTGGTCAGGTAGACGGAAACCTTTATACATATGTAGAAAACAATATCAAGCCGGAACTGGAAAAATTAGGTTCTGTTGGTGAAGTTTCTCTGGCAGGTGGCCAGAAAGAATATATCAGCATCAAGCTGGATCCTGAAAAAGTAGCGCAGTATGGCCTTAGCATGTCACGTATTGCACAGTTTGTAGGTGCTGCAGACTTTACCATTCCTGCAGGTGATGTAAACGTAGGAAAGCAGAATCTGTCTGTCAGCGTCGGAAATGATTTTGACAACACAGAAGCACTGAAAAATGTAGCGATCCCGCTGGCAAATGGAGATGTGATCCATCTTTCTGATGTGGCAACTGTTTCCAATGCTTTGGAAGATGCAGATTCTATTGGCCGTTATAATGGTCAGGACATTGTATCTGTATCCATTAAAAAACAGCAGAGTTCTACTGCTATTGATGTATCAAAAGATGTTTTAAAGCAGGTAAGTGTACTGGAAAAGACTTATCCGGGACTTACATTTACCGTGGTCAATGATTCCAGTGATATGATCACCGAATCAATTACCAACGTATTCCAGACTATGATCATGGCGGTCATTTTGTCTATGATCATTCTGTGGCTGTTCTACGGAGATATACGTGCCTCTGTTATTGTAGGTACTTCTATCCCTATTTCAATCATGCTGACCCTGATTGCCATGTCGCTTATGGGATTTTCCTTAAACGTAATCTCACTGACATCCCTGGTACTTGGTGTAGGTATGATGGTAGATAACTCCATCAACGTATTGGATGGCTGTTTCCGTGCAAAAGAACATAGAAACTTTTTTGATGCGGCTATTGAAGGAAGCCGTATTATGATCACTTCCATTGTAGGTGGTACAGCCACTACCTGCGTTGTATTTATCCCGCTGGCAATGCTTTCCGGTCTGTCCGGTCAAATGTTTAAGCAGTTAGGTTTCACGATCGTATTCAGTTTGATCGCGTCCTTATTCTCTGCGGTCACCATCGTACCGCTGTGTTATTATCAGTGGCATCCGGTAGAAAAGGAAAATGCACCTGTTGCCGGTTTTATACGTAAATGCCAGGAAATTTACCGTAATATCATGCCTGGTATTATCCCGAAGACAAAGACAGTTATCAGTGCCAGTATTTTACTGCTTGTATTTTCCTTCTTCTTAGCTTCCAGACTGGATGTAAAGCTGATGGTTTCTACAGATGAAGGTATTGTAGATGTAACTGTTAAAACAAAACCGGGTCTTTCTGTTGCTGCTGTTAATGACACAGTGTCCCAGATTGAAAATATGGTGGCAAATGACGAAGAAGTCGATCATTATCTGCTGACATACGGTTCCAGTGGTTTAAGTACCATGGGCGGCAGCAGCGTTACCTTAAGTGCTTACTTAAAGGATGACCGTAAAATGTCCACAGATGAAGTCATCGACAAATGGACCCGTGAAACAGAAAATTACAAAGATATTTCTGTAACAATGGAACAGGGAAGTACCACTTCTTCCTCCATGAGCAGTACCAATCAGATCGAAGTTGACTTACAGAGTACCGATTACGATGCTTTAAAGAAAGCTTCTGATGAACTGGTAGAAGAACTGCGTAAGAGAGAAGATGTAATGCAGGTACATTCTTCTATTGAAAATGCGGCACCTGTTATCAAGGTAAATGTAGATCCTGTTTTAGCACAGGCAGAAGGTCTTACACCTGCGTCCATCGGATCTCTGATCTACAGCAATTTAAGTGGTATCAAGGCAACCACAGTCCGTGTAAACGGTGAAGATACAGATGTAAGAGTAGAATTTGATGCAGATAAATATGACAGCATTGACAAACTGCAGGGAATGATGATCACCACAGCTACAGGAACAACCCTTCCTCTGGAAGATCTGGCGACGATCCACTACGAAGACAGTCCGCAGCAGATCCAGCGTAAGAATAAGCAGTACCAGGTATCTATTACGATGGAGCCACAGTCTGAGTATAAGAAAACAGCTGAAAAAGATGTGAAGGAATTTGTGCGTAACTGGAATATGCCAAATGAGGTAGAAATGGCGCCAAATGCCATGGATGAGAGCATGGGAAGCGAGATCGGTGCTTTAGGAGGCGCTCTTATAACCGGCGTTTTCCTGGTATTTGTTGTAATGGCTATCCAGTTTGAGTCACCTAAGTTCTCACTGATGATCATGACGACCATTCCATTCTCACTGATAGGATCCTTTGGACTTCTGTTCCTGGCAGACAGTCCCATCAGTATGGTATCTATGTTAGGTTTCCTGATGTTAGTTGGTACGGTAGTAAACAATGGTATTTTGTATGTAGATACGGTAAACCAGTTCCTTGCAGAAATGCCTCTGGATAAGGCGCTGGTAGAAGCTGGTGCTATCCGTATGAGACCTATTTTGATGACAACAGGAACAACCGTGATCTCCATGCTTCCTAACGCAGTTGCTTACGGTAAATCCGGTGCCATGATGCAGGGCCTTGCACTGGTAGATGTAGGTGGTCTGATCGCAGCAACGATCCTGACACTGATCCTTCTTCCAACTTATTACAGACTGGTCCACAATATGGGACGTAAGGCAGTTGGGGAAGATGTGCCTATGGTTTCTGATTAAAATAAAAGATACGTAACATACTAAAGAGAGTGAGACTTTGCAGTTTCACTCTCTTTTGCTATATATTTGGGCTCTGCGGACACGGTTTTCCCATGTGCTTCTTGCATCAGTCCCGCACCAACAGGCGCGGACACCAGTCTTTCCCTTATGCTTTTTGTATAAACCTGATTGACGTTTTAACTGAAAAATTGTATAATTGATAAAGAATTTGGAAATTTTCAGACGGGAGAATACAGATGATCGCATTAAAGGCCGAAGATGTAAAGTCCTTTACTACCAAGCTGTTTGTACGGGAGGATTTTGATGCATTTCTGGTAAAGGAAGTAAACATTACCACCTACAACAGTTTTTCCATTGACGGACATGTAAAACAGGGCTATTACACAGAGGAGGAACGGGAAGAAAACCATATAGAAGAGTTTTCATCCTGGAAGACCTTAAGGCCTTTTTGTTTTTCACTGATCAAGGGAAAAAAGCTTCCCGGAAGTTTTCGTATCGTGCTGCAGCTGCCAAAGGCAGGCACAGAGAAGTTTGCAGCCAGAACAGGTGCCGGGATCGAAGGAAGCCAGATCCAGGGACTGTATCTGAACATACGTTACGATGACGGGAAAATGTACTGTATCACCGGAACATCATTAAACTTTTTCACCATGGACAAAACTCTGGATCTTGAGTGGGATAAGGCAGTTAAACAGTTTTTACAGTCCCATGAGATTCCATGTACAGAGGCAACTGAAGGATAAGAGCAGGAAGAAGATTGTCTGTAAAAGGATAAAAATTCTGAAAGCGTACAAATGTCCTCTTGGAGTCTTTCGTGTACCTGCCTTTTCAGGCACAGAAAGACCCTGAGAGAACATAAGCAGCAATGGAGGAAATGGCATGGATAAAAACAATTTTTCGCAGAAACTGGCTGAACTGACAGCGCTGGCAGCAGCCAGTGAAAACAAACTCCAGATGACACAGGTTCTGGATGCTTTTGCAAAGGAACAGGTAACACCGGAGGAAATGGAAGCTGTTTATGCCAAGCTGGAGAAGAAAGGGATCCAGATACTGACAGAGGAGGAAGAGGGGGCAACCGATGACAGCCTTCTTTTAGATGATGCAGATGATAATGATGAGTCTGTTTCCAGTATCATTGGAGATAAATACAGATGGAGCCACAACGATTCCTTAGATGACGGGGATAACGATGATTTTACCCCTTCTTCTGCAGAAGAGGAAGAAGAGACAACTGCTACCTCGGAACAGCTGTTAGAAGGCGTTGCAAGTACGGATCCCATCCGTGAATATTTAAAGGAGATCGGTTCCATTCCGCTGCTGACTCAGGAGCAGGAACAGGACCTGGCAAAGCGCAAATCCGAAGGGGACGCAGAAGCGGGCAGAAAGTTAGTGGAAGCAAACCTTCGCCTGGTAGTCAGCATTGCAAAGCGCTATACTGGCAGAGGCATGAGTTTTCTGGATCTGGTCCAGGAAGGAAATATCGGCCTGATGAAGGCAGTAGAGAAGTTTGATTATACCAAGGGATACCGCCTCAGTACCTATGCTACCTGGTGGGTGAAGCAGTCTGTTACCAGAGCCTTAGCAGACCAGTCCCGCACCATCCGCCTGCCAGTCCACATGGTAGAAGCAGTGAACCGCATCCGAAAGGCCCAGAGAGCCTTAGCTGTAAAACTGGGAAGAGAGCCTTCTAATGAAGAGATCGGCAAGGAAGTGGGAATGTCTGAAAAACGTGTAACAGAACTGATGCAGTCTTCTGGAGATACAGTATCTTTAGAGACTCCGGTAGGTGATGAAGACGGTTCCAACTTAGGGGATTTCGTAGCAGATGACTCCAATGCTTCCACAGAAGAAAAGGCAGAAAGCGTCTTCTTAAGAGAAGAGATCGACCAGATGCTCCAGGGCTTGAACCCAAGAGAAAGGGAAGTTATCATTTTAAGATTTGGCCTGGAAAGCGGACATCCTATGACACTGGAGGAAGTAGGAAAGCGTTTCAAAGTTACCAGAGAGCGGATCAGACAGATCGAGACTGCTGCGTTAAGAAAACTTCGCAATCCGTCCAGAAGTAAGAAGATAAGAGATTTCCTGCCGTAAGATCTTACAGCCGGATCCTATCCGGCAAAGTCCTAACCAATCGTTAATATTTTTCTCATTTGATCCACTGTACAATAGGAGTACGGTGGATCTTTTTTGATGCCATGTATCTGAAAGAAGCTGCCGGTAGCAGGTTTGACAAGTAAAAAGGCGGTAGTGTCAAATAATCTATGAAAAACTGAGTCAAATAAAAAGGCTCAAATGAACCTTGAAAATTGCAAATATATTTCTATCAAAATCAAAATACGAACTCAGTTCGTTGGGTAAAACCCTCCGGGGGCACAGGGCGCTGCCCGGACCTGTTCTCGCCGGAAGGCAGGAAAAGGGCGCAGTTGCCCCTTTTCTGCATATCTGCATATTTAGGATGGTCTGTTGTCCGAGGAAAATCGGGATTTATTAAGAACAGAAACTTTGAATATTGTTCTATTCATGTGCAACTTCAAGCTTGATGGAGAAAGCAAAAATCATTCATGCCCTTTGTCATATAGTTTCTGTATATTTTGGGGAAGTTTGTCAGGCAACATGGCATTTATAGCATTTTCGTTACCATCTTTCATTGCTGTTTCATAATACCAGCACTTGAATTTTAAGAGGGAGAGAGTTTTTTGAAGTTCCTGAATTTCAGTTTCAACAGCTGATTTTCTGACTTCAAATAATTCTTTCCTTTTTTCGTAGCTGGAGCTGCCTTCAGATACCCAGACAAAAAATTGCTTTATATCTTTGATCTCAAGACCGGATTTCTTCAGACATTCAATAATACGAAGCGCTTCTAATTCATTATCGCTGAAATAACGGATGTTTCCCTTACGTTCCAGATTAGGGAAAAAGCCTTCCTTGTCATAATACCTTAAGGTAGAAACAGGAATACCAAACATTGCAGCGACCTGACCGATTGTATACATAAAAAACCTTCTTTCAAAATATGCTTGACCTAAAGTTAGCTTTAGGTTGTATGATATTTATATCATATACTATTGTTAGTATATTTACAAGAATTTTGTATATGGAGGATGATAAATATGTTGAAAACAGAAGAATTAAAGCTGGTATCTGAATGGGATAAAACTTTTCCACAGAGTGAAAAAGTAGCTCATCAGAAAGTAACATTTGTAAATCGTTATGGAATCACACTTGCTGCAGATTTGTATAAGCCGAAAAATGTATCGGGGAAATACCCTGCGATTGCCGTAAGCGGACCATTTGGTGCAGTCAAAGAACAGTGTTCCGGATTATATGCGCAGACGATGGCTGAAAAAGGATATCTTACCATTGCATTTGATCCTTCTTTTACGGGGGAAAGTGGAGGCAATCCAAGATTCATGGCTTCTCCGGATATTAATACAGAAGATTTCATGGCTGCTGTTGATTTCCTTTCTGTTCAGGAAGATGTGGATGCGGATAAAATAGGAATCATTGGAATCTGTGGCTGGGGTGGAATGGCTCTTAACGCAGCTGCATTGGATACAAGAATAAAAGCAACCGTTGCATCTACCATGTATGATATTACAAGGGTAAATGCGAACGGATACTTTGATTCTGAGGACAGTGAAGAAGCACGTTATGCGAAGAAACAGTCGCTGAATACCCTCAGAACAGAAGAATACCGTAAAGGCGAATATTCCAGAGGCGGGGGTTGTGTTCCACTTCCGGTTCCAGAGGATGCACCTTTCTTCGTAAAAGATTACAGTGAGTATTATAAAGGCAGATGTTATCATAAAAAGAGCCTGAATTCCAATGATGGATGGAACAGTATTGGATGTATGTCATTTATGAATCAGCCAATATTAAAGTACAGTAATGAGATCAGAAGTGCAGTCCTTATCGTTCATGGAGAAAAAGCACACAGCTATTATTTTGGAAAAGATGCTTATGAGAATATGATTAAGAACAGCAAGTACACATCCAATAAAGAGCTGCTTACAATTCCGGGGGCTGTGCATACAGATCTTTACGATAATCTGGATGTGATCCCATTTGATAAAATCCAGAGATTTTTCGAAGAAAATGGGGTTGGTTAGTCATGACATGTGAGGAATATATATCGTAGATGCAGGAAGTGAAGACCATCTGGTTATGCACGAGCTGTCTCAAAGGGCATTAAAAATAACAATGGAAAAGGAGAAATTTAATTATGGCAAAAAAAGTATTGATCATATCGACAAGTCTTCGAGGAGGCAGCAATTCTGATATACTTGCAAATGAGTGTGCAAAGGGAGCAAAAGAAGCGGGGCATGATGTGGAACTTCTTTCTTTGAAAGGAAAAGATATCAAATATTGTATCGGTTGTCTATCCTGTCAGAAGAATGGAAGGTGTGTACTGAAGGATGATGTTGCAGATATTATGGCAAAGGTAAAGGATGCGGAGGTCATTGTCTATGCAACACCAATTTATTACTATGAGATGTGTGGCCAGATGAAAACACTTCTTGATAGATTGAATCCTTTATATTCGGCAGATTATTCATTCAGAGATATTTATATGATTGCAACTGCCGCTGAGAATGATGAAAGTGCATTTGAAAAAGCCTATAATGGTCTGCAAGGCTGGGTAGACTGTTTTGAAAAGGCATCCTTAAAAGGCATAGTAAGTGGCGGTGGAATTGATGCTGCAAATACAGCTGCTGGTCATGCGGATGTGATGAAGAAAGCATATGAACTTGGAAAGGGATTATAAGTTTGAAAAGAGTACTATTACTTAGTCTTTGTGTGTTAGTTTTATCTGGGCTTGCAGGATGCAGAGAAAAAAGAAGTGTTTCATTTGAAAATGATATATCCGAAGAAATGATAGACAATAGTACTGAATCTCAAATTTCAGCTGTAGAGGAAACAGAAATTACCGACAAATCGGCGATTGATGATGAGAAAGAATACATGAAGTTATATTTTAATGACACTGAAATCCCGGTTATATGGGAAGATAATCAGACTGTGCAAGAACTTATGGAAGAAGCTGGCAAAGGTGATATCGTTGTGCAGATGTCTATGTATAGCGACAATGAGCAGGTTGGTTCACTGGAAAAAAGTTATACAAAAAATGATGAGCAGATAACTACTCATAGCGGTGATATAGTTCTATACAGTGGAGACAAAATAGTAGCGTTTTATGGCTCAAATTCATGGGCATATACCAGACTGGGGAAAATGAATCTTCCAGAAGGTGATGTGACGGGACTTTTGTCAAATGGGGATATCACTTTGAAAATAGTAATTGCGAAATAGTGAGTAAATCAGAATGTTGTTTTCTATTGCAAGGAAATCGACAAGTTCCCATTTATGGAATTGACAATCAGTTATTTTATTATTAGAAAATACCACAATTACAATTAATAACACCGATACAGGATTATAATAAATCCTACAATGTAACCATTGAAATTACATCTGTTTTTTGATATGATTACTGTCGAAGAGAGGTGTTTATAATGCAGATTTCAAGCAGATTTACAATGGCAATCCATATGTTTGCCTGTATAGATACATTTTCAGATCAGAAGATGACCAGTGATTTTATGGCAGCAAGCATTGGAACCAATCCGGTGATTGTCCGTAAAATATTGCAACAATTAAAGGCTGCTGGTCTTATTGAAGTTGCAAGAGGGACAGGCGGTGTGACAATTACCAGACCATTGGAGCAGATTACATTCCTTGATGTGTATAAAGCAGTGGAGTGTTCACCAGATGAAGAACTATTTCATTTTCATGAGAATCCCAATCAGAAATGTCCGGTAGGAAAGAATATTCATCATGTTCTTGATAAGAGGCTGTTAGAGGTACAGAGGGCGATGGAGGAAAAGCTTTCAGAAATGACACTTGCTGATGTGAAAAAAGATATTGCAATGTATACAGAGAAAGAGTAGCATACAGAAGGCTTCGGATGCGTGATTATATCATCACAATTTTCGGAGCCTTTTTCATTTGTTGTAATCAATGCAAAACCTTTAAAGGGAGTTGTAATAAAAAAAGTTACAAAAAGCTTGATGTAACTATTGACATTACATCAAACAAGTGCTACAGTACAAACATAAGATGTAACAAATAATGTTACAACAAATCAAGGAGGTAATTTAAAATGCAGAAAGTAGTAGAATTTTTACAGAAAAATCCAGTTCAGTATTTAGCAACAGTCGGAAGAGATGGAAAGGCAAAATGCCGTCCATTCATGTTCTGCTTTGAGCAGGATGGAAAGCTTTGGTTTTGTACAAACAACACAAAGGATGTTTACAAGGATATGTTAGCAAATCCTGAAGTAGAAGTTTCTGTTTCTTCGCCAGAATATGCATGGATTCGTATTCATGGTAAAGCAGTATTTGAGGACAACAAGAGTGTAAAGGAAGGATGCATGAATAATCCAATCGTTAAGGGACAGTACCAGACAGCAGATAATCCTATTTTTGAGGTATTCTATCTTGAAAATCCTCATGGTGTAATCGCAGATTTCTCTGGAAATCCACCTTATGAATTTTAATAACAGGTAATCAACAAAAAAATACAGTCTTCGGGGCAAGGTATAATTCCTGACCGGCAGTATAGTCTGCGAGCAAAAAGCTAATATGGTGCAATTCCATAACCGACGGTAAAGTCCGGATGAGAGAAGATATGATAAAGGAAGTCCCGCAGGAAATCCCGTCCTGCGGGCTGTTTTAAATTCAGGCATATCTCACAAAAAGGAGATTTATGAGTAACAATACAGCAACTATTAAAACAAGAGAAAATCTGGTTTCTACAAGGACGATAACAATGACAGCTCTACTGGCAGCTATATCATATGTGTTGGCATTTTTTGAGTTTCCGGTTCCTTTGAGTCCATCATTTGCACGAATGGATCTGTCAGATTTACCTGCACTGATTGGGGCATTTGCGTTTGGACCGGTTACAGGAGTGATGATAGAAATGATAAAAAATATATTGCAGCTTCTGTCAACATCAACGGGGGGAATTGGTGAACTTGCCAATTTTCTGATGGGTGCATCCTATGTACTGGCTGCCGGTTTTATATACAAATACAAAAAGACTAGGAAAATGGCGATGTGGGCATGTGTTATTTCAAGCGTAGTTATGGGAATAGCCGCAGCGATTGTAAATTATTTTATTCTGCTACCCCTGTTTGAAACATTTATGCCGCTGGATCAGCTGATCGCATCATTTGGTGAATTTCTGCCATTTATTAAGACAAAATTGGACGTTGTGCTATTCAATGCATTGCCGTTTAATATCTTAAAAGGTTTGGTGATTGGAGCAATTGCCATGATGATATATAAAAAACTTACACCGATACTGAAAGGAGAGAATTTGAAATGACAAAAATGGATTATCTCAAACTTCTTGTGGATGAAATTCATTCAACAACAGTTGCAACGATAGGTTCAGATGGACATCCTCAGACAAGAATCATAGATATGATGTACTATGATGAAGAAGGTGTGTATTTCCTTACAGCAAAGGGAAAAGCATTTTATGACCAGTTAATGGATCAGCAGTATGTGGCAATATCCGCAACAAAAGACAAAATTGCGGTGTCCCTGCGTGGAAAAATAAAGAACATCGGAAAAAAGAATCTTGATATTATGTTTGAAAAAAATCCTTATATGAAGAAAATCTATCCGGGAGATACGAAAGATGCAATCGAAGTGTTTCGGTTGTATGAGGCACAGGGAGAGTATTTTGATATCAGCAATCCATCAAATATTGTGAGGGATACTATAACAATCGGGAAAACCGAAGCTGTTCAGACAGGTTATTTTGTTGGAAAAGACTGTATCGGATGTAAGTTGTGTTATTCTGTATGCCCGCAAAAGTGTATTGATATATCTTCAGTTCCGGTTACTATCAACCAGAATCATTGTCTGCATTGCGGAAGATGTGCAGAAATTTGTCCGAAGCAGTGTATTGAGAAAAGAGGTTAATTATGATCTTTAAGAAAATCAGAAAAGGGCATGCTGACTGGAGAAACTTTTTATGTAGTACTCCGGCAATGGATTATGTATTCCAAAAGGATGCATATGAAGACCAGATTGACAGGGCAGCAGAGAATATAAGAAGTGCAGACTGTGTTATAATCGGGGCAGGAGCCGGGGCATCGACAGCGGCAGGAATTCAGTATGGCGGTAAAAGGTTTACAGACCATTTTGCAGAATTTATAAAAAAATACGGTGGGCATTACATGACAGATATGTATGCAGCCGGATTTTATCCATATCCGTCTGAGGAGGCAAAGTGGGGATACTGGTCAAAACATGCATTGATGAACCGCTTTGATCCTCCGGCATTGCCGCTTTATACAGAGCTTTATGATATTGTAAAGAACAAAGAATATTTTGTACTTACAACCAATGTGGATCATCAGTTTTATAAAGCGGGATTCGATGGAAAAAGAATATTTGCAACACAGGGAGATTATGGAAAAATCCAGTGTCAGAAAGCCTGTCATCCAAAGACTTACGATGCAGAAGCTCTGTTTCGTAAAATGGATGAAGCAAGAAGAGACTGCCTGATTCCATCAGAGCTTGTACCAAAATGTCCGGTTTGTGGCGGCAATATGGCTATGAATCTCCGTTGTGATAATTATTTTGTGGAAGATGAAGCGTGGCATGAGGCAGCTGACAGATATGCGGATTTCCTGGAACAGAATAAGGATAAAAAGGTTGTTCTTCTGGAACTGGGAGTTGGATTTAACACGCCTATTATTATACGATTTCCTTTTGAAAAGATGGTGCGGGAGAACTCGTCATACAGCTTGATACGCCTGAATATGGACGAAGCTGTTGTGCCGGAAAGTTTCGGGAAGCGTGCAATCGGTATTGGCGGTGATATGGCAAAGGCAATTACTGATATAAGGGGGCTGGTATTATGACACAGGATGAGCGAAGAGAATATCTGATTCAGTATCTTTTAAAAGAAGAAATACGGTTTGGCAGACAGAACATTCCTACGGATAAGCAGGGGCAGGAAAATCTGCTCCGATCAAGACCGCCAAGACCAATCAGTAATGATTTTTTGAAAATACAGGATGAGTATCTTTCAGAAAAAAATATAGAGCGTGGAATCACAGATGTTGCCACGCTTGTACCTGTAAAATCCGATTCGAGATTATATATCTGGCAGGGTGATATTACGACACTGAGATGTGACGCAATCGTAAATGCCTGCAACTCACAGATGCTTGGTTGTTTTTCGCCGATGCATGCCTGCATCGATAACTTTATTCATACTTATGCAGGAATTGAGCTGCGTCTGAAAATGCATGAAATTATGGCAAAGCAGGGGCATGAAGAAGAGACCGGCAGAGCAAAGATAACATCGGGCTACAATCTTCCGGCAAAATATATTCTTCATACGGTAGGACCTATTATACAATGGAAAGTCACAAAAGATGATGAAGCACTGCTCGCAAGCTGTTACACAGAGTGCCTAAAGCTTGCTGCTGATACTGGTGCAGAATCCATTGCATTTTGTTGTTTGTCTACAGGTGTATTCCGTTTTCCACAGCAACGAGCTGCCGAGATTGCAACGAACACTGTAAAGCAGTATCTTAACAAAGACAGCAGAATCAAAAAGGTAATCTTTAATGTGTTTAAGGATGAAGATTTAAAAATATACAGTGGATTGTTATAAGTTCTAATTTTAATAAAAGTCCTCCTTCAAAAATAGTAAGGGGGACTTTTATCATATGTTTTTAACAGGAAATATTAAAGTTCAAGTGAATCTTCTGCATCTACTCACATCTGCAAATTTCCATCAAGATATAATCTTGCATATTCAAGAGGATCATCAATGGCGAGTGCGTTTAATGCACAGTCTGATCCAGGTGTAGTCTTTAAATTCTTTTCAGCTTCCCAGCAGTCAATGCGAAGCATATAGCCGGCACTTGTGTAAACATCAATACTGTTGCGCTTGGGATTGTATTCTGCAAATATTGTTCTCATCGTATCAAATCTCCTTATCGTTAAATCAATCATTTGTTGCAAAAATCAGAAGCATTTCAATCAGTTCACCATGTCACTTTTATTTTGTGTTATACTGTTTTATAGAATTTTCTTGGTCTCCGCTGCCGCTTCGGTCGGCACAGAGCAGAGGTCCACCGGACCTCTTGTGGTCTTCGCTTCGCTACGGTCGGTGCAAAGCGGACATCCACCGGATGTCCTGCACCCTTGTATTTGCCCTTATCAGAGTTCGTAAACACTGGTGGGACGATATAACACAAGGGAAACAATAAGGGAAAGCTCACCTGCGACAAATCCAGTGTTTTCAATGGTTTGCGGAGAATTTAATAACAAAATATAATAGTTATTAAATTTCTTAAAACAGGTGAAATCTTAATCGGAATTTGTGGAGAGATTTCTTGAAAGTCTGGGGCTGTTTCAAGGAAAATGGGAAGAATGGGAAGTCAAAGATCCGTATGAAGGAATGTATCAGGGGATCCATTTTAATGCTGTAAATATAAGGTTGTATCATGTATACAAAGCAGGATATATCCGGGATGGATACGAAAAAAGAAAAGAAGTGGTATTTAAGGGACTTGTTATACGATATGAGGATGCTGCGCCTACGGTTCTTAAAACGGATCATGATTTTGCGTCAATAGCGGATGATGTGGACGTAAGAGATATAGACGCAGTGAAGAAAAGCTATATTGCGTCTTTAAGAGGAGATGAAACGGCGGTTGAAATAATTGCTTGCTAGCACTCAACTAAAATGAGTGCTAATTTTTTGTTGACTTTTAGATATATCGGTACTACAATATACGTTGTGAGTAAGATCCGCTTATTCAGATTTTGATAACACATAAGATTATTAAGAAGATTTATAAGAAAGAGGCGTATATTATGGCAAAGAAAGGCAGTTTATCTATAACAAGTGAAAATATTTTCCCTGTGATCAAAAAGTGGCTGTATTCCGACCATGACATTTTTTACAGAGAGCTGATCAGCAATGGCTGTGATGCGATTACTAAATTAAAGAAGTTAGAACTGATGGGAGAGTACGAGAAACCGGAAGAGGTTGAGTACAAGATCCAGGTCAGTGTAAATCCTACAGATAAGACCATCACTATTGAAGACAATGGTCTTGGTATGACAGAAGAAGAGATCGACAAATACATCAACCAGATCGCATTCTCCGGTGTTCAGGACTTTATGGAGAAGTACAAAGACAAGGCAAATGAGGATCAGATCATCGGTCACTTCGGTCTTGGTTTCTACTCTGCATTTATGGTAGCTGACAAGGTTGAGATCAATTCCCTGTCTTACCAGAAAGATGCAAAGCCGGTACACTGGGAGTCTGAAGGCGGCATCAACTTTGAGATGACCGAAGGCGACAAGGCAGAAGTTGGTACTTCTATTAAGCTGTATCTGAACGAAGAAAGCACTGAATTTGCAAATGAATACAGAGCAAGAGAAGTTATCGAAAAATACTGCGCATTTATGCCTGTAAACATTTTCTTAAAGAATGAGACTGCAGAGCCGGAATATGAGACCATTGAAAAAGATGAGCTGACAGATAAGGATACAGTAGTTGAGACTGTCATCGAACCTGCAAAGACAGAAGAAAAGGAAAAAGAGGATGGTACCAAGGAAACAGTAGAAGTTGAGCCATCCAGAGAGAAATATAAGATCTTAAAGCGCCCGGTTGCATTAAACGATACCAACCCGCTGTGGAATAAGCATCCAAATGAGTGTACAGACGAGCAGTACAAGGACTTCTACCGCAAGGTATTCAGGGATTACAAGGAACCACTGTTCTGGATCCATCTGAACATGGATTATCCGTTTAACTTAAAGGGTATCTTATACTTCCCGAAGATCAACATGGAATACGACAGCTTAGAGGGAACTATCAAGCTGTACAACAACCAGGTATTTATCGCTGATAACATTAAGGAAGTTATCCCTGAGTTCCTGATGCTGTTAAAGGGCGTTATTGATTGTCCTGATCTGCCTCTTAACGTGTCACGTAGCGCGCTGCAGAATGACGGTTTTGTAAAGAAGATCTCTGATTATATTACCAAGAAGGTAGCAGACAAGCTGTCCGGTATGTGCAAGACTGACCGTGAGAACTATGAGAAATACTGGGACGATATTGCTCCATTTATCAAATATGGTTATATCAAGGACGAGAAGTTTGCTGAGAAGATGGGCGACTATATCCTGTATAAGAACCTGGAAGGCAAGTATCTTACCTTAAATGACTGCCTGGAAGAGAACAAGGAAAAACATGAAAATACCATTTTCTATGTAACCAACGAAAAAGAGCAGAGCCAGTATATCAACATGTTTAAGGAAGAAGGCATTGACGCAGTGATCATGCCTGCCGCTATTGATAATCCATTTATCAGCCATGTAGAGCAGAAGCATGAAGGACTTAAGTTCCTGCGTATTGATACAGATTTAAATGCTTCTTTCAAGGAAGAAGTAAAGGAAGATGACGAAGCCTTTAAGAAGACCAGCGAAGAGCTGACAGAGGTATTTAAGAAGGCTTTAAATAACGATAAGCTGGATATCAAGGTTGAGAAGATGAAGAACGCATCTGTTGCATCTATGATCACTGTATCTGAGGAAACAAGACGTATGCAGGATATGATGAAGATGTACAGCATGGGCGGTATGGATATGAGTGCTTTCGGCGCAACAGGCGAGACTCTTGTATTAAATGCTAATCATCCACTGGTAAAATATGTTCTGGAGCACAAAGACGGGGAAAATACAGCCAAGATCTGCGAACAGCTGTATGATCTGGCAAGCCTGGCACATGGCCAGCTGTCACCGGAGCGTATGACCGGGTTTGTAAACCGCAGCAATGATATTATGATGATCATGGCTGGACAGAAAGCAGAATAAATAGTACAATAAGAAGCACGACACAGAGTTGCGGGGGCTGTTTCACAGGTATTTTGCCTGGGTCGGCCCCTGCTTTTTTGTTAGATGTACTCGCAAAATCGGATACAAAAAGATCCTGAGAGTACATGGGTTGAATATATTTGAAAGTACAGGGAGAATATATATGAAAAAACGTACCTTATCAAGAAACGTGCTGACACTGGCTCTTGGAATGTCACTGGCGGCAGCAGGTGCTTTTGCAGCTTTTGCAGATCCGCTGGGCTTAAGCTATATTAATGGTCAGACTGTAACAAGCCGTATGGGCGGCTTTGAATTTAGCGCACCGGCAGAGTATAAAGTAGACAGAAGTGGCGCTTCTTCGGCTCTTTCCGGGGAGATCGTAGCGGGTCTTGTGGAAGATAGCGGAAAAATCGATTTTGCGGCGTCCATGGTAGATGAAACCAATAAAAGTTATATCATCAATACAGCCATGGTCCTGCCTGCAGATGATGGTTCCGGACAGCCTTTTAGCGTAGAAACCTTAAAAGCGGAGCTGGCAGAGTCCGGTCTGGATCCGGCAGATACAGAAAGCGGTACAGTAAAGCTGGGAGCTGCAGATTATGAATATCTGAAAGTAAATTACGGAAAAATGATGGCGGATTCCATACGCAGGCAGCTGGAGTCAGGAGGGCTCTCTGAAAAGCAGAAAGCACAGGCACAGACCTTTATCAACCAGATGGAAAAGATGCTGGTCAATGATTTTTATATCCGGAATACAGGAGACCAAATCTATGTACTCTGCCAGACCTATTCCTCAGATCAGGCGCAGCGGGCTGCTGCATTTCTGGGTCTTTTAAAGCCGTATACAGGTGTAGAAGGCTGGTATAAAAATGGGGAGGACTGGCAGTATAAAAAGGCAGATGGTCAGATGGCAGCAGGCTGCTGGGAACAGGATGAAAATGGGCTTACCTATCATCTGGATGGAAATGGAAATATTGAGCGCAGTGCCTGGGTACAGGAAAATGGTGGCTGGAAATACGTGGATGAAAGCGGTCATATGGTAACTTCCGTGACCAGAACCATTAACGGGACCCAGTATACCTTTGATGATAAGGGAAATATGATCGCCGGAAGTGAGAAAGCGGCCCCGGATTATTCCCTTGGAAAACTGGAAGGAAATACCTATACGAATTACTGGGCAGATATGACACTTTCCTTCCCGGAGGAAGCTACTGTTATGATCGGAAATGGCAGTGCCCAGACCTATGCCCTGGTTGGAGGCGAACATGTGGATGTAAATGATCCTGAATTAAGTTACCGTATTACAGTGGATTTTACAGAGGCAGACATGGAGCTGGATCGTTTCATGGATGCAGTAGTTGGTCACGGGGGAACAGATGGCTATAAGGTAGATGCTTCAGGTAAAGTGAGCCTGGGTGGCTATGAATTCCGCTATTGCAGGACTTCCTACGATTTTGGTGATGGAACCGCCCATCACTCTGACTGGTATGTACGCCAGATTGATTCCAAACTGGTCCTGATCCATTTTGATTACTATGATGAGCTGAAAAACCAGGTACAACAGGTTTATGACAGTATTAGACAGCCACAGGCGTAGTCAGATAGTTGATAAAAAACGTCAAAGAGTAAAGAAGGCTCTTTGACGTTTTTTCGAAATTACTAACGTATAGTGAATATTAAAAGTTTTTTGATATATTTGCCGTTACATGGGGCCTAAGTGAATCATTTGAGCGATAAATACCAGGGCACTTCCTACTGCCAACCAGAGAAGCATGATTTTCCACATAAAGCGCATCCAACGATCGTAAGGAATATTTGCAACACTTAAGTTCCCCATTAATGCGGTAGACATAGGAAGAATGTAATTGCAGAATCCATCGCCAAAGTTAAATGCCAGAATAGCAGTTTGACGAGTAATTCCGACCATATCTGCAACGGGAGTAAAAATTGGCATAACTACAGCAGCTTGTCCGGAACCAGAAGTTACCAATATATTGATGATAAAATTAACCCAGTACATACACATGCCACGTAGTGCAGGAGGAAATGCATTAAGTACAATGGTACATCCGTAAACCAGAGTATCCAGAATATTAGCTGAAGATAAAACACCAGATGTAGCTCTTGCAAGACCAAGGATTAAAGCAGATACAGTGAGTTTTTGACATCCTGTTGCAAAATGTTTAGCAATAGTACTTGGACCAAACCCAGCAAAAGCACCTGAAATTACACCAAGCCAGATAAAGACAACAGATATTTCAGGAAGATCCCATCCTCGTGTTACACAACCCCATACCAGAACAACAAGGGAACCAATTAAAGTTAAAAGAACCAGAAGCTTACGTGGAGTCAGAGAAGAGTCGTGAGAGGCATCAACATCTTCATCATTTCTCAGTTTATCCAATTCGTACATAGGGCTTGAAGCAGGATTGGATTTGACTTTACGTGCGTAACGGATCAGGGCAATACTGGTAAAAATCCAGAAAACGAAGAAGCAGAAGAAACGGTATTGAATACCGGAGTAAAGTGGAAGTTCTGCAATTTTCTGGGCAACAATGGTAGTTGAGGTATTTAAAGTACCTGTGGAAAAACCAATGGCACCACCTAAAAGTGGCAGTGCAGCACCAGTAATGGAGTCAAATCCCATAGCTCTTGTCATCATAATGATAACAGGAGTAAATCCAATAAATACAGTTACAGACTGTGTAGTAGCAATGGCAGCGAAAACCAGGAGCAGAAGCGGGATGAAAATAGCTTCCTTATTGCCAAATTTTGCAACTACTTTTGCGATTAGTACCTGAAGTGCACCGGTTTCAACCAGAACATTAAAAGCACCACCAGACATGATGACCATAAAAATCAGTTTGGCACTGCTGGAAAAACCGTCTATAATATAATTAGGAATTAAAAGTGGATTTACAGGGGTTTTAGCAATAAATGAAAACTGATCAGGAACAACTACTTTAATTCCCTGAGCATTTTCAACACGGGCAAATTCTCCCGCCGGTAGAATCCATGTGAGTATTGAGGCAATGAATACGATACCAATGATGATGACAAAGGTATGAGGCACTTTGAACTTTTTCTTAGGTACGTTTTGTTTTTCTGATAGCATAAAAATTCCCCCTTTAGTAAAAATTAAGAAAATGAGAACAGAAATGAAAAGAAACAGCTTCCTGTTGCAGGAAAATGTTGAGTGAAGTATAATCAATAAACAAAGAATTGTAAAGATAAAATCTGTTTATAACAGAATGCTTCCCATAATGTTTGATTATACTGAGAAAATTTTGCATATTTGGCAGAGAGGAGGAAAATGGTCTTTGAATTTAAAAGAACAAATTTATATGCTTTCTTTGGAACGTCATAGTAATATTACAAGAGCGGCAAAAGAACTGGGAATTAGTCAACCGGCATTAACTACATTCTTAAATCATTTGGAAAAGGATTTGGATGTAAAGTTATTTGACCGCTCTGCAGTTCCTATGAAATTAACTCCTGCTGGGGAGCTTTATATTAATAAGGCTAAAAAGATGCTCTGCATAAAAGAAGAATTTGATAGAGAACTTCAGGTGTTGAAAAAACGGGATTTATCATGTATTAGAGTAGGAATCCAGCAGATCAGAGCTCCTCATGTTGTGCCGCCATTGACTATGGCAGTTAAACAGGAATTTCCTAAATTGGATGTTGTTTTTAACGAAAATCATGGTGAAAATTTGTTTAATATGCTGGAAAGGGGAGAAATTGATCTTTTACTTCATAATCATATGAGGCAGATACCGGGAATAAGTGCGGAATTTTTGATGAAGGACCGGTTGCTGTTTATCACTCCAAAGAATCATTTGCTAAACGCATATGGAATTAAATCTGCCAAGCCATATCCTTGGATCGATTTATCTTGGTTTAAAAATGAAAATTTTATGTTGCTGCCGGAAGCATATACATTGAGGGAACATGCAGAACAACTTTTTGCCTCTTTAGGATGGAGACCAGAAACAATAGAGATATATACCAGAACAGAGACTATTTTACGCCTGGTCACTGCAGGCGCAGGGGTTGGCTTTATTTTTGAAAGCTATCTATCATATTTTAACGAAGAACGCAAACCTGCTTGTTTTCTTATAGGAAATCCTCCGATTACGGTGGATTATATGGCTTTTTATCCGGAAAAAATGAAACAATATCCGGTTTTCACCCGTTTTTTGGACATGATCCGCTTTGTATTATCAAAGTAATGTTGGTATAGATGGTGAGTGGCAATAATTGAAGATAAAAAAGATTGACAAAAAAGAAAATATGTGAGAAGCTTTAGATAAATGAGACAGTGAAATGAATAGAATGTGAAAAGGAGAATTGCATAATATTCTCTTTTTTGTAGTGCAGCCAGTCCTGAATAAGGTCTGGCTTTTTTTGAATGGATTACATGGTTTTGAGAAGACATGTTATTAAAAAAGGAGGATTTATAATGGAACATAAGTCTTTTTCAGATCGCTTAAGGGAGTATTTAAAAGAAAATGAAAGTAAACTTATAGAAGGATTATCAGAGATTGTAGCTCAGCCTAGTGTAAGCAGTACTGGTGAAGGAGTATCTAAATGCTGTGAACTAATAGTGAAAAAGATGAAAGCAATTGGTATGGATGTACAGACTTATCCAATCGAGCCACATTCAGTGATTATTGGAAAAATTGGAGCAGATCCTTCAAAAAAGACAGTTTTGATATATGCTCATTATGATGTACAACCTCAGGGTGACCTTACTCAGTGGAGAACACCGCCATTTGAGCCAACAATTATAGAAGGGGTAATGTACGGACGTGGAACAGCAGACAATAAGGGACCATTAATGGCTCATTTAAATGCAATTGAATTTTGGTTGAAAGAATATGGGGAATTGCCTGTTAATATAAAAACCATTTTTGAGGGTTCAGAAGAAAGTAATAGTGAAGGATTGCCAGAATTTCTTCGCTCACATAAAGAATTATTAAAAGCTGATATGGTATATTTTAGCGATGGATCTAAAAACCATAATGACCAGCCGATTATTGCTCTTGGTGTAAAGGGAATGCTATATGTAGAATTAGTGTTGACAACTATGACCAGAAATGTGCATTCCCAATATGCACCTGTTTTGCCGAGTGCAGCATGGCAAATGGTTCAGCTATTAAATAAATTAAAGACAGAGGATGGTACTGTCCATATCCCAGGCTTTTATGATGATGTTGTACAGCCGACAGAAATTGAAAAAGCTATATACGATAAACTGCCGGACGTGAGAGAAAATCTATTTAGAAGTTATGGAGCCTATCCGATCTATCCGGCAGATAAGGGTTACTATATACAATTAAATGGAACCCCAAGCTTTAATATATCAGGAATCAGTTCTGGATATACAGGAAACGGAACAGCAACTGTTCTTACATCAAAGGCAATTGCAAAAATTGATATGCGTCTTGTAGCTGCCCAGGACGGCAATAAAATATTGGATAATCTGAAACGATATATTAAAAAATTAGGATATGATAATGTAGAAGTCATTTGTCATGGAATTACAGAGCCTGCCAAAACACCGGTTGATACTCCGTATCTGCTTCCGGTGGAGAAAGCGACCCAGAATGTATTTGGTCCGTACATGGTATATCCTAATCGGCCATCAACGGCACCGGATTATTTGTGGACCAATATTCTGGGGCTTCCTACGATCCAGGTGCGTTGGTGTGATGCTACTTCTGATAATCACGCACCAAATGAACATTTAACTTTATCCAATTATATCAAAGGGACTGAGTTTACAGCTACAGTTTTAAAAGAAATCAGTGAAATGTAAAAGAGGTGGACATGAAAAACAAAAAACTTTTATCAGATATTAAGGAATATCTAAAATATTATGAGAATCAGGTTTTGGAAGACTGGTATGAACTGATCCGTCATATAAGTGTTAGTGAAACAGGGGAAGGAATTGAAACTTGCTGTGACTGGATCCAGAAAAAAATGGAAGAAATTGGAATTCAAGTGATAAAATATTCTGTAAAACCCGCTCCGGTCCTGGTAGGGAGGTTTGGCAATGATCCGGAAAAAAAGACAGTTCTGATCTATGCCCATTACGATGTGAAACCGGCTGGAGAACGAAAATTGTGGCATTCAGATCCGTTTGTTCCTACAGTACGTGATGGAAAAGTTTATGCAAGAGGAAGTGCTGATAATAAATCACCTTTAATGGCGCATTTAAAAGCTTTGGAATACTTTGTCAGAAAAAAAATGGAAGTTCCCGTAAATGTTATTTTTGTATTTGAAGGGGATGAGGAATGCGGCAGTAGAGGATTGGAAGAATTTCTGGCAGAGCACAGGACGGAATTGGCAGCAGATCTGGTGTTTTTCAGCGATGGTCCAAAGGATCCTAGTGGGTTGCCTATCATTGCGCTGGGAGCAAAGGGAGATTTGTCTGTTCATATTACAGTTGAAACGATGAATAGGAATGTTCATGCCCGTTATGCACCGGTACTGCCTTCCGCTGCGTGGCAGCTGGTGGAGATATTGGGAAAGTGCAAGTCAAAAGATAAGATTCTGATACCTGGTTTTGAGGAAGGAATATTACCTTTTACAGAAAAAGAAATTGAGATCATGGATAAACTGCCGAAGTCAGAGGACAGTTTGAATACAATTTATGAGGCAAAGTCATCTAATTATGGCAAGGACTTTTATCCAAGGCTTTTAGGACAGCCTACATTTAATATTTGCTGGATCAAAACAGGAGCTAATGGAGTAGTTCCTGCAAAAGCGGAAGCATTGATCGATTGCCGTTTAGTACCAGATCAGGATCCTGAGAAGGTATTTCAATGTATTAAGAGGCACGTTGAGATGATGGGATATGATAATGTAAAAATTGAAAATGATGGTTATATCCCTTCTTCAAAAACAGATGTGAACACGCCGTATCTGCCGGCTGTTGAAGAGATTTGTCGTGATATTTATGGTGAATATGTAATTTACCCATGCAGACCATCATCAGCCCCTGATTATTTGTGGACTAATATTTTAAAGCTACCGGCTATTCAGGTGCGATGGAGTGATGCTGATTCAGATAATCATGCGCCAAATGAACATTTATCCATTAAAGAGTATATGGATGGAATTGCGCTGACAGTGTGTGCATTGCAGGCAGTTTCTGAAATTAATGAAAAGGACTAAAGAAAATCTGAAAAACACCTCTTGACATCACCACGTCACAGTGATATACTCCAGACAACTTCATTAGAAAACCGTTGAAACGGAGATAACGGCAGTTATGGCCTCACAGAGAGTCGGCGTTGGTGGAAGTCCGATAGAACCCAGATTGTCAAATGGACCGTTGAGGGCGCAGTCAAAGAAGGTGACTTCGAGTATTCTGCGACGTGGGGCTGACGTTAATAGCCGGTAGTATGATTGTACTACGCAGAGCGCACAGCTTATGTGAAACAGAGGTGGCACCGCGGTTTATTCCGTCCCTGATGATATTTATATCGTCAGGGACTTTTTTGCGTGAGCAGCCGGTCAAAGTCCGTGTTTGCACGAAACATTGACAACTGCCCCGTCAGATGAAGGAAAAGAAGGAAAAAACACAGGTAAATGTACAACAGACACAGATAAGTGTACAAATGGTACATGAAAGGCAAGAGGAGGAAAAAAATATGTCAAATGCAAAAGGACGTTTCGGAATCCATGGTGGCCAGTATATTCCGGAAACACTGATGAACGCAGTGATCGAACTGGAAGAGGCTTACAATCATTACAAAGATGATCCTCAGTTTCAGGCGGAGCTGACTGAATTGTTAAATGAGTATGCAGGTCGTCCAAGCCGTCTGTATTATGCAGAAAAGATGACCAAAGACCTGGGCGGAGCCAAGATCTACTTAAAGAGAGAGGACTTAAACCATACTGGCGCTCACAAGATCAACAATGTTTTAGGACAGGCGCTGTTAGCCAAGAAAATGGGCAAGACCCGCCTCATCGCTGAGACCGGCGCAGGACAGCACGGTGTTGCAACCGCTACAGCAGCAGCTCTTATGGGAATGGAATGTGTGGTTTATATGGGTAAGGAAGACACCGAGCGTCAGGCTTTAAACGTATACCGTATGAGACTGCTAGGAGCAACCGTTATCCCTGTAACTACAGGTACCGGAACCTTAAAGGATGCCTGCTCTGCATGCTTCAGAGAGTGGACCAACCGCATCAGCGATACCCATTACTGCCTTGGTTCTGTTATGGGACCACATCCGTTCCCGACTATCGTAAGAGACTTCCAGGCAGTTATCTCCAAGGAGATCAAGGAACAGCTGATGGAAAAAGAAGGAAAGCTTCCGGATGCAGTGCTTGCCTGCGTAGGCGGCGGTTCCAATGCTATTGGCGCATTTTATAACTTTATCAACGATCCGTCTGTTAAGCTGATCGGTTGCGAGGCAGCAGGACGGGGCGCGGATACACCGGAAACAGCAGCGACCATTGCTACCGGCCGTCTGGGAATTTTCCATGGCATGAAATCTTATTTCTGCCAGGATGAATACGGACAGATTGCTCCTGTATATTCTATTTCCGCAGGACTTGATTATCCGGGCATCGGACCGGAACATGCTATGTTACATGATACCGGCCGTGCAACCTATGTACCTGTAACCGATGATGAAGCAGTAGATGCTTTTGAATACCTGTCAAGAACCGAAGGCATCATTCCTGCCATTGAGTCTGCCCATGCAGTTGCCTATGCAAAGAAGCTGGCGCCGACTATGGGAAAAGACCAGATCATCGTTATCAACATTTCCGGAAGAGGAGACAAAGACTGCGCAGCGATCGCACGCTACAGAGGGGAGAATATTTATGACTAAGATAAGAGATGCATTTAAAGATGGCAAGGCATTTATTCCGTTTTTAACCTGTGGAGACCCGGATCTGGAGACTACTGAAAAACTGGTATGCGCTATGGCAGAGGCAGGTGCAGACCTGATCGAACTGGGGATCCCGTTTTCTGATCCGACAGCAGAAGGACCTGTGATCCAGGAAGCAAATGTAAGAGCACTGTCTGCAGGAACTACCACAGATAAGATCTTTGATATGGTTGTCCGTATCAGAAAGACAGTAAAGATCTCGCTTGTGTTTATGACCTATGCAAATGTAGTATTTTCCTATGGCTCTGAGCGTTTTATCTCCAAGGCTGCAGAGATCGGCATCAACGGTCTGATCCTTCCGGATGTGCCATATGAGGAAAAAGAAGAATTTGAACCGATCTGCAAGAAATATGGTCTGGACCTGATCTCCATGATCGCACCAACTTCTGACCACAGAATTGCAATGGTAGCAAAAGAAGCGACAGGATTTATCTATGTAGTATCTTCCTTAGGTGTTACCGGTGTAAGAAGCGAGATCAAGACAGATATCGGTGCTTTAGTAGAGCAGATCCGTGCGGTCACCGATGTTCCGTGCGCAGTAGGTTTTGGTATCTCTGAGCCGGAGCAGGCAAAGAAGATGGCTGGGCTGTCAGACGGAGCCATTGTAGGAAGTGCCGTTGTAAAACGGATCGCAAAATATGGAAAAGACTGCGTTCCTTATGTAGCGGAATATGTAAAGGAAATGAAACAGGCTGTAAGGGAAGCATAAGGCGCCCCAAAGGCTGCTGCAGAGGGAGAAATCCTTTTGCAGCAGCCTTTTTTGTGTACTAGGAAATTCCGTTGGAACTCCCTAGTACACAAAAAGGCACGACCTGC
>NZ_QUCM01000025.1 GCF_003473545.1 Clostridium sp. AM22-11AC
ATTGAATTTTCAAGGTTCAACACACCACATCGGTGTGGGAAGTTTTAGTAACTAATTCAAGATTAAAATCAGGGTTTTATGGGAGAAAAACTGGAGAACCCAAAAGTTCTCCCAGAAATTCTCCCATTTCTCCCCAAAAATATCTTAAAAATACTTATCCTCTCTTACCGCTAAACCAAACAAAAAAATCTCCCCAAACCGCCGGAAACCCTTGATTTTCCTTGCTTTTTAGGGAGATTTTTCTTTCAGATTTAAAGCCACTGGCCGGACTCGAACCGGCGACCCACGCATTACGAATGCGTTGCGCTACCAACTGCGCTACAATGGCATATTTATTTAAAAAAATAAGACCGCTGCAAATGCAGCAGCCTCATCAAGATGACCTGACCGGGAATCGAACCCGGGTTTACGCCGTGAGAGGGCGTCGTCTTGACCGCTTGACCATCAGGCCTTGTAATAAATCGAGGCGACGTGATTCGAACACGCGACCTCTGCGTCCCGAACGCAGCGCTCTACCAAACTGAGCCACGCCTCGATCTCGATTACGTTACACAGTATAATACACATTCTTCCAATTGTCAACTATAAATTTTCAAAATTTTTAATTTTTTTTAGACAACTAGAAAAATAATGATCAAACAGGGGGCAGCACTGCTGTTTTCCTGTACCAACCCCTGTGTTTCCTACATTTTTCACTGATCTTAACTGCTTCTAATTTAAAAGAATTTTGCAATATATCCCTGAGCCAGGATAAAGATCACGATCAGCGGAAGGATGTAGCTTACGTAAAAACGTGCCCATCTTGGGAACTTAATGCCAGATCCCTCATTTGCTTCTGCCAGGAACTTTTCAAAGCCCCATCCATAACGGCTGGTGCAGAACAGCAGATACAGAAGACTTCCAATAGGCAGCAGGTTATCACTGAGGATAAAGTCCTCAAGATCCTGGATATTAGAACCTGCTCCCAATGGCTGGAAGCTGCTCCAGATATTAAATCCAAATACACATGGAAGAGACAGGATGATCACTACTATTACATTCCATGCTACTGCTTTCTTTACAGAACAGCCGGTAAGGTCTGTTGCAAAAGAAATAATGTTCTGAAATACGGCAATTACAGTTGAAAGAGCCGCAAAGGACATAAATACAAAGAATAAAGTTCCCCAAAGTCTGCCCCATGCCATATGGTTAAATACATTTGGCAACGTGATAAAGATCAGGGATGGACCGGAAGTTGGCTCAACTCCATATGCAAAACATGCCGGGAAAATGATCAGACCAGCCATAAATGCAACCAGTGTATCCAGAATGGTGATACTGATGGCTTCGCCGGTCAGACGGCGTTCTTTTCCAATATAACTTCCGAAAATAGCTAACGCACCGATACCGATACTTAATGTAAAGAAGGACTGTCCCATAGCCGCAAAAATGGAATTTCCTAGTCCTGCATCTACCATTTTTCCAAAATCAGGTTTTAAGTAAAACTCCAGACCTGGAGCACCGCCCTTTAATACCATGGAGTGGACAGCCAGTGCCATCATAAGGAATAACAGGCAGACCATCATTACTTTTGTAATACGCTCTACACCTGCAACCAGACCCTGGGCACAGATACCAAAACAGAGAACTACAACAAAGATCATAAATCCAGTCATTAATGCAGGATTTCCAAGCATGTTGGTAAACTCTCCTGCTACTGCATCGGAGTCAAGTCCTGTAAAATCCCCACGAAGCATTTTGATGAAGTAATAGATCATCCATCCTGCTACCGTGGTATAAAACATCATCAGCATGTAGTTTCCTGCCATAGCTGCATAGCGGGTCAGATGCCATTTTGTACCTTTCGGCTCCAGCATGTTAAAAGAAAGGGCTGCACTGCGCTTGCTGGCGCGTCCTACAGCAAATTCCATTACTACAATAGGAAGACCAAGGATCAGGAGAAATGCCAGATAGATCAGTACAAAGGCAGCTCCACCGTAAGCTCCTACAATGTAAGGAAATCTCCACACATTGCCCAGACCAATGGCACAGCCTGCTGAGATCAGGATGAAGCCAAGTCTGGAAGAAAATTTTTCACGTTCCATTGAAAGTATAAACCCCCATCTACTTTGATTTACGCTGTTTTCATTTTTTTCCAGCGCATACACTTTAACACTTTGGTGCGTCAATTTGCCCCTAAAGCGCAAGAAAGAGTTTTTCCACACTCCACATGTGAAAAAACTCTTTCAAAAATATACCATAAATTCTTTTATAAGTCAATTTTATGATACCAGACTACTATGCATAATCTCTTACATAATCTCCTACATCAGCTCAAATAAATTTAACTGATTAGACTGAGGAAGGTCTTTAAGCAGTCCAAGGTCTGACATCAGGGAACAGATAGTTCCATTTACCTTGGTACGGCTGGAGAAATCTTCTACTGACAGGAACGGACCGTCTTTTACTGCATCTACCACTGCTTCTGCCGCTTTTTCACCTAAACCGTCAATACTGCTTAAAGAAGGCATCAGCTTACCGTCAATGATCTGGAAATGTCTTGCTTTTGCCTTATAAATATCAATTGGCATAAAATCAAAGCCCCTTGCGTACATTTCCTGGACAATACGCATGTCACGCAGGGTATCCTGCTCCTTTTTAGAAAGAGTATCGGAACGTTTTTTATAATCTGCCAGATAATATTCCAGTTTATCTCTTCCCTGACACATGATCTCATAGGAAAAGGCGCTGGCGCGGATACTGAAAAAGGCCGCATAGTAAGCCAGTGGATAAAAGATCTTACAGTAGGCAATACGCCACGCCATCATAACATAGGCTGCCGCATGTGCTTTTGGGAACATGTACTTGATCTTTTTACAGGACCAGATGTACCAGTCAGGCACACCATGCGCCTTCATATCTTCTTCCCACTCCGGCTTTAAACCTTTACCTTTTCGCACGCTCTCCATGATGGTGAAGGAAAGTCCCTGTTCCATTCCCTGGGCGATCAGATAGATCATAATATCATCTCGGGTACAGATCGCTGTCTGAATAGTAGCTTTTCCTTCCTGGATCAACGTCTGGGCATTTCCCAGCCAAACGTCCGTACCATGTGCCAGACCGGCAATACGCACCAGGTCAGAGAAATACTTTGGTTTGGTATCCAGAAGCATCTGCATAGCAAAGTCCGTACCAAACTCCGGCACACCAAGAGCTCCTAAAGGACAGCCACCGATATCATCCGGCGTGATCCCCAGTGCAGAGGTATTCTGAAACAGGCTCATAACCTCCGGGCTGTCCAGAGGAATATCCTTAACCGGGTCCAGACCGATCAGGTCCTGCAGCATACGGATCATGGTAGGATCATCGTGTCCAAGAATATCCAGTTTTAACAGGTTGTGGTCAATGGAATGGTAATCAAAGTGTGTGGTAACTGTGGATGTAGTCATATCGTTTGCCGGGTGCTGTACCGGTGTAAAGGAATAGATCTCTTCACCTAAAGGCAGTACAATGATACCTCCCGGATGCTGGCCGGTGGTACGGCGCACGCCTACACAGCCCTGAACAATACGGTTGATCTCGCAGTTTCGCTTCCTGGTTCCCCTTTCCTCATAATATTTCTTTACATAACCGAAAGCCGTTTTATCCGCCAGTGTACCAATGGTTCCTGCACGGAAAGTCTGGCCCTTACCGAAAATAACCTCCGTATAGTCATGGGCCTTACTCTGGTACTCACCGGAGAAGTTTAAGTCGATATCAGGCTCCTTATCTCCCTTAAATCCAAGGAAAGTCTCAAATGGGATATCAAACCCGTCTTTTTCCAGAGGTGTTCCGCATACCGGGCATTTTTTATCCGGCATATCGCAGCCCGCCATACCGGAGAACTTACGCACTTCTTCAGAGTCAAAATCATAGTAACGGCACTTTGGACAATGATAATGAGGACTTAGCGGATTTACCTCTGTAATACCGGACATGGTTGCCACAAAGGAGGAACCTACAGAACCTCGGGAACCTACCAGATAGCCGTCTTCATTAGATTTCCAAACCAGCTTCTGGGCAATGATATACATAACCGCAAATCCATTGGTGATAATGGAATGAAGCTCACGCTCCAGACGGTCTACTACGATCTTTGGAAGATCTTCACCATACATCTCATGAGCGCGGTCATAACAGATCTTTGTTAAGGTCTTATCAGAGTCTGGGATAACAGGCGGGCACTTGTCCGGACGCACCGGCGCAATTTTTTCGCACATATCAGAAATCTTACGGGTATTGGTAACGACTACCTCGTATGCCTTATCCGGTCCCAGATAAGCAAACTCTTCTAACATCTCTTCTGTTGTACGCAGATATAGCGGCGCCTGGTCATCGGAGTCTTTAAATCCCTGACCAGCCATGATGATACGCCGGTAAACCTCATCCTGGGGATCCAGGAAATGAACGTCACAGGTAGCGCACACCAGCTTACCAAACTGGGTTCCCAGATCTACGATCTTTTTATTGATCTCGATCAAGTCTTCTTCTGTCTTAACTGTACTTTTTTCATCCCGGAGCATAAACGCATTGTTTCCCAAAGGCTGGATCTCCAGATAATCGTAGAAATTTACCAGTCTGGCAATCTCCGCATCGGGAGCCCCGCGAAGAAGGGCCTGATATAATTCTCCCGCCTCGCAGGCAGAACCGATCAGCAGACCTTCTCTGTACTTGTCCAGAACGCTCTTTGGGATACGGGGACGTCTGGAATAATAATCCAAATGGGACCAGCTGACCAGACGGTACAGGTTGATACGTCCCAGGTCATTTTTTGCCAGGATGATCACATGGTTGGTAGGCAGTTTCATAATGGTCTGGGCATCCATGGTACTTAATTCATTTAAGTGGTCCAGATCTTCAATATCCCGATCCCGCAGCATCTTTACAAAAGCTGCGAAAATCTCCGCTGTAGCTCCTGCATCATCTACTGCCCGGTGATGATTTTCCAGGGAAATATTTAAAGCTTTCGCTACTGTATCCAGCTTAAAACGGTTTAAGTTTGGCAGAAGAAGGCGGGCCAGAGATACCGTATCCAGTACTGTTGGTGAAAATGGCAGTCCCAGCGCTTCTGCATAATGACCAATAAAACCAACATCAAAACCTGCATTGTGGGCTACCAGTACTGCGTCTCCCACAAATTCCAGAAACTGAGGTAATATCACATCGATCTTCGGATATGGCAGTACCATAGCGTCATTGATGCTGGTCAGCTTTTCAATATCAAATGGAATCGGCACATCCGGGTTTACGAAAGTAGAAAACTTGTCCGTGATCACACCGTCTACTACTTTTACAGCACCGATCTCAATGATCCGGTTCTTTACAGGGCTGAAACCTGTGGTCTCAATATCGAAAACAACATAGGTATCTGCAAAAGTCTGTCCCTTGGAATTTTCTACCAGCTGCTTGGTATCATCTACCAGATAGCCTTCCACACCATACAAGATCTTAAAGGTATCCCCTTTATCCAATGCATGGTTTGCATCAGGGAAGGCCTGAACGCAGCCGTGGTCCGTAACAGCAATGGAGGACATACCCCATTTTTTCGCCCGCTTGATGATGCTCTTTACCTCAGAAACACCATCCATATCGCTCATTTTTGTATGGCAGTGCAGTTCCACACGTTTTTCCAGGCTGTTGTCCATACGCTTGGTGGTAAAGTCATCGGCCTTTTTAATACCTACAATAGAGCCTAATGTCAGTTCTCCGTCAAACTTATCAATGGTGGTAACACCTTTGATCTTAATGAACATGCCCGTTTTGATCATGTCCTTTACTTCATTGAAGATTTCCGGACGGATGAACATTTTAGCTGTAATGGTATCTGTAAAGTCTGTCACATCAAAGGTAAGAATGAATTTACCGCTTCTTAGCTCGCGGCTTTCACAGGTTAAGATCTGTCCACGTAAAGTAACTTCTCCGATCTCTCCGTCGATCTTCTCAATCTCCATAAAGTCATCTTCAAAATCACGGCCGTAAAGTACATCCGGATTATTGGAACGTTTAACAGAAAACTTCCTGTCTTCTCCAAAGCCGGAGTCTTTATCTCTTCCCCAGCCTTTTCTGCCTTTGTTAAGCTGAGGTTTTTCCGTTTTTCCGCCTGACTGTGGTTTTGCAGCAGCTGTTTTTCCTGCATCTACTGGTTTTATGCCATCTGATACAGGAGAAATAGTCTCATCATTGCCAGGAACATTTCCGGAAGCTGCCTGATCCATAAGAGCGTCCCATGGAGCTGCCTCCGGCATAGGAATATCCATAATAGCAGCATTACTATTATGAGTTTTTTTCTCACCATTATCGCTCTTTGCAACTGTCTGCGAGATATTTTCTCCACCACTTACATTTTCTAACTCATCCTTATGATTTTGCCAGTAAATAGCCTGTGCTTCTCTCTCTAACTTCAGCTCGATCTGCTTTCTACGGTCATTTTCCTTTGGCGGAATGTACTGAAACGCTACTTCTACCGGCAGACCGCACCGTTCATTAAATACCTTTTCCAAAACCCGCTTTAACTCATTGGTCTTGTCCCGGTTGACCATGGTATCTTCTACAGTCAGCACCATTTTTCCTTCATCTTCAAAGACGATCTGGGCTTTGCGGAACATACTGTATTCTACGATGCTGTAATGCTTTAATTCCAGCAGCAGACTGTCCTTATACATTTTTAAAAGCTTTTCCGGTGTGTACTGACCAGACAGTCTGTATTTTTCCTGTATCTTAATGGTGATCTGTTTATCCGGGAACAGCTGGTCTTTGATGCCCCGCTCCAGATCATAGATATTTTGTTTATGGATCAGCCTTGTGCTTTTCATATAAACACGAATAGAGCTTCTATCTCTGGCAGAAGTAACTTTTTCTACTTCTGCCATTGCTAAAAGCTCCTTTAAAGGCTCTGCAATATTAAGGGTTGGAAATACTTCTAAAAAACCTTTTGCCATTCAGATTACTTCTTTCTTGCTTCTGCCATTGCTTCCAGTTCACTGCGAAGGGAGTCTAACAGATCTTCTTCCGGTACTTTTCGTAAGATCTCACCTTTTTTGATGATCAGACCTTCACCTACGCCGCCTGCAATGCCAATATCAGCTTCCCTTGCTTCGCCAGGTCCATTGACTACGCAGCCCATAACAGCTACTTTAACACCGTCTAAGCCTTCCATGCCGGAAACCATGGTCTCTACCTGGTTTGCAAGATGGATCAGGTCAATACGGGTACGGCCGCAGGTTGGACATGAAACCACTTCTACGCCGCCTTTTCTAAGTCCCAGAGTTTTAAGGATCTGACGGGCAGACTTGATCTCCTCGATTGGATCACCTGTAAGGGAAACGCGGATGGTATCTCCGATGCCCTGATATAAGATGATACCCAGCCCCACAGCAGATTTGATATTTCCGGAAAATAAAGTTCCGGCTTCTGTAATACCTACGTGAAGAGGATGATCGGTTCTGGAAGTGATCAGTTCATGTGCTTTCACACACATTAATACATCGGAAGATTTGATACTGATGACCAGATTGTCATAGCCCATATCCTCAATAAGATGTACTTTATCCAAAGCACTTTCTACGATACCTTCAGCTGTTACACCACCGTATTTTTCCACCAGATCTTTCTCAAGAGATCCGCTGTTTACACCTACACGAATAGGGATATTTCCTGCTTTCGCACGGTCTACTACTGCTTTTACGCGGTCTGTACTTCCAATATTACCTGGATTGATACGGATCTTGTCAGCTCCGTTTTCCATAGCTGCAATCGCCAGACGGTAGTCAAAATGGATATCTGCCACTAACGGGATGTGGATCTCTTTTTTAATATCCTTAAGGGCTTCTGCCGCCTTCATGGTAGGTACTGCCACACGGATAATATCGCAGCCTGCTTTTTCCAGGCTTAAGATCTGTGCTACCGTTGCCTTTACATCTTCTGTTTTTGTATTACACATAGACTGGATGAGGATGGGATTTCCCCCGCCGATCACCCGGTCACCAATATGAACAACTTTTGTATCCTTTCTGCTCATGTTTCTTTCCTCTTTATTCTTAATCTCCGATTGCATGCCGCCTGGAGGCAGCACTTTTATAATAATTTTCTTACATCATTAAACATGATAAATACCATAAGTGCCAGCAGTAAAAACATACCGGCAGCATGGACCATTCCCTCTTTTTCACGGTCAATAGGCTTTCTGCGTATAGCCTCGATGATCAGAAATACCAGACGTCCGCCATCCAGTGCAGGAAGTGGAAGCAGGTTCATCACACCCAGGTTTGCGCTTAAAAGAATGGCAAAATTCACAAGTACCATGGCAACCACTGTATTTCCTGCAGGTGCTGCCTGCTCCACCGTCTGGTCAATGGTAGTAACGATCCCTACAGGGCCACTGATATCATCTGCGCTTACTCTGCCGGCAAATATCATATGAAAACTGTCAAATACATAGTAGATCCAGTGTTCCACCTCATAAACCGACTGCACCAGCAGCTGCACCGGATTTGTGATCTTCTGAAGTTTTGCCTCAAACCGCACACCGATCATGGACTGCCCTGTCTTATCGTTATAAACCGGAGTGATCTTTGCCGATCTCTTCTCTGTTTTCCCATTTTCATCTGTATGTTTCCAGGTAATGGTCACATCCTGATGAGGATGGGCTGTAAGATAAGGTGAAAGATCCCGGTAAGAATGGACCGCTCTGTGGTCTACTTTTATGATCACATCTCCTGTAAGGATCCCCGCCTGCTCAGCCGGGTACCCTTCTTCTACACCCATGACCACCGGCTCATAAAAGCCACCGGCACAGCCTACGATAACAAGGGATAACAGGAAAGCCAGAATGAAATTAAATAAAGGGCCTCCAAAAACCACGGCAATACGGTTAAATACAGGTTTGTTATTAAAAGCCCTGTCCCCTTCTGCATCCTCATCTTCTCCTAACATGGCGCAGGAACCGCCAAAAGGCAGAAGTTTTAAAGAATATCTCGTTTCGCCTTTTACAAAACTTAAAAGCCTCGGTCCCATCCCTAAGGAAAATTCCGTCACTTCAATCCCGCTTAATTTTGCGAATATAAAATGTCCAAGTTCATGGAACAGGATGATTCCCCCAAGGATCAGCACTGCCAGTACAATATTCATAGGATTTCATTCATCCTTTCCTGTTTTCATTTATGGTAATATCACCGCCAGGTGACATATCCGTTTAACTTAAATATTCCACTTTGAATGGATAAAGTCATAAGTTTCTGCTTCCGCTGCCAGGATCTGATCTACATCTGGTGCATCAACCTTCTTATGATGCTCCATGGATGCCTGGATCATGTCCGGAATGGTCAGATACGGGATCTTTTTCTTTAAAAACAGACTTACTGCCATCTCATTGGCTGCATTAAATACAGTTGGCATACTTCCGCCTGTCTTTCCTGCCTGGTATGCCAGTTTTAATCCCTTAAATGTTTCCGGATCCGGTACATCAAAGGTGATCTCACGAAGCTTTGTAAAGTCCAGTCTGTCTCCTGGAAGAAAACGTCTTTCCGGATAGTATAATGCATACTGGATCGGCAGTTTCATATCCGGTGTACCTAGCTGGGCGATCACTGCTCCATCTTCATACTCGATCATGGAATGGATAATACTTGCAGGCTGGATCACTACCTGGATCTGATCTAAGGATACATCAAACAGCCAGCCGGCTTCCATTACTTCCAGTCCCTTATTGACCATAGTAGAGGAGTCGATGGTGATCTTGTGGCCCATAGACCAGTTTGGATGCTTTAAGGCATCTTCCACCTGGACTTTTTCCAGCTGTTCTCTTTTCCATCCTCTGAAAGGACCTCCGGAAGCAGTCAGAAGGATCTTATGGATCTTATTTCCGGCTGCTCCCTGAAGGCACTGGAAGATTGCAGAATGTTCGGAGTCTACCGGAAGGATCTTCACACCCATTTTCTTTGCCAACGGCATGATAATGTGACCGGCTGTGACCAGTGTCTCCTTATTTGCCAGAGCAATGTCTTTTCCTGCTTCCATGGCAGCGATGGTAGGCCGGATACCGATCATTCCCACTACTGCGGTAACTACGATCTCTGCCTTTGGCTCTGTTGCAACAGCGATCAGGCCCTCCATACCGGAAAGGATCTTCACATCCAGATCTTTTACCCTTTCTTTCAGTTCTTTTGCCTTTTCTTCACTCCACAGGCAGGCGATCTCCGGCTTAAATTCGCGGATCTGTTTTTCGATCAAATCCACATTGGAACCGGCTGCCAGAGCCGTTACCTTAATATCTTTATTGTATCTTACTACCTCTAATGTCTGGGTTCCGATGGAACCGGTTGAACCCAGGATTGATATGTTCTTTACCATAATTATTCTCCCTTTGTAAAGGAAATGCTTAAAATCATGCTGCTCCTTTTAATTTAAATTGCCTATCTTACTATCTTAAAAAAGTAACTGCAAAATAAATAGCAGGAGCTGTAAATATCATACTGTCAAAACGATCCAGGATACCTCCGTGTCCCGGGATCAGATGGCCATAATCTTTAATATTGTGGTTTCTCTTAATAGCAGACGCTGCCAGATCTCCAATCTGTGAGATAACTGCCGCAATAGCGCAGGCAATGGCGCAGGCAACCATGGGATTTGCCACTTCTTCCATATTATGACCAAAATAAGCACCATAAGCAAGGCCTAACAGTGCAGAACCAACTACACCGCCTACAGCCCCTTCAATGGACTTTTTCGGACTTAATACAGGCGCCAGTTTATGTTTTCCAAGAAGCATTCCTACGCAGTAGGCGCTGGTGTCGCAGCCCCAGGAGCTTAAAAAGATCAGCCATACCAGATAAGCTCCGTCATGCATGCTGCGGGTCTGATACAGAAAAGAAAGCATTACCGGAACATAGCACACACCAAAAAAGGCGCCGGTTATCTCTTCTGTTTTAAAGCTTGGAAAAGTAAAAACATAGAGAGCCATTAAAAGCATCAGGGATGCAATGATCATTAATGTAAGATACTTCTGTCCCTCAAACCATAAGATCCCATAATAGCAGACAGCTGTCAGATAGCCAACTGCAGCTACTGATCTTTTTTCGATCCCGAGAACGCGGTACAGTTCAAACAGGCCTACCAGTGAAATAAGGGCTGTCACTGCAAAAAGGAGGGCGCCTCCTTTTCCAACGAAGAAAATAGCAAGGATGACCAGTACGATACCACTGATCAATCGTGTTGTAAACATAAAAATCTCCTTTTTGAATACGTTATTTTACCCCGCCGAACCGTCGATCTCTCTTATTATACTGAAAGATCGCCTTTTCCAGTTCCTTCTCATCAAAATCCGGCCACAGACAATCTGTAACATACAGTTCTGTATATGCCAGCTGCCACAGCAGATAATTGGACAGTCTTAACTCTCCGCTGGTACGGATCAGCAGATCCGGATCCGGGATATCCGCGGTATCCAGATAAGAAGCAAATACAGATTCTGTAATATCCTCTGCCTCCACTTTTCCTGCCTTTACATCCTCTGCCAGTTTCGCAGCTGCTCTGCGGATCTCATCTCTTCCACCATAATTGACTGCGATCACAAAGGTAAGTCCTGTATTATCCTTTGTCTCTTCTTCCAGACGGTTGATGCCGTCAATAATATCCTGGGCAAAACGTCTTCTGTCACCGATCATCTTTACCCGCACATTGTTGGCAGAAGCGATTTTTAACAGGCGGACCATATAATAACGGAACAGTTGCATCAGCGCTCCTACTTCTTCTTCGGACCTTTTCCAGTTTTCAGTAGAAAATCCGTAAACAGTCAGATATTTGATGCCCATTCTGGCAGCGATCTCTACTGTCTTTTCTACTGTAACACAGCCTTCTTTGTGACCAAAGGTTCTAGGAAGACCTCTTTTTTTCGCCCAGCGGCCATTTCCGTCTAAAATAAGTGCTACATGAGCCGGTATTACCATATTACTGTCTAATGCCATTTTCCTCACCTTTTCTTATCTTATTGCATAAAACGAAGAGGCAGGAGTCTCTCCTGCCTCCGTATCAATTTCAGAGACTATACAGTCATGATCTCTTTTGTCTTTTCTTCTACTGCCTTGTCAACACGCTCAATGGTCTTGTCAGTCAGTTTCTGCATCTTCTCAGTCAGATCAGCTAACTCGTCCTCTGTGATCTCTCCAGCTTTCTCTGCTTTCTTAAATGCATCATTTGCATCGCGGCGGATGTTGCGGACAGCAACCTTTGCGTTGTCACCTTTCTTCTTTACTTCCTTTGCAACTTCTTTTCTTCGGTCCTCAGTCATCTCCGGGAAGATCAGGCGGATGCAGTTTCCGTCGTTGGTAGGATTGATACCTAACTCAGATGTAAGGATCGCTTTTTCGATTGCTTTTAACAGGCTCTTTTCCCATGGCTGGATCACGATCATACGTGCTTCCGGAACAGATACGTTTCCTACCTGCTGAAGAGGTGTTGGTGTTCCGTAGTAATCCACTTTAATCTTGTCTAATACATGTGGGTTTGCACGGCCTGCGCGGATAGTTCCGTAATCAGCTAACAGAACTTCCATTGTCTTGTCCATCTTATCCTGATAAAACTTTAAATCTTCCATAAGTTCCCTCCTGAACATGCAGCTTTTGCTGTCATTTTATATTCATAGCGTTTTCGCTTTTATTCTTACTTATTGTGTTACCGTAATGATCGATCAAGCAGTAACGATGGTTCCGTTGATACGGCCCTGCATAGCATTTGCAATACCGTCCGGTTCATTTAAGCTGAATACAGCCATTGGCATCTTGTGTTCCATGCACATAATAGACGCGGTCAGATCTACAACTGCTAACTGGCGGTCGATCACTTCCTGAATGGAAATGGTATCAAATTTCTTTGCCTCTGGATTTACCTTTGGATCGCTGTCATATACACCGTCAATAGCCTTTGCAAGAAGGATGCAGTCTGCCTCCATCTCAATTGCACGCAGTGTGATACCTGTATCAGTTGAGAAATAAGGATGTCCTGTACCGCCTGCAAAGAACACCACCTTTCCCTCTGCAAAGCACTTATTTGCCTGATCCTTGGAGAACAGCTGGGTCATAGTGCCACATGCAAATGGGGTAAAGATCTCTGTCTGCATTCCCGCATTGCGGAAGATCTCAGAAACATAGATACAGTTCATAACTGTAGCTAACATACCGATCTGGTCTGCCTTGGTACGCTCAATGGCATCGCTGGTACGGCCTCTCCAGAAGTTTCCGCCTCCGATCACAATACCTACCTGAACGCCTGCGTCTACAGATAATTTTACCTGTCTTGCTACCTCTTTTACAGTATCTTCGTCGAAACCGGTCTTTTTAGGACCTGCAAGGGCCTCGCCGCTTAATTTTAAGAATACACGGTTCATTTTCATAAATGAGTTTCTCCTTGTGTTGGATTATACTTTTTTAAGTATAACATAGGAATGTATTTTTGGAAAGATTATTTTCACTGTTCGCGGATCCGTTCACGGATGCTCCTTGCATCTGTGTCCGACAATGGATCACAGATATCATAGATCTTTGCAGTCAGTTCCGGATCATTTCCTACATTTTTAATGATCCACAATCTGGACTCTCCTGATTTTTTAAACCGGAGGACTTTTGCAATGGTAAACAGAAGTTCTTTTTCTTTTGCATCATTTGCGTCACTTAACTGTTTTTGCTGGTAACGCTTCTGCTTTTTCTCATATTTACTTACCTTTGTCTTTTCACGCTGGGCAATGGCAGCTCCCGGAGTACCGTATCCCTTCTCTAACCATATGGTTTCTACCTGATACGTTCCGTCTTCAATGGTCATAACAGCCATGGAAAGAGGCAGTGTATTCCGCTTATAACCACAACTTCCGGGATTTAGCCACAACCTTCCCGCGATCTCCTGCTGCTGGTACATATGGGAATGGCCAAAGATCACTACCTGAGCATCTCCTAATGCCACAGGGATGTCCGTTCTCTGATGGGCCATGACCATTTTCACACCGCCGATTTCAAAACGTTTGATCCCCGGCAGTCCCCCGGACCAGCCTCTGTCATTATTTCCCCTTACTGCAAAAAGCGGCTGCTTTCCGCTTAATTTCATATACAGCATCTGCGTATCAAAATCACCTGCATGTACGATCACGTCGCAGGTTTCCAGTATCTTCTCCACCTCCGGGCGCAGCACTCCATGGGTATCTGCCATCATTGCCACCCTTACAGGTCCCCGTTCCATTTTTCTTCCTCCTTGGTTTCACATATACACGCTCTGAAAATACCAGATTATTATATACGATTATTTTCTGACTGACAATCATTTCAGCCATAACATCTTCTTGTATTATTTATTTTTTCTGACGATTTTGTGAACATTATTGTGGAAAAAATAGTTAGATGTTATACTTGCAGCAGACCATTGTACATTTTGATATAAATATACGGATCTGTACATACATGAAAGGGGAAACTGTATGATAAAAAATTATAAAAAACTATTCCTGTCCTTTGGAGCTGCAGCTGTTTTAAGTTCCGCAGCTGCTTTTAGCAGCCTGGCTGCAAGTGGCGGCTGGGTCAGTGAAAACGGAGTATGGAAATATCAGGAAGCATCTGGAAATTATGCCTACAATACCTGGAAAACTTCCGGTGATAACTCTTACTATCTGGACAATAACGGCGTCATTGCTGTAAACCAGTGGATCGATGATACCTACTACGTTGACGATGACGGCGTAATGGCAAAAAATTCCTGGATCCAGTTATCAGAAGATACTTCCCAGAAGAAAGCAGGCTGGTATTACGTGGACGCCAAAGGAAAGCTGATCAAGGATAAATGGAGTACCATCGGGGATAAAAAATACGCTTTTGACAGCGATGGAAAAATGCGTACAGGCTGGTTTTTTGATAATGATGATATTTATTATCTGGGAGACAATGGTTATGCCAAGACCGGCTGGCTGTGCCTGGACTATGACGAAGACAACAAGCCGGATGATGGAACGATCTCTGAAATCCGTACTTCTGCTTCCGATACTGCCAAATGGTTTTATTTCCAGACAAACGGAAAGGCAAAACGTTCTAAGAATGACTCCTATTCCGCTGAAACCATCGGGGATAATAAATATTATTTTAATGAAGACGGTGTGATGATGACTGGCTGGGTAGCTGTAAAAAGCAGCGCTGAAGCAGGAGATCCCACAGGTATCAGCAAATTCGTCTATTTAGGCGGAGATGATGAAGGCATCATGGCAAAAAACAAATGGCTGGAACTTTACAATCATCCAGGTGACTCTGATGACAAGGACGAGATCACCACAGACAACAGCGATGAAGCCCCAGACGAAGGTGAGTCAAACTGGTACTACTTTGAAAGTGATGGTACCCCTGCTTACTTAAACAGCAAAGCTACCAATATGAGCAAGGCAACTACCAAGGTAGATGGAAATTCCTATTTTTTTAACTCCTATGGTGTCCGCCAGACCGGCCTTATCCATGTGGTAACTTCTTCCGGTAAAGAATTTACAGGCTACTTTGGTGAAAATGACTCTGACGGTAAAATGCTCACCGGTAAAAAATCCAATTTAAGCGTTGACGGTGAAACAGCTGCTTACTATTTCAGTGAGTCCGGCTCTGATAAGGGCTGCGGTTATAATGGTTCCAAAGATGATTATCTGTATTATCAGGGACGCCTTGTAAAGGCAGACAGCGGTTCTGACTATCAGGTATTCTGTGTTGACAATAAAATGTACCTGGTTAATGAGTCCGGCAAGATCCAGACTTCCAGCAAGAATTATAAAGTAAACGGATCCTGGACATTCAAGGTTTCCGGCGGTTCTATTTATTTCATTGATGATGATAAGAAATCCACAGGAAAGGTTACTTCTTCTGATGCGGAGTCCCTTCCGGAAGTGATCTATGATAAAGAGTATACTTTATAACGCTTTATAATACTACAGGCTTCGGCATTGGTTTAATCCTTTGCCGAAGCCTTTTTGTATGAAAACATATTTTTTAATTTTCATGGTCTTTTAAAAGTTCTCTTTTTCGTTTCTTCCAGATATTTACAGCAAACACAAAATTTCCAATAGCCAGAAGGTCTACTGCCGCCAGTCCCGCTGCCCACAATGGGAACGGTGCCTTGATCTCCGGTTTTAACAAGCTCCAGTCATCCATTTCTTCTGCATACGCCTGGTTTCTCACTCTCGCGTTTAAATACATGTAGATCACATCTTTTGCTGACTGCCGCAGTGCCTGATCATAGGCTGCCTTATTTTCTTCATTTTTAAAGGCAAAACTGCCATCATTCATAAAACCGTCCATCCAAAGGGTTCCCCCTGCTGCAAGAGCCTGATCCCCGTTCATATATTTATGATGGTCAGAATAATCTGTAAGCACGGCTCCTTTAAAGCCCCATTCATCCCTTAAAATGCTGGTAAGAAGCCCCTTACTGCCTCCTGCCCACACAGCTCCTATACGGTTATAGGAGGACATAAGGCCGGTGGCACCATTATCCTGTACGATCATCTGGAACGGCTTTAAATAAGTTTCCCGCAGGGCCTGTTCTGTCATCCAGGTATAGACGCCATCCCTGTAAATACCAGACTCCTGGTCATTGCAGATCAGATGTTTTACATAGCAGTATACACCCATATCCATACTTCCACTTACCGCTGCCCCGCACATTTTCCCGGAAAGAAAGCTGTCTTCTGAATAATATTCATAGTTTCGGCCATCAAAAGGACTGCGGTGGATGTTGACTGCCGGTGCATACCAGCCGCTATAGCCAAACTGACCTGCTTCCTTTGCGACTGCCCGTCCCATATCACGGGATAATTCTGTATTCCATGACTGGGCCATAACACCGGCATTGGGAAATCCGGTTCCTGTTGGATTTTGGTTGAAACTACCGATCTGTGCCGGTCCGTCAGCTTCTCTGGCTAATGGTTTTCCAATATTTTCCAGTTCTTCTGTCTTTACATACCCGTGAAGGAACAGCTCCTCTGTCTCTTTTTCTGTCAGCTGGTTTAAAACTTCATCCCACTTTGGATCGTCATAATCCGCTCCCAGTTCGTAACCCAGTTTTGATACAGTTCCGTTTTTTTCAATATAAAGGCCCTGCTTTTTTCCAAATGCCACATCATTTTTACTCTGAGACTCACTTTGTTCTAAAAAGCTCTGCCCAAACTCATCTGCTTTTTCCTGGGTATAAAGGTTCAGTTCTGCTGCCTTTTCAGAAAGTTTTCGGGTCTTTACCGGTTCTTTTGGAAATGTCGTATCAAAATCACTGCGGCTCATATAGGAGATCTTCTGACCGCTGTCTGAACCATCGATCCCCACTCCGTCTACTGCGTCTTTTCCTGTCATTTTATTGGAAACAACTGTACCTGTGATCTCGTCTGTAGGATACTGGATATTTTCTGCCAGTTTCAGGCTGATCTGGGCATTTGGTATATCAGCGGTCTCATGGGCGTTTTTCCGAAGAGAAAGTACATAGGTTCCCGGATCCAGCTCATATCCTGCAAAACCGTTTTGATTGCTGTCATTAAAATCATAGGATGCCATATCTCTGGCTTTTACAGACAACGTAACCTCTTCTTTTTCCCCCGGCTGCAGCTCTCCTGTTTTCGCATAATCAGCTAATACTACCGCCGATTTTTCGATCCCTCCCGCTTCATATGGAGGGGCATAATAAAGCTGCACCACCTCTTTGCCAGCCCGTTCTCCTGTATTGGTAACTTCCACTGTGATCTTGTAACTGCCGTCCGCAGTGATCTTTTCCCTTTTTCCCGGAGCATTTACAACCTTCCAGTCAAAGGTAGTATAAGACAAGCCATAGCCAAAAGGATACTGTACTACAGCCTGGTAACCTCTTCCATGAAGATTATAATACTTATCCCAGTAATCCTGCGCATCTGCTGTTTCGTACCATTTATAGCCTACATAAATCCCCTCTGCGTAGTCTACATAAGATACCTGATCATATTTAAAGGACTCTCCTACATTGCCGCTTTTGGTACCGTCAAAAGGATAAAGACCCTCTCCGTTTTCATAACTTCCCACTCCGTCAGCTCCTGCATTGGCATAGCTGGCAGCTGTGCGGAAATTGTAAGCCCAGGTATCAGCCGTGCGGCCGGAAGGTGTTATTTTTCCCCAGAGAAGGTCTGGAAGTGCCTCTGCCGAATACTGTCCGGTCATTCCTGCCATCACACAGGCCCCAATTCCAGGCATCAGGTCAATTGCTCCCAAGGTCATTACATTTCCTGTATTTAATAACAGGATCACATTTTTATAATTTTCACCCAGATAGCGCAAAATCCCCTCTTCTTCTGTGGAAAGATCCAGATAGGACCTTCTTTTATCTCTTAACAGCTGTCCGTTCTTCTTTACTTTTTTATACTGGATCTGAGGACAGTCATTGCTTTCCCCTGAAAGCCTTCCTACTACCATGATCGCTGTATCTGAATACTCTTTTGCGTTTTTAAGCAGATCTTCTGTGTAATATTCTGTATCTGTAATATCCGGTTCATAAAGCCGGCAGCTTTCTTCCGGCCAGCTTTCAAGAGTAGATGTTTTCTGACGCTTTGGCTGGAAATCCTGATACATCCGGGTCAGTTCTTCATTATAGGAGATTCCCGCTTCTTTTAATGCTCCTAAAAGATCCAGGTCTACTTTTTCCACTCTTCCGGAACCGGAACCGCTTCCCAGCCACTGGGTGGATGCCCAGCCAAATACATTTACCCGGGTGATCTCTTCTGAAAGAGGCAGGGTATTGTTTTCATTTTTCAAAAGAACAGCACCTTCCGCCTCGATCTGGGCTGCCAGACGGCGGCTGTTATAGGCAGCTTCTTCTTTCGCCTCTTTTGATACATTGGTACGGCTGCCGGAAAGATACAGGTCAATGGTCTCACGAAACGCAAAAGCCACACCTGTAACAAGGATCATAAGGGCAAGAAAAAAAGAGGCACCTCCCAAAAAGAAGCGGTACCGGAAAGGGATCTTACCTTTTTCTTTCAAGGTTTTTGTTCTTTCTGGATTTCGGTTCTTTTTCATAAGGTACCTCACATTATTATTTTTAATATTATAGATCATTAAGCGGCTGTTCTCCCGCCTCTTCTGCCCTTTTCACAGGCAGCTGCAAATTCTCTCAGTTTTTCTTTTGCCTCTGCTGTCAGGTTCTGCGGAACAGCGATCTGGATGGTCACATACTGGTCGCCTTTTACCTTCGGGTCTTTCATGGAAACAATACCTTTACCGGCAAGACGGATCTTTAAGCCGCATCTGGTTCCCTCACGCAGTTTGCAGGAAACATTACCATACAGGGTAGGTACAATGATCTCACCGCCTAAAACAGCTGTTGTAAAGGGTACTTCTGTACTGGTATAAACATCCATTCCCTTCCGTTCATAACCAGGCCGTGTTCCTACATGGACCTTTAATAACAGATCTCCTGCTTCTGCGCCGCCTATGCCAGGATTGCCTTTTCCTTTCAGGCGGATGCTCTGGCCTTCGTTGATACCTGCAGGGATATGGACTTTCAGATTTTGGCTCTTTCCATTTGCATCGGAAAGTGTGATCACACGGTCTGCGCCAAAAGCTGCATCATCAAAACTGATATTGATCTCCGCCTGTGCATCACTGCCTTTTTCGCTGGATGGATCTGCGCCAAAACCGCTATAGCCATGAAAACCGTTAAAGCCACTGCCGTCCTGGTGAAAACCGCCTGTAAAGCGGCTCTTTTTACCGCCGCCGAACATATTTCCGAAAATATCACCAAAGATATCATCGCCTTCTCCGCCTTCAAAATGGAAGGTGTGTCCGTCTGAAGTATGGAAACCTCTGAAGCCGCCATTTCCGGAAAAGCCTCCAAAACCTCCTGTAAAGCTGCCGTCAGAACCAAAGCCGCCATTTGCGCCGTAACTACCGGCTCCTGCTGCTCCGGTACCGTCAAAAGCTGCGTGGCCAAACTGGTCATACAGTTTCTTCTTTTCCGGATCGCTTAAAATATCATAAGCTTCATTAACTTCCTTAAATTTTTCAGCAGCTGCCTCATTTCCCACATTGCTGTCGGGATGGTATTTTTTAGCCAGTTTACGATAGGCTTTCTTAATAGTGGCAGGGTCTGCAGTTTTATCTATTCCAAGAACTTCGTAGTAATCTCGTTTCTGTTGTGACATCGTTCTCATCCTTTCCTGATTTCTTACAGGACCTGTGAAAATCCTCTAAGTTATAAATACAAGTTATATTTGTTTGTTCTATAATATGTATAACACTTATATCATTCATTGTCAAGGATGGAACGAACATACATTTTCTTTATCGTTCTGCTGTTTTTACACTGTTGACCACATAAATTCCAAGGCATACAAATACCAGGGCAACCAGGCTCTTTACGGAAAATGCCTGGGCTGTCTCCCCTAATACCAGGGCGGACAAAAGAACACCGAACACCGGGTTCATAAAGCCAAATACGGTCACGCGGCTTACAGGGTTATATTTTAACAATACACCCCAGAGTGTATAAGCAACTGCTGAGATAAATGCCAGATATAATAACAGGATATACGCGGAAACTCCGCTTTCAACCTGGACTCTTCCGCCGCCGAATAATCCAATGAGGATCAGGATCAGTCCGCCTAACATAAACTGATAACCGCTTAAGGTAACTACATCATACTGGTTGCCATATTTCTTTAATAAGGCGCCGGATGTAGCATAAAAGATCTGGGCAAACAGGACAAATCCTTCTCCTAAAAGAGATACCTGGAACAGATTTCCTTCCTGTCCGGACAGGTTCATTACTACAATTCCCACAAAACCCAGGGCGCATCCCACCAGTTTTCTGGCTGTCAGTTTCTCATACCGGAAGATCAGGCTGGCAACTAAAATAGAAATAAAAACATTTCCTCCTGTGATGATCGCTCCATGTACCCCGCTGGCATGTGCCAGTCCTGTGTAAAAGAAATAATACTGAAGGACCGTCTGATTTAAGCAAAGTTCCAGGATCGCTCTTCCTGATCCCTTCTGAGGCATGATCCAGCGGCGTCCCTGGATGCTGTGAAAAAGGATTACCAGAAAACCTGCCAACAGGAAACGCATTCCTGCAAATAAAATAATGGACATTGCGTCAGATGACTGGATCTGGAACAGTCTGTAACCTGTTTTGATCGCCGGTGTCGCGCTTCCCCATAAGAAACAGCAGATACCAGCCAAAAACATTACTACGGGGAGACTGGTCAGTCTGCTGTTTTGTTGCTGTGTATTCATATTCTTCTCCATTCTGCTACTGTCTGTAGCTCGTTTATCCTTATAAGAGTACCAGTAAACAGATTGAAAGTCAATTTTTTATCAATAAGTTGTGAATAAGTATTGAAATTTTCTCAATTTTGTTTTACACTATACACAAAATATTTTAGGTGTATAAAAATATTTTGTACTGTTTTGCCATGTTTGTCTATTTATATGTTTTACTGGGGATTTTATAGATCACATGGCCTGGGGAAAATAAAATATGTGTGAAAGAACAGGAGAATTTATTATGTCGTTTCAATCAGTCTGTAAGCGTTATTGTCTGTTTTTAACAGGAGTCATCTTATGTGCAACAGGAATTGCCTTTATCACCCGTGCGGGTCTGGGGACTTCACCGGTTTCAGGGCTTCCTTTCGTGCTCAGTCTGGTAACACCTGTATCAATGGGATTTTTTACCTTTCTGTTTAATATGATCTTCCTGATCTGTGAAGCACTCTTAAGAAAGCGTTTCAGCGTAGAACAGGCTTTGCAGATCCCGATTACTTTCTTTTTCAGTTTCTGCATTGACAAGGCCATGGCCATCATTCCTACCCGTTTCGGCGGTCCCTGGGGTGACTCTTTTGTCTACCTGGTCATCGGATGTATCATCATGTCCCTTGGCATCAGCTTTGAGGTTATTGCAGATGTGATCATGCTTCCGGCAGAGGCATTTGTTCGCGCCCTTGCTAAAAAGACCGGCTTTATATTCGGAAATGTAAAAGTAGGTTTTGACAGCACCCTTACCATTCTGGCAATGATCCTGGCACTGATCTGTTTCCATAAGTTAAACGGAGTCAGAGAAGGAACACTGATCAATGCCCTGGTAGTTGGCCAGTTAGTAAAACAGTGGAGACGGTGCATTGAAAAACCGCTGTCAAATGCAATTGCATAAAATATCAAAAATCCCTGTCCCTGTAAATGGGGATATGTCATGAAACAAACGGAACCCGCCCTGCCAGGCGGGTTTTTGCATATTGGCCACCTTTTTGCAACAGAAAAACGCGCCCGCAGGCGCGTCTTTCCCGATTACTTTTCTTCTTTATAACATCCAGTCTTTGATCACATTGTGGTCTCTTAACAGTTTTCCAACGACTGTCTTATCGATCTTTCTAAGCAGAGGTTTCTTAAGCAGTTCCAGTGGCAGAGGCAGCTTCATTTCCAGCGGAGATTTTCCGTCCATCAGCTTTACAGTACTGTCTAACAGATCTCTCACATCGTATACGCTTCCCCAGACCTCAGGAACACCACGGTCTACACCGCAAAGTCCGTATACAGCTTCCATTGCAGTACGTACAGAATACTCCGTAGTGAAAATCGTATCTCTTGGTGTTTCAGCAAACTGACCTAAGAATGCAGCGTTTACGCAGCCATCCGGGATAACGTCCGGTCTGTCCCCTGCGCTTCTTGGCATAAAGAAAGCTGTGATATATGGCATCATGGTCGGAGTACAGTTTGCATGGTTTGCTGCCAGATCATCGATCTCTTCTGTAGGAATACCCAGATGATACAGCCACTCTGCTGTGATCTCCTTACCATTACACTCTTTCATTGGCTTCTTGATATAATCGCCTGGAACATCGGTAAACAGGCTGTATACCCATACACAGATCTCATCTTTCTTCTGTGCTTTAAACTGACCCTGGCGGTTGATAGTCCAGCTTAACAGCCAGCTAGAGTCCTTGCAGCTTACAATACCGCCGGTAACAACTTTACCGGTTCTCGGATCTCTCTTACAGATCTTCTGGATATAGGAAATGATCTTTTCATCAGAGGTTGTAACAGTTGCAGACTCCCAGTTTGTCTTTGCAATGTCAGAACAGAACTTTTCAGGATGTCCAAAGGACTCGTCCTGGGCTGCAATATTCTTCCACAGGCTCCAGCATCCACTGGTGCGAACTTCTGCATCCCCTACAGGAGCATGGTCCTGGTCACCGTAGATCGTACCTTCTGTACAGCTTCCGTTTGTGATAAATACCAGATCATTTTCTGTTAACGCGATCTCGCCTTTATTACCGTCTTTTACATATTCAATGGCTTTTGCAGTCTTCTTTTCCCCTTCAATGTCAAAACGCACATTGGTAACACTGGTTCCAAACTGGATCTGTACGCCTGCTGCTTCCAGATATTTCTGCATTGGAAGGATCAGGGACTCATACTGATTGTAACGTGTAAATTTCAGTGCAGAGAAATCAGGCAGACCACCAATATGATGGATAAAACGCTGGAAATAACGCTTCATCTCCAGGGCACTGTGCCAGTTTTCAAAAGCAAACATAGTGCGCCAGTACAGCCAGAAATCAGAGCCAAATACTTCATCATCAAAGAAATCTTCAATAGACTTGTCATACAGATCCTCATCTCTTGTAAAGAACAGCTTCATGATCTCCATACTGCCCTTCTGGCTTAAACGGAATTTACCGTCTGTATGGGCATCTTCGCCACGTTTTTCCGTAGCACGGCACAGAGAGTAGTTAGGGTCATGTTTATTTAACCAGTAATATTCATCCAGTACAGAAGCATTAGGTACTTCCAGGGAAGGAATGCTGCGGAACAGATCCCATAAGCACTCAAAATGATCTTCCATCTCACGGCCACCACGCATTACATAACCTCTGGTTGGATCGTCGATACCGTCACATGCACCACCGGCTACGTCCATAGCCTCTAAAATATGGATATTTTTTCCAGGCATCTGGGCGTCTCTTACTAAAAAGCAGGCTGCTGCCAGTGCTGCCAGACCGCTTCCTACTAAATAAGCGCTCTTTTCTTCAATTCCTTCCGGCTTTTCCGGTCTTGCAAAAGCCTCATAGTTACCATTGGTATAATAAATACCCTTGCTGTTTTTCGCAAACTTACCAAGTTCTGTATTGCGGTAGTCACTGTTTTCCTCTTCTTTTTTACTGCGGCGCTTTCCTGCCATAACAGCTGCTGCTCCAATACCTGCTGCTACTGCGGATACAGCTCCTGCACGTAAAACTTTCTTGTTCATGGTTTAAACCTGCCTTTCTCATTCTCTTATTATACTTTGAATATCGATATTTTTATTATTACCATCATTTTCGTTAAATATTGCTTTAATATATAGTATTGATTACTACATACACTGTATTGATAGTATAACTTTTTGGGCAAAATGTCAATATCACAGTTACCATTCCCCTATGCGCTGGTTTGAACCGTAACAATCAAAAAATACTCCCAGCCACAGGTATGTTCTCCTGTAATGACTGAGAGTATTTTTACCAAAACTATAAAACTTTATGCAATATGATCATAGGATCGAACTTTATAAATTGATTTTAAATATCCAGTGCTGCATGATACCCCTGATATACAGCATTTGTGATAGTAGAAACTTTTCTCGCATCTCCGATCACACGGACAAATGGCGCACCGTTTCTGAGAGCTTCTACAACATCCGTTCTGCCTCTCTGTCCAAGGGCACAGATCACAGTCTGGGCTCCCACCATCAGCTCATTGCCATCTTTATCCCTGCAGCGGACACCATCTGCAGTTACTTCTTCTACGCGACATCCTGTATGGACATGAACATATTTCTCAATTTCTTTTAACAGCAGCGGACGGTGACGCACATTGGCATCTACAGCCAGTTCATCCCGCATTTCGATCAGGTGTACTTCTTTTCCTTCCATACCTAAATGGATGGCACATTCACAGCCGGCCAGGCCGCCGCCCATAACAGCCACTTTATCAGCTACTCTGTCCTGGTTTTTATACAGCTCATTGACGATGATCACATTTTCGCCCTTAATTCCAGGGATCGGCGGAACCAGTGGTCTGGAGCCAACAGCGATGATCAGGGCATCCGGTGCCTCTTTTTCCACATATTCAGGTGTCACTTCGCATCCTAAACGGATCTCTACACCGCTCTGTCTTGCAAAACGTGCATAGGTTTCTGTCAGCTGGTACATTTCTTTCTTAAATGGAATGGCGATCTCACTTTTTAAGATACCGCCCAATTCCTCTTCTTTTTCACATAAGATAACCTGATGGCTTCTTCTGGCTGCTGTCCATGCTGCATACAGACCGCCCGGGCCGCCTCCTGCTACTAAAACTTTCTTCTTTACAGGTGCCGGCTGTACTTCGTCCCCTTCCATTTCTCTTCCGATCAATGGGTTTACGGTACATCTTCTGGTGGAAGTAGCTGCACGTTCTGCCATACAGGTAAAACAGCGCAGGCAGCGGACAATGTCCTCATCCCTGTTTTCCATGACTTTTCTTGGAAGGAATGGATCTGCCAAAAGGGCGCGGGCCATATAAACTACATCTGCCTTGCCGGAAGCAATGATCTCTTCCATCTGTGCCGGGTCATTTAAGCCGCCCAGTGTTGCAACCGGAATAGAAACATGTTTTTTGATCTCTGCTGCCAGATATACATTACATCCGTGTTCCTTAAACATAGACGGATGGGTATCTCCAAAACCTCTCTGGTAAGTGCCTGCAGATACATGGAGCAGGTCGATCTTGGACTCCAGCTGCATAGCGATGCGCACGCCTTCTTCCAGGTCATAGCCGCCTTCAAACAGCTCAGAGCCGCTTAAACGGAACTCAATAGGGAATGCAGGTCCTACTGCTTCACGGACTGCGTCTAAGATCTCACTTGCCAGACGGCAGCGGTTTTCCAGGGAGCCGCCATATTCATCGGTTCTGTGGTTAAAATACGGGGATAAAAACTGGTTGATCAGCCAGCCATGTCCGCCGTGGATCAGGATCATCTCAAAACCTGCACGTTTTGCAAGACCTGCTACTTTTCCATAGGAAGCTACAATGTCCTTGATCTGGTCTTTGCTTAAAGACTTAACCTTTACGCCATCTGCACGTACCGTATCAGAAGCGCCCCACTGGCACATTTCATGCTGTCTGGACTTATCCGTCATATAGGTTCCTGCATACATACCGGAATGGGACAGTTCCAGGCTGGCTGCTGCTCCGTGACGGGAAATGGCATCTGCTGTATAGGTAGCTGCTGCCAGGGAATTTAAAATAGTGGTATCCAGATGATATGCATGGGAACCGTCTGTCTCCGGATGGACCATACATTCGCTGACCGTTACAGCTGCTGCGCCGCCCTTGGCACGAAGCTCATAAAAGGCGGTAGATTTTGGTCCGATACAACCGTCATTGGTAATATCTGTTCCGCCCATTGGTGCGGAAAACATACGGTTGGAAAAGGTGCGTCCTGCAATGGTGATGGGACTGCAAAGATGTGGAAATTTGTGTGTCATAATATTTTCTCTCCTTTTTTATCAATTCACGAACTCGCGCTATCACGCTCTACTGCCTGCTATCGCAGGCGGTTCGTTCATGAATGACCCAAGAAAAACAAATGCCACCTGCGGTGTCGCTTGTTTTTCTTTTGGGTTCATACAATGTCATTCAATTCTTCTTCGATCTTCTCTTCTTCCTTTTTATCATCTCCGTAAATAAGCACAGGAAGGAAAGAAAGACGTTTTCCAATACTTCTTGCAATAAAGCCAACTAAAACGGCTGCCACAATAGTACCTTCACGTACACCCTCTAAATGACCGGAAAGGAGGAATGAAAGAACTGCTGCGATCACTGCCATGGAAACATCAAAACAGACCTTTGTAAAACCAAATTCAGAATGGATGCGGAATACCACGGCTCTTACAAAAGACTCTCCCGGAAGCATAACTACATCTGCCAGCACTTCCATATATACGCCAACGCCAAGGACCAGACAGCCGATCAGAAGTCCCAGGACTTTTGAAATATAGGATACCGGATGAACAAATCCCAGAAGGATCATGGACATATCAATAAAGTAGCCAAATGCCATAGATACCGGGATCTGCAATAAATGTTCTGCCTTAAAATTCTTTCCCAAAAGTAAAAACTGAAGAAAGATCAGAAGCAAACTGAATACAATGGTGAAGTTTCCCAGAGAAAATGGGAAATTCAGGCTGAGTACATAAGGAATAGAAGAAATAGGGGAAGTTCCCAGATTTCCCTTGGTGATCAGGCTGACGCCCAACGAGTTTACAAACAGGCCCACTAAAAAGATAAGATACCGCTTTACCTGTTCTGCTTTTGTACGTTTCATAATTCTTGTTCCCTTTCCTGCTTATTTTTCTTTATCTGCTCCTTTTGGAACATGTCTTTTTCTATGGTAACACCATCATATAAACATGTCAATATTTACATGTTTAAAAATACATATATTTTTCTATGGCACAGAAAGAATTTGTATGATATACTGCTGATAGCATGAAATATACTTTCACACTTTTATAATGAAGGGATTTAAAAATATGGGAACTTTAAAATATGCCATTTTGGGATTGTTAAATAGAAAAAATATGACTGGATACGACCTGTCAAAGGAATTTGAAACTACTCTTTTTGAATTCTGGAATGCCAAACACAGCCAGATCTATCCGGAATTAAAAAGCCTTTCTGAAAATGGTCTGGTCCGGTACGAGGTAGAGATCACAGGAAATGTTCTGGAGAAAAAGGTTTATTCCATTACGGAAAAGGGCCGGGAAGATTTTTATAAATGGGAAGAAAGTTTAAATCCTTTAAAGCCTGTGCCAAAGGATGAATTCCGCCTGCAGCTCTTCTTTTCAGGCGCATTATCCCCGGAAAAACGAATGGCACTGCTGACAGACCAGTTAAAACAACATGAAGAAAAGCTGGCCCATCTGAAAGGAAATATGGGAAAATTTTCCAGTATCCCACCGGAAGATGAAAATGACTTTGCCGATTATCTGGTTCTTCATGGGGCTGTTTTAAGGGAAGAAACAAACTGCAAATGGTTAAAAGACTGTATCAAGTTATGCAAAAAAGGAGTGTAGTTTTCGCTACACTCCTAAATCTTTATAGTCCGCCGGCAGAAAACGATGATAGGTAATATGAAAGCCCTCATCTTTAAAGCAGTAATAATATCTGTCATCTCCCTGTGTAAAGTGGATGACTGTATCAAACTCCCCGCCTGTCGTCTGTTCCACCACACTTGGAAACGGCTGCTGCTCAAACAGCTTTTTCACCTGTTCCATATCCGTTTCATGGGAAGCGATCAGTTTTACCAGCTGGTGGATAAATTCATTTTCTTTTTTATGTTCATGAACATAAATACTTGTTTCTTCCGGAAGGAGCAGACAGAAACGGTCTTTCTTGTGGGTGATGGTCACTTCTCCCAGCCGCTCTTTTGCAAAATCTGTAAATCCTGCAAGAGCCTGCTGCATTTCTTCTGCATCACAGGCAGTGCCAAACAGATTATTTAACATGCCCACAGGGTAATACAACCGGATCACTTCTTTGCGAAATCCCAGCTTCGCCTGCTCTTCCATAACAGAATCTTTAATATGCTCTTCTAATGCTTGATAATCCATTGTTTTAACCTCATCTCAGATTTTAACGCCCATCTTTTCAGACTTCACTTATCATAGCACATTTTGATCCTGTTGTCTTTATTTCCCGACCGCAATTTATCTTATGATTATTTTGCATAATGAATTTTTCTCACCTGTCCAAATGGAACCACACCGTCTACAGCAGCTGCTGCATCGATCACTGCATCTTCATTATCCAGGTCGATCAGTTTATAGCGGTTATTTCCCATTCCCATTTCCTTCATATAAGAAAGCTGTCTTAAGCTGTGTCTGCTTTCCATACGCTCGATCAGGTCTTTGTGGTCATTTTCCTTCATTGCATAGATCATATCTACACATACCTGGTCTGCTGCAAGGATGTCTAAGGAAGCTACAATACCTACGTCAGGAGTTACAACAGGGAGAGCTGCAACACCTTCGCAGTCACAGGAAAGGGACATGTTGCGCATTACATTGATAAATGCGATATGCTCGCCAAAATGATCTACAACAGACTTGGTGGATTCGGTGATACGTTCCATCAGTTCTTCTTCTGCAATACTCCACATATTGTCAGAACCTTCTACTGTATGAATCATAGCCTTACCAATACGTCCGTCTGCACAGCCGATACCAATGTTCTTGTTGGATCCGCCAAAACCGCCCATTACATGGCCCTTAAAGTGAGTCAGTACCAGAAGGGACTCATAATTTAACAGATTTCTACCCACAGACATCTCTGTAAACCACTTTCCGTTCTTTACAGGAAGCATGGCAGTTCCATCTTTATCCATAATATCTACCGGGCAGAAGGTCCAGCCATTTACCTTTAAGGTCTCTCTGTGCTGCTCTGTAGTATAACGGTCGCCTTCATAATAAGTATTGGTCTCAACGATCACTGCGTCATCCATCTTATCTGCCATCAGTTCTTTTACCCATGGACGAGGAATGATGTTTGGGCCATTCTTTTCGCCGGTGTGCAGCTTTATGCCGGTCTTGCCGGTAATACGGGACTGGATACGGTCATAGATCTTCTTTAAACCGGCAGCAGACAGGTCCCTGGTGAAATATACCACAGACTCTTCCCCTGTTCTCTGATCGTAAGGGATATACTGGTTTCCATTTGTTCCAGGTACTGGTTTTACATTGCTCATGAAGTGTTTCCTCCTATTATATATACGTTTTTTACTATACATTTTTTATACATAAAGTCTGTATCTGGTTTAAGTATACAGCTTGAAGTTGACTTCAAGTCAATAGGATTTCAAACATTCAGAAAATTCTGATATTATCAATAAAATTTCAAACTGCACTCACAAATTCCGCACTTTGCGCTCTACTGTCTGCTTACACAGACGATTTGTTCGTTAATGGTCCAAGAAAAATAAATGCCACCTTCGGTGTCGCTTATTTTTCTTTTGGACACATTATATCTTAAAATATTACAGTTCAATTGCTATAATTGTTGATTGAAAAGTTGTCTGAAAACTCTTATAGTGTGTGTAACATAAATATTCTAAGGAGGGAATTATCTATGGGTGAAAAAAAGAAACAGGCTTCTGCCTACCGTGAACCACTGATCCTTATTGCCTTTGTTATTTTAGGCGCCATCATCGGAATGGTGATGGGAGAAAAAGCGTCATTCCTGTATCCAATTGGCCAGATCTGGTTGAACCTGCTGTTTGTACTGCTGGTTCCGCTGCTTTTCTTCTCAATTTCCAGTTCTATCGCTAATATCAGCGATACAAAGAGCGTTGGAAAGCTGCTGGGATTTACACTGGTGATCTTCGTAGTGACTGCAGCCATTGCCGGAAGTTTTATGTTTGTAGTATTGGGCATCTTTGGTGTCGATACTTCCGTTCAGTTAGGCGCTGGTGATGCTACTGCACAGGCAGCTGCTTCCAGTATCGGTGACCAGATCGTTAATACTTTTACAGTTGGTGACTTCCCGGATGTCATTTCCAGAGGACATATCCTGGCACTGATCGTATTTACTGTATTCTTTGGTGTCACCGTTTCTTCCCTTGGTGAAAAAGGCCGTGAAATTGCAAACTGGTTAAACAACATGTCCCTGGTATTCTACAAAATGGTAGCAATCTTAATGAAAGCTGCTCCTTTAGGTCTGATGGCTTATTTCGCAAACCTGACCGGTACATATGGTTCCGATCTGTTAAAAAGCTATGGACGTGGACTTTTAATTTATTATCCTACTGTTTTTGTTTATTTCTTTGTATTTCTTGGACTTTATGCATTTATCGCTGCCGGTCCATGGGGCGTAAAACATTATTTCAAAGAAATCTTAACACCTGCACTGACTGCACTTGGTACCCGTTCTTCTGCTGCTGCCCTTCCGATGCAGCTGGATGCCTGCGATAAATTAGGTGTTCCAAGAGTTGTAAGTTCCGTTGTTGTACCTGTTGGTGCTACCTGCCATATGGATGGTGCCTGCCTTGCTACTATTTACGAGATCGTACTTTGCTGCACCTTATTTGGACATCCATTCAGAAGCATTGGTGATTATGCCTTTGCACTGACCATTGCTGTATGTGCTTCTGTTGCTGTATCTTCTGTTCCCGGCGGCGGTGCTGCTATGGAGACCATGCTGATCTCTTCCTTTGGTTTCCCTGTTATCGCCCTTCCGGTACTGATGATGATGACACAGCTGTTTGATGCAGGCTGTACTCTGATCAACTCCTGCGGCGATACAGTTGCTTCTATGCTGGTTTCCCGTTTCCTGTACGGAAAAGACTGGTATAAGAGAGACTTAAACAAAGAACTTGCTGAAGCAGAACAGAACAAAGAATGATATAAGAACAAATTTTAGGTCTGTTCTTTTAAAGACATGAATTACGTCAGAAAGGACCGTTTATATGTGTTGTAAAAATACGAATGCGAAAGAAACTCATTTCGGCGCCTGTTGTAGCCGGCCCGATCTTTATGGTATCATAATTCCCGGAAAACATGGAAAGCTCCTTGCTACCTTATACACGGCAGGGGGTGAAGGTCCCCATCCTACTATCCTCCTTCTCCATGGTATTCCCGGAAGTGAACAGAACCTGGATCTTGCACAGGCATTTAGACGGGCCGGCTTTCACGTAATGACATTCCACTACAGCGGCAGTTGGGGAAGCAGCGGAAATTATTCCCTGCAAAATGATCTGGATGACGCTGAAACAGTTCTTGATTTTATTTTAAACGACACAACTTATGGCTTTGATAAAGATAAGATCTATGCAGCAGGCCACAGCCTGGGCGGTTTTGTCTGCGGACAGATCGCAGCAAGAAGACCGGAGATCAAAGGTGCTGTTCTTTTAATGCCCTGTAATGTAGGACGGATCGGAAAGATCGCCCAAAGTGACCCTGAAAACGCAAAAGTCCTGGAAGATGTATTAAATGACAGTGTAAACTGGCTGACAGGCCTTACAAAAGGATGCCTTTACAAAGAGGCTACCGAGCATGAGAAAGAATATGCCTTAGAATATCAGGCTGCTGCTCTTTCCAAAAAGCCGTTATTATGTATCACCGGATCACTGGATATCTGTACACCGAAAAAAGATCATTTACAGCCTTTATTAGACGGGATCGATGCCCTGGGCGGTGGAAATATCCAGGTTCTTGAATATCCTACGGATCACTTCTTCTCAGATTACCGCCTGGAGGTTTCTGATGTTGTAACAGAGTTTTTTAAAGATCTGGCAAAATAATATGATTTCTTTATGGTTCCCCGCTGATACGCAGCGGGGAATTTTCTGTTTCTGCTCTCCTGCTGTCGCCTGAAGTACTTCTCTTCCCTTTTTGACATCTTTTTGACATTTTTCCTCTCCCATGCTAAAATACCCATATACTTTGCCAAAGGGGAAATGCAGATGAAAACAGTAAATGGCGCGTCTTTATATGCACCTGCCGTCTATGGACCGGCAGGACGTATTTTGTGTACCGTGTATACGGCGGAAGGAAACGGCCCGCACCCTGTTCTTATCTTCACCCATGGCTATCCGGGACATGAGAAAAATCTGGATCTGGCACAGTCTTTACGCAGGACCGGCTTCTCTTCTGTTATCTTCTTCTATCGTGGTTGTTGGGGAAGTGAAGGTGATTTTTCCTTTGAGGGAAGTTTTGAAGACACAAAAGCTGTCCTGGATTTTGTATTAAATGATACCCAGTATGGTTTTGACAAAAACCACATTTTCTTTATCGGTCACAGTTTAGGCTGTGTTAATGCGGCCCGTATGATCGCCCTTTGTCCTCAGGTAAAAGGCGGTGTATTCTTAGCCCCCTGCGATCTGTGGCGTATCTATCTTCTTGGACTTGAAAATGAGGATTACAGAGAACACTTAAATGATCTGTTAGAAGAAGGGATTCCTTATATCCACGGTACAGATGAAGAAACTCTCACCAACGAAATAAAAGGCAGTGCCGGACGGCTTTCCATTGGCTCCTGTCTTCAGGCTATCTCTGGAAAATCCATTCTCTGGATCAGCAGTCCGGATGATGAGGTAGTTTCTGAAGCAGAAGAAACCTATCCCTATATAAAGAAAATAAAACATTTTTCCCCTTCCTGTTTTAAATGGCTGCGTGTCTCTTCGGACCATTATTTTTCTAATATGCGTTCCCAGCTTACAGAAGACATTGCCAGCTTTTTACTGGAAAATACGGATCATAAAAAAGCACATATTGACCAGGCTTCTTTTGAAGTCCAGCTGCGCAAGCTGATCTGTCAGCAGTTAGCAGGAATCACTCTGCCTGATGTTGCCGCTTATTTTCACATCAGCATTCCCTATGCCAGCGACCTGATCCGCCAGATCACAGGAAGCAATTTTACAGCCCTGGTTTTAGAAGAACGGATGCGTGAATCGGAAAAACTGCTGAAAAACAGCAATGTTCCCGTTTCCAAAGTAGCGCTGCTTTCCGGCTATCAGGAACCTTCTTATTTTATGAAAGTGTTTAAAAAATACTTTGGATGTACTCCCAGCCAGTACCGGGACAGCCAGAAATAAACAAAAACACATACCTGAGAGACTTTCCCATCCCGCTGGTATGTGTTTTTTATCTCACATTTTCATTTCATGTTCTTAATTACTCTCTGCACACGCTGTAGTCCAGCCATTCAAAGTCTGCCTGGATCCCATCCCCATGAAGATCCTGACAGGTCACACCGACCATAGCTCCGGCAAATCCATTTCCGTCCACCCGTTCATCCGAAAGGTTTCTCATATCAAGTACCTCTCCCACCTGGGTATAGGAAATTCCGTCCTGGGAAACGAAAAAGGTTACATTCCGCTCTCTTACTTCTGCTTTTAAGTATACCGGATCTTTATTTTCTCCCAGATATACTTTTTCACTCTGGGAGATCTCTTTATTCACAGAAACATTTACCATTACATAAGGTTTTCCTTCATCGTCTACAGACATGTTCAGATAGTAATTATTGTCATAATTGTAATAGCATACAAGTCCGGCCATATGACAGTAATCTCTTGGAGCAAATTCCATTTTCGCTGTAAAATCATAGGAATGATGCTGGTGTCTGCGGACTAATAATCCCTGGTTATATTTGGAAGCCAGGGAATTTCCACCCTGAATGTGCAACTTTCCGTCAGAAATGGTGATGCCGCAGGTCTTAGCACTCTGCCGCAATGTCATATACTCCAACGGGATCTCTGTAACTTTTCCAAAATCTGTAAATCCGGACTTTGCAGATTTTACTTCCACCTCTTCCGGCACCTCAAAGAAATCTTCCGGAGATGCGGTATCATTTGCAGACAGCTTAAACCAGCCGTCTTCTGTAAGAGTCATGTTCTGGATGGCTGTTTCACGGCCAACAATACTGCAGTCATCCAGACTTCTGGAGCAGAGATGAGCCATATACCAGTTTCCATCTTTTCCCTGGATAATCTGGCCATGTCCGGCACGTTTTAACTGTACATCTTTTCCAAAAGATGTAAGGACCGGCGCATAAGGGCTGATCTCATAAGGACCAGTCAGTTTCCTGGAACGGCACATGGTCACGCAGTGTTTAAATTCTGTGCCTCCTTCTGCTGTTACCAGATAATACCAGCCATTATGATAGAAAATGTTCGGACCTTCTGTGGTTCCCTTATTGCTGCCCTTAAATACATTATAGATCGGTCCTACCAGCTTTTTGGTCTTTGGATCGTACTGCTGTACACCTACGCCGCCAAAACGTTTGTGATCCAATCTGTAATCAAAAAGCATGTTCACCAGCCACTTGGTACCATCAGGATCATGAAAGAGAGAGGGATCAAAGCCCATTTTATTGAGAGGGATGGGGTCTGACCATGGACCCTGAGGATCTGTGGCAGTTACCATAAAATTGTGGGTATCTTTAAAACGATGGCGGTTAGTATATACAATGGTATAGATCAGATAAAAAGTACCATTATCGTAAGTAAGGTTTGGCGCCCAGATGCCGCAGGCAGTGTCCATTCCCTTTATGTCAAATTTAGTCTCATCTGTAAGAGCATAGGAAAGGATCTCCCAGTTTACCAGATCTTTTGAATGATGGATACAGATGCCCGGAAACCATTCAAATGTAGATGTAGCAATATAATAATCATCTCCCACTCTCACCAGGGATGGATCCGGATTAAAACCGGGAAGTACAGGATTTATTACTTTCATGTTCTGCTTCTCCTTTTCATGCTCATTTTCTTAAACTTTTTTACTAATACATCAACCCTTTAAACCGCTGGTTGCAATACCTTCTACGAAATATCTCTGTGCTGCAAAGAACAGCAGGATAACAGGAACAACTGCTACGAAAGCCATTGCCATTACCTTGCCCCACTGTACAACAGACTCCGCATCCAGTGACATACGAAGTGCCAGAGAGATTGGGAACTTCTTAACAGAGTTGATAAATACCAGTGAGTTAAAGTAATCATTGTAGGTCCATAAGAACTGGAACAGACCTGCAGAGAATAATGACGGCTTCATCAGAGGCAGTAAAATATGGGTAAAGGTCTTGAAGGTTCCGCAGCCGTCAATGTATGCGGACTCATCCAGATCTCTTGGCAGTCCCCTCAGGAACTGGATCAACATATACGGGAAGAAAGCATTACAGCATAACAACGCAGGTGCATAAAATGGCATGTAAGTATTGATCCAGTTAAACTTGTTGTATAAAGTATAACGAGGAATGATGACTACGGAGTTTGGCAGCATCAACATTGCAATAAGCAGTACAAACAGGATCTTCTTTCCAGGGAACTGAAATCTGGCAAATCCATAAGCAACCAGGGCACTTGACATAACTGTAAAGATGGTAGTTGGGATCACCAGTAAAAAGGTGTTAATAAAGAAGTTGGTGTAAGTTGCCTTACCACTGCCCTTCCAGCCATCAATAAAATATTTAAAGCTGAAATTCTGAGGCAGTAAACGGATGGAACCAAAGATCTCGTCATTAGACTTAAAGGATGCAAAGAACATCCAGATGATCGGATACAGTAAAACGGCACCGATCACAAATATGATCAGATAGTCACGAACCAGTTTGGCAGTTCTGTGTTTTGACTGTTTCATAATAATTTACCTCCTTTTATTCATCGGCATAATGTACCCACAGCTTGGAAGATGCGAAGATCGCCAGGGTAAAGATCATGATTGCTGCAAATACGACCCATGAAATAGCACTTGCGTATCCCATTTTAAAATAGGAGAAACCTTCTTTGTACAGTTTCAGTCCCAGTACATAAGTGGACTTTAACGGTCCGCCTTCTGTGATGACCTGTGCGGAAGTAAAGTTCTGCAGTGCCTGGATGGTCTGGTTGATCAGATTGAAGAAAATGATCGGGGAAATCTGTGGCAGTGTAATATGGAAGAAACGTGTTACTTTTCCGGCGCCGTCGATCTCTGCTGCTTCGTAAAGGGAGCGTGGAACCTGCTTTAATGCTGCCAAGAACATGACCATGGAAGAACCAAACTGCCATATCTCCAGCATACATATAGTCCGCAGTGCATAGCGTGTATCACCTAACCACTGGATCACCGGCAGATGAAGGGCGCTTAAAATAGCGTTGATCACACCATTGTCCAGGAACATCAGTCTCCATAACAGTGCTACTGCTACACTTCCGCCAAAAAGAGACGGAATATAGTATAAAGTACGGATCAGGTTGATACCTTTTAAATCTCTGTTTAAGAACATGGCAACTGCTAAGGCCATGATCAGTTTTCCAGGAACTGTATACAGCGCAAAAAGGATCGTTACTTTTAAAGAATTCCAGAATTCCTTATCCTGGGTAAATAACTTTTTGTAGTTTGCAAGACCCTGGAAGGTTGCCTTTGCACCAACAGTATAATCTGTAAAAGAATAAATAAAAGATGAAACAAAAGGATAAAGCTGAAGAATGGCAAAGCCTAAGATCCAGGGAAGGATATACAGGTATGCCTGATATTCCCTTTTCATGTTTTTTTTCCTGTTCATAATGACCTCCTATAGGCAGAAAAAGAGCGCCGCAAAATACTTTCGTGTCCTTTTTGCGGCACTCTCTGTTTATGATCAAATGCTTATTACTGCTCCAGACCAGACAGCAGGTTGATGGTATCAGCTGCAGCTTCCTCTGGGGTGCTTGCGCCGTAACCAATGGTCTCTACTGAGTCAAAAAGAATGGTCTTGGACTCCTGGGAAGAAGAAATCTTATCATTTGGAGTTCCGCCCATAGCTGCTGCAATATCAGCACCTTCCATGGTGATCTCACTTAAAATTCCCTTGTCAGAGCAGATCTTTCTTGCTTTCTCTGTTGGAGGAACGCTTCTTGTTGCCCCTAAGGTCTCTAATGCAGTATCATCATTGTAGAAGTAATTCATAAACTCTACTGCTGCTTCCGGATGCTCACAGGTCTTTGTAATAGCAATTACCTGAGGAGTATTGGATGCCCAGCCCTTTTCAGTAGCGCCGTCTAATACTGGAAGCTGTCCCATCATGTAGTTTGCTTCCGGATTTGCTGCAACCATAACATCAATAGTAGAGATGTAAGTTGGAGCTGCTACATACTTGCCGGCGATCCAGTTGGTATCAGACTGCAGGTTGTCACCTGTGTAAGATGCCTGATAGGAAGCAGGTGCAACTACTTCTTCATCATACAGCTGCTTTACATATTCATATACCGTCTTAAGATCATCTTCTGTTAAGTTCAGTGTCTTTGTGTCTGCGTCAAAGAAGGTCTTTCCAAGAAGCTGCTTTCCATAGTTGAATACAACCATGTTTACAAGATATTCTTTGTTTGCGCACAGCAGATACATGCTGTCGTCATATTCGCGGACTTTCTTACCCATGTCGATCAGATCGCTCCAGGTATATGGCTGGGAGAAATCAATACCAATGGCATCTGCCAGGTCTTTGTTTACCAGCATACCGGAACCGGAAATACCAGTTGGAAGTCCTAACTGCTTTCCATCATAGCGTCCGTTGATCTCCAGGGAAATGTAATTCTCATCGAAGTTTGAAAGATCCATATCGTAATCTTTATAATCGATGAAGTAGTCACCTGTAGATACATAAGTTGGGAACACTTCCGGGTCTACCTGAACAATGTCTGCTGCTGTTCCGGATGCCAGCTGGGTTGCCAGTTTATCATGGTAACCATCGCTGCCGCCGTACTCAGCTTCAATGGTGATGTTTGGATGAGCTGCCTCAAACTGCTCGATCACCTTTAAGGTAGCCTCATTTCTTTCATCACCGCCCCACCATGCAAAACGAAGAGTGATGTTTTCATCAGAGCTGCCGCCTTTGCCTGTTGTCTCTCCACCAGCAGCGGCCTGTGTGTTGTCTCCTGAGGATGAACTTCCACATCCTGCCAGAGTACCTGCTGCTAATGCAGCTACCAATGCTACACTCACAAATCTTTTTTTCATAACCGTATCCCTCTCTTTTCTTTCATTTGATGATCTTATTGTAGTAAATTTTTCCTAAAACCGAAAGGAACCGGCTTTTTCATTTTTATTCATTTTTTACCGTTTTTTTGCAAAAGGTATCATTTCTTTTGATTTTTATTCATTCTTTGTTTTTAAATTTCTGCTTTCAGATCTGTCTGTTCCGGTCGGACAGCACTTTCCGGCAGGCAAAATTCCATTACACAGCCCATTCCCTTTTTGCTGCGGATCCGGATCCCGGACTCATCCCCAAAATGAAGCTTTAAACGGCTGTTTACATTTGCAAGGCCGATGTGATGGACATTGATCTCCTTCATGGAGTCTCTGAGACGTTTGGTTTCTGCCTTGTCCATTCCCACCCCATTGTCAACCACACGGAAATAGACCTTGCCGCCGCGGCAGAAGATCTGGACTTTAATATAACCCCTGTCTTCTTTATAACGCACACCATGTAAAATACTGTTTTCTACTAATGGCTGGAGCATCAGACGGAACACCCGCAGATCCATCAGTTCCTCATCTACCTCATAATAGATGATAAATTTCTCCCCAAAACGGAATTTCTGGATCGCCACATATTTCTTTAAATACAACAATTCTTCCCTGAGGCTGATCGTTTCTGTGGCATCTGCCAGTGCGTATTTTAAAATATCCGATAAATATTCCAGGATCGTCACTGACTCTTCCGAAGAAGCACCGGACTGTACCTGAAATTGAAGGGTCTGTAAGGTATTAAAGAGAAAATGCGGGTTGATCTGTAACTGAAGGGCTGTCAGTTCTGCCACTTCCTGATTATGGCGTTTCTCTGTCAGTTCTGTCTGCAGCTTTACTGTGTTTAAAAACAGATAGATGATATTATTCATAAGAATATCATACTCATCTTTTACTTCCTGACGGGGTTCGGAAGGATAAACTCCGCTTTCCGCATCATAAAATACCTGGATCATATACTCGATCTGGCGGAAGGTACGCACAGTGGTAGTATAGGCTAATGCCATCATGGCAATGGTATTTAACACAAATACTGCCAGGAAAGCCCCTGCCACCTGGATGATATTGTTCATTTTCGCCTGCCTGGAGATCAGGGACACAAGGAGAAGGTCATACTGATCATTGACAGCCGTATGGACCAGATAGGATTTTCCATTGATCTTTTTCCAGCTGTTTTCCTGTCCGCTGTTTTTAAACTCTGTACCGCTAAAACTGTCTGCTGCCCCGTTTTCATCATTCCAGGCAAGGATCAGCTGGTCTTTTTTATCCAGATAAAGAACCGTTTCATTGTCTTTTTGCAGGATCGCGTCCAGACTTGCCAGATAAGCGCCTACATCAATATTCATGACCACTACGCCTTTTTGCAGCTTCATTTTCTGGTAAATGGTGATCATGCTGCGCCCATAACCTGTATCTGCCGCTGCCCTGGTCTCCATCAGACTTTCTTCGTCCGATCTCATGGAACGGTAACTGCTGTACCAGTTGTTCTTTCCTTTAGGCTGCAGCTGCTCCAGTCCATAATCTGAAGAAAAATAGTTGTCATACCCATCCAGATACAGATAAACCGACTGGATATATGGGTAAGCCCGTATAATACTGCTTAACGTGGATTTAATATTTCGCAGATAGATCGCGTCACTGTAAGGGATCCTGGTCTCCCTCTTCATCAGTCGTTTTAACGCGATCAACGTATAAGCATTATTGGTCAGCTGTTCATTTTGATACGCTACATTGCTGACCATCATCTCCAGACTGTTATTTACACTGGAAAGAGTATTCTTTGCCCTGGCATCTAAGGACCGGTCCAGCTGATAATTAAAGGAGATCATGGCAAAGGAAAAGATCAGGATGGTAGGCACCATTAAAAGCATGAGATACCGAAGAAAACGGCGTATAAAAAATTTTCGTTTCATCCCTTTTCAAGCACCTTTCCGTTTCTGTATTCCTTGGGAGTCATTCCAAAATAGGCCTTAAAAGCCCTGGAAAAGTTCTTGGGATTATCATAGCCGATATAATAAGCAATATCATAACTTTTATATTGAATGTCCCCTAACAGCTCACAGGCTTTTTCCATTCTTGTTTTGGTAAGATAATCAGAAAATCCCATACCGCATTTTTCCTTGAAAATACGGGACAGATAACTGGGGCTTAAAGACACCTGGACTGCCGCATCTTCCAGAGAAGCCTCTTTATAATTTTCTTTTATGTACTCTTTTACTTTGGAGATCACCTGGTCGTAATAAGTTACCGGTGTTTCCTGGGTAACTGCGTATTTCTCATCTAACTGCTGCCGTATTTTTCCAAAGCAATTTAAAATATCACCGCTTTTGATGGGCTTTAACAGATAATCTTCTACCCGGTACTGGATGGCATACCGGAAATACTCATAATTCTGGTGGCTGCTGATAAATACGATCTTGATGTCACTGTCCTGAAGCTGTTTACAAAGCTCTAACCCGTTCATCTCCGGCATTTCAATATCACTCATAAGTACATGGACCTGATGGGTCTTTACGTATTCCAATGCCTTTAAAGGCCTGCTGAACCACGTTACCTGAAATCCTAACTGTTCCCATGGAAACAGATTTGCTATTCCTTCTACGATCTTATCCTCATCATCTACGATCACCAGCTGATACATATTTTTCCTCCCTTTATCCCTGATGTACTCCCAAATTGCTTTATTTTAAGAATACATCTTGCTTGTAAATCCATTTACAGCAAAAAGGAACCGGTCCTGACAACCAGGGACCGGTGTAAAACTTTCCTGATATTTAATTATGCCATACAAAAAATGAAAAAACAATGATTACTCTAACAAACGTTTTAACACTTTTCCACTTTCATTTACAGGAAGTGTATCCTCAAAAAAGAAAAACTTTGGGATCTCACCCTGGGAAAGGATTGTTTTTAACTGACTGCGAATCTCTCCCGTCTTTTTTTCCAGATTTTTTCCCCTTTCTTTCTCTTTTGGCACGATCCAGGCAGCCAGATACTGCCGTCCCTGTCGCTCTACCGGTTTTACTGCTGCCTCTGCCCCGATCCCAAGTGAAAGGATCACCTGTTCTACACGGATACAGGAGATCTTCTGGCCATTAATACTGCAAATATCATCCTTTCTGCCATCAAAACAAAAATAACCTTCCTCATCCAAATGGGCATAGTCTCCTGCGCTTGCTTCTTTTCCTGTTCCTATCACACCCCATTTCGTATTTACCATAAGCCTTCCGTCTTCCAGCTGCACATCAATTCCCGGAAACGGCCTTCCGATCCTGGTCTTATCGTCATTCATCTGTGTATCACGGATATAGGTAACATAGCTTAACTCACTGGCACCATAATAAAGCGTGATCTCTGCCTCTGTAAAAAACTGTTTTAACTGTGCTACCTCTTCTTTTCCAAGGCTCTGAGAACCGCTTAAGATGGTCCGGATCTCTGGCAGAGGAGCCTGTTTTTCATGGCATAATGCCTGATATAATGCCCGCAGTTTTGCCGGGATCAGGTAGATACCATTTGCCTGCCACTGTTTTATATTCCGGATCCACAGCCTTGGATCAAAACGCTCCTGGGCCAAAATAGTTGCTCCTGCCGCTAATTGCCCCATATACAGGTTTAAATTTCCTGTAAATGCAAGACTTCCCTGCATAAACAGGCGGCTTTCTGAATTTATATGAAAAATCTCATTCTGCACAGGAAAATAATCATACCAGCTTCCAAAGGTCCTGAAAAGCAGCTTATTTTTTCCTGATGTCCCTGAAGTCATAACTGCCATACAGGCATTTTCAGGCCATGTTTTTTGGGTCCATTCATCCACCGGCACTGTGGCATCTGCAGGAAGGATCACCGGGATCCAGTCTGTTCCCTGACAGGCCAGAAATTCCACCAGCTGGTCTAAAATACAGGTTGTCTGGATGATCCGAAGCTGCTTTTTGGCGTTCTGTTCCCCAAATTCCTTTTTCTCCTGTTTTAGCATTCCCTGCTTTTCTTTTGCCAAAGCATAAAGCTGGCTGTATGTAAGACTTTTGCCTGTTGTACAAAAAGCCTCTTTTTCCGGGGTTATATCCTGGATCTGCTGTATCATTTCCAGATAGTTGGTGATCTTTTCCATGGATTTTATCTCCGCAATATACGTTTCTTTATACTTTTTCCACCAGAAGGGCCGTTCCGATCCCGCCTGCTGCCGCTACTCCGCAGATGCCAAATCTTCCCTGGTTCAGTTCCAGATCCTTTAACAGATGTAACAGGATAATGGCTCCGGAAGCGCCGTAAGGATGACCGTAAGCAAGGGCTCCTCCCAATGGATTTAACCGCTCTCTTATTCCAGGGAACTCCCGCTCTAAAAGTACATCGATCACTGCAAAGGCTTCATTCACTTCCAGACTGTGGATCTCATCTATAGAAAGAGCGGTTTGTTTTAACAGCTTGCGGATCGCCAGAACGGCTGTTTTAGGACTCATAAAAGGATCACTGCCAATAGCTGTGCCGAAACGGAACGCTGCCTGAGGCGTCAGACCATGTTTTTTTCTGTATGCTTCAGAACAGAGGACCACAAAAGCTGCCCCGTCATGCATCAGACATGCATTGGCAGCTGTTATAATCGAACCGCCTGGCAGTAAACAGGGAAGCCGGTCTAAGAGTCTCTGGCTCATGGAAGGTCTGAGCCCTTCATCTTTTTTGCTGTCTGCAATGGAAAGCTGGATATCAGATAAAATCCCTTCTTTTGCCGCCTGGATAGCTCTCTTATGGCTTAACAGTACCCAGGGATCCATTTCTGCTTTGGTGACATTTTCTGTAAGGGCTGTTTTTTCTGCTCCCTCTAGCATGACCTGCTCTCCCTGAAAACCGGGAATAAACTTTGCCACTGTATAACTTTTTCCTTCCTGATAGTCCGGGTGATTGGAATTCCACATGCGGACCGGCTGGGTGGAGGAACTTTCAAAACCTCCTGCGATCACCAGATCTGCCAGACCACTTTCAATCTTCGCTGCTGCAGCAGTAATACTTTCCAGGGCGGAACCGCACTGAAGGTCTAAGGTAACTGCCGGTATCATATCATCCAAACCGGCTGTAAGCGCAGCAAGGCGGGTGATATTTCCCCCGCCTGCTACTGCGTTTCCGCCAATGATATAATCGATCTCTTCATCTTTTAATGAAAATCTGTTTTTTATCTCTTTTAAGACCTGGGCACCCAGAACTTCCGCCGGAATATGCCGGTATATCCCGTCTTTTACACCAATAAAACTTCTAAGTCCTCCAAGGATCCATACATTTTCCATTGTCTGCTCTCCCTTATCTATCTAATACCCAGGTCTTTTTTGAACATTTTAGTCTGTTGGAAACAGTCTGCGAAGAGGTTTTGCAATTCCTGCTGCTGCAAAACATTTAACAATATCAAGAGGAATAAAAGGAAGCACTGCCTGGATCATAATAGCGCCCCATGGCTGATTGGTCACATACTTCATCTGAACTGCACCAAATAAGTAGATTACCGGAATTCCTACGATAATGATAAATGCAGTCTGCCATCTTACTTTCTTTACTTTACAGCAGAACATGGAGATCAGAACAGCTGCCACCAGGTTGCCATAACGGTATCCGCCTGCCGGTCCTAACAGTTTTCCCAAAGATCCGCCAATTCCCACAACACTTAACAGGATCCATGTGACCATAACTGCCAGAGTCTGTAACGGAGAAAGGAGCAGACCGATCAGGTTTACCATTAAAGTCTGGGCTGTAATACTGGCTGTTGAAAAGGGAAGCGGTATTTTAATATACGTTGAAACAATAAGAAGTGCTGTCATTAAAGCCATAATCGTAAGGCTTCGTATATTCCAAATACTGTAAGATTTCGTTGTGTGAACTGTTTTTGATGTGGTCTGACTCATAGCTGTCCGCTCCTTTCTACTCTTTGTACTCTGTAATTTCAGCTTTTAAAATAATATTCTGAGGCGTCCTCAGATGGATTTTCTGTACCTTTTTTAATGCCTTTTCCGCTTCTATCTTCGGATCATTTTCTTCATCTGAAGATAAAAATTCAAGCCACCCGGATCTTTCAATCTGCAGGGGGGTAAGAAAACGGAACTCTGCCTGAAAAGGGATTTGGGGTGATAACTGTTTTAAGATCTTATTCGCCATCAGAAAACCCGGAACAATAGCACCTTCCCCCTGATGAATGGGATTTTGGTCCTTTACTTCCCTTAAATAGCGATCGGTCTCCTCCCTGGTGACCTTAAAGAGATGATCTTCTTTTTCTGTTTCCATGTTTTCCCTGCTCCCCAAAGCCATTTTCTGACCCGGGTTGATCAAAGTCACATCTAAAAGATCTTTTTCCTCTCCTGCAAAAGAACAAATGTGGATCTTTGCCAGCCTCCCATCCTTTTTTAATATCTGCAAAGGAAACTGGTCTGAAGTTTTCATTTTCCTGTTTCCAAGACTAATCCTGCACTTTGCGATCATCCAGCCCTGACAGTCAGGAAGAGTTGAAAGGAGACCTTCTAATACAAGCAAACGCTTTGTATACTCCATTGCAGCTATATTGTCCTTTCCTTATATTCTTTATATCTTTTACATAACCTGTTTCCGAAAACGCTTTGAGTATAGCAAAAAGAAAAGATAATGTCAACCAGTTATCGCAAATGGTTAACATTATCTTCAGCTTATTAACAATCATATCTCATTTTTACAGATCCCCTGCTTTTTCAATTACCTTACACGGGCTTTTGCAGTATAAGACTCTACATCCACCTTGATTACCGTCACAGCATCTGCCATTTTCTCGCTGATCCTATGTTCTTCTCCAGTCTGCAGTCAATTTCTACAAAAACATGATCATTTTTTCGCAGGCAATCCAGTTTATGCCCTTCCTTCGCTCCATGGACATAAAATGTCAGTTTTCCATCTTTCATTTCATATCCATAATGAAGGGGCACAACATAGGGATAATTTTCATCAAACATTCCCAAATGCATGTAACGTGCACCTGCAATAATGCTTTCAATTTTATCCAGATCTAAGATCTCTCTGTCTTTTCTTCTCATTACCAAATTACCTCCGTATACATAACAGAAACTCTATCATTTTATCTTAAAGGGATTGCAGAATTTCAACTGCTCTTCTGATTTCTGTCTCATCGGTGCGATAGATCTGAAATTCGCTCAATTCTTTAAGTCCCATATGTACCCGCTCATTTCTATAATGCATGCCGCTTAAACAAAGCTTTTTACCAGACATATGAAAAGCGTGTGCTCCTGTTATCTTAGCAATTTCTGCTATATTCGCTGAACTGACCCCTGCGCCAGCCAGTATGGCAGGTTTGCAGTAGCTGTCTATGCCCTCACACTTATCAGCAGAAAGCTGTACAAGCCTGCGAAGAAGTTCACATCCGGCAACACAGTCTGCCTCCTGCCCTGATGTCAGGATCGTATCTACTCCCAGCTCTGCTGCTCTTTGTAATGTGACAACCGGGTCTGCGCATACATCAAACGCACGATGTAACGTGATCCCACTGTTTCCTGCTGCCTCGATCATCCCACGCATCTGTTCTTCATTGAGAGTACCATCTTCCTTTAAACTTCCGATCACCACTCCATCAGCACCGGTCTGCGCAAAATAGCGGATATCATAAAGCATCTGCTCATACTCATAGTGTGAGTATAAAAAATCACCAAATCTTGGACGTATTAATACTCTGACAGGAAGTCCTGTTTTCTCTTTGACCTGTTCAAATAAAGTGTAGCCCGGCGTGGTCCCACCGATCACAAGGTTTGCGCATAATTCCAGGCGGGTTGCACCGCCCCTTTTTGCCGCCAACGCTGACTCTACGCTGTCTACACACACCTCTAAAATATAATTCTCCATCTGTGGTTCCTCTTGATCATACAAACATTTATTTCATGGATCAATCATTTATTTGTCTTCTCCGCAAACATCGATCTGGCAGCTTTTCATTGTCTCTAATGCAGCTTTATGCTTTTCTGGTGTCACTCCGGCACAGCAGCTGGCATCTACAGAGATTGCAGCCTCCGGATACTTTGCTTTCAGGATCAGGGCATTGGATACAACACAGATATCTGTACATACACCAACCAATTCATTTCATCATCTGTAGCAAATCTATCCCCGTTCATCCAGCTAAACGTCAGCTTATTTATCAATCTATGATCATATATCCTAAAGCTTTAAGAACATCCAATGCTTTTTGATAATTTTCTCTTTTCATTAAAACATAATCCGTATTATATGTAGACACTGCAAAAATTGAAATACCATTATCTGCCAGGGCTGCCGCAATCTTAGCCAATATTCCTATTAATGAGAAATCCAAAACGCCCTGGATACGAAACGCTTTCCATCCATCATCCCGCTGGATCACATTTGCCGGAACTTCATCTGTGATACATACAAGAGACTTCTCTTCGTCCGTCTTTCCAATAAAACTATATTCCGAATTCAAATTTACAAGGGAATAATCCTCCACCTGACATACCGAAAAATTATGATCGATCTTTTTTATTTCCATCATAAATATTATCTCCTTGTGTAATCAATTTCACATCGGTGTTCTAACTTCGATCAGATGACCATCCAGGTCATAAAAGCGAACAACCTGATGCCCACAGCTGTGGGTCATAAGTTTATTGACATACTGGATAGACGGATACAGACGCTCTAATTTTTCTGCAAATGTTTTAAGATCCTTTTCTTCAAAATATAATTCAGAAGAATTGTGTTCCGATACTATCTCTTTTTTCAAAAAATTGGCCCAGATCTTTTCATCCTGAAGAACAAGCCCTTCTGTTAAGATCACATTTCCGTCCTGATCAAGAATTACATCCAGGCCAAATAAATCATGATAAAATGTTTTTGCTTTTTCAAGGTCTTTCACAACGATTAAAATATTTTTTAATTTCATAGATTATCCATTTCTTCCTTTTTCATTTTCTGTATTTGACACCCATGCAAATGCTTTTGCAACTCTCAAAGTCGGATCTTTAAAATGACCACCCTGATTCCATTCTAAAGTGCATTGTATTTCTTCGGCCTGCATCCATGCATATAATTCCCGAATACAGTCTCCTACTTTTGACATAACTGAATTTTTTGTTTTTTCTTCCTTATTGCCAAGGCTGAGATAAACAGACCGACTTTTTATTTTACGTTCTTTCAGATATTCAACAAATCCAGGGAACCAAACCGAAGGGGATGCTGCTGCAACACCATAAAATATATCCGTTTGACACGATGCCCATAATGCAAAAAGCCCGGAAAGAGAATAACCTCCAATGTAGTATGTCTTGTTCTTATCCGTACAGATCTTTAAGAGTTTTTCCAGAGTTTGCCAAGCCCCATCACCAAAGCTTTCGTTTCCAAATACAGCCGGTGCTTTCCATGGAGTTAGTTCCTGGTACCAGTTATTAACCTTTACAACGATAAATCGAAAATCCTTATTTATAAAGTTTCTGATTTCTGTAATCTCATTTTCAATGTCATGCAGATCATGATCACCTACTAGCTGAATTAAAACAACATCCGCCGTTGGATTTCCGTATTCATATATCGTCATCCGATTATCAAGAAATTTATTCATAATCTGCCTCACAACTTTTCAAATATACTCAAATACCGCACCGGTACCTCTTTTGTCAGCCATACTACATTCACCGACAAATAAAACAGATAACCATCTGCTGCTATCTTTCCTGCATTCATCTGATATACAACCGATTTTTCATGTCGGCTCCCAACTATTTTTGCAGTCTCATAGTCTTTTGACAGATGCACATACAATCTGGATTGCCGAAATATAATTTAGCATTATCAAGAGCAATTAATCCCTCTGCCATTGTTAGACATTTCTGATCTTCTTCAAACTCATAAATGCTCCGCTCTGTTTCAATTCGAATCTTCCCATCCTGAATTTGCAGTTTACCGCACGATGAGTGCATGTATTCATCTGACGGCAAAAAGAAATAGACTGCGTATTTGCCAGGCTTACTGTCCGATTGAAAAATCATGATAAGACCTGACTGATCTACATAATATTCCCGCCAGTCTTTATATGGCTTTCCATCTCTGTTGCTTGCAACTCGCATAATTCCTGTATATGTTTCTTCTAGATGCATTATCTTGTCTCTCCTTTTCCTTTAAGTATAGCACATATCACTTCCTTTACGAATAAACTAACAGTTGAAAACACATTTCATTTTCAAAGCTATCCCTCATATTCTGAACATCAAAATATCAAGGAGGACAAAAATTAAAGAAAAATCTATAAAATAGTATAACACAAAATAAGAGTGACATGGTGAACTGATTGAAATGCTTCTGATTTTTGTAACGAATGATTGAATGATAAGGAGAGATTCGATACGATGAGAACAATATTTGCAGAATACAATCCACAACGAAACAGCATTGATGTATATACCAGTGCTGGCTATATGCTCCGCATTGACTGTTAGGAAGCTGAAAAGAGCCTATGAAACTTTTTCTGTAAAATAACCTAAGTAAGGTCCTTCTATGATA
>NZ_QUCM01000026.1 GCF_003473545.1 Clostridium sp. AM22-11AC
GGGATAAACGCTGAAGGCATCTAAGCGTGAAGCCCCCCTCAAGATGAGATATCCCATACGCAGGTAGTAAGACCCCTTGAAGACGACAAGGTAGATAGGTCAGAGGTGGAAGTGTGGTGACACATGGAGCTGACTGATACTAATCGGTCGAGGGCTTGACCAAAAGGTAAGGGAAACAAAAAGTTGCAGGTATTCGGTAGTTCAATATGTGGTTTTGAAGGTATGTATCAAAAAAAATAAAAATTGTGCTTGCAAAAATGGAAAAAGTATTGTATACTATACCAGTCAGTGCAGTTGATATTCCTCGATAGCTCAGTCGGTAGAGCAAACGGCTGTTAACCGTTGGGTCGTAGGTTCGAGTCCTACTCGGGGAGTTTAGTGGAAGTCATGGCGACCACTATAAAATATGGCCCCATGGTCAAGCGGTTAAGACATCGCCCTTTCACGGCGGTAACACGAGTTCGAATCTCGTTGGGGTCATTTGAACTAAGGTTCACACATCATGCCGATGTGGCTCAATTGGCAGAGCAGCTGATTTGTAATCAGCAGGTTATCGGTTCGAGTCCGATCATCGGCTTTACTGCTTAACAGCAGGTACGAATATAGTTCGGACCTTTAGCTCAGTTGGTTAGAGCAACCGGCTCATAACCGGTCGGTCCTGGGTTCAAGTCCCCGAAGGTCCACTCTTCCTAAACTGAGGTTTAAAAAAACTATATTTATCATATGGCCCGGTGGCTCAGCTGGTTAGAGCGCCGCCCTGTCACGGCGGAGGTCGACGGTTCGAACCCGTTCCGGGTCGTTTGCATTTATATGCATACAATTTATACAAGTTGGGGTCTTAGCTCAGCTGGGAGAGCATCTGCCTTACAAGCAGAGGGTCACAGGTTCGAGCCCTGTAGGCCCCATTTGTTATATGCGGGTGTGGTGGAATAGGCAGACACAAGGGACTTAAAATCCCTCGGACTTATCATCCGTGCCGGTTCAAGTCCGGCCACCCGCATTTAAAATAAAAACCGATCTCTTAACTTAAGGGAACGGTTTTTTCTAAATTATGCGGGTATGGCGGAATTGGCAGACGCGCCAGATTTAGGTTCTGGTTCGAGAGAGTGCAGGTTCAAGTCCTGTTACCCGCATTAAATAAGGCTTTTCAAGGGGATTGACTCTTTGAAAGGTCTTATTTTTTTTTAGTAGGAATGTATGTTAAACATATTTAAGAAAGGACATTGACAAATGGCAACGGAGGAAAAGAGAATTTTGAAAATGGCCTATCTACTTTTGCAGTCAAACGGATACTTAAAAGCAGGAGACCTTGCTAGAGAATTAAATTTATCTGAGCGGACAATAAAAAATGATATAGAACATTTGAGAGTTTTTCTAAAAGAATGTGGCTGCACCTTGGATTCTGTTCGCGGTAAAGGGTATATTTTGCAGATTGATGAACCAGATCAGTTTGCGAAGATTAGGGAATGGCTGAATATTTTATTCAATAATGTAGAAAACAATACAAGGGAGAGACTTTCTTATCAACTGGCAAGAGCAATCATGTGCCGTCAGGCTACAGATGAGGATGGGTATTTTTTATTGGATGAATTGGCAGCGCAGTTATATTGTTCTTCCAGCACAGTAAAGAAGAAAATGACATGGGTCAGGGAATTTCTTAAATCATTTGGAATTTCTCTGATAAGCCGCCCTGGTCATGGGATGAAACTGTGCGGTGATGAATTTAGCCAGAGGCTTTGTATGCTGGAATTGTATGAAAATCATTTTCGGATCCGCGTAGTAGCATTTAATGATCAGGTGTATGAGCGCGCTTTTAGAGATCGTGGAGATAAGGATAAAGTACGCAAAACAGTGCTGGATACGATACGTGCATCTGAAAATGAATTGTTTGATACATATATCAACCGTTTAGTAGATTATGTGCTTTTGTTGAGAAATCGGATACAGTCAGGAAATCTGATTGAAGCGGATTCTGAGCGGTGGTCAGTTTACAGAAAAAAGCTGCCTTTATCAAAAGAATGGACACTGGCCGTGAAGTTGCTTGAAAATCTGAAAAATATTTCAGGATATTTACAGGATATTTCAAATGTGGAAGGTGAAATTGCAGCACTGGCAGCCTTGTTTTTAATGTGGGGAGACTGGGAGCAGATGCCAGAACTGAAAAAGCGTTTTTCTATTTTTTATACGAAAGCAAAAAATCTTACAGAACAGGTGGTAGAAAACTTAAAAGAACAGTGGAAGGTTCCGGATGAAATATCAAACTCTCAATTAGTAACTGCTTTGATTCCAGATATGCTTCGATTGCTGTTTCAGAAAAACTTTGGGTATGCAGATTGCTTTATGCTTGGCAACAGTATTTCGGAAAATGCGATTAAAAGATCCCCCTTTGTGCTCGCATTGGCAGACAGTATTGGGGAGTTTTTGAGCCATAAAGCAGATTTAAAGATCAATGAGTATAATACACAGCTTTTAGGTGTCAGTTTATATAAAATACTCAATGTTATTGATTATCCTTATGTTCCAAGAAAAATATTGCTTTGTGCTAGAAATGGGAAATCCAGTGCGCAGATTATTGCAAAAGATATAGTACGACGGTTGGGAGACTGGTGGATCGGGAAAATGGAGATATATCCTTTTTACGATGCAAGAAAGCTGCCTGTGGAAAATTATGACTGGGTGATCGGCAGCTTTAATAGTTATGCATATCATTATACGTGGTCGTATCTGCATGTACATGCAATGATGACTCCGGAAGATATAGAGCAGGTACGTAGGCAGGTACTGTTAAGTGGGTATGATTTGTTCTATAGTGCCCAACAATTAAAGTGGGATGAACTGGCTGTTCATAGAGATTTCTCTATTTATGGGATTCAGAGTATTTTTCAGCTGCTTTCATACCAATGGGGCAAAGATATAAATTCTAAAGAAGTATTGAACCAGTTTTTTATGGATCCCAGACATTTAAGAGTCCGCAATCAGCTTCTTTGTGTGATTGTTCCGTCTGAATATACAGAAAAACGGATATTTGATCTGTATTTCTTAAAAAAAGGATTGGAATATGAAGAAGAAATGGTACGGGCAGTTTTATTTATTGCCATTGATTTTCAGGAATCAATTGTTTCAATGCGTTTTTTGGAAAATGGGATCCGGTATCTCCAGGATGATTTTGAACAATTGTCACCAAAACTGACGACTGCATCTGTGATGGAAGTGTTAATAGATGGTGTCCGTAAAAGACTATAGATACCACAATCTGCATGAATGTAAGGGCAAAAACGAACTTTTCTCATGTTATAATGCACAAATGAAAATGGAAGATTTCCCGATGGGATATATAATAATACTATATCAAAACTAAGGAGGGAGTTATATGATACAAAGTGGTTTGATTTGTGCGTTAGTATGGATCCTGATGCAGGGTACCGACCGTCTCTTAGGATGGCAGACTTTACAACGTCCGATCGTAACAGCAACAGTGACTGGTTTTCTTCTAGGAGATATTAGAACCGGTATGATTATGGCAGCTTCTCTGGAGGCAATCTTTATGGGAATTTCTGCTATCGGTGGTTCTATTCCTTCAGATGCCTGTGCCAGCAGTATTATAGCAGTTGCGTATACGATCCTGACAGGAGCAGATGTTGAAACAGGACTTGCTCTTGCAATGCCAATTGGTACATTAATGGGGTCAGCAAATGAAATGTGGAAGCCGGTTCTTGCAGCACTTGCTCCATATTGGGAGAAAATGGCTGGAAGCGGCAAAGAAAAATCTTATCGTACACAGGTTATGTTGTGTGGATATTTTGTGGATCGTCTGCCTCAGGCGATTATCATGTTTGCAGCAATTGCTTTTGGCGTAAGCAGCCTGGAACATGTAATGAATAATATGCCTGCATTTATCATGTCAGGTTTATCAGCGTCCAGTTCTATGATGACTGGTATTGGATTTGCAATCCTGCTTTCTATGATCTGGAATAAAGAAATCGGCTGTTTCTTCTTCCTGGGATATGTATTAAGCAAATATATGTCACTTCCAACCGTTGCAATCGCAATTATCGCAGCTGTGATTGCAATCACCTATTTCTGCAATGAGAAAAAGATTAACGATGTTCTTAAGATTGCAGAAAAGAGCGGTGCATCTTCATCTGTAGGAGAGGAGGACTTATTCTAATGGCTAAAGAAACAAATTATACACCACAAGAGAAAAAAACATTAAGAAAAATGTTCTGGAATTCAGGCCTGGTTTTCTGTGGATTTAATATGGTAAAGATGGAAGGCAATGCATTTGCGCTGACCATGGAACCGGCATTAGATGAATTGTATGACGATAAGAAAGAAAAAGCAGAGGCAATGCGCCGTCACAATGGCTTTTTTAATACCCATGCAGTATTTTTATCTTTGATTGCAGGTATTTCTTATGCATTGGAACGTCAGAAAAAAGAGACAGGCGCAGTGGATGATGATACCATTGAAAGCATTAAAGTAGCTCTTATGGGACCAACAGCAGGTATTGGAGATGCATTTTTCTTTAACTGCTTAAGAGTTATTGCAGCAGGTATTGCAATCGGTCTTTGCAGTCAGGCTAATTTCCTGGGTGTTCTGTTATTTATCCTGATTTATGGATGCTCCCAGATCGCAGCACGTTGGTATCTTTTGAGAGCTGGCTATAAGTATGGAACATCTTTTATTGATACGGTATTTAATTCCGGTCTGATGCAGTCTTTAACAAAAGCCGCAGGTGTTATGGGTATTACCATGGTAGGCGCTATGGTAGCTTCTTCTGTAAACGTAAAGCTGGCCTGGACGATCAATGTTGGTGAGGCATCTGTAGTTGTACTGGATATCCTGGATTCCATTATCCCGGGTCTTTTATCCATCGTTCTGGTATTTGTGCTTATGAAACTGATTAAAAAGGGATACAAGCCGCTTACTCTGGTGTTTGGCATTCTGATCCTCTCTATTGTATTAGCATTTTTAGGAATTTTCTAAAGAAAGCTTGGAGGCCGCGTAATGAGTAGAAAAACATGGAAGTCAGAACGGATACTAACAGAAAACGGATTCGTAAACGGCTATATCACTATTTGCGATGATAAGATTGAAAAGATTACAACGGAATGGGACGGAGAATACGAAGATCTTGGAAAGGTGGATATTTTTCCTGGTATTATAGATGTTCACAATCATGGATTTGGTGGATGGTCCATGACAGATCCATGTACAGATGAAGATGTATTAGGATATGTAAAAGCACTTGCATCTATCGGTATTACCGGGATTCTTCCAACAGCAAAAGAAGATGCTTTTGAAGCAATTGTCCGTGTAATGGATCAGGTTTATGAGGGAGCAGTGATCTATGGTATTCACAGCGAAGGTCCTTTCTGGGCGCGGGGCGGTGAAAAAACAGTAGGTCTGACCTGGCCGGCACCGGATGTGGAAGAAACAGAACGTCTGATCCAAAAAACTCATGGAAAAATGAAAGTGATGGCGATTGCGCCAGAACTTCCGGGAGCATATGATGTCATTCGATGTCTCCATGAGCATCAGATTAAAGTAGCATGCTGCCATACAGCAGCGTATGCGGAAGATATTTATGAAGCCAAGAGAGTGGCCGGATTTGATATTGCGACCCATCTTGGCAATGGAATGAGGGGAATTCATCATAGAAATGTAGGTGCATTGGGTGCACTGCTGTTATTAGACAATATTTATTATGAAGTCATTACCGATCTAAACCATATATGTCCAGATATGTTAAGGATCATGTTTAAACTGCAGCCATACAGCAAGTTCTGTTTAATTTCGGATTCTAATTTTATCGCAGGGCTTCCAACGGGTACATATATCCGGTATGGACGTGAAAATTATGCAGATGAAAAAGGACTGATCTTAAATTCAGATGGCCGTATCTGTGGAAGCGGAAGCTGGGTACTGCGAAATATTAAACAGTTGGTAACAAAAGTTGGAGTTCCTGTGGAACAGGCATTTTACATGGCATCGATTAATCCGGCCCGGTATTTGGGAATTGATGGGGAGACAGGTTCCCTGCAGTCTGGAAAACGTGCCGATATGATCTTTGTAAATGATGATTTTGTTTGTGAACGTACTTTTGTAGGCGGTAAGGAAGTTTATAATAAAAACGTAGATACACCGGATAAAATATTCAACACAGAGGCGCTGAAGGCAAAGGTAAATTAGAAAAAGGAAGGATATGTTTTTATGATCAAATTATTTCGTATTGATGAACGTCTGATCCATGGTCAGATTGCGATTAAATGGTCCCGTCACACAGGTGTAGACAGCATAGTAGTAGCAAATGATCATGCAGCTGCCAATGTAATGATTCAGAAATCATTAAAAATGGCAGCACCTCCAGGAATCAAGACAGTTATTAAATCAATTGATGACGCAATCAAGACTTTAAATGATCCAAGATGTGAGCCATTAAAGGTACTTGTACTGGTAAACAGTCCGGAAGATGCACTTAAAATGGCAAAACAGGTAAAAGGCATTCCATTTATTAATGTAGGAAATTATGGCAGAGTGGCGCCGAAAAAAGAGGGAAAAGAAAGAAAACGCTTTGACAACAATCTGTATTGCGATACAGATGAAGAAGCAACATTCCGTGAACTGATGGCGACAGGGCTGGAATGCATTTGTCAGACTACCCCGGAAGAGATTGCAATTCCGTTAAAGAAACTGATTCAGTAAAGATGGGGGTGTATTGCAATGAAACTTATTATTCAGTCAGATGACCTTGGAATCACAGAAGCTGTCAGCTGTGGCATTGCCCGTGCAGCAAGAGAGGGAGCAATTACCTGTACAGGATTGTTTTCTAATATGCCTGCAGCACCATTTGCAGTAGAACTGATGAAGCCTTATCCGCAGATCTGCCTGGGGGAGGATATTAATCTGGTTGCAGGGCGCCCTTGTGCAGATCCAGAAAAAGTACCATCTCTGGTACAGAAAAATGGTTTATTTCTGACTTCTGGCATGCACTGGGCCATTGATCAGAAAGATGGTGATCAGAACCATGTTAAATATGAAGATTGTCTGACAGAAACAGAGGCACAGGTTCTAAGGTTTAAGGAATTGACAGGAAAGTTTCCGGAATATCTCCATGGACATTCCTACAGTACTCCGGCAACCTGGGCTGCAATGGAAGCAATAGGAAGAAAATACAGTATCCCCTTGGTGAAGGAGATGCACAAACGATTTGGAATCATAAGACCTTCTAGAAACTGGAATAAAAAGCCATTTCCACTGGAGGATCAGATCAAGGCAGATTTGACAGAATGTGTGATTGGAGATCAGGAATTTCTGAACAATCCGATTAGCTTTTTGGGAACGCACTGTGGTTACGTAGATCATGAACTTTTCCAGGTAAGTACTTATACTCTGATTCGTAATCAGGATCTGGCAGCTGTTACCAGTGAACGGTTTAAACAATGGATTCAGGAAAATAATATTGAACTGATCAGCTATCGGGATCTGAAAGGAATGTAATAGTATGACAAAATTTTTTCTGTCTTCTCATGGACATCTTGCAAGTGGTTTAGCAAGTTCTTTGGATATTCTGTTAGGAGGCCATGATAAAGTAACCGTATTTGATGCTTATGTGGATGAGAAATCTTTAAATGATGCATTGGATGCTTTTTTCCAGACTGTAGGGGAAGATGATCAGGTGATTCTTCTTTCAGATATGTATGGAGGAAGTGTCAACAGCACAATGTATACCTATCTGGAACACCCAAATACTACGCTGATAGCAGGTGTAAACCTGGCGTTGGTGATCGGTCTGACGATTTTGGAAGGCGATATCAGCCGTGAAATGCTGGAATCTGTGATTGAGCAGTCAAAAGATGCGATTCGGATCGTAAATCTGGAAGAAAGCGAAACAACACAAGAAGACGACCTGTTTTGAGGATCTGCAGATAGTAGATAAAATCAAATAACAGGTAAAATCCAAAGAATAATAACATGGATCATAAAATGGACTGTCAGTACTATGACGGTCCATTTTATGATCCGTTCTGCTTTTTTAATGTTCAAATTCTCGTTAAAATAGTGCTTTACATTCCCGGGATTTAGTGGGATAATAGCTGGGCGGTCGGCAGATACCGGGTAATAAGACAAAGATATTCTATAAGATACTCTAATAAACAAATGATTAAAATAACGGGCAATAGTTGCCGTTGTCTGAATTCTTTTATTTTCTATTTTTCCCTTTTCAAGAACTGATTTTTGTAGTAGTATAGTACTTGGCACTAGATATAGTGAGTGTGGTTAAAAAAACAACAATATTTTGTGCATGAGTGAGGGATAGTAATGAGTGTTGAAGTAAAGACGAATGTAATTAAAAGGAATGGCGAAGAGGTTCATTTTAATTCACAGAAGATCGTTAATGCAGTTCATAAGGCGAATGAAGAAGTAGACAGACTGCACCAGATGAATGACTATCAGATCAGAGCGATAGCAGATAATATAGCAAATAAGGTTCAGGAGTCAACTCATGCTGTAAATGTAGAAGACATTCAGGACATGGTGGAAACAGGCATCATGGCTATGAGAGGCTACGAGGTAGCACAGAAATATGTGCGCTATCGTTATAAGAGGGAACTGACACGTAAATCCAATACAACAGATAATGGAATTTTATCACTGCTTGATAATATCAACGAAGAGGTCAACCAGGAAAATTCCAATAAGAACCCGGTGATCAATTCTACCCAGCGTGATTACATGGCTGGAGAAGTAAGTAAGGATCTTTCCCGCCGTGTACTTCTTCCGGAGAAGATCGTAAGAGCACATGAAGAGGGAATTATCCATTTCCATGATACCGATTATTTTGCACAGAGAGAACATAACTGTGATCTGATCAATTTGGAGGACATGCTTCAGAATGGTACTGTGATCAGTGAGACACTGATCGAGAAGCCACACAGTTTTTTTACTGCCTGTAATGTGACCACCCAGATCGTTGCCCAGGTTGCCAGCAACCAGTATGGCGGACAGTCATTTACACTGGCTCATCTGGCTCCATTTGTAGATATCAGTAGAAAGAAGATCCGTAAAAATGTGATCGAAGAAAGAAAAGAATGCGGCGAACCTATGGATGAGGCGATCATTGATAAGGTAACAGAGCGCAGACTGAGAGAAGAGATCAAGAGCGGTATCCAGACTATTCAGTACCAGCTGATCACATTGATGACCTGCAATGGACAGGCTCCATTTGTAACTGTATTTATGTACCTGGATGAGGTACCAGAGGGTCAGACCAGAAAAGACCTGTCTATGATCATTGAAGAGGTCCTGGTACAGCGTATGCAGGGTGTAAAGAATGAAAAAGGCGTATGGATCACACCGGCGTTCCCAAAACTGATCTATGTGCTGGATGAGGACAATATTTCCGAGGATGCTCCATACTGGTATCTGACAGAGCTGGCAGCAAAATGTACTGCAAAGCGTATGGTACCGGATTATATTTCTGCAAAGATCATGAAGGAATTAAAGCAGGGAGATGTTTACCCATGTATGGGATGCCGTTCTTTCCTGACAGTAGAAGACTCTCAGAGAAATGCAGATGGCAGCCATAAATATTATGGCCGTTTCAATCAGGGCGTTGTTACCATTAACCTGGTAGATGTAGCATGTTCTTCTGAAGGCGATATGGACCGTTTCTGGGAGATCTTAGACGAGCGCCTGGAATTATGCCATGAAGCTCTCAGATGCCGTCATGAGCGCCTTTTAGGCACGATCTCTGATGTTGCACCGATCCTGTGGCAGAATGGTGCCCTGGCAAGACTGAAAAAGGGTGAGAAGATCGATAAGCTTCTGTTTAACGGATATTCTACTATTTCACTGGGCTATGCAGGACTGTATGAAATGTGCATGAGAATGCTTGGAAAGTCCCATACAGACCCGGAGGCACGTCCATTTGCATTAAAGGTAATGCAGCGTTTAAATGATAAGTGCAAAGAGTGGAAAGCGGCTGAGAACATCAGTTATTCCGTATATGGAACACCTATGGAGTCCACAACTTACAAGTTTGCAAAATGCCTGCAGAAGCGTTTTGGCATTATTCCGGGAGTAACCGACAAGAACTACATCACCAACAGTTACCATGTACACGTATCAGAGAAGATCGATGCGTTCAGCAAGTTGAAATTTGAGTCTGATTTCCAGAAGCTGTCACCAGGCGGCGCTGTAAGCTATGTGGAAGTTCCGAATATGCAGAACAATATTCCGGCGGTACTGTCTGTTATGAAGTTTATTTATAACAATATCATGTACGCAGAGTTAAATACCAAGAGCGATTACTGCGAATGCTGTGGTTACGATGGTGAAATGGTCATCAAAGAGGAAGAGTCCGGAAAACTGATCTGGGAGTGCCCAAATTGTGGAAACAAGGATCAGAATAAGATGTTCGTAGCAAGAAGAACCTGCGGTTATATTGGAACACAGTTCTGGAACCAGGGAAGGACCCAGGAGATCCGGGACAGAGTATTACATCTGTAAAATCAATGAACTTAAAGAGAAGTCTCAGAGTAAATTCTGGGGCTTCTTTTTTCTTATTCAGGTAGTTTGTTATACTTATTGAGAATTTCGTCAAAAAAATATCAATAAGCACTATGCACAAAACATTTTCTCATGTATAATTGATTATACGTGAAATGCACAAAAGGAGGGGTACAATGTTAGATACATCTTATTATGAGAAGACAGACCAGATCATTGCACAGTATAGCTGTGAAGAAAAATCCCTGATCCCTATTATCCAGGGGATCCAGGAGGAATATCGTTATCTGCCGCCGGAGCTTCTGACCTATGTTGCGGGGAAACTGGGGATCTCAGAAGCAAAGGCTTACAGTGTAGCAAGCTTTTACGAGAATTTCTCTTTTGAGGCAAAGGGAAAATATGTGATCAAAGTCTGTGACGGAACAGCCTGTCATGTGCGTAAGTCCATTCCTATTTTGGAGGGACTTTACAAGGAACTGGGGCTTGGCAAAAAGAAACATACAACAGATGACCAGCTGTTTACAGTGGAAACTGTTTCCTGCCTGGGAGCCTGCGGACTGGCGCCTGCCGTAATGGTCAATGATGAAGTACATCCGAAAATGACACCGGAGAAAATGAGTGAACTGATCGCAAAATTGCGGGAGGATGAGAAGGTATGAAAATAGAGAACAGAATGCAGCTTCATCTGTGGAGAGAAGAATGTAAGGAAAAACGCCAGAAAGAAACCTGCAGAGTCCTGATCTGCGGAGGAACAGGATGTCTGGCAGGCGGTTCCGACAAGATCTATGCCCGTATTAAGGAACTGACTGCAAATATGAGCAATGTGACGGTAAAATTTGGGGAAGAGATCGCACATGTGGGACTTAAGATGAGCGGATGTCACGGTTTCTGTGAAATGGGTCCTTTAGTTCGTATTGAACCATACAATTACCTGTATTTAAAGGTAAAGCTGGAAGACTGTGAAGAAATATTTGAAAAAACGATCCTTCGCGGGGAGCCGGTAACAAGGCTGATGTATGAGGACAGCGGCCGTGTATATGAAACCCAGGAGGAGATCCCTTTCTATGCAAAGCAGACCCGTCTGGTGCTTAAAAATTGTGGACATATTGATGCAGAGCATATAGAAGATGCCATGGCAGTAGGCGCTTATGAGGCTTTTGAAAAAGCTGTTTTTGAAATGACTCCGGAAGCTGTTATAAAGACCGTGACAGACGCAGGACTGAGAGGACGAGGCGGCGCTGGTTTCCCGGCTGGTAAGAAATGGACCCAGGTGGCAAGTCAGAAGGAAAAGATACGCTATGTAGTCTGCAATGGTGATGAAGGCGATCCAGGTGCATTTATGGACCGAAGTGTTATGGAAGGTGATCCCCACCGTATGATCGAAGGCATGATGTTAGCGGCTTATGCAGTGCAGGCCCAGGAAGGATATATTTACGTCCGTGCGGAATATCCACTGGCAGTGCGCAGACTGCAGATCGCTATTGCCCAGGCAGAGGAAAAGGGACTTTTAGGCGATAATATCCTGGGAACCGGCTTTAGTTTCAGACTGCATATCAACAGAGGCGCCGGTGCCTTTGTATGTGGCGAAGGATCTGCGCTGACCGCTTCTATTGAGGGAAAACGAGGTATGCCAAGGGTAAAACCGCCTAGAACCGTAGAACAGGGCTTATGGGGCAAACCAACTGTATTAAATAACGTAGAAACCTATGCCAATGTTCCTATGATCATTAAAAATGGCGCAGGCTGGTACAGCCGTATCGGTACACCGGAAAGCCCGGGAACCAAGGCATTTGCACTTACTGGAAATGTTAAGAATACAGGTCTGATCGAAGTTCCTATGGGTATCAGTCTTCGTGAGATCATTTTCGATATTGGCGGTGGCATTAAGGATAATAAAAAGTTTAAGGCAGTCCAGATCGGTGGTCCTTCCGGAGGCTGTCTGGTGGAGTCACAGCTTGACAGCAAGATGGATTTTGACTCCCTTTCAAAGATCGGAGCCATGATCGGATCCGGCGGTCTGGTTGTTATGGATGAAGATACCTGTATGGTGGAAGTTGCCCGGTTCTTTATGAATTTCACCCAAAGAGAAAGCTGCGGAAAATGTGTTCCATGTAGAGAAGGAACCAAGAGAATGTTGGAGATCTTGGAGCGTATTGTTGCAGGAAACGGGAAAATGAGCGATCTGGATGAGCTGGAAGAGCTGGCAGATATGATCGAAAATACTGCCCTTTGCGGATTGGGAAAGAGCGCGCCAAAGCCGGTCATCAGTACCATTCATGCGTTCCGTAAGGAATACGAGGAGCATATTCTGGATAAGAAATGCCGTGCACATGTCTGTTCCGGGCTTCGGGTATTTAAGATCGATCCTGAGAAGTGTAAAGGCTGCTCCAAGTGTGCAAGGAACTGTCCGGTAAATGCCATTTCCGGAAAAGTGAAGTCACCATTTGTCATTGACAATGAAAAATGTGTAAAATGCGGAAGCTGTATGGACAACTGTGCCTTTGGCGCGATCTATACAGAGTAGGGAGGATGGAAATTTATGGGAATTATGACAATTGACGGACAGTCCATTGAATTTACAGATGAACCCAATGTATTGTCAGTAATAAGAAAAGCCGGGATCGACATCCCTACATTGTGCTATCATTCAGAATTATCTATATATGGAGCCTGTCGTCTTTGTACAGTGGAAAATGACAGGGGAAAGACCTTTGCCTCCTGTTCAGAAAAACCAAAAGACGGAATGGTCATCTATACGAATACACCAAGGCTGATGCGTTACCGCAAACTGATCCTGGAACTGCTTTTAGCGGCCCACTGCAGAGATTGTACTACCTGTATCAAGAGTGGAGAATGTCATCTGCAGGAACTGGCTCATCGCATGGGTGTTCATGAGATCCGTTTTGAAAATGTAAGAGAGCAGCAGCCTATCGACACCAGTTCCCATGCTATTATCAGGGATCCTAATAAATGTATCCTTTGCGGTGACTGTGTAAGAATGTGCGACAATGTGCAGAATATCAATGCCATTGATTTTGCTTACCGTGGAACAGATGCACAGGTAATGCCTGCATTTAATAAGAAGATCGCAGAAACAGACTGCGTTGGCTGCGGCCAGTGCCGGGTTGTCTGTCCTACAGGTGCTATCAGTATCCATACCAATATCGATGTGGTATGGGAAGCTTTAGCGGATAAAAATACAAAGGTGATCGCTCAGATCGCACCGGCTGTACGTGTGGCCATTGGAGATCATTTTGGCTATGCAAAGGGCGAAAATGTAATGGGCAAGCTGGTAGGTGTACTTCACAGACTGGGCTTTGATGAGGTTTATGATACTTCTTATGGTGCGGATCTGACAGTTGTGGAAGAGTCAAAGGAATTTATTGAGCGTTTTACTTCCGGTCAGAAAATGCCATTATTTACATCCTGCTGTCCTGCATGGGTGAAATATTGTGAGACAAAATATCCGGAATTTGTGCCAAACCTTTCCACCTGCCGTTCTCCTCAGCAAATGTTTGGTGCGGTAGTCCGTGAATATTATAAGGATCCGGAAAAGAACGAAGGAAAGAAGATAGTATCTGTTTCTATTATGCCGTGTACAGCAAAGAAGGAAGAGATCCTGCGGCCGGAGTCCTTTACCAACGGAAAACAGGATGTGGATTATGTATTAACAACAACAGAAGTAGTAAGGATGATCCGCAAGTCCGGTATTGTATTTGATAAGGTAGAGATCGAGGCTGCTGATGTGCCTTTTGGTATTGGTTCCGGAAGCGGTGTGATCTTTGGTGTTACCGGCGGTGTCACAGAGGCAGTACTTCGCAGATTGCAGCAGGGACACAGCAGAGTGGATATGGAAGCCATTAAAAAGAGCGGAGTCCGGGGTGATGAAGGTATTAAGACGCTGACCTATGATTATAATGGAAGAGAGATCCGGGCGGCAGTAGTAAATGGTCTGGCAAATGCGGATAAGCTGTTGCAGCAGATCAAGAACCATGAGGTGGAGTATGATTTTGTGGAAGTAATGGCATGCCGCAGAGGTTGTATCATGGGCGGCGGCCAGCCGGTAAATGCCGGACCGCGAACCAGAAAGGCCAGAATGAAGGGACTGTATGATACAGATGTAAATACCCAGATCAAGAAGTCAAATGAAAACCCGATGATCCTTTCACTTTATGACTCACTTTTAAAGGGGAAGGAGCATGAGCTGCTGCATAGAAACTTCTCGGGAAAGTAGAGCACGAAGTGCGGGTTTGTGAGTGTGAACACGTTACAAAATAAAAGGGCAGAGCCTGGAAGTGATTTCCGGGCTTTGCTTTTTTCTTGTGCAGGAGAATGATGTGGTGTATACTATAAAGATAAACTTCTTGTTCAGTTATGTTATTTAGATCCGCAGAGTATATTTAACAGAAATGGAGAAATGACAGATGAATTATGGAAATATAAAAGAATGTGATATTGCAGATGGTCCTGGTGTAAGGGTAACATTGTTTGTGTCTGGCTGCCGTCATCATTGTAAGGGCTGTTTTAATTCGGAAACCTGGAATTTTCAGTATGGGGTTCCTTTTACAGAGGAGACGCAGGATAAAATTTTAAAATTACTGGAACCGGGATATATTCAGGGTTTTACCCTTCTTGGGGGAGAACCTTTTGAACCGGAAAATCAGGCGGTACTTGTCCACCTTTTAAAGAAGATCAGGGAGACTTATCCACAAAAAGACATCTGGTGTTACAGCGGATATCTGTTTGATCAGGATATGCAGCCAGGCGGCTCTGTTTACACGGAATATACAAAAGAAATGCTGCGTCAGATCGATGTGTTGGTAGATGGTGAGTTTGTGGAAGCAAAGAAGGATCTGACCCTGATCTTTCGGGGAAGTTCCAATCAGAGACTTTTGCGTTTAAAAGACGGTGAATTTGCAGGAATGTGGGAAGATTAAGTGACAGATAAGCGGATGATTGTCCAGAAAACCCAGTAAAACCGTGGATATTCTGTGAACAGATGGCAGGCACTGTTGCATAAAAAGCAAAGTTGAATTATAATAAAGTGTACGAAAACAGACAGTATGAGCGGTTAATATAGCGCAGGAATAAAGCCTGCAGATGAAAGGAGAATGGGAAATGAGAAGACGTTTTGCGGTTGCAGCGGCAGCGCTGGCATTAAGTGCGGCTTTAACAGTTCCGGCTTATGCAGGAACATGGAAATATGTAAATGATCAGTGGAAATACCAGAAGGGTACCAACAAGTTTGCATACAATGAGTGGATAAAAGATAATGGAAAATATTATTATATTGGTAATGACGGTATTATGAAGATCGGCTGGCAGCAGATCGATGGCCAGTGGTATTATCTGGACCAGACTGGTGCAATGCAGATTGGATGGTTAAAGAGTGACGATGGAAAATGGTATTTCCTGTATCCAAACGGTGCTATGGCTGTAAACACAGTGATCGATGGAAGAACCATTGGCGAAGATGGCGTATGGGTTCCAAATGAGGGAGATACAGAGCCAGCTAATAGTATGGATCTGGAAAATGGTTATCTGGTACAGAACCTGGAAGGCATTACAAAGAAAGATTACACGATCATTGCTTCCGGTAAGACAGCCGCTGGATCCCGCTGGGGAAATGCGATCCGCTTAAAAGGCAAGGGAAGCTATGTACAGTGCAATACAAATGGTGAATACAGAATGTTATCTGGCGTATTTGGTCCTTCTTCCCAGTTTGACAGCGCCCTTCTTGCAAGAGTAACTGTTTACGGTGACGATGACCAGGTACTGTATACATCACCTGATATCCATTACAATGAAAAGAATGTATATTTTGGTGTGGATGTATCCGGACAGAAGCAGATCCGCGTAGAAGTTTCCCTGTTAAAGGATAATGAATGGGATGATCCGGTTATTTTATTTGATGGACTGTCTCTTTATAAGTAGGAAAAGATGAAATGAAAAAGAGTATGCTTTCGGGATGGAGTTCCATTCCCGGTGGCATACTCTTTTTTGGAGATTATGTATATATGTACACTCGGGTTCACGCGCTATCGCGCTCTATTGTCTGCTGACGCAGACGGAACCCTCGTTAATCGTCCAAGAAAAACAAATGCCACCTTTGGTGGCGCTTGTTTTTCTTTTGGACTAGATTACATAATTGCTCCATGGTTCTTCGGGCTGGATCAGGTCAGCAAGAGTGATATTGTCTAAGTAGTTGTTGATCAGGTGATCCAAGCCTCTCCACATAGGGAGTGTACGGCAGCAGTCCATGCGCTCGCAGGAAAGTGCGTCCGGGGATTCCAGACAGGATACAGGGGCAAGGGAGCCTTCCGTAAGGCGCAGGATACTTCCTACTGTATACTGATCCGGTGATTTGGTAAGTTTGTATCCGCCGCCTTTGCCGCGGACACCTGTAAGCATTTTATCTTTTACAAGGATCTTAATGATCCCTTCCAGGTATTTTTCTGAAATGCCCTGGCGCCCGGCTGTTTCCTTCAATGGAATATAGCCGTCTCTCTGGTGTTCTGCCAGGTCGATCATGATACGCAGTGCATAACGCCCTTTTGTTGAAACTAACATACGCATTCTCCATTTCTTATTATAAACCTATTATACAACAAGGTTAGTGGCAGAGCAATGAAAAATGCAGAAAGTTGGAATATGAATTTCTCAGTAACAGGAAAATGGGATGACAGAATTTCAGCAGAACCTCGGCAAAAAAATAACAGTTGACAAATATACAGATTGTGTTTAGAATGGCAGAATGCTTACGCAAAATGGCTTAAATACGTTAAAAATAAGACAAAATGTAAAAAGCATACAATGGAGAAAATGTGGGAAAAAGAGAGGAAAAATGTATGAAAACCAATACGGATCTGTTTGAAAAAGTTCCGGTACCTAAAGCAGTGGCTACTATGGCTGTTCCTACCATGATATCTATGCTGGTAGTTGTCATTTACAACATGGCAGATACCTTTTTCATTGGTCAGACACAGGATCCACTGCAGGTTGCGGCTGTATCTTTGGCAACACCGGTATTTATGATCTTTATGGCGCTGGGAAATCTGTTTGGCATCGGTGGAAGCTCGGCTATATCCAGGGCATTAGGTGAAAAGCATAAAGACCGGGCATGGCATATCAGTTCCTTTTGCTGTTATGGTGCGTTAGGTCTGGGAGTGATCGTGGCTGTCTGTTCTGTACTTGGTATGGAAGGGATTTTGGGACTGATCGGAGCCAGTGAAAATACCATTGGTTTTGCCAGAAAATATCTGCTGATCATTTCCATTGGTGCGCCAACGATCCTGTTTTCCACTGCATTTGCCAATATCTTAAGAGGAGAAGGCGCGGCCAGAGAGTCTATGGTGGGAAACCTCCTTGGAACTATTATAAATATTGTGCTGGATCCGGTTATGATCCTGATGTTAGGCTGGGGAGTAACAGGCGCAGCATTGGCTACGATCATTGGAAATATTGCAGCATGCCTGTTTTATCTGCAGTATTTTCTCAGGAAAAAATCCACTTTGTCTATCAGCTGGAAATATTTTAAAGTGGGAGAAGGAATTGCAAAGAGCGTAGTAGCGATTGGAATTCCTGCATCTTTAAACAATATTTTAATGAGTTTTGCAAATATTATCCTTAATCAGGCATTAGTAGGATATGGAGATACACCGGTTGCTGCAATGGGCGTTGCCTTGAAATCCAATATGTTGGTAGTGCTGCTGCAGATCGGACTTTGTGTGGGAATTCAGCCGCTGATCGGATATAATTATGGTGCGGGAAATAAGAAACGTCTGATGCAGGTGTTTAAGTTTACAGGCATCGTATCGGTGATCATGGGAACGATCCTGACCCTGTTTATGATGGTGGCAAGAAAATCACTGGTTCAGGTGTTTATCAATGACGCCCAGGTTATCACTTATGGTATCCAGATGGTTATTGCACTGCAGTTGTCAGCGCCGTTTTTAGGGATTTTATTCCTGTGCATCAATACCATCCAGGGAATGGGAAAGACGATCCCGTCATTGCTCCTGACAGTCTGCCGTCAGGGACTGATCTTTATCCCGTTGATCTTTATTTTAAATCATATGTTTGGACTGGAAGGCGTTATTTATGCGCAGCCTGCAGCGGATTATCTGTCCATTGTAGTAGCGATCCTGATCTGTACCCATTTGTTCAGGACTATGGAGCATAGAAATGAGAGTGTTGAGGCATAAAAGGTACAAATAAGTAAGACAGGATTTGGGAGTGAGTATATGAAATGGCATGCTCACTCCTTTTCTGTTATATGTCCTACCGGAGTCTTTTATGGACTTGCCTTTGCGGCTGACAAAAAATCTTCTCGCAAAGTCAGGTACAGAAAGATTCCGAGAGAACATTTAAGAAGTTTTTGGATTTGCAGGTGAAAAATATTGATAATTTAATATTTTTTCGATAGAATCTATATGATGATGCCAGGGCAAAAAGGGCGGAAATCCGGCGCAGGCTTGCCTGCAGGAGGATTTTTGAACCTGGGACCTGCTAAAAACATGAGTAAGAAGCCATTATTTGAAGAAAAAATAAGGGGATTAGGAATGTTTTTAGAATTGCGGGAGTGCAAAGCACGGAGCAATTCGGTATCATCTGGAACGGTGATTAAAAAAATAAGAGCTTCTGATGAGTAAAATCATCAAAAACCCTTGATAAAAAATAAATCGGAGTAACAGGATTTGAACCTGCGACCTCTCGGCCCCCAGCCGAGCGCGCTACCAAGCTACGCCATACTCCGATGTTCATAACTATTATAGTATAACAGAAAAGAGGCTGTTTGAAAAGCCCCGATTTTGTTTTTTTAATGTATACCGCAATGAGGAGTTTTTCAGATGATCAATAAAACGACAGGCAGCAAAACAGATAAGAAAAGGATCGTAAGTTTTGATCTGGATATGACACTTTTAGATCAGGCTACATGGAAGATACCGGACAGTGCCATAGAAGCGGTGGAGATGCTGCGAAAAGACAGTATTATTGTCATCGCCAGCGGCAGAAATATGGATGGAATGGTCAGTGTGGGCTACAAACAACAGATACGGCCAGATGCAGTAATCCATATGAATGGAACCCGTGTGGTTGCCGGGGATGAATTGTTATATGAGCATTTTATGGATAAAGAGCTTTTAAAACGCCTGCTTTCCTATGGGGAAGAAAGGGAAATTGCCGTGGGGCTGACGATCGATGATAAGGATTACTTTGTGAATCCGGCAGAGGTAGAAAGAATCGACAAGATCCGCTGGGGAGAGAGCATGCGTAATTTTCAGGATCCCTGGAAAATGCTGGAACTGCCGGTACGTACGTTAGCTTATATTGGAGAAGCGGATCCGGTGTCTGATATGGAGGCACATTTTCCGGAACTTAAATTTCCATTATTTTCCAGCCGGTTAGGGGCGGACATCATAGAAGTACAGGCATCCAAGGCAAATGGACTGGTACGTTTATGTGAATACTATGGAATGGATATAAGCCAGACGGTGGCATTTGGAGACAGCATGAATGATTATGAGATCGTTCAGGCAGCTGGAACCGGGATCGCTATGGGAAATTCAGTCCAGAAGCTGAAAGATACAGCCGATTATGTGACAGATGATATTGCCCGGGATGGAGTCTGGAAGGCATGCAGACATTTTGGATGGATATAGCTGAAAATATGCAGCCATGTGTGAGTACAGGAGGAGAAGGAATATGAATACAGTAAATGATGGATCAACGGAGAAAATGACCGTGAATCAGAAATTAGAATTGCTCAGAACAAAGATGAAGGAACGTGGCATGGATGCCTATATGGTGCCTACTGCTGATTTTCATGAGTCCGAATATGTGGGAGATCATTTTAAATGCAGACAGTTCCTGACCGGTTTTACCGGTTCTGCGGGAATTGCAGTAGTGACCATGAAGGAAGCATGCCTGTGGGTAGATGGAAGATATTTTGTCCAGGCGGCAGTACAGCTTCAGGGAACTTCTGTAAAGATGATGAAAATGGGACAGGAAGGCGTGCCTTCTGTAGCCGGATATCTGGAAGCAGAAGTGCCGGAAAATGGCTGTCTGGGCTTTGACGGAAGAGTAGTCAATGCATTGACCGGTATTGATCTGGAAAAGCGCCTGAAAGAAAAAAATGCAAGGATCCTTTGCAGTGATGATCTTATCAATGAGATCTGGGAAGACCGTCCGGCACTGTCCATGGAGCCGGCATGGGCATTACATGAGAAATATGCAGGAAAGACAGCAGAAGAAAAATTAAAAGAGCTTCGTGCAGAAATGAAGAAGGAGCATACAGATATGTATGTTCTGACATCGCTGGATGATATTGCATGGCTGTTAAATATCAGGGGAAATGATATTGCTTATAATCCGGTAGTGCTTTCCTACGTGATCGTAACAGAGGATAAATTGTATCTGTTTGTAAATGAAGAAGTGCTTCACGGAGAAGCATATCCATATATGGATAATTATCATAATATAGATATGCTTAAATATCTGGAAGATTTAGGGACAGAAATACTGCCTTATGATGATATCTATAAAATGGCAACAGATATTACGGGACATAAGATCCTTATGGAGAAGCAGCATATCAATTATGCTTTGTATAACATATTAAAGGATAAGAATGAACTGGTTGATAAGATGAATCCCACTTCTGATGCGAAAGCAGTAAAGAATGAGGTTGAGATTGAAAATGAGAAGAAAGCTCATATTAAGGACGGTGTAGCTGTTACCCGTTTTATCTACTGGTTAAAGCACCATATTGGAAAAGAGCGTCTTACAGAGATGAGTGTCCAGGATAAGTTAGAGGAATTCAGGAAAGAGCAGGAAGGCTATATTGAGCCAAGCTTTGCTACAATCTCTGCTTATGGGGCGAATGCGGCTATGTGTCACTATTCTGCAACAAAGGAAAGTGATACGGTACTGGAAGACCATGGCTTTTATCTGGTAGACTCTGGTGGCCAGTATTATGAGGGAACTACGGATATTACCCGTACCATTGCGTTAGGAGAACTGACGGAGGAAGAAAAAGAGCATTTTACTCTGGTCCTTATAAGCATGCTGCGATTAAAAGAAGTGAAATTTTTATATGGGTGCAGAGGCTTAAGCCTTGATTATGTGGCAAGAGAGCCATTTTGGAGCAGGGGACTGAATTTTGACCATGGAACCGGTCATGGTGTGGGCTATCTGTTAAATGTTCACGAAAGACCAAATGGCATCCGCTTCCGTATGGTGCCGGAGCGGCATGATAATGGTGTTCTGGAAGCTGGAATGATCACTTCTGATGAACCGGGACTTTATATTGAAGGAAGCCATGGTATCCGTACAGAGAACCTGATCCTTTGTGTAAAGGATGAGAAGAACCAGTATGGCCAGTTTATGAAGTTTGAGTTCCTTACCTTTGTACCAGTTGATAAGGATGCGGTAGTGAAAGAGCTGATGACAGAGAGAGATATTGCTCTTCTTAACGCATATCACAAAGAGGTGTTTGAGAAGATCAGTCCGTATATGGATGACCAGGAGAAAGAGTGGTTAAGAAAGGCAACGGCCCCGATCTAAGGGATCGTTTAAGGGACCGTTGCGTCTGCTTCAGGTATTTGTACAGATTGGGAATGCGTTAAAGATGTATCTGCTAAGTTTGATGGACTATTCTGCGTATGGAAGATCTACAATGGTATAGTTATGGTGGATAGCAGGGAGGATCTTGTTTAACAGGTCTTCTGTGCGGAATTTCAGGCTGGAGGTGTTGATACATGGATGACATCCGAAGTAAGGATGGTTCTCCAGGATATCTTTGTCTATGAGCAGCCGGACTTTGTTTTCTGGGTCGTTCATCAGACCGAGAACACTTACAGAACCGGGAGTGATGTTAAGGTACTGTTCCATAAATTCCGGTTCGGCAAAGGAAAGACGGGCGCTGCCGATCTGCTTGGAGAGAGCGGCTGTTTTGAACTTTTTGCTGCCTGGAAGGATCAGCAGATAGAAGGCGGTTTTCTGGGTATTGCGAAGAAATAGGTTTTTGCAGATCTCAATGCCTAAAAGCTTACCTACTTCCTGGCATGCTTCCATAGTGGGTAGTGTGTCATGGTCTGCACGGGTATAGGTGATCCCAAGGGAGTCTAACAGGTCATAGGTGCGTATCTCCTTTGGAAGACGGTCGGTAGTATCTGCCGGTCGGCCAGTGTATATAGTATGGTCAATGTAATAAGAAACGGGATCTTGTGATGTGGATGTTTCGCTCATAAATATCACCTCATTGTTTTAGGATGTTGATAAGTACGATTATAAGAGCGAAGGAATAAATTGTCGATAGGATATGAATGAAAAAGGTGTAAAAATGCAGGAAAAAAACGTGCAGGGAAAGAAAAAACAGGAAAAGAAAGTTCAAGGGAATAAATCCCAGGAAAATAGAATACAGGGAAAACGAGTACAGGAAGGCAAAAAACAGGGAAGCCCCAAAAGAGAAAATAAAAGACCGGAAAGCAGAGCTGTGAAAGGGGTAAAGCCAGAGCAGAAGCAAAGGTCAGAGCAGAAGCAGAGAACAGAGCAGAAACAGAAGGCGGCAAAGTTTGGAAAGCCGGTTCTGAAACAGCAGTCTGGCCAGAACGTGGAAAAGGGAAAGAAGAACGCTAAAAAGAGCATGTGTCCTGTTATGCGTCAGTGTGGCGGATGTCAGATGCTGGATATGCCTTATGCAGAGCAGTTAAAGACGAAAAGAAAGCGTCTGGAAACATTGTTGAAGGGAATCTGTCCTGTAAAAGACATGATAGGAATGGAAGATCCGTTTTATTATAGAAACAAAGTTCATGCTGTATTTGATAGGGATAGAAGGGGCAATATTATTTCCGGTATTTATCAGGAAAATACCCATAATGTAGTACCTGTGGAGAAGTGCATGATCGAGGACCAGAAGGCAGATGAGATCATTGGCACTATTCGCGGTATGTTAAAGTCCTTTAAGATCCGTACATTTGATGAAGATACTGGTTATGGCTTGCTGCGCCATGTGCTGATCCGCAGAGGCTTTGAAAGTGGGGAGATCATGGTGGTACTGGTAACAGCTTCCCCTGTATTTCCGTCAAAGAATAATTTCGTAAAGGCATTAAGAGAGAAACATCCGGAGATCACCACCATTGTCCAGAATATCAATGGACGGGGAACCAGCATGGTACTGGGGGAAAAGGAGCATGTGCTGTATGGAAAAGGATATATTGTGGATACGCTGTGCGGCTGTAGCTTCCGTATTTCTTCCCGTTCTTTCTATCAGGTAAATCCGGCCCAGACGGAGAAATTGTATACAAAGGCTCTGGAGCTGGCTGGACTGACTGGAAAAGAGACGGTTGTGGATGCGTATTGTGGTATAGGAACTATTGGTATTATTGCAAGCAAAAAGGCCGGAAATGTGATCGGCGTGGAATTAAACCAGGATGCAGTCCGGGATGCCATCAACAACGCCAAAATGAACCAGATATCCAATATCCGTTTCTTCTGCAATGATGCCGGTCGTTTCCTGGTCAATATGGCAGAGGCTGGTGAAAAAGCCGATGTAGTCATCATGGATCCCCCAAGAAGCGGAAGTACCGAAGAGTTCATGGATTCCATTGCAAAGATGGGAGCGAAAAAAGTAGTTTATGTTTCCTGCAACCCAGAGACATTGGCAAGAGATCTGGCTTATATGAAGAAGCTGGGGTATAAGGCGAAGGAAGCAGTAGGATTTGATATGTTTCCGGCGACGGAGCATGTGGAGACGGTAGTACTTTTGTCCAAACTCAACACCAAGCAGCATATCGAGGTGGAGTTGAATCTGGACGAGCTGGATTTGACATCGGCGGAGAGTAAAGCCACCTATGATGAGATCAAAGCCTATGTGCTGGAAAAGCACGGCCTGAAGGTGTCCAGCCTGTATATCTCCCAGGTTAAGCGGAAGTGCGGGCTAGATGTGGGGCAGAATTATAATCTGTCAAAGAAAGAAGACGCGAAAGTGCCACAGTGCCCGCCGGAAAAGAAAGCTGCAATTATGGATGCACTAAAGCATTTTCAAATGATTTGATGGCAAGCCTGTCTTACTCAAAGCAAAACGTGGTCTGAGATTCCAATATCCAGACCACGTTTTTGCCAATCAATAGCTCACGATTTCGTGAATTTTATTTGTCTTTTAGCACAATATCCGTTATACTAGTAAATAGGAAAAAATCAGGAGGTGCGGGATGGCAATCAGTTACAATCGGCTGTGGAAACAGTTGATCGATCATGGTTTGAGCAAAACCGACATGATGCACCGTGCAAAAATCAGCACCAATGTTTTAGCACGATTAAGTAAAGGTGAGCCTGTCTCCATGGACAGCATGGAAAAAATCTGCACCATGCTGGGATGCAATATCGGAGACGTGATGGAATTTATCCCTGATACAGAAAACGGAGGAATAGATGCATGATTACAGGTGTGATTAAAAATAAAGTAGATAAAATCTGGACGGACATCTGGGCGGGCGGCATTACCAATCCTCTAACCGTCATCGAACAGCTGACCTATCTTATGTTTATCCGCTCTCTGGACGAAAAAGAGCTGGAAACGGAAGAATTTGAGCATATGACTGGCGAGAAGATGGAGAAGATTTTCCCCCAGTCTGCCGTTGGACAGTCCATGCGCTGGAGTAAATTCAAGAACAACGATCCCCGCGATATTTTCAATGTAATTTCCCAGCGGGTCTTCCCTGCCATCAAAAACATGAAACATGGCCGCCTGCCGGACTTCACCGAGCAGGGGGAACTGGTGGAAATCGCCGACGATTCCAGCAGTGATGTGCAGAATGAGACGGCCTTTGCCCGGTACATGAGCGATGCGATGTTCCTGATTCCTACGCCGCAGGTGTTGCAAAAAATCATCACAGGGTTGGATGACCTGTATGAGCATGACATTGCCGATCTGGATATGCAGGGCGACTTGTACGAGTACATGCTGGGCAAACTGGCCACCGCTGGGCAGAACGGCCAGTTTCGCACTCCCAAGCACATCCGGGAAATGATGGTGGAGTTGTTGCAACCCACCCCGGATGACACCATCTGCGACCCGGCCTGCGGCACGGCAGGCTTTCTGGTCTCCGCTGCGGAGTACATTCGCAACCACTACGAGGATACCATGACTTCCGAGCAGTGGGAGCACTTTGCTGGGGACGCCTTCACCGGCTTTGACACAGACCGCACCATGCTGCGCATTTCTGCGATGAACCTGATGCTGCACTCCATCAGCCACCCGGAGATCGACTACAAGGACAGTGTTTCCAAGCAGAATCAGATCAGCGATAAGTTTACCATGTGTCTGGCAAATCCGCCTTTCAAGGGCACCGTGGACGCGGAAAGCATCAACGACAACCTGAAAGCCGTGACCAACACCAAAAAGACCGAGCTGTTGTTTCTGGCGCTGTTCCTGCGGATGCTGAGAAAGGGTGGTCAGTGCGCCTGCATCGTGCCGGACGGCGTGCTGTTCGGCTCCTCCAAGGCGCACAAAGCTATTCGCAAAGAACTGGTGGAGAACCATCAGCTGCGGGCGGTGATCTCTATGCCCTCCGGCGTGTTCAAGCCTTATGCAGGAGTTTCCACGGCAGTGTTGGTGTTCACCAAGACAGGCGCAGGCGGCACCGAAAATGTGTGGTTCTATGATATGAAGTCCGATGGCTTTTCCTTGGACGATAAGCGCAGCGAGGTGGAGGAGAATGACATCCCCGACATCATCGAGCGGTTCCACCATCTGGACCAGGAAGCTGACCGCAAGCGCACGGAGCAGAGCTTTTTTGTGCCGAAACAGGAAATTGCGGACAATGACTATGACTTATCCATCAACAAGTACAAAAAGGTGGAGTATGTGCCGGTGGAGTACCCCTCTACCACAGAACTGATGGCAGACCTGCATGAGCTGGAACTGGAGATTACCGCAGGGCTGGCGGAATTGGAGGAGATGCTATGATGGCGAGGTTAGAAGAAATTTGTGCGATAAATATGGGACAGTCTCCGGATTCTTCCACATACAACGAAGATGGTAACGGCCTTCCGTTTTTTCAGGGAAATGCAGATTTTGGAGAGATTTATCCTGCGGTTCGTATGTGGTGCTCTGAGCCAACCAAAATAGCACGAGAAAAAGATATTTTAATCTCTGTTCGTGCACCTATTGGTGCGTTGAATATCGCAAATTGTGAATGCTGTATAGGCCGAGGGTTAGCCGCTTTAACGGTAAACGAGGATATTTGTGCTCAGGAATATTTATGGCATGTGTTATCAGGTAAGGTTGACGAACTAAATTCCAAGGGTACTGGAAGTACATTCAAGGCCATCAATAAAAAAACTCTTTCTGAAACAGAAATTCCCCTTCCACCCATTGACGAACAGCGCAAAATTGCAGCGGTGCTGGACAAGGTCAGCGGCCTGATTGCCAAACGCCGCCAGCAGCTGGACAAGCTGGATGAGATAGTCAAGGCAAAGTTTGTGGAGATGTTTGGAGACCCGGTGGGAAACCCTATGGGGTGGGAGAAAATTGCACTGGGAAAACGATGTGATATAGTTACCGGAAACACGCCCTCGCGTGCTGATCCCGAGAATTATGGGAATTTTATTGAATGGATTAAATCAGATAATATCAATACCCCTGCTGTATTGCTCACAGAGGCACAGGAATACTTATCGGAGACAGGTTTTCATAAGTGTAGATTTGTAGAGGCGGGCAGCTTGCTTATGACTTGTATCGCTGGAAGCATTAACTGTATAGGCAATGTAGCAGTAACTGATCGTCGGGTGGCATTTAATCAGCAAATTAATGCTATTGTTCCAAAGCAAGATGATGTGCTGTATTTATATTGGCTTATGCTACTATCAAAGCCTGCAATACATAGCACCATAAATATGGCACTTAAAGGGATACTAAGCAAGGGACAACTATCAGAAATGGCCTTTCCCTTCCCACCACTAGAACTACAGAATCAATTTTCCGTGTTTGTAAAGAAAACCGAAAAAACAAAAGCCAACATTAACCGCAGCCTCGAAAAGCTGGAAACGTTGAAAAAGGCACTGATGCAGGAATACTTTGGGTGAGGTAATAAAATGGAAGAATATAAATTAACACTGGGGATGGAGCCCACAGACGATTATAAAAAAGCAAAGCAGGATTTGATTCAGGCAATGAGATCAATTCAAAAATTATCCCCTCAACAGCAGCAAATGTTGGCAGAGGAGTTATTTGGAGCAGCAAATGTTATGGTTTTGAGTCAAATACTACGCCAGTATCTGAGGTGAATATAAAGTATGTTAGAGTTTATAAAAGATAACTGGGCAAACATTTTGCTTATTATCGTAGGTAGCTTTGCCCTTGCAACTTACATATTGCAGGAACGGAAGAAAAAGATTGATGCAGCTTCTCTTATCGTCCTTCAAATTGATGAATTTCAGGAGCGGTTAAGGGAAATCTCTACGTTCATTGTTGACGGACAATTAAACGAAACGGCGTTCTATGAATCACTACCACTGATGGATACGGATTATTGGAACAAGTACAAACATTACTTTGTCCGAAAAATGGACGCGACCAGCTATACAGCACTGAATCAGCTATATGAGTATGTGTCAGAGATTCAGGAACAGCAGATGCTCATGAAGTCATTCCAAAAGAATTCCTTTCAGATAACACAAAATGTTTTGGCAAATATAGAATCGCAGTTTATTGTGGCCGATCTTAATAATGCTTGTACCGGAGTTACAGCGCAAAATATCACTTCTGCTATGGGAAATATGATTCCGCAAGGCGTTTCGGAAGCAGATCGAAATACGCTTAACGCAATGGTGCAACAAATAGCGGCACAGAATCCCAATTTTGATATGAATCGTTTTTGGAGCCTCTATAATCAGCAAAGAAATTGGACGAAGTCTATCATTAACCAAGGGGCATTAACTTCTTATACCCCTGTCCAAATTCGTATAAGTTTAGAGAAAATGCTAAAGAAATATTCGATGCTTGAAATTAGCGGAACAGAAGGCTATCAAATGCTCAAAAAGACTTCTAAACAAAAGTTTTAAGCAAGTGAGAGGTCTATTATGGAAGAAGATGTTACAAAGATATATGAGGAATATTCGGAGGAACTTCTGTTTTGCAAATATTTTATAGCTGAAAAGTTAAAACATCATGCTGAGATGGGTAGATGTGGAGAAAACATTCTCAAAAAATGTCTCCAGAAACGGTTTCAAATGCTAGAATTTGTTACCGGCTTTATTGCTTGGGCCAATCATCAAAGTCCACAATGTGACATCATCGTATGTAGGAAAAATTTTTATAGACGTCAACTAGCCGGAGACATTTTCCTGGTTGAATCAAATGATTGCATAATGGTTATAGAAGTCAAAGGAAATGCGACCTTGGATGATTTAACAGAAACGATTGAAAAAAATAAATTTTTCCAATTGCATGATGAAACAAAACATATAAAATTAGCGATGTTTGCTTTTAAAACTCGTATTGGAAAACAACGATTGTATAAAGAGTTCGGTTATAAATATGACAGAAGTACAAAAGGATATATCCAGGAACGGCTTCCAGAAGAAAAGACATTAGACTATTTTGTATGCTTACATAGAGAGAGCCTAACTAGCTCAGCACGGGATAAACAAGTATTCTTCTTGAAAGATGGGCAAGATCGGCAGTTCTATGTACTAGATAACCATTTTCCAATAATGCAGAATTTTTCGAGGCTAATACAAAGCTTGCAGAATTAGGGCTAGATAAAATGATGATTTCTTGATCGATTTTAGCGCTGAGAAGATTTGAATATAGGAAATATTGGTGGGAGCAACATTGTCATGGAATATACAGAGGTTTTAGACAAGCAAATCACGAGAAAACAACATTATGTCCCCAAGGCTTACTTAAAAAACTTTTCTGTGAGTAATCAAAAATCAGAACAAGTTTATGTTGTTTTTGCTAATGATGAAAATGCAAAAATAGTTTCAATCGACAATATTTGCTGTCGTTCTTACCTATATGATCAAATTGCAATTGATCCAGATAGCAAAACTCATATTTTTGCAGCACCAAATGAGATCGAGAACAGTTTTATCGAACTGGAAGGCGAATACGCAACAATTATCTCAAAGATAAAAAATGCTTTACGAGATTCAGATGAATTTGAGTTGGTGCGGGTGGAAATTGATAAACTAAGGCAATTTATGTCATCACTACTGTTTAGAAACCCTGTTTTTGTACATCTGTCAAATTATACTATTGATACACAATACAAAAACGATCCGCAGCATATTAAACATGTAAAGGACATTTTTCCTGATGTACCGCAAAATGTTTACCTGTCCATGCTGGCAAACGAGTTTTTGAAGATGAACATTGCTCCGGATGTTGGCTTGTTTCCTCGGGCTTTGGCTGAGACAATGAAGGAATCGCAACTGTGTATTTTTAAAGCCAAAGGTTCCGTATTTGTTACAAGCGATATGCCGGTAGTCAATATTTACGGTGAAAAAGATGGTATAGAATATGACTTGCTTGGTATGCCAATTACGCCAGAATTATTTTTAGCGTTTGTCGATACTGTTCAGCGCGTTCCCAGAATAATCATAATTGATGACAACAGTGTAAAGCGCATGAACAGCAAGCAGATAAATAAAGATCTGTTAATTTCTAACCGTATAGACTTATTATCGTATATTGATTTTTCAATAGATGCCGAAAAAGAAGATGATGAACAGGTTTACCAACTACTTCATACAGATAAGGAAACCGCGTTGAAACAATATGAGGACATGATGAGTTCAAAAGAAATAAAATACTGGAGATGATGTGATGACTAACTTCTCCTTTCTCAAAGCCAAAACTGAATATGCCCTCTTCGCCCCCGCCTGCATGGAAGCTGAGAAAATTTATGTTTCTGCTCCTGCCATGTGTGCAGTAGGCTGCCGTAAGGCATTGGAGCTGGCAGTAAAATGGGTATATGCAGCGGACAAGTCCATGAAAATGCCCTACAAAGACAATCTGCAATCCCTCATTCACGAGCCAACTTTCCGCTTCGCTGTGGACTCCGACACTTGGGGCAAGATGCCTTTTATCATCAAGTTGGGCAATCTGGCGGTACATACCGAGCGCAGCGTTCAGCCAAGTGATGCGCTTGCTTCTCTGCGCGGTCTGTTTGAGTTTGTGCAGTGGATCGACTATTGCTATGGCGCGGACTATCAGGAGCGCACCTTCGACGAGAATCTTGTCCCCACCGGAAAGGTGGCGGTGGACACCCAGAAAATCAAGAAACAGGAAAGTCTGCTGGACCAGAAAGATGCCGAGATCGAGGCGCTGCGCAAGCAAATCGAGCAGATGTCCACCCGATACACCGCCGAAAAGGAGCAGCATCAGAAGGAACGCACCTTCCAGCCGGAGGACCTCTCGGAATTCAAGACCCGCAAAATCTACATCGACGTGGACCTCAAACTGATGGGCTGGAAGTTCACCGGCCCAGATGCTGATGTACAGGAGGAGTATCGTGTGGAGGATATGGCCGGGATGCCAGGTCAGCCTGGCTTCTGCGACTATGTGCTGTTTGGAAAGGACGGCCTGCCCTTGGCGGTGGTGGAAGCCAAGCGCACCAGCAAGGACCCAAACATTGGACGCAAACAAGCGGTTTTGTATGCGGATTGTCTGGAACGGAAATTTGGCCGCCGCCCCATGATGTTCACCACCAATGGCTTTGAAACCTACTTCTGGGATGACCAGACCGCCCCGCAACGGAAGGTCAGTGGCATTTTCAGCAAGGATGACCTGCAAAAGCTGATGAACCGGCGCACCGAGCGGATGGATTTGATGGGCGTTTCCATTGATGACAAAATCACTGACCGGTATTACCAGAAGGAAGCCATCCGGGCGGTGTGCGAACAGATTACGCAGGGGTTCCGCAAGCATCTGCTGGTGATGGCCACCGGCACCGGCAAAACCAGAACCGCGTCCAGCCTGACCGATGTGCTCAGCCGAGGCAAATGGGTGACCAACATTCTGTTTCTGGCCGACCGCACCGCGCTGGTGAAGCAGGCAAAGGACGATTTCAAGAACTATCTGCCGGATATGTCCCTGTGCAACCTCTGCTCCAACAAGGACGACCGGAATGCCCGCATTGTGTTCTCCACCTATCCGACCATCCTCAACGCCATTGATGACACCAAGTCCAAGGACGGGCGGCAGCTGTTTACTCCGGCGCACTTCGACCTGATTATCATTGACGAAAGCCACCGGAGCATCTTCAAAAAGTACCGGGCCATCTTTGAATATTTTGACGCCTTCATGGTGGGTCTGACCGCCACGCCGAAGACCGATGTGGATCGGAACACCTACGACTTTTTCGAGATGGAACACGGCGTGCCCACCTATGCCTATGATTATGAAACGGCGGTGCAACGGGACCATGTGCTGGTTCCCTATTACAACTACGAGGTCAAGACCCGTTTTCTGGAAGAAGGCATCTCCTATGATGATTTGTCCGAAGAGGACAAAGAGCGATATGAGGATGATTTCATCGAAGACGGTCAGTTGCCAGACTTTATCCCCTCTGCTGCCCTCAATAAATTTGTGTTCAACGAAACCACCGTGGACATCGTACTGCAAGACCTGATGGACCGGGGTATCAAGGTGGCGGGCGGCGACCGTCTGGGGAAAACCATCCTGTTTGCACAGAACAAACGCCACGCGGAGTTTATTCTGGAGCGGTTCAATAAGCTGTACCCCCAGTACCGGGGCAGCTTCGCCCAGCGGGTCATTTGCGACGACGCCTATGCCCAGACCATCATTGATGATTTCAAGCAGCCGGAAAAAGAACCGCACATTGCCGTATCGGTGGACATGATGGACACCGGCATCGACGTGCCGGAATGCGTCAATCTGGTGTTTTTCAAAAAGGTTCGGTCAAAGGCAAAGTTCTGGCAGATGATTGGCCGCGGCACCCGGCTATGCAAAGGGCTGGCCTGCGTGGACCAGATTGACGGAACCTATACCGACAAGCGGCGCTTTCTGATTTTTGACTACTGCGGCAACTTCGAATACTTCCGGCAGCACAAAGAAGGCTACGAAACCAGAGAAACCAAAACGCTGTCGGAAAACATCTTCGGCAAACAAATCAAAGTCGCCATGGCGCTGCAGGAAAGCACCTTTGCCGGTGAGGATTATCAGGCATGGCGCAAGGAGATTGTCAACACCTGTCACAAGCAGGTGATAGCGCTCAACTCAGACCTGATTGCCGTAAAATTGCGGATGCAGTATGTGGAGAAATATAAAAAGCCGGAAGCCTTCGTGTCCATAAGCGAAGGTGACAAGGGCGAGTTGCTCACACAGATTGCACCTCTGGTACGCTCAGACGAGGCTGACGAGTTTGCAAAGCGGTTTGATAATTTCATGTATGGCCTAATTCTGGCACACATCGAGCAGATGCCCGCTTTCCAGTATGCAAAAAAGCAACTGTGCGACACCGCTTCCCTACTGGAGCGTAAGGCCAGCATTCCGCAGATCAAGGCAAAGTTGCCCATGCTTCAGGAGATTCACACCGATGCATTTTGGGACGCGAATGATATTTTGCTGTTTGAGAAGGTTCGGAAGGAGCTGCGGGAGCTGATTCGATTTTTAGATGAAGGTGGCGGAGCACAGAGGCAGATTGTCACCAAGCTGACTGACCCGATTATTGACAGTCAGGAGGGCGTCCAACTGGAAGCTGCCTATGACTTTGAAGACTACCGTGCCAAGGTCAATCGCTATGTGAACGAGCATGGGAATACGCTGGCCATATATAAGCTGACCCATAATATTCCGCTGGCTATGGGCGATTATCAGGAACTGGAGCGGGTGCTAACTAGCGAATTGGGCAGCAAAGAAGATTATGCCCGAGAGTTTGGCGACACACCCTTTGGCTTGCTCATTCGCAAGATCGCTAAGCTAGATCATGAAGCGGCTATGCAGGCGTTTTCCGCTTTTATCAATGACCAATCTCTGAATCAAAAGCAGATTGCTTTTGTAAACAAAATCATCAATCATATTGAGTTGAACGGATATATGGAAAATGTCGCAGAGCTGACCAAGCCACCGTTTGACAAGCCAATCAGTTTTATCAAATTGTTTGATGCAAAAACCAGAACCGCTTTGATGGAGACTATCAATCAGGTTCGAGAAAACGCGGTTCAAATTACAGCGTCATAAACAATGAACCAGGCACGGAAATTCACCCTTATTCTGGGTGGATTTTCGTGCCTGGTCTTTTCTGTTCGGGTATGGGGGCACCATTGTGCAAGAGCAGGATAGATAGCCACTGCACGGACAGGCGAGGTGTCCAGAGGGGCAAAGCCCCTTTGGCTCTGGGTCCATCCAATAGGAGCGAGTAGCATCCATGTTGGCAAAGGGAGTCTAGAGGGGAACAGCGTTCCCCTTGGCGGGAGGTTTCCAAAGGAGGGCAGTGCCTTCCTTGGCACACGACTTTCCCTCGGAAAGTCTAGTGTGTTATACCTTTGCTTCCGGCTGACGCGGGAAAGGGGTTGGCGGCGTACTCTGCGGTGCGGCAGAGTGTGGCAACAAACGCTTTTTCGCGGCAGTAGGACAGGCGGATTTTGTGATGTGAGCTACAGCACAAACGCAGGATTTTTGAGAAGCAAAATCCGACTGGCCGGAAAAGGAGGCAGAGGTATATAAAGCCCCCGTCCCGCCGCAGCGCCGCCTTTGTTTCAGTGTTTCTTCCGCTTCCCTTTGCCGTGGGTCATGGTCGTTTTCCCACGCTGGCTGATGGGAGTTTTCAGGTGTTTGGACAGCTTCAGCACCTCGATCAAGTTGACAAACTGTTCCATTGTAATGGCATCATAATCGATCCCTAATGTGGCAAGTAATGCTTTTGCTTTCTTTTCTTCCGAGCTTCCCTCAAAGTTCATTGCATCCTGCAACTGACCCTGCATGGTTGCGGCGAGGGATGTTTCATCTGCCGTCATGGTATCAGGGCGGTGTTCACTCCGAATATCACGAAGGATGCCTTTTAGGTCATCTGCAATCAGACTTCCGAAATATTCATCTTCCCGAATCTGCGCCACTTCTAATGTCCGCAGATGCAGGTCATTTTCTTCGCCGCCATTTTTCATCAACGCCATCTGCCGGACGGCTTCCAGCACGGCGTTCATATCGTTGACCCGCATATCCGCAATCCGGTCAACGTAAATCTCAGCGTCCAGCATGAACCGCTGGAAATCTTTATGGCAGATCAGCTCCGACAGCAGCCGGTGGTTGAACTTGCCTGTTCTTAATACATCAATCGAAGCATCACTCAAATGCAGCTCATGCAGAGCTGTGTTTGGGTGATTTTTTGTTTCCGTTCGTCCCATCAGGTAGTCGCAGGAAACACCGTAATAGTCAGCCAGCAACAGAATGCTGTACGGGCTGATGTCCTTGCCGTTATCTGATTCATATTTGCCAAGTGCGGATTTCGAGATACCCACCTCGGCGGCAAGCTGCTCCAAGGTCAGCTTTTGTTCTACTCGTAAATCCTTCAACCGCTCTCCGATTGTCAGCTTGACTTGCATACAGCAGCCTCCTTTTCACCTTTTTCTGTATTATATCATGCTTTTCCGTTTTGTGTCTCAAAGCGTGGAAAAATCCTACTTTCATCCGACTTTTCCTACCTCTTGGATATACGGGAAAGAGCCTGTTTTCTTACTAAAATTTTGACGTAAACCACGCAGCACCTTGAAAATTTCATGACCGTCCGATGAGGATATGCTTCCGGAGAAGTACCGCATTCCGCGTACCAAGGAGGAGGCAACGCCGGGGTAAGGACTCGGGCAGGAACGGCATCGGGTAGAACGGCAAAGTTCAATTATTTTACAGGAGGAAACAGGTATGGGTTTATTTACACAAATCAAGATGGCAGTTTCCGTGAAAGAGGCTGCCGAATACTACGGATTGGGAGTAAATCGTGGCAACATGGTCTGCTGTCCCTTCCACAATGACCGTACACCCAGTATGAAGCTGAATGAGGATTACTTCTACTGCTTCGGCTGCGGGACAAGCGGCGATGTGATCGACCTTGTGGCAAAGCTGTTCAACCTGAGCAGCTATGACGCAGCGAAAAAGCTGGCGTATGACTTTGGGATCGACCCGGACAAGCCCCCGGCTGCGGCAGCGCTGCGGAAACCGAAATATCCGCTGGCAAAGGCGTTCCAGAGAGAGGAACTGCATTGTCAGCGGGTATTGTGCGATTATCTGCATCTTTTGGAGCGCTGGAAGGTGCAGTGCGCACCCAAAGCACCAGATGATACCATTGACGACCGCTTTGTGGAAGCCTGCCAGATGCTCGATTATATCGAGGATCTGGCAGATATTTTAACCTTTGCGGAGTTGGAGGTTCGTGTGAAAACCGTGGATATGCTTCAAAAGGACGGCATGATCGACCGACTGGAAGAACGCCTGAAACGAGCGGCAAAGGAGGTGGACGCCCGTGACGAAACGGAAATCGGCTAATTTAGACGCGCCTATCTGGTTTGATGGCACGAATATTAACGAGGCACTGTTCTGTGATGAATTTCTGAACAGCCGGAAAATCATCTTTGCCAACGGTGCTTTCTTTACGCCGGACGGCAGGGTGACCGACGATCTGCCGCTCCGGGGCGAAATCTATGAGGAACTGAAATGCTGCGCCGTGAACAACATCCCCCGCAAAATCACCAACATTCTGAAAGTGATGAAGCTGGCAGCTCATGTGGAGGACTTTACACCGGAAGCAGATAGAATCCATCTGGTAAACGGTACTTTGGCGCTGGACGGCAGCTTTACCGAGGGCAGACCGAGCATTGTACGGAGCAGACTGCCGGTGGCATACCGCCCTGACGCACCGACTCCCGTTCGGTGGCTTTCCTTTCTGGATGGACTTCTTTACGCGGAGGACATTCCCACCTTGCAGGAGTTCATCGGTTATCGCCTGATTCCCAGCAATAAAGGACAGCGCATGATGGTGATTAAAGGAAACGGCGGCGAAGGAACATCACAGATCGGCGCTGTGCTGGGTGCGCTTCTCGGCAGCAATATGAAGGACGGCAGCATCGGGAAGATTTCCGAAAACCGTTTTGCCCGCGCGGATCTGGAACACATTCTGTTGTGTGTGGATGACGATATGCGAATGGAAGCACTGCGGCAGACCAACTATGTCAAGTCCATCGTGACCGCCCAAGGAAAAATGGATTTGGAGCGCAAGGGTAAGCAGAGCTATCAGGGCTGGATGTTTGCCCGGCTGCTGGCGTTCTCCAATGGCGATCTGCAAGCGCTATATGACCGAAGCGACGGATTTTACCGCCGCCAGCTTGTACTGACCACCAGGGAAAAGCCTGTGGGACGGATAGATGATCCCGACCTTGCGGAGAAAATGAAAGCTGAAGCCGAGGGCATCTTCCTGTGGGCGTTTGAGGGCTTGCAGCGGCTGGTTGCCAACAACTTCAAATTCACAGAGAGCCAGCGTACGCGGGACAATCGGGAGGCAGTGAAGCGGGATAACAACAATGTCTTTGATTTTTTGGAATCCGAGGGTTATATCCGGCTGAAGGCGGACTGCACTATCAGCTCTAAAGATTTGTACGAGATTTACCGGATGTGGTGTGAGGAAAACAATCTGACACCGCTAAAGCGCCGCAGTTTCAGCGAGAATGTGATTGCGAACCAAAGTAAGTACAATCTAGAATATTGCAACAAGATCACCAATGCTGCCGGACGGCGTGTATGGGGCTTCTTTGGTATTGAAGCGATTGCAAAACCCAATATAAATGGGTTTTCCGAGATTTCAGAGCATACGTACGTACCGGAGGACTGGCGATGAATTTTCTGCGACTGCGCCGTGTACGTATGTACGCAGCGTTTCGCCCCAAATACCGCTATATAGGAAAAGCGCTGACCAGCAGAGCCTATATTTTGGGCACGAAATCAAGCTAGGGTGTATCTGAAAACTCATGATGTGACCGGCAGCGAGGGATTTTTACGTTGCGCAAGACATTTTTCCGCAGGAATACTGACGTATTTCAAGGAAAAATGGTGCGGCACAGCGTGAAAAGACCCGCTGTCCGGGTGCGTTGGGAGTTTTCAGATACACCCTAAGTGAAATCCGTAAATTATTTGCCTGATGGCAGAAATGGTTTCACGAAATCGCGTTGCTCAGAACCGCGTACCGGCTTCACGGATGCGCGTGGGGCTGCACGGTTTAGAGCGAAGTCACGCGGCTTCGAAAAGTCGATACCCCTCGCTTATGAAGTGGGCATCGACCGCCGCGTTTCCAGCGGATTTTGGGAAAACAGAATATTACACCAAACAGCGAAGCAGGTTTTCGGAAACAGAAACCCGCTTCGCTGTTTTCATCACAAGAATTTGGGAGGTTTTTATGAGCATCAGAAATGAGATCAAATCGCAGATCGTCCGCGCCGGTTTTACCATGCAGGAGGTCGTTGACCGGCTGGCCGACGAATACGATTGGAGCGATAGCGTCTCCAATCTGTCCGCAAAATTGCAGCGGGAGAGCATCCGCTACAAGGAGGTCGTGGAGCTGGCCGATGTGCTGGACTGTGACATCGTGTGGGTGAAGCGAGGTCAGCGCCGATGAAAGCACAGTACGCCATTCTCCGCTTCGCCAAGTACAAGGGGCCGGAGATCGGGCATATCGAGTCCCACAATGAGCGCACCAAGGAGAAATACACCAGCAATCCCGACGTGGACATGTCCCGCAGTCACCTGAATTTTCATCTGGTGACACCGCAGCGCAAGTACCGCACAGAGGCAGAAAAGCAGATTGCCGAGGCGGGCTGCCGCACCCGTTCCGACAGCGTGCGCGTGGTGGAGGCGCTGGTGACAGCCAGCCCGGAGTTCTTCAAGGGGAAGAAGAAAAGTGAGGTCAAAGCCTACTTTCAGGAGGCGCTGGACTTTATCCGGGAACACCAAGACCCGAAAACCATTATCTCCGCTGTGGTGCATATGGACGAGAAAACGCCCCATATGCACCTTTGCTTTGTCCCACTGACAGAGGATGGACGGCTTTGCGCCAAAGAAATCGTAGGCAACAAGAAAAAGCTGACGCAGTGGCAGGACAGGTTTTGGGAGCATATGGTCAAAAAATATCCCGATCTGGAACGTGGCGAGAGTGCCAGTGAGACCGGACGCGACCATATCCCGCCGCGGGTATTCAAGGAAATGACTCGCCTGACCAAGCAGAAGGCCAAGCTGGAAGAATTGCTTTCAGGCGTCAATGCGTTCAATGCCAAAGGAAAAGCAGCAGAAATCGGCGCTTTTTTGGACAAGTATATTCCTGCTGTGGAGCAGATGCACACGGCACTGAAAAAGTACAATACGGCGTTCACGGTCACGACTGCCGAAAATAAAAAGCTGAAAAAGAAAACGGAGCAGTTGGAGCAGTCGCTGGACAAAGCCACGCAGGAAAGCACCTTGAAAAAGCTGGCTGACGCCAAGCTGCATCGGGATTATGAGGATGCCGTCGCCGTGCTGGATCGTATTCCGAAGGAAGTGCTGGCGGCATATACGCACAGAACGGAGAAAGAGAGGGAAACTGCCTATGGTAGATGAATGGAGCGGTTTCGCCGCTTTGCTGGCAAATTTGATTGAAAAGTATGCCGTGGTTATGAATCTTGACGCGCTGCCCGATCTCGTCATAGAGGAAGCCGTGCCTGAAAAAGACGGGGCAGATGAGATGATTCGCGAAAACGATATTGAATCAGCGAAAGCGGCATGATATAATTATCATGAAATAAGTGTCCAAACTCCCATTGCAGGAGCAAAAGCTCCTGCAATGGCAGAAAACGAGGTGAAGCGACCATGGAACGCTGGGAGAATGAGCAGAACAATTCTGAAATGATGATTTATACCACAGAGGATGGCTTGACAAAGATCGAAACGACCTTCGATGGAGATACGGTTTGGCTGTCCATTGACCAGATGGCGGAGCTGTTTCAGCGTGACAAATCTACCATTTCCAGACATATCAAGAACATTTTCACTGAGGGCGAATTGAAGCGAGAAGAAGTTGTTGCAAATTTTGCAACAACTGCCGCTGACGGCAAAATTTATCAGGTGGATTACTATAATCTCGATGTCATCATTTCTGTCGGCTACCGTGTGAAATCTCAGCGCGGCGTGCAGTTTCGTATTTGGGCAACGGGGATTTTGAAGGAGTATATGCGAAAAGGCTTTGCTCTGGATGATGAGCGCCTGAAAAATCTGGGTGGCGGCGGATACTTCAAGGAGCTGCTGGAGCGTATCCGCGATATCCGCGCTTCCGAAAAGGTGTTTTATCGACAGGTGCTTGAAATCTACGCCACCAGTATTGACTATGACCCCAAGGCGGAAATCTCCATTCAGTTTTTCAAGAAAGTCCAAAATAAAATTCATTATGCCATTCATGGGCAAACCGCGGCGGAGGTCATCTACACACGTGCCGATGCGGAGAAAGAATTTATGGGATTGACCACCTTTGCGGGCAGTCAGCCCACGCTGAAAGAGGCAGTAGTTGCCAAGAACTATCTGAACGAGAAAGAGCTTCGTGCTATGGGGCAGCTTGTATCCGGCTATCTGGATTTTGCGGAACGACAGGCGGAGCGGGAGCAGGCAATGACCATGCAGGACTGGTCGGAGCATCTTGATCGGATTTTGACTATGAGTGGAGAGCAACTGCTGATTGGCAACGGAAGCGTCAGCCATAAGCAGGCTATCGACAAAGCAACCGGCGAGTACAGAAAATACAAAGCCCGCACCCTTAGTGAAGTGGAGCGGGATTATCTGGATTCCATCAAGCTGTTGGAGCAGAAAACGGATAACAAGCAAGGCTGACTGAGGATATGACAATGAAAAAAGAAAGGATAAGAGTCTATATCTATACGCGCGTGTCCACCGCCATGCAGATTGACGGATATTCTCTGGATGCACAGAAATCCAGAATGAAAGCCTATGCTGACTTCAACGATTATGAAATTGTGGGCGAATATGAGGACGCCGGAAAATCCGGTAAGTCCATAGAGGGTAGAATCCAGTTCAATCAGATGATGGAGGACATCAAGTCTGGCAAGGACGGCGTGTCCTATGTGCTGGTGTTCAAGCTCTCGCGCTTCGGTAGAAATGCGGCAGATGTCTTGTCTACCTTACAGGTCATGCAGGATTTTGGCGTCAACCTGATTTGCGTGGAGGATGGGATCGATTCCTCCAAGGATGCAGGAAAGCTGATGATTTCCGTTCTCTCTGCTGTGGCTGAAATTGAGCGTGAAAATATCCGTGTGCAGACCATGGAGGGCAGAATCCAGAAAGCCCGTGAAGGGAAATGGAACGGCGGTTTTGCACCTTATGGCTACAGGCTGGAAAAAGGGCAGCTTTTCATCAATGAGGAAGAAGCTGCGGCAATCCGCGTGATTTTTGACCAGTATGTGCATACGGATACCGGTGCAAACGGTCTTGCAAAATATCTTGCGACCCACGGGATTCACAAGATCCAAAGGCAAAACGGGAAAAATCCCCTGTTTGATTCTGCGTTGATCCGCAGGATTCTGAAAAATCCGGTATACTGCGGGAAAATCGCCTATGGCAGACGTCGGACGGAGAAGGTGCATGGCACCCGAAATGATTACCGGTTGGTGGAGCAGGACAATTATCTGCTGGTGGACGGACTGCATGAGGGAATTGTCTCCGAAGAACTATGGCACGAGGCGCAGGTCAAGCTGCTGGCGCAAGCGGAAAAATACGAACGCGTCAACAGAGGCAAGGATACAAAAATACATCTGCTGTCCGGTATCGTGAAATGCCCGGTTTGCGGCGTAGGAATGTATGGAAACAAAAGCATCAAGCACAAGGCGGACGGCACAAAATACAAGGATTTTTATTACTACGGCTGCAAGCACCGCACGATGACCCATGGACATAAATGCGACTATAAGAAGCAGATCAATGAAGAATTGCTGGACAGCGCCGTTGCGGAGGTTATCGTAAAGCTGGTAAGCAATCCGAAGTTCGCTGCCATGATGCAGGAAAAAATCAGCATGAAGGTGGATACCTCTTCCATTGAGCAGGAGATTGCGGCGCATGAAAAGCAGCTTCGCCAGAGCTACTCCGTAAAGGCTCGGCTGATGGATGAGATTGATTCCCTCGACCCGGACGATAAGCATTACATCAAACGCAAAGCAGACCTTGATGACCGGCTCTACAAGATGTATGATAAGATCGAGGATGCGGAAAACCAACTCGTTGCCGCCAGAGCCAAGAAGATGGCGATTGAGGCGGAAAAGCTGACAGGCGACAACATCTACAAGGTGCTGATTTACTTTGATAAGCTCTATTCCGTCATGGACGATCAGGAAAAGCGGCAGCTTATGGAATCGCTGCTTTCCGAAGTCCAGATTTATGAGGAACGGCAGCCCAACGGTCAGTGGCTTAAGTCCATCAAATTCAAGCTCCCAATCATTGCGGAAGATATGAGCTTGAGTTTGGACAATGATGCACATATGGAGACTGTAGTATTGATGTCAAGAAAAGATAAATAAGTGCCAGAAAGCGGCGTATTTCCGGGCTTTTTCGGGAGTTGGGATGTAAGGCCCGACATCTGAAAAGGCCCGGTTTTCTTATATGGAAACATATCTACTGCAAAATGTGTGTCAGGTTGTAACCTCGGATTAGATGTCGCGATTTGAGACAGTGGATTAGATGTCAGGCTTTTTAGAATGATTTTTGGAAATCGGAAAGGGATGACAACCAATCCGGCAACTCGACCATTTCGGGTGTTTGTAGGCAGTGAATTAGATGTTGTGTAAGTTTTATATTTGGAGGTGCTTATACATATTGAATATACGAGACAGGATTAAAGCAATTGATGATGAATATTCAGAAAGTGAAATCTATTTAGAGTATGGCTTGCCAAGTTTAATGTTATATGAACCTACTCCGTATAAAAATCTTATTGTAGACATAAATATTGAACGAGATAAATATACCGCTACAGAAGATAGAATGAAATTTATTTCTTTATATAAGCAAGTCTATTTGGCGCAAAGGAAAAAATTAAAAGCTATTTTAGCAGGAATAGAAGCTAGAACTATAGCTATATTTCCAGAGCCAATGAAAGAAGAAATGATTGGTTTTTGGGGTGATACCCGACGATATGATGATTCGATTTCGAATGTCGAAAACCTTTACAGCTATGCTGCGGCATGTATTAGAAGAGCTCTTAATGATACAGATGAAGAAATATATTTACTAAGACATTATCCATCAGTATATTATAACTACCCGAATTCTTATATTGGTGGCGAATTTAGTTATCGTTATGAAAATGAAGTGCTAATCTATAATAAAGTAAATATATTAACTGATGGGATGCACCATTTTAAACTTTACGTTAATGATGAAACAACTGCTGTGGATAAACGCTCTATTCTGAATATTTTTGCTTTTTTGAATGGATGTCCAAATTTTGAATTTTTAAACAATACACATGTGAATCAAAAATTAGATGATTTATACCAAAAATTTGATTTGCTTGATTGTATACGACTTAGACATCCGAACTATTTGAAGTCTGACATAGAAAAGCCTATTTATTTAGAATTACCAATACTAAAAAACAAGTGTAAACGCAGAATTATAACTTTTGATAAGATGCCACACGAGGGGATTTTAGATTTATATCATGCAGCGTTAAAACAATTTGAACCTTTGCCAAGATGTGTTTTTTTATACAGAGTGTTTGAATATGCTGCAGCAAATCACTACAAACCCATGTTTAACCCAACACAATATAAGCCTGAAGATGCAATCGAATATTATTTGAATTTAGCATTGACTTATAATCCAAACCCTTTGTATTACATGGATTTTGGAAGTGAAAAAGCCAAGCCCAAGCTATATAATTTTTTTACGATTTTAAAGTTGGAAGCCAAAAAAATATTGGATGAATGGTCTAATGCTCCGTTTTTATCCAATAAAAGGACAGGCGAAATCATATATTTAACTGGAAGAAATTTTACAGCACATGGAGCTTCGGGAGTGCGTGGTGAACGAAATATGCAATATGATTATGATAAGAATTATTTACACATAAATAATGTAAATATTTTGTTAGAGATTATTGCAAGATATGTTATAGAATTACTCAATCCAGAACTAAAAAATGTGGTGGAAAGACGTACGGTTTTCTATAAAGAAAGATATAAACAATTGTTAGAGAAAAATAAATAAAAGACTCCCCATCACCGGATGCATTCCAGTGGTAAGTAGGGAGTATCCTAAAGTTTGTGTAAACCTCCAAACTGATGTAAGATAAAATTA
>NZ_QUCM01000027.1 GCF_003473545.1 Clostridium sp. AM22-11AC
CCGCCTCAAAGGGGCGGCTAGTTTTGGTGGCAGGTGCATGGTTTACCATTTACACCCTATCTCGCCAACGCCTTCTTAAATTCAAACCTGAACAAAATACTTGTAAAGCAGATGGCCAGAAAATCGGCAATCGGTTCTGCCATGTAAACAGCGGACGTCTGATCTGCAGTGAAAATGTGAGGCATGATGTAGATCAACGGGAGCAGCAGGATAAATTTTCTGGTGACAGCGACTATGATAGATGCTTTTGCGTTTCCAATGGAAGTAAAGGTCATCTGGCAGGCCATCTGGATGCCGAACAGCAGGATGGAAGCCATGTAGATCCGCAGTGCATGAGCAGTAAAGGTTAAAAGCGCCTGGTCGGATGTAAAGATCGAAGCAAAACCAGCCGGGAACAGCATGACTAAAAGCCACATAAAAGTAGAATAGGAAAGGTCGATCTTTAACAGCAGTTTAAAGGAGTCTTTTACACGTTTTGTCTGACCTGCGCCAAAATTGTAGCTGATGATCGGCTGGGCGCCCTGTCCAAGGCCCTGCAGAGGCAGCATAGCGAACTGCATGGCGCTTGTTAAAATGGTCATGGCGCCAACTGCAAGGTCTCCACCGTATTTCAGCAGTGAAGAGTTAAAACATACGGAAATAATGCTTTCACTGGCCTGCATGATAAAAGTGGAAAGTCCCAGTGCAAGACTTGGAAGGATAATGTTTTTTTGCAGTTTCATATTGCATCTGCGGATTTTCAGATACGATTTTTTTCCTGTAAGGAAGTTTAACACCCATGCGCAGGAAAGTGCCTGGGAAATGATCGTTGCAAGAGCAGCACCACGAACGCCCATATGAAATACGAAAATAAAAACAGGATCCAGTATAATGTTGCTGGCAGCGCCTACTAAAACAGACAACATGCCGGTTCTGGCAAATCCCTGTGCAGTAATAAAAGCGTTCATACCCAAAGTCAGCTGTACAAAGATAGTTCCCAGTGAATAAATATTCATATAGGCAACAGCGTAGGGAATGGTATTTTCACTGGCACCAAAAGCCATAAGAAAGCTTCTGTTTCCGGTAAAAAGGATGATGGTCAGCAAAAGGGATACGATGATCTGTGTGGTAAAACAGTTGCCAAGAGTGCGTTCAGCAGACTCTTTATCTCCTTTTCCCATAAAAATAGAGGCTCTGGGAGCGCCGCCGTTTCCTACAAGGGCCGCGAAAGCGGAAACAATCATGATGAGGGGCATGCACACGCCTACACCAGTCAGTGCCAGTGCTCCGTTTTCCGGGATATGTCCAATATAGATACGGTCCACAATATTGTACAGCATGTTGATGATTTGGGCTGTAACTGTGGGCAGGGAGAGCTTTAGCAAAAGTTTCCCCAAAGGTTCTGTTGCAAGAAAGCTGTTATCTTTCTTTTGCTGTAAATTCATTTTCTGTCGTCCTTTCTTTGATCGCTTTTTTCGTATTTTCCATGATCTGTTGGTTGATCTGTTCATAAAATTTCAAGTCTTCCTCAGACAGACCGCAAAAGATCTGGCTGTAGAGATTTGCCTGCATGGAACAGATGGCAGCTGTAATGTCTGCAGTCTGGGGAAGCAGGGATAAATGGATCTTTCGACGGTCAGTCTGGTCAGCGGTCCTCTTTAGCAGACCTTTCTGGATCAGACTTTCTACAGCCTGGGATACATTTCCTTTGGAGAGCATCCGAAGTTCTGTGATATCAGCAGCAGTATCTTTTCCTGGATTATTATAAAGAAATGAAATAACCTTTCCTTCTGTTATGGTCAGCTGCCATGTTTCACAGATATTTTTTAACATCTGTTCCTGCAATTTCATGGTCAGCCGGATATGTGCAAGGAAATCAGTAATACAGATCATAAAGGAGACTCCTTTCTGAAAAATAAAAAGTTTTAAACAAAACAGTTCTAAAAAAAACTATTTAATAGAGTACGTCAGATGAGAACAAAAGTCAAGCCTTAACATTATGCGGCTGGTGTGTTACAATGGAGCCACGCGGAGAAATACATGCAGCTGCCAAACGGGCAGTGAAACACATCCGTGTGGAACCTGAGTATAAGGTGTCCAACTAATCAACAGGAGCAAAAAGAATTACATGCAGACCCTGAACCAGGATATAAAAAATAATGATTTTAAGAAAGTATATCTTCTCTTTGGGGAAGAAGCATTTTTAAAAAAAAGCTATAAAAACCGCCTTCGGGAAGCCATTACCCAGGGCGATACCATGAATTATAATTATTATGAAGGAAAGGGAATAAATGTAAATGAGATCATCAGCCTTTCCGATACAATGCCTTTTTTTGCTGACAGACGTCTGATCCTTATGGAGGACAGCGGCTGGTTTAAAGGCGGACCAGGGGCAGATGAAATGTGCGCCTATATAGAGAATATTCCGGATACGACCTGTCTTTTGTTTGTGGAAACGGAAGTAGATAAGCGAAGCCGTATGTATAAGGCTGTAAAAAAGTATGGCTATATTGCAGAAATGGTGCGTCAGGACAGTGCCCAGCTTGGAAGATGGGCAGCAGGAATACTGGCAAAAAATGGAAAAAAGATAACTGGCCGGACTATGGAATATTTCCTGGGAAAAACAGGAGATGATATGGAAAATATTACTTCTGAACTCGATAAGGTGATCAGTTATACACTTGGACGGGATATTATAACGGAAGAAGATATTGATGCAGTGTGTATTACCCAGGTGACGAACAAAATATTTGACATGATCACGGCCATTGCCAACAGACAGACAAAAAAGGCAATGGATCTTTATGAAGATCTTCTTACATTAAAAGAGCCGTCTATGCGTATCCTGTTTCTCATTGCAAGGCAGTTTAACCAGATCCTGCAGGTAAAGGAACTGATGGGAAGAGGAATGGATAGGAGTACGATCTCTTCTAAATTGAAATTGCAGCCTTTTGTTACAGGAAAAGTAATGGCGCAGGCGAAAACATTTACGAAGGAACAGATCTTGTCCTATGTGAATTTGTGTGTGGACGCAGAAGAAAGTGTGAAAACGGGAAAACTCCAGGACCGTCTGGCAGTGGAACTGCTGATCGCTAATAAATATTAGAATTAAGGAGGAGAATGCATTAAATGGCAGAAGAAAAAAATATACCAGGGGTAGCAACGGAAAAAGAAAGTGATGAAGTGTTAGAAGAGATCCGCACACAGACCAAGGAAGTTTTAAAGGAACTTCTGGCTGTTGCCAAGATGAAACCAGGTCAGATCCTGGTAGTAGGCTGTTCTTCCAGCGAAATCGGAAGTTACAAGATCGGCTCCCATTCCAGTGAGACCATTGGACAGACTGTATACAAAGCACTGTATGAAGAATTAAAGCCATTGGGAATTTATCTGGCTGCGCAGTGCTGCGAGCATTTAAACCGTTCCCTGATCCTAGAAGAGGAGGCAGCGGAGAAATACGGCTATGAACCGGTCAATGTAGTTCCTCAGTTAAAGGCAGGTGGTTCTTTCTCAACCGCTGCTTATCATACCCTGGAACACCCGGTTGCAGTAGAACATATCAAGGCACATGCAGGAATTGATATTGGAGATACTCTGATCGGTATGCATATGAGAGATGTGGCTGTGCCTGTAAGAATTCAGACAAAGGCCATTGGTGGTGCCCACGTAGTATGTGCAAGGACCCGTTTGAAATTTGTAGGCGGCATCAGAGCACGTTATGATGAAGAGCAGATGTAGGGAAAGTACAATTATTCAGAGCAAACATCTCGATTTCGCTGCGCTGCATCTCGATGTGGCTGCTCGTCATATGAAAATGCAGGGAAAAGTGTTCATTCATGCAAGCATGATCCACACTTTTCCCTGCATTTTCGCATTGCTCTGAATAACAAAAAAACTCTCCGGTGGGTTAATCCGGAGAGTTTTTAAATTACGGTATCGATTGATCGAATTCTATAAATTAAGCGATAGAATTAACAGCCTTGGATACACGAGAAACTTTGCGGGCAGCATTGTTCTTGTGATATACACCCTTGGTGCAAGCCTTATCGATCTCGGTAGTAGCAGCAACCAGTGCAGCCTGAGCAGCAGCCTTATCTCCAGCAGCTACAGCAGCCTCAACTTTCTTGATCGCAGTTTTAACCTTAGATCTGATCGCCTTGTTTCTTGCAGCCTTAGTTTCGTTTACTAAGATTCTCTTCTTTGCAGATTTAATGTTAGCCAATGAAATACACCTCCGTTCGGTATTATATAAAAATATTAATCGTTGTGTTTTCCATCAAAGCCTGGACACGGACAGTTCAATGTAAACATACTGTTACATTCTATCGGATCCATTTGGAAATGTCAAGTAAAAATTTTAAAAATTATCAAGAATGTTAAGCAGACGGTCTACAGTATCATGAACCAATGCAGGAAATGTTTCTGATTGCCAGTTCTATTTCTGTAAGTTATAATAAAATCCATGTGGCATAATACGCTGTCTCTGTGTAAAAACTAATTTTAACGATCGTTACAGTTATACAGGACAAAACAAGGAGGCAGCGAAAAATGAAGATACCTGAATTTAAAATACGTACAGACCTTGCTTTAGAGGAACGGGAAGGTTTAAAAGAAGCAGCGGAAGAAGTTTCAGGGGTTTCTTTTAAAAAGTGGGAAGGAAAACGGTCAGCAGCCCAGATCACAGAAGTGAAGGTTTTAAATGAACATGGCGCCAAAGCTTTGGGAAAACCGATGGGAAGCTATCTTACACTGGAAGCAGATAAACTGCTTATGCCTGATGAAGATTTTCATAGTGAAGTATCTGATGAACTGGCGTTGTTGTTAAAAGGACTGTTAAAGCAGAAGACCGGGAAAAATATCCTGGTAGCAGGGCTTGGAAATCAAAGCGTAACCCCGGACTCCCTTGGGCCCCGGACGGTCAGTAATCTCTGCGTGTCTGCAGAAGGGTTAAAAGCCATAGCTCCCGGTGTTATGGCCCAGACGGGAATGGAAACTGCCAGGATCCTGTTGGGCATTATTAAGGAGGTACAGCCGGATCTGGTGATCGCCATTGACGCTCTGGCAGCCCGCAGCATCCGGCGCCTTGGAACCACCATCCAGCTGACGGATACAGGAATTCATCCCGGGTCAGGAGTTGGAAATCACAGACACAGTCTTACAAAAGAAACGTTAGGAATACCGGTTCTTGCGATTGGAGTTCCTACCGTAGTAGGTGCGGCAGCCATTGTTCATGATACGATCTCCGCTTTGCTTGGGGTACTGTCATCCCAGGCAGAAACGAAAAATACGGGAAAATGGATCCAGAACATGGATCCGGAAGATCAGTACCGTCTGATCACAGAACTTTTAGAGCCGGAGTTTGGTTCTCTTTATGTAACACCGCCGGATATTGATGAGAGAGTACGCCAGTTAAGTTTTACTATTTCAGAAGGGATCCACAGGGCTTTATTTTAATAGGCTTATATAGTATATAAATATGAAAAGGGATAAGGAGCAAAGAAATGAGTGCACAAAAGACAAAAGCAGCCGGACATCTGGCTGCGATCTTTACTATGCTGATCTGGGGGACAACGTTTATATCGACGAAAGTCCTGTTAGAAGATCTGTCACCTCTTGAAATACTGGTGCTGCGGTTTGTGGCAGGTTATATTTTCCTGTGGATTATCCGCCCGGTTCCTTTGAAAGCAGGAAGCCTGAAACAGGAAGGGATCATGATCGTGGCCGGTATTACGGGGATCGGTATTTATTATCTTATGGAAAACATTGCCCTGACTTTGACACAGGCATCGAATATCAGCGTTATTGTATCGATCGCCCCTATTTTTACAGGTATTCTGGCCCACTTTTTCCTGGAAGGGGAGAAAATGAAGAAGAGTATCGTTCTGGGATTTGTGTGTGCAATGGCAGGCATCTGTCTGATCACATTCCAGAAAGGGGAGACAGTAGAGTTAAATCCACTGGGAGATTTCCTTGGTGTGGCAGCGGCAGCCATCTGGGGAGTATATTCCATCTGTTCCAGAAAAATAGCCGGTTTTGGATATGATACCATCATTACCACCCGGAGAACTTTTTTCTATGGTATTTTGTTCATGCTGTGTGCCCTTCCTTTTATGGATTTCCATCTTTCCCTTTCCGCATTATTAAAGCCGGTAAATCTGGGAAATATCATTTATCTGGGGGTAGGCGCCTCTGCAATCTGCTTTGTCACCTGGAATTATGCAGTAAAGTCCTTAGGTGCTACCAGAGCCAGCGTATATATTTACGGGATCCCGGTTGTAACGATTTTAATGTCGATCCCTCTTCTCCATGAAGTGATCACCTTTCAGGCAATGGCAGGAACGGTCCTGACCCTTGTAGGCCTTCTGATCTCCGAGTGGCCATTTTCTCCTAAAAAATAAGAAATGTGATGAACTTCCGGCAGGATGATCTGCATATATATGACATAAAGGGAAAAACAAGGGGTGCCGAAGGCGGCATTTGTTTCCCCGGTGCCAATATTTTCTTTTTAACTGGAAGGACACCATGAAATCATGGAGCAGAAATGTAAAAAAATGGATATTATTTCTGAAGATAACAGGCATCCTGGTGATCCTATGTATGATTGCAGGAGCCTGTATTTTGTATGCAGCAGAAAACCACATACAGTTATTAAAAAACAACCTTTCAAATGAAGTCTGGGAGTCAGGCTGTGAATGGGTCTGGCAGCAGATATTTCCCTTAAGCATGGATCTTACAGGAAAACATTCAAATCAGACATTACAGACACAGAAAAAATGGTCATCCATAAACACCATGGATCCGGCCTATGACCAGTATGAAAAAGCAAGGGAATTTTACCGCACCCATGAATATCTGGCCTGGATCGGGGAAGATGAGTCAGATGAGGAAACAATCCGGTCAGCCAGCGAAGAAGCATTGGATCAGTCTGAAAATGCCAATTCGCCTGCAAACACGGACAGCGCTTCTGCTAAAATTTCGGATCAGCCCATGATCTATCCCATGCAGCAGTTGATGGATTATGATTTTTTAATGAAACACTTCTATAATGTACATACTTCTACTACAGCAGACAGAGAACTGATGAATGCTAAGAACCTGTTGTCAAAGGATCTTACCCTGGAAAAGGAAGATGCGCCTCAGATCCTGATCTATCACACCCATTCCCAGGAAAGTTACAAAAACAGTAAAAAAGATGAAAATGTGGTTGCAGTGGGACAGAAACTGACGGATCTTCTTACAGAAAAAGGCTGGAATGTTTACCATGACACAACGGTATATGATCTGGCAGTGGGCAAGCTGGACCGCAGCCGTGCGTACACTTATGCACTGGAAGGAATTAATGAGATCCTGGCCCGGTACCCATCGATCCAGGTAGTGCTTGATATCCATCGGGACGGTGTAGGGGAGGATGTATACCTGAAAACAGAGATAGGCGGTCAGCCAAGTGCCAGGATCATGTTTTTTAATGGTCTGAGCCAGACGCCGGAAGGACCCATTTCATATCTGGCAAATCCTTTTCGGGAAGATAATCTGGCATTTAGCCTGAAACTGCAGTTAAAAGCAGAGGAGTATTATCCTGGTTTTACCAGAAAGATCTATTTAAAAGGACTGCGTTATAACCAGCACCTGCGGGCAAGATCAGCACTGGTGGAGGTGGGAGCCCAGACCAATACCTTTGAGGAGGCCTGCAATGCGATGATGCCCCTGGCAGAACTTTTGGATATGGTGTTGCAAGGAAAATGAAAACATAGTAAAATAGTTACGATATTCTATAGATTGAGATACCAGGGGCAAAAGGTCGGAAATCCGACGCAAGCTTGCTTGCAGGAGGATTTTTGAACTTGGGACCCGCCAAAACATGAGTAAGGAGCCATTTTTTGAAGAAAAATGAGCGGATTACGAATGTTTTTAGAATTGCGAGAGTGCAAAGCGCGTAGCAATTCGGTATCAGAGGGGTCAAAATACCTTTTGACCCCAACATCTAAATTGAAAGAAAGAGGATAAAGAATGGCAGTAATTGACCAGAGTAAAATACGAAATTTTTGTATCATTGCTCATATAGATCACGGTAAATCCACACTGGCAGACCGTATCATTGAGAAAACAGGACTTCTTACCAGCCGTGAGATGCAGGAACAGGTCCTTGACAATATGGACCTGGAGCGTGAACGTGGAATTACCATTAAATCCCAGGCTGTGCGTACTGTATACAGGGCAAAAGATGGAAATGAATACATTTTTAACCTGATCGACACACCTGGACATGTGGATTTTAATTATGAGGTGTCACGAAGCCTGGCAGCCTGTGACGGTGCTGTGCTGGTAGTAGATGCTTCCCAGGGAATTGAGGCCCAGACTCTGGCCAATGTATATCTGGCATTGGATCATGATCTGGATGTATTCCCGGTTATCAACAAGATTGACCTTCCAAGTGCTGATCCGGACCGTGTGGCAGCTGAGATCGAAGATGTGATCGGCCTGGAGGCACATGATGCCCCGAAGATCTCCGCAAAGACCGGACTGAACGTGGAAGAGGTATTAGAGGCGATCGTTCACAAAATTCCGGCGCCAAAGGGAGATCCAAAAGCGCCTTTACAGGCACTGATCTTTGACTCTGTTTACGACTCCTACAAGGGTGTTATCATCTTCTGCCGTGTTATGGAAGGAACGGTAAAGAAGGGCACACCGATCCGTATGATGGCAACAGGAGCAGAGGAAGAGGTTGTAGAAGTTGGCTATTTCGGAGCTGGTCAGTTTATCCCATGTGACGAGCTGGCAGCTGGTATGGTTGGCTATATTACAGCCAGCATTAAAAATGTCCGTGATACCCGTGTAGGTGATACAGTAACAGACAGCAGCAATCCATGTGCAGCGCCTCTGCCAGGTTACAAGAAAGTTACACCTATGGTTTACTGCGGACTGTATCCTGCAGACGGTGCAAAATACAATGATCTGCGTGATGCATTGGAAAAGCTGCAGTTAAATGACGCATCCCTGTTCTACGAGCCTGAGACCTCTGTTGCTTTAGGCTTTGGTTTCCGCTGCGGATTTTTAGGACTGCTGCATTTAGAGATCATCCAGGAACGTCTGGAACGTGAATACAACCTGGACCTTGTAACAACAGCACCAGGCGTTGTATACCGTGTACACAAGACCACAGGAGAGATGATTGAACTGACCAACCCGTCTAACCTTCCGGATCCGACTGAGATCGAGTACATGGAAGAGCCGATCGTCAGCGCAGAGATCATGGTAACTACCGAATATGTAGGTGCCATTATGACACTGTGCCAGGAGCGCCGCGGCGTATATCTGGGAATGGAATACATTGAGACTACCAGAGCCTTATTAAAATATGAACTTCCGTTAAATGAAATCATTTACGATTTCTTTGACGCTTTAAAATCACGTTCCAGAGGCTATGCTTCTTTTGACTATGAGTTAAAGGGCTATGAGCGTTCCGAACTGGTAAAACTGGATATCCTTGTAAACAGGGAAGAAGTGGATGCCCTTTCCTTTATCGTACATGCAGACTCTGCTTATGAAAAGGGCAGGAGAATGTGCGAAAAGTTAAAGGATGAGATCCCGAGACACCTGTTTGAGGTACCGATCCAGGCGGCAATCGGCGGAAAGATCATTGCCAGGGAGACGGTTAAGGCAGTGCGCAAGGACGTACTTGCAAAATGTTACGGCGGTGATATTTCACGTAAGAGAAAGCTGTTAGAGAAGCAGAAGGAAGGAAAGAAGCGCATGCGTCAGATCGGCAATGTGGAGATCCCGCAGAAGGCCTTTATGAGCGTGCTGAAGCTGGATGAAGAGTAGAACCAATGATGCTTCTTGTTTTTGTGAATAGGGAAACAAGAAGAGAACATGGCTGAACCAGCTTGAAAAAGATTAATGATGATAACAAACATGAAAAAAAAGCCCATTGAACTGTATATCCATATTCCCTTTTGCGTGAAAAAATGTGATTACTGCGATTTCCTTTCATTTCGTGCCCTGTCTTCGGTCCATGAGGCTTATGTACAGCAGCTGATCCGTGAGATCAGGGCCCAGAGCTGTTATTGTACGGACTGCCAGGTAGTAAGCGTATTTATCGGCGGAGGAACCCCCTCCCTTTTAGAACCTTCCTGTATCAGCCGGATCATGGAAACTGTATTCAGCTGTTTTCAGGTAGAACCGGAGGCGGAGATCACCATTGAGGCAAATCCGGGAACGCTTTTAGGGAAAAAACTTCCTGTTTACAGACAGTGCGGGATCAACCGCGTAAGCATTGGCTTACAGTCTGCGGATAATACAGAACTTAAAAATCTGGGAAGGATTCATTCTTTTGAGGAGTTTTTAAAAAGCTTCCAGAGCGCAAGAATGGCGGGCTTTACCAACATTAATATTGACCTGATGAGCGGGATCCCGGGACAGACCCTGGAGTCCTGGAAAAATACATTGAAAAAAGTGACCATGTTAAAACCGGAGCATATTTCCGCTTACAGCCTGATCATTGAAGAAGGAACGCCTTTCTGGAACCGTTTCGGGGAAGGCGCCTGTGCCTGTGATTATACGGGACCTGCGCTTCCAGACGAGGATACGGAAAATAAGATCTACCGTTTTACCAGAAAGTTCCTGCAGGAGCAGGGCTTTGAGCGGTACGAGATCTCAAATTATGCAAAACCGGGAAAAGAATGCCGCCATAATATCGGTTACTGGACTGAGGTGGCATATCTGGGACTGGGACTTGGGGCATCCTCCTATATGGAAGGCTGTCGTTTTACCAATGAAAAGGACCTGGATAAGTATCTGGCACTGGATTTTGGTGAAGAAGATCCGGAAAAGCGGGAGACAGCCCTTCGCAAATTATGGGGTCAAATAGAAGAACTTTCCCAGGCACAGCGAATGGAAGAGTTTATGTTTTTAGGGCTTCGTATGTTAAAAGGCGTGTCTGATGTGGACTTTGTAAGACTGTTTGGTGTGAAAATGGAAACGGTCTATGGTGATGTGATCCGCAGGCTGACTGCCAACGGGCTGCTGAAAAAAGAAGAAAATAATCTTGCCCTTACAGAATGGGGCATGGATGTAAGCAATTTTGTTTTAAGCGAGTTCCTGCTGGGATAAAAAGCGCAGAAAATCTGAGTATAAGTAAAATATAAAAGGTCCTGAAGTGAGAGAAAATCTCTGCTCCGGGACCTTTTTTGGTTATTCATCTTATTCACTTGTCAAAACCTGCCAGTGACAGATTTTCCAGGTCAATGCAATTATATTATACGAAAAACTCCAGGATAAACACGATGGCACAGGCTGCAATGGAAACCTGGAACAGGCTCTTTCCTGTATAAGCGAAAAACAGTGCCACTGCCAAAGCGGCAGCTCCGGAAACAGGAGAAGCAGTTGCGTAGATAATGGCCGGGAAGGTCATTACAGACAGGGTAACATAAGGCACATAATATAAAAAAGAGCGGATAAAAGGATTTTTGATCTCTTTCTTGATCAGTGTCAATGGCAGCATACGGATCAGATATGTCACAATGGCCATTACCGCTATGTAAAGATAAACTGGATATTTCATTTATTCTTCCTCCTTTACAGGGAACAGAACTGCAGCAGACCCGGCTACGATAAATGTAAGGATAATGATCTTAAATCCGGAAGAAATATCCCTTAATACCGGTATCTGGGTGAAAAGGAAGCTGAGTGCCATGGAAACAAGGATAACCATGCGCAAAACCTTATTTTCTCTTGCCGGAGGGATGACAACTGCCAGGAACATACCATAAAGAGCTACATTTAAAGCGCTTAACAGCCTCGCAGGAAGAAGACTGCCGGAAACAGCACCAAGGAGGGTGCCGATGGTCCAGCCTGGAACAGCCATAGCCATCAGGCCGTAGCTGAAATAAGGGCTTAAGACCCCGCTTTTACATACAGATACACCGAAGATCTCATCTGTTACACCGTAGGACATAAGAAAACGGTGAAAAAATGGCATATGACTGTCCAGTTTCTGGGAAAGAGAACAGGACATCAGGCAGTAACGCAGGTTGATGATCAGCTGTGCCATAGCCATTTCCACAAGGGAAGAACCGGCAGTAATGATCCCCAGGCCTGCAAACTGACCTGCGCTGGTCAGATTGGTAAAAGAGAGGACTACGGCTTCCAAAGTGGTAAGTCCGGCTCCTTTTGCCATAATGCCAAAGGTAAAGGAAACTGCCAGATAACCAAGTCCAATGGGAATACCATCTTTTAATCCGGCTTTGAATTGTGATATTTTCTCGTTCATGTAAAAACCCCCGCAATAAAATACATAAAACAGGCAGTCTGACTTAAGAAAATTAAGAAGACTGCCTGTTTATTATAACAGGAAATATAAAAAAGTAAAGTTGGGGCCTTTAAGAAGACTTCCACAAAATATCATGGTTGACGGTCTGGTAGAAGAGCTCTCTTACTTTTGCAGGTTCCTTTGTCTGGGTAAGGATCCACATGATCTTGGTAACAGCTGCCTCCAGGGTCATATCATAAGCTTCCAACAGACCAAATTCACGCTTGATCTTTTTTCCGACCTCATAAACAGACATATTGCTGCCTTCATTTGTAACCTGTGTTGTCATGATCACAGTTTTTCCAAGGTTGATCCAATGAGCCACTGCACGGTAGTAGTCGCCTCCGTCATCATAAGAAGGAAGTCCGCCAACGCCAAAGGACTCAATGATCACTGCATCATAATGAGCTGCCATATAGTCCAGAAGGGAAGCGTCTGCAGATGGGATCAGCTTCATCAGTCCCACACTGGAGTCCATCTGGTGATAGAAAGTCAAAGGCTCTGTGACCTGCGCCTTGTCGTCTAAATAAAACAGGATATGGTCTTCCTGGATAATGGCAATATAAGGAAAATTAATACTGGAAAAAGCATTATAACTCTTGGTCCGCTCTTTTTTACCTCTGGTACCGGCAATGACTTTTCCGTCAAATACAATATTTATCCCGTGAGCCTTGTCATGGGAAGCAAAGCGAAGACTGTCAGCCAGATTGGTACGGGCGTCTGTATTTTCCATATCAATAGGTTTCTGGGCCCCGGTGATGACGATCGGCTTTGGAGAATTCTGGATCAGATAGGAAAGAGCAGCAGCTGTATATGCCATGGTATCTGTTCCATGGGTGATCACAAAACCATCGTATTCCTCATAATGTTCTTCAATAGCTTTTGATACTGCCAGCCAGTGGGAAGGCTGGATATTGGTACTGTCTATATTTAAGATCTGTATACTGTCGATCTCGCAGTAGTGGCGGCTGTCCGGCACATAAGTTAAGATCTCTTCGGAAGTAATGACGGGTTTCAGACCGTCGGGTGTACGCTTGCAGGCAATGGTACCGCCTGTTCCTAACAGAAGGATTTTTTTCATACAAAGTATCTCCTTGTTGAGTTATGATTAAAAGTATTAACGCTTACGATTATATTAAGAATTCATCACTTTTACAATCCTTGATTGAATAAAATCAGAAATATGTTAAACTATATTCATACAAATTATACATGGTACCGTAGAATGGTATCACAGTAAATTTCAGGAGGTCAAATATGATGCTGATTGGAGGTTCCGTGATGTTTCTTATTCTGGTAGTACTCATTATTTTCATTCTTACATCCTGTATCCGTATCGTTCCTCAGGCTCAGGCACTGGTCGTAGAGCGCCTTGGCGGTTATCTGGGAACATATGGTGTAGGTATCCATTTTATGGTGCCATTTATTGACAGAGTGGCAAAGAAAGTAAATTTAAAGGAGCAGGTAGAGGATTTTCCGCCACAGCCGGTTATCACCAAGGATAATGTTACCATGCAGATCGATACAGTTGTATTTTTCTACATTACAGATCCGAAATCCTATGCATACGGTGTAGAGCGTCCGATCCTTGCCATTGAAAATCTGACGGCAACTACCCTTAGAAATATCATTGGTGAGCTGGAATTAGATGAGACCTTAACTTCCAGAGAGACCATCAATGCAAAGATGCAGGAGTCCCTTGATATTGCCACTGACCCATGGGGCATCAAGGTTACCAGAGTAGAACTTAAGAACATTGAACCGCCTGCAGCCATCCAGGAAGCAATGGAGAAGCAGATGAAGGCAGAGCGTGAGCGCCGTGAAGCGATCCTTCGTGCAGAGGGTGAGAAGAAGTCCATGATCCTGGTTGCAGAAGGAAACAAAGAGTCTGCAGTCTTAAATGCAGAGGCAGAAAAAGAGGCAGCCATCCTTCGTGCAGAAGCAGAAAAGGAAAAGAAGATCAAAGAGGCAGAAGGCCAGGCAGAAGCGATCCGCGCTGTACAGAGAGCAACTGCCGATGGTATCCGTTATATAAAAGAAGCCGGAGCAGACCAGGCTGTACTGCAGCTTAAGAGTCTGGAAGCCTTCCAGGCGGCAGCAGACGGAAAAGCCAATAAGATCATCATCCCGTCTGATATCCAGGGAATAGCAGGTCTTGTAAAATCTATTTCTGAGATCGCTGCAAAAGAAGATACTAAATAAACATGGTGCCCATCAGTAAGTGAAAATTTTTCAACTGGTGGGTATCCTTTTCTCTATTTGTTGGAAAAATCTGGGAGAAAAAGATGAAAGAGATAAAAAATAAGGTCAATACCAATAAGATTACGGAAGGCAGCATTTTCGGTCAGCTGTTATTATTCTTTTTTCCGATTTTGTTTGGCACATTTTTTCAGCAGCTTTACAATACAGCAGATGCAGTGGTAGTAGGCCGTTTTGTAGGCAAACAGGCACTGGCAGCAGTTGGCGGTACTACCAGTACCCTGATCAATCTTCTGGTGGGCTTTTTCGTTGGCCTTTCCAGTGGTGCGACTGTAGTTATTTCCCAGTTTTATGGTGCCAGAAAGCCGGATAAGGTGCATTGGGCCGTGCATACGGCGGTAGCGTTTTCGCTTATAGGCGGTGTTCTGTTTATGATCATCGGTGTTGTTTTTGCCCATATGGCTCTTTCAGCCATGCACACTCCGGAAGATGTACTTACATATGCGGTTGTATACATCCGTATCTATTTCCTGGGTATGATACCAAACCTGATCTATAATATGGGAGCCGGTATCCTGCGTGCAGTGGGGGACTCCAAGCGCCCCTTATATTTCCTTATTGGAAGCTGTATGGTCAATATCCTCTTAGACCTGATCCTGGTAGCAGGACTGCGTCTGGGTGTTGCCGGTGCAGCCATCGCCACCATCAGTTCCCAGTTTTTCAGTGCCTGCATGGTGGTTTATGCGTTGACACATACAGAAGATATGTATAAACTGGTGTGGAGCAAGGTGCGTATTGACGGGCGGATGCTCCAGCGTATCGTGCGCATCGGTATTCCGGCTGGTATGCAGTCGGTTATGTATAACATTTCCAATATCATTATCCAGTCAGGTGTAAATACACTGGGGACAGATAATGTAACTGCCTGGGCTACTTATGGAAAAGTGGACGGACTTTACTGGATGATGATCAATGCTTTGGGAATTTCTGTCACCACTTTTGTAGGACAAAATTATGGTGCCGGCCGTATGGACCGTGTGCATAAGGGTGCAGGGGCCTGTATGATCATTGGAACGATTATGACAGCGATCGTATCCACCTTATTATACTTAAAAGGATATCTGCTGATTGATCTGTTTACATCAGATGCACAGGTACAGGAGATCGGTTTAAGTCTGATCCATTTCCTGGTGCCTACATTGATCACCTATATTACCATAGAGATATTATCCGGTACACTGCGCGGTGTAGGAGATGCCTGGATGCCGTTGATCATGACGGGGATTGGCGTTTGCTGTCTGCGTGTGATCTGGATCATCTTTTTCCTGCCACAGTACAGATCCATCCTGGCAGCTGCGTTCTGCTATCCTTTATCATGGACCATTACTTCCATTGCCTTTGTTATTTATTATTTCTTCTTCAGCAGTCTGCGGCGCGTGGACGGAAGAAAGTGGTTTCAGAAAAAGGATTATTAAAAGAGCTATTAAAGGAGTCGTAAGTTAAAATGATACAGGAGATACCTTATAAATATGATCCGGCATACAAAGATAAAAAGCCGGAACTCACAGACTATCTTTTGCATTATGAATACAATAAAGTAATGCTTTTGAAAGAAAAAGAAGGTTATGTGATCCCTACCTTTCAGGATCTTCTTTCAGAAGAAGACTGCCGGGAAAAGGCGTACTATCTGTTTTCCATCGGTGAAAGAGGCTATTATCTGGTAGATGATCTGAAAGTGCCGGAATTTGGCAGCTACCGCCTGGAAGGAATGCAGATCTTCAGGGAACTGGAACCGGGGTATCAGGCGTTTGCAGGTATTACAGGAAGCCAGATCTACCGTTGGAGAGAAAGCAGGAGGTTCTGCGGCTGCTGTGGCGCAAAGATGAGAGCTGGGACTACAGAACGGTCCATGGTGTGTACAGATTGCGGACATACAGAGTATCCAAAGATCTGTCCGGCTGTGATCGTAGCTATCCGAAATGGGGACAAACTGCTTATGTCCCGGTATGCAAGAGGCACTTACCGCAGGTATGCACTGATCGCAGGTTATGTGGAAGTGGGCGAGACATTTGAAGAATGTGTACGCAGGGAAGTAATGGAAGAAGTAGGCCTGAAGGTGAAAAATATCCGCTATTACAAGAGCCAGCCATGGTCCTTTTCTGACTCTGTGATGATCGGTTTTACCGCAGACCTGGATGGAGATGATACCATCCGGTTAGAGGAAGATGAACTGGCAGAGGCTGGTTGGTTTAGCCGGGATGAGATCGTAGAGTACCCGCCTTATATCAGCGTGGGACATGAGATGATGAAGGCGTTTAAAGACGGGACTCTTTTTGAAGACCAGGGATGATCCGAAATTGATATAAAATAAGGTAATGCGATCACAGACTGGTACGAAAGCTGAATATTTGTTTAGAAGGGAATTAATTACAACATGAAAAATAAAGATTATCTGCTGTTTGACCTGGACGGAACGCTGACAGATCCAAAAGAGGGGATCACAAAGGCAGTTCAGTATGCATTAAAACACTATGGGATCCAGGTGGATGATCTGGACAGTTTATGTCCTTTTATCGGTCCGCCATTAAAAGACAGCTTCCAGAAATATTATGATTTTTCTGAACAGCAGGCAAAGGAAGCGATCCAGGTGTACCGTGAATATTTTTCCGTTACAGGCTGGAGCCAGAATAAAGTATTTCCAGGCATTCCGGAAATGTTAGGAGAATTAAAAGCAGCGGGAAAGAAGCTGTATCTTGCAACCTCCAAACCGGAGGTATTTGCAAAGCAGATCCTGGAACATTTTGATCTGGCTTCTTATTTTGAGTTTGTTGGAGGCGCTGACCTGGAGGAGACCCGTGTAGGAAAAGGGGATGTGATCCAGTATGTTTTAGATACCTGCGGCCTTTCTGACAAAAAAGAAAAGATCCTGATGATCGGTGACAGAGAACATGATGTATTGGGGGCCAGAAAGCAGGGATTAGAGTGCGTAGGCGTCCTGTTTGGCTATGGTGACAGGAAGGAAATGGAAGACTGCCACGCTGCTTATATAGCTGAAAGTATTAATGAATTGAGAAAAATGCTCTTATCATAACCAGAAGGCATAATATCCATTACTATTAGGCAATTGACAAAGTGGGTAATGGTTGTTATTATAAAAACTAATATGTGGGACGCTGAAAGACATTTGTCTGCGGCGGACCGATATGGAGGCAAATGATATGATGGATGACAGAATCGTGTTATCATTGTTAGTGGATAATACGGCAGGTGTTCTGTCCCGTGTAGCGGGTATGTTCAGCCGCCGTGGATATAATATTGAGAGCCTGACAGTAGGTGTTACTGCAGACCCAAGGTATTCCAGAATGACCGTTGTGTCACTGGGAGACCAGAATGTTCTTGAGCAGATCAAGAACCAGTTAAATAAACTGGAAGATGTAAGAGATATCAAGGAACTTCATCCGGATCGCTCTGTATACAGGGAGCTTATGATGATCAAGGTAAGAGCCGGATCAAATGATCGTCAGGCGGTCAGCGCCATCTCAAGTATTTTCCGTGCAACCATTGTGGATGTGGGAAAAGATTCCCTGACTGTTATGCTGACAGGAGACCAGTCAAAACTGGATGCGCTCATTAATCTGCTAGAAGATTATGAGATCCTGGAACTGGCCCGTACCGGACTCACCGGACTGGAGCGTGGCAGCGAAGACATCCGCATTTTGCCATAAGGCAAAATGAAAAAAGAGCTTAAGGGGGCAGCCAAAGGCGAACAGAGAGGCGTCGGACTTGCTGTCTTAACATAAATATGCCAGTGAATTTGCTGGTGATAAGTTTTATACTTTTATACGATAGTAGGAGGAAAAAACGCTATGGCAAAGATTTATTATCAGGAAGACTGTAACCTTTCAATGTTAGAGGGAAAGACCATCGCTATTATTGGTTACGGCAGCCAGGGACATGCACATGCATTAAACTTAAAGGAATCCGGATGCAATGTTATCATTGGTCTGTATGAGGGAAGCCGCTCCTGGAAGAGAGCAGAAGAGCAGGGCTTCACTGTATATACTGCAGCAGAGGCTGCAAAGAGAGCAGATATCATCATGATCCTGATCAACGATGAGCTGCAGGCAGATATGTACAAGAAGGACATCGAGCCAAACTTAAAGGATGGCGATATGCTGATGTTCGCACATGGCTTCAATATCCACTTCGGATGCATCAAGCCACCAAAGAATGTAGATGTTACCATGATCGCTCCTAAGGCACCAGGCCACACTGTACGTAGTGAGTACCAGGCTGGCAAGGGAACTCCTTGTCTGGTAGCTGTAGAGCAGGATTATACAGGAAAAGCACTGGAGAAAGCACTGGCTTACGGCCTTGCAATCGGTGGTGCAAGAGCAGGTCTGTTAGAGACCACCTTCCGTACTGAGACAGAAACTGACCTGTTTGGTGAGCAGGCTGTTCTTTGCGGCGGTGTTTGCGCTTTAATGCAGGCTGGTTTCGAGACTCTGGTAGAAGCTGGATATGATCCAAGAAACGCTTACTTCGAGTGTATCCATGAGATGAAGCTGATCGTAGACCTGATCTATCAGTCTGGTTTCGCTGGAATGCGTTACTCTATCTCCAATACCGCTGAGTATGGTGATTATGTAACCGGACCTAAGATCGTTACCGCTGAGACTAAGAAGGCTATGAAGAAGATCCTGTCCGATATCCAGGATGGTACCTTCGCTAAGGAATTCTTACTTGATATGTCCCCAGCAGGCCGTCAGGTACACTTCCAGGCTATGAGAAAGCTTGCTTCCGAGCATCCATCAGAGAAGGTTGGTGCTGAGATCCGTAAGCTGTACAGCTGGAATAATGAGTCTGATAAGCTGATCAACAACTAAGCACAATTTTACTTTTGTGAAATTGCGCGCTACTCAAACGTAATGTAATGGAGTTTGAGTTTCCCGTACACGCTACCCAAACGTAGCGAAGCGCGTATAAAATATTAAAACTCCCGGAAGTTCAGAAGGCTGTGACCTTTGAAATTCCGGGAGTTTTTTTGCGGTTTTTTATATAGCGGCATGGCGTAAAACCATTTTTTCAAGAGAGCCCCTCTCACCACCCGCGCGTCAGCGCGGGTCCAAATCTGTTTTAATATAAAAATTCCAAAAACGTCTTCAGTGACATTGCCTGGTTTGCGGGATGATAGGCAAAACCAATGGTCCGTCTGTGGATCGGTATTTCCAGTGGTAATTCTACCAGTGTACCGTTATCCAGTTCTTTCTGTACCAGTTCCTTGATAACACAGGCAACCCCAAGTCCGATCTTTACGAATTCAATCAGCAGGTCCATTGTGGTTACTTCCAATACCTGTCTTGGTACAATATGATTTTCAGACATGTAATCATCTACATGATGCCGGGTCATATTGCTCTGATCTAAAAGCATGATATTTCCTGTCTCAAAAATATTGGTATCTTTACCTTCCCGTACATACAGATTGTTCAGATAAGCCGGTGTAGTGACAAAGGTATCTTGGATATCCATGACCGGGATAAACGCCAGATCCTTGCGAAGGGATGGCTCTGCCACTAAGCCAAGGTCCAGTTTCTGCTGTTCCAGCCTGGAAAGCGTCTGGGCTGTGGACTGGCTTTCGATAGTCACTTTCATATGGGGATACTGGTCAATAAAGGTTTTAAGATAAGGGAGCAGTACATATTTACAGAGAGTATTGCTGACACCAATGCGCAGATGTCCGATGTCAAATTCCTGGATCCGTTTTAACTCCTGTTCACCTCTGCTTAAAGTATCAAAAGCCTCTTTTGCATGTTCAAACAAAATCTCCCCTTCAGAAGTCAGCTGAACTCCCCGGGAGCTGCGGGTAAACAGAGAAAGCCCCAGACTGTCCTCTAATTTGCTGATGGCCTTGCTGATGGCAGGCTGGCTGATATAAAGTTCTTTGGCAGCTTTGGAAATGTTGCCTGCTTTTGCTACTTCATAAAAGATTTTATATTGAGAAAGATTTTGTTCCATGAAGACCTCCAAAATTCTGTAAGTATGTTTAAAATACATGTATAACATTAATTCATACATACCATATATTTTTATTATATCAGCACATCATAGAAAATGTAAAGTACAGAATAAAGGACCTTCTTATCTAAAGTTTATGGAACAGAAAATAAGGGATTAAGAAAGTTCCTGGGCCAGCTTGATAAACTCCGCCATTTCCCGTGTTACCCATTTATCTTTGTGATAGAGGAGCTGTCTCCAGGTACGGATGGCAAAACGCTTTACCGGAAGGATGCGCAGATAACCTTCTTTTACGGATCGTTCTACTGTAAAATGGGGAAGGAAGGTAACACCTGTATTCTGTCTTAAAAACTGCAGGATAAAGTCAGTGTTTCCAATCTCCAGATAAGGATCCAGATGCTTGCCCATAGCAGCCAGATACTGCTCTAAGAGCAGGCGGTAGCTGGCATCTTTTTCAGTAAGAACAAAAGGATAGGAAAGGATCTCATCCAGTTCCAGTGGTTCGTCACGCTGGGCCAAAGGATGGTCCGGTGTAGCTGCAAATACGATATCCTCAGGTTCTTCTAATACTTTTTCCCATTTCACATCATAGACCCGCTTGTCCATAAAATAAACCAGATCCAACTGGTTGCTGTTGATCTGCTCTAACAGCTGGTCCGGGGAGTCGGTGCGGATGCTGATGTTCACTTCCGGGTGACGTTTGTGGTACTCCGTCAGGAGGTTGGGGAAAATAGATGCGCAGATAGACTCAATGGTCCCGATACACAGGCGGCCCGTCAGTTTTTGGGGATGGGAAACAGCATCTTTTGCCTGCGCCATGTCCCGTATGATCGAGGCTGCGTATTCATAAAAAACACTGCCCTGGTGTGTCAGGGTGGTCTGTTTGCCGATCCGGTCAAAGAGATGAGCCCCCAGTTCCTGCTCTAACTGTTTGATCTGTATGGTAACAGCGGCCTGGGAATATCCAAGGACTTTGGCGGCTTTGGAAAAACTTTGCAGCTTTGCCACCTGAAGAAAGGTTGACAGTTCACGAAATTCCATAGAATGACCTCGCTTATCTATAAAAGTTTTTAAACAATATGTTTAAAACGTTAAATTTTACATTAGGATAGTTCTATGGTACAGTAAGTGCAGTAATAAATCAAGGGCAAATCTGGAGGCTGTGAAAATGGACAAGACAAATGAAAAATACAATGCGTATATTCAAATTTTAAAAGAGGAACTGATCCCTGCTATGGGATGTACAGAGCCGATCGCTCTGGCTTATGCAGCAGCAGTTGCAAGAAAAGTACTGGGTCAGCTGCCTGAGAGAGTAGACATCGGCGCAAGCGGAAGCATTATCAAGAATGTAAAGTCAGTAATCGTACCAAATACCGATCACTTAAAGGGAATTCCGGCAGCTGCAACTGCAGGTATCATTGCAGGTGATCCTGATAAGGAACTGGAAGTTATCGCAAGTGTAACCAAAGAGCAGGTAGAGGAGATGAAGGAATTTCTGAAAAAGACTCCTATTTCTGTAGAACATGTAGATAACGGACTGACTTTTGACATTATCGTAACCCTGTACAAAGGGGATGAATACGCAAAGGTACGTATTGCCAACTATCACACCAATATTGTCCTGATCGAAAAGAACGGTGAAATTTTAGAGCAGACAGAAGTAGCTGGTGAAACAGAAGAAGGCCTGACAGACAGAAGCCTTTTAAATATGAAAGATATCTGCGATTTTATTAATACAGTAGATGTAGAAGATATCAAACCGATCTTAAAACGTCAGATCGATTATAACTGGGCGATCGCAGAAGAGGGAATTAAAGGAAACTACGGAGCAAACATTGGTAAGGTTCTGTTAGATATGGAAGGAAACAATGTGCGTGTCCGTGCAAAAGCAATGGCAGCAGCTGGTTCTGACGCCCGTATGAACGGATGTGAACTGCCGGTAGTTATCAACTCCGGAAGCGGTAACCAGGGAATTACAGCTTCTGTACCTGTTATCGTATATGCAAAAGAATTAAAGGTAGGAGAAGAGAAGATGTATCGTGCTCTTGCATTATCCAACCTTGCAGCGATCCATCAGAAAACACCGATCGGCCGTCTTTCCGCATACTGTGGTGCAGTCAGCGCAGGTGCGGGCGCAGGTGCAGGTATCGCATATCTGTGCGGCGGCGGTTTCAAAGAGATCGCACATACAGTAGTAAATTCACTGGCTATCGTATCCGGTATTGTCTGTGACGGTGCAAAGGCATCCTGTGCAGCGAAGATCGCATCTGCAGTAGAAGCAGGTATCTTAGGATACAATATGTACATCAGAGGCCAGCAGTTCTACGGCGGTGACGGAATCGTTACCAAGGGTGTAGAAGAGACCTTACAGAATGTAGGCCGTCTTGGAAAAGAAGGAATGAAAGAAACAAACGAAGAGATCATCAAGATCATGATCGGAGAATAAAAAATGACGTTCCCGCTGCCTGCGGTAAGCAGAATAGATCTGTTTTAGAATGAAAAATCCCTGAGCACATGTTATAGTGTGTTCAGGGATTTTTTAACACATCAGTCGTTATCAGGCAGCAGCTTGATAATGACCATGATATTCTTAATAAACATACCTTCCTTTAACTCAATATCATCTACATGGGTAGAAGGCGGGATCTCACAGGTATCTTCCAGTTCTGCAGTGATCCAGTTTCTGGCTGCGTCTCTGGCATTTTCAACAGCATCCTCTAAGTCCGGTCCGTCTGCCTCACAACATTCCAGATCCGGGAATTCTACATGAAAACCATTGTCCTTTTCATGAGGGGTAAAAACAGCGGGATATACAAATGTCATAACAGGTTCCTCCTGGTGTATTTATAGTTGTTATTCTCCGATGTATTATACTCTATTTATATAGGAAAAGCAAATATTGGTTTTCGTACAAAAACGGCTTAAAAACTGTTTGAAAAACAGTTCTCATACAAGTATAATAACCACAAAACGGCTATGCAGAGCATGAAAGGCAGGTACAGATATGGGAATGAACGAAACACCTACAGGAGAACGGGTCCATATAGGCTTTTTTGGCAGAAGAAACGCTGGAAAATCCAGCGTGTTAAATGCAGTGATCGGACAGGAACTGGCAGTTGTATCCGATGTAAAAGGAACGACTACAGATCCGGTGTATAAATCCATGGAATTACTTCCGTTAGGACCTGTAACTGTGATCGACACTCCTGGAATTGATGATGAAGGTGAACTGGGAACATTGCGTGTAAGAAAAAGCTATCAGGTGTTAAATAAAACAGATGTAGCTGTGATCGTTGTGGACAGCCAGGCAGGTTTTGGCGAACAGGAGGAGAAACTTCTTAATAGAATGCAGGAAAAGCAGATCCCCTGTGTGTTGGTATTTAATAAGATGGATCAGAAAAATGCAGTCTGTCCGGAGAAGATAAAAGATATTCCGGTTCTCGGAGTCAGCGCCCGCACAAAGGCAGGTATCACAGAATTAAAAGAAACTATTGCAAAAGCTGCAAAAACAGAAGCAGTTTCAAAACCACTGGTATCTGACCTGTTAGACCCTTCAGATTTTGTTATTTTGGTAGTTCCTATTGATAAAGCAGCCCCTAAAGGCCGCCTGATCCTTCCGCAGCAGCAGACCATCCGGGATATTTTGGAGGCAGGCGCTGTTTCTATTGTAGTAAAAGATAATGAATTGAAAAACACACTGGAAAATATTGGAAAAAAGCCAAAGCTGGTGATCACAGACAGCCAGGCATTTGGAAAAGTTTCAAAAGATACACCGGAGGACATTCTGCTTACCTCCTTCTCCATTCTCTTTGCCAGATACAAAGGCGAACTGGAGACCATGATCGCAGGAGTGGCAGCTTTAAATAAGATCCGGACCGGCGATAAGATCCTGATCTGCGAAGGCTGCACCCATCACAGACAGTGCGGTGATATCGGAACTGTAAAACTGCCAAACTGGATCCGCCAGTTTACAAAAGCAGAGCCGGAATTTACCTTTACTTCAGGAACGGAATTTCCAGATGATCTGACACAGTACAAACTGATCATCCACTGCGGTGGCTGCATGTTAAATGCAAAAGAGATGAAGTACCGCATTAAATGTGCTTGTGACCAGAATGTTCCTGTTGCCAATTATGGAATGACCATTGCCTATATCCATGGTGTTTTAGAGCGCAGCCTGAAACCTTTCCCGCAGGCAGCAGCATTGCTCCACAGCTGATTTACAGCCAAACACAGCTGGAACACAGTCGAAATACAGCCTGGGCAGCCCATGGAAAAAAGTGCTTGCAATTCCACACACATGATGGTATAGTGTATACGATAACTAATGGATTTTACTTAATGTAAGAGTGGGCGCTGGTCCACTCTTTCGTATTGTTAGGGAAAGAAAGGTGGTGTAGACATGACAAAAAAGGAAAGTTATGAAAGCAGAGTAGAAGCCTATCTTCTTCCACTTATGGAAGAAAACAACTTTGAACTGGTAGATGTAGAGTACGTAAAAGAGGCTGGTACCTGGTATTTAAGGGCTTATATTGATAAGGAAGGCGGAATTGCCGTAGATGACTGTGAAGTGATCAGCCGCAAGCTCAGCGACTGGTTGGATAAAGAAGACTTTATCGATGACAGCTATATCCTGGAAGTAAGTTCACCGGGACTGGGACGTCCTTTAAAGAAAGAAAAAGATTATGTACGCAGCATGGGCCGTGAAGTAGAAGTAAGACTGTACAAGGCGATCGACAGACAGAAGGAATTTACAGGCACATTAAGCGCATATGATGATAAGACAGTGACACTGACCATGGAAGATGGAAGTGAGGCTGTATTTGAAAAGGCAGACATCGCACTGATCCGTCTGGCACTTGATTTTTAACTGTATCATACAGAGAACATGATAGGAGGATAAACATGAATAAGGAACTGTTAGAGGCAATGGAGGTATTGGAAAAAGAGAAAAATATCTCTAAGGATACCATGATAGAGGCAATTGAAAATTCCCTTATCACTGCCTGTAAAAACAATTTCGGCAAGGCTGACAATGTAAAAGTTGTTATGAACCGTACAACCGGTGACTTTGCTGTATACGCAGAGAAGACCGTAGTAGAAGAGGTAGAAGATCCGGTTATGGAGATCAGCCTGGCAGATGCAAGAATGATCAGCGCAAAATACCAGCTTGGTGATACCGTACAGGTTCCTTTAGATTCCAAGAAATTCGGCCGTATCGCTACCCAGAACGCAAAGAACGTTATCCTTCAGAAGATCCGCGAAGAAGAGCGCAAGGCATTATACAATGATTACTACACCATGGAAAAAGACGTTGCTACCGGTATTGTACAGCGTTACCTTGGAAAAAATATCAGTGTTAACCTTGGCAAGTTAGATGCGATCTTAAATGAGAGTGAGCAGGTAAAGGGTGAGACTTTCCGTCCAAATGAGCGTATCAAAGTTTACATCGTAGAAGTAAAGGATACTACAAAGGGACCTCGTATTTCCGTATCCAGAACCCATCCAGACCTTGTAAAGCGTCTGTTTGAAGAGGAAGTATCTGAAGTACATGATGGTACTGTAGAGATCAAGGCCATCGCAAGAGAAGCAGGTTCCAGAACCAAGATCGCAGTTAAGTCCAATGATCCAAGTGTAGATCCAGTAGGCGCATGTGTAGGCGTAAACGGTGCCAGAGTAAATGCCATCGTAAACGAACTGCGCGGTGAGAAGATCGATATCATCAACTGGGATGAAAATCCTGCATACCTGATCGAAAACGCATTAAGCCCGGCAAAGGTTATCTGCGTTGTTGCAGACGAAGAAGCAAGAGAAGCACAGGTCATCGTTCCTGATTATCAGTTATCACTGGCAATCGGTAAAGAGGGACAGAATGCACGTCTTGCAGCAAGACTGACTGGATTTAAGATCGATATCAAGAGCGAGACACAGGCAAAGGAAATGGGCCTGTTTGAGCAGATGGGCTTACAGTACGGTGATGCTCCGGCTCCTTCTTATGAGGAAGAGAATGCAGAAGATGCAGAGCAGGAAGCAACAGAAGAGCCAGCTCAGGATGACTACCAGGAAGAAAACAACGAACAGTAAAAAGGTTTTCCGGAAGATGAGGAGTGATCAAAGGTGAGTGTAAAGAAGATCCCGCTGAGGCAGTGCATTGGCTGCGGTGAGATGAAAAGTAAAAAAGAAATGATTAGAGTGATCAAAACAGCCGAAGGTGAGATCTTATTAGATGCTACCGGACGTAAAAACGGCCGGGGTGCTTATCTGTGCCCGTCTATGGAGTGCTTTAAGAAGGCTGTGAAAGGCAGAGGCCTGGAACGATCCTTTAAAATGGCGATCCCCAGAGAAGTTTATGAGACTCTGGAAAAGGAGATGGAAGAAATTGACAGACAAGAATAAAGTATTTAGTATGATCGGACTGGCGACCAGAGCGAGAAAAGTGGTCAGCGGAGAATTTTCTACAGAGAAATCCGTTAAAAGCGGACGTTCCCATATGGTGATCGTATCAGAAGAAGCTTCTGATAATACAAAGAAAATGTTTACCAATATGTGTACTCACTATAAAGTTCCCATCTATCTGTTCGGCACAAAAGAGGAACTTGGGCATGCTATGGGACAGGAATTTCGTGCTTCCCTTTCAGTAGAGGACGCAGGATTTGCCAAGACCCTGGCATCACGGATGAATGTAAATGGAGGTAGTTTGAATGAGAGTAAGTGAACTGGCAAATGAACTGGGTAAGACCAGTAAAGAAGTATTAGATATTATTAAACAGAAAGACAGCTCTGCAGCTCTTTTTGCAGCTTCCAGCGTATCTAAGGACCAGGAAAATATGGTAAGAAATGCTGTTAGCCAGAAGAAAGAGGGAAAGACAGAGCCTGCAAAGAAGAAACTGACAGCTGTATTCCGTCCGCAGAACGCACAGCAGCAGATCAAGCGTCCGGTACCAAAGCAGCATCCAAAGCCACAGCAGGCACCTGCTAAGGCAGAAGAGACCAAACCGGTACAGGCGGCAGAAGTAAAGCCACAGGTACAGGAAGCATCTGCTCCGGCAGCAGAGAGCAGACCTGCACAGGCTGAAAGAGGAGATTTCCAGGGCAGAAGCCAGAACGGCTACCAGGGAAGAGATAACCGCGGTGAGAGACCACAGGGCGGTTATCAGAACCGTGATGGAAGAAACGGCAGCTACCAGGGAAGAGACAATAACCGTGGTGAGAGACCACAGGGCGGCTATCAGAACCGTGATGGAAGAAACGGCGGCTACCAGGGAAGAGATAATAACCGTGGAGACAGACCACAGGGCGGCTACCAGAATCGTGATGGAAGAAACGGCGGCTATCAGGGAAGAGATAACCGTGGTGAGAGACCACAGGGCGGTTATCAGAACCGTGACGGCAGACCACAGGGCGGCGGCTATCAGAACCGTGGAGACAGACCACAGGGTGGCTTCCAGAACCGTGGGGACAGACCACAGGGGGTTGGCTATCAGAACCGTGGAGACAGACCACAGGGCGGCTATCAGAACCGCGATGGCAGACCACAGGGCGGTTTCCAGAACCGTGACAGAAATCAGGGCGGCTTTGGCTCCCGTTTCGGAGAAGATAAGGATAAGGACAATACAAGCAGAAATGGCAGCAGAGACAACCGCCGTTCATCTGGAAACAGAGACAACCGTTCATCTGCTTTTGATACCCCGATCCAGACCAAGCCAAGCAGCACCCGTCAGGCAAACAAGAACGCTCATAAGAATGACCGTTTTGACAAGAGAGACAGAGAAGAAGACGGAAAGAAGAAAGCACCAAAGACAGGAAAGGGAGCTTTCATCATGCCACAGCCTAAGAAAGAAGAGGCTAAGGTTGAGGAGGTTAAGACCATTACCCTTCCAGAGCGCTTAACTATTAAGGAACTGGCTGATAAGATGAAGCTGCAGCCATCCGTTATCGTTAAGAAGCTGTTCTTAAAGGGACAGATGGTTACCTTAAACCAGGAGATCGACTACGATCAGGCAGAAGAGATCGCAATGGAATTTGACGTTCTCTGCGAGCAGGAAGAAAAGGTAGACGTAATTGCTGAACTTCTGAAAGAAGAGGACGAAAACGAGGCAGATATGGTTTCCAGACCTCCTGTAGTCTGCGTAATGGGTCACGTTGACCATGGTAAAACATCCCTTCTGGATGCCATCCGTCAGACTAACGTAACTGCAAGAGAGGCAGGCGGTATCACCCAGCACATCGGTGCTTCTGTTATTGAGATTAACGGCAGAAAGATCACTTTCCTTGATACACCTGGACATGAGGCATTTACAGCTATGCGTATGAGAGGTGCCCAGTCTACTGATATCGCTATCCTGGTAGTAGCAGCAGACGACGGCGTTATGCCACAGACTGTTGAGGCGATCAACCATGCAAAGGCAGCTGGCGTAGAGATCATCGTTGCTATCAACAAGATCGATAAGCCAAGTGCAAACATTGACAAAGTAAAACAGGAATTGGCTGAATATGAGCTGATCCCGGAAGACTGGGGCGGCAGCACTATTTTCGTTCCTGTATCCGCACATACAAAAGAGGGTATCACAGACCTTCTGGAAATGGTACTTTTAACAGCAGATGTTCTTGAATTAAAGGCAAATCCAAACCGTAAGGGCCGTGGACTTGTGATCGAGGCTGAGCTGGATAAGGGCAAAGGACCTGTTGCAACTGTACTGGTACAGAAAGGTACCTTAAGAGTAGGTGACACCATTGCTGCAGGTGCATGCTATGGTAAGATCCGTGCTATGATGGATGATAAGGGCCGCAGAGTAAAAGAGGCTGGTCCATCCACTCCTGTAGAGATCTTAGGTTTAAATGATGTTCCACAGGCTGGTGAGGTATTCGTAGCAACTGAGAACGAGAAAGAAGCAAGAAGCTTTGCAGAAACCTTCATTTCTGAGAGCAAGAACAAGCTTCTGGAAGATACTAAGGCAAAACTGTCTCTGGATGATCTGTTCAGCCAGATCAAGGCAGGAAATGTAAAGGAACTTCCTCTGATCATCAAGGCAGACGTTCAGGGTTCTGTAGAAGCAGTAAAGCAGAGCCTGACCAAGCTGTCTAATGAAGAGGTAGTAGTAAAGGTAATCCACGGCGGCGTTGGTGCTATCAATGAGTCTGACGTTTCCCTGGCTTCTGCTTCCAATGCCATCATCATTGGTTTCAATGTACGTCCTGATGCAACTGCAAAATCCATTGCAGAGCGTGAGAAAGTAGATGTACGTCTGTACAAGGTCATCTACCAGGCCATCGAAGATGTAGAAGCTGCTATGAAGGGTATGCTGGATCCTGTATTCGAGGAGAAGGTGATCGGTCATGCAGTGATCCGTCAGCTGTTCAAGGCTTCCGGTGTTGGCACCATCGCGGGTTCCTATGTACTGGATGGCAAGTTCCAGAGAGGCTGCAGCTGCCGTATTACAAGAGAAGGCGAGCAGATCTACGATGGACCTTTAGCTTCCTTAAAGCGTTTCAAGGACGATGTAAAGGAAGTTGCTGCAGGATATGAGTGTGGTCTTGTATTCGAGAAGTTCAATGATCTTCAGGAAGATGACCAGATCGAAGCTTATATGATGGTAGAGGTTCCTAGATAGTCTGCTGTATAGAATATAGTTTCGTTTTTGAAAGAAAGGGATCATAATGCGTAAAAACAGCATTAAAAATACAAGGATCAATATGGAGGTCCAGAGGGAATTAAGTCAGATCATCCGTTCTGAGATCAAAGACCCGAGGATCCATCCGCTGACCAGTGTTGTAGCCGTAGAGGTAACTCCGGACTTAAAATACTGCAAGGCATATATCAGTGTGTTAGGTGATGAAGAAGCCGGCAAGGCAACCATCGAAGGACTGCGCAGCGCAGCTTCCTTCGTGCGCCGGGAACTGGCTCACAGAGTCAATTTACGTAACACTCCTGAAATTAAATTTATACTGGATCAGTCTATTGAATATGGCGTAAACATGTCAAAACTGATCGATGAAGTGACAAAAGATCTTCATGATGATGAGGAGGAGGGACTGGAATGACGGTTCTTGAACAGGCGTTAGAAGGAACAAAGTCTGTAGCGATTTTGGGCCATGTAAGACCGGATGGCGATTGCCTCGGCTCTACTCTGGGTCTGTATAATTATCTTCTTGCTTCCTATCCGGATATACAGGCAGCTGTATATCTGGAGGAAGCTTCCTCAAAATTTGCCTATTTAAAGGGCTATGATGAGATCCACCATGAAACAGATGACAAAGAATATGAGCTTTGCATCTGCCTTGACAGCAGTGATGAAGAACGTCTGGGGGATTTTAACGTGTATCTGAAGCGGGCGAAAAAAAGCCTTTGCATCGATCATCACGTAACCAACACACGTTACTGCCAGGTCAATTTAGTGGCAGCTGATGCAAGTTCTGCCAGCGAAGTCCTTTTTGAACAGTTAAATCCGGATAACGTGGATAAAAATGTGGCAGAATGCCTGTATACAGGGATCGTACATGATACCGGTGTGTTCAAGTATTCCTGCACTTCTGCAAAGACGATGGAGATTGCCGGTTTCCTGATGGGAAAAGGCGTTGACTTTGGAAGCATCATTGACAACAGCTTCTACAAAAAGACTTATGTGCAGAACCAGATCATGGGAAGAGCGCTTCTTGAAAGCATTACCTTCCTTGATGGAAAGGCCATTTTCAGTGCCCTGCGCCAGTCTGATCTGGACTTTTACGGTGTGACCGGAAAAGACCTTGACGGTATCATCGACCAGCTGCGTCTTACAGAGGGAGTGGAGGTTGCTATTTTCCTGTATGAGACAGGACCTCAGCAGTATAAGGTAAGTCTGCGTTCCCAGAAAATCGTAGATGTAAGCCAGGTAGCGTTCTATTTTGGCGGCGGCGGTCATGTGCGTGCAGCAGGCTGTACCATGTCCGGAAGTATTCATGATGTGATCAATAATCTGTCCCTTCACATTGCCAAGCAGTTAGATGCTGCGGCAGCCGGGGAGGTTTAAATGTATCACGGAATCATTAATGTGTATAAAGAGCCGGGCTATACATCCCATGATGTTGTAGCCCGGCTTCGAGGGATTTTAAGACAGAAAAAGATCGGCCATACGGGAACCCTTGATCCGGCGGCCAAGGGCGTCCTTCCGGTGTGTCTGGGAAATGGGACAAGGCTTTGTGACATGCTTACAGACCGGTCCAAAACCTATGAGGCAGTGCTTCTTTTAGGACAGACTACGGACACCCAGGATACCACAGGAACGGTGCTTACGGAAGATCATGAAAAGGCGTTAGAACTGGATGAAGAACAGGTGCGCCAGGTGATCCTGGATTTTAAGGGAGATTATGACCAGATCCCTCCTATGTACTCTGCTTTAAAAGTAGATGGAAAGAAGCTTTGCGACCTTGCAAGAGCAGGAAAAGAAGTAGAGCGCAAGGCAAGAAGAGTACAGATCTTAGATATTTCTGTTGAAAAAATAGAACTGCCAAGAGTCTGGATGACAGTCAGCTGTTCCAAAGGAACCTACATAAGAACTCTCTGTGAAGATATTGGAGCTAAATTAGGAGTCGGGGGCTGCATGGAGTCTCTCCTGCGTACCCGTGTAGACCGTTTTCAGGTAAAAGACAGTTTGAAACTGGATGAGATCGAAGTTTTAAGAGATGAAGGAAAAGTAGGAGAATATATCTGTTCTCTGGAAGAAGCCTTAGAAGGTTATCTGCCTGTATACACAACAGCAGAAGGGGACAAGGCTTTGAAAAATGGAAATCCCTGCTTTAAACAGCAGTTAGACCTGGAAAAAAGTACATCTTTAGAAGAAAGAAAAAGCGGAGACAGATACCGTATGTACAACAGCCAGGGGATCTTTATGGGTGTATATGAATACCAGGAAGAAAAACACTGGTGGAAACCATGGAAAATGTTCATGCCGGATGGAGAAGGAAACTGATGAAATATATAGCAGATACAGTGGATTTTCAGCTGGAAGAGCCCACTGTGGTAACTCTTGGAAAATTTGACGGAAGACACAGAGGACATCAGAAGCTTCTGCATACAATGGAAGAACTGAAAGAAACACTGGGCTATGCAACTGCTATTTTTACCTTCAGCACAGCCCCATTAAGCCTTGTTACAGGTGAAGCTGCCACTGTGATCACAACCAGTGAAGAACGACGTCATAATATGGAAAAAATGGGGATCGATTACCTGGTGGAGTATCCTTTTACAGATGATGTGCGTAAAATGGACCCTTCTGTATTTGTAAAGGATATCTTGGTAAAACGGATGCGGGCAAAAGCCATGGTAGTGGGGCCGGACTGCAGTTTTGGCTACAAAGGCGCCGGAAATGTAGAACTTCTCAGATCTTTAAGCAAAGAGCTGGGATTTGAACTTTATGTGATCCAAAAAGAAAAAGATCACAGAAGAGACATCAGCAGCACCTATATCCGGGAAGAACTTTCCCTGGGAAATGTGGCAAAAGCAAATGAATTGTTAGGAGAACCATATGCCATCCACGGCATTGTAGTCCACGGCAACCATATCGGAGGACCGAGACTGGGCTTTCCAACAGCCAATATCATCCCGCCGGCAAACAAACGTCTGCCCAAATTCGGGGTCTATGTATCCAGAGTCCTTGCACAGGGAAAATATTATAAGGGAGTTACTAATATCGGCAGGAAACCTACGATCCATGGGGATAATCCGGTAGGCGTAGAGACATTTATCTTTGATTTTGACGGAGACATTTACGGAAAAATGATCGAGGTCCAGCTTTTGGAGTTTGACAGGGGAGAACAGAAATTTGCTTCTTTAGAAGAGTTAAAAGAACGGATCGAAAAAGACAAAGAATTTGCTCTTAAGTATTTTGCGGAAAATCCCCTTTACAACCCGGTTAAAATATGATACAGTAACCAAGTATAAAAGAACGCCGAAGCCCCGTTGCCTGGTGACTCCAGCCGGCAGCCTGGTTTAAGGTGAGAAAATTAAATTATTTTAGGAGGAATTACCATGATTTCTAAGGAAAAGAAAGCAGAGATTATCGCACAGTACGGACGTAAGGCAGGAGATACCGGTTCACCAGAAGTTCAGATCGCTATTCTGACAGAGAGAATTGCTGAACTGACCGCTCATCTTCAGCAGAATCCAAAGGATCATCACTCCAGAAGAGGACTTCTGATGATGGTTGGACACAGAAGAGGACTTCTTGATTACCTGAAGAAGACCGATCTGGAAGGCTACCGTGCTCTGATCGAAAAGCTGGGAATCAGAAAGTAATTATCATGAAAGTGTTGCCGGGCGGCTATGTGGATTGCGTGCTTGTACGCAAGGCCGCATAGACATTTGGCAGCGGGCTTTCATTCATGTTAGGGTGGAGTTTACTCCACCCTATATTTGCATGAAGACAGGTGCAAAAGGAACACTCCGGGACCGCTGATGTGTCCCAAACAGATCGTTTGGGATAGATCAGTAGTTTCGGCGTCTTTTGCCCTGTAAAAAACTTGTATATTTACAGAACGTTACATTAAAAGAGAAAAGGAGACACCCCATGTTTAAGAGTTTCAGTATGGACCTGGCTGGCCGTAAGCTGACTGTAGAAGTTGGCCGCGTAGCAGCTCAGGCAAACGGTGCAGCATTTATGCATTACGGCGATACTGTAGTACTTTCTACAGCAACCGCATCTGCAAAGCCAAGAGAAGGCATTGATTTCTTCCCTTTAAGTGTAGAATATGAGGAGAAGTTCTACTCTGTAGGAAAGATCCCAGGCGGCTTCAATAAGAGAGAAGGAAAAGCATCTGAAAATGCCATCCTTACCTCCCGTGTTATCGACCGCCCTATGCGTCCTTTATTCCCAAAGGATTACCGCAATGACGTAACCTTAGACAACGTAGTTATGTCTGTAGATCCAGACTGCAGCCCAGAGCTGACTGCTATGCTTGGTTCTGCTATCGCTACCAGCATTTCTGATATCCCATTTGACGGACCTTGCGCTACTACCCAGGTTGGTCTTATTGATGGTGAATTTGTTATCAACCCAACTTCCGCTCAGAGACAGGTATCTGAGATGGCTCTGACTGTAGCTTCTACCAGAGAGAAAGTTATCATGATCGAAGCTGGTGCCAAGGAAGTTCCTGAGCAGAAGATGATCGAGGCTATTTTCAAAGCTCACGAAGTAAACCAGGAGATCATCCGCTTTATCGATACCATCGTAGCTGAGTGCGGAAAAGAAAAGCACACCTACGAAAGCTGCGCAGTTCCGGAAGAATTATTTGCAGCGATCAAGGAGATCGTTCCTTCTGAAGAGATGGAAACAGCTGTATTTACCGATGACAAGCAGACCCGAGAGGCAAATATTGCAGCTATTACTGAGCGTCTGGAAGAGGCATTTGCTGAGAACGAAGAGTGGCTGCCATTATTAGGCGATGCTATTTATCAGTATGAGAAGAAGACTGTCCGCAAGATGATCTTAAAAGACCACAAGCGTCCAGACGGCCGTGCGATTACACAGATCCGTCCTTTAGCAGCTGAGATCGACATCCTTCCAAGAGTACATGGTTCAGGTATGTTCACCCGTGGACAGACCCAGATCTTAAATGCCTGCACACTGGCACCATTATCTGAGGCTCAGAAGATCGATGGCTTAGATGCAAATGAGACAACCAAGCGTTACATGCATCATTACAACTTCCCGTCCTTCTCCGTAGGCGAGACAAAGCCAAGCAGAGGACCGGGCCGTCGTGAGATCGGACATGGCGCACTGGCTGAGCGTGCATTAGTTCCTGTACTTCCAAGTGAAGAAGAGTTCCCATATGCGATCCGTACTGTATCTGAGACTATGGAGTCTAATGGTTCTACTTCCCAGGCAAGTATCTGTGCATCCACTCTGTCCTTAATGGCAGCAGGTGTACCGATCAAGCGTATGGTAGCTGGTATCTCCTGTGGTCTGGTAACAGGTGAGACTGATGACGATTACATCGTTCTGACCGATATCCAGGGGCTGGAAGACTTCTTCGGCGATATGGACTTTAAGGTAGGCGGTACTGAAAAGGGTATCACTGCTATCCAGATGGATATTAAGATCCATGGTCTGACCCGTCCGATCATTGAAGAGGCAATTGCAAGAACCCGTGAAGCAAGAATGTACATCTTAGACAATGTTATGAAGCCAGTTATCTCCGAGCCTAGAAAGCACTTAAGCCAGTATGCTCCAAAGATCAAGCAGATCACCATTGATCCTCAGAAGATCGGCGATGTAGTTGGTAAGCAGGGCAAGGTGATCAACAAGATCATCGAAGAGACCGGCGTTAAGATCGACATCAGCGATGATGGTATTGTAAATGTTTGCGGTACTGACGAGGCTATGATCGACCGCGCTATCGCTATTATTACAGGAATTGTTACTGATATCGAAGCTGGAATGGTATTTATCGGCAAGGTAGTACGTATCATGAACTTCGGCGCATTTGTACAGCTGGCACCAAACAAAGACGGTATGGTACACATCTCCAAGCTGTCTGATAAGCGTGTTGCAAAGGTAGAAGATGTTGTAAACATCGGCGACGAAGTAACTGTTAAGGTTGCAGAAGTTGACAAGATGGGAAGAATTAACCTGACCATGAGACCAAGTGACCTGGCAGAGAAGAAGGAAGAAAAAGAAGAAAACTAAAATCAGAGGGTGAGAAAATGAAAGTAAGAACAAGATATGCACCAAGCCCTACAGGAAGAATGCATGTTGGAAATTTGAGAACAGCTCTGTATGCGTACCTGATCGCAAAACATGAGGGAGGCGATTTCCTTTTAAGAATTGAAGATACAGACCAGGAACGTTATGTAGAAGGCGCTGTAGATATCATTTACAGAACCCTGGAAGAAACCGGTCTGGTCCACGATGAGGGACCAGACAAGGATGGCGGCTGCGGTCCTTATGTTCAGAGTGAGCGCCAGGCTTCCGGAATTTATATGGAGTATGCAAAGCAGCTGGTAGAAAAAGGAGAAGCATATTACTGCTTCTGTACACCAGAGCGTCTGGAGTCCTTAAGAAAGACTGTAAACGGTGAGGAGATCATGACCTATGATAAGCACTGTCTGCACCTTTCCAAAGAGGAAATCGAGGCAAATTTGGCTGCTGGAAAGCCATTTGTTATCCGTCAGAATAACCCGACTGAGGGAACTACCACCTTCCATGACGAGATCTACGGAGATATCACTGTAGATAACTCTGAACTGGATGATATGGTACTGATCAAATCTGATGGTTATCCTACCTACAACTTTGCAAACGTAGTAGACGATCATCTTATGGGCATTACCCATGTAGTAAGAGGAAATGAGTATCTTTCTTCTTCACCAAAGTACAACCGTCTGTATGACGCTTTCGGCTGGGAAGTGCCGGTTTATGTACACTGCCCGCTGATCACAGATGAAAGCCATCACAAGTTAAGCAAGCGCTGCGGACATTCCTCTTTTGAGGACCTGGTAGAACAGGGCTTTGTTCCGGAAGCAATCGTAAACTATGTGGCACTTCTTGGCTGGTCTCCAGAAGGCAATAACGAGATCTTCTCTCTGGAAGAGATGGTAAAGGAATTTGATTACCACCGTATGAATAAGTCTCCGTCTGTTTTTGATATGACCAAGCTTCGCTGGATGAACGGCGAGTATATCAAGGCAATGGACTTTGATCGTTTCTATAAGCTGGCTGAGCCATACTTAAAAGAAGTGATCAAGAAAGACTTAGATCTTAAGAAGATTGCAAATATGGTAAAGACCAGAATTGAAGTATTCCCGGAGATCAGGGATCACATTGATTTCTTTGAGGAACTTCCTGAGTATGACATTGCTATGTATACTCACAAGAAGATGAAGACAAACGCAGAGACTTCCCTTAAGGTATTAAAAGATGTACTTCCTATTCTGGAAGCACAGGAAGATTTCAGCAATGACGCTCTGTTTGCAGCACTTTCCGCTTATGTAAGTGAAACTGGCGTAAAGACAGGCTTTGTTATGTGGCCTGTACGTACCGCTGTTTCCGGCAAGCAGATGACTCCTGCAGGCGCAACTGAGATCATGGAAGTTCTTGGAAAAGAAGAATCATTAAAACGTATCCGTAAAGGCATTGAAATGCTGGAGGCTTAATACATGGCTTTTAATGAAGCACAGAAAAGGGCGATCCGTCACACAGACGGACCTGCCCTTGTACTTGCAGGACCCGGCTCAGGTAAGACTACGGTCATTACCAACCGGGTCCGTTATTTAACGGAAAAAGTGGGCGTGGAGCCTGGAAATATCCTGGTGATCACCTTTACCAGGGCGGCGGCCCGTGAAATGAAAGAACGATATGAACGGATAACCGGGACAGGATGCAGCAGAGTCTCTTTTGGGACCTTCCATTCTGTCTTTTTTATGATATTAAAACTGGCATACCGGTATCAGGCCTCCAATATCGTAAAAGAAGAGCAGCGCATCCAGTTTATCAGGGAGCAGTTAGACCAGACAGATCTGGAGATCGAGGACGAAGGAGAGTTTATTTCTTCTGTATTGTCAGAGATCAGCCTTATTAAAGGGGAATTAATGTCCTTAGATAACTATTATGCAAAAAGCTGCTCCCAGACCGTCTTTAAAGAACTGTATGATGGCTATGAGCATCGTCTTCGCAAACAGGGACTTCTGGATTTTGATGACATGCTTGCCATGTGCTATGAGCTTTTTAAAGAACGTAAGGATATTTTACAGGCATGGCAGAGAAAATATAAGTACATACTTATCGATGAATTTCAGGATATCAACCAGATCCAGTATGAGATCGTAAAAATGCTGGCTCTGCCGGAGAACAATCTGTTCATCGTAGGAGATGATGATCAGTCCATTTACCGTTTCCGGGGCGCAAGGCCGGAGCTAATGCTTGGATTTGAAAAAGATTATCCAGATGCAGAGAGAATCCTGCTGGATGTAAATTACCGCTGCGTGGATCCGGTGATCGAGAGCGCAGGAAAACTGATCGCTAATAATAAAACACGTTTCCAGAAAGAGATCCATGGAAACAGGGGAAAAGGCTGTCCTGTATTTGTAAAAGAGTGGCCGGACCCTTTAGCAGAGACAAAGGCTATTACAGAAGAACTGCGGGATTACCACCTGATGGGGATCGCTTACGAAGATATGGCGGTTTTATACCGCACCAATCAGGGACCAAGACTTCTGATCGAGCGGATGATGGAATACAATATCCCCTTTCATATGCGGGATACAGTGCCAAATCTTTATGAACACTGGATCTCCAGAAATGTGTTCTGCTACATTTACGCGGCCTTAGGGGATCTGAGCCGTTCCAATATACTCCAGATCATCAACCGGCCTGCAAGGTATATCAGCCGGGATGCCTTAGATACCAAGGTGATCCGATGGGAACAGCTGAGATCTTTCTATCAGGATAAAAACTGGATGCTGGACCGTATTGACCAGCTGGTATACGACCTGGAAATGCTGCGGGAAATGGCTCCGGCAGGTGCAGTAAACTATATCCGGAAAGCTATTGGATATGACGATTACTTAAGAGAGTATGCCAATGAGCGAAGACTAAAGCCGGAGGACCTGTTTGAGGTCTTAGATGCCCTTCAGGAGAGTGCTGTGCCCTTTAAGACCTATGAGGCATGGTTCAACCATATGGATGAGTACAAAGAGCAGCTAAAGGAGCAGTCTGCCTTAAGAGAGGCAGAAAAAGAAGGTGTCAGTCTGATGACCATGCACAGCTGTAAAGGTCTGGAATTTAAAGTAGTATATATCCTGGATACAAATGAAGGCATAACACCTCATCATAAGGCGGTTTTAGAGCCGGATCTGGAAGAAGAACGGCGCATGTTCTATGTGGCAATGACCAGAGCAAAGGACCGGCTGCATATTTTTTATGTAAAAGAGCGGTATCACAAGCGGCAGACCGTATCCCGGTTTGTAGTGGAGACAGGACTTCTTGGTAAAAAAGGGGATTTAGAAAAAAATGGAAAACAGGGAAGAAAATAAGGAGAGGGAATCTGGTAAAAGAACAGATGGCCTGGTCCATATCTACTGTGGGGATGGAAAAGGAAAGACCACTGCTTCTGTAGGTGCAGCCGTCCGGGCAGCAGGAAGCGGAAAAAAAGTGGTGATAAAACGTTTCCTGAAAAATGATCATTCCGGGGAAGTGGAAGTTTTAAAACAGATCCCGGGGATAACAGTCCTGCCATGTACCAGGCAGTTTGGATTTTCCTGGAAAATGAGTTCCCAGGAGAAAGAAGAGGCAAAGGAATATTACGGGGAAGAACTGGAAAAAGCCTGGAAAACAGCATGGGGTCAGGATGCAGATATGCTGATCTTAGATGAGGCGGTAGGCGCCTGCAGCCTTGGCTTTATAAAGGAAGAACGCCTGCTGGAACTGATTGGTTGTAAGCCAGAAAAATTAGAAGTGATCCTGACAGGCAGAAATCCTTCTAAAGAACTGCTTGCAGCTGCAGATTATGTCACGGAAATGGTCATGCGTGCCCACCCTTATACCAGGGGAATACCCGCCAGAAAAGGAATTGAATATTAGCTTGCAATTTTACAGGCAGTCTGATAAAGTGTAAATGAACAGCGAAAAGCTGTAACATTTAACCGGATTGGATATGAAAGGAATAAAATATGGCAGACGAGAAGAATTTAAATGAAGAAGAGGAAATGACCGTTACCCTGACATTAGATGATGATTCTGAAATCGAGTGCGTGGTCCTTAACATCTTCTCTGCAGGAGACCGTGAATATATTGCCCTTCTTCCTATGGAAGGAGCAGAGTCCGAAGAAGGAGAAGTTTATCTGTACCGTTACAGCGAGACAGAAGACGGAACTCCTGTTCTGGATAACATCATGGATGATGATGAGTACGAGATCGTTGCTGACGCATTTGACGAAATGTTAGATGACCAGGAATACGATGAGCTGGTAAGCGAAGAAGATTTAGACGACTAATTCTATTAGATCATGTATCTGAATGCTTGTAGGGCATTATAAAGCATTATAAAGCGGAAAGAAAGCCGGGATATGTAAATGTGCATGTCCCGGTTTTTTGCACTTAAACAGCCTAGTTGTGAAACTTGTGTGAAAGCGTAGAAAACCCGGATTTTTTTGTTATAATAAGGGCGAAGTAAGTTTTTTATAAGTACATAAAATAAGCAGGAGGAGCAGGAAATGGATGCTTTGAAAATATTAATGGTAGATGATGAAGAGAGAATGCGGAAACTGGTAAAGGATTTCCTTACCAATAAGGGATTTTCTGTAGTAGAAGCAGGTGACGGAGAAGAGGCTCTGGAGATCTTTTTTGCCCAGAAAGACATTGCGCTGATCTTATTGGATGTAATGATGCCGAAAATGGACGGCTGGGAAGTCCTTAAGACCATCCGGAAATACTCTAAAGTGCCGGTGATCATGCTGACAGCCAGAAGTGAGGAAAGGGACGAACTTCAGGGATTTTCTTTAGGAGTGGATGAATACATTTCCAAACCATTCAGTCCAAAGATCCTGGTTGCAAGAGTAGAGGCCCTTCTTCGCAGGACCAATGCAGTATCTGCGGATGTAATGAATATCGGTGGCATCTGTATTGATAAGGCAGCCCACAGAGTGACCATCGACGGAAAAGAGATCGAATTAAGTTTCAAGGAATTTGAACTTCTCACCTATTTTGCAGAAAATCAGGGAATTGCCCTTTCCAGAGAGAAGATTTTAAATAATGTATGGAATTACGATTATTTTGGAGATGCCAGAACCATTGACACCCATGTAAAAAAACTGCGCAGCAAAATGGGGGAAAAAGGTGATTATATTAAGACCATCTGGGGAATGGGCTATAAATTTGAGGTGAGTGAAGAATGAAACGCTCCATCCGAACTACATTTATAGGACTGTTTATCGGCCTGCTGGCAATGGTCCTGTTAGCCGTATGGGCTATGAACAGCTTCTTTTTGGAAAATTATTATCTGAATGATAAAGTAAAGATCCTTCAGGATACCTATATCCAGATCAATGCATATGCAATGGAAAAAGCGGCAGCCGGGGAAGACATCATGGATGACCTGCAAAGTCTTTATTCTAAAGACGGAGAACAAAATGAGATCACCAGGCTGATCCGCAATGTAAATGAAAAATACAATATTACGGTAGTGATCGTAGACAGTACCAATGATGAAACGTATCCTTCTTTCTGGGATGGAAGACTTTTAGCAGACCGTGTGCAGCAGTATATCCTTGGAAAGCGTGGACCAAAGACAGAAACACTGGTGCATGAAGAAAATTACACCATTGAAAAAAGTTTTGACAAACATGCCAAAAGCTTCTATCTGCAGAACTGGGGCTTCTTTGAAGATAATAAGACTATCTTTATCATGTCCATGCCTATTGCAAGTATCCATGAAAGCGTAGATCTGTCTAACCGTTTCATGGTATATATCGGTCTTATTGCCTTGGCAGCAGGAAGCATTATCATGTATTTTGCAGGGAAAAAGATTACTTCTCCTATTCTCTCTCTTGCAGCTTTGTCGGAGCGGATGTCAGAGCTGGATTTTGACGCTCGTTATACAGGAGACTCCGAGGATGAGATCGGTGTACTGGGAAATAGTATGAATACTCTTTCGGAAAAGCTGAAGGAAACCATAGGAGAACTGAAAACAGCCAATAATGAACTGCAAAAGGACATTGAAGAGAAGATACGCATTGATGAAGCCCGAAAGGAATTTATCGCCAATGTATCTCATGAACTGAAAACACCTATTGCCCTGATCCAGGGATATGCAGAGGGACTTACAGAAGGAATGGCAGAGGACCCGGAAAGCAGGGACTATTACTGTGAGGTCATTCAGGATGAAGCCGGAAAAATGAATAAAATGGTAAAACAGCTTCTTACCCTTACAGCCCTTGAATTTGGCAATGACAAACCAGTTATGGAACAGTTTGATCTGGTTACATTAATAAGCGGTGTTCTTTCATCTGCAAAGATCCTTCTTCAGCAAAAAGAGGCTCAGGTTATATTTGATGCAAGCGAACCGGTCATGGTATGGGCGGATGAGTTTAAGATAGAAGAAGTAGTGACCAACTATCTGAATAATGCCATGAACCATTTGGACGGGGAAAAACGCATTGAGATCCGCATTGAGAAAAATGATAAAGAGGTAAAAGTAACGGTATTTAACACAGGGCAGAATATACCGGAGGAAGATCTTGGAAAACTCTGGACTAAATTCTATAAAGTAGATAAGGCACGCACCAGAGCTTACGGCGGAAGTGGCATTGGCCTTTCCATTGTGAAGGCGATCATGGATTCCCACAATAAGGCCTGTGGCGTACAGAATGTAAAAGATGGTGTGGAATTCTGGTTTACACTGGATTGCAGCATCTGATAAATATAGTATAAAGGGGTGCTTGGAGGCACCCTTTTATAGTGCGAAAATGTGCGGCAAAATTTTTTTGAAAAATAATTAAAAAGTTGTTGACATTCTGCTGTGGATCTGATAATATATATTTCGCTGTCGCAAGACAGAAAAACAAAAAGAAAAATAAATAAAAAAGTTGTTGACAAAAGCAAATACTTATGATAATATATCAGAGTTGCTGCTGAAGAAGTTAGCAACAACGAACCTTGATAATTGAAGATTAAACAGTATGTAAAACCCTGAAAATTCTAAAA
>NZ_QUCM01000028.1 GCF_003473545.1 Clostridium sp. AM22-11AC
TTCTTTCGAAACATTTGCTGCTCTCTCAAGCGCGAAGATTATAATAGCAAATCACAAAGCGTTTGTCAACAACTTTTTTAATAATTTTAAATTTTTTTAAAAGTATAAAAAGTTTAAACAATAATAAAAAGTCAACAATAAAAATGCCCCGAATTTTAAGGACTTTTCAGGGCATTTCATACATATGATCCTCTAACTCATTAATACGGCTTCCAGCCTACTCAAAAACCGTCCTCTGGCACCTTCCTGGTTTTTAAGGCTCTTTAACTTATCCGTGCTCTTCGCCGGGATCCATGCTTTATTGGTATTATAATAAAAATTCAGCTGCTTCCAGTACTTTTCCGGAAACAGGAACATATAGTAAAGGCATTTTCGCTCTTTCTTATCCATAGGGCGAACCCGTTCATAGGAGTCTAACATGGATATGCCAAGATCACAGTCCCAGCTATGTTTTTCCATTACTTTTCTCATAAGCCGGTACAGGTCTTCTGCCTGGACTCCCAGGTGCATGCGGTTATATTCAATAATCGCTGTGTAACCATTTCCCATAAGTACATGATGCTGGTCCAGGTCGCCGTGACAGAGATAGCCCTGATTTTCCCCGGATCCTTCCGGCGCCAGTTCCGCGGCTTCCAGCCTGTCAGTGATCCCGTTTTCTGGAAACAGGCTGTTCATCTGCCTTACGGCTTCTTTTGCCTGGTCAAAGAAATGATCAAAGCTGTCTATTACACAAAGTTCAAATTCTGTTTTTCCCCGTTTGCCCCGGATAAAATTCCTGGCACGCTTCATTTCCCTTACATGGCGTTCCTGCTCTTTTTCCAGGCTTTCTATACAGATCGACCCCATATTCCATTCTTCTCTTACAGGGATCTGACGCAGCTGGCCATGGAGCATGGCAAGCCGGGAAATCCCCTGACGGATCTCATAGCTGTCCCTGATATTACATTCCCTGTCAGAAAACCATTCTTTCATAATATAACCTGTTCCATCCCCGGCTTTGCTTAAAAGAGCTCCTTCCTGGTTACGTACATACTGATCTGCCCGGAGACTTCCCCTGGTATCCAGGCATTCCAATACCTGATCTTCAAATTCCAGTCTGCGCACAGTCCCCTTATATTCCCGTAAAAGCTTCAGTCCCTTATCGGTTTCACAGATCCAGGCGCCCCTGCCTTTTCGCACAGACAGGGTCTCCACTTCATATTGTTCTAAAACCTCCTGGTATCTTTCATTCATTTTAACCCTCCCACCAAGTTCAAACCTCTGACCACATTTACAGTTTTCCATGATCTTCACTTAAACTGTCTTTTACTGCTTTTACAGACTATGTAGACAAAGGCCTGATTATGCGGAAGTTTTTGCCCTTAAATGTTTACAGACACAAAAAGTCCCCCTGCAAACGCAGGAGGACAATTGGTTCATTTATTTCTGTTCCCAGCCATCTTTCCACTTCATGTGATGAAGCTGGCCTTCTAATGCCATTTTTTCAAAATCATTATGGCGCAGGGCCTCGTAAAGCACCACTGCCACGGAATTTGACAGGTTTAAGGAACGGATCTCGCCCCACATAGGGATGCGGACGCAGTGATCTTCATTTTCCACTAAGATCTCTTCCGGGATACCGGCGCTTTCTTTTCCAAACATAAGATAGCAGTCCGGCTCGTAGTCTACTTCTGAGTAGACTTTATGTGCCTTTGTGGTAGCAAAATACATTTTTCCCGGGGCATCCGGGTTCTTCTCCAGAAAATCCTGGTAATCGCTGTATACATGTACATCTAATTTATCCCAGTAATCCAGACCGGCTCTTTTTAAAGCTTTTTCATTTAACTTAAAGCCCAGAGGCTCGATCAGGTGGAGTCTGGTGTTGGTAGCCACACAGGTACGGCCGATATTTCCTGTATTAGAGGGCATTTCCGGCTCTAAAAGTACAACATTCATCATAATCTTATTCTGCCTTTCCATCATGGCGCTTTACAAAGCGCTCAATACGGCTTAACGCCTCTTTCAGGCTCTTTAAGGAGTACGCATAGGAAATACGTACAAAGCCTTCTCCACAGGCACCAAAGGCCGTTCCAGGAACTACAGCTACCTTTTCTTCCATCAGAAGCTTGGTAGCAAATTCCTCAGAAGTCATACCAAAACGGCTGATATTTGGGAATGTATAGAATGCGCCTAATGGCTCAAAGCAGTCGATTCCCATTTCACGGAATGCATTTAATAAAAATCTGCGGCGCTGGTCGTAGGACTCACGCATCATCTCTACATCCGGATCACCATTTTTCAGTGCGGAAACTGCTGCATACTGGCTGGTGGTAGGCGCGCACATAATAGCATACTGGTGGATCTTTAACATCTGCTTTAAGATCAGGTCTGGCGCTGCCGCATATCCAAGACGCCAGCCGGTCATAGCATAGGACTTGGAAAAACCGTTGATCAGGACGGTACGCTCTTTCATGCCTGGAAATGCTGCAATAGTAGCGTGTTTTCTCTGGTAAGTCAATTCAGAATAGATCTCGTCTGTTACTACAAACAGGTCTTTTTCAATGACGATCTTTGCGATCTCTTCCAGTTCATGTTTTTCCATAATAGCGCCGGTTGGGTTATTAGGGAATGGAAGGACCAGGATCTTAGTCTTGTCAGTGATCTTTTCCAGCAGCTTCTCAGGAGTCAGCTTAAACTGGTCTTTTTCCTCCAATTCAATGATCACCGGAACACCATCTGCCAGAGTAACACATGGAAGATAGGAAACATAACTTGGCTGTGGGATCAGTACTTCATCTCCCGGATTTAACATAGCACGCATGGCAACGTCGATGGCTTCACTTCCGCCCACTGTTACCATAATTTCTGTATCCGGATCATAGCTTACTTCAAAACGACGCTTTAAGTAATTACAGATCTCATCCTTTAACTGTTTTAAACCTGCATTGGAAGTATAGAAGGTACGGCCTTTTTCAAGGGAGTAGATGCCTTCTTCCCTGATATGCCAGGGAGTGTCAAAATCCGGCTCGCCTACACCTAAGGAAATAGCGCCTTCCATTTCATTTACAATATCAAAAAATTTACGGATCCCGGAGGGCGGGATACTTACGATTTTGTCAGATAAGGGGTTTCTCATGGTGTGATCAGCATCCTTTCATCCTGGACCGGCTCACTGATAATGGTGCCGTGGTCCTTATATTTTTTCAGTACAAAGTGGGTTGCTGTACTTAATACAGACTCCATAGGAGCTAATTTGTCAGATACAAACTGTGCTACCTGGCGCATGGTCTTTCCTTCGATAAATACGGTAAAGTCAAAAGATCCGCTCATCAGATATACAGCGTTTACTTCATTATACTGGTAGATGCGCTCTGCGATCTTGTCAAAGCCCATACCTCTCTGAGGAGTTACTTTTACTTCGATCAGGGCTACTACTTTTTCTTCACTGGTGTTATCCCAATTAATGAGAGTGTGGTATCCGCAGATAATGTGCTCTTTTTCCATCTCGGCGATCTCGTTGGCCACTGCGATCTCACTTTCACCAAGTAATACCGCCAGGTCTTTGATATCGATCCTGCTGTTCTTTTCGATCACCGCCAGAATTTTTTCCCTCATGATAACTTCCTCCAATATTAAAATCACAATATTAAAATCATATATTCTTATATGGTATTGCCGTCAATACGGCTCAGTTCATCGGCTCTTGGCCGCTCTAAATATCCGGCTGTTTCCTCTCCGTGGCGTATAACACGGGCAATTCCCTTTTCTGCGCTGCCGATCACTGCTGCAGGGATCCCCTGTGCGCTGAGGCTTCGCACCATCTGGCCGCCTCTGTCACAGGCTAAGATCACGCAGTTTTCACTGAAAAGACGGTAAGGATTGACCTCAAAGATCTCACATACTTCCACTACTGCCTGTTTCATAGGGATCATGCGCAGATCAATGTCTACGCCTACGTTATAAATACCGGATAAATTCCATACTGCCGTGAGAATACCGCCTTCTCCTGCGTATTCCCAGGCTGTAACCGGACAATTTTTCTGCTTTAATTCATTTTCAAGCCACTCTTTTACGTTGTAGCTGTCTTTTTCTTCCAGACATCTAAGGAAAGAAGGCGCAAAATGCCCTTCCAGTTTTTCCCTTTTTTTCTGGAAGATCTGTCTGGTTCCGGCAAGACCGGCAAAACCAGCCACTACCAGATCCTGACCTGGCTTTATAAAGCCATCTCTTTTTTCAAATCCGCCCGGACCCTGTCCTGCTGTTCTCATGGATTTTCCTCCTGTGCGGGACTGGCCGGGCTTTCCGCACCAGCATTATCCCCCGCGGGCTGCGCTGCAGTGGTGGGAACAACTCCCGGTCCGCCATTTTCTCCTGTAACTGCTTTATGTTCCGCCTCTGTCTGAGCCGGTTCTGTCTGGGCAGTTTCAGGTGTATGATTTTCTGCTGTTTCAGGTGTAGTGGCAGGTGCTGTCTGCTCTGGTACCGGTGCAGGTGCCGCATGGGCCGGTCCTACACGGTAAATGGCTTTGGAAGCATTGTAAGTATCCTCATTTAAAAGGGTACGCTCCTGTTCCACGCCGTCTACGGTCACTACCTTCCAGAGTCTGGACTTATATCCGGTATGGGCAGACTGTACTTTCACCTTTGCACCTGGTGCAAGGCTCTTATCCGTGATCATTTGCGGCTCTCCTGGATTAGTCGTGCCTATGGTCTCTGAAACATATTCTACCTGTCTGTTAGAAGGTCTGGTCTCTTTTCCGTAGAGAGTAAAAGTCAGCTTCTTTCCAGATGTATATCCTTCGATATATACAGGTGTGCTGTAATTATTCTTAATTTTAATATCTTTATAAGTGCCTGCAATGGCTGCATCCATAGAAGGCTTTACATAAGTTACGATCATGGAATGGTTCTGTCTCTGAACGATCTCCATTTCTGCCTGCAGTGCCGCATCATACAGTGTAGTAGCGATCTGGCAGACACCACCGCCGATACTGTCTACTACCTGACCATTTTCATAGGCTGCCGCTGTCTTGTAGCCATTTTCAAGAGTAAACGGCTGAAGGCATTCGTAACCGGAGATCACCTCTCCCGGCATAAGCACACGACCGTTGATCTTTCCCGCACCAACTGCAAGGTTGGTGGAACGTGCCGCGCCGCTGCTGGAAAAGTCAGTGGTACAGGTTCCTAAAACATCTTCTATGGTCTTAAGATCATCGGAAGTAATAGCTGGCTGTTCTTCTATGATCACTGCCTGGACAGAGATTTCACCATTAGAGTCTTTTAATCCCTCAAAAGCTGTATCTAAAGCGGAAGCCGTGGCATCTGCATCCACGACTTTTCCTAAAACAGACTCTGTGATCACAAATGCGCCGTTTTCTCTGCGGATAGACGCATCCTGAGGCTGTGCCAGTACTCCGTCGCAATGGGTATCTACAAAATCTCTTATCTTATCCGGATCGGCTGCTGTCTTGATGGAAACATCCACTGGTGCCTTTTCCAGATCCTTTTTGTTCATATACTGACGGATCAGGCTTCCGCCTACATAGCTTTTTAGCTCTTTTTCAGCTTCATCCTGATTGCTCCAGTGAAAGCCCAGCTCTCCGGCTGTAGTCTCTGCCTTTTTGTCCTCAATGGTTAAGGCAACGGATGTACCCGCCTGATCTTTCACTTTTTCTTCTGCTGTATGCAGGGCATCTTCCCAGGTTTTTCCAGCCAGACTTTCCCCGTCTGCGCTGATACCTTCAGGAAATACCGGTGCCGCCCATGCACTCATGGGAAGCACCCATAAAGCCCCGGCAGCCAGTGCTGCAAAAAGGCCTGCTTTTAATGTCCTGTTTCCCATAAATTCTCCTAATCTTTTACCGTTTTAATCAGTGCTGCATTTAAGCAGCATTTAATTAATACATCAGTGCGCTCAGTGCCATTGGTACGATCATGGCAAGTACCAGAATTACAACGATAACAGTAGAAATGATCTTCTTTACTTTAGGGTCTCTCATATTTAACATTTTATCACCTCATTTATTCTGTGGCTTCACCCGTCCGTACTGGAGGATGATCTTGTCGATCAGTCTGGAAGCGTCGCTCCGGCTTATATCGTCTAACTGCACAGTTATGTCTATTCTATGACATTTTAATAAATCCTGCAAGTATTCTTTTTGCCTTTTCGTTGCCGGTTGCTGCCGCTTCATCCGGCAGTTTAAAGGGGTTGTCACAAAGAGTTCCGGCTGTTCTTCTCCATAAAGGGCAACCAGCTTCTGATACAGGAAATGGGCGGATAATGCATCGGCCTCTGCCCGGTGCGCCAGGGGCTGTTCGATCTTATAATAGGTACAGGCATTTCCCAGATTTTTCTTTTCCTGCTCCGGCATTAGTTTCCGGCACACTTTCAGTGTATCCACTGCCTCACATTCAAATTCCATTTTCTGGTTCACTGCAGCCTGTTTTAAGAAACTGTAGTCAAAGCGGATGTTGTGACCTAAAAGAGGCAGGTTTCCGATAAATTCCAGCACTTCCCCTATAATATCCTCAATTACAGGAGCATCTTTTAACATGTCATCGGTGATGCCTGTTAATTCCACGACCCTTTCTGTCAGCGGCCGTTTTGGATTTACCAGAGTTACGAAACGGCCTGTGATCTGTCCATGCTCTACTTTCAGAGCTGCGATCTCCGTTATTTTTTCTTTTTTCGGCTCCAGACCTGTGGTTTCTAAGTCCAGGGCTATGTATGAGTCAGTCATTTCGACGTATTCCTTTCTATTATGTCAGAAGTTTTATGATTTTACATTTTCCTGTTTAATCTATTTTTTCTGTTTCTTTGAAAACTGCCGGCACTTCACAGGCAGGACACCATTGTTTTAAAAAACAATTCCCGCAGTCCGGTTTTCTGGCTGTACAGATGGTCCGTCCCAGTGTGATGATATGGATATTCCAGAGGATCCAGTGATCTTCTGGCAGCACCTTCATAAGGTCCGCTTCGATCTTTTCCGGCTCTGTTTCTTTTGTAAGGCCCAGCTTCCTGGAAATACGCTTTACATGGGTATCTACTACAATACTTGGCACATGGTAGATATTTCCCCGGATCACATTTGCCGTCTTTCGTCCTACGCCTGCCAGTGTAAGAAGATCCTCCAGTTTTTCCGGCACAACGCCCCCATATTCTTCCACCAGCCGCTTCGCGCACTGGATAATGTTTTTGGCTTTCATATGATAAAATCCAATGGAATGGATGTCCTGTTCCAGTTCTTTTAGATCAGCCGCCGCAAAATCTTCCAGGGTCGGATATTTCTTAAAAAGATCGGCTGTTACAATATTCACTCTGGCATCTGTACACTGGGCGCTTAAGATCACCGCAATGAGAAGCTGCCATGGGGTCTCGTAGTTTAAATAGCAGATGAAGTCAGTGCCATATTCTTTGTCTAAGGCTGATAATATATGAACGATCCGTTCTTTTAATTTTGCTGTCATTTTGATCATATCTTTTTTATCCTTTAATTCTACTTTTCTTTCGCTTTTATTCCGCTTCAGTTTTATTTCCTGTTTTGCATTTTACAATTCCATTTCCTGTGTCTATAATAAAGGAAAATGTGGAAAAGGTAAATGTTATCTCGGAGTTTTTCTGTGCCTGATTTTGTGAAAAGATTTTTTGTCAGTTGTTCCCAAATTTCTGAGGCGTACGCGGTGCGTACGTTGAGGAAATTCGGGAGCGCTGCCGGAAAATCGGCCGCAAAAGCAGGTGCATGAAAGACTCTGAAAGGACATATAATGTTTGAGAGGATAAAAGAGGATAAAACATGCAGTCAAAGAAAGATTTATACCAGATCGGCGAAGTGGCCCGTCTGTTTCATTTAAGTATCAGCCTTCTGCGCCACTATGACAAGACGGGGCTGGTAACGCCGGAGTATACGGATCCGGACACTGGATACCGGTATTACAGCATCCGTCAGTTTGAATGTTTAAATACAATACGCTACCTGCGGGCCTTGGACATGCCACTGGAAGAGATCGGGGATTTTCTTCACAACAGGGATACCGGGCGCATCCAGGAGCTTTTGTCAAAGCAGCTGGTACAGGTGCATAAGAAACAACAGGAACTGACTGTAATTGAGCATCAGATAAAAAACCGTTTAAATCAGATCCAGGGAGCGCTTTCCGCTCATCCAGGAGAGATCTTTTTAGAGAAAAAGTCACCTCTACAGCTGGCCTGCATGAAAAAACAGCTAAATCCGGAAAATTATCTGGATCTGGAGTATTCGATCCGGGAAATGGAACAGGGAAACAGCCCTGCTTCTATTTTCCTGGGAAAAGTAGGAGTAGGGCTGTTTTATGACTCTTTAAAGGCACATCGTTTTAAGCCTTATGATTTTGTTTTTATCATTCTGGAAGAGGATGATCCTATCAATGGTCAGGTCATCCGCATCCCGGAAAGCACCTGGGCTATTGTCCGTTTTCACGGAAGTCATGAGCAGGCGCCGGGATTTTATGAAAAACTTCTGTCCTATTTTAAGGACGAGGGACTTGCGCCAGAAAGCTTTGCTCTGGAAATGACTCTCATCGACTATGGTCTTACCCATGACCAGTCCCAGTTTATCACAGAAATCCAGATCCCATTAAACCCGGACTGTCCGGGCATTATAGCTTAATGGATCCCGCTTTTTGTAATCAAACAACAGATAGGTTCCGTCTCTTAATGGTTCCAAGTGGGCCATTTTTGCCATTTGCCTGGAATCGTAGCCTTCGTAGCCAGATAAATGCTCTGGTGTCTTCTCTTCCCTCTGGAAAAATTCGCGGACAAAGTCCTTGGAGTCGCTTAAATCTCTTGCAAAGGTTGGGCGGCTCTTTACATTTTCACGAAGATACAGGTCGGTCATTAGCAGGTCACGGTATTGTTCCAGTTTTTCAGAAACTCCACCATTTTCCGGCTTTCCCTGAGTTTCACATTTTCCATTTTTTTCCAATCTCTCCTGTATTATCTTCCAGAGGATCTCATATCTGGCAATGCGGCTGTGGCTGATTCCAAACAAATGATTTTTGTTGTAATAACCTGCCATAAAGGAAAACATTTCATAAGGAGTATCAAATTCCTTTTCCAGTTCTTTTAAAGTACAGGTAAACTGACGGCTGTTGTAATGAACTTCCGTCATTTCTTCGATATCTTTTAATTCCAGCACGTCCCCATAGGAAAGCCATTTGGTACACAGCACCTCATAAGGCGGCGCGGCACTGTAAAGCAGGTCACAGGTCGGGATCAGTTCTTCCATATAAGAGCCTTTTAATACCTTTAAAAAGCCTAACTGCAGCTGCTCCGGCTCCATTTCATATACGTCATTAAAGGACTTTTTAAAGCTTTCCAGATCTTCCCATGGAAGTCCTGCGATCAGATCCAGATGCTGGTGGATGTTGTGCCAGCTGTTGATGGTTTCTGTGATCTCACGTATCTCTTCGATGTCGGTTTTGCGCCGGATGGCTTCCAATGTTTTCTCATTGGTAGACTGAACGCCGATCTCCAGCTGCACCAGTCCCGGGCGCATGGTGGAAAGCAGATCCAGCTCGTCCTTATCTAACAAATCCGCTGCAATCTCAAAATGGAAATTGGTAACGCCGTTATCATGGTCCCTGATATACTGCCAGATAGCCATTGCATGGGACTTTTTACAGTTAAAGGTTCTGTCTACGAATTTTACCTGGGGCACTTTCGCCTGAAGGAACCACTCCAGTTCCGGCAGTACCAGATCCAGGCTGCGAAAACGCAGTTTCTTATCAATGGAAGACAGACAGTAGGCACAGGAAAAAGGACATCCTCTGCTGCTTTCGTAGTAGATAATGCGGTGTTCCAGTTCTTTCATATCCATAAAAGCATAGGGAAATGGGATCTGGCTCATGTCCATTACCTGGCGAAAACCTGTATCTGTAAATGTGCCATCAGCATTTCGCACCATAAGACCGGGAACCTGTTTTAAATCTTCTCCTTCAAGGAGTGCCTTTAGAAAATGGGCGAAGGTGATCTCTCCTTCCCCCATCATAACAAGGTCCACTGCCGGTTCTTCTTTCAAAAAGGCTTCCCCATGATAGGAAACTTCCGGGCCTCCTGCCCATATTTTCACATCTGGAAGCACCTTTTTTATGTCAGCCAGTATCACTTTCACATAGGAAATGTTCCAGATATAACAGGAAAATCCAATGACATCCGGCTTACGCTTATAAATATCCTGAAGGATCTGCTCCATCTGGTGGTTAATGGTGTATTCTGCCAGAGAGATCTCCGCCTGCTCTGCCAGTCCCCATTCTTTTAACATCTTCTCCCCATAAGTTTTCAGGCTGTAGATGCCCAGATTGGAGTGGATATATTTTGCATTGATCGCGGCTAAAAGAACCTTCATTTTACACCTCGATCTCGATCTTGCGGCCGGTAGGCTGGTACTGATAATAACGGACGCCTGCTGCATTTAACATGCGCTTGGATGCTTTTACAGCCGGTGTATGGGCGTACTTGTCCCCGCCATAGATAATGGTCTTAATACCCGCCTGGATAATGGCCTTGGCGCACTCATTACACGGGAAAAGAGTTACATACAATTTGCTTCCTTCCAGACTTCCCCCTCTGTAATTTAAAATGGCATTTAACTCGCTGTGGGTGGAATAGAAATATTTTGCATTGTACGGATCGTCCAGTTCATGTTCCTTGCCCCATGGAAATTCATCATCGGAGCATCCCTTTGGGAAGCCATTGTAGCCCATGGAAAGGATCTTGTTATCCTGGCTTACGATGCATGCCCCCACCTGGGTGCTTGGGTCTTTGGAACGTCTGCCGGAAAGAGTGGCAACTCCCATAAAATATTCATCCCATGTAATATAATCAACACGTTTATCTGACATTGTATTTCTCCTTCTTGCATCAATTTCAACTATGATACCGGATTGCTGCGTGCTTCGCACTCTCGCAATTCTTAAAAATATTTATAATTATCATATAATAGACGACCTTAAAATGCAAGAAGGAGCAGCCGGATCAGCTGCTCCTGTGTATAGAATTACTGCTATTCCTGCATTACACTGCAGGTAATGTAACGACCGCTATTTATGCCTTAGCCACATTCTTGGTCACGATCACGTCTGCATCCAGACCTACTATTCCCTTGATCACAACGGTACCTGCTTTCACAGGCGCTTTCAGGCGGCATTTTTTGATCTCATCCATTGCATCGAAAATACGCGCCTTGGGGATCGGGGCAGTAAGGCGTACACTGGCAAGAGGCAGTTCTCCTCCTTCTACCAGTACGGAGGTTGCAATGTTTCTCTTCGGATCTGTCAGCTCCTGTTTTACATACTCTGCTCCTCTTTTGCAGGTGGCGCCCTCTAATGAATGGATCACTACGGACTGATCTGCCTGTATCTCATAATCTGCGCTTATTTCACAGCCATTTGGACAAATGATGCATGTAAATTCTCTTGTCATTCTACCTTCACCTCCAGATCTCCTTTATTTTCCAGTTTTTCTGCTTTTAAATCTATATGGATCATCTCTGCCGGAAGGGCTTTTTTCATCTTTTTGCGGGCAATTTCTTTTCCATTCTGGCTTACAACTAAAACACAGTCCTTAAATGGCCGGTTCACACGCAGGGACAGACAACAGTCTTCTGTTCCGGAGATCCTCTGTGGAACCGTATGATTGATATTTTTATCAGTCTTTACCTGGATCTCACATGCAGGCAGTTTTCCCTCTTTGATATACCGGGCTGCGGAGTCTGCCAGCTTTTCTGCTTCCATGGATACAAAATCCACCAGATCGTGCACATGAAGGACATTTCCTGCTGCGAAAATTCCCGGCCGGTCCGTCTGGAAATATTCATCTACTGTAGCGCCTTTTGTCCTTGCATCCAGTGTTACTCCTGCATCCAGGGAAAGTTCATTTTCCGGGATCAGACCAACAGATAAGATCAGTGTATCACAGCTGTATTCCTCTTCCGTTCCCGGGATCGGCCTCATATGTTCATCTACTTTTGAAACAGTTACGCCGGTCAGACGCTTATCTCCGTGGATCTCTGTCACTGTATGGCTTAAATACAATGGGATATTGTAATCATTTAAGCACTGCTCAATATTCCTTGGAAGGCCGCTTGGATATGGCTGGATCTCAAAAACTGCCTTTACATGGGCACCTTCCAAGGTCAGTCTGCGGGCCATGATCATTCCAATATCACCGGAACCTAAGATCACCACTTCTTTTGCAGGCATACGGTTATAAAGGTTCATATATGCCTGGGCAACTCCTGCTGTAAACACTCCAGTTGGCCGCTCTCCTGGTATGCCAAGTGCCCCTCTGGTGCGCTCCCGACATCCCATTGCCAGGATCACAGCTTTGGCTTTCCACTGTTTCAGACCATCAGGAGTGGCTGCTGTGATCACTTTATCCTCTGAAATCTCCAGAACAGTTGCATCAGTAAGATAACGGATCTTCTTTTCGTTTGCCAGGTCAATGAATTTCTGGGCATATTCCGGTCCGCTGAGTGTAGTTTTAAAACGGGCCAGTCCAAAACCATCATGGATACACTGACGTAAAATGCCGCCTAACTGTTTTTCACGTTCCAGGATCAGAATATCTGTGATCCCGTTTTCATACAGGCGTACAGCCGCTGCCAGACCTGCCGGGCCGCCGCCTACGATCACTGCATCTGCCTGTTCTATTTCCCACATTTCTGTTTTATGTTCCATGTTCACAGTCACACCTCCCGTACCTTTCCAAATAAGACATTAGAACCTTCCCGCTCATACTGCACTTCTGTCTCTTTTTTGCCAAGTTCCTGTTCGATCAGCTGTTCAATACGCATCTGGCAGTAGCCCCCCTGACACCGTCCCATCATGGATCGGGTCCTGTATTTCACACCTGTCATAGTATCTACGCCTAATGGATTGTGAATTGCCTGAAGGATCTCTGCTTTTGTCACCTTTTCGCAGCGGCAGATCACTTCGCCGTAATCCGGGTTCTCTTTGATCAGCTCTGCCTGCTCTTCTTTGGTGCACTGGGCGAAATGGCGGATTCCTTTTCTCACCGGGTTGAAATCCGGATTTTCCTCTAATGTTTCTCTTTCCTTCATCAGTTCAATGGCGTATCTGGCAATGGGCACTGCTGCTGTCAGTCCCGGTGACTCGATACCTACCAGGTTTAATGCATGAGGCGCGATCTCGTCTTTGATCTCGATCTTAAAATCCTGGATCACACCCTTTTCATCTACCCATTTTGGAAGGATACCAGAATAATTGCGGATATAATCTGCCTTATGGATACATGGCCACAGGTCAGAAGCACTTTCTGCCAGATAATCCATATTTTTCTGAGGCACACCGTAATAAGTAAAATCTGTTACCATATCTGCGTTAGGGCCGATGATCACATTTCCGTCTGTGGTATTTGTCACATGAATTCCCATATAGGTGTTGCTTGGAACCGGATAAACAGGCATAGGAAGAAGCGGTCCGGTGCGCTTATCCAGGATAATATAATCTCCCTTGGAACCGATGATGCGGTAGCCGGTGATCCCCAGCATATCAGAGATCTTGCCGCAGCCAAGGCCTGCGCAGTTTACTACCCAGCGGGTCTTAAAGTTTCCCTTGGTTGTGGTTATTTCATAAGTATCATCATCTTCTCTCCGGATTGCAGTCACTTCACAGCCAAAATGATACTCCACACCGTTTGCATGGGCATTTTCTGCCAGGGCAATGGTATAGCCAAAGGGATCTACGATACCGCTGTTATGGGAAAACATGGCAAATTTTCCTACTACTGCAGGAACCAGCTCATGAAGGCGTTTTTCATCGATCAGCTCCAGGTTAGTAGCTCCGTTGTCTTTTCCCTGCTCCATGGTACGCTTTAAGGTCTCCATATCTTCCTCGGTATTTCCTACCAGCACCTTACCGCAGCGGATAAAATGGAAATCCAGCTCTTTTGCCAGATCTCCCATCATCTTATTTCCTTCTACACAAAGTTTTGCCTTTAAGCTTCCTCTGTCATAGGCGAAACCACCGTGGACAACACCGGAATTTCGACCGCTGGTCTCATTGCATACGTCCAGATTTTTCTCCAGCACACCGATCTTTAAACGGTACCGGGACATTTCTCTGGCCATGGCACTTCCCACTACGCCACCACCGATGATCAGAACATCATACATCTCCTTCATTTTCCTGCCTCCTGTGTTCAGCATTTTATTTTGCTTTAAATTCATCCCATGAATATATTTTATATTTATCATATATGACAATATAAGTCAATGTATTTCTGATTTTCTTTGTAAATTTATAGGATAAATTCAATCTATAGTCAACAAATGGATCTCTGATACGTTCTCAGTATATATTGCAGCAAAAAAGCAGCCATTACCCATTTTTGAGTAAGGCTGCTTCTTGCTGATATTTTCGCTGAATTTTACTCTTAAAGATAAATTTGGCAGATCACAGATATTATTCTGTAACCAGAGCTGCTGCTACATCTTTGCCCTTTGCACCGTCTTTGATGATGAACAGTTCGTTGGTATCAAAACCAGCGTCCTTCATAACAGCGATCGCGGTCTTTGCACACTTGTTACCGCTGTAGCAGAGAATGTATACAGGCTTGGAAGAATCCATGGTCTGTGCCAGTTCGTACATTGCCTTCTGTGCATCTGCGCTCTCAAAATCTTTTAATCCGCACTGCAGGGATCCCTTTAAATGTCCCTGTGCATAGGTGTCATCATCACGTACATCTAAGAACTGAACGTCATCGCTGCCTACTGCTGCAACTGCGTCTTTGCCATCTACATACTGCCAGTCAATGTCTTCTTCTGTACGGTTTCCGCCGAAAGTTACCTCTGCTGCAGCCTCAGACTCTTCTGCCTTTGCCTCTGCTGCTGTGGTTTCAGCTGCTGTAGTCTCAGCTGCAGTTGTTGCTGCTGTGGTCTGTGTAGATGCAGAATTACCGCATCCTGTTGACATAACGACTGCTGCCGCTGCTGCTAAAAATAAAACTCTCCACTGTTTCTTCATAATAAAGTTCCTCCTTGTGAATAAAAAAATATATTTATTTATAGTTTAAAACCGGTTCCAGATGTTCTCGATCCGGCTTAAAAACTCATCAGAAAGATATGCTTCCAGCTTATCAAAGGTGGACTGGTTGAATATCTCTTTATCCGGCTGCTGATACTGTACCCATGCCATAGCGCACCAGGTGATGCCCCGCAGGCAGGTGACCGGAATATAAATATAGGTCCGCTCCTTTAAGCCTGTAGTATCAAAACGGCCGTTTACTTTTTCTATATATGTATCTAAAAAGGCATCTATCCGATCCTGATCCAGGATCACATCTGTTTTCCAGAAGGTAGTCGTAGGCGCCAGAAAATGTCCCAGATCCTGGGCGGGATCTCCATACAATGGCTTTTCCCAGTCTACCAGATATGCTTTTTTTTCATTGTCTTTTATGCAGTCACCCGTTTTTTCACCAACACTATTCTCATTGATCCTTCTGCCATCAACATTCCTGTCATTAACAAGAAAATTGGTAGAATTTAACTCTGTGTTGATACAGCAGTGATAGGGAATATCCGTTTCTAAATTTTCCACTGCCTTCCAGCCCTGGTCTAACAGGCTGCGTATCCTGCGTTTTTTCTGCTCATCCCCCAATTCTGACTCCATATAGGTCTTTACCATGGCTTCACACTCTTCCAGTATGGCTTTTAAAGGTTCTTTTGGCTGGATCAGCGAATGGGTTTCCGGCATTTTTACACTGTGTATATCTGCCAGACAGCCTGCGGCAGAAAACAGTTCTGTTTTATAATCCAGACTATGTCCTGGCAGAAATTCCATGACCATAACACCATAGGGAAGATTTTTGCAGCTTCCGTCTGCATAAATAGCTTTTGGCGTACGCCCGGAGTTTTCCAACAGCTTCAATGCCCTGTATTCATATAGGATCTGGTCTTTTAAATGCATCTGGCTGCCAAAATTGATCCGCAGCACCAGCTTCTGTCCCGTTATGGGATGAGTAAAGGTATAATTGCGGTTGTATTCTCCCTGGGCAAGCATGGTATAGGTTTCTGTCACTTGTCCAGACAGCCCCAGGCTTTCCCGGTACTCTTTTGTTTGAATGTATTCTTTTAATCCTTTCGTCCGTTCCATGACCTGCGGCTCACCTACCTTACATCCCGGTATAACCGGTCGATCTTTTCTATTGGAACATGATCCCGGTACATTTTTCTTAACCGGTTCATTTTCCACATTAATTTTAATTTGGGTATCGTACCTTTTGGGAAGCGGCGATCCGATGTATAGATCCGCTTTTTCGCCATTCCCAGCCGGACTCCCATTTCTTTTAATGTCAATGAAAACTGGTAATCTTCCATAACCGGGATCACCGGAAATTTTCCTGCCTGTAAAAACAGCTTCCTGTCAATAAAGATCCCCTGATCCCCAAACATCACCTTCCGATCCTTGATCCTGTGATTGGAAATGACCCGGCAGGTAAACATAAAGAAATTCCCGGAATGAAAGGCGATCCCAAAACAGCCCGCGCTGTGGTCTTTCATCACCCGGCGGATCTCTTCTAATGGTCTTGGGGGCAGTTCACTGTCACAGTGAAGGAAAAACAGGATATCTCCATGGCTTTCCTCTGCTCCCAGATTCATCTGATTGGCCCGCCCTTTTTCAGAACGGAGCAGTTTAAAATCCGGTCCGATCATTTCCGGCGTCCCGTCTGTGCTTCCTCCGTCTACAAAAAGGATCTCACAGCGGGAGCGGTAGGGATACAGCTGCTTTTTCATAGCTTCTATGGTCTTTGCCTCGTTATAGACCGGAATGATCACAGATATTTTTACATTTGCTGCCAGATACCGGCCTGTATGGCTGTTCTGAAGTCTCCTGTCCTGACGCATCCGCCATCTGTAACATTGAAGGTCCTCCGGCGTATCCATATCCTGATGTTTCGTTGTAAATCCAACATTTATTCCTGCATCTGAAAGTTCTTTTAAAGTATCTTCAAACACATGGCTGTGACCATATTGCTTTAAGCCAAAGGCCTCAGGTATGGGCCGCTTCATACCAACCAGATAATAGCCGCCATCTGCCGTTCTTCCAAAAACAGCGTCTTTTTCTTTCAATACCTGAAAAGCCTTTTCCAGATCCGGGCTGCTGACTTCTGGAATATCTGTCCCCATAAGAAGGCAAACGTCATATCCCAGCCCCAGAACATATTCCAGGCTGTGATACATCCTCTGCCCCAGGGACTTACCTGTCTGTGGAAAATATTCTTTCTGCTTCCCAAGGATATCCTTAAGTTCCTTCACATCCCCGTCTTCGGCTGCATAGCATACAAAACAGTCGGCCTTTACTTTTCTGCACTGTTCACTGATATCTTTCAGAAAACAGGTATGCAGCTGCGCACACTGCTTTGGTGAAAAATAGGGCATCAACCGGGTTTTTGTCTTTCCCGGTACCGGGATCCTTGTAAAAAGGATCAGCGCCTGTCTCATTTAAACCAGCTCCTCTAAAATAGGCAGCACATCCAGAACAATCTGCGGACAGAGATCAAACATAAGGCCTTTTTCCAGCACCTTATCCATTTCTCCCGGTTTTGAAATATCATGTCCCAGGATCTCACGGCACATATCGGAAGGATATTTTTCCAGAAAACGCTTCTTAAATTCAGCCACTTTTCCTGCCATGACGCCCTTCTGGTCGCCGTCATTTTCTTCACTGTGCCCAAATACCATTCCAAGGACCATTAACGCGCCGGTCACAGCGCCGCAGGTCTCCCCGCACATCATTCCACCTCCGAAACAGGCTGACATTTTCCTTGCCTGTTCTTTGGTCATTCCCATTTTTTCTGCACATGCGCCGGTCACTACCTGAGAACAGTCAATACCGGCCATAAACAACTGACAGACTTCTTCTTTTGTCATGTTCTTATCCTCTTTTCTTTTTCATATGTTCCATATAAATACTGCGCATCATAAAGATCAGCGCTGACAGGGCAAAGATAATGAGAAGCCCTGTAACAAATAACTTTGCTCCGCCGGTCAACATGCCGCCTACATAAGAATAAACAATGGTTGCAGGCAGCTGTCCAATTCCCGTTGCAATAAAGAAGGAGGAAAAGGACATAGATGTAAGTCCTGCTGCGTAGCTTACAATATCAAAAGATACAAAAGGCAGCAGACGGCAGATCAGAATCGTATTTTTTCCGTATTTTTCAAAAAATGTATCGATCTGTGCCAGACCGGAACGGCTGGTCAGCTTTTCAGCCACATCACGACCTAAGATCCTTGCAATGTAGAAACAGATTGCTGCGCCTGCCATAGCACTGGACCAGGATAAAATAGCTCCCTTCCACCAGCCAAATAAGTTTGCATTGGCAAAGGTAATAAGAAATGCAGGCAATGGCGCGATAATGGACTGCAGGATCATTAACAGAAAAGATAATGCCGCTGCATAGGCTCCATAGGACGCTACAAAATCGCGAAGCACGGTAAAATCACCGGTTGCAAACATGGCAAAAACACGATTCATGCCCTGGTGTACGGACGGTACTGCCATGTATACAGCTATAGCTGCTACCACGCAAACGATCAGGATCACCTTTTCGATCCATTTATTTTTATTCTTCTTCATACTTTCTCCCTCTTCTATCTTCCTGCACGAACCCGGTTCCACAGAGAATGCCTTACATCCGGCACTTCTTCTCTTCCAAGGATCTGTACCAGCAGATGTTTTATATTTTTTCCGCCGGCTCTTGTGAGATTTCCGGCACAGGAGGCACAATACACGCTTGTATTCTGTATACTGCCTGCTGACTTTGCCATTTGACCTGCAAGTTCCGGTTCTTTCAATGCTGCGCAGCCTCCAAGGCCGCAGCAATTTGCGCTGGAAAGGATCTTCGGTTCTGCTGTCAGAAATGACCGTATCTGTTTTAAAAGTTCTCTCTTTTCACGTTCCGGACATGGAAGGAAAATATTCTGCTCTTCCATGATCCTGTTTCCCAGCCCCAGTTCCTGTAATTTTTCGTAAATACTGATCACCGGAACAGAAAGTTTGTCTTTCAAAAAAGCATAACAGTTTGGACAGACCATAACCACTTCTCTTACCCCCGCTTCCAGGAGCTTTTTATTTAAGCGTTCCAGGATCACTGTTTCTTTTTCTTCCAGTCCCAGCTCGGCTATCGGCTTCCCACAGCAGTCAAATACAGAAAATGCATCTGCTTTTTCTGCCAGCAGTTTCCCCAGATAACGGGTAGTCTCCGGATAAAAAGAAGGAAAGTTACAGCCGAAAAACAATGCTGTTTTTCCCGTTCCTGTGTATCTGCGAAATTTATAATCTTCTTTCTCCCACAGGAGCATCCCATAACCCTTTTCAGGTATCCTGCCGCCTGCTTCTTTTACCCGGTGTCTTCGGATTTGGAGTACTATTTCCCGTCCATCAATCCCCTGGGGACAGACTTTGGAACATTTTCCACAGAGGAAACAGTGATATGCCATCTTGGAAAGTTTTTCTGTATCTCCGATGGTTAGGTCATATTTCTTTAAAAACTCACAGTTTTCTGTGCATACGCCGCAGTGGGTACAGCCTGTGACCGACTCTTTCATCACATCTCATCTCCATTTTTCAGATCCGTTTTTTCCTGTTCTGCAAGGACTTTTTTCTTTAACAGGACACCTGCTGTTGTTACTGCCACCGCTAATATAGCGGCCCCAAGGAAACAGGCTTTTCTTATACTTGGATCTGCCAGACCTGCTGTTCCAAATGTATACATGGCAGTTCCCGGAAGCATAAAAAGAAAAGTTCCAACCGCATAGGTTTTAAGTGGCATGTCTGTTACCCCATAGGCAAAGTTTTGCAGATTATAGGGAAACAAAGGAACCAGCCGGGTGATCATCAGGATCCAGATCTGTTTTTTCCCTGTTTCATCAAACAGTAAGCGGCGCAGATATGGATTTTTTCTGGCAGCTGCCCCTACTGTATCTTTCAGAAAATATCTGCCTAAGAGAAAAGCTGCAACTGCTCCCAAAGTAGCTGCAACTGTACAGCAGATCGTCCCCAACACCGGACCAAACAGCAGTCCCGCAAGGATTGCAAAACTGATCCCCGGCAAAGCGAAAGCTACACTTCCCACTGCGGTAACCACCAGATATATGAAAATGGCAGCAGGCAGATTTTCTACTGTTATATGCTGTAATGCCTGGGTAAGATCCCCATTTAACAGCCGCCCGGACCAGCCAGAATATTTTCCAATCAGGAACAGTAAGATCATCCCTACTGCAAATACATATATTTTTCTTTTACCTGCTTTTTGTTTCTGCACTGTATTTCTCCTGTATACAACGTACAACTATTTTACCATTAATTCCCATTAATGTCCTATTGATATATTTGGTGAATATATGCTATTTATTGATATTTTCTATAAATATATTTATAATCAGACAACAAAAAACGCGCCATTGGCGCGCTTTTTCTATACATGGTCATCTCTTATTCTTTTCTGTACCGGTTGTGGTTATACATCAAATGAAAATACATTTCCTGTCTTGCATCTTCTCCCCGTCCATCACGGATGGCTTCAAAAATGCGCCTGTGGGACAATAAAGTCTGCTCATATTCTGTTTCTTCCACAGAGTCCGCAAAAACACGTACTCCCTCTGTGATCACCGGGATCAGATTGGTCATAACACGGTTGTGGGAACAGGTTGCGATCTGGGCATGGAACTGGGAGTCTTTTTCGGAATAATCCTTTTTATCCCGGATCAGTCCTTCCAGTTCTTTTAAAATGTATTCCAGTTCTTTGATTTCTTCTTCTGAACCATTCTGGGCTGCAAGCGCTGCAAGTGCCGGTTCCAGGATCAGTCTTGCCTGGAGCAGATCTTCGGTCAGCTGGCGTCTGTCATCCATCATAAAGAAGCCTAACGGATCATCTGCCACCCCGTTTTTGTCGGAAATAAAGGTTCCTGAGCCCTGACGGATGGTAACGATATTCCGGGACATAAGGATACGCAGGGCCTCCCGCACTGTGTTTCGCCCGACCCCCAGTGTTTCCACCAGTTCCGCCTCTGTAGGCAGTTTATCTCCCGCTCCGTAACCTTTCTCCTGGATCATTTCCAAAAGGTTCTGGGCTGTTTTTTCTGCTAAGGTCTGTTTTTCTGTATATTTCATTTCCATAGATCCTGTTTTTCTTTCTTCTCAGACTTTATAGATCTGGTATCCGGCTGCTTTGGACAGACGGTTCATAATGGCCTGTCCTAAATGATCCTGACTGAAGCTTTCGGAATAAATATAGTCTACTTTTAAATCATCAAATTCACGAAGGAGGGCATACAGGTTATGGGCTACAGATGCCTGGCTCTTTCTGGCACCGATGCTGCGTACCTCCCCCTCCGGATAATGGGATCTTGACTCATCGGTACAGATGATGCCTACTTTGTATCCTGCATCTATTTTTTCTTTTGCCAGTTTCCACACAGTTTCCACCATAGCGTTTACCTGCTCCTGTGTCATGGCAACGGCTTCCCCTGTTTTTCTGGCTTCTGCCACATTTGCAGGTTCCACCAGAGTCAGATCTGCCTTTGGAGCATAATGTTTATATTTCATGCCTGGTGCTTTTGGGCGGACACCAGCTGCCATCGGTCCTAAGATAGCCGGGTCAATGGTCACTTCCCCTAAAACATCTTTTAACATTTCCATGGTAATAGCACCTGGACGTAAAACTGCAGGAACATCACCGGAGACATCTACAATCGTAGACTCCACACCGATCCCAACAGGACCACCGTCAATGATCATCTCAATCTTGCCGTTTAAATCCTGCCATACATGATCAGCAGTAGTAGGGCTTGGACGGCCGGAAGTATTGGCGCTTGGCGCTGCTACCGGCACACCAGCCAGTGCGATCAGACGGTTTGCAACCGGATCAACTGGCATACGCACTGCTACTGTATCCAGTCCACCTGTGGTTCCATAAGGTACAATATCACTCTTTGGGAAGATAATAGTCAACGGACCTGGCCAGAACGCATCCATTAATTTCTTTCCTGCTTCCGGAATATATTTTACCAGTGGTGTAACTTCCGCTGCACAGGATACGTGAGCGATCAGAGGGTTGTCGGAAGGTCTGCCTTTTGCAGCGTAGATCTTTCCTGCCGCTTTCTCATCCAAGGCATTTCCCCCTAAACCATATACAGTTTCTGTTGGAAATGCAACAAGACCTCCGTCACGTAAGATCTGGGCAGCTTCTTTTAATTCTTCATCATTTATATTTTTGGTATCACTTATTTTAATTCGTTTGGTTTCCATAGTGAATTTCTCCGTTTATGTGTGCTTTTTGCTTATAGACTCAGGTTCCCTGCGCTGACGCAGGCAAAACCCACCTTCAGAGTATAGCATATTTCCAAAAGAAAAAACAGTCGTGAGAACACTAACATTCTCACGACTGCCTAAAATCAGCCTGAAGCCTTTTATTTTAAATCTTTTATTTCCCTACAGTTCCAATACGGACTAACGCACGGTGAAGCTTTGCTTCTGCCAGCTTTACTTCTTTGTCATCCATACCGGACTGGCTCAGTTTATCTTCTGCCCTCTTTTTTGCTTCTTCAGCACGGGCTACGTCGATGTCTTCGCTCCACTCCCAGGTAGTTGGGATCAGACGGCATTCGCCGTTCATCATGGTCAGCATTCCGCCGATGCAGGCTGCTTTCCTTTCTGTTCCGTCCTCTAATACTACATGGGCTGTTCCCATTCCAATGGCCGTGCAGTAATTCATATGGCGGGCCAGAATGGCAAGGTCTCCGTGGATGGTACGGCAGGATACGCTCTGTACCTGGCCGTCAAATACATTTCCGTCCATGGTCGCGATCTGTAAATGGAAGGTCGTCATATACCTGTTCCTCCCTTCTACTGCTGCTGTTTTGCTTTTTCGTATACATCATCAATGGTGCCCGCAAACAGGAAGCAGCTCTCCGGGATGTCATCGCATTCGCCGTCTAAGATCTTCTTAAATCCGCGGATAGTCTCTTTCAGTGGCACGTACTGGCCTTTCATACCTGTGAACTGCTCTGCTACGGAGAAGCTCTGGGATAAAAATCTCTGTACCTTACGTGCTCTGGATACGGTCAGCTTATCTTCTTCAGAAAGTTCGTCCATACCCATGATGGCGATGATATCCTGCAGTTCCTTATAACGCTGCAGCACTCTCTGTACGGAACGTGCTACCTGATAATGCTCTTCGCCTACTGTCTCAGGGGACAGGATACGGCTGGTAGAATCCAGAGGATCTACTGCAGGGTAAATACCCTGGCTGGCAATATCACGAGAAAGTACGGTGGTTGCATCCAGATGGGTGAATGTGGTTGCAGGAGCCGGGTCAGTTAAGTCATCCGCAGGTACATATACAGCCTGTACGGATGTGATGGATCCCTTCTTGGTAGAAGTGATACGCTCCTGTAAAGCACCCATTTCTGTTGCCAGTGTTGGCTGGTAACCTACTGCGGAAGGCATACGGCCAAGGAGCGCGGAAACCTCAGAACCAGCCTGGGTGAAACGGAAGATGTTATCAATGAACAGAAGCACGTCCTGATTTTTAACATCACGGAAGTACTCTGCCATGGTAAGGCCTGAAAGGGCAACTCTCATACGTGCGCCCGGCGGCTCGTTCATCTGACCATATACTAAGGCAGTTTTATCGATAACGCCGCTTTCCTGCATTTCTCCGTAAAGGTCGTTTCCTTCACGGGTACGCTCTCCTACACCGGTGAATACGGACAGACCGCCGTGTGCAGTTGCTACGTTGTGGATCAGCTCCATGATAAGGACTGTCTTACCTACACCTGCACCTCCGAACAGACCGATCTTACCACCCTTTGCATAAGGGCAGATCAGGTCTACGACCTTGATACCTGTTTCCAGGATCTCAGTTGCAGGTGTCTGCTCTTCGTAAGACGGAGCCTGGCGGTGGATCGCCCAGCGCTCTTTTGCTTCCGGAGCAGGTTTATTGTCTACAGGATCGCCTAACAGGTTAAATACACGTCCCAGGCACTCATCGCCTACAGGTACGGTAATAGGGCTTCCTGTATCTACTGCGTCTGTACCACGCACAAGTCCATCTGTAGAACTCATGGCGATGCAGCGCACTACGTCATCACCGATCTGCTGCGCAACTTCTGCGATCAGCTTATGACCGTTGATGTCGATCTCAATCGCGTTCAGCAGTGCAGGCAGTTCCCCTTCCTTGTACCGGATATCCAGTACCGGTCCGGTAACCTGCACCACCTTTCCAATGTGTTTCTCTGTCATATATCTATCTCCTCTTTAAGGCTCCTCTGCACCAGCTACGATCTCAGTGATCTCCTGGGTTATGCTGGCCTGACGGGCACGGTTGTAATACAGGCTGAGCTGTTCGATCATCTCTCCTGCATTCTTGGATGCGGCATCCATTGCTGTCCTTCGCGCTGCCAGCTCACTGGCAACAGACTCGCACATGGCACCATATACCATACCAGCCAGATACTCCGGCACGATGGCGTCAAACACCGTTTCGCTGTCCGGCTCATATAAGATCAGGGAATGGATCTGTTTCATATCCTTTTCTTCCCCTGAAAGGTCTTCTAACGGAAGCATGGATGATACACCCGGCTTCTGGGAAAGCATGGAGACAAAGTTGGTATAGCCAAGGGCTGCATGACCGAATTCACCGGCCTTGAATGCCCTGCACAGTAAGGCTGCGATCTCAAAGCAGTCAGATACAGAGATATCTCCTGCCTCTGCGAAGTCTTCCGTTACCAGCTGTATGCCCCTGCGCTTGTAGTATTCCACTGCTTTCTTTCCGATTGGAAGTACGCAGTAGTCTTTCCCGGCAGTTTCGCTCTCCATTTCCTTAAACAGGTTGGAATTGTATCCACCTGCCAGTCCTCTGTCACCGGCGATCACTACATAGCACCATTTTTCACTTTTGCTCTTCTTTGTATACACGGAAGAAAGGTCTGTGTTGCCTGCAGCGATCTGTTTCAGTGTGTTTTCCAGAGTGTGGAAATAAGGCCGGCTTGCGTCTGCCCGTTCCTTTGCCTTACGCAGCTTGGAGGATGCCACCAGTTCCATTGCTTTGGTGATCTGCATGGTGCTCTGTATGCTCTTCATACGGAGCTTCACGGCTTTCATATTTGCAGCCATGTGTTCCCTCCTTATAATTCATATCATCAGCCCCCGCGCCCCCAAAATGAAGGCAGCAGGGGACCCGATATCACTCTTATCTGGTCTTTAAGAACCGGTCGGTATAGTCAGCTAAAGCAGCTTTTAACTTCTCTTCTGTCTCGCCTTCCAGTTTTCCGGTGGTACGGATACCTTCCATAGCAGCTACGCCCTGTGCGTCACTGTCAAGGAATGTATAAAGTCCTTCTTCATATGCCTGGATATCTTCTACTGCAACATCAGTCAGGACACCCTTTACAACGGCATACAGGATAGCAACCTGCTTCTCTACAGGTACAGGTGTACTTCTTCCCTGCTTTAAGACTTCCACGATACGTGCACCCTGTGCCAGACGTGCCTTGGTATCTGCATCCAGGTCAGAACCGAACTGTGCGAAGCTCTGTAACTCTCTGTACTGGGAGTATACCAGTTTCAGGGTTCCGGCAACCTTCTTCATTGCCTTGATCTGTGCGTTACCACCAACTCGTGATACGGAGATACCCGGGTTTACAGCTGGCATGATACCGGAGTGGAACAGCTCTGTCTCCAGGAAGATCTGTCCGTCGGTAATGGAAATAACGTTGGTAGGGATGTATGCAGATACGTCACCTGCCTGTGTCTCGATGATCGGAAGGGCTGTAAGGGAACCGCCTCCCTTTTCATCAGAAAGCTTTGCTGCACGCTCCAGTAAACGGGAGTGCAGGTAGAATACGTCACCAGGATAAGCCTCACGGCCCGGTGGACGGCGGATCAGAAGGGAAAGTGCACGGTATGCAACCGCATGCTTACTTAAGTCATCATAGATGATCAGTACGTGTTTTCCCTTGTTCATAAAGTACTCGCCCATTGCACAGCCTGAGTAAGGTGCAATGTACTGTAATGGGCTTGTCTCAGATGCAGTTGCAGCAACAACGATGGTATAATCCATAGCGCCGCCTGCCTGCAGTTCAGCTACCAGGCTGGCAACAGTAGAACGTTTCTGTCCGATAGCAACATAAATACAGATAACGTCTTTGCCCTTCTGGTTTAAAATGGTATCAGTAGCGATGGTGGTCTTACCAGTCTGACGGTCGCCGATGATCAGCTCTCGCTGTCCTCTACCGATTGGGATCATGGAGTCGATTGCCTTGATACCAGTCTGTAATGGTTCTTTAACCGGCTGTCTGTCGCAGATGCCGGGTGCCGGTGATTCTACCGGTCTGTATTCGGTTGTCTCAATAGGGCCTGCGCCATCGATTGGCTGGCCGATCGCATTTACAACACGTCCGATCATTGCCTCGCCTACAGGTACGCTTACTACTTTTCCTGTACGCTTAACAGTCTGTCCTTCACTGATCCCCTGATCAGAACCGAACAGAACGACGGAAACGCTGTTTTCTTCCAGGTTCTGAGCCATTCCGAAGGTGCCATCTTCAAACTCCAGCAGCTCTCCTGACATACAGTTGGTCAGGCCGCTTACTCTGGCAATACCATCACCTACGATCAGAACGGTTCCTGTTTCGCTCTGCTCAATAGCATTCTGGTAATATTTGATCTGGCTTCGGATGACTTTGGATATCTCTTCCGGTTTTAATTGCATTCCATTCACATCCTTTATACGATGATTTCCGTAACTTTTTTCTTCAGACTTGACAGACGCTCCTGTACGGTGCCGTCAAGCTGCTTTCCTTCTAACTCCACACGGATACCGCCAAGTACGGTGCTGTCCGTTTTCTGTGTAAGAAGGACGGTCTTGCCGCTGATTTTTTCCAGTCTTTCTTTTAATGCCTGTGCCTGTGCTTCTGTAAGGGCTACTGCTGTAGTGACCACTGCTTCCGCAATGTTGTGGTCCTCGTTGTAGCGCGCCTTAAACTGTCTGCAGCTGTCACGGTATTCCCGCAGCATACCGCTTTCGCATAACAGCTTTAAGAAGTTTAACAGATACAGGGAAAGCTGTCCTTCAAAAGCCTTGTCCAACAGCCCGACACGTTCTGTTTTCGGGATGGACGGCTCAGAAAGCAGGGTCAGGTAATCCGGGTTCTCCTTAAAGAGAACTGCCACCTGTTCCATCTGCGGAAGGATCTCTTCCGTCAGCTTTTCCTCTGCGGCAAGGTCATAGAGACTGTCCCCGTAGATCTTTGCGGTCTTGGTCATGATGCCTCACCTACATTCTCAATAAACTCGTCGATCAGCTTCTTATGGTCTTCTTCTGAGATCTCGCGTTCAATTACCTTGCCAGCAATATCCATGGCAATGCCACCGATCTCATTTTTAATGTCATTAACTGCTTTCTTCTTCTCCTGGGCAATATCAGCCTCAGCTTTTGCCTTAATTCCGGCTGCCTGTGTCTGAGCTTCCTGGATCATGGCTTCACTGCGTGCTGCAGCGTCCTTCTGGGCATTCTGGAGAATGGAATTTGCAGTTTCTTTTGCTTTTGCCATTTCAGCCTCATAATCAGCCTTCATGGCATCCGCTTCTTCCTTTGCCTTTTTCGCATCCTGGATCTGAGAGTCTGCTAATGCTCTTCTCTTCTCGATGATCGCGCATACAGGCTTGAACAAGAACTTCTTGATCAGCCAGCACTGAATGAACAGGTTGCAGATCTGGGCAATGAAAGTCCACGGTATGATCGTTACTAAATCCTGTGTTTCCCGCATCTTTCTACCCTCCTGTCTGTGGAAACCGCCTTCTGTTTTTCAGAAGTCTTCACATATTATATGCAGACTTTGAAACAGTAAGTGTTTCTGTAAAAATTAGGACAGGTAGTTCATGAAAGTACCAGGTGCTACGAAGATCAGCAGCAGACCGGTAACGAAACCGTAAATACCAGTAGTCTCTGCGATCGCACAACCAAGTAACATTGTACTGGTTACATCGCCCTTGCACTCTGGCTGGCGTCCGATTGCTTCCAGTGCCTTTGCAACTGCGTTACCTTCACCAATACCAGGTCCGATACCTGCGATCAGAGCAGCACCAGCGCCGATAGCACAACCTGCTAAAGCAATACCTTTTGCTAATAACTGAAAATCTGTCATAATAAATTTCCTCCTAGAATAATGTGAATAATATCTTTGATAAGATTTTCCTACTGCGTGTTTTTTTAACCTTCTGCCGCATTTGCAATATACATGATCGTCAGCATACTGAAAATGAATGCCTGCATGAAACCGGAGAACCAGTCAAAGTAGACAGACAGAATAGCCGGAACACCCACATCAAGGAATGGGATGCTTCCTAAGACCTGTCCAAGCGCACCTGGCAGCCAGCCAAGAAGCGCTGATGTTGCTACCGCCAAAGCTGCATAGATCAGCCCGTTGATAACAACGCCAGAAAGAATATTTCCAAAGTGACGGCACGCCATACTTACCGGTGTTGCCAGCTCAGACAGAACATTGAAAGGTGTCATGACTGGGATCGGGGTGGTAAATCCCTTTAAGTATCCCAGGATGCCGCCTGCCTTGATCTTATTGGAAGTGATCATAATGAACACTACCACTGCCCAGGCTGCTTCTGTGGAAAGATCAGCCGTCGGGCTTCTAAGACCGGTAAGGCTGATAAGATTGGAAACTACACTGGTCGTAAACAAAGCTGCCACAAATGGGATCAGATTATCAAACTTTGTTCCGCCGGTATTATTTCTTACGAACTTCTGTGCCTGTTCTACCAGCATCTCGGCCACTGCCTGCCGTTTGGATATATTCTCTACCTTCAGGTCCCTGGTGAGCCAGATACACAGTCCCGTAATAAGTATCATTACGATCCAGCTGACTACCAGTGTTTCGGATATCAGGAAATCGCCAAGGATGGGTATCCCTGTAGGAATCCTGAAATAAACCGCAGCACCTGAAATATTAAAATTCATATCCGCATTTTCATCTCCTTTCTTATAAATTTGGCTTTGCTTTTATTATTCCCAGAATGTTAATAAGCTTAATGCTCAGACTGGGGAAAAACAGCGGTATAATGCCCGCCGCAGCATTAACAAATGGTAATACCATTGCCAGAACGATCCATAACAACTGGGCCATGGAACGATATCTGTAACTTATTTTCATACTTTTGTAGGCCTGTTCATCACTCTGTTCCCCGGATGCGATCTTCTGCACCGTAAGTCCCATAATAAAAAAGTTTCCTACAGAAACAGCTGCACCAATGACACCGCCAAGAACTACCTTGTAATCAAATGGTACTGCATCTGGAAAAAGTTTATGGCAGACTGCAAAAGCAACGATCATAAGGATCGTACCTGCACCACTCCAGCATGCGATATGTCCTGTTTCCTTCTTTACTGCCGGTTGGATCTTCATATTTCTACCTCCCTGCTGCACACATATGTGTCTTCAGATCATACATGCCTGTTAAAGGCTTTCTCATGTTCTCTGTTTTTTTTCTTCTTCTGTGTTTTCATAATGGCAAGATATAATTTATATGCCGTCATAAAGGAACCCCCAAGTCCCATGATAAAACCAGGGATGTAGATCCACCCGCCTATCATAAAACGGCTGTTAAGCCAGCTGCATAAAAAAAGACACAGCAGCAGCGGAGCCGCTAAGGAGATCCCCATCTGGCTGAGTAGTGAAAGATTTTTCAAAATATACTGCCAGTCTTTCATGGACCATCTTCCTTTCCTTGTCAATAGTATATCAAACACCTGGGTGTTTTTTGTTGTTTTTTTATAAATACAATCGTGAAATACCGAAATTATCCCCTTGAATTTTGTACAACTTGAATAGATTATACTCGATATTCTATAAATAAGCAATGGCATTTTTTGCATTGTTTGCAATTTTTTTTAGACATTCTAACTTTTTTTGTTTGTTTTGTCTTAACAATTCTCTAACGGACGTTACGTTTTTCACAAACTCTTCGTTTTCTTTTTGACAATTTTTCCCAATATCCGCTCTATCCCCGATTTCCAGGCCTTTCTCCTTGCCCGCAGATTATAATTATGTTACAATTCTCCATACTATATTTTAACTAGGAGGGTTTTTATTTATGGAAATCATCAAATTAATTGGTGTACTTATAGTCGTGATCGGCTTTATCCTTAAATTAGATACTCTGGCTGTAGTCGTTGTGGCAGGTCTTGCCACCGGACTGGTTGCAGGCATGAGTCCTATGGATATCCTGAACACACTGGGCACCGCATTTATCACCAACCGTACTGCCACCCTTTTCATCCTTACACTGCCGGTGATCGGACTGTGTGAGCGAAATGGCTTAAAAGATAAGGCAGTGGACTTTATCCGTTCTTTAAAGAACATGACCACAGGAAAGCTGATCGCCATCTGGCAGGTGATCCGTACCTTTGCCTCTGCTTTCTCCCTGCGTATCGGCGGCCATCCTCAGTTTATCCGCCCGCTGATCAATCCTATGGCCCAGGCGGCAGCAGTTGTACAGTATAAGGAACTGGATGAGAAATCCGAAGACCAGATCAAGGGAATGTGCGCCGGAAGCGAAAACTATGGCAACTTCTTTGCACAGAACTGTTTCATGGGATCTTCCGGAACACTTCTGATCGTATCCACCTTAAGCGAACAGGGCTATCCTGTAGACGCACTCCAGATCGCAGGCCAGTCTGTTCCGATCGCCGTGATTTCTGCTGTAGTAGGCGTGATCTACGCCCTGATCTTTGACCAGATCTTAAAACGCCGTCTGGCATCCAAAGCTGCAAAGGAGGATAAATAATATGACCTGGAACATAAGCACCATTGTTGCGGAAGTTTTCTACTGCATCATCGGACTTATCTTTATCGCAACGGGTATGAAGGCTTTAAAAGATGAAAGCTGTGCTCACAGAACTACAACTGCTCTTTTCTGGTTCATCCTTGCATTTACCTTTATTGCAGGACCTTATCTTCCAAAATGGATCACAGGTCTGTGCGTTGTATTTTTAGCCATCCTTACTGCATTTAAACGTGTAGCCCCAAGCAAAAGCGATATGCCAAAAGAGGCAGAAACCCGTGCTGCTGCTGACAGACTGGGCTACAGCGTATTTATCCCACCGCTGGTACTGGCTGTCAGCGCTGTTTTAGTTGCTACTTTCTTAAAGGTACTTGGTGCCAATAATGCTATCGGTATCTCCGGCTCCATCGCCCTGGTCACTGCTTTTATCTTTTTCAGGCCAAAGGCTGTTTATGCGGTAAAAGACTGTACCCGTCTTACTGACAATGTAGGTGTTACCGGTATCCTTCCTCAGGTTTTAGCAGCACTTGGCTCTGTATTTACAGCTGCCGGTGTTGGCGATGTGATCGCAGGGGGCGTAAGTGCCATTATCCCGGCCGGAAATCTGTTTGCAGCTACTGCCGTTTACTGTATCGCAATGGCTTTATTTACCATGATCATGGGTAATGGTTTTGCCGCTTTCTCTGTTATCACTGTAGGTATCGGTATCCCATTCCTCATCGCACAGGGCGCTGACCCGGTGGTTGTAGGGGCTCTCGGCCTGACTGCTGGCTACTGCGGTACTTTAATGACTCCTATGGCAGCTAACTTTAACATTCTGCCTGCAGCTCTTCTTGAAACAAAGAACAAATACATTGTTATCTTAAGCCAGCTGCCGGTTGCACTGGTAATGCTCGCTGTTCACATTGTATTAATGTATACTCTGGCATTTCGTTAAAATATTGTTCTTTTTTGTATACAATGCATAAACTATATCTAATATTTAACGAAGTTTACCGGGTAAATCTCAAAATATTTTGGGATATTTTGGGAAATAATTTTCAACAATTTTTCAGAAAGGATGATATACTATGAAACTTCTTCTCACTGCATTTGATCCATTTGGCGGAGAGCCTGTCAACCCTGCTTTAGAGGCTGTAAAACTGGTTTCCGATACCGTTGGATCTGTCCAGGTAGTAAAACTGGAAGTACCTACTGTTTTCGGCAAATCCATTGATAAAGTAGCAAAAGCTATTGAGGCAGAAAGACCGGACGCTGTTCTCTGTATAGGACAGGCCGGAGGCCGCTTTGACCTGACACCGGAGCGTGTTGCCATCAACTTAGATGACGCCCGCATCAAAGACAACGAAGGCAATCAGCCTATTGATGTGACGATCTTTGAAGACGGTGCTCCTGCTTATTTTGCTACTCTTCCAATTAAGGCTATGGTACAGAATATGCGAAATGCCGGACTTCCTGCCAGCGTTTCCAACACTGCAGGAACCTTTGTATGCAACCACCTGATGTATGGTGTTCTCTACACTCTGGCTAAGAACTATCCGGGAGTCCGTGGCGGCTTCATGCACGTTCCATTTATCCCAAGCCAGGTCGTAAACCGCCCGGCTGCACCATCCATGAATTTACAGGATATTGCAAGAGGTATTGAGGCTGCCATCGCTGCTATTGGTGAAAATGAGAGCGATATTGTAGCTGCTGAGGGTGCTACACACTAAGCAAAGCAACAAAAAGCTCCCCGCCCAAAATCATTGGGTTGGGAGCTTTTTACTATTCTTCTACTGTTCATGCATTCATATGACCATATGCAGCCGACATGCCTGCTTGTCCGCTTCTGTTATTTATCCAGGCCAACATCCATACTACCGGAACGGAAGCCTTCCAGATCCATGGTAATATAAACAAAACCAAGATTCTTTAATGTCTTTACAATCTCATCTCCATGCTCTAACAGTTTTCCAAATGAAGTCTTATCTGCTTCAATACGCACTACATTTCCATGAAGACGCAGGCGCACATTTCCGCCTAACAGCTCTCTTAAATAACCTTCGCCTACTTCGATCTGCTTCATTACATCATAGTCGATGGGAGTGTTATACGGCAGTCTGGTTGCCATACATGGGGTTGAAGGGCGGGATGCTACGGAAATGCCCCACTCTTTTGCCATGGCCTTTACCTCTGCCTTGGTAATGTGCAGTTCTGCCAATGGACTGACGATTTCCAGCTCTTTTAATGCCTGGATGCCCGGGCGGTATACATGGTGGTCATCTTCATTGGTTCCATCCATAACAGTCTCTGCACCAAGGCTTTTTGCCATTTCCTTTAAATTTACAAACAGATGCTTTTTGCACAGATAACACCGGTTCAACGGGTTCATTCGGATGGCTTCCTGTTCCAGTTCATTTACATGGATCACTTTGTGGACACCGCCCAGTTCTGCTGCCACGCGGTTTGCAATCTCCAGATCACAGGATGGATGCAGTCGGCTGTCAAAGGTAACTGCATAAACCTTGCTGCCATCCTTCGTAGCTGCCTTTACTGCTGCCTTTAAGATCAGGCTGCTGTCCACACCGCCGGAAAAAGCCACGCAAAGGTCTTTGCCGCCAGCTGTGTACTTTCCCATCAGTGCTTCTAACTGTTCCAGTCTTTCTTTTACTGAATAATTCTGTCCTTCCATCGTTCCGGTCTCCTTTACTGTATGTCTTGTAATGAATGTTTGTCTTCCCCGGTTATCTGTTTTTGCTGCGCCCCTGTTTGTATCTCCTGTTAGCAGTTTTCATTTGCATGTAGCGTTTTCATCTGATACTGTTGGTTGATAACTTTATAACTGCTCTTTCGCCGCTTTTGCTGCTGCCTGGTAAACCGTGTTAAAATCAGCCTTTTCCTGTTTATCACATAATGCAGAAACACTGTCATATTCCGGATAGCAGTAATTCTTTCCCTTATAGCTGCAAACCTTTACATCCGCTGTTCCATAGGCTGTTTCCACCTGGATCTTTCTGCGGTCTAAGGCAGTGCGCTCTGCCGGGAAACGACGAATGCCAATGGATGTGGTATGGGTAAAGATAATGTCTTCCATAACCTCACGGTTGCTTTCACGGCATAATACAGAAAGCATATAAGCCGGGCGGTTCTTCTTCATATAGATTGGTGTATACCATACGTCATTTGCTCCGGCCTTTAACAGCAGGTTCATGGTATATCCCAGTGCTTCTCCTATGCAGTCATCTAAATTGGTCTCTAACAGCTCTAAGCCGTCTGTTTTTTCTTCTTCCTCTTCCTCAATGAGCATGGCACGAAGGATGTTTGCATGGTCAAAATCCTTATTTCCGGCACCAATACCGATCTTTACGATGCGATAGTTCTTTGGCATGGAAGCACCGGTGCTCAGTGCTGCTGCGATCGCCGCGCCGGTAGGTGTGACCATTTCTCCCGGTGTTTCTGTAAAGCGCAGCTTCAGGCCATATGCCTGTGCAATATTCGCTGTAGCCGGTACAGGAACTGGCAAGGTGCCATGCTGGCATCTTACATAGCCCTGACCTTCTGCAAGTGGGGAAACAATGACTTTCTCAATGCCTAAGTTATCCAGGCAGACTGCAGTACTGATAATATCAACGATAGAGTCGATGGCGCCTACTTCATGGAAATGTACCTGATCAATTGGAAGGCCATGTGCCTTTGACTCAGCCTCTGCCACAATTTCAAAAATACGTCTTGCCAGCTGTTTTACTTTATCGGAAGACTGCAGGCGGTCAATAATGGTGTAAATGTCGTAGAGGTTGCGGTGGGTGTGTGGGTGCATGTGATCGTGGGTATGGCCGTGGTCATGAGTATGCTCGTGATCGTGGTCATGATCTCCATGATCGTGGTCATGATCTCCATGATCGTGAGTATGCTCGTGATCATGGTCATGGCAATGCTCATGTACATGCTCTTCATATTCCAGATGCACATCAAAATCATATGCCTTGATGCCGCATTTCTCCGTCGTTCCAAAATGCAGATGATAGCCGTCTACTCCCAGACTTGCCAGTGCATCTTCCAGTACCTTTCTGTCTGCTCCCAGATCAAGAAGCGCTCCTACGGTCATATCACCGCTTATTCCTGAATTACACTCCAGATATAATGTTTTTTTCATTATTTCTTCACCGCCATTCTGTTTATTTGTGTTGCAATATATCCGGCTCCATAGCCGTTATCAATATTTACTACCGAAATTCCATTTGCGCAGGAATTGATCATGGTCAGAAGAGCCGACAGACCATGGAAACTGGCTCCATATCCTACAGATGTAGGTACTGCGATCACCGGTGCGTCTGCCAGACCTGCGATCACCGTTCCAAGAGCCCCTTCCATTCCTGCTACCGCAATAATGCAGTTTGCCTTGCAAATACGCTCTCTCTGGCTTAACAGCCTGTGGATCCCAGCAACTCCCACATCATAGATGCGGTCTACCTTTGTTCCGAAATACTCCGCTGTCTGGGCTGCCTCCTCTGCCACCGGGATATCTGCTGTGCCGCCGGTACATACTGCCACACAGCCTACAAGCTCCTTATCCGGCTTTTCCACCTTTACAATGCGGGAAATAGGATCATAGACTGCTGCCGGTACCAGAGAACGGATCAGCTCATACTGGGCCTGACTGGCTCTGGTTCCAAGAACTTCCCCGTCTCTTTCATAAAATTTCAGGAATATCTCTTTTAAGTACGGATCCGGTTTTCCCTGGCAGAAAATAGTTTCGCCAAAACCGGAACGCAGTTTCCTGTGATGGTCCAGCTTTGCATAGCCCAGATCCTCATAAGGCAGATCTTTAAGCTTCGCCTCTGCCTCTGCAATATCCAGCTGGCCCGCTTTTACCTGTTCCAGCATCTTATGCACATCCATGCTTCATGCTCCTCCTTTTATCCACAATTATTCTATTAGAAATCCACCGGCACCGGCAAAACACTCTGTCGATATCCGGATCTGTATACTTTTTAATATCTGCCGACAGCAGGATTTTAATATAGGTCCTGCAACTACTCTACAACTGGATCCGTCCTGTACAGATTCGCTGAAGCAGCGGCTCTGAATGGCTTACCACTAAAAGTCCGATCTCCCGGCTCCGTACTTCCTCCAGCAGAAAATTCCATATCTGGCTCTGTGTGATCAGATCCAGCATGGCTGTGATCTCATCTGCCAGCAAAAAACTGGTTTTTTCACCTAATGCCCTTGCAATACAGAACCTTTGAAGTTCTCCTCCGGAAAGTTCCCCAGGATACCGCTCCATCCATTCCTTCTCGATCCCAAGACCATGGATCAAGCGTTCATCTAATACGCCGCCTTCTTCCAGAACTGTTTTCATCTTTCGTCTGGGATTGACTGCCTCCTGTGGATGCTGCCAGATCAGCTGTACCGGACAGTAACCTTTATATTCCGAAAGTGGCTTTCCGTCCAGTAAAACCTGGCCTTCATCTGGCTGTTCATAACCGGCCAGTATTTTACAGAACGTAGTCTTGCCAAAACCACTGGGTGCCGCAAGCCCCAACCGGTCACTGCTGTCAAGGCTTACAGATACATGGTTTAATATCTGTCTGTTTCCTTTATGATAGCGGAAAGACAGGTCTTTTGCTTCTAATCTCATAAGCTGACGCCTTCCTTTCCCCATGCATTGTATTCACCGGACCTTTGTCCCGACGCCATCTGCTCTGACGTTATTTGCTCTGACGTCATTTGTCCCTTTAATCCCGCTGGTCCCGATAATATTCCAGGTAAGATCTCATTTTCATCTCCCGGACAGATACAGCGCACCAGTCCCCCCTGATAGGGCACATAGGAAACTTCTTTGCTGCATTCGGTCTTATATTTGGGGCATCTGGGGCCATAGGGACAACCCTCAGGAAGATCTCTTACATAAGGCTGGATCCCCGGTTCCGGGGCAAATCCATGCTCCGGCATTGCCCGAAACAGCGCCCTGGTGTACGGATGGCGCAAAGCCGCCTCCCGGTTAAAATCCACGGTATCCGCTTCTTCCACAGCCGTTCCCGCATAGAAAACAACGATCTTATCTGCTGTTTTTAACGCCAGCTCCAGATCATGGGTGATCAGAAGCACTCCTGCCCCCTGATCTGCGATCTCACGGAAATGGGACAGCACCCGCAGGGCCGCTTCCATGTGAAGCCCAGGCGTAGGTTCATCTGCGATCACCAGCTGGGGCTGTTCCACCACCGCTGTTCCGATCAGCACCCGCCTTGCCATTCCGCCGGAAAGTTCAAAAGGATACATATGATCCACTTCTTTATCAAGGCCATACCGGGCCAGTGCCTTCCGGCTTTTTTCCAAACTGATCCGTTCTTTCCCGCCTGCTACCTGCTCTCCCACTTTCATCAATGGGTCCAGATAAGAAACACTCTGGGGAACCAGGACGATCTCATGGCCCCGCAGCTTTTTGATCCGCTTTGAGGTCAATTGCTCGCCTTTATAATAAATATCTCCCCCACATTTTCCATTATAAGGCAGAACCCCCATGACTGCATGGGCTAAAAGGCTTTTTCCGGAGCCGCTGGAACCAACCACAGCTACCATTTCTCCCCGTGAAACACTGAGACTCAGATCACGGATCACAGGCAGTGTTTTTCTTGAAAACCAGCCGTCATATTGGGTAAATGTAACGGATAAATGTTTGATGCGAAGAAGTTCTTCTCTTTCAAACTTTTTCTGTTTTCCTGTTTTTTCAGATTTTTCTGTTTTCTCATACATCTTTATGTTTTCCATCTGCATCGGCGCCTCCTTTCCACCTTTTTCCCGCACTTTCCTGCGTTCTCTTTTTATGCTTTTCCTGCGTTTTTCTTCATGATCATCTTTTAACAGCATCTATCTTTTGCTTTTTATACTCATTTTCCCTACTCATGTGCCCTGGACGGATCCAAAAGACTGTTTAACGTATCACCGATCACATGAAATAACATGACTACCAGCACCAATAGTATTCCCGGGAACAGCGCCAGCCACCATTTTCCCATAGTCAGATATTTCATGCTTTCAGAAAGGATCACACCGATAGCCGGCTGCTCCGGTGATAGTCCAAAACCTAAAAATGTAATGCTTGCTTCGTGGAGTATAGCATGTGGAAACATAAGTACCATTCCCACTAATACCTGTGGCAACAGATGGGGCATCATATGCTTGACACCTATCTGCCATGGACTCATACCCATTTTTTCAGCGATCTTTATAAAATGGCTTTCCTTTAATTGGAGCACTTCCCCGCGGATCAATCGTGCTAAAGAAGTCCAGTGTGTCAGGATAATGCCTGTTGCCACGCCTTTTAAACCTTTTCCCAATGCAAAAGAGATCAGGATAAGAAGCAGAATATGGGGTATTCCCATGACCAGGTCAATAAAACCACTGATCAGGCTGTCTGCCCATTTTCCGCCTGCCGCACAGGCAAGTCCCATTCCCACTGCGATCAGGGAGCTGAAGGCAGATGTAATCAGGCCAATGCGTATACTTAAGGACAAACCTGTAAGGGTACGCACAAACATATCCCGGCCCATCCAGTCTGTTCCAAAAGGATATTGTATACAGGGTGCTATATTTTTCCTGGTAAAATCCGTAGTCAGTGCCTGTTCCTTCAGACAGACGCCTGCAACCAGCACTGCCCCGATCACTAATACCGCCAGTGCCATAAGCGCCGTCATAAGCACACGCCTGCTGCTTATCCCCTCTGTCCGTTTCAAATACTTCTTCAAATTATCATTACCTTTCATCCCCCATTTTCAAGGTTTTGCGATTTTATTTTGCGCCTCTTCTCATTCTGGGGTCTATGATCTCATATAAAATATCAGCAATAAAATTGCCTGCAAACACCATCGCTGCACTGATCATGGTAATTCCCATAAGCAGCGGAATATCACTGCCAAGACCTGCGCTTACTGCCGCCTGTCCCAGTCCCGGATAGGAAAATACCTGTTCCACCAGAACGGAGCCGCCGAAGATCTCGCTGATCGAAGCAAACTGCAGGGTCAGGGCCGGAAGGATCATGTTGCGGAGCCCATGTCTTAAAACAATGGAACTCATGCTTTCCCCTCTGGTTCTTGCAAAAAGCACATAATCACTTTCCATAACCTGGATCATTTTCTCCCTGGTATGGAGGGTGATATTGGAAATGCCTGTAAGACTTAAAGCCGCTGCCGGCAATATACCATGACGGATGCGGTCTGCTATAGAAACGGTGGCTGCATCTGCGCCTATGGGAACGCTTAAACCTACGGGAAGGACTTTTAACCACACTGCAAACACCATAAGAAGCACCAGAGCCACCCAGAAGGCCGGTGTACTGGCTGTAACCAGTGCATAGGCGGAGATCACACGGTCTGTGAGACTTCCCTTTCTTGCCCCCGCTGTCATCCCAAGGATCACACCGGTAACTCCGGATAAGATCCACGCAGCCGCCATCAGCCATACAGAACTGGCGAAACGGACCTGGATCACTTTTGCCACAGGCTGATGATATAAAAGGGAAATTCCCATATTTCCCCGGATAAAGTCCCCAGCCCACGCAAGATAGCGTTTTAACGGCGGGATTCCTTCGCCCCAGTAAAGGCGGAGACGCTCGATTTGCTCCGGGCTCATGGAACCCATAGCCGCCTGACCTACGTTAGTCTGCAGCGGGTCCAGAGGTGCCATGGAAACCAAGGCAAAAGCCGCAATACTGACGAAGAAGAGAAGGATCAGCATCCGTATGAAATTTTTACTGATAAATATAGCCTGCTTTTTCAAACTTATCTGCTCCTAACTATTTTCCGTAAACATCCGGTTTTTTTCCACAATAACTGTTTTCCACAATATCTCTACTCCCAGGTCCACTGATCCACATTATTTACAATTGACCAGCCATGTCCATGTGGATGAAGCTTCTGATCAGCTACATGGAGACCCTTTCTGGACCAGTAGAGATGATCAATGTTTACCAGCCAGATCCATGGGATATCTCCCTCCTGGGTCACACCGTTTTCTCCATCCCACTGTGCTTTTTTCCAAAGATCATAGGACTCTTCCAGAGACGGGCTTGCAAGGGCCTGATCCATATATTCGTCCACTTTTTCGTTGGAATATGGGGAATACTCTGCAAAGGAACTGTTCTGGGCTGTATGGTAAATATTGTAAAATTCCATTGGGGTGTGGGCGCCCCAGCCCCACATAAGAGGAGTGGACTGGGCTCTGTCATAGGCTGTATCCCAGCCTACACCTTCAATGGATACCTGGATACCAAGTTCTTTCAACTGGTTGGCTGTATCCGCTGCCAGCGCCTGACGGACAGAGTCGCTTGCAGGATACATTAATGTAAATCCGGCCTGAACGCCGTCTTTTTCGCGGATGCCATCTTTTCCTTCTGTCCATCCAGCTTCTTCTAACAATGTTTTTGCAGCTTCCGGGTCATAGGAAGTTTCAGAAGCCTCATTGTACCATGGCATTTTATCACAGACACTGTAAGCAGGGCTGCCGTATCCATTTAACACATGTTGGATCATTTCTTCCCTGTCGATGCCTAAGTTAATGGCTCTGCGCACCCTTACGTCACTGGTAAAATCATTTCCTGCTGCCACACCATCTGCGGTCACTGCGCCGGAAGGAACAGCCGGAAGGTTAAATCCACGGTTATCTACTGTTTTAAACGCCAGCAGATCATAGCCATCCACCGTCAGGTCAGAATAGGAAGCCGCTGTGTATGCAAGATCTGCCTGTCCAGCCTGAACTGCTGCAAAAGCCGCATCTTCTTCCATAAATAAAACGGTCACATGCTTCATTTTCGGCGCTTCCCCATAATAATCCGGATTTGCCTCAAAGATCACCTGCTGTCCCTTATCCCACTGTTTCATAATATAACGGCCGGAACCAATAGGGTTCTGTCCATAATCAGGGCCATAGGCATGTTCCGGAAGGATACCTGTGATCGCCATGGTGTATGGCCAGATAGAATAAGGCCGTTTCATATGGAATACTACGGTAGTATCATCTGTGGCCTCTGCCTCGTCCAGCATGGTAAAATCATTTACTGTACTGTTATCACGAAGCGTATTATAGGTAAACGCCACATCCTCTGCTGTCAGCGCTTCCCCGTCTGTAAACTTCACATCCGACCGGATGGTCACTGTCCAGGTCATGCCATCCTCAGAGGTCTCCATATCTGTAGCCAGGTCATATCCAATGGTCAGATCTTTATTTGTCACAGTCAATGTACTCTGGATCAGCGGTTCATGAACATGTTCCCCTGCGCCCCAGCCATAAACCGGGTCAAAACCTGCCTCTGGTTCTGAGGATGGACCCATGACTACGATAACAGAGTCTTTTTCTGCATCCTCCGTCTGCGCCTGTGCCAGCTGGTCCGTCTGCCCATTTGCGTTCTCTGTCTGCTGACCAGAAGCACTGTTGCCTCTTCCGCAGCCTGCAAGGCCTGCTGCCACCAGGATTGCCATCATTGCCAATAAAAAACTTTTACGGCTCTTTTTCATATTTTTCGTTCTCCTCTAAAATATCTGAATTTGATCAATACTTCATTCGGTACCTTCTCAATAAACAAAACAAGAAGGTATGAACTGCCCCTTCCTATGGCATTCACACCTTCCTGGTATGGTTATCTTTCAAAATTCTGTTTTTATAAATCCTGTTTTTTATCTTATGATCTTTCTTGTTACACTCCCGTTCATCAGGAGAACCACCGGCTTCTGTCGGAAACTGTATAGAATTGTAACACCTAAGCAGTTGTTCGTCAACCGATTGCAGCCTTTTTAAGTGTTACTTATTGAAACACTCCTGCTGTCCATGTATTGCATGTACAATAATAAACCGTTTACAATGTCCCCGCCTGAAATCTTACATACGTCCTGTCATCAAAACTTTTATTACCTGGTTTCAGTCCCTTGGTAGACTCATATAATCTGCAGCACTGGGGATCTTCCTTTAAAAGTCTGTCCAGATCCTGTTCTGACTGCTGTAAGGTCGGCCTTAACAGCGGATATCCGTCGCTTGCCAATATGATTTCATGTTTCCCTTCCGAAAGATGGATCACTTTTATTAATTCATCCGGTATCTCTTCTCCGTTCAGCACGGAATACCCATAAGAAGTTCCAACTTTATTAGCAAAGGCTGTAGCATTTACGATCCAGGGTTCCACTTTTGCTCTGGCCTCACTGGCAGGTACCTGCAATGCCATCAGCAGACTGCGAAACTGACTTAAGATCACATCACTTCTCTTAGGCTGCAGATATTCCCGGCCATCCACCATTGCCTGACAATCCCCGATCATCCATATTTCATGTAAATATTCCGAATAAATAACTGCTGCCACCTGCAAACCCTTTGAACGGATGTCATAAGGGAAGTCCACTTTCTCATAGAAATCATGAAACTTCTGATTGCACCGTTTAATAAATGTCTGGCAGTCTTCCGTTCCTTTCAACTCTCTCACTGCCTGCCCTGCAAGTTCTGCTGCCAGTCTTCCTGTAGACTTTCCTTCATAGGTAAAATTAGACTTTGGTGTCACTCCATCGATCACTGCAATGAAATCCGGCATGATCACCAGAATGTCTTCACTTAAGCGCCCTGGGGATTTTCCTTCTGTTTTGGACTCGATGATTTTCATAAAATCTTCTCCTGAAATTAATACTAAATTACTAAAACTTCCCACACCGATGTGGTGTGTTGAACCTTGAAAATTCA
>NZ_QUCM01000029.1 GCF_003473545.1 Clostridium sp. AM22-11AC
AATTTTCAAGGTTCAACACACCACATCGGTGTGGGAAGTTTTAGTAATTTATAAACAGTTTTTTATCCTTTCGGTAAGATCCTGCTGATCCTTTTTAAAATGATCCCGCCTAAAAGTCCGATCAGTGCTCCAGCCACGGTTCCTGCGATCAGCAGTACCGGAAGATAGGAAAATACGCCAAATGTTTTTGTCACAAATGCAGCCACCAGAAACTGGCCGATATTGTGGGCAACTCCGCCTATGATACTGATACCGGTCATATCAAAAAGGCGGAGCTTTTTGCATACAGCCATAAGAAACAGACTTAAAACTGCTCCTGCCATACCAAACAGGATCGACGACATATTTCCAAATGTAAAGCCGGATAACAATACACGCACTACATTAATGGCAAAGGCTTCTTTCACTCCCAGGCCATACAGGGCAATGACTGTTACCAGATTGGCTAACCCCAGCTTCACGCCCGGCGCTCCCAGATAAACAGGGAATAATGTTTCAACATAGCTTAATACAAAGGCCAGAGCTATAAGAAGACCATAAAGGGCCACTCGGTTTGATGTGGTTTTTCTGTTGTTTCCTGCTGTTTTCATTTTTCGTAGTTTCCTTTTTGATAATAGGTTTATCCGTTGATCTTTAACGCCTGTGTTGCAAAACGTTTGCCAAAGATCTCAAACAGTTCTTTGAAATCTTCTTTCTTTGGGCTGACTTCTACCGGTCCCATGTGGATCACTGGTTTGCCACAGGAAGCTCCGCCGGAATAGATCATCATTCCATATACTAACAGGTGGATGAGCAGCGCGTTCATAGTCAGGTCAGCACCGCCATGGATGTACTGTTCTGTAGCAAATACACCGCCTAATTTTCCGGCCAAATTCAGACCGCCTGCATTTTTCTCCATCCAGGTATAAAAATCAGATGTAGGACCAGCTGCATAAGTAGGACAGCCAAACACAACGCCTTTACATTCTTTTACAAACTCTGTATCTACTTCTGAATACAGGAATGTTTTTGCCTCTACCCCTTCAAGGCTGTTCATTGCCTCTGCCATATAGCCTGCTACTGCCGCTGTATTATTTGTTTTTGAGTCATAGATAACTGCTAATTTCATTTTAAATTCCCCTTCTCCCTATGTTTTTTTATGATCTGATCTGTAACCTCATACAGTTTTTCAGAACCTTCTTTTGTGCGGCTCTGGCGGCCGTAAACCTGCTTTGCGCTGACACCGTGTTCTCTCCAGTCCCCTCCGTCATTGCTGTTGTTAAGCATCAATGGCTGAAGATTGTCCATTGCATGGGCAAATTTTGACTCCGGTGTCTTACTTTCCTCAAATTCGTCAAAAATAGCTGCCAGTTCCTCTTTCTGATCCTCAGGAAGCAGGGAATAGATCCGTTCTTTTGCCGCCTCTTCCCTTGCCTTCTGGGTCTTCTTGCCTTCTTCATCATAGGCATAAGTATCCCCGGCGTCGATCTCCACTACATCATGGATCAGACACATAAGCATGACTCTGGTAATATCAACAGGCTCATTGGAATACTCCCGTAAAAGATAGGCCATGATCGCCATATGCCACGCATGTTCTGCGTCATTTTCATTTCTTCCGTGACCGGATAAATGAGTCTGGCGGAGAATATTTTTTTCCTTATCGATCTCCAGGGCAAAATCCAGCTGTTTTTTCAAACGTTCATCCATATAGTCAATTTCCTTCTTTCCCATATTTCATGTTTTTTGGAATTTTTATTCCCATCAGCAGGCAGAACACTACAGGGACAGCTCGCCTCTCGCTCTTGCTCTTCTGTCACTGATCGACTGTACCACAGGTACTAAAAAGATTGCAACAATACCGCCGGCAAAACCATTGTTATACAAATTCATGCCTCCGTATACAATTCCTACGTTTAAAGCAACAGAAGAATGAAGATAACCTGCAATAATGCCTGCCACCGGGCCAAACCTTCCTGCTACAGGCGCCAGTGTAGTGGAAAATAACAGCGCAAGGATAGGGGATGGCTGGTTAATCGCCCATGTTTTGGTAAAGCTTGCAAGATAGACCCCAAACATGATAGGGGCGATATTTCTTAAATGCTTTCCTGTGGAGCTGAAACCAACGATCGTAAAAATACCACAGATCGTAGGACCGTTCAGATCCCCTTTTACTGCCAGAACGAACAGAGTGGCAAACAGGCCATTGACACCCATATTAAATACAGTAGTAGCTCCGCCTTCATCTTTCAGATAATCGGTTCCACCAATCCCTGATGTTTTCAGGATACGTCTATAAGACTCCAGGATCGTCTTTCCCCGCACTGCCACTGCTGATGCGATCATACAGCCAAATAAAGACATAAGTAAAACAGCAAACAGGGTATTATTTCCAACAGACCAGATCAGGCGGGATTCTACTTTGATCCCGAAAGATTTAGCAAGAGATACTACTACCGTTGCAATAATACCTGCGCCAAATCCTACGTTATACAGGGAATATCCCTGATGGGCGTAGTGCACATGGGTACACAAAGGCGGCAGCACAAAGCCTATAGCCAGTCCCAAAAGCAGTGACAGCATAAGACAGACCGGCGCAGGAAATTTTCCGATATGCATCATCTGTGTCATAATAGGGGAAAGACTGGTGCCGTACAGACCTACATACAGATAACGTTTTAAAGAAGTACCATGATATTTCGCATACAAAACAACACCTGCCATAATGGCCCAGATGTTGACAATGTTCTTTCCAAAAAGAGAAAATCCGAACATCAGACAGCTGGAAGTAATGGTATGACCGTCCATCTCCTTTCCCGAAAAATAGAGAAGGGCAATGCTGAGCAGAGTTGTAAGCCCCGCATTGATCAGGGCAGCTCCAATTCCTCCTACTGCAAAATAGTCTGTGATCAGTACGTCCGGCTCCCGCACGATCCGTATAATTCCCGGAATGATCTCGTTGATTGGCTGAAGAAACAGGCCAATGACAATGAAATATAACGGGATCAGGGACAATACTGCAAATTTTTCTCCTCTTGTCAGGGAACGTAATTCTTTAAATGGTACAAAATACTGTTTCAAAAGGTACTCCTTTTTATGTTAATGGTGTTATCATTCAGTGTCGTAGCTTCACCTATATCAGACAGGCGTTCATGATTTAAGGCATTTACCTGAAAACGCTGCCCGGTAATAGAGGAGCTGTACACGCCGGATGCTGCTGCTGTTTTTCTGGCGATCTGATCTGTAAACACAGCCTTAAATTCTACCTCTGCCAGGTCATTCCAGGCTGTAACCGGATCTCCATCCTGGATCCCCAGTTCTGCTCCGTCCTGTGGATGGAGCAACAGGGACATGGGGCCTCTGTTTTCCACCAGACTGTCACGCTCCAAAAAGATAGAATTTAAGGTATGACTGTCAGGCACTGAGATCAGATGGAAGGGATATGTACCGTCGTAACACGGTATATAGTGGGGAACAGGATCCTTCAACGACTTATTTACGATCATAAACTTCCCGGAAGGTGTTTTAAAATCACAGTGATCCGCAAAATCTGCAGAAATCGTGCCGCCTTCTCTTAAAAACTGCCACTGTTCTTCTGACAGCCGCGCCAGATCCTTTCCGGGATGGGAAAGCAGATCCTCCAGGGCCTCTTCTGCTGTCTGTTTAAAGTAATCTTCCTCAAATCCCAACTTCCCGGCCAGAAAACAGAAGGTATCCCAGTTGCTCTTACACTGTCCCGGCGGATCAATGATTTTATTAGCCACTGCAAAAGTACCATATCCGTATGGCTTAAAGCAGTCTGTCTGCTCCACAGAAAAAGTGGCCGGTAAGATAATGTCCGCATAAAGAGCTGTATCTGTCATAAACCGCTCATGAACCACTGTAAACAGGTCTTCCCTCGCAACTCCCTTTAAAAGCCCCGTCTGGTTGCATACAGAATTCACCGGATTTCCTGCATATACATAAAAAGCCCTTATCTTATCTTTTCCTTCTGCATTTAAAGCAGATGAAAGCTGGTTGATATTTACGATCCGTGCCGGTTCTTTTCTGAGATCCGGTCTTGTAATCTGTTTTGTATCAACAAAATCACCCAGATTGTGGTCGCATCCGCAGATGCCACCGCCTGGCCGCTTCCAGGCTCCTGTAAAAGCAGAAAGGATAGTGATCAGCCGCACGGTCATTCCACCGTTTCCGTAACGGGAAAGACCGCTTCCCAGTACAATAGCAGGCGCTTTTGCTTTTCCGTAAACAAGCGCCAGTTCTTCGATCACCTCAGCAGGGATCCCCGTAATGTTCTGTGCCCATTCAGGCGTAGCTTTCCGGATCTCCGGTAAAAACTGCTCATAACCATCCGCCTGGTTCCTTAAGAAATCCTCATCTTCTAAATGCTCCCGCCAGAGAACATGCATCATGGCAAGAGCTAAAGCCCCGTCTGTTCCAGGACGGATATAGACCGCTTTGTCGCAGAGAGAGGCACTGTCTCTGCCACAGGCTTCGATCAGGATCACCTGTTTTCCTTCTTTCCGTTTTCTGGCAAGAAGAGGTAAGATCTGCAGCCTGGTAGCCATGATATTGCTGCCCCAGATGAGAAAGAAATCGCTGTTTTCCAGCTCTCTCGGATCCAGACAGCCGGTTTTTCCGGCAACGGCACTGTAACCGGCACCTTTAGCAGATGCACAGAGAGTCAGTACCAGGGAACAGGCACCTAAACGGTTAAAAAATGCTTCCCCGCACTTTCTCTGGATCTGGCCCATGACTCCCGAGTAGACAGCGGGAAGGATAGCCTGGGGGCCATCCTCCCTGCATATGTTCAGAAAACGCTCTGCGATCTCATCTCCTGCTTCCTCCCAGGTAATGGGCATAAACTGCCTGCTGCCTTTTTTGCCGGTACGGCGAAGAGGTGTAAGGATCCTTTTTTCACTGTTTATGGACTCCTCATAATGCTGCATCTTCCCACAGATCAGACCTTTATTGGCTGGGTGGGTCTTATCACCTTTGACACGTAAGATCTTCTTTCCGTCGGTTTCTGCTAACAGTCCACAGGATGTGGGACAGTCATAAGGGCAGATGGTTCTCTGAACATAAGTCATAGTATTTCTCCTACAGCATGTGCTTTCTTAAATATGCTCCGTCTTCTGCTGCCAGATAAGCTGGTGCAATATCAAATACAGTCTTGCATCCAGTCTGTCCTTCTTTTCTTAAACGGTATGCAGCTCTTGCATAAGCAGCCAGTACAGAAGAAGTAAATTCAGGGTTGGAGTCAAGTTTTAAGCTGTATTCAATTACATGAGAATTTTCATTGTTCCAGCCGGTCTTTCCTGTACGGATCACGAAGCCGCCATGTGGGATACCTGCATGGTCTCTTAACAGCTCCTCTTCGCTGATGAAGTGTACAGTAGTATCATAATCGACAAAGTAGTTTGGCATGGTAACGATCTCTTCTTCGATCTTCTTAAGATCTGCGCCTTCTTCTGCCACTACAAAGCACTCTCTGGTATGTTTCTGTCTGGTAGTCAGTTCCGGCTCACTGCCGCTTCTTACTGCCTCTAAGGCACTTTCTACCGGAATGGTATACTGTCTTGCATCCTTAACGCCTGCGATCCGTCTGATGGCGTCAGAATGTCCCTGGCTTACGCCCTTGCCCCAGAATGTATAATCTTTTCCACCTGGAAGGATAGCATTTGCATACAGACGGTTTAAGGAGAACATGCCTGGATCCCAGCCTACGGAGATCAGTCCGATATGGCCGCTTTCCTTTGCTGCCTTATCTACTGCCTCAAAATGTTCCGGAATTCTTGCGTGTGTATCAAAGCTGTCAATTACATTGAAATATTTTGCCATTTCTGGAGTCTGTTTTGGAAGATCTGTAGCGCTGCCGCCGCAGATGATCAGAACATCGATCTCATCTTTCATTGCAGGTGCGTCATTCACTGAATAAACTTTTGCGCCTTCTGTAAGAATGGAAAGGGTGGAAGGATCTCTTCTTGTAAATACTGCCTTCAGTTCCATATCTGGATTGTGCTTAATGGCACACTCTACTCCTTTTCCCAGATTACCATAACCTAAAATACCGATCCTGATTGTCATGTTCGTTCTTCCTTTCTGTCACCAGGGCCACTGCATATTGCTAAATGCCTTGCGTCCCCTGTAATTCGGTCTTTTTGATGATACCGGATTGCTCCGCACTGTGTGCTCCCGCAATCCTAGAAAACATTCGTAATCCGCTCATTTTTTAACAAAAATGGCTTCTTACTCATGTTTTTGGCGGGTCCCAATTTTGCAAGTCCTCCTGCAAGCAAGCTTGCGTCGGTCTTCCAAACTTTGTCCCCTGGTATCATCAGAAATTATACTATATGCAAAAAAAGTTGGCAACAAAAAAAGACCCCGGGGTATAAAATTTCCGGGGTCTTATGCGCCTTGCCTGTTCTGCTGCACCTTTCCACCTGCCTCAGCAGGCAGATCTCCTATTTTTTATACATATCCCAGCAGTCCCGGCAGCCAAAGTGACAGCGCTGGAATGTAGGAAACTAACAACAGTACAATAAAGATGGCTCCAAAGTAATAAAGCAATGGCTGGATCACCTGCTCGATCCTTGTTTTTCCTACTTTTACACCTACAAACAGTGTAGTTCCAACTGGCGGTGTAATGGTTCCGATACACAGGTTAAAGATCATCATGATACCGAAATGAATGGTGTTCATTCCCAGTGCCTGACAGATCGGCAAAAAGATCGGGGTAAAGATCAGGCACGCCGGTGTCATGTCCATAAAAGTACCTACGATCAGCAGCAGGATATTGATAATAAACAGGATCACGTAACGGTTATTGCTGATACCAAGCATAGCAGTACTTACTGCAGTTGGGATACCTGTAAATGCCATGACCCAGCTCATAATACTGGATACGCCGATCAGGAAAATGATGATACCCGTCATTTCCGCACTGTCAAGGAAGATCTTTGGCAGTTCAGAAGGCTTAATGGATTTGTAGAAGAAAATTGCCAGTACCATGCTGTATACAACTGCAACTACACTTCCTTCTGTAGCAGTAAATATACCGGAGATAATGCCGCCGATAACAACGATGATCATAAACAGGCATGGGATCGCCTGGAAAAATACTTTGATCTTTTCAGAAGCAGTATATTTCTTTGTGCTGCGATAGCCTTTTTTCTTTGCGAAAACGTAGATAACTACCATACAAGCAAGGCCCCAGAGGATACCCGGGATATAACCTGCCATGAAAAGAGCTGCTACAGAGGTTCCTCCACTGACCAGGGAAAATGTGATCATAACATTACTTGGAGGAATTAAAAGTCCTGTAGGAGCAGTTGCAATGTTGGCTGCTGCAGAGAAATCACGGTCATAACCTTCTTCCTCTTCAATAGGTCCAATAATGGAACCCATAGCAGAAGCTGCCGCTGTACCGGAACCGGAAATGGCACCGAACAGCATATTTGCCACTGCATTGGTGTGGGCTAATGCACCTGGGATATTGCCTGTAAAAAGCTTTGCAAAATTGATAAGACGGATAGCGATACCGCCTTTATTCATCAGGTTTCCTGCCAGGATAAAGAAAGGAATGGCAAGAAGGCTGAATACGGAGATACCGGAGAAAATTCTCTGGGCACCGGTCAGTACGCTTGCACCCATATTTAAAACCGGTAAGATCGCGCAAATAGAAGAAACAGCTAATGCGACAGCAATAGGTACGCCTGCAATCAGCATGACCGCCAGCAACACAAATATAATCAGTCCGCAAAGTCCTGCGATTGTCATACTCTCACCTCCCCGGCTTCTTTGAACTCATGATGGAACATTTCCACTGCGTTCATAGCCGCAAAAATCATAATAAGGATACCGCTTACAGGCACCATCACGTATATATACCCCATTGGCACACGCAAAGATGCTGTAGTCTGGATCATGGTCAGTTTTGTAATGGAGCAGCCGCCATATACCATAACAACTGCCGCAAAGCTGAAGGATAACAGGTCAATGATGATCTCCAGATATTTTCTGAAATTTCCGGTCAGTTTATCTGCCATAAATCCCATTCTCATATGGTCTCTCTTGCCGAAAACATAGGCAGACGCCAGAAGGGACATCCAGGTAAAGGAATAGGTCAGCAGCTCTTCTGATACTGTACTTGGCCGGTTAAAGAAATATCTTGTAATGATCTGGTAGCTTCCCACTGCTGTCATCATCATAAACAGGAAAATGATCAGATAGCCCAGCACTTTCATCATGGTTTTTCTTACTTTTCGCATATTTTCCATTACTTGCCTTCCTTTCCGGCTGCTGCCTCATTTGCTTCCTGGATATGTTCATAAAGATCATGGATCTTTGGATTTTCATTTAACATCTTTTCGTGGAGAGGAAGTACCTTCTGTTTAAAGGCATTTACATCCACATCGATAAATTCCACTCCCATATCATCAGTTGCGATCTTTTTTGCCTCATCAATGCTCTTATCCCACTCTTCCAGCTCTACTTCTGTGGACTTTTGGGCTGCCTCTTTAAATACCTGGTATTCTTCCGGGCTTAAGCTGTTTAAGAATTTCAGGTTTGCAACCAGCATATCCGGCACCATCTGATGTTTGTTGTATGTATAATATTTTGCAACTTCGCCGTGCTTATTGTTGGTCAGCGCCAGCTCGTTGTTCTCTGCTCCATCGATCACGCCCTGCTGAATGGCTGTATAAACCTCGCCAAAGCCCATGGGAGCTGCTGCTGCACCAAAAGCATTTGCCATGGCAACGCTGGCAGGACTCTGCTGTACACGGATCTTTTTGCCTTTCAGATCATCCGGTGTATTAATAGGTGTTTTTGCATAAAAGTTTCTGGTTCCTGCATTGTACCAGGTAACCACACGGAAACCTGCCTCGTCTGTGGACTCGTATACATTTTCCATGTAATCGGAGTCTTCCATTACGGACTTGTAAACCTCTTCGGAGTCAAACAGATACGGCATACTGAAGATCTCGTATACACTGGCAAAAGTTTCCAGATTGGCAGTACCTGCCACAACGAAATCAATCGCCCCTGTCTGTGTCAGCTCAATGGCTTTCTGTGCTGATCCTAACAATTCATTTGGAAAGATCTGTACCTCGTATTTATCTCCCAGTCGTTCTTCCACATATTCCTTAAATGCTAAAAGCCCCAGGTGCTCCGGATGTGTTTCAGACTGCGCATGGGAAATACGCACGATCCGCTTTCCGCCACTGCCCGCTGAACATCCGGAAAGCGCCAGCGCCGTCATACCAGCAGCTGCAAGGAAAACCGCTTTTTTCATGATCCCTTTCATAAAAATATCCCTCTCTTCTTTATACTGGATTTTGTTCTCATCTCAGATCGTTTACCTGTCATATCTGCCAACAGCAGCTTTCCCGGCGTCGATCTTCTTGAAACTTATGCACTAAGTATAATAAAAAAAGAGAGGGATTTCTCTGGACAATTTTTGCCTTCTACAAGACTATTTTGTCTTTTTATTAAATTGTATTAACAGCTTTTTAGCGTATTTTTTATTGCTTCTTAACAGGGCATTTTTCAGCCTTCTACGCCCACTTTTTCACACACGTGTTACTGTTCATGCGTTGCATGACCAGCAACAGAATTTGCCGTGGCTCCGCATTTAAATACGGCAAATTCTCACAACCATTACTTTATCGTACGGCACTTTCGGTTCCAAAAGTGCCTACCCCACACGCAGTAACACACACGTCCTTTACGCAGCAATGTTCACAGTCCGGCTTCGTCCTTGCGCTGCACACGGCTCTTCCATGGTACACAAGACGATGGCAGAAGTCGCTTCCTTCTTCCGGCGGAACTAACTTCCAAAGGGCCATTTCCACCTTTTTCGGCTCTTTGATGCTATCTACCAATCCCATACGGTTTACCAGACGGATACAATGGGTATCTGTTACAATGGCAGGTTTTCCAAACACATCTCCCATGATCAGATTGGCGCTTTTTCTGCCTACTCCCGGCAGCTTTAAAAGAGCGTTAAAATCATCAGGAACATTCCCGTTATAATCTTCTTTTAACCGGGTCATACAGGCTTTGATATCCCTTGCCTTGCTGTGTCCCAGGCCACATGGCTTTACAATAGCTTCAATCTCTTCCACCGGTGCATCTGCCAGGGAATTTACATCTGGAAACTTTTTATACAGGTCTTCCACTACGATATTGACTCTGGCGTCTGTACACTGGGCTGCTAAACGGACGCTGACAAGCAGCTTCCAGGCCTGATTGTAGTCTAAGGTGCAGCCTGCATCGGGATATTCTTTTTTCAGACGGTCTATGATAACAAGGGTCCGTTCTTCTTTTGTCATGATCTCTCTCCTGCTATATGCTTCCAGGTACTTTCCGGTACCAGGCCCCGGATCTCTTCTGTTTTGCCTTCCTTTACTGCCTGACGCACCCGGGAAGCGCTGATGGCGGTTCCTTCCTGTTCTTTTCTTTGGATCTCTGTTACTTCAATTCCCAATCCCGGAAGGACCTCTTTCATAGTCACATTATAACAGTCCGTAACAGCACAGTTTGGCTCTGTTCCCACAAAGCGCTTTGTAATGTGTAATTCCGGCGCGATCCTTTTTCCAAATAATTCCAGATCAAGGCGGCAGTTTGCCTTTCCTGCCTCTGTTTTTTCCTTCATAAAGTAGGTTGGAAAGGTAGCTGCAGAAATAATATAATCAGAAGTCTGATGTAAGATCACCCGGTCCAGATCCTTTACACCTTCTTTCACCATTTCATAACGCTCAGAGGCACTGTAAAAGGTACGCTTATCAGAAAGCACGAACAGATGGAGATAATCACACTGCTTTAAAGCAGTTTCTATAAGATAGCGGTGTCCCAGTGTAAAGGGATTGCAATTTGCTACGATTGCACCAATGACTTTTCCTTCTTTTAAGGCATCTTCCGGGCTTTCTGCCTTTACTTTTTCCATAAAATCCGTAAACCCGGTCTTTTTATTTTCCATAAACAAGACTCTGTCTGTCTTTAAAATAGTATAAAAACCCAGGTCCTCAAACATAGCCTGGTTTTTCGGTTTTGTATACATTAATAAATGACTTCTGCCCTTTTCAAACTCATACTGGGTCAGGTGGGAAATAATAGTGCCGGACAGCCCTTCTCCCTGATGATCCGGAGAAATGGCAATGCATTTTAATACATTTTCCTCTACAGAACCTGCTGCAATAATGCGGTAATCCTCATCTTCCAGGCAGATGCTGTATTCAATTCCTGTATCATAATCCAGGTCCATGGACTTTAAGAATTCTTTCAAACGCTCCAGGTCATATCCCTTTAATGGTCTTCCTTCTAACACGAATTTTCTCTCCCTTCATATAATTTGCATTCCTGCAGGACTGCCCAGCTCTACTGCCCAGCTTTCTTTCCCCAGGTCTTATAAGTCTTTAAAAGTAATGGTGTTTCTGCAACCAGCATTCCGATCCAGCCAGCCAGATAGGAATATGGCAGTGCTTCGATTCCCATTTTCCATATAAGTACTAAAGGCGCAGCTGCCAGAACACGCAGCGCCATGTTGATAAAGCTGCTTATTAATGTGATCTTCAGATCTCCGATGCCACGGAAAAATCCCTGGATACCATTGGTAAGAGCCGGAAGCAGGTACATTACAGAAATCAGGTGCAGATAAGTTACACCATGTCCAATAACCTCTTCATCTTTTACAAACATCATCATAAGAGGTCTTGCAAGCGCAAAACAGATGATAAAGATCAGGATACCGTAAATGGTCTCCAGTATGATACCACAGCGGAACCCCTCTTTCATACGGTCGATTTTTCCTGCCCCCTTATTCTGGGCCATAAGGGCAGTCATGGCATGAGCAATGTTCTGCTCCGGTGTATAAGCAAAATCGTCAATACGGTTGACAACCGCAAATGCGGCTGAAACAGATACGCCCATGGTATTTACGATCGCCTGGATACCGATCTTTCCAAGCTGCACAGTTGCCTGCTGCATGGCAGATGCCCAGCCAAAGGCAATGGTCTTCTTTAAAAGACGGCTGTCAAATACCAGCCATTTTTTTCCAAGACGCAGAAGAGGCACTTTTTTCTGGATATAGATCACACAAAACAGGCTGCATAAAGCTTCACTTAATACCGTGGAAATAGCACAGCCCCTGCTTCCATCCTTTAAAACGATAACGAAAAACAGATCGCCAAATACATTTAACACGGCACTGATGATCAGGAAATACAGCGGGGAATTACTGTCTCCCAATGCCCTTAAGGTACTGGAAAAGAAGTTATATAAAAATGTAAACATCAATCCCCAGAATATGATCCGCAGGTATTCTGCTGTCAGATCCATAATAGACGGATCTACCTGGATCAGTTTTAACATAGGCACTGCAAAAATAACACAGAGCACAGTCAATGTAACAGAAAAGACCACTCCTGAAAGCATGGTGGTGCTGATCTGGCGGTGCAGGGTATCATAGTCTTTGGCTCCATACTGCATTCCCATTAAAATAGCAGCTCCCATGCACAGACCATTTAAGAATAAGATCATAAGTGTTGTGATCGGGTTGCAGATACCAACCGCTGCCAGTGCCTCTTTTCCTACAAAATGTCCTACAATAATGCTGTCTACTGCATTGTACGTCAGCTGGAACAGATTTCCCAAAACCAGTGGAATGGTAAATTTCACCAGAATAGGCATGATCTTTCCAGTTGTCAGATCTTTTGTCATAATCCTTTATCTCCTTGCTATTTCACGATCTCTTCGTGAAATCTGACCTGGTTTTAATATTAGGCAGATTTGAACGGAAAGTCAATACATTTAAAATATGCAAACAGACCACCAGTGCGTTCCTGATATGCATTATAAACAAAGGAGCTGCCGCAACGATACGCCTGCAGCAGCTCCTTTATGGGGGAGGATTTGAATTTTAAATTTATCTATCTGATTTTATGTAATGATCTGTTATAGGATTATAATGGAATAATTCCTACAATTGCTCCAATAAGCATACAGATGATACTGAAGCCCCATACCCACAGGAAGCTGAATTTAATATGGTCTTTGATATCTACATCTGCCAGACCTACACCTAATAAAGTTGCAGGTACCATTGGGCTGATAAAGGTTGCACAGTTACGGCATACAACCATGGCAACTGCGATCGGCATTGCTCCAACGCCAAATCCTTCGCCAATTCCGATCATAACAGGAAGCATTCCGTAGAAGTAGCTGTCTGTATCGAAAGCCAGTGCTAACGGTACACTTAAGATACCAATTACTAATGGCAGATGCTGTCCAAGTGCTGCCGGTAAAATGCTGCTGATCAGGTTTGACATACAGGTGATAACACTGTTTACACCTTCAATGTCCTTAACCAGGATACCCATTAATACAGCTGCACCCATTAAGGTAGAGCACATCATCAGAGCCGGACCTGCATGAAGGTTGATGATCTTTTTCTGCATCTTTGCGCCTGGGTAGTTTACCAGAATTGCAATTGCAACACCCAGCATGAAAGGAACATAGCTTGGAAATATGTCTTTAATTAACAGTGCGATAACTGCAATGGTTAAAATAACGTTGAATACAAACAGTTTTGGACGAGCCAGATCTTTATTTTCCGCATCAGCTGCAGCTACTTCTTCTACGCTCAGATGAGCTGCTTCTTTCGCCAGCTTACCATTTAAACCAGCGCCTCTCTTCTGCTCAATGATACCGTTTAATACTGCAACAACCAGTGCCAGTACGATACCACATGCCTGGATCGGTAAAAGAGTCTGCCATAAGGAACCTGCCTCAATACCAAGAACGGTTGCTGCTCTCATAGTAGGACCAGCCCATGGCATCAGGTTTAAAACACCCATGGAAATAACTGCAATACGAAGTAATGTTGCCGGACGCATATGCATCTTCTTGTAAACAGGAAGCATAGCCGGAACTACGATACAGAAAGTGGAAGCGCCGCCGCCATCCAGATGCCCGATCAGGGCAATGATACAGGTCATGACACAGACGCCAATGACATTGTCCTTAACTAACAGCATTAACTTTCCGATAATTACATCAAACATTCCTGCATCGGTCATGATACCGAAGTACAGAACGCTGAATACGAACAGTGCCGCTGTTGGACCTGTGCTGGAAAAACCGCTTTTGATCAGCTTACCAATGTTTTCCCATGAATAGTAACCGCCAAATACAAGAATTGCTCCCAGGATCATCGGGAAGATGATAAATGCGATGCTGGGAAGGGTTTTGCTCTTAAAAAGTGTTACAACGATAGCAACGATACAGGCAAAACCAAGAAGACCTACTACAACCTCTGACATACTCTTTCTCTCCTTTACATTTTTATGTCATGTTTCTATCTGTAAATGAGTATATCGAGGCAACCTTACAGGTATAAGGGATTTATCTTACAATTTGTTAAGGTTTGTATTAATCTTCGTACATTTACGGGAGGAACCGATATCCCATCCCGCGTACCGTAATAATATGCTCTGGTTTCTGCCTGTCTTTTTCGATCTTGCTGCGCAGACGGTTGATATAGACCATAATGGCATTGTCATCAATGGCGATGGTGGTTCCCCATACCTGCTCGTAGATCATGTCTTTTGTATATACCTGGCCCGGATGCTTAATAAATAATAAAAGCAGCGCGCTTTCTTTAGAAGATAAGATCAATTCTTCCCCATCTTTATAAAAACGCATGGTAGAACTTTCGTAGGTGAAAGGACCGCACTGAATGGTATCGGAATGATTTCCCATATTTTTGGTACGGCGGATCAAAGCCTTTACCTTTGCCCCAAGGACCAACGGTCTGAAAGGCTTTGTAATATAGTCATCAGCTCCAATAGAAAGACCATATAAAGAGTCATAATCCTCATTTCGCCCGCTGACGATCATCACCGGTGTCTGGATCCCGCTTGCACGAAGTTCTTTGATCACATCAAAACCTTCCATATCTCCCAGCATGATATCCATAAGGATCACATCATATGTGTGGTGTTTTAACAGCTCCAGGGCTTCTTTTCCGCTTCCTGCCACTTCTGTATCAAGTTCATTGCTGTGCATTACTTTTTCCAGTAATTTACAAATAGAAATGTCGTCATCAACGATCAGTACTTTATCTGCCATGTTTCTTTTCCTATTCTTGTGTGATTTCGTGGAATTATCATAAAACTTTTGCATATATGCATTAAATTCATTATAATATTACCAAAGAAGCAAGTCAACCTGAAAGGACATGATCGCTTATATGGAAAAGAATGAAAACTGCAAAGAAAATCGTTTCCTGTCTATGGACTCATTAAAGAAAAACAGCCGCTTCTATCTGGTTGCGGCATTTTTAGCTGCTGCTATCCTGGCACTTTTATGCGTCGGCAACGGGATCTGGAAAGAATACCGCAACTCCGCTGTGCGCAATCAGAAAGATCAGATGCTTTTAGCAGTGGAAAGCCTTTCCGGACGTCTGGAAGAAACCATCAGCGAATATGCATCTGACATAAGAAGCATGTGGAGCTGCAGCCATACTTTAAACGAACAGGAACGGGAAACGCTCTGGGATACTTATGTAAAAGAGCATGGTCCTGTAGTCCAGGATGTTATCATCAAGAAAAAAGGAGAAACCATCCTGACATCCGGTACAGACAATGAGCCGGAAGAGACACTTTCTGAGTCAAAAATCGATGATCAGATGTGTTTCAGACTGGTAAAGATTGGAAATGAAAGTCACTATCTTATGCTCCACTACGAAACCGACACCGGAGAAACCATTTCCATGATCTTAAATGGCATGGCCTATTACAATAAGACCATACGCCCCTTAAATGTAGGAACCAACGGTTATTTCATATTAAAAGACCACAATGGCATCGTACTGATGCATCCACAGCTGGAGCAATGGGGAATTGATGTAATAAACGGACGTGAAAAAATGTTTCCCGGAAAAAATCTCACCAGTCTCAGCAATATGATCGACCGGCAAAAACAGGGACTGACGGCTGTGGATGAATATTATTCCTACTGGTGGACCAAACCAGGTGCCCCGGGAGTGGAGAAAGTCAGCGCCTATACCCCTGCCTATATTGGGGATGATTTTATCATTGTCAGCGCTGTTATGGACCAGAGTGATATGTATGTACCTTTGGAAAAAGGCGCCTTAAAACTGCTTTTTGTATTTACAGGTGTTCTTTTTACCATTCTTGCTGCTGCTTCCTATATTTTCCATCTGATGTTAAAGAGCAGAAAGGACCGTCAGCAGATCTCTTATTTAACAGAATTAAACGGGATCTTAGAGCGAATGCACCAAAGTGAGGAAACCATTGCCCACCAGCAGCGTTTACAGATCATGGGAACCATGACCGGCGGTATTGCCCATGAATTTAATAACCTGCTGACACCCATCATGGGCTATGCGGAATTTCTCATGATGGATCTTCCGGAAGGCTCCGACAACTATGACAGTGCCAAAGAAATTTATGATGCTTCTGTAAAAGCCAAGGAGATCATACAGCAGATTTCTTCTCTCAGCCGCAAAAATATGGAAACTGCCTTTAAGACTTTAGACGCTGACCGAGTATTTAAACGTGCTTTGAAAATGGTCCGCTCCGTATGTCCGGATAATATTGAACTGAAAGAAAATATTAACCTTCCAGGTGTTACCATCGTAGGAAACGAGACCCAGTTAAATCAGGTGATCTTAAATATTGGCGTCAATGCCATCCATGCCATTGGACATGAAACCGGTGAGATCGAGGTATCTGCCATTCTGTTAGATAAAAAGGATCTGGATCCGGATCTTCCTATTGGAAATGAAAATGCCTGGGATCAGTATGTGCGCATTGATATACGGGACAATGGCTGCGGTATGAGTCCGGATGTATTAAAGCAGATCTTTGATCCTTTCTTTACTACTAAAAAAGGTGGAAAAGGAACAGGACTTGGGCTGGCCCTTACAGAACAGATCGTCACTTCTCACAGAGGCGTGGTAAATGCGGAAAGCGCACCTGGCGTCGGTTCTGTATTCCATCTGTACTTTCCTGCATCTGTACCAGATAGAAACAGCAGCTTTGCCCCGTCTGTCCAGGATGCGCTGGATGGTGTGAGAAAAAATCTCTCAGAACAGTCAGGAGAAAAAATCTCATTGCTGATCGTGGATGATAATCCTAAGGTACTCCGTCTCTTAGAACGCAACTTCTCAAAACGGGATATACAGGTCACCTGTGTTATGGATTTTAAAGAAGCCGCAGAAAAATTGAAATCATACCTTTTTGATGCTCTGGTTGTAGAACAGTTCATTGACGGAAATTCCGCTGTGGATTTCTGTATGTCTGTTAAAGGAAGATACACCGGAATGCTCCGCCTGATCATGGTCGACCAGGTAGACCGTGAACTGGCAGAAGCAAAAGAAAGGAATATTATTGATAACTACATGATCAAACCTGTGTCAGATCTAGATATTTTGAATGAGATGAGATAAATTCTCATGGTTTGAAATTTTCAAATCGAAAAGGCCCATGCCGCTGCCGTACCGGCAGCCTGCATGGGCCTTGTTTTGTAGATTTATAAATTTTGCAGACTCACAAACTTCTCAGACTCACAAACCCGCGCTTACGCGCTCCACTGCCTGCTTACGCAGGCGGTTTGTTCGTTGCTGACTAAGCAAACTCATATGGCTTAATCTGGCGTACAACGTCCATGATCGTGCCATCGCGGGCTTCGATGATACCTACAACTCTGTCTCCAAACTGAACCTTCTCCGGCTCGCCTACGATAGAATATGCAATGTCACGCAGTTCTTCAATGGTCTTAAATGGCAGGTCTACGCCCTTCATTGCCTCGATCAGATCCTGTCTTCTTGGGTTGATAGCAATACCGTAATCCGTGATAACTACGTCAATGCTCTCTCCAGGAGTGGTTACTGTGGTTACCTCGCTGCAGATCGCAGGAATTCTTCCCTGAAGCAGTGGAGCGATAACGATAGTACACTTAGCTCCTGCTGCTGTATCAGGATGTCCGCCCTGTGCACCGGTGATCACACCGTCAGAACCTACAACTACGTTACAGTTAAAGTTTACGTCTACTTCCAGTGCTGCCAGGATTACGAAATCCAGCTTATTTACAACAGCACCCTTGTTAAATGGATCTGCATACTCACCAGCAGAGATACGGAAATGCTTTAAGTTCTTTACAGACTCTACTGCTGCCAGGTCGAAGTCCTGAGTATCAAGCAGGCAGTCTACCTGGTTGTTGATCAGCAGGTCACACATTGGCTTGGTCAGACCACCTACGCCAAAACGCATGCGGATATTTCTTTCCTTCATGATCTTAGCCAGAGAGATAGTAGATGCGATAGAAGCACCGCCTACACCTGTCTGGTAGGAGAAGCCGTCCTTGAAATATGGGCTGTTTACTACGAACTGGGTACAGTAATCAGCCATCATCAGCTTTCTCATATCGGTAGTTGGCTTTGCTGCACCGGTAGCGATCTTCTTTGGATCACCGATAGCATCTACAACTACTACATAGTCAACCTTGGTCATGGAGATATGGGCCGGGAAGTTCGGGAATGGTACCAGGCAGTCGGTAATAGCTACTACCTTATCTGCATAGTCACCATCCACCATAGCGTAGGAAAGCACGCCACAGTCACTCTTACCACCGATACCACGGCAGTTGCCATAGTCATCACAGGTTGGTGTTCCGATAAATGCAATATCAATTCTTGTCTCACCGCTCTCGATCGCTCTTACACGGCCACCGTGGGAACGCATGATTGCAAGTCCCTTTAATTTACCTGCAGAGATTGCTTCACCGATCTTACCGCGGACACCAGAGGACTGGATATTGGTGATGGTTCCGTCTTCGATATAAGGAACGATCGGGTCATGTGCCTTACCTAAGGAGCTTGCACAGATAGTGATATCCTTGATACCCATCTTATGTACTTCTTCCATGACCATATTTACGATATAGTCACCTTCACGGAAGTGATGGTGGAAACCTAAGGTCATTCCGTCCTTGATGCCGCATTTTACCAGTACATCATGGATGTTTGCAACCAGCTTGCTCTGTGTGTTGTTTACCACACACTTTGTATATGGGCCGTCCTTTTTGTATACATATCCGTCCCTGTAATGATTTCCCTGGAATACCTCTTTACCGGTCATCTCCAGGATCTCTTCTGGTATATCTCTTCCAACTGCATTTATCATTTTACAGATCCCCCTTATATACGCCTGATGCCTTGGCAAGCTCGATGGTCCTCTTTGCGCCGTCATAGAATGCAATGTCGATCATTTTGCCATCTACAGTAAATACGCCGATACCCTGAGCTTTTTTCTCATCAATTTCCTTAACAACTTTCTCAGCGAAAATGATGTCCTTCTGGGTTGGTGTGAAGATCTCATGTACAATGTTGATCTGACGTGGATTGATAATGGATTTTCCATCAAATCCCATTAAATGGATGGTCTCTACGTCGTGACGGAAACCTTCCATGTCATCCAGGTTTGTGTATACAGTATCAAAACACTGTACACCAGCTGCACGGGCTGCGATGATCATGTTCTGGCGTGCACCCATCAGTTCAAGACCGGTACCGGTAATGTGTGTCTGTAAGTCCTTTGTATAGTCACCACCGGAAAGAGCGATACCAAACAGTCTCTCAGATGCCTCGCAGATATCCAGAGCCTTCATAACACCTCTTGCAGACTCGATTGCTGCCATGATCAGTGTCTGGCCTTCCGGGATACCGTATTTCTTTTCGCATTCTTCTACTACAGCTTCTACTCTCTGTACATCTAGTGCGCTTTCTGTCTTCGGGATACGGATGGCATCACAGCCGCCTGCTACTGCACAGTGGATATCTTCTTCCCAGTATGGGGTGTCAAGGCCATTGATACGGACAACTCTCTCGCAGCCTCTGTAGTTGATCTCTTTTAATGCATGATATAAGGAAAAACGTGCTGCATCTTTCTGGTTCTCAGCAACCGCATCCTCCAGATCCAGCATAATGGAGTCTGGTTTGTAGATATATGGGTCCTTGATCAGACCTGGTTTCTGTGCATTTAAGAACATCATGGTTCTTCTTAAACGTTTCTTATTCGCATTGATCATCTTACTGCACCTCCCCATGGGATATCCTTGATCTGATCTAAAGAACGGAATACCGCACCTTCTACTCTTGCCTTAATGGTACAGTCCAACGCGCCCTTGTCCACCACTGAAATTTTTACATCCTTTACGTCCAGGTTCTCCAGTGTCTGAAGGACTACCTTGCGGATCTGGTTGCCGTACTGATTGATCACAGCGCTTTCCAGATTAAACTCAACAGAACCATTTCCTGGTTCTACGGTTACCTGGCAATCACTGGATTCCAGTGTTCCTGCCATGGCTGGTTTCTTGATCTCCATATCTATGTAACCTCCTTTTTCTTTTCCTGCTCTCCCGGAATTTTTTCTGTATCCTGATCCTGTTCCGTGAAAACAGCTCTTCGTTTCTTTCTGACTTTATCATAGAAAATCTTTCTTAAATGTACAATGAGGTTTTCTTAAAATTCATTAAGATTTGTATTATTAAAAAACCTTGTATTTACTGGATTTCTTATTGACGTCTTCTGATAAGACCGGACAGAACTTTTCCTCCGGCCTTGTTGTATGCCTGGATTTTATCCGCGATCTCCTCTTTTGAGCGGGATCCAGATGCAGTCAGTCCATCAATAGATCCGATGTTGTAAGCAAAACTTACAAGTGCATCAAATTCATTCTGATTCCAGTTGTAGGCACTATACTTGTCTACTTTTGGACCATACTTTTTATCTACAGACTGCCGCAGCCATTCATCTGCCGTTTCCTGGCTGATCCGCAAACCTTGACGGATAGAAATTCCCGTGATTGCTTTGTCAGCATTGGTGGTGCCGTATCCGATGGTCCAGACACCTACTGCATCTTGATAAGCCGTTAGTCGGCAGCCTTCAAACTTTTTTATGAGATTTAAACCGTTATCTGATATTTTCATAGCATTTCCTTTCTTCCAAATGGTATCTTGAAAAGATTTTCTGCATATGCTATAATGCCGTTAGGCAAAAAGAAAGCACCAGTATTGGAGACGCAAAACGAAAAGCCCAGGGAGCGCAATTCCCTGGGCTTTTCTATTCCGTTTTTTGTATGGTGGCTTAAACCATAGGCTAGTTACCGATTATTTGTCACCGTCTAACCATTTGATGATGTAGTGGCAGGCTACACCAGCCGCAACAGCGACAATAAAAGAAAGCACTGGTTCCATATTGGAGACACCCCCTTTCCTTACCGGGTATAGGGGCGGTAACTTTGACATTATAACATATGCATGATTTTTATTCTACTGATAATTGCGACGTCGCAAATGGCAGCCATAACCCGAGCTGCCTACGGGAGATGTATGGATCACCTCCATCCTAAGTCTCACTGCTTACATTTTCTCTACTGCTATCAATCTTATTTTTCAGTGCTGCTATGTACTTCATAAGCCACTCCGGCACCGGTGCACCCATACGACCGGCATTTTCCGTAATAGATAATGCTTCATTCAACATATACCATACTGTAACCAGCAAGGAAAGCATTGTATTTGGGAGATTAAATCCCAATACACCAGACGTCTGTATGATCACATAATCAATTACCATTCCTACAGCGATCACAAAAAGATACGCTACCTTTTTAGCAATGCCCTTAGCACCCTTTCTGCTGCTCCAGCCATAAGATTTATCATCTGGATGATCTAAAGCCTCCACTGCGCTTGCTGCCATACCTGAAAGGTAATCGATCACCATCAGGCAGAGCAAAATGCCCAGAAGATAAAAGGTTACTCCTAATTTCTGACTTAAATATGCAACCAAGCCGGTTACACAAACCTGAATACTCATACATATGCTCCTATTCATCTTTATTTACACCTTCTTTCATCGTTTACTACGGATTTATCTTACATACAACATGACTGCTCAAAGCACTTAATTCCTCGCTGTCAAAGTCATTGTTATTAGCTTTTCGCCGGATCATCAATGCAATGTAACACTCCTCTTCTGCAGTGTATGAAACATTTGCCTTATCAAACGGAGTTTCTGTTGAGGTGGATCCACCTGCATCCGGATCTACTACCATCCACGGATTTCCATTGTGCATGACAGTTGTATACTGAAGGTCTGTATTTCCTGGAATGATTACATAATAATTCTGGACTTCATATGTGTCATCACAGGATACTGTCAGCGTTTCTCCTGCTGCCAGCTTAATCCCTTTCTGGTCTGTATATGGGTATGACAATGCTCGCTTTCCTGAAGTGCTTATATCTACCGATAAACCTGTTTTTCCTGAATTCGTGTATGGCGCTGTGATATATTCTCCTGCAACCCAATCCGGCAAAAATTTTTCCCATACCGTAACCTGGAATTCCTTTTTATATTTTCCGCATACAACTGTAATAACTGCTTTTCCCCTTACTGATGAATGTTTTTCAATAAATTCCAATAATTATCCATAAATGTACACAAAAAGGACCATCTCTTCCGGTACCTGTGGTACGCTGAGATGATCCTTCTTAAACCTCTGTTTATTCTGTTACCTGGACTGCATAATTTTTTACCTGGTATGTAACACCGTCCAGCTTTACTTTTCCATTTTTTTTCAGCTTTCCGCTGTTATTTACGATCACGCTGCTTCCGGCCGTAAGGACCGGCTTTGCATTTTCTTTCACTTCAGCGCCTGTATAGTCACTGTCCTTATAAACATCCTCTTCTACGGTTACAATATCCCAACCACTATCTGACTGGATCCGGGTTCCGTCCGGGCCATATACTTTCCCATCGACCAGTGTATTTGTATAAGCCCGTCCGTCTTTATCCATGTAATAGGCCAGCCGGTCAGTTCCGCCTGTCAGCTTTAATTCCCCGTCTGTCTGAAGCTGTCCTAAAGAATTTTCATTCTGGCTTAAATAGTAGATTCCCGCAGGAAGGCATCTCGTGGAAGAACCGATCTCGCTGTCTTTTCACTGCTTCCGCAGGCTGTAAGAGCTGCCATGGAAAATGCCATCAGCAGAGCCATCCATTTTTTTCCTGTCTTTTTCAAGTTTTTGTTCCTCCTTTAATTAATGATGTCCCCTTGTAAAACTTTCCGGGATCAAAAACATCATCCTTTTACAGCTCCCATCATAATTCCCTTTACAAAATGTTTCTGGAACATAGGATAAATAAACAAGATAGGCAGAACTACCACAACAGAAACTGTCATACGAATGGAAGTAGAGGTCTGCTGTGTTGCCAGGGACGCCATGTTCATGGCACCGCCGCCACTGTTCTTTACTGTCATCGCCAGAGAACTGGCCTGGTTGATATACTGGTAAAGAAGGTACTGAAGGGAATATAATTTCTGGTCTGTTATGTAGATCAATGTATCCTGGAAAGAATTCCACTGTCCCACTGCCGTGAAAATAGCAATGGTTGCCAGGATCGGTGTACATACAGGAAGGATCACTTTCCAGAATATCATAAGGACACCGGCCCCGTCCAGCTCTGCTGCCTCCTGTAAAGATCTTGGCAATGACTCCACATAGGTCTTTACCAGGATAATATTAAATGGCTGTACAATGGTAGGGATCACATAGACCCAGAATGTATTGGTCAGATGCAGGTTTTTCATGGTGATAAACATGGGGATCATACCTGCATTAAAATACATGGTGATCACTACAAAGCGATACCAGAACTTTCTTCCCCACATCCGCTCCTGGGTAAACATAAATCCCATAAACGCGGATGCAAGCACAGAAAGGGCTGTTCCAAGGACAGTTCTGGCAACCGAGATCACAGCCGCGTTAAAAATACCGTTTAATTTTAATACCTGCTTATAATTATCCAAATGAAAGCCCTTTGGGAAAAACAGGATCTCTCCCGCAGCGCTTAAGTCATTGGCGCTTAAAGTGTTGATGATCAGATAATAGAACGGATAGGCACAGATCAGTGTCAGCAGACCAAATACCCCGTAATTAAAAACATTAAACACCTTATCCTTTCCTGTCAGTTTTCTTCTTTCCATTCCCTTTCTCCTTTTCCAATTTTTTACATTTTCCCACTGTTTACTGTTATACCAGGGAAACACCGCGAATTTTCTTTGAAATTCTATTCACTGCCATCAGAAGAGTCACACTGATCAGACTCTTTAACATACTGATCGCTGTTGCCAGAGAAAGGCTGCTTCCCGTCATACCAATATTGTAAACATACAGATCCAGTACCTGGATATGTGCTTTGTTAAATGCATTCTGGAACACAAAATACTGGTCCATACCATTATTTAAGAAGTTTGCAACAGAAAGCATCAGCATAACAAAGTAGGTAGGCATCAGCTCCGGAAGTGTGATATAGCGCATCAGTTGAAATCTTCCCGCACCGTCTACACGGGCTGCCTCATACATCTCCTGATCAATTCCCGCAATGGAAGCCAGATACATGATAGCGCCCCAGCCAAGACCTTTCCAGGTACTCCACAGTAGCATGGCGATATAGGTGTGGGAATCACTGTCCAGGAATTTGATCGGTTTTAAGATCACTCCCAGATTTTGTAAAACTGTATTGACCATACCTGTATTGGAAAACAGACAGAATGCAACTGCATATACTAAAACCCAGCTGATAAAGTTCGGGATCGTAGTCAGGGTCTGCACCATTTTCCGGAACCATTTGCACTTGATCTCATTTAAAAACACTGCAAAGAACAGCGGCAGTACCGATGTTGCAATGTTTAAAAAGCTCATGGCAAAGGTATTCCGCATTACAATAAACAGCTGACGCACCTGAGCCGGGTTTACAAAGATCATTTTAAACCAGCGCAGCCCCATAAAATTGCACTGGGATAATTTCAACGGCGGCTTGTAATCATAAAATGAATAGATCCAGCCATGAAGCGGGAAATAAGAAAATGCAAAACATAACAGTAAAAACGGGAGCATGTACAAAAACATGCGTTTTCCCTGATCCAGCTTCTTCTTTTTCGGTTTTTCTTTCATGGTAATTCCCCCTATATTGTTTTTCTAAAGTATAGCATGGTGATTTTGATGCCAGTACCCTTCCTTTTTCAGAAATAATATAGTAATTTTTCCATTCTTTTCTTTTTAGCGTATGGATGTATCTTATTTTTGCTGTACTTTTCCTGTGTTTTTTCTTCTACTTTTAATGCCTGTTCTTTTCTATACTTAATACATACTTATTTCCATTATGAACGATTGTTTTATTAATACAGGAGGAATTACCCCAATGAAATTAAATTTAAACGCCCCGTTTTTCCAGTTTATCAATACAGCCTTTGATTTTGTTATATTAAACATCTGCTTTATTTTGACCTGCCTGCCGGTTTTCACCATTGGGGCGGCACTTACCGCCCTTTATACAGTGACCATGGCAGAGGCAGAGGACAAAGGACTTCCCTTTACAAAAACTTATTTTCATACCTTTACCCGGTGTTTTATCCGGTCCAGTCTTCTGTTTGCCGGCTGCATCTGCATCGGTGCCCTGCTTCTTTTCTGCCTGTTTTTCTGGCTTTCCTTTGAAAGCCTGCTGGCACTGATCCCCAGTGTCCTTTCCCTGGCAGCGCTGATCGCCCTTGTGATCTGCCTGATCTACCTGTTTCCTCTTCTGGCCCGGTATGAATGTTCCTCCAGGCAGCTTTTATTCAATGCCCTGTTTATCGGCACCTCCCATCTGCCTGCTACCGGACTGTTTGCCGTAATCTTTGCGGCAGCCGGATTTCTCTTCAAGATCTGGTATCCGGCACGTACTTTTATGCTCCTTATGGGCTGCAGCTTTCTGGCTTACTGCTTCAGTTTTCTGTTTCTTAAGATCTTTAAAAGCCAGGAAATAGTTGGTCATAATTAATGTATCAAACAAAATATTCACAATTTTATTTGTTTTTAGCCTTGATTTTTGTCACTTTTTAAACGTTCCATTTTTTTCAAAAGTGCTATAATACAGTCAGTGCAAATAAGAACTTCTTCATAAAAGCTCTCAATCTACACGAACACGCCAGATGTCCAGGTACTTTTACCGGACATCGGTGGTGTCAATTTAAAGTGACAATGTAGGAGGCAATCATTATGACGACGTTAAAAGCAGAAAAAAGAGATCCACAGGTAAAAGCTAAAAAATTAAGACGTGAAGGTTTTGTTACCGGTGTTTTATATGGTAAGGAAATGAAAGAAAACATTGCGTTGAAATTTGAAGAAAAAGAAGCATTGCGTTTTATGAAGGACGCAAAAGAAGGCGCACAGGCTTCTCTGGATATTGAAGGAGAAACTGTAAACGCCATGGTTAAAAATATCGATTATGACCCAATGAGCAAAAAAGTACTGGCTCTGGATTTCCAGGCACTGGTTGCCGGTGAAGTCGTATCCGCTACCGTTCCTGTTCATTTTCTCAATGAAGAGATCGTCCAGGGTGTCTTTGAACCGGAACTTTCCGAGATCCATTACAAAGCAGACCCGGCTCATCTTCTGGAACCGATTGAGATCGACCTGGCTAAACTGCCTGCAGGTACAAAGAATATGTATGTAAAAGACCTGAAACTGGAAGAAAAAGGTGTCAACGTTTCCACCCCAGCTGACACCCAGCTGTTCCATATCGCTGATTTTATCAAGACAGATGATGACGATGCAGAAGAGGAAGATGACGCAGCTGCTACTGATAAAAAGGCTGCTAAGAAGTGATTGTCGTTTATGATGCCCGCCGGTCGGCGGGCATTTTTTTGTGGCAGTTTTTAGTATCAAAAAGCCTTAAAATCCAAGGCTCTTTCCCCATGACCGGAAATTCTCATACCCTTTATCAAAGGCATCTCGGTATTCAAGAGGCACTGTTTTTCTTACAACGGCATAATTTCCTGAAATTTTGTTGCCTGTCTTTAAAAATCCATGATTTTCGCACAGATTTCGCACGTATTCATTATTGTTTATGATACCTCCTGTTGTTTCTGCCCTGCGAAAAGCTCTCGGCATAAATTCTGCCGGGCATCCATTGCAGTAAATTCTATACTGCACAGTCAAACGCTTTGGATCCATCTGAAATGTAATGGGAAACCAGGAGTTTAAGCATAACAAGCCCAAAGCATAGTAGTACTCTTCTTCATCACTAAACTCCAGCTGTTCATTCTGCCCCCAGGTCAGCTGTGTATAATGCTTTAAAGCTTGCGATAAATTAGATAAATCCACAGGTAAAGCTACAATAATTTTCCCCTTTGGCAGCTCAGATACCTGATCCGTAGTTATTTCCTGTGTATAACTATGCCCCATATCATCACTGACCACCTTATAAAGGGCAAGATTGGATCTTTCATATAAGAGTGGGTACTCTTCTGACTGTGTATCTATATCATTTTCGCTCTCACATTTTATATTCAGGAGCAGATCCATATCATTTGCATTCCATATTTGCGGAGTATCCGGCGCGAAACTAATGCAAGGACCTGGAACCAGGAATTTAAATTTATCACATTCCTTTGCCTGACACCATTTTGCCGGTATATAATTATCTGCTACTGGAGCTACTGCCATGACTCCGTCATTTCTGCTTTCAAGTTCGCATTTCATATTCTTTTTCCTCCAAACATGTTTTTTAATACTTTTGCTATTTGTCGGAAACCCTATAAATAGAATTCCCGCCAACGCAAATAACTAATTTTATAATAACAATAATTAAATAACCTTACTTTAAATGAAGCTCACTTTTGAATAAAGATTAAACATCCAGATCAACTTCAAACCGGACTGTATTATTAAACTGGCTCAGCCTTGTTTCCAGCTTAAAGAGTTCTCTTTTAAGAGCGGTATACGCTTCATCAACCTCCCTCTTGTCGTAATTAATGTACTCATACTCTACTATACAGTGTTTCCGTCCATCATCGATCCCCACAAAATCAAAACGATTTCTTCTTACCTTGAGTGTTCTGTTCCTCATCCCCCTCAGATCTCTGCATCGATCTTTAAGCTGCGCTATGCGGATCATCATAATATCTGCACTCATCTTAACTCCACCCACGTCAATACAGACATTTGTATTGGCTTGATTGATGGCATGCTTGATCGTAATGATTTTTTTGTTAATACTTTCCATTTTGGAAGAAACCTCCTGAAAGTCATAGTCCGGTCCAATGGCATTTTCACTGTCCGTCACAACAAACGTACTCAGTTCGTTTTCCTTCTCTTTCCAGTGCCGCAGTTCATCCTCCAGATTGTGGATCAGTTTGTTAGCGTAAAACGAGGTCATTTGCATTTTCATGGTTTGTTTCCTCCTGTGTTTTCATCTGACATAACTATAGCACAAAAAGACCTTTAGCATTTTCCAGAAATTTTTTCTGGAACCTAAGAAACCTGGCTAATAAATTCTCTCTATTTTGTTATACAGGATCTGAAAGTTTTTGCCTTCAACAACCATTTCTTCATCCACGTGGTAATGACCGCAAAACCACCGCTTAAACTGAACTTCCTTTCTGATCTTTTCAAAATAATCAGTTAGTTCATCTGCCTTAAATCTCCAAGCTGAAAAATAATTTGACACCATGGTAGGCGCCGCATGTGTAATGATATAATCTGTCTCCATCCCATTTTTCCGCAAACTCTCCATACCTCGTTCCTGCTCTTCTTCAGAAGGCATCTCCTCAGGAAACCAGTTAATGCCCCGGATCCGATAATAATTTTTTCCCTGCTTTTTCAGATCAAGGATCTTTTCCTTTAATAACGGATCCTCTTTATCAAAAAGTCCGTCCGTTATATCAATGGATATGGCACCTCCCATTACCCAGAAACGCTGTTTTTCTATTGTATATGTAAACCCGCGCATCAGATGAATAACATGTGGGCGAATAAACTGGACCAGCCCGCCATTCCACGGTTCTTCCTTATAAGATTTCAGATGATCAAAACCTTCATGGTTACCATCTACCCACAACAGCGTATATGGAAGTTCTTTCTCTAACCGATCCAGCATCTGCTCTTCCCACTGTGATTCACTCCACACACCTCCAAAATCTCCGCATACGATCAGATAATCATTCTTATCCGACTCCGAAAACCGTGGATCAAGCAGCCGGTTAAAATCTCCATGACAATCACCTGTAAGATAAATGGCCATCCATCATTCTCCCTTAACATTTCATCTAGTCTGTAACGCAGTTCTTATTTTCTAATTTACTAAAACTTCCCACACCTAAACAGGGCTTCGCACCTTGAAAATTCA
>NZ_QUCM01000003.1:0-1461 GCF_003473545.1 Clostridium sp. AM22-11AC
GAGCCTATGAAACTTTTTCTGTAAAATAACCTAAGTAAGGTCCTTCTATGATACAATAAATATCATTAGGAGGGCCTTTTACTATGGCAAAACAAAAGAAACCAGTTCACAGAGTTGAAATGACTGAAGGAAAAAGGAACATCATCCGCCAGCTTCTCGAAGAATACGATATCGAGACCGCAGAAGATATCCAGGATGCACTCAAAGATCTTCTGGGCGGCACCATTAAAGAAATGATGGAGGCTGAAATGGATGACCATCTTGGATATGAGAAATCCCAGCGTTCTGACAATGACGATTATCGTAACGGTTATAAACGCAAGCAGATAAACAGCCGATATGGCTCTATGGAAATCGAGGTCCCACAGGATCGGAAATCGACCTTTGAACCACAGGTGGTGAAAAAGCGTCAGAAAGATATTTCTGATATTGATCAGAAGATCATCTCTATGTATGCCAAAGGAATGACCACTCGCCAGATCTCGGAAACGATTGAAGATATCTATGGTTTTGAAACATCAGAAAGTTTCATATCCGATGTGACGGATAAGATACTTCCTCAGATTGAAGATTGGCAGAACCGCCCATTGGATGAGGTATATCCAATCCTTTACATCGATGCGATCCACTATTCTGTGCGGGATAATGGAGTCATTCGTAAGCTTGCAGCCTATGTTATACTTGGCATTAATGCGGAGGGGAAAAAGGAAGTCCTGACGATTACGATTGGTGACAATGAAAGTGCGAAATACTGGCTGTCAGTCCTGAACGAACTGAAAAATCGCGGAGTAAAAGATATCCTGATCATCTGTGCCGATGGCCTTACAGGCATTAAAGAAGCGATTTCAGCTGCGTTTCCCAAAACAGAATACCAGAGGTGTATTGTCCATCAGGTAAGAAACACCCTGAAATACGTTCCGGACAAGGACAGAAAAGCCTTTGCTGCAGATTTAAAAACCATCTATCAGGCCGCTGATGAGCAGAAGGCTCTGGCTGCCTTGGAACGTGTAACTGAAAAATGGACTCCGAAATACCCGAATTCCATGAAACGCTGGAAAGACAACTGGGATGCTGTTTCTCCAATTTTTAAATTTTCAACCACTGTCCGGAAGGTCATTTATACAACCAATGCGATCGAATCACTAAACTCCACATACCGGAAGCTGAACCGTCAGAGAAGCGTATTTCCAAGCGATACCGCCCTGTTAAAGGCCTTGTATCTGGCTACTTTTGAGGCTACGAAAAAATGGACTACCACCATCCGTGATTGGGCTCAGGTTTATGGAGAACTGGGCATTATGTACGAAGGACGCTTACCCGAGTAAGCAAAAGAAGGGTTAAGAAGACAGGCGGGAAACCGCCTGCTCTTGACATGCCCGTAAGCAACTGTTATATATAAAACAAGAACGACAAGCCTGATTCACAAGCTTATCGCTCTTAATTATCATAGAAGAATCTTAT
>NZ_QUCM01000003.1:1471-277823 GCF_003473545.1 Clostridium sp. AM22-11AC
TCTTAATTATCATAGAAGAATCTTATTTACAGAGATTTTCTCATACTCTCGCTGAAAGAATTTAATAACTACTCCCGGATCAGAATGTGCATTAACGTCTCTTGCTGTCGATGAACCACTTGAATATGTAAAATTATATCTTGATGGGAATTTACAGATGTGGGTAGATGCAGAAGATTCACGCTGCTAATATTAGCCTCTACTTTGTAACCTTAGTTCCGCCGAACACCTCCGACATAGGAATTCTTTCAAGCATATCATCTGTTTTTTTCACTTCTTCTGGTGTCAATAAAATATCAGATGCACCCGCATTTTCTTTCAAACGTTCCAGTTTTCTTGTCCCCGGAATCGGAACAAGATATGGCTTTTTATCAACCAACCATGCCAGAGAAATCTGGGCAACTGTCGCATTCTTTTCTTCTGCAAATGCCTGTATCCACGCTAAAAACTCCTGATTTTTCTCGTAAGAATCTTTTTGGAATTGCGGCATAATTGAACGGTAGTCTATATTTTTCTCAAAAACAGATTGTGCATTGTATTTACCAGACAAAAATCCATTTGCCAGTGGTGAAAACGCCACAAATCCTATATTTAATTCTTCCAGTACCGGGAATAATTTTTCATGCCATCTCGCCATCATGGAATAGCGGTTTTGTATTGCTGTTACCGGGCAGACTATATCCACTGCCTGTGCAATCAGATTTATCATTTCCGTCTTATCTACCGATGCACCATACGCATGGTTCATTCCCATGCATCCAAGTCCTATTGCGGAAACTTTCAGGTCTGTTCCTAAAATCTTTTTTCTCATTTTTTTAACTTATACATCCTGACTATTTTTCTGCATATATTGCTTCACATATTTTTCCTATTTTTTCTTTATAGTTCCCCGTATGAATTGGAGGCATCTATTCCCGTGATTTAAAATCATCCATAACCAGTGGAAGCATTTTTTCAGTAAATTCCCGACAATTATCGCAATATCCTTTTTCTGCAAATATTTTCTGCAATGTATCCAAACCAAGTTCCTGACAAAATACATGAATTGCATTTGCAACTGCATCAGCATCTTTTAGTGCATCTCCGGTAACATTTATTCCCATGATTTCTGCCATTTTTTGAATATTTTTCTGAGCATAAAGTGCAAAATGACGAACCACTGTAGGAAGCACCATCGCACAGGCATTTCCATGTGTAATATGATATAAAGAACCAATTGCATGGGCAACCGCATGTCCATTTGGAACTCCGCCATTCGCCAGTGCATTGTGTGCAGCCCATGACATTTGTTCTCTTGCTTCCAGATTCTCAGGTTCTTTTACTGCGACAGGCAGCCATCTCCATATTTTATTCAAGCAAAGAAACAGAATCTGATTTGTATATTCATTATTAGCAGTTCCTACAAGAATTTCTATTGTATGTGCTAAAGCATCTATTCCACCACATACTGTTGCAGCCGCAGGCATACATCACAGTGAATACCCTCAACAGAAAGAGCTTTTATTACATTTTGGGTAATAGAATGTCTGACAACGTGATGTCCTGTAACAAGCAGACATTTTTTTATCTCATATTTCTTTAACAGTCCGCTTACTTTTTGTGCGGATTTACTCCCAAATATAATCTGATGTGGTATAAAAAAAGATGACACCCCATTCTCAAGGATTTGAGATATAATCAAGAGGATAAGGAGAGTGGACAAAATGGCAGGAAACAGACAATATGACCATGAATACAAAGTACAGGCGGTGAAACAGAACAGTACGTAAACAGCCATCTGGAGTATGCAGGATGTTCGCAAACGATATTTACTGAGAAAGCACTTGATGAGATCTATCGCATTTCAACCGGTATCCCAAGAATGATCAACCGTGTTTGCGAAAAGACGCTCATGTATGCTTTTCAAAAGCAAAACCGCCTGATTGATGATTACATGGTGAAATATGTTGCAGATCATGAACTCATCAACGGGTAGGTTCTGGCCGGGGCATGTGCCCCGGCTTCCAGTAACAGATGGAAGACAATAACAAGAGCAGGTCAGTGACAAGAGAAGAAATCGAAAAACTCACCTTCAAAACCACTACACAACTTCTACACAACCAATACACAATTTCAAATATTTACCCGCAATATTCCCTGCTAACTTGTGATATTTAATCTATAACACATATAACAATAGAATAAACAAAGAAAAAGTCCGGAAACCCGCATTCCTGCGCAGTTTTCGGACTTATATCATTCATTATCAGTCTATACCATGATGTCAATTTTTAAAAGAAGTTTCATGCAACTGTCAGATTATTTACCCATTTGCTTTGCAACTTCTTCTGCAAAGTTCTCTTCTTTTTTCTCCATGCCTTCGCCGGTCTCGAAACGAACGAACTTCTTGATTGTGATGTTTGCGTTGTTAGCCTTAGCTACGGAAGCAACGTACTGGGATACGCTCTGCTTGCCATCTTCTGCCTTAACGTAAACCTGATCCATCAGACAGAATTCTTTTAATTCTTTGTTAATACGTCCCTGAATCATGCCCTGGATAACTTTCTCTGGCTTGGAAGCTTCCTTAGGATCGTTCTGGATCTGAGCGATCAGGATTGCTTTCTCATGCTCGATGAATTCCGGGCTAACTTCGTCACGGTTTGTAAAGGTTGGCTTTAATGCAGCTGCCTGCATTGCTACGTTTCTAGCCATTTCCTTAACAGCGTCATTGATAACATCAGTTTCAACGTCAACTAAAACACCGATCTTTCCGCCTGCATGGATGTAGGAAGCAACAAAACCATTCTCTTCTGTTACTTTCTCAAAACGGCGGATGTTCATGTTCTCACCGATGATAGAGATCTGGGAAGACAGAGCCTCTTTTACAGTCAGAGTAGTGTCTTTTGCCCACTTTTCAGCCATGAAGCTGTCCATATCAGCTGCAGAAGAAGCCAGTGCCTGAGCAGCTACATCTGCTACGTATGCCTGGAACTTAGCGTTCTTAGCAACGAAGTCTGTTTCAGCATTTACTTCTACTACTACAGCAGTCTTCTCATCAGCGGACATTGCAGTATCAACGATACCCTCAGCTGCAATACGTCCAGCCTTCTTAGCTGCACCTGCAAGTCCTTTTTCTCTTAAGAACTCTACAGCCTTTTCCATATCACCGTCAGTAGCTGCAAGAGCCTTCTTGCAGTCCATCATTCCGGCACCGGTTGTTTCTCTTAACTCTTTTACCATTGCTGCGGTTACTGCCATTTTGTCATCCTCCAAATATTAATTTAAAGTTTTTTGATTACGCTTCTGTGCTCTCTGCTGCGAAATCAGCTGGAACTTCGATCTCCATTGCGCCTTCTAAAACTTCACCCTGCTTTGCTTCGATAACAGCGTCAGCCATCTTGGAAACGATCAGCTTAACGGCTCTGATAGCGTCATCGTTGCCTGGGATCACATAATCAAGTTCTTCTGGATCACAGTTGGTATCTACGATACCGATCAGCGGAATGCCCAGAGTATGAGCTTCCTGTACGCAGATGTGCTCTTTCTTAGGATCTACGATGAAGATTGCGTCTGGGAGCTTCTTCATATCCTTGATACCGCCCAGGTTCTTCTCTAACTTATCCCATTCTTTCTTTAACTCGATAACTTCCTTCTTAGGAAGAACATCGAAAGTACCGTCCTGAGACATAGCCTCGATCTCTTTCAGTCTTGCAATACGGCTCTGGATGGTCTTGAAGTTGGTCAGCATACCACCTAACCATCTCTCGTTTACATAGTACATACCGCAACGCTCTGCTTCAGTCTTGATAGCTTCCTGAGCCTGCTTCTTGGTACCTACGAACAGAATGTTTCCGCCCTCAGCTGCGATGTCAGATACAGCCTTGTAAGCCTCATCTACTTTACCTACAGACTTCTGTAAGTCGATGATGTAGATGCCATTTCTCTCTGTGTAGATGTATGGAGCCATCTTAGGGTTCCATCTTCTTGTCTGGTGACCGAAGTGTACACCAGCTTCCAGTAACTGCTTCATTGAAATAACGCTCATGTTCTTTACCTCCGTTTGGTTTTTAGCCGGTTTATTGAGCTTAAACCGGTCGCATCCGCCTGCTTCTCATGCTTCCCGGAAGACCTGTTTTACAGGCACCTTTCCGTAGAATCCACAGACGTGTTTTTTATCAACTGTGTAACTATAACATAAAAAAGGACAGTCTGCAAGTGTTTTTTGCAAACTATCCTTATATTTTATTCTGATTATTCTGTTTTTACTGATCTGAAATATTTTTAACTTATTTCAAATTGGAATTAGAAGCCTTGATCGCCTTTAATTCGTCAAATACCACGTCATTCAGAACCTTAATGTAGGTTCCCTTCATACCGGAAGAACGTGACTCAATAACACCTGCGCTTTCAAATTTGCGCAGTGCATTGACAATAACGGAGCGGGTAATCCCTACACGGTCAGCAATCTTGCTTGCAACCAGGATGCCCTCATTTCCATCCAGTTCTTCAAAAATATGGATGATGGCTTCCAGTTCAGAGAAAGAAAGTGTGCTGATAGCAGATTTAACGATCTGTACCTTACGTGTCTCTTCTGCATTCTCTTCATTTACAGAACGCATCATCTCCAGGCCTACAACTGTAGTACCATATTCACTTAAGATAATGTCATCGATATCATACTGGCTGTCTGATTTGTAAATAAATAATGTTCCCAGTCTCTCACCTGCAATGTCGATAGGTGTAATGATCGCCTGGTATTTTTTAACATTCTCTTCTGCAAATCCAAGAGTTGCCAGGTTTACATTTTCCTTTGTAGACAATACACTGAGCAGACGTTCATTCAACATTTTATCTACATAACCGCCCACCTGATCTTCGATCAGCTCCTCAATCTCATCCACCCCAGGCCAGATACTTACACCAAGTACTTTGCCCTTCTTGCTGATAACAAGGATATTGGATAACAAAATTTCACTTAACACTTTGCAGATGTCATTGAAAACAACTTTATGGGAATTGTTGTTATGCAATAGCTTGTTGATTTTTCTTGTTTTGTCCAACAACTGAACGCTCATGACTGAAACCCTCCTTATCTCTAATGTACGTTCCACAAATATGCTTTACTAATAATTGAATTTTAGCACAATTTTTGTCCAATAACAATAGTTTTTTGAAGATTTCATGTTTTTCCGAAAACAAGAAGAAAAAATTTATTTCTGCTCTTCCGCCGGTTTATCCATACGGTATCCGCAGGTTTCATTTGCACAGAGAAGCTTATTTCCCTTCTCTACCATATAAGAACCGCACTTCGGACACTTTTCAGTGGAAGGCTTCTGCCAGGACATAAAATCACAGTCCGGATTTGCCTCGCAGCCATAGTACAGACGACCTTTCTTGGTCTTCTTGCGCACTACTTCTTTTCCGCATTTAGGACAAGGTACACCAATCTTTTCCAGATATGGTTTTGTGTTTTTGCATTCCGGAAATCCGGGGCATGCAAGGAATTTTCCATGAGGACCGTATTTTACTACCATGTTGCGGCCACACAGATCACATACCTCATCTGTCACCTCATCTTCGATCTTTACAGACTCCAGTTCCTTCTGGGCAATATTTACTGCCTCATCCAGATCCGGATAGAAGTTACGGATAATAGTCTTCCATGCAACTGTACCATCTGCAACACGGTCTAACAGTGTTTCCATGTTTGCAGTAAAACTTAAGTCCACGATACTTGGGAAGGACTTTTTCATAATACGGTTTACGACCTCTCCCAGTTCTGTTACATAAAGGTTTTTATTTTCCTTTGCCACATAACGTCTTGCAATAATGGTAGTGATCGTAGGTGCATAGGTACTTGGACGTCCGATCCCCTGCTCTTCCATTGCCTTTACTAAAGATGCCTCTGTATAATGTGCAGGTGGCTGTGTAAAGTGCTGGCTTGGCTGAAGATCTGCCAGTTTTAACTCCATTCCGCTTTCAATGGCTCCGATCACCTGTTTTTTCTCTTCTTCATCATCAGAAGCTACATAAACAGACATGAAACCGTCAAAGGAAAGACGGGATGCAGAAGTTGTAAACATATGTTTTCCGGCACGGATCTTTACAGAAGTAGTCTCATATACAGCAGGAGCCATACGGCTGGCTGTAAAACGCTTCCAGATCAGCTGATACAGACGGAAAAGATCTCTTGGAAGAGACTCCTTTACCATAACCGGTGTCAGTGTAATGTCAGTAGGACGGATGGCTTCATGTGCATCCTGGATCTTTCCTGTATTCTTTGCAGAAGCTTCTCCTGCTGCTGCGTAATTTTCGCCATAATGTTCTTTCACAAAAGAACGTGCTGCTGCATCTGCCTCATCTGCTACACGGGTAGAATCTGTACGCAGATAGGTGATCAGACCGATGGTTCCATGACCCTTTACCTCAACACCTTCATACAGCTGCTGGGCAATACGCATGGTCTTCTGGGTAGAGAAGTTTAATGCCTTGGAAGCTTCCTGCTGTAAGGTACTGGTTGTAAATGGGATGGGCGCCTTTTTGATACGCTCTCCCTTCTTTACCTCGTCTGCCACATAGCTGACACCTTCCAAATCTTTTAAGATCACATCCAGTTCTTCTTTACTGTGGATCGCAGACTTGCTTCCCTTTGCGCCTTCCTCATTTGCCAGGCCGTAGTACTTGGCATCCAGAGGCTTTTTGCTTCCTGCTACATTTAACATAGCATCCAGATTCCAGTATTCCTCCGGGATAAATGCATTGATCTCATCTTCTCTGTCACAGATCATACGAAGGGCTACAGACTGGACACGGCCTGCACTTAAACCTCTTTTTACTTTTGCCCAGAGAAGCGGACTGATACGGTAACCAACCATACGGTCTAACATACGTCTGGTCTGCTGTGCATTGACCAGATTGATATCCAGATCTCTTGGAGACTTTAAAGACGCTTTTACAGCATTTTTTGTGATTTCATTAAAACTGATACGATATACCTGTTTATTTTTAAGCTCATCCAGTTTCAGGGCTTTCATCAGATGCCAGGAGATTGCCTCTCCCTCACGGTCAGGGTCCGTTGCCAGATAGATCTTATCTGCCTTTTTTACTTCTTTGCGAAGCTTTGCAAGCACATCTCCCTTTCCTCTGATCGTAATATATTTTGGTTCATAGTCGTGTTCCGGATCAAAGCCCAGCTGGCTCTTTGGAAGGTCTCTTACATGACCGCCGGATGCATCTACTTCATAATTGCTTCCCAAAAATTTTTTTATAGTCTTCACTTTTGCAGGTGACTCTACGATTACCAGATGATTCGCCATTGTAAACTCCTTATTCCTGTTCCTATATTTATGCGCCATATCCCCAATCATCAAATCCTCCCGGAAGCTTTCACGGGAGTGTCCTATTAGACAGATATGCATCCGGAAACCGTGACAGTCCTTTAAAATAATCTTTTTGTATAATAAAGTCCTGCTGTCCTCACAGCATATCCACCCAGTTCTAATTCCAAAAGTGCATCCATGGACTGACTTACTGACAATCCTGTCCTCAATGCTATTTCCTCTATATGACGCGGTTCGAAATCCAAGCAACTATACACCATTTTTTCTTTCTTTGCAAGTCCCTTCTGCTTTTTTTCAGAAAGCTTTTCTTTTTCTTTTACAAAAATTCCCAGATTTTCCAGTACCGTTTCCGGCGAAAAAAGGACCTGGGCCCCTTCTGAGATCAACTGATTACAGCCTGTACTTAAAGCGTCTGTGATCCGTCCCGGAAGTGCATAGATCTCCTTTCCCTGCTCTAAACCTGCCTGAGCAGTAATAAGGGATCCACTTTTTTCTTTTGCTTCTATCACCAGAATAACATCTGACAATCCACTGATGATCCGGTTGCGAACAGGAAAGTTTCTGGGAACAGGAGGAGTTTTTAAACTGTACTCTGAGATCAGTCCTCCATGAAAAGGAATGCTCTCATACAGTTCATAGTTACTTCTGGGATAGCACTGATCTACACCACAGCCAAGGACTGCATAAGTCTTACCTCCCCCAGCTAAAGCACCCTCATGACCTGCGCCGTCAATTCCCAGTGCCATACCGCTGATGACCTGCACACCGGCAGCTGCCAGTTCCCGTCCCATATAGTCAGCAGTCTCTCTTCCATAGGCAGTACAGTTTCTGGCCCCGATCACAGCCGCTGTAGCCCTGTCCTCTGCGGGAAGTTCTCCTTTTATATAAAGCCCCATGGGATAGTCGTATACAGAATACAGTCTTTTAGGATAGTCTGCATCTAAAGGTGTAATAAAACGGATCCCCTTTTCACTTAGCCTGTAATATTCCTCTTCCAGTCTGGAAAATTCTCTTTTCCAGTTATCAAAACGATAGGCATTTTCTTCTTTTTTTAAAATTCCTTTTTTCCATAATTGTGTTCCTTCTATATAATATGCTTCTCTGAAACTGCCTGCCAGCTCTCCGATCCGACGTATCTGCAAAGCCCCTGCTTCCGGCAGATGACAAAGCCAGTACAAAGATACTTTTTCTAATGCTTCTGCCCCCATATCCGTTCCTCCAATGCACGATAGCCAAAGGCTTCTGATAAATGTTCTTTCTGTATCCATTCTTCTCCTGCCAGATCTGCAATGGTCCTGGCTGTTTTTAATACCCTGTGGTATCCTCTGGCACTTATCCCCCTTGCCTCATATACTTTTCTTGCAAACCGGCGCTCTGCTTCTTTTAACTGACAAAAACGCTGGATCTCCTTCTGGCCCATGCGGCTGTTGCTGTGGATATCCGTTCCCTGGAAGCGATAATTTTGTATCTTCACTGCCTTTTCCACCCGGCTGCGGATCGTAGCGGAGTCTTCATTTGCCATGGTCTGGTCTTCCAATTCCAAAAATGAAACCGGCGCTGCTTCCACACAGATATCAAAGCGTTCTAAGATCGGTCTTGAAAGCCGGTTTAAATAATTTTGTATCTGCATCGGTGTACAACTGCACCTGCTTCTGTCTGGAAAGAACCCGCAGGGACAGGGATTCATGGCTCCAAGGATCAGAAAGTCTGCCGGGAATTCGTAGCTTCCTGCTACACGGCTTACTGTAATACGGTGATCTTCCAAAGGTTCTCTTAAAGCCTCTATGGCCCCTTTGCTGAAATGAGGCAGTTCATCTAAAAACAGCACACCTCCGGAAGCAAGGGATAATTCCCCTGGTTTAGGCACTTTTCCGCCGCCTGTAAGGCCCTGGGGTGAAATCGTATGATGTGGACAGCGGAAAGGTCTTTGGGAAAGCAATGGCTGTCCCTTGGGAAGTAATCCGCAAAGACTGTAAATCTTTGATATTTCTATATTTTCTTCCCAGGAAAGAGCTGGCAGGATCGTAGGAATACGCTTTGCCACCATGGATTTTCCTGTTCCTGCGCTTCCGCACATCAAAAGCCCATGTCTTCCGGCTGCTGCTACTTCTGCAGCCCGGCGCAAAACACTCTGACCACATATTTCTTTAAAATCAAATAGATACTCTGGTTTAAAAGTCCGTCTGTTTATATTCCCAGATATTTCCAGATCCATATCTTCCCAGTTATCCTGTGATAAAACTTCCTGTAAATGACGAAGGGACTGTATCCCTATGATCTGTATCCCTTCTACCAGAGTTCCCTCTGATACATTCGCCACCGGTAAAAGGCACCGCCTAAATCCCATCTTTTTTGCAGCCGATACCAGGACCAGCACACCCCTTACAGGTTTGACACTGCCGTCTAATCCTAGCTCCCCGATCAGCAGGGCATCTTTTAGTTTTTCTGCTGATAACAGTTCAAACGCCCCTAAAACAGCGGCTGCAATAGGAAGATCAAAGACTGTTCCCTCCTTTCGTCTTCCGGCCGGTGACAGATTTACCGTTATTTTCTTTGCCGGAAGCTGAAAATCTGAATTTTTCAGCGCCGTCCTCACCCGTTCCTGAGCCTCTCTTACTTCCAGTGCCAGCTGCCCGGAAATAGAAAACCCAGGCAGTCCATTGGATACATCTGCTTCTACAGATACCAGAAATCCTTCCATTCCCCGGATCCCGGCACTGCTTATCTGTGTAAACATGCGCAACGCTCCCTTCTTTTGTTTTTTCGACAAATGGATACACTTTCCCCTGCCCTTCCCTGTTTATTTTGGGATTAAAATAGAATTAGTAAAAGTAAAAATAATAGATACTTTAGAATAATTAAAGATACCAGACGTATATATCACCTGAGGGTGACATCACCAGTGTATCCAACAAAAGAAGAAATTGCAAGCCTATTTTTACGAACTGCAACAAATCTGCAACAAATTTATCACTGAAACTCCGTCATAAGATCCCTGAACCGTAAAGGCAGGTGATTTCTCTGGCAGTTTGGATTTTTTCTCTCTTCAATAGCGATCGCTGTAAAAAAAGTCTTCCAAAGTTTGACCCAGTTTTCCTCTGTTCCTTCCCTTTGCAGGCGTTCCATCTCATCAGATGAAAGTTCAGCCAAAAGCCATTTTCTCCCTCTTTCATGTATTACTGCCTTTTTTCTTCCTATATCACAGATCAGCCAGTTTTCTTCTCCCAGCCGGTCTGCAAAATAAGGTGCGATCAGTTCTAACACATCATTTTTCGGCTGTATCTTTCCGGCAAGAAAGCCTCCCTCCATCTGCGAAAACCGCAAAAATTCAATAAACTGATGTTTTTCATTATACACACTGCGACACAGCTTAAATATCTCATGGACTGCAGGGATCTGCAGCTGGTCTGCGGCCGATGCCCCCCGCAAAAACAGCACTTTCAGATACCGGTACATTTTATCCGCCCGCAAAACATCCTCGCTGAGACTGGCCACATATAACTGCTCCTGAATATGGGAATTCAATCGCTGACGTACTGTCTCCAATACCTTTTTCCCTTTTTCTTCTGATGGACTGCATTCCCTGTATACAGCAAAAAGCTCTACATTTTGCCCACTGTTTTTTATCTCCAGCCGCAGTTCATCCTGTGGTATCTTACTGATTCCCGCATCATAGATACCACTTAAGATCCCTGTATAACCAGGTTCGCACAAAAAGATCGTCATGTTCGTTTCTCCTGTATTTTCTCATAACTGTCCAAAGGCAGCACTTCCCGCTGCTTCCTTTACCAGCTGATCCTTTAAAAGAGAGTTTTTCTCTTCTTCCAGATGCATATCATCAAACAGGGAAAGCTGCCTGTAGCTGTTCCTGTTTTCAATGTCCCATATCTTCCGTCTTTCATCTCCTATAAGGGCACTGGTTATATGATCTTCATCCAGGCTGCAGGAGACTTCCATTTTCCCGGAACAGGTGATAAAATAACGGGCTCTTTTTAAAACCACACCGATCCGTTTTAAGCCATCAAAATCCAGTTTTCCCTGTTTTCTGGCAGCAATGATCCGTCTGGCTGATTTTACGCCCACTCCCGGCACGCGAAGAAGCTGTTCATAAGAAGCTTTGTTTACTTCTACCGGGAACTCTTTCAGATTTTGCAGCGCCCAGTCGCATTTTGGATCCAGTAACAGGTTAAAATTCGGTTTCTTCTCGGAAAGAAGTTCCTCTGCCTTAAATCCGTAAAAACGTAAAAGCCAGTCAGCCTGATAAAGCCTGTGCTCCCTCAAAAGGGGCGGTCCCCCCGGAAGAGACGGCAGATGGCTGTCTTCATTAACCGGAACATAGGCAGAATAAAAAACACGCTTTAGTCCAAAATTGTGATAAAGGGCCTGTGTCACGGAAAGCATCTGAAAATCATTTTCCGGTGTAGCGCCTACGATCATCTGTGTACTCTGTCCTGCAGGCACAAAGGCTTTTGTCCCATAATGGCGCTCTTTTAATGCCAGTGCCGGACTGTCTGCTTTGCCAAAAGGCATAAGAAGATCTTTCCCTGTTAATTCAGGCTGTATCAGAGATGCTCCTCCTGCAAAACCAGCCCTGTCAGAAGGGAACATTTTCCTGTATCCCCTGTCATACCCTAACAGACGTCCGGACAAAGCAATCCCCTGCTGTACCTGACGCATAGGTGCAAGTATCTTTTCCCTTGTTTTTCCAGGTGCCAGTTCTCTTAATCCTGCAGCTGTAGGCAGTTCCAGATTGATACTCATACGGTCTGCCAGAAATCCGGTTTTCTCTACCAGTTCCCTGGAAGCTCCGGGAATGGATTTTACGTGGATATATCCATTAAAACAGTAAATATTGCGCAGCTTATAAAGGGTCTCATAGATCAGCTCCATGGTATGATCTGCAGTAGAAAGGATACCGGAACTTAAAAACAGTCCTTCAATATAATTTCTTCTGTAAAATTCCATCGTCAGCTGGCAGACTTCATCTGGAGTAAATGCAGTACGCACTGTATCATTGGTACAGCGGTTTACACAGTATTTACAGTCATAAATACACTGATTGGTAAAAAGGATCTTCAGCAGGGAAATACAGCGTCCGTCTGCTGCGAAACTGTGACAGATACCTGCCTCAGAAGAATTTCCCAGATGACCTTTCTTTCCACGGCGCTGTACACCACTGGATGTACATGCCACGTCATATTTTGCCGCATCTGTCAGTATTTTCAGTTTTTCCTGTATTGTAAGATTTTCCTGTATGATCAACTTCTCATCACCGCCCGAACATTTGTTTGTTTTCTTATTTTATCACATGGGTCAGAGAAATGCAATGGAAAAACCGAACATTTGTTCCTGCTTTTAGGTAAAAATATAGCAGCACAGAAAAGTTTCTCTGTACTGCCATATAAAGTGCTACGATCTATGAATGCTTAAAACTAATCTCTGTAGCCGTTTGGATTCATACTCTGCCATCTCCAGGAATCTGCACACATTTCTTCAATTCCCTTTTCTGCTACCCAGCCAAGTTCTTCCTTTGCCTTTGTACAGTCAGAATAGCAGGTAGCGATATCTCCGTCTCTGCGAGGCTGGATCTCATATTTTAAGGTCTTTCCGCAAGCCTTTTCATAGGCATGGAGTACATCTAAAACGCTGTATCCAACACCGGTTCCCAGGTTGTAGATGCTGACACCTTCTTTTGCTTCCAGCTTCTTCATGGCTTTTACATGACCCTTTGCCAGGTCTACTACATGGATATAATCTCTTACACCGGTTCCGTCCGGAGTATCATAATCATTTCCGAATACATTCAAATGATCCAGTTTTCCAATGGCAACCTGTGCGATATAAGGTACCAGGTTGTTTGGAATACCCTTAGGATCTTCACCGATCAGTCCGCTTTCATGAGCGCCGATTGGGTTAAAGTAACGCAGCAGCATTACATTCCATTCAGGATCTGCTGTATGCAGGTCAGTAAGGATCTGCTCTAACATTCCCTTGGTGCGTCCGTAAGGATTGGTGATCTCTCCCTTCGGGCACTTTTCTGTGATCGGGATCTGTGCCGGATCACCGTAAACAGTTGCAGAAGAACTGAATACAATATTTTTAACTCCGTGTTTTCTCATTTCATCACAGAGGATCAAAGTTCCGGTAATATTGTTGTTATAATATTCAAGAGGTTTATGTACAGATTCCCCAACTGCCTTTAAGCCTGCAAAATGGATCACTGCCTCGATCTCTTCTTTATCAAAAATTTCTTTTACTTTTGGCTGGTCTAAAAGATCAACTTCATAGAATTTCAGTTTCTTTCCTGTGATCTGTTCTACTCTGTCCACTGCCTTTTTGCTGGAGTTATAAAGATTATCTGCTACTACTACATCATATCCTGCATTTAACAACTCCACACAGGTATGACTGCCTATATATCCGGCACCTCCGGTTACTAAAATAGCCATCGTATTATCCTCCTCGTTTCTTATCTCTTTCTTCCCAGGAACAAATTTTGTCCTTTTGTAATAGTATAGCCTGAAACCTCAATAATAACAATGCATATTTTTTCTCTTTTTTATGTGTTTTTATTGGATTTTTTCAAATTCTTCCCTCAATTTCCCAATTGCCTTTTTTTCGATCCGGCTTACATAGGACCTGGAAATGCCTAAAACTCCTGCTACTTCCCGCTGGGTGTGCTCTTTTCCCTTAAACAGTCCATAGCGCATGGAGATGACCTGTTTTTCATTTTCCGTAAGTTTCTGGTCAAAGGCCTGATACAGTTCTTTTATATCCTGATCCAGGATCAGCTGATCAATGGTCTTTGGATTTTCCATTTCGATCACATCCACCAGGCTGACTGTTTCCCCATCTTTATCTGTGCCGATCGGTTCAAATAAAGATACTTCTTTTGCCCGCTTTTTTCCTGCCCGAAGGAGCATGAGAATCTCATTTTCCACACATCTGGCCGCATAAGTAGCCAGTCTGGAACCTTTATCTACATCAAATGTATTTACTGCCTTGATCAGTCCGATGGTTCCCGCAGAAAGGAGATCTTCTGTATCATAGTCCTGACATTGATATTTTTTTACCACATGAGCCACCAGGCGCATGTTATGTTCGATCAGCATATTTCTGGCGGTCTGGTCGCCTTCTTTGCAGCGTTTCAGGTACAGCTTTTCTTCTCCGTGGGATAGTGGTTTCGGAAAAGTCTTCAAAAAAAGCCACCCCGCATGTTCTTACTAACATATTATGCGAAGGCGGCTTGCCCGGTGCTATTTTTCTATTCATCCTCATCTGGTCCAAATAGGCTTTGACACATGGGCATTCATACCGGCTGCAAGACTGTTCTGCACATCATCGGAGAAAGCATTGGCAATCATTGCAATGATCGGTATGGTACGTCCCAGCAGATTTTACTCCTGCGGATCGCTTTTGTAGCTTCATAACCGTTCATATGAGGCATCTGGATATCCATAAGGATCGCATCATATTCACCTGGTCTTACATTTTCAATGAACACCAGTCCAAAGCGGTTGCTTCCAAGCCACAGGTTGTCCATAAGATCCGGTTTTTGGAACATGATCTCACTGTCAATGTAAAAATTGTCATGAACAGCCTGGATCCCATACGTATCTCATCTATCTCATTCTTCAGCTGCGTTATTTTCTTCTCCTAATGTAAACAAAGGCTCGTATTTGCGGCTGTCTATGCTGTGGTTATAAGCCATGGCCTCGTAGTCTAAAACCTGTTTTCTATGAGGATTTTCCTCATTCTCTGTTTCTGCCCAGGACTGATAATTTCCCTCATTATCATAAAATCCCAGGAAATGAAGGACCGGATAAGTCTCAGACAATTCTAACAGAAAACGGTTATAGGGTGTCATATCAAGACCTGCCAGTTTTAATACATAAGAAGACAGATACACTGCCCCCAGCTTTCCCATATCTTCAGACGGCTGTTCATAATTGGTCCAGATAATAAATGGAGTCTCATACCACATCAACCTGTCTTTTACCGGCACCTCATAACTTGGCGTGCCGTATACTTCATCAAAGAACTCATCTTCCACACTTGGCTGGTGATCACCGAACATAACAATCATAGTCGGTTCATCGCTGTGACTGAAATAATCCAGTAAATAGGCAAATGCATCATCGGAACGCTTTACTAGAGACAGATACTGATCTGCTTTTGGATACTTCCCTTCCATATCTCCCGTCAGCCATACTGTCTGGTCAAACTCATCAAACGTTCCCTCATAACCACCGTGATTTTGCATGGTAACATTAAATAAGAACAGTTTTTCCTGTGGATCCTTTTTCTCTTCTACTACCTGGATCAGCTTTTCAAAATCTGCCTGGTCACTGGTATAGTAACGCAGCTGTTCGCTGCCCTCATAATAATCACCATCTAAAAACTCATCAAATCCCATATTGGTATAACAGGTATTTCTGTTCCAGTTTTCTCCCGGATATGGATGCATGGCTACTGTACGGTATCCCTGATCCTTCACTGTACTTACCATAGTCCATGCATCTGGTTTTACATTAAACTGATAAGCAATGGAGTTAGACGGAAGCATAGCAACAGAATCCCCCGTTAAAAACTCGAATTCAGAATTGCTGGTCATAGAACCAAACACAGGCATACAAAGACTGCCCTTTACTGTATTTTCTGTCAGGCTGTTGATAAAAGGAAAATATTCCTGGTTTGTGGAAAAATCTCCAACCACCCGCAGGTCAGAAAGGCTTTCATTCATAATACAGATCAGATTTACAGGCTGCACCGTCTCTTCCCCGGCTCCCGTTTTCTGTGTGCCTTCGGCCTTTGTTTCCTTTTCCTGCTCTTCTTTCTCCGTTAATTCTTTATAAATGGCTTCCAGTTTTCCATGGCTGTATTCTACAGGAGGTTTTTTCACCACATACTGAAGGGACATAGCCGTAGATAAAATATAACCGCAGGAGTCATAGGTGTCGTTGACCGCCCACATATTGATCCCCATCTGATGGGCAGGAACTACACTGTGAAAGAAGCCAAATACAAAAGCTGCTGCTGTTCCTATACAGGTGCCGCCAAAGACCAGCCGTTTTTTGAGGCCTTTTACGTGGACCGGGAAGAACCAGAGGATCATATTGGCTCCGATCACAGCTTTGGCTGCCTGTATCATCTGCTTTGTAACATCAAATTCATAATTTCCCGACACAGTCATGGCAGTGCGAACTGCCAGCACATCCCAGATCATGATCGGCCGGTCACGAAAATCTACTACAAAGGTTTCCGCAAAAGAAAGGATCAGCAGAGCAATGGACACGACCGGCACAGATATCCTTGTGGTTCCTGTAATACCGGTAAGTACAAGGTACAATACATAAGCCCAGCATATATTCAAAGCCGCCATAAAAATGGAAATATTTTCCAGATTTCCCGTTACATACTCAAATAGATAATAAGATAAACAGGGAACAAGAAAAAGACACAGATAGCCTGTGCCTTTTATCATATATTTACATAGTTTCCAGATGATATTTTCTTTTTTTACGGTTTCTTCTTTTGTGGTTGTACTCTCTGCAGTTGTATTCTCTGAATTTCTTGTCTCTTCTGCCACCGGCGTCTATCCTTCTCTTCCTGTATCGCCACTTATCTGGGATATCATTTCTCGCATACTTTTTTGCATACTATTAAAAATTTTAACACAGTTTGTAACCACTTTCAAGAATCAATCTGAACGGATCTGTCCAATCCTATTACAACCGGGTACTATATGGCAAAGCTGCTACAGGCGTATCACATACTTGCCTGTGATAATGCGTCTGTAGAAAATGATCGTCAGGACCGTTGCTGCGATCCATCCAAAAGGCCATGCCATCCAGATGCCTGTACTTCCAAAATACTGTGTCAAAAGCAATGCTACCAGGATACGCAGGATCAGATCCGGTACTGTAGCCATTACAAAATAATGCATGGCCCCTGCCCCGCGGATAATGCCGTCTGTCATTAACTTAATAGATATCATAAAATACATAGGACTTACAATATGTAAAAATTTCTGTCCTGCATTGATGGCATCGATACTGGAGTCATTTAAAAACAGCCCCATCATCTGTCTGCTGGCAAAGAAATAAAGGACTATAAAAGGAAGGGAAGCAATTACTGATAAACGGATACCGGTACGAAATCCCAAAGGCAGCCGTTCTTTCTTTCCTGCTCCCAGGTTCTGGGCCGTATAGCTGGAAAGACAGCTTCCAAGAGCCATAAATGAATTGATAGCAAAAGTATTTAACTTGATAGCACCGGAATAACCTGCGATCACCGCGGAACCATAGCGGTTTACGATCTCCTGGACAAACATATTTCCAATGGATAAAACGCTTTGCTGCATAATGCTTGGAATGGCAATGGCAGCGATCTGGGCTAACAGTACAAGGTCCAGCCACTGAAAAGTTCCCTCACAGTTTATCTTTTTCAGGCGCATTGCCAGAAATGTAAGTGCTAAAATAGCAGAAATACCCTGGGCAATAAAAGTAGCCCAGGCAACACCTGCTACCCCCAGTCCTACACAGGCTACAAAATAATAATCCAGGATGATATTTCCCACAGATGAACCGATCAGGAAATACAGGGGTGTTTTTGAGTCTCCCAATGCTGTGAAAATACCGGTACATACATTATACAGAAGTAAAAATGTGATGCCGTAAACATAAATCTTTAAGTATAACTGTCCGTCTGCAAAGATATTTTCCGGTGTGTGGACAGCCCTCATCATACTGCCGCAGAAGAAATAGCCGATGAGTGTGAGGAAAAAGCTCATAAAAGCGCAGGCAACAAAAGCCGTACTTACCGCGGATTTCATCCTTGCCATATCCTTAGCGCCAAAAAGCCTGGAAACCACAACAGAGGCTCCCAGGTTGGTCCCTACGGCAAACGCCATAAATATAACTGTAATGGGATAAGACGCCCCGACTGCAGCCAGGGCGTCCTCTCCTGCAAAGCGGCCGGCAATACAGCTGTCCGCAATATTATAGATCTGCTGAAACATTACGCTGACTAACATAGGCAGCAGAAAGCGCCATAAAATTTTATCCGGATGCTCTCTGGTAAGATCTTTCATCATAAGTATTCGTCCCCCTTGATCTCAGCCAGGGGTATTTCTGCCTGTGGTCAGTTTCTGATCATCCTGATCAAAGCAGTTTCTAGTGATGGAACAGACGGATACCGGTAAATGCCATTACCATGCCGTACTGGTTGCAGGTATCAATAACCTGATCATCTCTTACGGAGCCGCCTGGCTGTGCCACATATTTTACACCGCTTTTATGTGCTCTGTCAATGTTATCTCCAAATGGGAAGAAGGCATCAGAACCTAAAGCTACGTCTGTAAGGCCGTCTAACCATGCTCTCTTTTCTTCTCTTGTAAATACTTCCGGTTTTTCCTTAAAGATCTTCTCCCATCTTCCGTCAGCCAGAACATCCATATAATCTTCACCAATGTATAAGTCAATGGCATTGTCACGGTCTGCTCTGCGGATGCCGTCAATAAATGGCAGGTTTAATACCTTTGGGTTCTGACGTAAATACCAGTTATCTGCCTTGCTGCCTGCCAGTCTGGTACAATGTACTCTGGACTGCTGTCCTGCACCGATACCAATAGCCTGTCCACCCTTTACAAAGCATACGGAGTTGGACTGGGTGTATTTTAAAGTGATCAGAGAAATCACCAGATCCATAGCTGCTTCTTCGGTCAGATCCTTATTTTCTGTAACAATATTTTTAAGCATTTCTTTGTCGATCTTTAAATTATTATGGCCCTGCTCAAATACAACACCAAATACCTGCTTACGCTCTAATTCTTCCGGTACATAGTCAGGATCGATCTGGATCACATTGTAGTTGCCATTCTTCTTGGATTTTAAGATCTCCAGTGCTTCCGGTTCATATCCGGGAGCGATCACGCCATCGGAAACCTCACGCTTGATCAGCTTTGCAGTAGCAACGTCACACACATCCGATAATGAGATAAAATCTCCAAAAGAAGACATACGGTCTGCTCCTCTGGCTCTTGCATAGGCACTTGCCAGCGGGGAAAGTTCTCCCTGATCGTCTACCCAGTAGATCTTGCGTAAAACATCGTCAAGTGGCAGACCTACTGCTGCACCTGCAGGTGATACATGTTTAAAAGAAGTTGCTGCCGCAAGTCCGGTTGCTTCTTTTAATTCTTTTACCAGCTGCCAGCCGTTTAATGCGTCTAAGAAGTTGATATAGCCTGGGCGGCCGCTTAAAACGGTGACTGGCAGGTCTTTATTGTCATTCATGAAGATCTTTGCAGGTTTCTGATTTGGATTGCATCCGTATTTTAATTCCAGTTCTTTCATGTGAAATTCTCCTTTTTATACCAAATGTATTTTCAAAGTCTTTTTTGCAGGTTCTTTCTAAATCTACTGATCTGTATTGAGCTTTACTTATTCTTGTTTACAATACGGGACTCCCATTTTCCGGTTTCAATATCAATAAAACGGACAAACAGAGATACCTTATTGTCCTCGTTTAAACTGTTCCATACCTTATCTGTAAATTCATCAATATTGCCCTCGATCTCTACAGGCTTTGGCTCACCTTCAAAACTTGGAAGGGGATTGCCGTCGTGCATATAAGTATGGATGAAATGGCCCATTCCAGGAACCGGATTCTCATATGCGAAGGTAAAACGCAGGCAGGAGTCAGGATTTCCCTGGTTGCTCTTTAAAATGGACATGGCATAGCTGTATTTCTGATTTTCCACATGGAGAACGCCGGAAATACGTGGTGTGTAGTTTGGTGCATCCGGTTCAAATTCACGGCTGCGCAGGGACTGCTCAAAGGTAAGCTGATGATCCATTCCCTCATAAATGGTATCCGTCTGGTCACCGTTTGTAACAATGGTCTTATTTCCCAGTACACGCACCGGAGCGTAGATGATCAGGCTTGGATCCTCTAACTTTGCAGGATCAAATGCCTGGGTGCGGATCCCGTTTCCATCTTCTACAAATACACGGTTGCGGCTGTTGGAGCTGCGTCCCATGATAAAATAAGCGGTAACTGCTGTCTTGCCGTCCCTGCTTTCGCCAATGACAATTCCACGGCCCGGGTATGCATTCTCTTTTAATTCCTGTTCCAGATTTTTCATATACATGGTATGATCCTCCTGATTTCTATAAGGTGTAAGGTGTATGTATTCCCGCCAAAGCAGGAAACAGATCAGCTATAGCATTCAAAAAACCGCCCACCTGCACACGAATAAACTATTTCGTGCCCAGGCGGACGGCTCTCACTTCCTGCGTGCTCCCTGTGGTTGATCCACTTTCCGCCAGTCACACGCTGTGCTTTCTAACTGTTTTTAATATATATGGTTTTTACTAATAATGCAAGTGCTTTTTAGAAGTTTTACTTATTAGTTTTTCTTATAATTTATTCATTGCGGATCGCAGCTAAGGGGCTTAATTTCATAGCACGCATAGCAGGCATGAAACCGGCTGCCATTCCCACAAAAATAGCAAAGCCTATAGCTGCAAATGCCAGCCATAAAGGGATCCTGGATAAATTTCCGCTCATCCCCATCATATCAGACATGCTTACAAAACGGTTGACGATAATGGACACACCATAGCTTAACAGTGCTCCCAGCACGCCGCCCATAAAACCGATGAAACCGGACTCGATCAAAAACATACTGCGGATATTTCCCATATCACAGCCTAAAACCTTCATAACACCGATCTCTTTGGTCCTCTCATAAATGGACATCATCATGGTGTTTGCAATACCGATAGCTGCTACAAACAGAGACACAGCTCCAATGCCCCCAAGAACTGCCTGTACCATATTGGACTGCTGTCTGGAGCTTTCCAGCCAGTCCATCTGGCTGTTGACCTGATAGCCCTTATCTGCCAGGATCTTCTGCACCTGGGCCACATGTTCCATATCATCTGCAAAGACTTCTGCACTGTTGTATACAATATAATTTAATGGCTTTCCTTTTTTATTCGTAGGCTGTCCCGGGATCACGGTTCCCTTTTTAAAAGCCTTTTTCAGCTGTTCTTTTAAGCCGTCAATATCTGTATATACAGACCAGGAATAATTATTCCAGTCATCGATGCCGCCTGCGATCAGTCCTGTTACAGGGATCATATATTTCTTCGGCGGTTTCACACTGTTTCCATCATCTCCCGTGCCGCCTCCCTGGCTTTGATAATAAGCATCCATATCAAAAACCACAAAGATCGGCTTTCCCATAAGATCCACATCCGGCAGTTCTCCCGTATCCCAGTAGCCTTTTCCTGTTTTCGCGTTGGTAAAACGCTGGAGAACACCATTTCCAAAGACCATTCCCATTTCACCGGGTGCCGGGATACGGCCTTCTCCTAAATTCAGCTGCTTTAAATAGGACTGGCTGACACCGGTAAGGCTGATATACTGAGCCTCATAAGCCCCCTGGCGCATCAGCACATTCATTTCCAGGACCGGAGATACACCTGTTACATAGGGGATCCTGGAAAACTCATCAATCACATCATCCGTAATATAAGATGGCTCACTGCTTTTAGATGAGGATGAAGAGCCGGAACCTCCCAGGATCCTTACAGAGTTTCCATTATCATTTGCATACACCTCTACGGTAGTCAGACTGCCCCAGGAAGCGATCTGTTCCATGGTCATCTCATTTAAACCAATTCCCAGGGAAACCATGACTACGATCGAAGCCGTTCCTATAATAACACCTAAAACTGTAAGAAATGTCCTTAATTTTCGTCTGCGCAGGTTATTGACGCTCATCATCAGAAGATCAGGAAATCTCATTTTCATCATCCTTTTGCTGTTTTGCTTCTTTGCGCTTTTTGATGAACTTCACTGCAAATACGATTGCTGCAATGACAGCCACAAAAGCCACACCGCCTCCCGCTAAAAGAAGCTTATTGTTTGCCCCGGAAGCAGGCTGTCCGGAAACATCCATATCTTCCGGCACATCCATATTCCAGTCTTCCTGGACCTCTTCCTCTACCAGAAGAGTCAGCTCTTTTTCCACCGGCTCTGCAGGCTGTCCATTTTCATCTTCATAGTTGATGATCACATGGACTGTACCATCATCTGCCGTTGCGGCGATACCGGAAAGCATGGTATCTACATTTCCTGTTTCACCTGGTTTGATATTTCCTACATAATAATCGGTCGGTTTAATGGAGTCAGCTTCAAAATTGACAGTCACATTATAAAGGACTACTTTTCCTGTATTGTTAATGCCGAACATAACATTGGACTCAGAACCTACGGTCATGGAGTCAGGCATTACATCCATATTGCTGGTGCTCAGTCTTGCATACTGCTTTACCGGGATATCCACGATAATGCTCTCTTCTGCGTTCTTAAATTCCGGGCTGTCATATTTTTCTTTTACTGTAATGCCATAGGAACGCTGGTCAACACCTGCTTTGGCTGTAAAACGGGCCCGGACCTCTGTACTTTCTCCTGGTGCCAGGGAATTGACTACTTTGGAAGCAGTTCCGCTTTCTGTGGTAAATACAGCGCTGTCAGAAACCTTTTCTGACTCCAGATTAAATAAAATATTGCTGGCAGGTACTGCAGAGGAGGCATTTTTCATGCTTAAAATAAGGTCGAATTCTTCTCCTGCATACACATCCGCCGGTTCTGTGCGGTAGCTGTCTACGATCACACGGGCTTTGGTACGGTCATTGGCATCAAAGTCACGGAGATCATCTTCTTTGTCCTTGGATACCACATGGACGAAAAATGTATTTTCTTCTGTGTGAAGATCACCTTCAGAACTTAAGCGGAAAGTAATGGTAAATTTAATAGGATAATACCCGGTATAAGAGTCTTTTCGGATAGCCATGCTGTAGTGGGCAGAAACGCTTTCTCCCGGCTGGATCCGGTCGTAGGTGCGGTCATAGTTGCCATCGTTGATTTCAAAGGGGAACTTGGTATTATCTTCCGATAAGCCCATGGATATAGTGATATCCTGGGCGGTAGTTTCACGCTTGTTGCGGAAATTTACATCAAAATCAAGGACATTGGGATAAACACCTCTTGGAGTAGACTGGTTTTCGCCTACTACAAAATAATTTCCCTCTTTTTTGTCTTCTTCATCATCTGCTGAGGAAGAAGCACTGGTGGAGATCCAGATATTAATGTAATCTACATCGGAACCGCCATCCCACTCCAACTGGATGGGAATGCTGTAATAGCCCTGTCCTGCGTCACGGCGTACTCTGGCAGAAAGGGAAACACTTTTTACATTTCCTGCCTTAATATTTCCCACATGTTTGGCAGTAAATGTAGTCTCCATGATCTCAAACGGATAATAGTCAATGGTATAATCATTTTCTCCGCTGCTTTCGATCTGCTGGAAATCACTGGTCTCAAGAAGACTGACACGCAGGTTGTTCATATCCTCATCTGTAGCACGGATGCGGAAAGGGATGCTCATGGATTTACCAATATTTCCCTTTGGTGCCTTTGTGGTGAATATGTAATCATTGCTGCTGGCATTGGTGTTATACCCCAGCTTAAAATCACCGGCATAGGCACTCAGGCAGCTGGCGGCAGCAAATACCCATATAAAGGCTAAAAGCGCCATTTTTTTCCATACACTGTTTCTCATTCTCACTCTCTCCTCTGACCCACTTCTATATTTACGATCTTGCCGTCTACGATCCGTATCCGGCGGTCCGCATAGGAAGCCAGGTTATTGTCATGTGTGACCATAACAAGGGTCTGATTTTGCTCCCTTACAATTTTTTGCATCAACTGCAATACTTCCATGGTTGTTTTTGAGTCCAGGTTTCCTGTAGGCTCGTCCGCAAAGATGATCTGAGGCTTTACCACTAAGGCTCTGGCAATCCCCACTCTCTGCTGCTGTCCACCGGACATCTGGTTTGGCATATGCTTTTCCTGTTTGTCTACTCCTACTAATTCCATGTACTCTCTTGCTTTTTTCAGCCGTTCTTTCTTTGGGACACCTCGAAATGCCAGGGGAAGTGCCACATTTTCTATGGCATTCATGGTATTTAAAAGGTTGTAGGACTGAAAGATAAAACCTACCTTCTCCCGCCTGAAAGCTACCAGCTGTTTCTCTGTCAATTTTTCTATATGTACATTTCCAATAAGGATCTCACCTTTGGTGGGCTTTTCCAGTCCTGCAAGCATATTTAAAAGGGTAGATTTACCGGAACCTGAGGTTCCTACGATAGCTACAAATTCACCTTTTGGGATCTCAAAACTGACTCCGTTTAATGCCCGGACTTTGGTTTCGCCTACGCGGTATATCTTATAGAGGTCTTTTACGCGGATGACCGCAGACGGCTCTTTTGGGGGTTCTGTGTTCACGAAAGAAAAGACTCCTTTCTGCGGCAGCAGGCGGAACCTTCGCAGCCGCTTGTTTTTCTCCTTTGCTCATCACATTATACCATAGTATCCCCGTTCAGGCTCTCTGTTTTTCCTTGAAAGTTCCTTAAATATTTCTTACTCTGTAATTGCCCGGGTACTGCACCATATGCGCAGGGACAATTTCATAAAATTTTACATTTTTCCATAATTGTGCTTGACTTCCTAGGAGTTTTGTGTAAGAATATGTCGAGGCACAAAATCAGTGCCATTCTGGCTAAGATCAGCTGTCGCACTGGTTCAGTGCTGAAGTATTTCCCAAAATCATGTAATTGAATATAAAAGGCAAAGGAGAATCACATGAGACACTTATTGAATCCCTTAGACTTCTCTGTGGAGGAGATTGATGATCTTCTGGCGCTGGCAAGGGACATTGAAAGCAACCTTCCAAAATATGCCCATGTCTGCGACGGCAAGAAACTGGCTACATTATTTTATGAGCCAAGTACCCGTACACGTTTAAGCTTTGAAGCTGCTATGTTAAACCTTGGCGGTAATGTTTTAGGTTTTTCATCTGCTAATTCCAGTTCTGCATCAAAGGGCGAAAGCGTTGCTGATACCATTCGCATGATTTCCTGCTATGCAGATATCTGCGCTATGCGTCATCCAAAAGAAGGTGCTGCTTATGTAGCTGCACAGAAGGCACGTATTCCTGTTATCAACGCAGGTGACGGCGGACATCAGCATCCAACACAGACTCTGACCGACCTTATGACCATCCGTTCCTTAAAGGGTCGTCTGGACAACTTAACCATTGGCCTGTGCGGCGACTTAAAGTTTGGCCGTACTGTTCACTCCCTGATCAACGCTATGGTACGTTATCCGGGTGTAAAATTTGTTCTCATCTCCCCGCCTGAACTTCGTATCCCTGACAGCATCCGTGAGGACGTTCTGATCGCTAACAACATTCCATTTGAAGAGATCGGAAGCCTGGATGATTCCATCGGTACTCTGGATATCCTGTACATGACCCGTGTACAGAAAGAGCGTTTCTTCAACGAAGAAGATTACATCCGCTTAAAAGACTGCTATATCTTAGATAAGAAGAGAATGGCAATGGCAAAGGATGATATGTTTGTTCTCCATCCACTTCCAAGAGTAAACGAGATCTCTGTAGAAGTAGATGACGACCCGAGAGCTGCTTACTTCAGACAGGCACAGTACGGCGTATACGTTCGTATGGCTCTGATCATGACATTACTGGAGGTAGAAAAGCCATGTTAAATATCAGCGGATTAAAAGAAGGAATCGTACTTGACCATATTGAGGCTGGAAAGAGCCTTGATATCTACTACCACTTAGGTCTTGACAAATTAGACTGTCAGGTAGCTATCATCAAGAATGCACGAAGCAATAAAATGGGCCGCAAGGACATCATCAAGATCGAAGGCGGACTGGATAAGGTTGATCTGGATATCTTAGGATACATTGATCATACTATCACTGTTAATATCATCAAGGATGACCACATTGCAGAAAAGAAAGCATTAAAGCTTCCTAAGAAGATCACCAATGTGATCCACTGCAAAAATCCTCGCTGCATTACCTCTATTGAGCAGGAACTGCCTCATATCTTCTATCTCAGCGATGAGAAGACAGAGACATACCGCTGCCAGTACTGTGAAGAAAAGTACAGCGATTTCAAATAAGGTATATAATTGCCCCCACCTGTCGGTGGGGGATTTTTTATGTCACCCAGCCGTTGACGCGCGTGACTCTGTTTTATTATACAAAAAAGACCAGACGTTTTATCCCTTTTATCAGGATAAAACGTCTGGTCTTTTTTACATATCTTCTCTCTTATTTCATTTCCTTATTTATGCTCTGGCACGATCTCGATCCAGTATCCGTCCGGGTCTGTGATGAAATAAATGCCCATAGCCGGATTTTCGTAGCAGATGCAGCCCATTTCTTCATGCTTTTTGTGGATGCCTTCGTAGTCATCTACATGAAAAGCCAGGTGGAACTCGCATTCACCCAGGTTATAAGGCTCTGTACGGTCTTTTAACCAGGTCAGTTCCAGTGTAAAGTCGGAAACTCCATCTCCTAAATAAACCAGCTTAAAAGAGCCGTCAGAAGCGTCCTTTTCCCTTACCGGTTCTAACCCTAATGCTTCTTTATAAAAAGCAAGGCTCTTATTAAGATCCAATACATTAAAATTAAAGTGATTAAACTTGATCATTGAACATACACCTTTCTGTATTTATAAGTATATCCCCTGTAAATGCAGGGGATATACTTGTAATGTCATCTTATTATTTATTCTTCTTTGGAACCATAGCTTCCATACCGCCCATGTAAGGTCTTAATACCTCTGGGATACGTACAGAACCGTCAGCCTGCAGGTTGTTCTCTAAGAATGCGATCAGCATACGTGGAGGAGCAACTACGGTGTTGTTTAAGGTGTGAGCCAAATACTTGGAACCATCTTCACCCTGAACACGGATCTTTAAGCGGCGTGCCTGAGCATCACCTAAGTTGGAGCAGCTACCTACTTCAAAGTACTTCTTCTGTCTTGGAGACCACGCTTCTACGTCGCAGGACTTAACCTTTAAGTCAGCTAAGTCACCGGAGCAGCACTCTAAGGTTCTTACCGGGATATCCATGGAACGGAACAGATCTACCGTGTTCTGCCACAGCTTGTCATACCACATTGGGCTTTCTTCCGGCTTGCAGACAACGATCATTTCCTGCTTCTCAAACTGATGGATACGGTATACACCTCTTTCCTCAATTCCGTGAGCACCTTTCTCCTTACGGAAGCATGGAGAATAGCTGGTCAGTGTCAGAGGCAGCTGTGTTTCCGGAGTAATGGTATCGATAAACTTACCGATCATGGAGTGCTCGCTGGTACCGATCAGATACAGGTCCTCTCCTTCGATCTTGTACATCATAGCGTCCATTTCAGCAAAGCTCATAACGCCGGTTACTACGTTGCTGCGGATCATGAAAGGAGGTACGCAGTAAGTAAATCCACGGTTGATCATGAAATCTCTTGCATATGCGATCACTGCGGAGTGCAGTCTTGCGATATCGCCCATTAAGTAGTAGAAACCGTTTCCTGCTACTCTTCTTGCTGCATCTAAGTCGATACCGTTGAAGCTTTCCATAATATCTGTATGATATGGGATCTCAAAATCAGGTACTACAGGCTCACCGAAACGCTCAATTTCTACGTTCTGGCTGTCATCTTTACCGATCGGTACGCTTGAATCGATGATGTTAGGAATGGTCATCATGATCTTTAAGATCTTCTCGGAAAGTTCTGCTTCTTTTGCTTCTAATTCAGTCAGTCTTGCAGAGTTAGCGCTAACCTGCTTCTTAACTTCTTCGGCTTCTTCCTTCTTGCCCTGTCCCATAAGAGCACCGATCTGCTTGGACAATTTGTTTCTGCTTGCTCTTAAATCATCTGCTTCCTTCTGGGTGGTGCGGTTCTCTGCATCTAATGCAATAACCTCATCTACCAGCGGCAGCTTGCTGTCCTGGAATTTATTCTTAATGTTCTGCTTTACGATGTCTGGATTTTCTCTGACAAACTTTAAATCTAACATGATGCTCCTCCTGGATCTTCATTTCCTTATTATATAGCGATCGTTTATATGGAATATATTCCATTCTTCGCCAACTGTTATTGAGTATATAACATTTTGTCACGATTGAAAAGACCTTTTTTACGTTTAAAAGCATTGAAAAGCTCTATTTTCCCTTATAACGCACCAGCTGCCCCATCAGTTCTTCAAAACAGACTCCATTTTCAACAGGGATCTGAAGTTCCTCGGAACGGCGGATACAATCCTTTACAAAGTCTGCTGCAAGGGCAACCCCTTCTGTCAGGCTTCCGCCCCTGACGCACACACCTGCCACAACAGAAGAAAATACATCCCCTGTGCCAGGACGTTCTGTACCGATCTTTTTACGGCGGATGTAAGTCATTGCTTTTCCTTTTTCAGCCACTGCATTGACCAGATACTGTCCTTCTCTCATACCGGTGATCACAACACCACAAGGTCCCATAGCAAGAAGTTCTTTCGCAAGTTCTTCTATCTCTTTCCGGGTCCAGCCTTCTTTTTTATAAGGACGGTCTGTTAAAATACAGGCTTCTGTAAGATTTGGCGTTAAAACATCTGCCATTTCTGCCAGTTCCTTCATTTTCCGGCACATGGCTTCTGTATAGGTAGCATAGGCTTCCCCGTGATCTCCCATGATCGGGTCTACGATCACCTTTGTTTCCGGTCCCTTAAATTCCGTGATCATGTTTTTGACGATCTGGATCTGACGTTCAGAGCCTAAAAAGCCGGAGACAATGCCGTCAAAAGATAATCCCAGTTCTTTCCATTTTTCAACATAAGGTTCCATTTTATCCGTATAATCATCAAAGAAATAAACCGGAAAACCTGTGTGATTGGACAGCACAGAGGTAGGTACCGGACAGCACTGGATCTTCAGTGCCGCTAAAACAGGCAGAGCCGCTGTAATAGAACAGCGGCCGTAACCTGAAAGATCATTGATCATTGCGATTTTTTTCTGGTGGTATTGTGTCATTGTATACTCCTGGATCTTATATATCCCAGTATCACCAGGATATATTTATTTTAATTTTTCAAACAATCCGGAACGGATCAGAGCCGTTCTTACCGGCATATAGATCACAACAGATGCAATGGTAGATGTAACTGCGTTAATAGAAGTTGCTGCTACATTCCATGCAAGTGTCAACTCTGCTGCAGGTTTTCCCATGATCCATAATTTGTAGTAATAACCTACTAACGGATCAAAGATCACATTAAATAACAGGCCGCTGACTGCTGCAGCAATCGCAAATTTTAATACTTTCCTGCTGTCTTTTGTTTCGTTGATATGTCCGATGTGATGTGCTACCAGACCGGTGATCAGACCGATGCAAAGCTTTAAGACAAAGGTCTTTGGTGCATAAAACACATACTTAGGATCAAAAAGATCGCCGATGGTCATACCAATGGCGCCGCCTAAACCACCGTAAAAACCGCCTAAAAGCAATGCGCCTAAAACGCAGACTGCATTTCCCAGATGGATGGAAGTTGCATCTCCGCCTGGAAGATAGATCTTAAACTGTAAAAATGTAAATACGACATAAGATAATGCCGCAAAAAGTCCGGTAAGAGCGATCTTATAAACTTTATTGCTCTTTGCCTCTGGTTTTTCCTGTACTGCCTGTGCTGTATTCATAACTTTCCTCCTCAGACCGGTTTTCTGTTAAAAATTTATCCGGTCATTTCATTAGAAGGTATACTAGCACTTTGCTGGATGGGGTTAAATATCCAGTTTGTATATTTTAAACCAGTCCAGTTTACAACAGCTTATCAGTCATGAGACTCCACGGTGATCAATACACCATCTGAAAAAGTGATCGTCCCCTCCTCTTCCACCAGTTCATTGCTGATGCAGAGGCTGGTGCCTATGGAGATATCCCGGTCCGTTAATGGATATTTAAAGCCTCTTAACGTGATCCCCTTTACTTCTTCTGTAAGGGGCAGGAAAGAGATATACTTTCCCCAGGTCTCTCCCTTTCGGAAGGTATGCTCCCCGTCGATCAGATACAGACGGTTCTGGGAGTCTACGATCTCTGCATAAGTACCTTTTTGCAGGCACGGAAACAGCAGATGGATATTTCCGACCATATGATCTAACCTTCCTCCTGTAGCTCCTAATAACGTAATATGGCTGCAGTTCATGGCAAGAGCCCGCTTAATGGCAAGTTCTGTGTCTGTATCATCCTTTTCCGGCTGATGTACTTCCCATACGATGTGTTCCATTTTCCGGTAATAGGCCAGTATCTCCGGGTGGACCGTATCAAAATCCCCTACGATCACATCCGGGATGATATCCAGCTCTTTTGCAGCCTCCAGACCACCGTCTACGGCCACTACCTTTTCAAATTTATGCTCTTTTAAAAAAGAACCGGCGAAAGCAAGGGAAAGCTTCCCGCCGGTTAAGATCAGACAACGTTTCATTTCTCGTATTCCTTAAAGATCTCATTAAATTCTTTTACTCTTGCTGCCGGTTCAGAACCAAATACAGCAGAACCTGCTACAAATACATTGGCACCTGCTTCCAGTACCTCTCTTACGTTAGCTGCGCTGACGCCGCCATCTACCTGGATATCGGTATTAAGGCCTTTTGCATCACACATAGCACGTACCTGTTTTACTTTTTCCAATGTATATGGGATAAATTTCTGGCCGCCAAAACCTGGGTTTACAGTCATGATCAAAACCATATCCACCTGTCCTAAGATACATTCCAGAACAGATACAGGAGTTGCAGGATTTAAAGCAACGCCTGCCTTGCAGCCTGCTTCTTTGATCTGGTTTACAACGCGGTCCAAATGGGTACATGCTTCTGCGTGTACAGTAATGATGTCTGCGCCTGCTTTTTTAATATCTTCTACATAGCGTCCCGGCTCTTCCACCATCATATGAACATCAAAAGTCATATTGGTAACTTTTCTTAAGCTTTTAAGGACAGGCATTCCAAAAGAAATACTTGGGACAAAGGCTCCATCCATTACATCCAGGTGCAGATAAGGTGCTCCTGCTTCTTCGATTTCATGGACCTGTTCTCCCAGTCTGGTAAAATCTGCCGCCAGTAATGACGGTGCTACTTTGTACTCCATTGTTAATATCTCCTTTTCTGTTTCAGTTCTTCATACATCAGGCGGTAATTGTCATAGCGGCTTTTGCTGATCTTTCCCTCTGCCACTGCGTCTTTTACGCCGCATACTTTTTCTCCTATGTGGACACAGCCTAAAAACTTGCAGTCATCTTCATACTGGGCAAATTCCGGAAAATAATCCTTTAACTCATTTGCCTCTATATCCGGTGTGAACATGGAGCTGAAGCCCGGTGTGTCCATCATATAAGTATCTTTTTCCACAAAAAACAGCTGTGAATGGCGGGTGGTATGTTTTCCACGCTCGATCTTGCGGCTGATATCTCCTGTTTCCATATCCGCTTCCGGCTGGATCCGGTTGGTAAGAGAAGATTTTCCCACGCCCGAAGGACCTGCTAATACAGTGGTCTTTCCGCGAAGAAGGCTTCTCACCTGCTCAATACCGGTTTCTTCCCTGGCACTGATAAAATATACAGGATAACCTGCAGCCTCATAAATACTGCGGTACTGGTCCATCAGTGCCTCATCTCCCAGATCCTGCTTATTAAAACACAGTTTTACCGGGATATCTTCCATAGACATCATGACCAGAAACCGGTCCAGTAAATTTAAGTTCGGTGCCGGATGGGTCAGCGCAAACAGGACTAATGCCTGATCTACATTGGCTGCTGCCGGACGGATCAGCTCATTCTTTCTTGGAAGGATCTCATCAATATTTCCTTCCATTGTCTCTTCATCCAGCACGGAAAACTCCACATCATCCCCTACCAGAGGTTTGATCTTACGGTTTCTGAATACACCTTTTGCCTTGCACTGGTATACTTTATTTTCACCGTTATTTACGTAATAAAATCCTGCAATTCCCTTGATTATCTTTCCTGTCATTATCTTTCTCCTCGCAATTTTTACCTTAAATGTTCTCTCGGAGTCTTTCTGTGTCTGATTTTGTGAGAAGATTTTTTGTCAGTTGTGCCCAAATTTCTGAGGCGTACGCGGTGCGTACGTTGATGAAATTCGAGTGCGACTGGCGGAAAATCGGCCGCAAAAGCAGGTGCATGAAAAACTCTGAGAGGACATTACCCTAACCTACCGGGAAGAAAGAGACCGGATAAGAGGCGATCACTGCATCCTTCTCTACATCTACCACTTCTACAGTACCATTTTCCACACCATATGCCCCACGGATCCTTGGGAATACAATAGGAATGTCCTGGGAACCTACCACCAGTCTCGGACTGATCAGAGGGGTATAAACTTCTGCCCCGCTTGCGTCCTTCTGCTTTAACCGGATAGAAATTTTTACACTGCTTGTCTGGGAAGCAGGTCCGATATAATTGCTTAAAGAGCAGGTGGTATCAATGGAACCAATGTAATAATGGTTCTCTTCTGCCTGTGCCTGGGTGCTTCCCTCTTCTTCCATTTTATTGATCACATAATCAACCGTGGAAGAAGGCTCAAGAACTGTTCCAGGAAGGGCAGACTGGGTCAGAACTGTACCTTCCGGCTTTCCTGCATCATAATCATAGGTCACAGTACCTGTTTTTAAGCCAGCTGCCTTTAAAAGGGCATCTGCAGTTACTTCATCTTTGCCTAATAATCTTGGCACCTGGCCCTGGGCTGTTTTTGGACCTGTGCTGACTACCAGTTCTACTGTATCACCCACTTTGGCCTGTTCCGGGCTGTAGCGGATGACCTTTCCTGTATCAACGCCATCATTTGACTCTTCTTTTAAGGTTACTTTTAATTCTTTCTCTATAAGAAGCTTCTGGGCATCTTCACCGGAAAGCTGTTCCAATCCCAAAGATGTAAGATCTACCTTGTCGCTGCCCTTGCTGATGGTCACGCCTACGGTGCTCCACTTCTCAACCACTTCGCCTTCTGCAACATCCTGGCGCATTACCTGGTCCGGTTTGTAATTATCAGAATAATCTTCTGCTTCCACACTCATCACCAGGTTGTATTCTTTTAATTTTGCTTCTGCCATATCCTTTGGAAGTCCCAGGACATTTGGCATATAAGTCTGGTCATCTGCCAGGGAAACATTGATACTTTCTGTTGGTTCTTCGCTGGTGACCACTTCTGTTTCCTTGTTCTGATCTGTCTTGGACCAGAAAAGCCCGGTCAGTCTGGAAAATACAAAAATGACCACAACTGCCACTAAAATAGCCGCCACAATTCCCATGACCATAATGATCCGTTCAAACTGGGTACTTACATCTTTTTCCTTTTTCTTTACAGTTCTCTTTTTGTGCGTAGGCTGTTCTGGCTGAGATTTTTCCTCATATTCATCTTCATCCGAAAAATCCTCAGGTTCTTCTGTTTCATCTTCTTCCGGTTCCACTTCCTGCACTGCTGCTTCTTCCACGCGGCTTCTGCGCCGTCCCTGGATCTGTGCCAGTTCTTCCCTGGAAATAGGCCGGGTTATGGACGGATCATTTTCCTCATCTGTCTCCAGTCCGGATCCATAAATATCATAATCCGGATCTACCATTACATGACGAAGATCTGTGATCACATCCCCAATAGAAGGATAACGTCTATCCGGCTTTTTCTGGGTACATTTTAAAATGATCTCCTCTAAACCGCGGCTTACCATTGGATTTAACCGGGAAGGAGGTGTAACTGCCTCCTCTAAGTGAGCAAGAGCAACAGCAACTGTATTGTCTCCTTCAAATGGTACTCTGCCGGTGACCATTTCATAAAGAGTGATGCCAAAGGAATAAATATCACTTCGCTCATCACAGTATCCGCCTCTTGCCTGCTCCGGCGAAATATAATGGACAGAACCTACCGCTGTCGCATTCATCGTCTGGCTGGATACAGCCCTTGCAATGCCAAAGTCTGCTACCTTGACCGTTCCATCTTTTGAAATGATCATATTCTGAGGCTTGATATCACGATGGATGATATGCTGCTCATGTGCAGCGGCAATTCCCTGTGCCACCTGGATGGCAATACCAATGGCCTCTTTATTTTCAAGAAAACCTTTCTTTTCGATATAGTTCTTTAAGGTAATACCCTCGATCAGCTCCATGACGATATAATGAAGGTCACCTTCGTCCACTACATCATAAACATTAACAATATTGGGATGGGACAGCCTGGCTGCTGCCTGTGCTTCCATTTTAAATTTACTGACAAAATTTTCATCAGAGGCAAACTCTTCTTTTAACACTTTAATGGCCACCAGGCGGTCTAAGGTATGACATTTTGCCTTATAAACCACAGACATACCACCGGAACCGATCCGTCCCAATATCTCATAACGGTCCTGAAGATAGGTTCCAGGATTTAACATGATCCCATCCCTCCTTCCTCAGGTTTTACCAGTACAACTGCTATGTTATCTGTTCCCCCTCTTTCATTGGCCTCAGCGATGAGACGCTGCGCTTTTTCTTTTAAAGACCCTTCAGAAAGGATAATGGAACACAGGGTATCGTTGTCTACCATATTGCTCAGTCCATCGGAACACAGAAGGATATAATCCCCCCGTTCTAGTTCTTCCTCAAAGAAATCAGGCACAATATCAGGACGGATGCCTGCTGCCCGGGTAATAATGTTCTTTTTCCGGTTGTAATCCGCGCTTCCTCTCTGCATCATTCCCATTGCCACCATTTCTTCTACATAAGAATGATCCCGGGTGATCTGGCGGATAGAGCCGTCATGGATCAGATATAAACGGCTGTCTCCTACATTGGCTGCATACAGAACACCGTCTTCGATCACAGCAGCCACTAAGGTGCATCCCATTCCCTGAAATTCTTCTCTCTCTAAAGACATATCGTAAAGGGCTTTATTGACTGTTTTTATCCCCTCTTTTATCTGGGTAACACAGGGACCGTCATGACGGTGGGTTAAGTATACCACCAGGTTTTCCACCATGAAACGGGAAGCATAATCCCCCGCCTTATGACCGCCCATTCCATCTGCTACCAGGAAAAGATCCGGCAGGGAGCCTACTTTTTCAGGGGAAGCGTAGATATAATCCTGATTCATGGAACGGACTCTTCCTGTGTCTGTCAGTGCATATGCTTCCATATCAGATCTCTCCTTCCTCCAGATAGCTCTTTCTTAACTGGCCGCAGGCACCGCCGATATCACGGCCCATTTCCCTGCGCACCGTTGCGTTAATGCCATGTTTTTCCAGATAATTTTTAAACTGCTCAATAGCCTTCCGGTCAGACTGAACATAATCACGTTCCTTGATCGGATTGACCGGGATCAGATTTACATGACCATGCTGGTCTTTGATCAGCTCTGTAAGAGCCTTGGCCTCTTCCAGGTTGTCATTTACCCCTTTTACAAGACTGTATTCAAAGGTAAGTCTTCTTCCTGTTTTTTCAAAATAATAATGGCAGGCTTCCAGTACATCCTTTAATTTAAAACTGTTTGCGATGGGCATTAATGTCTTTCGCACTTCGTCATTTGGGGCATGTAAGGACAGTGCCAGTGTGACCTGAAGGCCTTCCTCTGCAAATTTTTTAATTCCAGGAACAATGCCACAGGTTGAGATCGTTAAGTTTCTCTGGCTGATATTTAAGCCCTTCTCATTTGAGATCAGGCGGATAAAGCGGACTACATTATCATAATTATCCATCGGTTCTCCGGAACCCATGACTACGATATTGGACACCCGCTCTCCTGTAATGGTCTGGATACGGTAGATCTGGTCCAGCATCTCAGAAGGACGTAAATTTCGCTCCATGCCATCCAGAGTAGATGCACAGAAGCGGCAGCCCATACGACAGCCCACCTGGGAAGAAATACATACAGAATTCCCGTGGTGATACTGCATCCACACGCTTTCGATCACATTGCCATCTTCTAATCGGAACAGGTATTTTCTGGTACCGTCAATAGCTGAAATGCGCTCTCCTGCTACCTGTAAAGCGGTAAGACTGTAATTTTCCTTCAGTTTCTGACGCAGGTCCTTGGACAGTGTGCTCATATCATCAAAGCTTTCTGCCAGCTTTACATGAAGCCAGTCATAAAGCTGCTTTGCCCTGAAAGATTTCTCTCCCAGGGCTGTCATCTCTGCTGTCACTTCTTCCAGTGTCATGGACTTTATATCTTTTTTACCTTTTGTATCGATCAGGTCTAACATATATTTCAATACTCCTTATAATGTACGCTTGAAAACACTGATGAAAAAGCCGTCAAAGTCTTCAAAAGGAGAAATGCCTGGAAGGATCTGGATCTGACCATTTTTAAGGTCTGCTCCCGGATATGTGTTCTCTTTCAAGCCCGCAAATGCTTCTCCTTTTAATGGAAAGGCTTCTGTCAGATCTTCCGGCTTAAAAGGAAGATTTTCTGTGATCCAACGGGCATTTTCTGCATTTTCCTCTTTATTGATGGTACAGGTGCTGTAGATCAGACGGCCGCCTGGTTTTACGTATTTCCATACAACAGAAAGGATCTCTCTTTGCAGCTTTGCCAGTTCTTTTAAGTTTTCTTCTGTGGTGTGATATTTAATATCCGGCTTTCTTCCAATAATTCCCAGACCGGAGCAGGGCAGATCCGCAATCACAAGGTCCGCTTTATTTTCACTTGCAGGATCATATTCTGTTGCATCCCACTGAACAGCCTTTACATTGACTGCCCCCATACGGCTGGCATTTTCTTCAATAAGAGCCACCTTCTGGTATGTAAGATCCCTTGCTTCCACACAGCCGGTCCCCTGTAATTTATCTGCTATATGAAGGCTTTTTCCACCAGGAGCTGCACATACATCCATAACATAGCTGTCTTTTTTCGGCGCAGCCAGTTCTCCTACTAAAGCAGAGCTGATATCCTGCACCTGGATCCAGCCTTTCTGAAAAGCTTCCAGGCTTTCTAAATAGTCATAATCAGATAATGCAAGCATCGCCTCAAAACCTTCTACCGGTTTTGCTGTAGCCTGCTGTGCCTTCAGGGAAGCCAGGATCTCTTCTTTGGAATCCAGATTAAAATTACAGCGCACCCATACAGGGCGTTCCTTTAAGAAAGATTCTGCAATCTTTTCTGCATTTTCCTTTCCCCAGTCTTTTTCCCACATGGAATACATCCACTGCGGAAGGCTGTAACGTAAATACGGACTGGAAAGATCCAGATCTTCCTTATTTCTTGCAATGGTACGCAAAACTCCGTTTACAAAGCCTTTCAGCCCCTGAAAATGGTGGTGTATGGCCAGTTTGACTGCTTCATTGCAAACAGCACTGTCTGGTACACGGTCCATGTAAAGGAGCTGGTAGACGCTCATCCGCAGGATATTACGGATGAGCGGTTTCATTTTTTCTGTTTTTGTTTTTGAATAACTGTTTATGATATAGTCGATCTGAAGCAGATATTCCAGAGTTCCTTCTGTCACCCTGGTGATAAATGCCCGGTCTGGTTTTTCCAGATACTGGTATTTGCTTAAAGCCTGATTTAACACCAGATGGACGAAATTGCCCTTATCCAGTACCTCTGTCAGGACACCCAGTACAATCTCCCGGTTTTCCAGGCCTCTGTCTATGGCTTTTGCCATATCATGTTCCCCTTTCTAGTCATTTCTGCGTCTGTTTCCAAACAGGAGCATAAGTCTTAAAAGCTGCAGCAGGGATGCTGCGGCTGCGGCAACATACGTCAGTGCCGCTGCATTTAATACCTGTCTGGTCTGTCCTACTTCCCGGCCCTCTAAAATACCGATGGAGTCAAGGAGCGCTACTGCTCTGTGAGAAGCATTGTACTCTACAGGCAGTGTAACGATCTGGAACAGAACAGCCAGTGAAAACATAAGGATGCCAAGATTGATCAGTCCGGTTCCTCCTAATACGATACCAAGGATGATCAGGAGCCATGAGATCTGGGAACCGAAATTAGCTACCGGAACTAAGGCTGCACGCAGTCTTAAGGGCACATAATCTCTTGCATCCTGAATAGCATGGCCACACTCATGGGCTGCCACACCAATAGCTGCAATAGAGGTAGAACCATAAACCGTATCAGACAGGTTGACGGTCTTGCTTCTTGGGTCATAATGGTCCGTCAGTCTTCCTGATACATGGCGCACCGTCACATCATAAATTCCCTGGGACTGTAAAATCCGCTGTGCTGCCTGGGCACCGGTCATGCCGCAGCGGCTGGCTACGGAAGAATAACGGCCATAGGTAGCATTTAACTTTGCAGATGCTCCCATAGAAAGGAGCACACCGATGATGATCAGGACATAAGTTGGGTCAAAATAATACATAGGCATGTAGCCGTACATAAGATCACTCTCTTTCTATTCCATACAGTAATGGTTGTGTTTCCCACAACAGGATCTTTACTCCTGGTGTCCCAGGATCTCTCCCGGTGTAATAGTAAAGCCACGCAGCAGTGCATCTGCTGCCATACGTTTCTTTCCTTCTAACTGAAGTTCATTGATCTTTAAAATTCCCTCTCCTGCTGCGACTGTAAATCCATGTTTGTCAGCCTGAAGGACCTGTCCCGGAACTGCATCTGTAGGAACTGCTTCCTCTAATACATCCGCATCCCAGATTTTTAAAGTCTTTCCATTATAAAAAGTATAAGCACTTGGCCATGGATTTAAGCCGCGGATCAGACGCTCAATGGCTGTGGCTGACATGGTCCAGTTGATATCGCCTAAAGTCTTTGTAAGCATCTTTGCATAGCTGGTGCCTGACTCGCCCTGAGGAGTTCTTGTAATAGTTCCCTTTTCCAGTTTTTCAAGGGTAGACAGAATCAATGGACCGCCTGCTTCACTTAACTTCTCAAATAAGCTGCCGCTTGTTTCCTTTGGATCTAAGGGGATCACCTTTGTCTCTAAGATGTCACCTGTATCCAGGCCAACATCCATCATCATGGTCGTAACACCGGTCTCTTTTTCGCCGTCGATCACAGCCCACTGGATCGGTGCTGCACCACGGTATTTTGGAAGTAAGGATGCATGGATGTTTACACAGCCATATTTTGGCAGATCCAGGATCTCTTTGGATAAGATCTGACCAAAAGCGATAACAACAATGGCATCTGGTGCTTCTTTCTTTAATACTTCTACAAATTCCGGTGTTTTTACCTTTACAGGCTGGTATACCGGAATGCCATATTCTAAAGCCTGGATCTTAACCGGAGTCATCTGGACATCTTTTCCTCTGCCCTTAGGCTTATCCGGCTGGGTCACAACAGCTGTTACCTGATGCCCCGCTTCAACTAATGCTTTTAATGCCGGAACGGAAAAATCCGGCGTTCCCATAAATACAATACGCATGTATATTTCTCAGTCCTTTCAAAATCGGCGTTTACTCTTCTGTGATCGTTTCTTCACTTTCAGTTTCTGTATCCATCAGTTCGCCCTCTACCAGTTCAGTATAAAGCTGACCGTCTAAATGGGCACATTCATGGCAGATGGCTCTTGCAAGTAAGCCTTCGCCTTCTACTTCGATCTCATCCATGTTCTCATCTAACGCTCTTACTACTACATGGTTTGGTCTTGTAACAACGCCTGTTTTTCCAGGAACGCTTAAGCAGCCTTCATAACCGGTCTGCTCCCCGTCCTGCTCAATAATTTCCGGGTTGATCAGTACATACTGATATCCGTCTTCTACATCAATTACTACAATTCTTTTTAAAACACCTACCTGTGGTGCTGCAAGACCTACACCGTTTGCCTCATACATTGTCTCGAACATATCTTCGATCAGCTCTTTTGTACGGTCGGTCATCTCTTTCACCGGTTTACATTTCTTATTTAAAATTTCATCCCCAATAACGCGGATCTGACGAACTGCCATTTTTATCTCTCCTTTAAATATCGTAATTAAGTCAGGTCAGACTGGAAAACAACACTTTCAAGCCCTTGCGCTTCTTTTAAGCATTGTTCCGCCATTTTCCTGATGTGTATCAGTATATCATAGTTTTCCTGCTTTATATATAAAATTTTTCTATAAATATCATTAACTTTGAACACCGGAGCATTTACAGGGCCTATAAACTGGATCGTTCCATCCTTTGACAGATCCTCATTTTGCCCGATCCACTGCTTCAGACACTCTTCCAATAACGCTGCCGCCTGTTCTAATCGTCCCTCATTTTTATCTGCGATCTGGATGGTTAAAAGCCCTACTGCTGGCGGATATCCAAGAAGTTTCCTGAAATTCATCTCCTGGGTATAAAAGGCTTCATAGTCCTGGGCCGCAGCTGTCTGGATGCTGTAATGATCCGGCTGGTAGGTCTGGATCACCACATTTCCAGCTGCATTTCCACGTCCTGCTCTTCCTGCTGCCTGAGTCAGAAGATCAAAAGTCTCCTCACTGCAGCGGTAATCACTGGCATAGAGGGAAAGATCCGCTGCCAGAGCACCTACCAAAGTGACTTTTGGAAAATCGTGGCCTTTGACGATCATCTGGGTGCCAATGAGGATATCTGCTTCTCCTCTTGCAAAAGCAGATAAGATCTGCTGATGACCGCCCTTTTTAGAAGTAGTATCCAGGTCCATGCGCAGGATCCGGGCTTTTGGAAACATCTTCGTGGCCATCTCTTCTATTTTCTGGGTTCCCGTACCAAAAGGGGCAATATATGGGGAGCCACAGGAGGGGCATGTTTTCGGCTGACGGATAGTATAACCGCAGTAATGGCACATCATCCGGCCGTCTTTGTGATAGGTCAGCGTCACATCACAGTGAGGACATTTTACCGCTTCCCCACAGGATCGGCAGGACACAAAGGTGGCATAGCCCCGTCTATTAATAAACAGCATGGCCTGTTCTCCTTTTTCCAGACGGTCCTCCAGCAGTTCTTTTAATCTTTCGCTGAAAATAGACCGGTTGCCCGCTTTTAATTCTTCCCGCAGGTCGGCGATCTCCACCGTAGGCAGAACAGCATCTGCTTTGGCACGTCTGGTCAGCTTATAAAGGTCATATTCCCCTCTTACTGCTCTGGTATAGGTTTCCAGAGAAGGCGTTGCAGAGCCAAGGACCAGCATGGCTCCTTCCATTTCTCCCCGTTTTCTTGCCACTTCCCTGGCGTCATATCTGGGAGAAAGCTCACTTTTATAGGAATTTTCATGTTCCTCATCAATGATCAACATTCCCAATCGTTCAAAGGGCACAAAAAGAGCGGATCTTGGACCTATGATAATATCAATATCCCCGGTTCTGGCCCGTTCATACTGGTCAAAGCGCTCTCCTGCGGACATCCGGGAATTTAGTACAGATACCCGGTCCCCGAAACGAAGATAAAAACGCATGACTGTCTGCCAGGTAAGGGAGATCTCCGGGATCAGAAGGATGACCTGCTTTCCAGCCCGGATCACATGACTGATCAGTTCCATGTACACTTCTGTTTTTCCGCTGCCTGTGATACCGTGGATAAGACATGGTTTTCGGTCCCCATTGTCATATTTTTCACAGATATTAGCTGCGATCCTTTGCTGATCCTTATTTAGAACAGGCGGTTTCCACTGAGCTTTAGAATCGTCTGTTAAAAGGCGGCGCATTTCCTCTAAGGGATTGCGGTACTGGTTCACCACCTGGACTGCAAGAAGTCCCTCCTGTTCCAGCGGCCGGATGGCTGCCGCCGTCAGGTTCAGCTTATGAAGGGTATTTTCATAAGGAAGATCCGGATTTTCTTTTAAAGCATATAATAGTCGCAGACGGGCCTTGTATTTTTTCCGCTCTGCTGTCTGGATCGCAGCTTCCAGAGTCAGCGCATCCACCAGAAGATGGATCTTACGCTTAGGCGCTTCCCGCACCTTTTGCTTCACTGGAAGCACTGTTTTTAATGCCTGGTTCATAGTAGAACCATACCGTTCCTTCATCCACCATGCCAGGTGGATCAGCTGGGACTGGGCGGTAATGCTTCCTTCTACCAGAGAGTCGATTTTTTTTATTTTCGATATGTCGTATTCCGCCTGGTTGGTCAACTCCACCACATAGCCTTTGCGTTTATGGCTGCCTGCGCCAAAAGGAATATACACCTGCTGTCCCGCAGTGATCTGCCCTAAAAGGTGCTCCGGGATGCGGTACTGGAAAGTCTTATCTACGCTTTCGTGGGATATGTCGATGATGATATTTGCATATTGATAGATGGTTGGCTGATATATTGTATCTGTTTTATTATCTGTATTATAATTCAAATTCTGTCACCTGATTTTAGGCTTTCTGCATTTTCTGGTTGTTTCCGTACCTTTTATTGTAACAGAAAATGAAGTTCATGACAACGCAAACAGCCTGAAGTTCATCGTTTTTCACGACTTTCTTCAGGCTGTCTTACTGGATCTTATACTTTTTATACTTCTTATACTTCCTGGTATGTTTTATAATTCAGGTAATCTCTCTGCCTCTGCCAGATCCAGCAATTTTTCTGCTATCTGTTTTTCTTTTCCCGGATAGCAGATCTTAATAAGATTTTCTGTCTTTTTAAGTATCTGCGCTTTTGTAAGAGGGTAATTCTCTCCTCCTGACGGATCAGATACCTGTGTTTCCAGAACAATACCATTTTCTAAAATGACCTTCATAGAACATCCCCAATGAGCCGGATATACAGCCGAAAAAGCTTCATCCGGCATCACCGTTACTTTTTCTATAAGGCATTGCATAGAAGGATCTTCTACTGTCTGATCTGAAAACTCGCTCATAGTCACTTTTCCAAAAAGGAACGCTGCCGCTGTACAAAATGGAATGGAAAACTTTGCATCCATGGTATTTTGCGGATGTAAACAGCCATCACTGACTGCACATTGCTTATATCCCACTTCATAGGTCTTGATCTCAATCTCCCTGATAGCTTCTGTCAGCCTTTTTCTCTCTTCTTCTAAGGTCTTATGATCGTACTCTTTTCCAATTTTTTCCAAAATACTGTCTCTTAATTTCAGACTGCAATCTATAGCACAATGGGCACTGCGGCAGCAGGGATATGGCTTCATATCCATATGAAGGATCTCCCAATCTGTACCAAGACCTTTACTGACTTTTGCTATATCACCAGTATCAGACATAGCCGCCAGTAAGCCGCCATCCTCTGCCTCCAAAATATGCTCCGGTCCGGTCATTCCGGCTTTTGCTAAAAATGCTGCATCCAGACCATTTACAACCGCTCTGGCCGGGTGGAGCACTTTGCAGGTGCTTCCATCCCCTAAAAAGGCCCATCTGCCAAAACTCTGGGTTCCTGCCATCCCAAGAGCCGATACCAGCTCATCTGCATTCAGCCCCAGAAGCTTTCCGCAGGCAGCTGCGCAGCCAAAACCTCCGCAGGTAGCAGTGGCATGCCAGCCCTTTTTTCTGTGACTTGTTACTCCCAACGCCATACCGATCCGGCTGACGGTTTCATAGCCACATACCACTGCTGTGAGAAATTCTTTTCCAGAAGCATGGACATACCGGGCACAGCTCCATGCAGCCGGGATCAGGCTGGCGCTTCCATGTGTTTTTGACGCCGGATGGACATCATCCAGTTCCAGAGTATGGGCCAGCATGGCATTTATATAAGCAGCTGTAGAAATATCCGTTTCTCCTTCGCTTCCCCAGATCTTACCGCCTGTTCCGTTATTTCTCTCTAAATAAGAAGCTTTTACTTTTTTAACCAGCGGATCATCCACAGCTCCCAAAGCAGCGCTGATCAGATCCAGGACCCGGAAAGATACTGTGGTTTTTACTTCTTCCGGCAGGTCATCCCAGCTAAGTTTTTCTATAAACTCTGCCAGTTTACGCATCTCACTTTTCTCCATAAATGCTCCTTCTATTCCCTTACTCTTTGGATCTTTTTGGGATATCATCTTGCTTTTACTTCTTATTATTTTTCTTCCTTATAAAAGTTGATCAGAGAACCTGCAAGAAGTACCTTCTTTTCTGCTTCTGTTACATTTTTAAGTTCCAGTTCCATTGGTCTGGTGCTTCCATCTGTTCCGATCACCGTAGCTGTTACCTTTGTGGCTCCTTCTTCTACTGCTTTGCGGATGCCTGGAAGATATACATATTCTCCTGGTTCCAGAACAATTTCCTTATCCGGATTGGTAAATGGCAGAATGCCCCAGTTTACACAGTTGCTGCGGTAACGCTTGGTTGCATACTCAATACAGATATTGGCAAGTCCTCCAAGAACCTTCTGGCAGCTGGCTGCATATTCTCTTGCAGAACCGTCACCTGGGCGTTTTGCATAAAGGACAGAGCCAATTCCTGTAGTCTTCATCAGCTCCTCTGTATCTGCTGTTACTCCTGCTGCTTTTAATACTTCATAAACTTCTGCCGTCTTTTTTGCATCCCCGTTTCTTCTGGCTGTTTCATATTCCTGAATGGCTTTTGCATTTCCCACATAATGAGGATCCTTGCGGATCAGTGTAAATTCAGAGATCTTATATGGATTAGAGCGATAGGATGCCGTTTCACCAGAAGGGATCAGTTCATCAGTAGTAGTTACTTCATCACGGATCACACTGGCTACCTGAAGCAATAAGTTGTCTGTAAGGGCAACCATCTTTGGCCAATCTTTAATGGAAGGACCATAAACGATCTCTGTCTCGGGCTTTGGATTTTTATAGCCGTTGTATACAATATTCTTATAAATATCACTGTTAAAATGATACTCTGGAGTGTAATATTCTACCGGCACATCTTCTGCGGAAGTCAGATAACCGCCGTTAAATGCGGTTGCTGCAATGGACTTGGAGTCCATAAGCGCAACGGAAGCGATCTGGCCAGTTGCCGGATTGGAGCCTTCACGGTTGGGGAAGTTTCTGGTACTGTGGCGGATGCAGAAATCATTATTTCCCGGAGCATCTGAAGCGCCAAAGCAAGGGCCGCAGAAAGCAGTTTTCACTCTTACACCGTAAGTCATCAGGTCATTTAATACACCTGCTTTATTTAACTCATACATGATCGGCTGGGAAGCCGGATAAATATTAAGTGGGAATGTTCCCAAGCCTTTGTTTAATTTCTTTGCAATGGTATCTACTGCACAGATATTTTCAAAGGATCCTGCTGCACAGCCGGCAATAGCGCCCTGGTCAACATTGATCTTTCCATCATGGATCTTGGAAAGCAGGTCTAAATGGATATCCGGGTTGTTCTCAAATACACGCTTTGCCTCTTCTTCTACCATAGACAGGTATTTTTCCGGCTCTGCGATCACATCTGCCAGAGGATATGCATTGCTTGGGTGGAACGGAAGGGCGATCATAGGAACAATGGTATCCAGATCGATCTCTACGATACCGTCATAAAGGGCTGCATTTCCCGGCACCATTTTCTTATAATCATCTGGACGGTTATGGATCTTAAAATACTCTTCTGTCTTTTCATCGGTGGACCATAAAGAAGAAAGGCAGGCAGACTCTGTAGTCATGGTATCAATACCATTTCTGAAATCCATGGACAGGCTGCTTACACCAGGTCCCACAAATTCCAGGACTTTATTCTTAACGAAATTATTCTTGAATACTTTTCCGATGATGCTTAAGGCTACATCCATAGGTCCTACCCATGGCTTTGGAGCACCTGTTAAAAATACAGCGATCACTTCCGGATAATCGATCTCATAATACTTTCCAAGCATTGCCTTTGCCAGTTCCGGGCCGCCTTCACCGATGGATAAAGATCCCTGTGTTCCATAGCGGGTATGGGAGTCAGATACAATAGACATATCCCCGGACTTCACGATCATTTCACGCATATACTGGTGGATCACCGCTTCATGAGGCGGTACAAAAATGCCGCCGGATTTTTTACAGGCTGACTCCGCATATTTATGTACATCGGTATTAATAGTGCCGCCTACCGCACAAAGGCAGTTATGGCAGTTGGTAAATACACAGGGCATTGGAAATTCCTTTAAACCGCTGGCATAAGCAGTCTGAAGGATACCTACATAAGTATTATCATATACTCCCATGGAGTCAAACTGGATCTGTAAATGTTCCATATTATCAGAATGGTTATGCTTCTTTAACACCTGGTAAGTCAGTGTATTTTTAAATGCCTCTTCCTGTGAGACAGCTGCTGCTTCTTCTTTTGATGCAATCCTCTTATTATCAATAATGATCTGTTTTCCGCTGTGTAAAGTGACCATACTCATTCTCCTTTTCTTCTATAATTTATATGTATTAACATGTCCTGATCTGAAATTTTCCCACATCTTGTACTAACAGGTTTTCCATGCAATGCACACCGGACTTTCTGTAGCGATCTTCCTTCCTGTATCTTTCAACGTTCCATCTTTTAGGATCTCAAAAACAGTAATGGTATCAGAAAGCTCATTTGCTGCCAAAAGTCTGGTGCCTTCCGGGTTTAATGTAATAAATCTTGGCTGCTCTCCGCCTGTTTTGATATTCTGGATATAAGTCATATTTCCTGTTGCTTCATCCAGATGATAAACCGTAATGCTGTCATGTTTTCTGTTGGAAACATACAGTGTATGACCTTCCGGATGGATATCAATGGCACTTGCCCAGCCATCTCCTGCATAATCTTCCGGCAGACTGGTAAGAAGCTGTTTTAATGCCAGCTTACCTGTCTTTTCATCAAAATCATAAGCTGCTACGGTACTGTCTTTTTCATTTACACAGTAACAGTATTTATTTCCCGGATGGAACACGCAGTGTCTTGGTTCCGCACCGGTACGGCCTTTCTGGATAAATGTTTCTTTCAGACTTCCCTGTTCTTCGTCAATGGCAAACACGGTCAGTTTCCCGACTCCCTGCAGTCGCCCCTGGGAAGGGACCACCAGCCAGCGTCCGCTTCTGTCTTTCATGGTCTGGTGAGGATGGGAAATATAGCCGGGACCGCCATTTCCTGAAATAAATTCCAGGTCATAAAGTTTTCCCAAAGATCCATCTTCAAGGACTGGGATCACAGATACGCTTCCCGTCTGGAGATTGGCTACATAAAGCCATCTTTCTTCTGGGTCTAATGTAAGATGCACCGGATTGGTCCCATATGTTTTTACTGTATTAAGGTACTCTAAGGTACCATTTTCCCGGATCTTAAATGCGCTTACCTGGCAAAAATCTCCATGTATGCTGTACAGACGGTCCTGTGCTTTATTCAGACAGAGATAAGAAGGATTTACCTGACCTTCCAGGATCTGTACCAGCTCCCAGTTATCTCCATCAACCTTGTATACACTGATCCCTTTTCCTCTGGCTTTTCGCTCTTTTGTGGTACGGCAGCCAATATATGCAAATTTTTCCATTTTCATCTTTCCCTTCTGTATTATGTTTTCTTAAAATTTATCCAAGAAATTTAAGCAGTCCGGCTAAAGTCAAAACAAACACCAAAGCTACCATTCCAGCAGAAAGCATAAATAACTGTCCAAATAATTTCTGCTGTTCTTTCTCATCACAGCCAGATTCCTGGGTGTAACTTGCCATGATCAGGCTTCCGCCTGTAGACAGAGGACTGATACCTGCTACCGTAGCGCTGCATACGATGGCTACGATCATCTGCATAACAGAGGCACCGCCTACCTGTGCTGAAATATCTGGAACTGTAGGGATCAGCGTTGGGAATACAACTCCATTTGCACTGGAAAACCATGACATCAGACCGCCTGTAAATCCCATAAGCGGCGCTGCTGTAGTAGAATTCATAAAAGATGCAAGGATATCAGAAAGCAACTCAATACCGCCCATTGTCTGGGTAATGTTCATCAACACACTGACACCTGCGATCAGAATCAATACATTCCATGGGATCATCTTGATCGCTTTCTTCTCATCTGCAGTTCTAAGAAGGATAAGAACAAGTGATAAAGTAAAGCAGATCAGTCCTACATCATAAGAAAATCCAACTACCATAACCACCATGATCAGTAATGCCACTAGGCTGATGGTCTGTTCTTTTGTAAAATGTTCTTTCACAGCAGCAGCTTCACCGGCACTTCTTCTCAGTTTATAACCGCCTAAAACAATATAAGTAACAACTGCACAGGCAAAGTTGGCAATGGAAACTCCAATAAACATGTTCATTCCAACGCCTTCCATATTCATTTGTGCCAAAAGATCATTTACAATGATACCGGTCAGTGCAATAGGTGATGCTGTGCCTCCTACTGCTCCAAGGATGGCCATTGCTCCCATAAGTACCGGGCTTGCATCCATCTGTACTGCCAGTGATACAGCAAACATAACGGTTACCGACTGTACGCTGATAGCACCAGGGCCTGCAGCGGAAAGGATAAAACTTACAAGATAAATAATGACCGGAACCAGGAATGTATTATTTCCGCAGAAGCTGATCAGCTTTTTGGAAACTTTTTCCAGTGTTCCGTTTTGCTGCAGCAAACTGAAAAATAACATGGTTCCCAACAATGTGCTAAACAGTTTATACGGAAAGCCGCCATAGATCTTTCCTGACGCCATTCCCCCTATAGTTCCCAGGATCAGTGCCAGTCCAAAACAGACAATACCTACATTCATCTTTCTTACAAATCCCAATATGATCGCGCCAACCAGACAGGCCAATGCCAATACCTGTAATCCCATATGTAATTCCTCCTGAATGTTAAAACATTTCCCCAATTATCTTAATTTTTATGAAGTTACTTCAGATCATTCTCTTATGTATACAAAGCCATCCATGATCCTTCTTGCTGTTCTTGTAACACCGCCTTTTAACACCTTTTCTCCATCCATCTTAATATCTACATCGGTAATACCGCTGGAATGTCCCAGACGGATGATATCACCCTCTAATGGAGCTTTTAATGTTTCATAAACGATGGTTCCAGGGATCCTTGCAGCAGCACCTGTTCCTACAGCTACTGTCATAGGATATGCCTTATGCAGGGCACCTACGGAGATTGCTCTTACACACAGATCCATATCTTCGGCCTTTACTTGATTTTTGTCCATATCTGTGTAATCCTGAGGCGCTGATACAATGGATACCTTTGGTGCAGAAGTAGATTTCGTTCTGGCATCTTCCCATTTTTCCACAAACCCGCACTTAACAGCTGCCATTCCACGGATCCGTTCAATATGTTCCATAACATCTGCATTCTGGTTTAATTCCACCAGTTCCGTTCCTTTAATTCCCAGATCCGATGCCTTGATAAATACCATAGGATTGGAGCAGTCTAAAACCGTTACCTCTGCCGGACCATATCCCGGTACATCAAAAATCTCTTTTTTCTGTCCTGTGGGGAAGAGCTTTCCTGTTTTAGAACCTGCCGGATCTTCAAAATACATATCAATACGGGAACCTGTTCCAGGAACACCCTTGATCACTTCATCCCCATACACATCTGCATGGTCATCTTTTACACGTACATGTTCTTCAATGATCTTGTTGGTATTGGTATTTAAAATACGAACTACTGTGATTGGCTCTACAGCCGGAACCAGGCCCTCATCAATGGCAAATGGACCTACAGCAGATGAGATATTTCCGCAGTTGGCGCTTCCATCTACCCTTGGAATGATAATGTCTACCTGGCGGAATGTATAATTTACATCTACATCCGGGCGGTCGGATTTGGAAATAATGGCAACCTTACTTGTAGATGATACGGTTCCGCCCATTCCATCGATCTGTTTTACATCCGGGGTTCCCATGACTTTCATAAAAATGTCATCCCAGAGACTCTGATCTTCCGGCAGATCCTTCTCATGGAAAAATACGGCTTTGCTGGTACCGCCTCTCATGTAAACACAGGGATATTTCTTCATATACATAAAACAAGTCCTCCTTTATATTGATTTCTATACGTTTTTCTTTGTTTAACTGTATTATAGGCCTTGCTATCCATTCTGTAAAATTGTATAATTTCATTATATTACATTCCATTATGGAATGGTTTATGTTTATGGAAATTTGCCTGACAGGAGGTTGGTTTATTTATGGATGAACAGGATATTGAACTTTTAAAAACATTGATCGATACACAGAATATTACAAAGACAGCAAAGAAGCTTTATACCACCCAGTCTTCTCTCACCAAACGAATCCAGAAAATGGAGCAGGACCTGGGATGCCAGCTTTTTATCCGTTCCCGCAAAGGCATTCTCCCTACACCCGCTGCTGAGGGGATCTTCCCGGAAATTGAAAAGATCTCCCAGTCCATGGAACACATACGGGCCTATGCCCTTTCGCTCCAGGGGGAGATCTGCGGTTCTTTAAAGATCGGTGTTTCTGTTAATATTGCCCGGTATAAACTTCCAGCTGTACTGAAAACATTTATGAAAAAATATCCAAAAGTAGACATTTATGTGACTACAATGCAAAGTACCCAGTTATACCGTGCACTGGCTGATAATGAGATCTCTATTGCATTGGTCCGTGGCAATTTTAACTGGCAGGATGGGGATGTTATCCTTTCTAGAGAACCGGTATGTCTGGTACGAAATCAGGAAATGGCTGAACTCTCCTTAAAGGATATCCCTTATATCGGACGTCATACGGACTCTCCTTTTTACGACCGCATTGAACAGTGGAAACAGGAAAATGGGTGCGCCAACTGCCGCACCCAGCTTTGGATCGATGATATTTCCAGCTGCCTGGAAATGGTGGAAAATGGTATTGGCTGGTCTATTTTGCCGGAGATCTGTTTAAAAAATTATAAAGGGAGCATCACGCCCCTTTTCTTTCAGGACGGATCTCCCTTTATACGTACTTCTCATATTTTATATAAAAGCCATTATTTTGAACTCCCTCAGGTGCGGGCCTTTATACAGACTGTGCTTGCTGAGGAATACTTTAATGCTTAAATACAGCACTATTTTCCCAGTACCTCTTTCCCCAGAGAATCAGCAGCAAGGATTGCATCGTAAAGCTGATCTGCAGTTACATCTGCTACCATATTATGTATGGATTCGCCTTCTACACAGGCATGCTCTGCAATGACCTTTACCTGTTCCTTGGTTGTTACACCAATTTCTTCCAGAGTAACAGGAAGACCTACTTCCCGGCAGAAATCCTGAACTTCTTTAAACTCTGCCTTTGGAGCGCCCTCTAATATCAGCTGTACCAGAGTACCATAAGCAACGCAGTTTCCATGTGGTGCACTGTGTCCGCCTAAAGCTGTCAGACCATTATAGAATGAATGGGCAACAGCCAGACCGCCATTATCAGCGCCTACACCAGACAGGTATACATTGGCTTCGATGATAGCATCCAACGCTGGAGTAACCACCTGATTTTCACAGGCATGTTTTGCAGCTGCGCCATACTCTTTTAAAGTCTCATAGCAAAGTTTGCACAGTGCCATTGCAGATCTTGTAATACCACCAAATTCCAGGCTTGGCGCATCGGTACGCTGACATGCTCTTGCTTCAAAATAAGTTCCAAGAGCATCACCCATACCTGCTACCAAAAATTTAACAGGCGATTTTGCGATCACATCACTGTCCACAATAACAGCTTCCGGGTTCTTTGGATAAAATAAATAGCTGTTAAATGTCTCATCATCATTGTAAATAACAGAAAGTCCTGTACATGGAGCATCTGTCGCAACGACTGTTGGGATAATTACCACCGGAAGTTTTTCATAATGAGCAGTAGCTTTTGCTGTATCAATGGCTGAACCACCGCCAACACCTACTACTACATTCAGTCTATTTTCGCGGACAATTTTTCTCATCCGTTCAATCTCACCAACACTGGATACACCACCAAAAATCTCATACTGGCGGATATCTTCTGTTCCTTCAAAACTCTTCTCAATCTTATCATGGCACATTTTGTATCCACTTCTTGAACAGACAAACAAGAATTTGTTTCCAAGATCTTTCATTTCCTCATGGAATTTAAACAGAGAATCCTTTCCCTGTACATATTTCTGCGGTGCACGCATCATTCTCAGTCTTGCCATAATAATTACCTCCTGTTTTTCACATTATTTTGAGATTATTAGTTTGTTAATTTATTATCACATGCATATATTATACTACCAATACCCTAAAATGCCAAGAAATAATTTATATAGAACATGTACAAAATTTTAAACAGAAATCCTGTTTGCCTCTTTTACATACTAACCTTGAGCTTCTGCATAATAAAAAAGACAGCTGCACCAACAGGTCTGTCCTGTATAGCTACCTCTGTCTTTTTCATATTACTGATATTTACTTACTTCCAGGATCTCCTCTGCCTTCTTTACTTCTTCTGCAGTAGGCGTTCTTACACCATCCAAAGTATAGGGAATTCCCAGTTTCTGCCATTTAAACAGTCCCAGTGTATGGTACGGAAGTACCTCTACACGTTTTACTGTCTTTAATTCCCGGATCAGGTCACGGGTCTTTATCAGTCCTTCTTCATCATCGGTCAGATCCGGCACAAGTACATGGCGCAGCCACATATCTTTTCCATGGTCTGACAGCCATCTTGCCATCTGTACGATATTTTCATTTGGACATCCGGTTAATTTTTTGTGTTTTTCGTTGTCGATCTCTTTAAAATCAAGGATCACCAGATCCGTTACTTTCATCAGTTCTTCAAATTTGCTGATAAATGGTTCTTCCAGTGTAAAAGGATTGCCTGCTGTATCCAGAGCTGTGTGAACGCCTTTTTCCTTGGCTTTCTTAAAAAACTCTGTAACAAAGTCGATCTGGAGAAGAGGTTCTCCTCCGCTGACGGTAATACCGCCGTTTGGCTGTCCTTTTTTATTCCAGTAGCTCTTATACCGGTATACATGGGAAAATAATTTATCTGCAGTCCAGGGAGTACCTCCCTCTAATTTCCATGTCTCCGGGTTATGGCAGTAACGGCACCGCATGCGGCAGCCCTGAAGAAATACAACGAAACGGACACCTGGACCGTCAACCAGTCCAAAGGTCTCCATAGAATGAACAAATCCTTCCACGTCCTTCTCCTTATTTTCTGAAAATGCATTCCATAAATATTTATAACGGTCCAGAACATAATGTCCTGAACCGTTACATCATTATATGGATCTTTGATCAATAGCGGAATGCTATTTTATTTCTCAGTTACATTAAATGCAGCCTGTATTAAATTACATGGTTGCATGGCAGGTTCTGGAGATAACGTCCAGCTGCTGCTCTCTTGTTAAGTCGATGAACTTAACAGCGTATCCAGATACACGGATAGTGAAGTTAGCATACTCTTCCTTCTCCGGATGCTCCATAGCATCGATCAGCTTCTCCTTACCAAATACGTTTACATTCAGGTGATGAGCGCCCTGATCGAAGTAGCCGTCTAATACCTGTACCAGGTTATCTACTCTTTCTTCTTCGCTGTGGCCTAAAGCATCTGGGTTGATAGTCTGGGTATTGGAGATACCATCCAGAGCCCACTCGTAAGGCAGCTTAGCTACAGAGTTTAAGGAAGCCAGTAAGCCGTTCTGCTCTGCGCCGTAGCTTGGGTTTGCACCTGGGGACAGTGGCTCGCCTGCTCTTCTGCCATCTGGCATGCTTCCGGTAGCCTTACCATATACTACATTGGAAGTAATGGTCAGGATAGAAGTTGTAGGCTCAGAATTTCTGTAGGTGTGACGTCTCTTTAACTTCTCAAGGAAGGTCTTTAACAGCCATACAGCAATCTCATCTGCTCTGTCATCGTCATTACCGTATCTTGGGAAGTCTCCCTCAGTTACGAAGTCAACGATCAGGCCAGTCTCATCACGAACAGTCTTAACCTTTGCGTACTTAATAGCACTTAAGGAGTCAACTACATGAGAGAAACCAGCAATACCGGTAGCGAATGTACGTCTGACATCGGTATCGATCAGAGCCATTTCAGCAGCCTCATAGAAGTACTTGTCATGCATATACTGGATCAGGTTTAAGGTATTTACATATACGCCTACCAGCCAATCCATCATTACCTCGTACTTACGGATCACTTCATCATAATCAAGGTATTCAGAAGTAATTGGTGTGTACTCTGGACCAACCTGCTCTTTGGACTTCATATCACGTCCACCGTTCATAGCGTACAGTAAGCACTTAGCCAGGTTTGCGCGGGCACCGAAGAACTGCATTTCCTTACCGGTCTGGGTAGCAGATACGCAGCAGCAGATGGAGTAATCATCGCCCCACTCTGGCTTCATTACGTCATCGTTCTCATACTGTACAGAGCTTGTATCAATAGAGATCTTAGCTGCATACTTCTTGAAGTTCTCTGGCAGTGCAGAAGAATAAAGAACAGTCATGTTTGGCTCTGGGGATGGTCCCATGTTCTCTAAGGTGTGCAGGAAACGATAATCTGTCTTGGTTACCATAGAACGTCCGTCTACACCGATACCGCCAACTTCCAGAGTAGCCCAAACTGGGTCGCCGGAGAACAGCTGGTTGTAAGATGGGATTCTTGCAAACTTAACCATACGGAACTTCATTACCATGTGATCGATCAGCTCCTGAGCCTGGGACTCAGTTAAGATGCCCTTATCCATATCTCTCTTGATGTAGATATCAAGGAAAGTAGAGATACGGCCAACACTCATTGCAGCACCGTTCTGGGTCTTAACTGCAGCTAAGTATCCGAAGTATAACCACTGAACAGCTTCCTTAGCAGTCTTAGCAGGCTGGGAGATATCGTATCCGTAAGATGCTGCCATCTTCTTCATATCCTTTAATGCCTGATACTGTCTGGAGATCTCTTCTCTTAAACGGATCACGTCATCAGTCATAGTTCCGTCACCGCAGTTAGCAAAATCATTTGCCTTCTCTTCCATCAGGCGGTCGATACCGTACAGAGCTACACGGCGGTAGTCACCTACGATACGTCCACGGCCATAAGTATCTGGAAGTCCGGTAATGATCTTGTTGTGACGAACTTTCTTCATCTCTGGAGTGTAAGCATCAAATACGCCCTGGTTATGGGTTCTGCAGTACTCAGTGAAGATCTTGTGAAGCTCCGGGCTTGGCTCGTAGCCATAGTTCTTGCAAGCTTCCTCTGCCATACGGATACCACCGTAAGGCATGAATGCTCTCTTTAATGGCTTGTCTGTCTGCAGACCAACGATCTGCTCTAAGTCCTTGGTCTCTTCACTGATATATCCAGGTCCATGAGAAGTAATACCGGATACGATATCAGTATCCATATCTAAAACGCCGCCCTTAGCGCGCTCTTCCTTCTGAAGTCCCTGCAGAATTCCCCAAAGCTTATCCGTAGCTTCGGTAGGTCCTGCTAAGAATGATGCATCACCGTCATATGGTGTATAGTTCTTCTGAATGAAATCTCTTGTATTGATCTCTTCTTTCCAGAGACGACCTTCAAATCCGTCCCACTGTTCGTAGTTAAACATTTCCTTCCTCCTGTTTTTGTATTCCGCGATTGTTAGTTTTTCTTAACTCACCACGAATGATATCATATTTTCGGAGAAAGGCAAGTGATTTTTTGATAAATTTTATCTTGTGTTAAAGAAAAAACAATGTTTGTTTTTTGGTGCATACAATCAGAGTTTATGCGGGGTTTTAAGGGTGATTTTGTTTGGGAAAATGTGCAATTTTAGCCATTATCAAGTTCCCTCTTCCAGTAATTTCTTTAAACCTAAAAATGACATTCATCCATATTGTGGATTCTCATTCTTTTTAAATAATGTATCTAACTCAAATAAAAATCACGTTCAGCACTTATTGTTGGCAAATCCTGGAACCTAACCGATAACAGTTCAAGAAAATTTATTATGGTTCAACTACCAGAAACTATTCAAAATGCACAATATAGTAATATTTGTGAAATTGGTGAAGAGCGTATCCGTCGTGCTGGAAAGAAGATCAAGGAAGAAAATCCGCTTACCACTACTAATCTTGATATCGGCTTCCGCGTTTTCAAAATAGACAGCAGTAATATGGAAGATGTCTACTACCGCCCTGCCGATTACAATCAGGGACAGATGGAACTGTTCGCTGACAATATCAAACCGGATCGTACACCAGAAGATCTGCTCTTCCAGGTAATGCTCGACCTTGGTATTTTGCTCTCCTCTGACATTCAGGAAACAGAAATTGCTGGCAAGAAGGTGTTCTCTGTAGCGGATGGTTATCTGATTGCCTGCTTTGACAAGGATGTTACAGAAGAAACCGTCAAAGCCATTGCGCAGAAGCAGCCAGTTTATGCCGTATTCCGTGACAGCAGTATGGCGAGTGACAGCGTAGCCACAAACTTTGAGCAGATATTTGAAACCTATAGTCCGAGAACGCAAAGGAAGGTGCTGTAATGGCTGAGATGAAATTCAAATTTACCATACAGCCTTACCAGACCGAGGCTGTGGACAGCGTGGTAGGTGTATTTGCTGGTCAGCCTTTCAACGACCACTTCACCTACCGCCGCGATGTTGAAATCAAGCGAGATGTGACAAACTGGATGCCTTCTGATGAAGAACTGTACATGGGCTTTGCCAACGCTAAGGTACAGCTCGATTACGGTCAGCTTTTGGATAATATTCACCGTATCCAGGCTCGCAATAATATTAAGCTCTCCGATTCTCTGAAATCCGGAGGGCTGGGTGTATGCTCCCATGGAAACATTAAATTTGAAGCCTATTGAAAAAGCGAAAATCGACTGTGCCAGAAAGCTGTTTCACAATTTCTCCTCTGCAGATGTGGTTTACGACAGTGTGGACAGCTATCAGCACCTGTTAGATATTATGAACAAGCTATAAAATCGCATAAAAAATGCACACCCGCATAACGAAATATTCTGTTCATCGTTACGGATTAGATAAATCGTTATTCTTGTATCTACCTCTTCTGATAATTACCCTTGCACGAACTGTATCTATATTTCTGTTCTGAGTCAATTCGTCAATCTCATCTGCAATATTTTCCGCACCATCAAAGTCTTTCAATTCAAGCAAGGAATACATTTCCTCTGTTTTTTGTTTAATGATCGCACTTACCGAATCTGTTTCCATTTTGTCTTCCAAAATAGAATTGGAATCCATACCAAACATCCCCGTTGTTTGTACCACCTGAATATCCGATCCGTTCCTGGATAAAGCATAAACATTAAAATCGTGATCTACCTCCCCCAGGATCTGAGGTGAATGAGTAGTAATGATAAACTGAATATTAGGAAATGTTTTCTTTAACATGGAAATAACTTTCCGTTGCCAGGAAGTGTGCATATGAAGTTCCAATTCATCGATTAGAACCACACCATCTCCCTGAAGTGGATCATCCAATGACGGATTTGCAATCGCCAAGCGTCGTGCAATATCTCCAAATAAAGCCAGTGTGCATTTTTCTCCATCTGAAAGCTGCAAAACATCCAGATTTGTAACCATTTCATACAACTCTCTTATAAGGTCTGCATCTGCCTTTTGATCCACTCCATGATCACATCTACCACATATTTTTGCTCTGTTTCTGTCAGTTCTCTTCCCTTTGGAATGTGATGCCATTTTTCCAGACAACTGCGGCAGCAGGTACCGGTAGCGTGTTGCCCGATAAATACAGGATGACCTCTCATTGGTGTCTGTTTTCCATCATTTTTCGGCTCTGCAGGTGCCAGCCTGTCACGGATAAAATCTGTGGCATGGCTTCGCACTGTATCCATACCTTTTTCTATTACATAATGCCTGTCATTAGCCTTTAATGTGAAACTGCTGCGAAATTTCGACTGGGAAAGGCGTTTCCAGAGGTTGCCTTCGTAGGCGGCCGGTGTTTCCGATACCATAGACGGCTGGATACTGTTTTTGTATACGATCATTTTTTCTTTTTGTGCTGAATTTGGTTTTTGCAAAGCTGTTCCGTCAGCCCCCACAGTTTCTTCTCCCTGGACCAGTTTTTTTGCCAGTGCCGCTGCCACAGCCCGCGACTCTTCACTTTCCGGCTGTAGCCGCTTCGCCAGCTTCGTATTTCTCCCTGCTGTTGTTTCATTGCGGATGGCATAAAAAATGGCTTTCCGCTCCCCGATCAATACCAGTATCTTCTTCGCCCTTGTAACACCTGTATAGAGAAGATTTCGTTGCAGCATCACAAAGTGACTCATGGTAAAGGGCATGACTACAATGGGATATTCGCTTCCCTGGGCTTTGTGGATGGTGACTGCATAAGCTAATGACAACTCATCCAGTTCCGTCACATCATAGACTACCTTTCGCCCATCAAAATCTACCGTCAGTTCCCGTTCTTCTGTATCCACTTTGCAGATAGTCCCAATATCCCCATTAAATACTTCTTTGTCATAATCGTTTCTGATCTGCATTACTTTATCATTCAACCGATACTGGGTACCACCCCGGCGCAGGCAGATATCTGTAGGATTCATGGCTTCCTGAAGTATCTGGTTTAGATTGACTGCGCCGCACTCTCCTCTTTGCATAGGCGTCAGCACCTGGATATCCTGAATAGGATCTACATGGTAATACCGTGGGAGGTTTTCTTTGCAATACTGAACCAGCGTTGCCACAGTTTCTTCGTTTGTCTGCTTTTCCGCAAAGAAAAAGTCGGAATTTCTGCCGCCCCGCATATCAATAGCTTCCCCTTTATTTATCCTATGGGCGTTCATGATAATACGGCTTCCCTGGGCCTGACGGAAGATCCTGGTAAGACGCACCACCGGGATCCGCCCGGACTCGATCATATCACGGAGCACATTTCCGGCGCCTACACTTGGAAGCTGATCAATGTCACCAACTAAAACCAGAGACATATGTTCCGGAATTGCTTTTAACAGGTTGTACATAAGCATGATATCCACCATGGAACATTCATCCAGGATAAGCACATCTCCCTCTAAAGGCTTGTCCCCATTTTTCTGGTATCCTTCCGGTGGCTTGTATTCCAAAAGGCGGTGAATGGTCTTTGCTTCCATACCTGTTGCCTCTGCCATACGCTTTGCCGCCCGCCCTGTTGGAGCTGCTAAAAGGATCTTATAACCGGCCATCTTATAGGCAGATATAATACCCAGTGTGGTAGTGGTTTTTCCGGTTCCCGGACCGCCGGTGAGTATCATGACTTTGGAAGAAATAGCTGTTCTTACTGCTTCTAACTGGATCTCATCGTAGGTGATCTGCGACTGAGATACCACTTTTTCCAGTGTTTTTTCTGCATCAATCACAGATTTTCGTCCGGTAAGCAAAAGTTCCAGCAGCCGCTTTGCGCAACCGCTTTCTGAAAAATAATAAGGCGGCAGATAAATGGCTTCTTCCTCCTGGATCACGTCCTTGGTGCGAAGCATCTCATCTAAGGTAACTTCAATTTCTCCTTCTTCTACTTCCAGAAGTTCTTTTGCCTTTTTTACCAGCTGCTCCCGTTCCCCATAACAGTGACCATTTTCCGCCAGTTTATTTAAGGTATAAAAAATACCACTGCGCAGACGGACAAATTTTGTCTTGTCAATGCCCATTTTCTCCGCAATGGAATCGGCTGTTTTAAATCCAATGCCCCAGATATCATCTGCCAGGCGGTATGGATTTTCTTTTACAATGGAAATGCTTTCACTTCCATAGGTTTTATAGATCTTGGTAGCATGGGAAGTGCTGACTTCGTTGCTTTGAAGGAACAGCATAATATTTTTGATCTCTTTCTGGTCCTTCCAGCTGGTTTTGATCCGTTCTGCCCGCACTTTTCCAATGCCGGGAACTTTGATCAGTTCTTCCGGTGTCTCATCGATAATATCCAGCGTATTTTCACCGAATTTTTCCACGATCTTTCTTGCAAAAACAGGCCCGATCCCTTTGACAAGACCGGACCCAAGATATTTTTCAATACCATATACAGTGGCAGGAAGCGTTTCCTCAAAGCGCTCTGCGCAAAACTGCCTGCCGTATCTGGCGTTCATTTTCCAGAAGCCGTCTAAAGACAGGACAGAGCCCACATGGGTATCCGGCATAGTGCCAACTACTGTTACCAGATCACTATAGTTTTTCACTGCGCATTTTAAAACTGTATAACCATTTTCCTCATTTTGATATGTAATACGCTCCACCACGCAGCGCAGATGCTCCATGTATTTCTCTCCTTATCCTTCTCTTCTGACTTTTATGATAGTTAATAATCAATAGTATAACACACAAAAAATGAGCCGTCTATGCGACTCACATTTTCTGCAAAACCCAGTATCCCATTCCCAATATCCAGCTTACTCCCACGCCATACAGGATCACAGGCCCGGCGATGGTAAATATCTTTACACCGATACCGAAAACCTGGCCTTCGGAGCGGAATTCCACTGCGGGAGCAGCTACGGAATTAGCAAAGCCGGTGATGGGTACAAGGGCTCCGGCTCCGCCGAATTTTACCAGTTTCTGGTAAATGTTAAGACCGGTACATAAGGCGCTCAAAAATACCAGGATAATGGAAGTCCAGGCACCTGCCGCCTCTGCCTCCAGCCCCCAGGTATTTGTCACCCGGTTCATAATCAACTGCCCCAGAGTGCATATCAGTCCCCCTGTTATAAATGCTTTTCCCATAGAAGCCCAAAGATTATGGACCGGGGTGATCTCTTTAATGTAGTCCGCATAGTTTTTCTTGTCGATCTCCATGTTCTTTTCCTTTCTATGACCATGTTGAAACCACTTTTTTCATTCTCATCCTGCTGCCATCCGCCTCCAGAAATACAGCAGCGATCCGCCACATTTCCCTGCAGCAATAGCAATGATCAGCCATGGAAGCCCCACAGACAGCCGGATCCGCCTTGAAAATGTGGGAAGTGCTTTTAAGGTTTCTGCCAGAGACATGGCAAGACAGCCTGTAAATATTCCCACACTGACGCCCCCTGTAAGAAGAAAGATCTGCCCAAACACTTCGCCTAAGGGCAGTCTTACCTTATAAAGCTCCATGATATTTCCCAATACTCCCCCGAGAATGATCATATTTTCATAGAGCATGATATTTTTCTTTGTCTTCGTTTTCCCGATCAGCCGCACAAAAACACCGATGATGGCCAGAAATGCATAAACGCCGGCTGCAATGATCCCGCCGGAACAAAGGCCGAAAAAAAGGAGAAAGATATTTTTAATCCACATCGATCTCTTTCTCCTTTCTACCTGCCTGGTCGATCAGGGTCTTACAGATATTTTCTTCATAAAGGCGCATTTCCACTTCCAAAGGTGTGGGATCGGTATTCAGCTTTTTCACTGCAATATGGTTGAAAAATACCAAAATCCCAATAGCAAGTCCCACACTGTATCCTGCTTCCATCAGCCCAAAACCATCTGGCTGCCGTCCCATGACCTGAAAGTAGACCTGACTGAGTACATCCCCTACATTTACATCATTATTAAAGGTCATAATAGCAAATGCTGCCCCGAAAAAGCTGACCAGACACACAAAGACTGTTTTTATCCACTGCCAGCAAACTTCCGAAGCCTTTGGCGGCTTATAGGCGATGATAAAATCCGACTCTCCCAGGTTGTTTACCTCAATGGACGGATCCAATGCCTCTAACATCCGCACTACTTCCAGCGCGCTCATTACATAACGCCTTGCTTCTTTTTCAGGGATACTCTTTACTTTTAATGCCCTGCATTTACTTAAGATCACCTTATCCCGGCAGGTCACTTCCCCTACATCCTTTAAAAATACATCCCTGCGGCGGAGCTCCGTGATCTGGTTTAACTGTATATAGACGGTCTGACTCTGGCTGCTGCCTGTCTGGCTCATAGGTTTTCACTCCACCCTTCGCCATTTTCTTCTATCAGCAGACTGGCCGGCGCTGCCGCAAAAGCCGGAATTCCGGTTTCTGTCATGTTATAATACGCCGTTACCTCATTTTCCACCAGCATCCCTTCTTTTTCATACTCCGGTTCCCTCATACTCCACAACAGATACCCTGTGACCATACCTGCTAAAAGAAGAAGAAAAATAAGAACTGCTTTTACGCTTTTCATTTTCATCTGAAACTCACATCCTTTCACAGCTAGAATGTGCCTTTTTTTCATTTTTATTCGTTTTTATCCGTTTATTTTATCCTTCAAAACGCTTTCGCAGTTCTTTTAAACACTTTTTTTCCAGGCGGGAAACCTGGACCTGGGATACCCCTAACGCTTTTGCAGTTTCCATCTGGGTCTGATTATAAAAATACCGGCGCAGGATCAGTTCTTTTTCCTGGGGTGCCAGATCTTTCATGACTTTTTCCAGGGTAAGCCTGTTTAAAAGCTGTTCCTGGGCCTCACTTTTTTCTTCTAACTTGTCCATTAAAACACCTTTTTCTCCTTCTGTGGCGCTTAAAGGCCTGTAAATAGACTCCACCTGGGCGCCTGCCTCCAGGGAAGCGGCTACTTCTTCACTGCTTACCCCAAGCTTCCCTGCAATCTCTTCTACGGTTGGATCCCGTCCATAACAGTCCGATAATTCTTCTTTTACAAGAAATACTTTTCCTGCCAGTTCTTTTAAAGAACGGCTTACCTTAATCATGCCGTCATCCCGCAAAAATCTCCGGATTTCACCTGATATCATTGGTACTGCATAGGTAGAAAACCTCACCTGGTAATTCAGGTCAAATTTATCGATTGCCTTGATCAGACCGATACTTCCGATCTGAAACAGATCTTCCTGTTCATATCCACGACCTGCAAAGCGTTTTACAATGCTCCATATCAGTCCCATATTGTCTGTTACCAGCCTGTCCCTGGCTGCTTTATCTCCCTGGTGAGCTAATTCGATCAATTTCAGGGTCTCATCCATAAAGCTTACCTTCCAATATGTTTTTTCATGGTCACTGCTGTCCCTTTTCCCGGTTCCGACTCCACGGTCACTTCATCCATAAACGCTTCCATAAAGGAAAATCCCATGCCGGAACGTTCCCCGGTGGTATCCGTTGTATATAAGGGTTCCATGGCCTTTTTTACATCCTGGATACCGGCTCCTGTATCTGTCACACAGACGGTCAGTGTTTTTTCAGCTGGATCAGCCGTCATATCTAAAAATATCTCTCCACCTTCTTTTCCATAACCATGGATAATGGCATTGGTGACTGCCTCTGACACTGCTGTTTTTACATCCTGGGTCTCCTCCAATGTGGGATCTAAGCGGCTCATAAATACAGCTGCCACCACCCTGGCAAACTCTTCATTACGGGAATTGCTTTCAAATTCCAGTCTTACATGTTCTTTCTGTCTGGTCTGTTCCTTCTGTCCTTCCACCTTTTCCATCCTCCTGCTTTTATAAATTTCCCAGAGCACTTTCACGGTCCTTAAACCCCCGGATCAGACGCACCAGCCCGCCCATTTCAAGGATACGGACCACTCTCGGGCCTGCTCCGTAATAAGTAACAGTCCCTCTGCTGGCTGCCATCTGCTTATAACGGTTTAATAAGACCCCAATCCCGGAAGAGTCCATAAATTCTGTTTTTCCAAAATCGAAGATAATGCGGTTGATATAGTTTTCATCTAACATCAGGTCCGTATCCCTTTTTAAGTCCCTGCAGTTATGGTGATCCAACTCTTTTGGCATATGGATCAGTAACGTATCTCCCAATGCTTCGTATGTAATTTTTGCCTGTTTCATGGTTCCCAGTTCCTCCTTATAATATTATTATGGGATGTCCGCCGGACCGGCAGACGAAACTCCCGGACATATAAGTCTGGCATACGCGCAGTCAGCGCGTTATCCGTATGTAAAGCCAAAAAAACAGAGAAAAGGTTGTTATTCTTTTCTCTGCTGTATAATTTCAATATTCAATTACTGACCCCGGTTTTCCCAACCGGAGAACTTTACACATTTTAATACCCTCTTGCCGTTGCTGCCCTCTGGGCGTACTCAGAGTCTCCATGTTCTCCAACGATCTTATCAAACATGGCATTGGCATTTTCAGTATCTCCATTTTCCTGATACAGACGGCCTACATAAAACATGGCTTCCGGGTTATCCGGCTGGATCTTTAAGCTGGCCTGGAAGTAATCCATTGCCTGTGTCTTGTCACCGCCATTCCACAGCTGCAGTCCCTGCTGTACCAGACTCTGATAGATGTTGCCTGCCATATCCTGACGGATGTTGCTTATGATCCCCTGGATATTTTCATCTTCGATCATATCAAAGTTTGCGTCTGCAAAGGTCTTTGCTGCGGTTACCAGATCACCGGTGCGGTAATACTGGAGCACCCAGATCAGGCTCTGGTACTGGGCCAGGACACTGGTATTTCCTGTTGTAAGCTCGTCCAGTTTTTTCTGTACCTCGTCTTTCTGGGCTTTCAGATCATCATTTTCCTGCTGCAAGCTGTCATTTTGCTGGTTTGCATTATTAAGCTGCTGCATATAGCCAATCAGTTCATCATCCCTGACACGGTTTAAACTGCTCTCCCTTGCAGGAAGGACCAGTACATAAAAGGCAACCAGTCCCATGATCAGACCAATGATAATATGAAACACAGTGGAAAGACCGGTATTTTCCTTGTAGGTATTTGGGATGATAACATCATCATCCTGCATCTGTCTGTGGGAAAATGCCTTGATCATCTTCCGCTTTTCTGCATCTGCCCGGCCTGTATTCTGCTTTACCAAAGACATGTAATACAGGGCTTTGGGATTGCTTTTGTCGATCTGCAGGATCTTAAAAAGGGAACGTCCTGCCTTATTGTAATCTTCCCTGCGCATATACAAAAGAGCCAGAAGAAGATGGGCTTTTACAAAATGAGGCTTGGCTGCCACCACACGGGCCAGCTGCAGGATCGCCAGGTCATCACTGCCGTTTTGTGCATGCCACAGCGCCTGGTTAAATGTTTTCACATTCTGGCTTTCTGTTTCTAACTGTCCCGGTTTTCTCTGGATCTCATCTAAATAATGATCTGCCAGATTATTTTCCGGCTGCAGGTTTAAGCTGATGACCCACTGGACTAATGCATCTGCCACTTCCCCATTTTCATAATAGATCAGACCCAAAAGATTTCTGGCATCTGTCTGATATTTAGAAAAATGCAGGCTTTTTTTCAGGCACTGTGCTGCTCCGGAAAGGTCCCGCACCTTTGCCTTTTCCAGACCCAGATTGTAATAGCTGTTGGCTATCTGTCTGTTCTTTGCTGCAATATCCATCATCGTTTATTTCCGTCTCTTTCCTTGATCAGTTCCATCATAATGTCTGTCATATCCGTAAGGTCGCTTTTTACAATGGCATCTTCTACTGCCTCTACATCAAGGCTTGGTTTGAAACGCTCAATTTCTTCTTCAAAATCGATCACTGTATCTTTTCTCCTTTCTTAAGCTGTACCTTTAATTCTCCGATCAGGTACAGGGAACCTGCACAGAAAAGCAGATCATCTCCTGCTCTGTTTTGCATCTGTTCCATTGCTTCTTCTGTATCCTCATAAGAAACGACCTGGCAGGAGGCGTATGTTTTAAAAACATCAGAAAGCCGCCCTGCTGACAGCCCTCTGTCACTGTTCATATGCACCACACCGATTCCTGCCCAGTTAAGACCTTCACAAAGTTCTTTTGCCATGGTTTCATATTCTTTATCTGCCACAGCAGCAAATAAAAGCCAGGTTTTTTTACCGGTTCTTTTCTGGATCTTTCCTGCTGCCTGGATAAAAGCAGCAATTCCCCCAGGATTGTGGGCGCCGTCCAGATAAACATTTTCTGAAGCTTTTTCCATTCTTCCCGGCCATCTGGCTGCACTGATCCCTTCACAGATCACTGCATCTGTTATACCTGTAAAAATACCTTTCTGATCCCGTAAAATGCGAAGAGCCGTTACGGCGATCTCTGCATTCTGTGCCTGGTAAGGTGCCTCAAAAGGAATAGAAAGCCTGAGCCCTTTTTCTCCCTTTTCTTTAAGTAAAATACCCTCTGAGCTGTCTTCTGTATCATAAAGCAGCTTTGACACAGGCAGGGAAACTGCCTTCATTTCCTTTGCTTTTGCACCGATCACAGCGCTGGCGTCTTTATCTGTATCATCAAATACTACCGGAACGCCCATTTTTATGATCCCCGCTTTTTCCCCTGCGATCTGTGGGATCGTGTTTCCAAGATACTGCATATGATCCCTGCTGATGGAGGTGATCACGCAAACTTTGGGAGACTCTAACACATTGGTCGCGTCCAGACGTCCTCCAAGACCTGTTTCGATCACCATTACATCTACTTTTTCACGGGCAAACAGTACCATTGCCATATAAAAAAGGAACTCAAAAAAAGTAGGATGGCAAAAGCCTTCTTCTACCATATGTTCCGCCTGTTTTTTTACTGTTTCAAAGGCCTCTTCAAAGGCATTTTTCTCTGCCGGTTCCCCGTTTATAAGAAAACGTTCCCGGATCTCCACCAGATGAGGGGAAATAAAAGTACCTGTACGCAGACCGGCCTTTTTTAATACAGAGGTCATAAACGCGCAGACAGAGCCCTTTCCGTTGGTACCTGCTACGTGGATAGCAGGGATCTTACGGTCCGGTCCGCCCATCTGATCTAAAAATATACGGATATCCTTTAAGGAATTTTTCTTGTTGGCCCACATGGGAAGCCGGTTCAAATATGCTTCTGCTTCCATCTGTTTCCTTTCCTCTTTATATTATACAAATTTTTTCCGGTTATCAACTCTATCTTTCCCCGGTTTTTCGACTTAAAATAACATCCGGAACCTGTGCCAGCACAATCGCTGAGAACATAAGAACGCAGCCAAGGATCTCTCTTCCTGTCAGCTTCTGTCCTAAGATCAGCCAGCCTGCAAGTACGGAAATACTGGACTCCAGACTTAAGATCAGGGAAGCGCTGGCTGGATTGACGCCTTTTTGTCCTACGATCTGTAAGGTATATCCCATACCACAGGACATAACACCAGCATAAAGGATCGGTTTCCATGCAGCAAGGATCTGGGCGATATGAGGCTCTTCAAAGATCGTCATACAGATCAGGGAAATAGTTCCGCTTACCAGAAACTGGATGCAGGACATTTTCACTCCGTCTACTGCCGGTGAGAAATAGTCGATGATCATAATATGTATGGAGAAGATAAAAGAGCAGATCATGATCAGGAAATCACCTTTCTGAAGTCCATGATCACTTCCTGACATACAAAGTAAATACAGACCTGCAACTGCAAGGACTACTGCCCCGGCGATGGCCGGACTGCACTTTTTGCCAAGAAACAGGCTGAGGATCGGCACAATGATAATATAGCAGGCTGTGATAAAGCCAACTTTTCCCACGCTTGTATACATAACACCAAACTGCTGGAAATTAGATGCCACACAAAGAGCAACGCCACAGCAGATCCCGCCTAAGATCAGTGTTTTTCTGTCACCAGGTGCCTTATAATCCTTTCCTTCTGCCTTCTTTTTGCGATCTAAAACAAGGATCACCGGGATCAGCACAAGACCGCCGATGATGCTTCTCACACCATTAAAAGTAAAAGGGCTCACATAATCCATGCCTACGCTCTGGGCAACAAAGGCAACACCCCAGATCGTAGCAGTTAAAAGTAATATCAGAGCATTTTTCAGTTTCATCGTTTGTTTTTCCTTTTTCATACAAGCTTTTCAGCCTTTTGTTCGCCCTGTTTGGCAAAACGGTCCAGACGGCATGTAGGTTCTGCCATCCGGGCCGTTTTTATTTTACGTGCTTTCGCACATTTGATTATTTCTCCAGCTGTGCCAGACGCTCTTTTACCTGCGCCATCATCTGGGTGTATTTCTCCAGTTTTGCCTTCTCTTCGTCGATCTTGGCCTGAGGAGCCTTGCTTACGAACTTCTCATTTCCAAGCATAGCATGAGAACGCTTTAATTCGCCTTCCAGACGTTTTTCTTCTGTCTTTAAGCGCTGAACTTCTTTTTCAATATCTACTAACTCTGCAAATGGCATGTAGATCACTGCCTTGTGGATCACAGCAGAAACTGCGTCCTCGCCAATACCTGCCTTATCCTTCTGAAGGATGACTTCACCGGCATATCCTAAGGATGCGAAGAAGCTGCGGCTGTTCTCAAAGATCTTTAATACAGCATCATCCTCAGATACTACATAAACAGTTGCCTTCTTGCTTGGCGGAACGTTCATGGAAGTACGTACATTTCGGATTGCTCTTACTGCCTCTTTGATGGTCTCAGTTGCCTCATGCTCTGCCTCAAATGCCCACTCTTCCTTGTATACAGGCCAGTTAGAAAGCATAATGGTATCTTCCTCTTCCTGTAAGTTGCAGAAGATCTCCTCAGTGATAAATGGCATAAATGGATGCAGCAGCTTTAATGCCTGGATCAGTACGTTCTTTAAGGTCCAGATAGCTGCAGCCTTGGTCTCATCTGCTTCATTGTACAGTCTTGGCTTCACCATCTCAATGTACCAGTCGCAGAACTCTTCCCAGATAAAGTCATATACCTTCTGAAGAGCAATACCTAATTCATACTTGTCCAGATTTTCAGTTACATCCTTAGTCAGGGCATTTACCTTGGAAAGGATCCACTTATCTGCCAGTGTCAGGTCTTTTTCAGTAACACCGGAAACATCTGCTGCCTTTTCAATATTCATCATAATGAAACGGGAAGCGTTCCATACCTTATTTGCAAAGTTACGGCTGTTTTCTACACGCTCCCAGTAGAAACGCATATCGTTTCCAGGTGCATTTCCTGTGATCAGGGTCATACGCAGAGCGTCTGCGCCGTACTTGTCAATAACTTCCAGAGGATCGATACCATTTCCAAGGGATTTACTCATCTTACGTCCCTGGGAGTCTCTTACCAGACCATGGATCAGTACTGTGTTAAATGGGCATTTGCCGGTCTGTTCAATACCGGAGAATACCATACGGATTACCCAGAAGAAGATAATATCGTATCCGGTTACCAGTACATCAGTTGGGTAGAAGTAATCCAGATCTTCTGTCTTATTTGGCCAGCCAAGAGTGGAGAATGGCCATAATGCAGAGGAGAACCAGGTATCCAGAGTATCTTCATCCTGCTTGAAATGGTTCTTACCGCACTTCGGGCATACAGTTGGAGCTTCTTTTGCAACAACTACATCACCGCAGTCCTGGCAGTAATAAGCAGGAATTCTGTGGCCCCACCATAACTGTCTGGAAATACACCAGTCACGGATGTTCTCTAACCAGTGAAGATAAGTCTTTCCAAAACTTTCCGGAACGAATTTTAACTGGCCGCTCTTTAATGCTTCAATGGCAGGTTTAGCCATTTCATCCATTTTTACAAACCACTGCTGTTTTACCATAGGCTCTACTGTGGTCTTGCAGCGGTCATGGGTACCTACATTGTGGGAATGAGGAACAACCTTTACTAACAGGCCCATCTTGTCTAAGTCTGCTACCATGGCCTTTCTTGCCTCATAACGATCCATGCCAAAGTATGGTCCAGGTACGTTGATGGTAGCGTCATCATTTAAGATAACGATCTCCTCTAAGTTGTGGCGCTTTCCAACCTCAAAGTCATTGGGGTCATGAGCAGGTGTGATCTTAACGCAGCCGGTACCAAACTCCTTATCTACATACTCATCTGCAATAACCGGGATCTGACGGTCGGTTAATGGCAGCTGCAGCATCTTTCCAACAATATCCTTGTAACGGTCATCATCCGGGTTTACAGCAACTGCAGTATCGCCTAAGAGAGTCTCAGGTCTGGTTGTTGCGATCTCTACGAAGCGTCCTGGCTCTCCTACTACCGGGTAGTTGATGTGCCAGAAGAAACCGTCCTGCTCTACATGCTCTACTTCTGCATCAGAAATAGAAGTCTTGCATACAGGGCACCAGTTTACAATACGGGAACCTTTATAAATATATCCTTTTTCATATAATTTGATAAAAACTTCCAAAACTGCGTCAGAACAGCCTTCGTCCATAGTGAAACGCTCTCTGTCCCAGTCAGCGGAAGAGCCTAATTTGTGAAGCTGCTTTACAATACGGGTGCCGTATTCATCTCTCCACTTCCAGCATTCCTTTAAGAAGCCTTCTCTTCCCAGGTCAGCCTTGCTGATCCCTTCTTCTTTCAGTTTGTTAATAACCTTAACTTCCGTTGCAATGGCTGCATGGTCAGTGCCTGGCTGCCATAATGCTTCGTATCCCTGCATTCTCTTATAGCGGATCAGGATATCCTGCATAGTGTTATCTAATGCATGTCCCATATGCAGCTGGCCTGTAATATTTGGCGGCGGCATAACAATGGTAAATGGTTTCTTACTTCTGTTTACTTCTGCGTGGAAATATTTTCCCTTCAGCCATTTGTCATAGAGGCGGTCTTCAATTTCCGCCGGATTGTAGGTCTTTTCCAGTTCCTTCATCTGAATTCTCCTTTTTATAATATGTCCTCTCGGAGTCTTTCCTGCACCTGCCTTTGTGGCCGATTTTCCGCCAGCTGTGCCCGAATTTCATCAACGTACGCACCGCGTACGCCTCAGAAATTTGGGCACAACTGACAAAAAATCTTCTCACAAAATCAAGTACAAAAAGATTCCGAGAGAACATTAATAAGTACAGCTTTTCTCTTTGCAGTAAACCTCCTGGCAGAGGTTGTATCCATTTGAAACAGCAAAAAAGCCCTCTGCATCCCATAGGGGAAGCAAAGGGCGACTGTATCGCGGTACCACCTTTGATCCAACCGATATGTACAACACATATATCATCCATATCCGGTCATCTCATGGAATACGAAAACCTGAAACATATCTTATATATATTTTAAAGCCTTTCGTACTCGCTCCCTTAACGCGGGCCAACGGAACAGGCTAATGTATCTTTCTCACCTGTCCGGCTCACAAGCTACCTTCCATTTTCAAGTATTCCCAAGCGGCCTTTCAGCCAGTGAGCCGCTTTCTCTGAGGGTCTTAAAAATGTACTCCTCTTGTTCATCACCATTTTTTATACTGCTGTTTTCAAGCATAAATATTTTTTACGGATTTGTCAAGAGCAAAGTTATTATAGATGTATCTTTACTGAGGCAGCTTGCACACATCCACCCACTGTTCAAAGTCACAGGACTTTTCCAGATCCGGGATGGACAGTTTTACAGCACTATTGCTGCTTCCACATGCAGGATAAACTACATCAAAGCGTCTTAAAGACTCATCTAAATACACCTTTACGCCCTCTTTGATACCGTAAGGGCATACACCCCCAACCTCATGGCCGATCAGTTCAGACACCTGCTCTACGGTCAGCATTTTTGCTTTTACACCGAAAAAGGATTTATATTTGTGATTGTCGATCTTCGCATCTCCTGCTGCCACGATGAGGACCGGTCCTTCTCCTGTTAAAAAAGATAATGTTTTTGCAATGTGGGCCGGTTCACAGCCTACTGCCACTGCTGCCAGCTCTACCGTTGCACTGGAAACATCAAACTCTTTGATCCTGTCTCCAAATCCTCTTTTTTCCAGAAATTCCTTTGCTGCCTGAAATGCCATGATTATGCCTCCTGTTTCCTGTACTCACTTTTCCATTTGCTGATCAGTTTTTTTGCCTTTTCTAACTGTCCTTCAGGATCCTGTTTCCACAGGGCTCTTAAATTTCTCACACTTGCTGCCTGTTTGGCATCTGTTTCTGCCTGGGACAGTTTCCCTTTCCATTCTTCCTTCCATTCTGGCTTAAAAAGAGCCTCATAGCTTTCATCAACGGAAAGTCCCGGAGCAAAACAGGTAAGAAAATAGATCTTTTCCAGGATCTGATCCTCTTCCTTTAATCCATAGGCTGTATCATATGCCTTATATGCCCTGGAAAACTGGAACATCTGGGCACAGGCAGCCCCTAAGTTCTGATAGACCTGGGACCAGAATGCCTCTTCTCCTTTTTTGCGTTCCCCTTCCTCGGTCAGTTTTTCATACTTCTGCAGTGCTTTTCCATACTGTTTCTGGGAAAAAAGATAATCTGCCACTGCCTTTCCATAAGCATTTTGAGAAAGGTTTCTGTAAGAAGCCGTTACCTGCTTAAATTTCTGTATCTCTTTTTCTGTATAGTAATCACATTCAGAAAGGAACAGGTACAAAGCCTCTTCCGGGCGGCCGCCGGCTTCCACCAGCTTTTCCATGCGTCCTGCAAGAAAGCCAAGTCCCAGCTCATTTTTCACAAAGAAAAACAAAGAGGCATCTACAAAATCATTCATCACAAGAAGGGGATGATGGTAGATCACATAGCAAAGTTCCTGGGAAGAATATATATGGATCCCCAGAACTTCAATATAAAAGGGATGTTTTACTTTTTCCCTTCTGCACAATAATAAACTCATAAGATTACCTCTTGTCTGATCACTGCATCAGATGCCGGGAACAGCTCTCCAAAGCCCATATCCCGGATCACCACCGCCATGGTATTTTCATCTGTAAATCCAATATTCATCCGGATCCTGGTAGTCTTTTCCGGCCGGTCAGGAAAACCTGTAAGGGGCACGGAAACGGCTCTCTTTTTCCGGGAGTCCAGATGGGAAATAAGAAATTCGATCTCTTTTTGTCCATCTAAGATCAGTTCCAGAGAACTTTTTGACTCATACCAGTTATCCCCATAGGAGGCAACTGCCAGCATGATCTCTTTTCCTGCACGCATGACTTTCAGGGCTACTTCTGCCTTTAATCTACCTTCACAGACAAACACATAAGGAAATTCCGTTCCCTGAACCATATAGTCCCTTGCCTTGATCGCTGCTCCCTTGGAAAACAGCACATTTTCCACAAACACCCTTCTCCGGTTGCAGGCAAGTTTCATAAAACCGGTTGCCCAGTCCTGACGTTCAAAGCCTTTTCCTGTAAGGAATACGGTTGAAAACAACTTATTTTCCAGAAGTTTTTCCCCACAGGAACAAAGGATCTGATCTGCCAGCTTGCTTCCGGAAGGGGAGTCAAGGATATCCAAGTCAAAGGCTTCTTCCTGGTTTTGTGCTTCTGCCTGGACCATGTTGCGGCGCATGCCCCTTTGTACCTTCATTTCATAATAGCAGAGCCGGTCTTCTGATAACTCAAATAAACCTACCTGGTTACTCCACAGCTCTTTGCGCTGACTGAGCACATAGTAAGCAAAACTTTCTGTATGACTGATCACATGGACACGGTCCCTGGGAATGTTCAGATAATCTGCACAGTACATCAGGCAGTCTGTTACTTTTGCGTCTGTTCCGTGCATGGTGATCACCAGCTGCTCCACCTGGTCTGTATGGAATTCCTTAAAAGGACAGTCTAACAGCTTTTTCAAAAATATCTTTAATAGATCCGTACCTGTATAGCAGATCCCTCCTATAGTAGAAGTTCCCTCCTTGCGGACCATTTTAAGCAGCTTGTCTACGATCACGCCTTCGCCTAAAAGAGTGGCTGCATAGGCTTCTTCTCCTATGAGCCAGGTTTCTTTCTCTTTTCTGCGGCAGATCACTGTAGGAACTGTCCAGGACTTTTCTTTTTCATTGCAGCTGATCTGGGAATAATCGTCATTCAGATCTAACCCGATCACAAGTCCTTCCATCTATTTGTTTCCTCCGTTGTAGTTCATATGTACGTTTGAAATCTTTTTGGATCCCATTTCAAAAACACGTCAGTTCACAGGAAATAGGATCCCCAGGGCAGCTGATCGTTTTACATAATCTTCCATTGCCCCTAAAAGCCCTTCTGCATCCTGCTTTGCCACTGCCTCTGACATCTGGTTTAAGCAGGCAAAGCGGCTGTTTTCTCTTCCGGCTCTTTCCGGGTCACAGCAGGTACGGCCTTCTTTTACAAGAACAGCGCCCTTTTCGCCCCGTTCATAGATCTGGTATTCTAAAAGTTCTCCCTTAAACAGGGTCAGTTTCTTTACATAAATGCCCTGATATACCCGTTTCATCTCTTCCCTGGTAAAATGGTCCTCCTGGGGAAGGATACGCATTTCGATCCAGGGCTGTACATTTTTGTCTCCCCGGTACTCGATCATGGTCTTATCCATAATGTCTTCCGGGATAGAAACAAACCGTCCCAGATCCTTCATATATGGAAATACCATTTCTGACTCTAACAGAATATTTACCATGATCTGCAGCTGTTTCTTCTCATCTGCCGTGATCTCTGCCTGTCCTGCATAGTAACGGGTAAGAGCCAGCAGATAGATCGTAGGGATCTTTTCCTTGCCAGGATCCGCGCCCACTGCATTTTTCAGGTACTGGAAGATCTGACTGTCGATCTCCTTTTCTTCCAGGAAATACTGGATACACTTCTGGGTAAAATATGCTTTTACCATACTTTCCCTGGTGCGCTTGCGCTTCATGTAAAGGTCAAATACAGAATCAATCTGGTCACAGCTGCCTGTAAACAACATCTGAGCTAACAGACGTTCTTCCAGATCATAGGTTTCCACATGTTCCCCTACTGCCTGGATCAGGATCTCATACATCTGGGAAGTGGTCCCGTTAAAATGTTCACAGAGATAATCTAAGATCACGCTGTCCGCTTTTCCAGCCTCAAACACTCTCCAGGACAGTTCCAGTAAACGGTCATCCTGGTCAAACAGCTGCTGTAAGATCATACGGGTACAAAGCTTTAACAGCTTCTCCGGATCCACATCTTCTATTTCATAAGTTAAAAGCATATTATATGCTTCTCTTAAATAATTACAGTCTATAAAGATCTCACAGATCTTTCTTCGCATGGACGGCTCCAGCAGGTCCTTATCTAACTGGATCAGGAAAGCGCACCGCTCTTCTTCTTCCTTGGAAACAGCCTTTTTACAGTAATATTCTGTTACCAGATGAAGAAGCTTTTTCTCAAATACAGGATTCAGCTTTAACTGGCTTAAGGTATCTTCTAAAAGAAGGGCTTCCTCCTCTTTTTCCACGCCTTTTTTTAACACAGCCTCACAGGCGCGAAGCTTTAAGATAGGATGATCCGGATATACCTCATAACAGCGGTCAAGGAGCTCTTTCCGGTCCATGACCGGCAGTTTCCGATGGCTTATATTCAGATATCTTCCCCCATATGCATCCTGGAAAAACAGGACTGTATTCTTAGAAACAGCCGGAACATAAGCTTCCCCATGTTCTAATAAAAATGCCTCTTCCTCTTTTAATTCCTCACAGCGCACGATCACATATTTCATTCTCGGATCATCACATTTTACGCGGCTGGAACAAAGGATCTTTGGCAGGATCCCTGCAGCCCTGGGATCGATCATATCTGTATAGATCATGTGCTCATAGATCACAGCCAGACAGCCGTTCATTCTGCCTGCAAGCAGCTGTTCCATGGCAAACTGCTCCATTTCCCGCACATAGACCTGATACAGTTCCGTAGAAGGGTTTACATACTGTAAAATGTTTTTATACAGCACACTTTTATTGGCCTGGTCTAAAGATTTATCATAAGAGAAATACAATAGCACTTCTTTTGGAAGGGCATGTCCATAATCATCCGGCAGAGAATAAAGGAAATATTCATAAAGCCTTGTAAGATTGATATGGGCTTTTAAGGCCTTCTCATACCAGCCAAAGGCGGATCTGTCTTTCTTTTCTCCCCGGATCAGAAGACCGCATAATGCCTCTAATACCTGCATTTCCGGATAGGATCTGTATAAATTTACTAACAGTCTTTCCAGGATCTTCCTGTAATGCTTTACCTCTGAAAGGGATAAAGCAGCTTTTACAGCCAGGTTCTGGTCCAGCCAGCCATTTTTTAATCCACCAAGGAAGACCTGGATCTCAAATTCTCCCATTTTTACAAACAGATCCGGATGCATCTTAAGAAGGCGGCAGGCCAGTCCATATAAAAACGGGCTTCTGCAGCCATATCCGAACATGGAGCGCATCTGTTCATAAAGCTCCAGCGGATTTTGCAGGCAGGTCCTGTCTGTTTTTACTAACAGGTTAAGAAGCCAGCCATCCGTTTTCCTGTTTTCATTTAAGAGCTTACGTATGTAGCGGGCCAGTGCTGCCTTTTTCTCTTCAGAAGAAGGCTCATTTAACAGCTCTAAATACTGATAAAAGCAGTAGATTTCCGGTCTTGTATCCCTGCATCTTAAAACAGGATCTCCGATCTCTGCAAGAGCCGCTGTATACGCATCTTTTCTTCCTGCTTTAAAAAGCTGTTCTGTCCGCCACAAACGTACAGCTATATCTTCCGGATATCTGGCACGGAGATTTTCTGTTTTCTTTAATAACCCGCTGTTTACAGAAAAATCTCCCTCATCTGTAAATTCCTGTTTCAGGCGCAGACGGGAAAATTCACAGACAGATGCCTTATCTGCTGTTTTTTTCTCTCTTCCATCTGCTCCCTGAACATTTTTCTTTATTACTTCTACAGGGAAAACAAATTCCTGGCGCAGGGAACGGATGCGCACAGAACCAAAGTTTCTTCCGACATGAAGATATTGTGGAAGGATCTGGTAATGGATCTGGCAGTTGCCCTGGTCAAACTCACGGGTGGTCACTGCATTTTTTTCCACAGCAAGAAAATCCCCGTCTGCTTCTACCTGTATTTTTACATAGCCCCAGCCACTGGCTGTAAGCCCGATCACACCTTCTGTAATGGTTTCCGGTGCATTTAACAGGATCTTTTCCCCGTCTGTACGCAGGGAAACCGCTTCCTTTACATGAAGAGCTACTAAAAATTCCTCTAACAGATTATTTCTGCCGTTTCTTCCCTTTAAACCCTCATAGATCGTCCTTGCCTGCACATCCTGCATAAAAGGCGCTTCTGTAAAATCCTGATATTCAAACAGGCGCAGGGCCAGTTCCCAGTTTTTCTTTGCCAGAGCTGCAAAATCCCTTGGGGTTTTTAAGCTTCCCAGTTCCTCTGTCCTGTTTCCTGTCTGTATGCGCAAAGAATAAGGAATCTCTTTCTCGCCTCCGTTTGTGACCAGGTAAAAAGATCCCTTAACTGTATCTCCATCCTCTAAGTATCGGGTGTCGATGTTATATATAATGTGATTGCGAAGTCCACCAAATGCTTCGCTTTCTAATTTTACTCTCTCATTTCCGGAATACACCAGCCCTTTAATATACAGGTCATTTCCGCTTTGAACGGAAAATTCTCCCCGCACGGACTCTCCCGGTGAAAGGACCCCTTCGATCCTCTCTGGTTTTATCACCAGCTCTGGCACGCTGCTGTCAATGATCCCGCGGGCCAGGCGGTTGATCCGTTCTCTCATACACTACCACCTGTATCTATATGTACTCTCGCATATTTATCTGTCAGTTTCTCAAATGCCGGATTGCTGTAAGCTTTGCACTCCCGCATTTTTGCTTCGCTTCGATTGGTGCTGAACATTTGCCACTGGCACATAGCACCTAACCCCCATGATAACACAATTCCTTCTGTTTTAAAAGTGAAATCTGTCTTGATTTAAAGAAGCAAACTTGTTATGATAGATAAGAATGTTCAGAAATCTTTTAACGGAGTGTGAAATAATGCTTACGGAACCTATGACTTTATATAAACTGATGAACCTGTATCTGTTAAAACAGGTGAATTTTCCTCTTACCAATGCACAGCTGACCAGCTTTTTTACAGAACACGACTATACTACTTATTTCACACTGCAGCAGGCCTTAAATGAATTAGAGGATGCCGGGCTGATCCACAAAGAAGCCAGCCACTCCAGCACCCGCTATGATATTACCAAAGAAGGGGAAGAAACCTTAAACTTCTTTGGCAAAAATATTTCTCCTGCCATTATCAATGACATGGATGAATATTTAAAGGAAAATAAATTCCGCCTGCGTGAAGAGGTAGGTACCACCGCCGACTTTTACAAAGGTACCAACCAGGACTACATCGTCCACTGTGAAGTACGTGAAAATAAGGCAGTCCTGATCGGGCTGGACCTTTCTGTTCCTGACAAAGAGCAGGCGGAAGCTGTATGCGGCGCCTGGAGACGTAAAAGCCAGGAGATTTATTCTCATGTGATGCATACCCTGCTGTCTTAAATTTTGAGAAACACTGTGATCATCCATGACCGCCGCACCTGCGATATACTGGCAGTCAATCGTAATAAATCATCAAAAAACACGACCTGAGAGTTTTTCTCCCGGTCGTGTTTTTGTGTCAGAGCACATTTTTTATATATGTTCCCTTAATTATTCTTCTGTTTTCTCTTCTGCCTCTGCAGCTGTATTTTCATTTACATCTGCCATGGTATCTTCGATCAGCCTCCAGATCTCATCTCTTCCCTGCTTTGTTTCAGCAGAAAACGGGATAATGATCCCATCTTTTTCCATTCCAAGACCCTGACGGACGATCTTTACATTTTTCTGGATCTGGCTGCGGTTGATCTTGTCTAATTTGGTAGCAATGATCACCGGATGATAGCCGTTATAGATGATCCAGTCATACATCATCTTGTCGTTGGCAGATGGTTCATGACGGATATCGATCAGAAGAAAAACCAGTTTTAACATGGCGGAGTTTCTAAGATAACGCTCGATCATCTTGCCCCATTTTTCCTTGGCTTCCAGTGAAACCTTGGCATAACCATATCCAGGAAGATCCACGTAGTACAACTCTTTATTGATATTGTAAAAGTTAATGGTCTGGGTCTTTCCAGGCTGGGAAGAAGTTCTTGCGTAGGCTTTCCGGTTCATCAGTGCATTGATCAATGAGGATTTTCCTACATTTGACTTTCCTGCAAAAGCGAACTCCGGCAGTGTGTTGTCCGGAAGTTTGCTGGTAACACCGCAGACTGTTTCCAGATTTACATCTCTGATGATCATACAAATGCCTCCTTTATTACTTCATCCATATTTTTAACATAAACGATCTCCAAACCTCTGGTGATCTCTTTTGATAATTCTGCCATATCCGGCCGGTTCTTATCCGGAACCAGGACTTTTTTAATGTGGGCCATCTTGGCTGCCAGGATCTTCTCCTTCAGGCCGCCGATCGGAAGCACTCTTCCTCTTAAGGTAATCTCACCGGTCATAGCCACTTTTGCCAGAACTTTCCGTCCTATTACAGCAGAAAGCATAGCTGTTGCCATGGTAATACCTGCAGACGGGCCATCCTTTGGAACTGCACCCTCCGGAATATGCAGATGCAGATCATGTTTTTCAAAGTAATCATCTGCCACCTGGTAATCCGGACAGATCGAGCGCACATAAGTCAGAGCGATCTGAGCTGACTCCTTCATTACATCACCCATCTGACCTGTCATAAGGAGATTTCCTTTTCCAGGCATCACATTTACTTCGATCTGTAAGGTATCGCCGCCTACGCTGGTCCATGCCAGACCTCTTACAATACCTACTTCATCTTCTTCATTGGCATCTTCAAAAGAGACTCTCTCTTTTCCAAGATATTTTTCCAGATTTCCTTCATTTACACGGATCGGTCCCTGCTTCTTTTCCAGATATTTTCTGGCTGCCTTGCGGCACACATCCCCGATCCGGCGCTCTAAGTTTCGCACACCGGCTTCTCTGGTGTAATTGTGGATGATCTTTTCCAGACACTTATCGGAAAATACGATCTGCTGTGGTGTAAGGCCATTTCGCTCGATCTGTTTTCCTACCAGATAGTCCTTTGCAATGTGGAACTTCTCATTTTCTGTATAGCTGTTTACCTCGATCAGTTCCATACGGTCAAGTAATGGTCCCGGTATGGTCTGGGTGGTATTGGCAGTGGCAATAAACAGTACCTGGGAAAGATCCACAGGAACTTCTACATAGTGATCGCGGAATTTTACATTCTGCTCCCCGTCTAATACTTCCAGCAAAGCAGAGGAAGTATCTCCCTTGTAGTCACTGCTTACCTTATCGATCTCATCTAAAAGCATCAGCGGATTGGCAACTCCTGCCTGGCGCAGTCCTTCTACCAGACGTCCCGGCATTGCCCCTACATAAGTCTTTCTGTGTCCACGGATCTCTGCCTCATCTCTTACACCGCCAAGGCTGATGCGCACATATTTTTTATTTAATGCTTTTGCAACAGATCTTGCAATGGAGGTCTTACCGGTTCCTGGCGGACCTACTAAACAGATGATCGGGCTTGTACCCTTCTTGGTAAGAGAACGCACAGCCAGATACTCTAAAATACGCTCTTTTACCTTTTCCAGACCATAATGATCCTCATTTAAGATCTTTTCTGCATGGCGGATATCTTCGTTATCTTTGGAAGTTTTCTTCCACGGCAGTTCTAAAAGAGTCTCTATGTAGGTCCGCAGCACATTGGCTTCTTGGCTTCCGGCAGGCATGGTACGGAAACGGCCGATCTCTTTTAACAGCTTTTCCTTTACTTCTTTGTCTGCTTTTAAGCTTTCTGTTTTCTTCTGATACTCATCTGCATCAGATAAAGGATTATCCTCCCCTAACTCCTGACGGATGATCTTCATCTGTTCTCTGAGGATATACTCTTTCTGGTTCTGGTCAATATCTGCTTTTACTTTCTCCTGGAATTCCTTTTTTATACGGTAAACTTCCATTTCTGTCATAAGGGTCTGAAGGACAGCCTCATATTTTGCAGATATGCTGGAACACTCTAAGATCGCCTGGCATACGGTATAATCCCATGGCATCTGGATAGGAATCTGCTTTAACATCTCCTTCAGATCACCGATCAGCAGCAGCGCCGGAAGTGTTTCCTTTGCCACTCTCTGATTGACAGTTCCATATTCTTCCAGTTTATCCTTTAAAATACGGAGCATTGCCTCTCCGGCAAGAGGTTCTGTATCTTCTTCCTCTTCCCCCATGAGGCTGATCTCACCCATAAGATAAGGTTCTTCCGTATCAAAGCAGAGAAGTTCCGCTTTTTCCAGACCTTCCACTAGAACGCGGACGTTTTTAGAGGGAAGCTTTACCAGCTGTTTTACTACAGAAACGGTACCGATCTGATACAGATCCGAAAGTTCCGGATCCGGTATCTCCGGACGCTTCTGGCTGACTAAAAACAGCTTCTGATCCCCTAACATTGCCTTTTCAACCGCTGCTATGGATTTCGGTCTGCTTACATCAAAATGCTGCACCATACCCGGCAGGATGGTCATTCCCCGCAGGGCCACAGTAGGCATTACTATTACTTGTTCTTCCATTCTATCTTATGCACCTTTCAATCTATCAAAAAGAGGGCATGCCGCAAAATAAGACTACTTTACGACAGCCCCCTAATCTTCTCTCGAAATCTATCAGGCGATCTCTCCTTTTTTTCCGCCACGCAGTCTGTCTGCAACAGATTTACGGGCAGTTGTCGGAGCTGCATCACGATATACCAGTTCCGGCTCACCTGTCTTATCGATCACATCTTTTGTAATGGTACAGATACCTACTGTATCATCAGACGGGATCTCATACATCAGATCCATCATAGCATTTTCCAGGATGGAACGCAGTCCTCTGGCACCGATCTTTCTCTTTACTGCCAGATTTGCCACTTCTTCCAGAGCCTCCGGTGTAAACTCAAGTTTTACATCATCCAGCTCAAACAGCTTCTTGTACTGCTTGGTAAGGGCATTCTTCGGTTCAGAAAGAATTCTTACCATTGCTTCCTTTGTAAGCTGCTCTAAGGAAACCATGACCGGAACACGACCGATAAACTCAGGGATCAGACCAAATTTGGTAAGATCTCTCGGCTCTACCTGCCGTAAAAGTTCATCAATATCCATCTCATTGCGATTTACCACTTCTGCGTTAAATCCAATGGAACCTGCGCTCATACGCTGCTCTACGATCTTTTCCAGTCCGTCAAAAGCACCGCCGCAGATAAACAGGATATTGGTTGTATCGATCTGGATCAGTTCCTGATGAGGATGCTTCCTTCCCCCCTGAGGCGGAACGCTGGCAACGGTTCCCTCTAAGATCTTAAGAAGGGCCTGCTGCACACCTTCACCAGATACATCTCTTGTGATAGAAACATTTTCTGATTTCTTGGTGATCTTATCGATCTCATCAATGTAGATAATGCCGTACTCAGCACGTTCAATATCATAATCTGCAGCCTGGATCAGCTTTAACAGGATATTTTCCACATCTTCGCCTACATAGCCTGCCTCTGTAAGAGAGGTTGCATCTGCAATGGCAAAAGGAACGTTTAAGATCTTTGCCATCGTCTGTGCCAGGTAGGTCTTACCGGAACCGGTAGGTCCGATCATTAAGATATTGCTTTTCTGTACATCTACATCCATATGCTGGCAGGAAGTAACTCTCTTATAGTGGTTGTATACAGCTACAGAAAGTACTTTTTTTGCATCATCCTGTCCAATCACATATTCATCCAGAAATGCCTTGATCTCCTTTGGCTTTAACAGGTGGATATCGTTAAAAAGAGGTGCTTCCTCTTCTACATCTTCCTCTTCCTGTTTTCCCAACTCTTCCTCTAAGATCTCTGAGCATAATTCAATGCATTCATCGCAGATAAATACATTATGATTGCCTGAACCGGCGATCATTTTTCTAACCTGATCCTGTGTCCTTCCGCAGAAGGAGCAGCGGATCGTATCATCTGGTCTAATTGGCATACTATATTGTACCTAACCTTTCATTAACACTATTAATGATGTGCAAGGATCTCATCGATCAGACCATACTCTTTTGCTTCCTGTGCAGTCATGTAGTTGTCACGCTCAGTATCACGGGCGATCTCCTCATAACTTCTTCCAGTATTGGCAGCCAGGATCTCATTTAATTTCTTCTTGGTCTTTAAAATGTTCTCTGCAACGATCTGGATCTCTGTTGCCTGTCCTCTGGCGCCGCCAGATGGCTGATGGATCATGATCTCAGAGTTAGGCAGTGCAAAACGTTTTCCCTTTGTTCCTCCGGAAAGCAGGAAAGCGCCCATACTTGCTGCCATACCGATACAGATAGTGGACACATCGCACTTGATGTAGTTCATTGTATCGTAAATAGCAAAACCAGCAGATACAGAACCGCCTGGGCTGTTGATATACAGATGGATATCCTTAGAAGGATCCTCTGCTTCCAGGAACAGCAGCTGTGCTACGATAATGCTTGCGGAAGTGTCATTAACCTCTTCTCCCAGAAAAATAATTCTTTCCTTAAGAAGTCTGGAATAAATATCATAAGAGCGCTCGCCACGGCTTGTCTGCTCAATGACATAAGGTACTAAACTCATATAACCATCCTCCGTTATGATCTTTATATCTGTTTTCCACCCCATAGCGGGAATTTTTCCCAGATATACGTTTAATATACAAAACCAAGGAGACTCTCAGCAGAGAATCCCCCCGGTCTCTTGTGTACAACTTTTAATAATTAAGCCAGCTTAGCTTCTGCTACTAACAGATCAACTGCCTGCTGTACAGCTAAGTCTTCCTTCATCTGCTTAACATCGCTTTCGCTCATGTAGCTCTTTAACTTCTCAACTTCCATCTTGTAAGCTTCTGCCATCTTAGCTACTTCTTCGTCAACCTTCTCGTCAGAGATCTGGATGTTCTCAGCCTTAGCAACTGCTTCCAGAACCAGTCTGGTGCGAATTCTCTTCTCAGCATCCGGACGAGCCTGTTCCTTCATCTGCTCTACAGTCATGCCGGTGTACTTTAAGTACATATCCAGAGACAGTCCCTGGCTCTGCATACGGCGAGCCATATCCTGAACCATGTTCTCAGCCTGAGCGTCGATCATCTTGTCCGGGATCTCCATGGTTGCGTTCTCAACTACCTTAGCAACTACAGCGTCTTCGTTCTTGGAGTTTGCTTCGATCTCTTTCTTCTCAGCTAACTTCTTCTCAACGTCCTTCTTGTACTCGTCTAAAGTATCGAATTCAGAAACTTCAGATGCGAACTCATCATTTAACTCTGGAAGTTCTTTTACCTTGATTTCCTTAACAGTTACCTTGAAGGTAGCTGGCTTTCCAGCCAGATCTGCTGCATGGTACTCGGTTGGGAAGGTTACGTTTACTTCGCACTCTTCACCGATCTTCTTGCCGATCAGCTGCTCCTCGAAGGTATCGATAAAGGAATGGGAACCGATGGTTAATGGATAGTCCTCAGCCTTTCCGCCTTCAAAGCCCTTGCCGTCTACAAATCCCTCGAAGTCGATCACGGTCTGGTCACCGTCTTCTACTCCACGGTCTTCAACAGTAAGCAATCTTGCGTTCTGCTCCTGAACCTTCTTTAATTCAGCCTCAACGTCCTCTGCACTTACAGAAGCGTCAGCCTTCTCTACTTCTACGCCCTTGTACTGGCCTAAAGTAACTTCTGGCTTAACTGCTACTAATGCGCTGTATACGAATGGCTCATCTTTGCCGATCTTCTCGATAGTAACTTCTGGTCTGGAAACGATATCCAGTCCGCTTTCCTTCATAGCCTCAGCGTAGGAAGCGTTGATTGCTTCATCAGCTGCATCCTCATAGAATACGCCTTCGCCATACATCTTTTCGATCATAGCCTGAGGAGCTTTTCCTTTACGGAAACCTGGGATCGCAAAGCGGTTCTTGTTCTTGTTGAACGCTTTCTTGATCGCAGCCTTAAAATCCTCAGCGCTGACTTCTACAGTCAGTTTTGCCATGTTTTTCTCTAATTTTTCTACCTGTACACTCATTTCTACGGGTTCCTCCTTGAAAATATATGTGATTCGCCCATATCCATGAGGGCGCTACACTTCAAGTTAGCATTATAACATGGCAGTCAGAAAAACGCTAGTATTTTTTGATAACTTTCATAAAAAAGCACACAATCTGCTGCAATTTCCGGCAGAACAGTCTCACCAAATAAAGTTCTATCCCCAGAAAACTATTGTTTAATCTTCTTAAAGTCGATATACTTATTTCAGAAAAACTCACAGAGAGGCGGATATAGACTATGTCAGTGACATTAAAAGATGTTGCAGAAAAATTGGGAGTAACAATCACCACAGTTCACAAAGCGCTTAACGGTAAAGAAGGCGTCAGCGAAAAACGACGCGCAGAAATCATGAAAGTTGCTGCGCAGATGGGATACAAAGTTAACTATATGGCATCCTCTCTCTCAAAGAAAAAATTTCACATTGCAGTTGTTCTGCCAAATACAGATGGGGATAACCGTTTTTACTATGGTGCTCTCTGGGACGGCATCCGAAATTATCTGGATACCGTAAGTGAATTTCCTATCACAGTTTCAGAATATGCCTATCCGCTTACCCGTGACGGCAACGGACTGGTCCTGGAAAAAATATTCAACCAGGACTCTGATGATCTCCAGGGATTGATCACCATTGCCATGGACCATGACCGCTCTTCTTATTTCCTGGAAAAATTTGCCAAAAAGCAGATCCCGGTGGTGCTTATTGGCGTTGATCTTCATACAGATTTTCGTCTTTGCTGCATCAAAGCAAATGATACAGCTGTGGGCTATCTTGCTGCAGAGCTTCTCACTGCTTTTCTTCCATCCGGCTATCCGGCAAAGATCCTTATGGCCGGAGACTATGGCTGCCTTGGCATGGAGGATCAGCGCCTTAATATGCAGGCATTTTCAGCTTACCTGCATACCTATGCGCCATCTATTGAAACAGTCCCGTTCCAGGGTTCTGATCCCCTTGCTGTCAGCAAAGAGATCCGGCAGTATCTGACGGTCCATCCGGATACCTATGCCATTTATACCTGCAGTGCCCGTTTTACCTACCATATTTCCCAATGCATCCGACAGTTAGGAATCCAGGACCGTATCCAGGTCATAGGCAACGATCTTTTCACAGAAAGCCGTCAGGCGCTGTCCGATGGCATCCTGCGTGGAGTGATCGACAAAAAAATCTCCAAGCAAAGCGCTCTTGCCGTAAAGACCCTGTTTGATTATCTGCTAAAAAAGGATTATCCCCGCAGCAGCTGTCTGGTCATGGAACCGGAAATAGTGTTAAGGAGCAATTTCCAAAGCCATTCAGACTTGCAAAAATAAACGTACCGACTATAAAAAAACGGTTATTTCCACGGCAGATGACTGCACAGGAAATAACCGTTTTCTCATATTTTATTTTTCTCAGTTTTTATACTTACAGAAGTGTTTCTACGTAAGCCTTGATCGCCTCATCCTTGCAATTTGCAAAGAACAGTTCCTTAAACTTTGGTCCGGCTACAGCGCCCTTTACCAATTCCTGATCCAGTCCCTTGCAGCAGGTGATCACATCTTTAAAGTTGTTGGCTCTCACCTGATCCAGGATCTTCTTGTTTCTCTGCTCCGGTACTACACGCTCCGGCGGATAGCCGTTACCGCTGCCAAAACCAAATAATTTCTCAAAACTGTAACGAAGGTTCAGCTCACCGCCCCATCCGTAATTCTGTGCATATGGCATAGCTACGCAGTTTCCGTCATTCACCTGTGCAAACAGAAATGCATCTGATGGATTGGATACGTGTCCACACACTACATTTGGAAAACTGTTGCAGGCGATCATAGCTCCCTGACCAGTACCACAGCCTGTCACTACAAAATCTGCAGCTCCTGAAGAAAGAAGCAAGGAAGCCAGAATACCGCACTGCACATAGGTAAGCTGTGCCTCGTCATCTGCGGAATACATGCCGTAGTTGTCTACTACATGTCCCATTGGTTCCACTACTCCCTTAAGTTCACGGTAAATGATCTCGTTTTTGCCAGCCTGGCTGTTTTCGTTGATCAACGCAATTCTCATTATTTTATCCTCCTGATCCCTAAAATACATTTTCACCTATAACTGCGTCCTCTGACGCAGCCATATTTTTCTCATCTTGATCTTAATCTTACAGAAAATCTTCTCTCATAGGAGTAAAGATATCGATCAAAATACCATCTTCCAGACAGGTACAGCCATGCATCACTCCGTCCTGCTTCAGCAGCGTATCCCCTTTACTGACTGTATGTACTTCTCCGTCAATGGTAAATTCAAACTTACCGGATGCCACATAGGTGATCTGGGTATGTGGATGGTTGTGCATTGCTCCGATGGAACCTTTCTTAAAGGTATTTTCCACGCACATAACATTATCACAATAAGCTAAGACCCGGCGCACAACTCCTGGTGCTGTCTCCTGTGCCTCTGTTTTTTCATGAAAAACCCATCTTTGATCTTTATTTGGATAGTCCATAATTCCTCCTTGTTGATTTGATTGACATATATAATAAGCTTATTATACGTTCCTTATGGGGATGCGTCAAGAGTTAACGTTTACTTTTTTAAATATAATTCATTAAATTTGCGTTTTTTCTGAAAAATATATATAATGAAGCCCAGGGGGAATACTTAAAATGACAAACAAACCGATCTACATAAAAATATACGATAAATTAAAATCCGCTATCAAGGGCGGCACCTACCCGCCGGGAAGTTTTCTTCCCACAGAGCAGGAATTGGAAACTTTATACCAGGTCAGCCGCACTACTATCCGCAAGGCTGTAAAACTGCTTTCTGATGAAGGTATTTTAAGTGTGCGCCAGGGCTGTGGCACGATGGTCATGGACATCCGCACTACTCAGAATTATAACCAGGTCACTTCTGTAACTGAGTCTTTGCGAAAACGTGGCTATGATGTGACCACAGGAAGCATGATGATCGATGTGATCCCGGCTTCCAGGGATATTGCTGCAGACCTTTTTATACCGGAAGGAACGCCGGTTGCCCGGATCCAGAGACTGCAGCTGGCAGATGGCAGACCAGTAACTTTAATGGAAAACTATATTGAATATGCAAAAGTCCCTGGCATTGAGCAGCACAGCGGCCATTTCGTTGCCCTGTATCAGTTTTTAGAAGAGACCTATGGCCTGATCATCGATGCTACCAGAGACCGTATTTCAGCCAAATCTGCAGATTTCTTAGAAGCCCGTGTCCTGGAAATAGAACCCAAAACCGCTCTTTTAGTGATCCGGCGTATTTCCTATTATCAGGATAAGCCGGTGAGCATTGACCACGTGCGCATCATTGGCAGCCAGTACGAGGCAGAGATCTCAGGAAAAGGAAGGAGCAAATAATATGTGTCTCACAGAACTTGCAAAAAAGATCGACATCAGCTGCGTCCGGGCATTCCATACCCGTGATGAGATCGACTCTATGGTAGAAGCTGCCATCCGGTATCATTTCGCTGCTGTTTTCACCCTTCCTGCCTTTTCTTCTTATGTAGCAAAAAAGCTGGCTGATTACCCGGACATCCACACAGGAGGCGTCATCAGCTTTCCGGGAGGCGGTGATACTATTTCCCAGAAAAGCAGACAGGCAAAAGAACTGCGTGAAGCCGGTTGTAAAGAGCTTGATATGGTTATGAATTTAACAGCTTTGCGGAGTCATGAAGACAATTATGTACTGGAAGATATTGGTGCTGTTCGGGAAGCAGCTGGTAAAGATATCTTAAAGGTCATTATTGAAGCACCTCAGCTGACAGAGGAAGAAATACGCAGGGCAGTAAATTTATGCATCCGGGCTGGTGCTGATTACGCAAAAACAAGCACAGGCTGGTATCCTGCACACCCTTCTGCCCTCTCCCAGGTACAGATCATGGCAGATGAGGCAAAGGGACGTATTAAGATCAAAGCTGCCGGAGGGATCCGCACATTAGAAACCATCCATGCCATGGAAGAAGCCGGCTGTGACCGTTTTGGCATCGGTCTCTCTTCTGCTCTAAAGCTTTTTACGGACCTGTCTTAATGATCTATCCTGTATCTGCCCTTTTAAAGATACCTTTCAATAACCTTTCTGGCATTTGTTCTAAAAAGATACCTGAAACATTGTGAAATATGCCTATAAAGTCACCATTGATTTTATGACCTTTTAGTGATATATTTTTAACTATCAGATGATATTTTTTTAACAAGCAAATACTATATAAACGCATCATTGAAAGGAGAACATTATTTATGAAGGGTTACGCAATGTTAAAAATCGGAGAATCTGGCTGGATCGAGAAAGACCGTCCTGTATGTGGACCAATGGACGCTATCTGTAAGCCATTAGCAGTTGCTATCTGTACTTCCGATGTACATACTCTCTGGGAAGGCGCTATCGGCGACCGCCACAACATGATCTTAGGACATGAGTGCTGTGCAGAAGTAGTTGAAGTTGGTTCTATGGTAAAAGATTTCAAGCCAGGCGACCGTGTATTGGTTCCTGCTATCACTCCTGACTGGAACTCCTTAGAGGCTCAGGCTGGTTTCTCCATGCACTCCGGCGGTATGTTAGCGGGCTGGAAATTCTCCAACTTCAAAGATGGCGTATTTTCCGAATACTTCCATGTAAATGATGCAGACGGCAACCTGGCACTGCTGCCATCCAACATCAGCCCAACTGACGCATGTATGCTGTCTGATATGGTTCCTACCGGTTTCCATGGCGTAGAGCTGGCAGATGTTCAGTTTGGTGATACTGTTTTAGTAGTTGGTATCGGACCTGTAGGACTTATGTCTGTAGCAGGAACCAATATGCGCGGCGCTTCCCGTATTATCGCAGTTGGAACCCGTCCTGTATGTGTAGAGGCTGCAAAGAAGTACGGCGCTACTGATTTTGTAAGCTACAAGAACGGCCCGATCTGGAAACAGGTTATGGATATGACAGACGGCAAGGGCGTTGACAAAGTTGTCATCGCAGGCGGCGGCGTTGAAACCTTCGCAGAAGCAGTTAAGTGCTTAAAGCCAGGCGGCAAGATCGGTAACGTAAACTACCTTGGCTCCGGCGATACCATTGATATCCCACGTACAGAATGGGGCGTTGGTATGGGTCACAAGCAGATTAACGGCGGTTTAATGCCAGGCGGACGTTTACGTATGGAAAAACTGGGCGCTTTAGTATCTGCCAGAAAACTGGATGTTTCCCCATTAAGCACTCATGTATTCAAGGGCTGGGATCACCTGGAAGAAGCATTATTCCTTATGAGAGACAAGCCAGCTGACCTGATCAAGCCAGTTGTTGTGATCGAAGAATAAAGACTTTAATGGCTAAATAGCATACTTATCTTGAGGACGCGCTTCTGGCGCGTTCTCGTTCTACTACAGGAAAACAGAGCACGTACTCTGGGAATTGGGGATTTTGGTTATCATATGAAAATACTGATCGTATCCGGCTTCCTGGGCGCAGGAAAAACTACTTTTATCAAGGCATTGGCAAAACACACAAAAAAAGACTTTGCCATACTGGAAAATGAATACGGTGCCGCTGGCATTGACGCAGACCGGCTGCGTGCAGAAGAAGGTCAGAGCCCTGTCAACATCTGGGAAATGACAGAAGGCTGCATCTGCTGCTCTGCCAAAGGAGATTTTTCCCTGTCCGTTCTCTCCATTGCCAATACCATTGACCCGGAATATCTGGTCATCGAACCTACCGGTGTCGGTATGCTTGGCAATGTCATGGAAAATTTAAAGCAGATCGAATACGAGCATATTTCCATTTTGGCACCTGTGACCATTGCAGATATCTACAGCTACCGGCGCTATTTAAAAGAATATCCTGCTCTTTACGAGAACCAGATCAAAGATGCCGGAACTATTTTCCTGTCAAAGTCCGAACAGGCTTCTGCTGAAGAAAAAGAAGAAGCCAGACAGGTCTTAGCCGGGATCAATCCCACAGCTACGATCTATACAGACCACTACTCTTCTCTTCCTGAGAAAGACTGGCTGCGGCTTCTTGAAACAGGGTATGACGGACGGTTGTACCAGGTAAAGGCAGAAGAAACCGAAAACCTTCCGGATACCTTTTCCATTGAAAACGCCTATTTTTCTTCCCCAGAGTCTCTTCTTATATTCTTAGAAGATCTGATCCGGGGACAGTACGGAAATATTTTCCGCGCCAAAGGACAGATCCTTGCCGGTTCCCAGTGGTTTCAGTTTGATGTAGCCGACAGCCGTTATGGCATTACAGGCTGTGAACCCCAAAAGACTGGAAAAGCTGTATTCATCGGCACAGAGATCCACAGACAACCCATCCGCCGTGTGGTATTAAGTAAGATGATCCAGAAAAAAATCGTCGTAAAAAAACGATGAACATTGACAGTCTGAGCATACCTGATCTTCCCAAAAACGCCTTTCACCAGGCGTTTTTTAATGTTCTCTTTTTAAAAAGTGTCTGGAAACATATGCCTGTAATTGCATTTTATCTTCTCCTATGTTAAACTGTTTTAGATATAGCAAAATCATATTTATAAAAATAAAGGGGTTAAATCACATGAGCAAAAACAAACGAAGTACATTCTCCGGAAAACTGGGCTTTGTACTGTCTGCTGCCGGTGCTTCTGTAGGACTTGGAAACATCTGGCGATTTCCGTATCTGGCTGCCAAATATGGCGGCGGCATCTTTTTACTGGTCTACATCATCCTGGCTCTTACCTTCGGCTACACCATGATCATGGCTGAGACATCTTTGGGACGAATGACCAAAAAGAGCCCGGTAGGCGCTTACCAGAGTTTTGGAAAATCCAAATGGCTCTCTCTTGGCGGCTGGATCAATGCCATTATCCCGATCCTGATCGTTCCTTACTACTCCGTAATCGGCGGATGGGTCATCAAATATCTGATCGGCTATTTCAGCGGACAGGCGCAGACACTTGCCTCTGACACTTATTTTTCCGCTTTTATCTCCAATGGAGCTTCCACAGAGATCTGCTTTATTGTTTTTACCTTCTGCACCTTAGGCATCATCTACGCAGGTGTGCAGAATGGTATTGAACGTGTTTCCAAGTTTATGATGCCGGTCCTGGTAGTTCTTTCCGTGATCATTGCCATTTATTCTGTTACCAGACCTGGTGCTTTGGAAGGCGTTAAATACTTTCTGGTACCCAATCCGGCAAACTTTTCCTGGATGACAGTTGTTTCCGCCATGGGCCAGATGTTCTACTCTCTGTCCATTGCCATGGGTATCCTGGTGACTTTCGGCTCCTACATGTTAAAGGATATGTCCATTGAAGACTCCACCCAGAATGTAGAGATTTTCGATACTGCTATCGCCATTATGGCAGGTCTTATGATCATCCCTGCAGTATTTGCTTTCTCCGGCGGTGATCCTGATACACTGAACGCCGGTCCTGCACTGATGTTTATTACCATTCCAAAAGTATTTGCCAATATGGGCCTTGGAACCGGTATCGGTATCCTGTTCTTCTTACTGGTATTATTTGCAGCAATGACCAGCTCCATCGCACTGACCGAAAGCGCCGTTTCTACCTTTGAGGATGAGTTGTACTGGGGACGTAAAAAATCTACCATTGTTATGGCAGTGATCATGGTATCCCTTGGTTCTTTATCCTGTCTGGGATACGGACCTTTGGCAAATGTGACCATCATCGGCATGCAGTTTCTAGATTTCTTTGATTTCCTCACCAACTCTGTGATGATGCCGATCGCAGCCATTGCCACCTGCCTTCTGGTCTCCAGAGTCATCGGTGTAAAAAAGATCGAAGAAGAAGTCACCTTAGAAGGAAAGCCATTCCGAAGAAAAAAGATCTTCTATTTTATGATCCAGTACCTGTGCCCTATCTTTGCAGCCATTATCCTGATCAGTTCCGTGGCTAATGCATTTGGATGGATTTCTATGTAGTTTTTACCAATAACTCTTATATTGTTTCCTATGCCAATTAAAAGACTGCTGCAAAATGGATTTTCTCCGTTATGCAGCAGTCTTTATACTATTTACCTTATTATTTTCTTTCTGTACACAGTTTATAAATATCAATCATCTGAGACTTTCCGATCTTTACAAAATTACCTACTGGAATCGTATCCCCATAAGTTGCCTTATCGGCCATTTCTTCAAACGCATCTGTCGGTAATCCGGCATCTTCAAACGTCAAAGGCATTCCCAGTTTTTTAAAGAATTCTCTCATACGTCTGATACCTTCCAGACATATTTCATCTTCTTCTCCATATGCCAGATCTACATCCCATACTCTTACTGCAAACTGCATAAAGCGTTTTTTATCATGACTGTAAACATATTCCATCCATGCAGGATATACAATAGAAAGACTTGCTCCATGAGCAATATCGTAAAGTCCGCTCATTTCCAGCGCGATACGATGGGACGCCCAATCCTGTACTCTTCCTGTATTTAATAATCCATTATGAGCGAGAGTTCCTGCCCAGACAATTTCGGCTCTTGTGTCATAATTTTCCGGCTCTTTTAAAGTTTTCTCTCCATTGGCAATAATACTGCGAAGTGCTGCTTCACATAACCGATCTGTCAGATCCACATGTGTTGTGTTGGTAAAATAGCGTTCCATAATATGGGTCATCATATCTACAACTCCACAGCCGATCTGGTATGCAGGCAATGTAAATGTAAGTTCAGGATTTATAATGGCAAATACCGGGCGGATCAGGTCCAGATTAATACTCTTTTTATACCATCCATCTTCATTTGTAATAACAGAGCTTAAACTTGATTCACTTCCAGCTGCCGGTATAGTACAAATTACGGCTGTTTTTAGGGTTTTCTTTGGGGTATCTTTACCAAGATAAAAATCCCAGACATCTCCCTCATAAGGGACACCAACACCGATTGCTTTCGCAGTGTCAATAGCACTTCCGCCACCGATCGCAAGGATAAAATCAATTTTCTCATTGCGGCATATTTCAATTCCTCTGCGCACCAGACTTAGCCTCGGATTTGGTTTCACGCCTCCCAATTCCAGAATATCAATTTTCTGCTGTTTCAATGAACTGCTTACTGCATCAAAAAGCCCATTTTTCTTAATACGGTCTGAGCCATATACTACGAGTACCTTATTACAGTCACTGTATTTTCGTATTTTCTCTCCAACCTGTTCCTGCGTACCTTTTCCAAACACAATTTCTGTCGTATTAGAAAATTCAAAATTGATCATATTTCTTCCCGTCCTTATCTGTATAATTCTGCCTTTCCCAAAGATCCAAATAACTCCATTTTCTCCCGGATCACCTGTTTTGCATCATTGATTCCTGGAGTCAATACTTTAGCAGGAACAAATCCACCTGTTTCCTGAATCACTTCATCTACCTTCTTAAAGAACGCATATTTAAAATCACTTGAAATATTCACTTTTCGGATTCCAATCTGGCATGCCCTACGGATCTCATCATCCGGATTGTTGCTTCCACCATGAAGGACTAATGGTACAGGTGCAACTTCTTTGATCCGCTCTAACAGCTCCAGCTGAAGTTTTGGCACAAATCCTTTTGGATAGATTCCATGCGCTGTTCCAATTGCAATTACAAGGCAGTCAACCCCTGTTTTGGTTACAAAATCAATGACATCTTCCGGATTTGTATATGTAACATTTTCTACTCCACCTTCATCTGAGTTACTCATAACTCCGATGGTTCCAATCTCACCTTCCACTGATACTCCTACCATATGTGCCAAGTCTGTTACTTCTTTTGTGAGGCGGACATTTTCCTCATAAGGCAGTTCTGAACCATCAAGCATAACTGATGTGAAACCTGCCTGGATCGCTTTCATACACTGTTGAATGGTTTTTCCATGATCCAGATGAAGAACAAAGGGAACTTTACTGTTAGATAATCTTGCCCTTACATACTGATAAAAATCTCTTGTGGCAAAATCAAATTCACCTGGTGCTACCTGTACAATGGCCGGCGCATTCTGCGCTTCTGCCTCTTCTACCACTGCACGAAACAGTGAACTCTCCGTTGCATTAAATGCACCTACTGCAAACTGATTTTTGTCTGCTACTTTTAACATTTCCTCCATATTGATCAGCATATTTATTTTCCTCCTTAAATATTATTTATTCTCCCATTCATTTCCCTTAAAATGTTTCTATTTTGATCTCCCCATCATCTGAAGCTGCACCAGTCTCTGTTCCTAAATCTTCAAAGCTTTCATCTTCCTCGGTTACAGGTTTTTTAAGCAATGATAAGATGACTCCTGTTATCACACTGCCGATAGCAAGTGCCAGACAGAACTTTGCCGGATTAGTAAACAACGGTACAGAAAGCATTCCGCCATGAGGTACTGGTGAGCCGCATCCCCACATCATAGATAAACCACCTGCAACTGCGGAACCACATACACAGGAGAAAACCACACGAACTAAATCTCTTGCTGCGATTGGAATAACGCCTTCTGTGATCATGCAAAATCCCATAGGAACAGCTGCTTTTAAAGCTTCCTTTTCTGCCTTTGTATATTTATTTCTGGTAAGGAGACAGGAAATAGCAATTCCAAAAGGAGGAATCATGGAACCTACAAATTTAACTGCTTCTGGTTCTAAAACTCCATCCACCATAAGTCCATTTACAAAAGTTGACATTGTCTTATTAACAGGACCACCAAAATCAAAACATGCCATTCCACCTAAAACTGCACCAAATACAAATTTAGAACCATTCTGAAGACCACTGATTGCTGCTGTCAGCGTTACCCTGAAGCCATGCAAACGGCTGCCCTACTACTGTAAACATAAGAACAGATGCTACTGCCGTTACAAGTACAGGAATCACCATAACCGGCATCAATCCCTGCATTGCGCTTGGAAGCTTTACATATTTTTTTACAGCCAATACCAGATAGCCAACTAAAAATCCGGCTACGATACCACCGATAAAACCAGCTTTAATTTCCGTACAGATAAAGCCAAGAATCAAGCCAGGTGCAATACCAGGTCTGTCTGCTATAGAATAAGCAACACCCGCCGTAATAACAGGAACTACTGCCGACATTCCAAAGCCACCGGCTTTATACAGATACCAGCCAATACCTGATGTAGAATTACGAACATCTCCGTCAATAAACTGTCCTAAAGCCATACACAATCCAGCAGCTACTACTAAAGGAATCATATAACCAATTGCTGTCAATACATGTTTCTTAATAATTGCGATCACTCCATGTTCTTTCATAGTCCTTCTCCTTTTTAATTTTTGTTTTCTAACGCTTTTTCTACTTTTTCAATAAAACCGATGGCATTTTTGATCACTGCTGCCGTCCCCACTCGGATCACCGGTTTTCCCTTAAAGCGTTCTTCTCCTGAGATCTTTACATCTACCGCCAGGATTACTACATCAGCTTCTGCAATCTGCTCTGATGTCAATTTATGTTCCGTCCCGATCGTTCCCTGGGTTTCCACAACACATTCATGGCCTCTGGCTTTTGCTCCCTTTATCAACTTTTCCCTTGCCATATAGGTATGTGCTATTCCTGCGGTACATGCTGCTACTCCTACGATCTTCATTCACTGCTCCCCCTTTCTGTTAAATAAAGTGAATATTTCTGCTTCACTCTCTGTGTTTAATAATGTTTCTATTACCTTCTCATCACAAAGCGCTATAGCTACCTGTGATAATAATGAAACCAGCTCTGATGTATCTTTATCATTTACAGCAAACATAACAAAAGCTCTTGTTGTTCCTTCTCCCAGCGTCTCCCATTCAATTCCCTTATCCAGTCTTCCTACTGCCATAGCAGTCTTGCCTACAGCAGCTGTCTTTCCATGAGGGATCGCAACCTGATCTCCAATTCCAGTAGGACCTTCACTCTCTCTTTCATACACAGCTTTAATATATCCAGCTTTGTCCACCAAAACTCCGGCCCGATCAAACATCTCCGCCATTTCTTCAATTACTTCTTTCTTATCCCTTCCCTTCATGTGAAGGTTAATACATGACCTGTTAATCACATTTTCAATAGTCATTTCTCCTGTCATTTTCCTTCCTCCCCTTTTTCTCTGCTACTGTTTACTGCAGCCTGAATCCTTCGATTCATTTCTACTGCCAACCAATGCCCATCCTGCATATTCCGGATTGCTTCCACTTCTGCTTCTTCATCCCACAGATCCAGAAAAACACTGTAAAACTTTACAGTTTCCTCCTTCATTCCCATAGAATCATCCAGATTAAATGCAAGAAGAAATATAACATCTGCATCTTCGTCTTCCTGCCATTTCACTGGTCGTTTCAATGTGGCAACCATAACCGCAGGCCTTATAACACATTTGGCATTTCCGTGAGGGATCGCAACTCCTTTTCCAAGAGCTGTAGGTGCTGTTACCTCATGTTCCAATACAGACTTTTCAAATTCTGCTGTAACGTAACCACTGTCCTCTAATTGTTTGCACAGCATATGAAGCAGTTCGTTTTTATCATTTATTTCAAGATTCAGATGCACAAATTCTTCACAAAAAAGATTTTTCTGGATATGCAACTGATTACAGGGCTGTTTTGTTTTCAATTTTCGTCTTCTTACCTGCTTCATACGATTTTCAATATTTCGTATGTCATACTGGGTCATCAGGCAATCTACAACCACTACTTCTTTTCCATAATAAGGCGTATCCAATTGCATTGTGGTGATCACCAGATCACAGGAAACTGATTTCAATTTTCTTATTTCCCTTATAGAAAGAACTTCTGTAATACAGAGATCACTTATATTACGCTCTAACTGTTCCCGCAGGATCTGCGACATTCCAATTCCGTAATCACAGATCACACAGGCTGAAACTCGGGAAAGGCTGCGCTCTATAGCACCTCCTAAAAGTAATGCAAGACTGCACATTTCATGCTCATTTAATTCCAATCCCAATTCTTTCTCAAAATATACGCCTGCCCCATAAACTGCTGCAAAAACATTTGGATATTTTTGCTTTACCTGTTTTAAAAGCGGATTTACAATTTTTATATTGTACTGTAACCTTACGATCATGGAACGCAGCTGTAAAAACAAAGTTTTTGAAAAAAACAGATCCTGTCTGAGATTAACATTTACAATATCACTTAACAGTGAGATCAAACGTATACTGAAATAGCAAAGTTCTATATCATCTGCTTCACATTGCAGCATCTGCTTTTCATCCTGAAAGATCTGGATATCAGAAATCCCAACTGCGAATTCAATAAATTGTTTCTCTGTATCCTGCAAAGATAAGCTATAATTTCTTTCCAGTTCTTTGATCAACGTTTCCGTAATATGTTTTGTATATCTTTCTTTTACCTTTATAGGTGAAACATCCGGTAATTGAACATTTTTATTATTTCTTGCCCGGACAATGGATAAGGATAATAAGAAAAACATTTGTATATGAGCTTCATATCCAAAAGAAAAACTGTACTGCCGTTCTAAAAAGCAAATTGCTTTGTTGATTCCATTGGTATCAAACCCTTTTAAAAAATCTTCTATCAGCAAATACTCCCCTTTTTGCCTGCATGTATATTTTTCCTTTTTTATCCTTAGGAAAAGATTCCACATCGCAATCCGCCAGGAAAATTCATCACAAAGAATCCAAAATCCTTTTCCCCGTCCCTTTTCCAGGGTAATCTTTCGGTTTTTCAGCCATTTTTCCACCTCAGGTATAAGTCTTTCTGCTGCCGAACGACCCATATATAGATATTTTTGGATCTCTGTATAATTAATCTGTCCTTTTGTAAGAAGATAATAGATCAACAGGCTTTTCTCATCCGCTTCTTCTGCGGTTAACCCTTTACTTTCCAGCTGTCTTGTATATCTCTCCCAGACCTCAGCTTCAATTACCAGCTTTATTCCCAGTCTGGGCTTTTTCTCCAATGTTCCCAGGCTTTCCTTTTTGATCACCTCCTGTATGATCAGTAATTCATTTCTTATGGTTTTCACAGATACCTGCAAGGCCACTGAAATATCTGATACAGGAACAAAATCATCCTGCGCATGAAGGTAATACAGAATATCCATCTGTCTTTCTGTCATGCTTCTTCATTCCCCTTTCCTTTTTGATTTCTGTGAATCTTTAACTTTGTGCCTTTATTATAACAGAACATTTTTCCCGCTCCTTTTTTGTTTTTGACACATTTCCGGTTTTTTACTTTATTTTTTTGACACATTTAAAAGCATTAATGTATTTTTAAATTTCCAGTTTTTCCCAATTATTAGTTAGAAAAAAAGACCGCACTTCTTATCTGTGCAGTCTTTTTTACTCCTGTTACTTATTTTAATATGATAATCTATATTCCTTATACCTGGTCGTACTGGATGGAATCCTTTACCATCTGTGCATGCTGAGGTCCCATCAGCAGACGGATCAGTTCGATCCCCAGATCTAAGGCATATCCAAGTCCTCTTGCTGTGGTGATATTTCCATCTGTGATCACGCCCTGACGGGTGTAGGAAACACCCTCTAACTTGTCCTCAAAACCTGGATAGCAGGTGGCTGTTCTTCCCTTTAACAGTCCCATTTCCCCAAGGATACTTGGAGCTGCGCAGATGGCTGCAATGCGGCGCCCCTGCTTGTTTGCCTTGCAGATCGCATTCTTTAAGCCTTCATGAGCCTTTAATGTATTGGTTCCCGGCATACCTCCTGGGAGGAATAATACATCTGCTTCTTCTGCTGCTGTTTCATCAAAAAGGGCATCTGCTTGAAAATGAATATGATGAGAGCCTGTGATCTCACGGCTTCCTGTTACTGATACAAGTGTTACTTCTGCTCCGGCACGGCGAAGAACGTCTACTACTGCAAGACATTCCACTTCTTCCAGCCCATCTGCAAGAAACGCAAAAACTTTTGACATTTTTTATTCTCCCTTTATACATATAATGTGTAACCGATCTGAAACTTTATTTATTTTACCATTTTTCCCTTTTTCTGAAAAGAGATAAATGCTATGATAGTGTATACCAAAACGTGCAAAATATTGTTAAAAAAGCACACAACCAGAAGGAGTATCTACATGGAGATCGAAAGAAAATTTCTCATTAAACAAATCCCTGAAGGGTGTACATCTTTTCCCTGCAGACAGATCGAACAGGCCTACTTAAATACAGATCCTGTGGTCCGGGTCCGCAGGGACAATGATGACTACTATCTCACCTACAAGGGAAAAGGCCTCTTATCCAGGGAAGAATATAATCTTCCTCTGAATAAAGAAGCCTATGAACATCTGCTTGCCAAGGCAGATGGCATTATCCTTACAAAAAAGAGATATATGATCCCGGTTCCGGGAAATGATCACCTTACCATTGAATTAGACGTCTTTGAAGGCCACTACGACGGTCTTATCCTTGCAGAGGTAGAATTTGCCAGTGAAGAGGAAGCAAAGGCATTTAACCCGCCTGCATGGTTTGGAGAGGACGTTACTTTTTCCGGTGAGTATCACAACAGCCGCCTGTCAAAGGGTTAAGCTAATATCTTTTTATAATGCTCCAGCTGGTCTGCCATCTCTTCGCCTACTTTGTAGCTGAGAAGGATGGCATCCGGCACCAGCTTCTCCGGCATAGCAAGAAGATAATGCTGGATCTCATAGGTAAAAGCCCTTTTATAATCTGCCTTTGCCAGAGCTTTTAAAATCATATCCCAGTCTGTATTTCCTGTATAAGGAAGCACATGAACATTTCCCCGGTCTGTCTGGTCGGAAATGTGGGTAGCCCGAAGATAGGGACCTACTTTGGCGATCGCCTTATCCTGGTCCAGGTTTTCGATGGCGCCGTGTTCTGTATCCCAGCAGATACCCAGATTGTCGGAGCCAATGGCTTTTAACAGATCCAGTAATTCCTCCGGCTGGATACAGTAGCGCTTCACCCCTTCTTTTGTCTCACCCCACATGTTTTCCACGTGAACTACCCATTCCCTTACGGACAGTTTTTTTGTTTCTGTATTTTGGTATCCGCAAACGGCACACAGCTGACTGCTGGCATAAAATTTATTTATCTTCCGAAACTATCACTTGGTTTTCGCTGATAATCTCATGTGACATCTTGTGCAGATAATCTTTTCTGGTATTTGTTATTTTCTCGTAGCATAATGCTATCTTTTTCTTTATTTTGTAGTAGTTTTGGCTTCTTTTTTCTTTGTGTGCTCTCCCAGCAGACCTCGAAAGATCGAAAGACCAATACGCTCTTCTGCCTTCGAATCCTTATAGATTCCATTTGTGTTTTTACGTTTTCAAGATATAATAGTTGAACAAAATCGGAACTTTCTGTATAATAAAAAACCTGGATGTTGAAAATTGAAAATACCTCAGAGTACAATAAGACTATTGACTGACAGGTTAGTAAAAATCTTATTGAACAGAGAGAGGTATCTACAATGAAGTCTTACACACAGAACGCAAAACGACAATAATACAACTAAAAATGACCGTAAGGATCCGAATGTTATAGTAGGATTAGTTAGAGATTATGCGATGCAGACTAAACGTGTGGATTATGATCCTGGTGGATATAGGAGGTTAGCTGCCATAGAGGGAAGGGTATACCATTCAACCGCTATTTCAGTACCTGACACTGATACATCGAAATGCTTATAGATGTGGCTTATTCACTGAGATATGAAAGGTTGAAAAACCTTGAATTTTCAATAGAAAACACTTGATTATATGAGGAGGTGAAGTGCTATGAAAAAGAAAAACGATGGATTCACGCTGGCAGAGCTCTTGGTCGTTGTCGCTATTATTGGAGTTCTTGTGGCGATCTCCGTTCCGATCTTCAGTCAGCAGCTTCATAAAGCCAGAGTTGCGACAGACTGGGCCAATGTAAGAAACTACTATTCGCAGCTCCAGTATGATTTTATGGAAACAGAAACAGTCAAGGATGAATACTTGAATGAATGGCAAAAGCCAGGGATCACTTCTTTTCAATTAACAGGACAGACTGTGAAACTAAAAACCGGATGTCTATGGGTTGCACCAGAAAACAATAATGGTGGATACAACCTGCTGTATATTTGCAATGACTATCATGACAAGTGTCGATTAATGCTTCCAGAAGACTAAGAATATAGTTCCATGGGCCTATGGGAACGGAGTACTCCGTCCTCTCCTATAGAGCCTTTTTCTTATTTTACCCTGGCCTTCCACGCAACGTAAAGGTCAAACCACTCGCCTTTCACTAAATTTACTCTTACCGCAGATAGCTTATCGAATTTCCAAAAAGAAGTTCAGCATAATGCGTTGTTATGTCCTTTTTAAGATATATTCCAACAGGCAGTAATTCGACATAATATTCTATCCATGATATAATTTAAATAATAACATATGAACGAAATACAGTGAGTATATCTGCAATTATGAAAATTATCAGTTAACTTCTCTGTATTTTAATTATACAAGGATTTTTCAAACGCAATTTCTGTCTTTTTATTCCTATAAATCTTCGTGGAGTTTTATATCCCTATTATCTGCCATACATTGTTTTAAAGCAACAATCATTTTTTCCGCATCCAACGGCTTTGCAAGATGGGCATTCATTCCTGCCAGCCGACTGTTAATTATGTCTTCTGCAAAGGCATTTGCGGACATTGCAATGATCGGAACCCTCATGGCATCTCTTCTTTTCATTTCCCTGATTATCCTTGCCGCATCCAGTCCATTCATCCTCGGCATCATAACATCCATATAAATCACCCCGAAATAATCCAGTGCGGATTTCCCGAAGATTTCAACTGCTTCCTGTCCGTCCGCTGCACAGGTAACCTCCATACCACTGTCTTCCAGTATACATCTGGCAATTTCCATGTTCAGCTCATTGTCTTCCACAACCAATGCCCGCATACCTTCCACTGAATAATCCTCAAGGCTTACCGAATTGTTTTCTGGTGAATTACTGATTTTATCCTGTACTCCAATTTTGAACGGTATTTTTACAACAACTGTAGTACCAACACCAATTTTGCTCTTCAGTTCAATTCTTCCATCCATCCTGTCCACAAGCTGTTTCGTAATCGCTAGCCCCAGTCCGGTGCCTTCATATCTGGATCTGCTTGTCTGGCTTTCCTGGGAGAACATATCAAAAGCATGGGCAATAAAATCTTCACTCATACCCACGCCTTGATCTTTGCAATAGAAAGTGAAAAATGCTCTGCCATCATCCAGCGCTTCTTCCTTAACCCAGACCGTGATCACACTACCCACCTGACTGAATTTTATAGCATTGTCCAAAATATTCGATAGAATCCTGCCAAGATATACCGGATTTCCAACCAGAGCGATGTGACTATATGTACCATTTTTCCAGTCAATCTCATACTGAATGCCTTTCTTTGCAGCCCGCTCATCATAAATTTGGTTCAATTCCCTCAGTACCGTTGTCAGATCAAACAAAAGCTGATAATCCTTTAAATCTCCGCTCTGAAGTTTATTCATATCCAGCACATCATTTACCAGAGACACAAGATATTTCAGGGATTCCATTGCCTTTTCTCTGATCTTCTGCTGCATCTGTGGATCATCTGCATACTGATTTCCCATATTTACCATACCGATAATACCGTTCAATGGTGTACGGATATCATGACTCATGGTTGCCAGAAACCTTGTTTTCATTTCGGCTTCCCTCTTTGCTGCTTCCGCTGCAAAGTTAAGATTCTCTTCACGTCTCTTGGAATCACTGATACTGCGGACCGTACATAAGACATGGGTCACATTTCCAGATTCATCCCGTTTTTTTACAGTAAAAAGCATCCGATGCCAGCTGCCATCACACATCCTGTATTCTGTAGAAATACATTCTTCCGTCTTCAATCTTGCGGAAAGTGTAGAAACATCCAGAAACGGACGTATCAGCGGACGGTATTCCGGTGCAACCATTGTATCACAAAGCTGATACAGTTTCTCCAATGCACATCCTCTGTTTCCTGTCAGTTTGTGTATTTCGCTGTCATTTGATACCTCTTCAAAAAAATCTTTCTGCACATCAATCCTGTAGATAGAACAGTAACTCTTAGCAATTGCCGAAATTATTTCATTACTCAGCCGTGTCTCGTCCAGTGCCTGCCTTAACTGATTCTGGATCGTAGTTTCTTTTTCCATGATATCATCAATATGTCGGAAACCCACCAGTGCGAAAAAATGTTTCTCGTCCTGGTATATTTTGATTGCCTGCGCCTCAAAAAATTCATGCTGATTCGGATTTGGTTTGCTTCTGTAATGGTAGGTAATGCGCTCCCTCCGGGAAAGCTGTTCCTTCAGATACCTCGTCGAAATCCAGTCTTTAAATTCTTTTCTCTCTTTTTCATACAGATACTGAACCGCATATTGGTCAGCAGCATAATTGAAATTATCACACTGTTTCAGATTCATTTTTTTTGCATTGGTTCCGTCATTCATATGCAGAATCTCAAAGAAACCGGTATTTAATTCAACATAATAGACAGCCGTAAAATCTGCACATATTTTGTCCAAAAGCCGTCTTTCCGCTATCTGTTCTTCCAGCGTACTTTTCAGTTTTCTGTTCCTCATATGTACCATTACAGTCAGGATAAGAAGCAGAACGATCAGCACGGCTATAAAAACCAAAGCGGCTACAGACTGCATTTGCTTTGGAAATATGTATTTAGTTTCTGTCATAGCAAAATCCTCTCTCTGTTTCCTGCCTGCTTTTTCCATGCACCCAGAAAGCTCCTGATTGCTGCGGTTGCCTCATAATCATTCATGACAGGCATTTGACCTTCTCAACTCCTCGCTTATGGTCTGCTTAATTTTTTTATCATCCAACGGCTTTGCAAGATGTGCGTTCATTCCTGCTTCCAAGCATTTTTCTGCATCTTCCCTGAATGCGTTTGCAGTCATAGCAATGATAGGGATTGTTTTTGCATCTTGCCGTTCCAGAATTCTTATTGTTCTTGTAGCAGTAAGACCATCCATCACCGGCATCATAACATCCATTAAAATAACATCGTATGTTCCCGGTTCGGAAGCTTCAAAGTGCTGAACAGCTTCTAACCCATTGTTTACCGTTTCTACTTCAGCCCCATTTTCCGTCAGCATGAATTCTGCTATTTCCGCATTCAACTCATTATCTTCAACCAGCAATATCCGGATGCCTGATATATCTGCATGAAAATCTTCTTTTTCTTCTGGTCGTGCATTCGTATCAATTTTAAATGGAAGTACTACAGTAAAACAGCTCCCTTCACCCAGCTTACTTTCAACTGTTATGGTTCCGCCCATCTTTTCTACAAGTTGTTTCACAATAGGCATTCCAAGACCTGTACCACTATAATCAGAACGTGCAGAATTGTCCGCCTGTACAAATGGAGTAAATAATTCATTTTTTATAAATTCTTCTGACATTCCAATTCCATTATCTCTTATTTTAAATTCACATGTCATATGATCTTCTGATCTCTCGATCGTTCTCATACTCATGTAAATAGAACCATTCACCTTATTGTACTTCATACTGTTTGTAAACAAATTCATCAATATTTTTTTCAGGTGAACTGAATTGCTCCAGACATATATACCGCTGTAATCATCATGTTCCCCTACAACATGAAGTCCTTTTTCTTCTGCCTGAAAAGATAACGATTCCGTGATTTCCTGACATACCTCATCCAGATTGATGGATTCATCATTAAAAACCACTGTATCTGATTCTAACTTTGCCATATCTAAAACATCATTTACCAATGATAATAACAGTTTCGAAGACTCCTTTATTTTATTCAGGCAATCTTTTGCCCGCTCACCATCATTTCCGCTTTTTTCAAGAATCATAAGCATACCAATAATGCCATTGATCGGTGTCCTGATGTCATGAGACATGTTATTTAAAAAGGAAGTCTTAGCCTTATTGGCACTCTGTGCTTCTACAAGTGCATTTTGTAATTCCTGCTGTTTTTCTTCAAGCTCCTGATTCAGCTTCAATGCCTGCTCAGCAGACTTCTTGGATTTTTCTTCCGCACGTTTTGATTTTTTCAAAAAATCAAGAATGATACACAGAACAACGAAAAAAGAAATTCCAGCGATAAGTGATACTGTCAGTAAATTGTCCTGAATAAAATCCTTCGCTGTAACTTTTCGTGAGGAAGCATTATACGAAACTACTGCACCTGAAAATTGAGTTGTAGGCATAGATGTCAGTGTTTTATTCAGAATGGACAAAAGAACCGGTTCTCCCTGCTGAATAGCAAATGGAACATCAGCTTCTTTTGTCAGGAAAACACTATGAAGCTTATTATTTTTCAAATAGTCTGAAACAGTACCTGAATTGCTTACAATACAATCCGTCTCCCCTTTCTGCATTGCTTTTACTGCTGCATCTGATGTTTCATATTCCACAACCTTCCATTGCGGATAATTGTATGAAAGATATGCTTTCAATGCAAAATCATCTTTTTCAACGGCAACTATATTCTCTTTATTTTCATCAAAAGAATCCTTTGCCGTAATTGCTGCCATATTGAGAGTCAATAGCGTATCCGACAAAGCAAATCCATTTGTTTCTGCAAAGTATGGATTCTGGTTTGCATGAAAAATCAGGTCTATTTTTCCATCCTGCAATGCCTGAAGCAGTTCACTTCTTGTCTCATATCCATTTAATTCAAATTCCAGAGTCTGACCTTGCAGACAATTTTCTGCAAGATCCACATAATCTGTAATAACACCTGTCAGTTTACCTGTTGATGGATCTACACTGCTGATACCTCCATCCTGATTCAGATACCCTATCCGGATTGCACCATGCTGCCTGATCCACTCACTTTCTTCTTTTGAAAGAAAGGAGCTGCTCTGTGCAGAAAGATAACGCCTGTAGAGATCATCTGTGTAAAATGGGTTGTCATCCTTGATTCTGCGCATAGCACTATCCAATGCTTCTTTGATATCCGGACGTTCTGGATTTATAGCGAAATAGATTTCTGTCTCTCCAATACTTGTAAGCGGTGAAATATCCGATTCTTCCCAACGGGATTCTTCTACCGAAACGAAGCAGTCAATTTCATGTTTCGACAGTTTGTCCATAATTTCTGTGGTTGTAGAAACATTGATATGCTTCGTATGCAGACCATATTTTGATTCCCATTCATTAAGCACATCCTCCTCTATATTATCTTTAGACACACCAATATTTTTTCCCTCAAAAGAATCCAAATTTCCTGCTGTAAGATCCATATTGGATGCATCCGTATAGATGTAATATTTCTCTTCCCCCATAGGCATATCGGAAAAAAGCATATTTTCAGCACGTTCGTCTGTATAGGAAATGTCACCAAGAATATCAATCTCTCCATTTTCCAACTGTGTAAAGCAGTTTTTCCAATCACTTGTTATGTATTTATATGTCCATCCTGCATAACCTGCAATATCTTGAAGATACTCATAACCATAGCCGCTTCTTTCTCCATTTTCATTGACTACATTATAAGTTTCCTCAAAAGATCCTACCCGGATAACATTGTCAGAGTTTTCTTTGGCAGATGCAGGAACGGATAAAACAATAAAACATATAATTGTGCAAAATATAAAGTAGCAAAATTTAAAATTCCTTATATTCTGTACTAATTTGCACTTCTTCATCTTTCTCCCACCCTCCAGGCTACAGTCGCTTGCTTGTTAAATTCCCCATCATCTATAATGAGTATTTTTTGTCTTTTATCCATATTTTTAATTTCCTTTATATATGCGGTTTTTATGATTTTGCCAGCAGTTTTATGATTGCGCTTTTTAATAACGGAATATCAATCGGCTTTCCGATATGTTCATCCATCCCAGCATCCAGACAAGCTTTTCGGTCTTCCTCAAAAGCATTTGCCGTCATGGCAATGATCGGGATCTTTTTGGCATCTTCACGTTCCAACTCACGGATTGCTTTTGTTGCTTCCAGTCCATCCATGACCGGCATCATCACATCCATGATGATAAAATCATACTCACCCGTCTTAGAATTTCGGAATATTTCAAGTGCTTCTTTTCCGTTTCTTGCTTCAGCAATATCCAGGTGCTCTTCTTCCAGTATTGCATGGGCGATCTCCATATTGATGGCATTATCTTCAACAAGAAGCACACGCTTTCCTGACAGATTCATGCTCTGTGGACAATTATCCTTCTGCGGATCATTCTTTTCAGCCAGATGCTCTATCTCAAATGGAACCGTAAACGTGCTTCCAATATTTTCTTCGCTTTCCAGTTCTATTGTTCCACCCATCAGTTCAACTATATCTCTCACGATTGAAAGCCCCAGACCGGAGCCACTGAATGTCGTAGTTGACCGTTTGCCTTCCTGCGCAAAAGCATCAAACGCATGTTTTTGAAATTCCTCACTCATTCCAAGGCCGGTATCTGAACATACAAACTGAAAAACCGCCGTATCCCCATCATCCGATAATTCTTCGCAATGAACATTCACTGTTCCATGAAAATGATTGTATTTAATCGCATTAGAAGAAAGATTCATTAAAATCCTGCTCAGATGTACCGGACTTCCAATCAGATGTCTGTGGCGGATTGTGCTTGCGTCCACGCCGCCTTCAAATCTTACACCATTCTCATAAGCACTCATTGCAACAACCGTCAGATTATTACTTAACAATTCTGCCAGATCAAAAGATTTATGTTCCAACACAAGGGAGCCGGATTCCAGTTTGCTGATATCCAGGACATTGTTGATCAGATTTTGCAGATAATCTGTGGACTGAAGTATCTTCTGCCTGCATTCCTGTAACTTGACCACATCATTGTTATGTTTTTCAGCGATATGGATCATCCCCACGATTCCGTTTAGCGGTGTACGGATATCGTGGCTCATACGCTGGAGAAAGGCTGTTTTTGAAAGATTCGCACGATGAGCATCTTCCATGCTTGCCTTAAGCCGTTTCTGATACATGAGTTCCCGTGATTTTTCTTCCGTAATATCCCGAGCGACATAAAGCACATCCACAGCGTTTCCATGCGCATCTCTGCTCTTTACAATAAATCTGGACTGCCTCCATTTTCCATTTGCTCCCATAAATTCAATTGAAACAGAATTCGTATTCCGGAGTCTCTCGGTCAATGTATCAAATTCAAGAAACTTTCGGTACCTTTCTCTCTCTTCAAGACCAGCAAATGCCGTTGGAAGCTGTTCCATAACATCATCAATTTTTCCCTTTTGACCAAGTATTTTTCGCACAAAGTCATAGCCCTCCAGAAGCTCATATGTCCGCTCCTTAATATTGGCATACACAATCGTTACATACAATGTGGCAATTGCAGAAATAATCTCTGTCCTCTTTGTTGCCTCATCAAAAGCCTTTTTCAACTGTACCGTACTTTTCAGATTTTCCCTCACACATCCAAGATGCCCACCGACATCAGACAGCAGCGTGATGGAAATTTCATTCTGACTCAAATCAGGATTATCCACTCCGATGAATCCATTCATTTGATGATTAGCGTAAATCGGCACTGCAATCAAGGAACATATTTCCTGTGTTTTTAATAATTCATATTCCTCCGGCTCAGAACATTTTGTTGCTTCCAGATCATGGATCACAATTGTTTCCTTGTTTTCAAAGCGTTTCATCCAGCTTGGCATCAAACTGACTGGGATTGCCTGAAGATTATCTATCTCTGGTATCACTCCATCGGCACACCATTCAAATGTATTACTCAGACTGTCCTTCTGATCGGTTTCCCAGTCAAAAACATATACCCGGTCTGCCCCTGTATAGTTTCCAATTGCCTGCAGCAAAGAGTGAATGATTTCTGACAACTCCTGCTCATTTTCCACCTGATCCATAAGCGAAATCTGATGCAGAATCGTATCCATGCTATGTAATTTTATTTTATAAAGTTCCTGAATATCTTTTGTTTTCATTTCCCATCCCCCTACATTCCCAAGTATTCCACTAATTCATGAAATACCTCTGCTAATATTTTTATCTGCTCCATTTTTATATTTTAGCAGCCACCAATTATTACTTGCCTGTTTTAGTTTCTTTTTGATCTCCAAAAATGAAAAAAGCATTGTCATTGCAAACAATGCATCTTTAACGTGGCAACTGGCTACCATTTTACAGGCCCTATAGCTTTGCGTCCCAGACTTTCATCTGGTTTGCCGATTTCCTTATTATAACTTTTAAACGTATGCAAAAAACTGATTTTATTATACTATAGCACTCTACTGTACACAAGAAAAAACATTACCGCTTTAACGCTAAAAATAAAAAAAGAACAGCCGATATATACATTCGAACTATTCTCCTACTTCCGAAGTCCATGTAGCATTGACATTACTGTTTCCTGCTCATTTGTACTCAAATCGTTCCATATCCTTAAAACTTCTTTCTAATCTTCTGTCAGGTTCTCTGAATTACCTTCCTGAAAAAAGTTTGTCATATAAAAATTTTTAACGTCAAACAAAAAATTGGAAGCCACAGTGTTATCCATGACCTCCGACTCATTCTGCTTATTCTACACTGTCCTTACACCCAAATCAGCCCCTCTCTCCATCTTATCTTGTCCCTGCTTTCCCTGGATAATTTTCTTATTGATTTCCAAGCGTTCATGGATTGACGTTTTCTTCTCTTTTCCTGTCATTGCTCTCTTTTGTGCTACTGGCTTTCTTTCAGCTTTCCCTGCGTCCTTAACTGCTGTATTTGCTTCAACGCCGGCTCTTGACACACGCAGACCCGGGCACGGGCTGCATGGAGTTTGAAATTCGCAAGGGGCGGTTCTCCTTTTGGCCGACCGCCCCATACAGCGCAGAACGCCGCTGGGCGGCAAGCGAAGCAGCGAAAAAACGAATAAAAGGGGGTTTTTATATTGCCATTCGTAAAATTTGTTGTATATGACTTATGATTATCGTGTTTGCTCTTAAATTTCGGATAACCTGCATGTTCCTTGTTCCCATGCCACAAGTATATAACAATTTTCCACTTTTGGCTACCTTAACCCACCGTCTAAAGCCAGTGGAATTGCGGTAGCCTTACTTTCAAAAAATGCAAGTGCCAGCTCACAGAACCTGTCACCGGCAGCATTTTTCCATACATGACAGAAAAAATATGGGCACCAGATCCGGTCAATCACAGATCTGGCGCCCAGCCAAAAATATTTTATGCTTTAGAATATTATGAGTCAGTAATTACTTCTTAGCAATGTACTTTCTGATATCCAGTGCGATCGCAACTACGATAACGATACCCTGTGCAATGTACTGGTAGTTTGTATCAACACCCAGATACTGTAAGCAGGTCTTTAAGATCTCAAATACCAGAACGCCGATAAGAACACCGGAGATACGACCAATACCACCGTTTACAGATACACCGCCGATGGTGCAGGCTGCGATTGCTTCCAGCTCCCAGCCGTAACCCATATTTACAGAGGAACCACCGGATTTAGCACCTACCAGGAAACCGCCCAGTGCGTAGCATGCTGCTGCTGTGATATAGATGATGATCTTGGTTTTCTTTGTATTTACGCCGGAAACTTCTGCTGCCTGCTCATTTCCACCGATAGCGTACATATATTTGCCGTGAGGCATCTTGTTATATACAAACCACATTACAATACCAACTGCTAAAGCGATCAGGAACAGATAAGGGATAAAACCAAATAACTGTCCTTTTGCAACCTCTGTGTAAGCAGCACGATAACCACCAATAGGAGTTGCGTTGGTATAAACCAGGCAGACACCGTATACGATTAGCTGCATACCTAAGGTTCCGATGAATGCAGGAACCTGCAGATAAGAAACTACGATACCGTTGATAGCACCAAAGATAGCACATACAGCTACACAGATAAGCAGTACAGCTGCTACCCACCATACACCATAAAATGGCATGTTAGGGAAGAACTTGCCGCTGTAATCAGCCTTCTGAAGTAAAGTACCTGCCAGGCAGGCAGATAAACCTACCATACGTCCTGCAGAAAGGTCAGTACCTTTGGTGATCAGACACCCGGATACGCCGCAGGCGATGATGAAACGTGGTGCTACGTTAAGTGCAATATTTTTTAAGTTGGAGCCGGATACGAATGTCGGCTGCATGATACCGGTGTAAATAGCTAATAACACCAGAACGACTATAATTCCGTTATTAATAAGGAAATCCTTTAAATTAAATTTTTTCGCTGTCATGGCTTAATCCTCCTACTTGGACTCTGTGGTTGATTTTCCCTGAAGATCAAACTGTGTCGCAAAGGACATAATTCTCTCCTGGGTTGCTTCTTCCCCTTCTACTTCGCCGGTGATATGTCCGTTACACATTACAATGATACGGTTGGACATACCGATCAGCTCCGGCATTTCAGAAGAGATCATGATAATGGACTTGCCCTGTTTTACCAGGTCGATCATGATCTGATAGATCTCATACTTGGCACCTACGTCAATACCTCTTGTAGGCTCATCCATGATCAGGATATCCGGGTTGTTTGCCAGCCAGCGGGCGATGATAACCTTCTGCTGATTACCACCGGAAAGAGACTGGATCAGTGTCTTTCCACTAGGAGTCTTGATGTTCAGCTTCTGGATGCTGTCTTTTACAACTGCATCTACTTTCTTCTGATCGATCACACCGTTGTTTGTATAGTTCTTATAAGAAGCGATCGCAGTGTTATCGTTGATGCTTAAGCAGCCTAAGATACCAGTTCCACGACGATCCTCTGTGATCATACCAATGGAATTATCAATAGCATCTTCCGGTTTCTTGATATTAACCTGCTTGCCAAGGACTTCTACCGTACCGCTGGCAATATGTCTCATACCGAAGATTGCTTCCATCATCTCTGTTCTCTGTGCGCCTACCAGACCGCCGAATCCAAGGATCTCGCCTCTCTTTAACTCAAAGGAACAATCCTGGAAGGAACGTTCATGAATGCTGCACAGGTGCTCTACCTTCAGAATCGTCTCATCTGTTCTGTAATCTTCCTTTGGAGGATATACATTGGTCAGCTCACGTCCAACCATCTGTTTTACGATCTCATCATCGGAAATATCCTTTACTTCCCAGGATCCTACATATGTACCATCTCGCATAATAGTAATATCGTCTGCGATCTGACGGATCTCAGCCATCTTATGGCTGATATATATCATAGAAACGCCTCTGGACTTTAAGTCCCTGATAATGCGGAACAGCGCTTCTACTTCATTATCAGTCAGAGAGGATGTAGGCTCATCCAGGATCACGATCTTTGCGTGCTGACTGACTGCCTTTGCGATCTCTACTGACTGCATCTGTCCAATTGACAATGTTCCCAGTTTTGCCTTAGGATCAAAATTCATTTTTACATCTTTTAACCATTTCTCAGCTTCACTGTTCATGGTCTTGTGATCCACCATTTTAAGAGGACCAACACTCTTCATGGGATATCTTCCCAGATACATATTTTCTGCAATAGAACGATCCGGTATTGGCTGAAGTTCCTGATGAACCATTGCCAGGCCCTTGCGAAGGGCATCATCCGGATTTGTTATCTCCGTTTTTTCACCATCAATAATGATCTGTCCTTCATCCATCTTATAAATGCCGAAAAGACATTTCATAAGGGTGGATTTTCCGGCGCCGTTTTCCCCCATCAGCGCATGGACAGTTCCGGGACGTACTTTCAAGTTTATCCCATCCAGTGCCTTTACGCCAGGGAAGCTTTTACTGACTCCTATCATTTCCAGTCTGTACTGCTCTGCCATCCCGTTACTCCTTTCAATTCCTGTGACGCTTTTTCTATGCCCTCCGGGAGCATATTTTCCTTAAAAATCGGGTGTGACGGAATGACCCGCACACCCGATAAATAGTCAGTTAACTGTAACTTATTTTAACTTGTCAAGGATTTCCTGTGCGTTTGCGTTAGTAACCTTGATGTAGTCTACAGGGATCTTTGCATCAACTTCTTCGCCGCTGATGAACTGAACAGCTGCGTCTGCTGCTGCCTTAGCCTGTGAGAAGTGATCGTTAAATACAGTACCGGTCTGCTTGCCATCGATAACGTTCTGAACTGCCTCGGTCAGAGCATCTACACCTACTAAGTAAATATCTTCATTTACCTTACGTCCAGCTGCTTCGATTGCCTGTAAAGCGCCCAGTGCCATTGCGTCGTTGTTGCAGAAGATAACTTCGATCTTGTCGCCGTACTGGTTTAAAGCATCCTGTGCGATCTGCTGAGCCTTAGCCTGATCCCAGTCACCACGCTGCTTTAACAGTTCTTCTACTTCTACGCCAGCGTCTGTTAATGCCTTAACGGAGAATTCAGTTCTGTACTGGGCATCTACGTTCTCAGGGTCGCCCTGGATCATGATGTAGGAAACTTTTCCATCACCATTGATATCGCCCTTGGTCTCTGTCTCTAAGATCTCTTCGCCCTGATAGGTACCGGACTGTCTTGCATCACAGCCTACATAAGTAGCGTTGATCTTTTCGTCAACCCATCTCTGCTCTTCTGCCTCATCTGGCTCACGGTTGATGTAAACAACAGGAATTCCTGCTTCTTTACACATATCTGTGATCTCCGGTGCGGAAGAAGCCTGTACCAGGTTCAGGATCAGAACATCATACTTCTGGGTAATGAAGTTGTTGATCTGGTTGGTCTGCTCTGCCTGATCGCCCTTACCATCCTGGATAACTACGTTCTCTGGCTTAAATCCTAAATCTTCGGTCAGATAACGCTGCAGTTCCTGTCTGTACAGAGTCATAAAGTTATCATCGAATTTATAAATGCTGATGCCCACTTTCTTATCAGCAACATCTGCTGTTCCAGCTGCATTTGCTGCAGTCTCTGCTGCTTCCTTAGCTGCCTCTGTAGCTGCTTCGCTTGCTGCTGCAGTTTCCTTAGCTGCTTCAGTAGGAGCTGCTGTTGTAGCGGTGTTTCCGCCGCCGCAGGCTGCCAGTGAAAGTGCCATTGCGGATGCCATAGCTGCTGCTGTAACTTTCTTAACTAATCTCATAATTGTAATCCTCCCTATACATATGATTTTGTTTTTTTATCGCTTTTGGTGTTTTTTCCTTAACGACAAGCACATTATAAATCTGCGTTGTGCATTTTTCTATAAGATTTTTTAAGGAGTATTATGAAATTTCTTTGATTTTACATTATTGCTGAAAAAAATTATTATTTTTATGTCATTTATTGTCAGTTCCTGCAATATCCGCCTGGGTCAGTCCTTTCTGGCTGCACCAGAAATATTTTCCGTTTTCCAGTTTTATGCTCTCATCAATGGGAAGTCCCCGGCTTAAAGAGGCTGCGATCCCGAAAATAGCGTTTGCATAGCCTTCTTTATCCGCTTCTACAGTTCCAAAAAGCTTTCCTGCCTTCAGTGCTTCCACACCGGGAGGCGTTGCATCGATACCTGCTAATTTGATCGTTCCGGGAAGGATCCCCGCCCGCTCAATAGCATCGATCGCGCCTAAGGCCATATCATCATTATTGCAGATGACCAGTTCGATCTGGTCCGGATAGTCGGTAAGCCACTGTTCCATCATGGCAGATGCCTGGCTGCGTTCCCAGCTGGCAATGCCGCCTGTGATTTTTTCCAGAGGAACTCCCCCGTCTTTTAATGTCTGGATAGACCATTCTGTACGGATCAGGGAGTCCTGGTGATTGCTTTCCCCTTCTAAAAGTACATAGCTGACGGTTCCATCCCCGTTCCGGTCCAGGCTTGCAGGATCCTTCCTGTAGGCATCTACCAGGATCTTTCCTTCCAGAACAGCAGACTCTTTTGCGTCTGCCCCTACATAATAAAGCTTCTCCCACCGGTTCATATCCTCTTCCACTGGTTCCCTGTTAAAAAAGATCACAGGCACATCTGCTGCCATGGCTTTATCAATGACAACAGAAGCTGCAAAGCGATCTACGATATTCACACACAAGGCATTGCATCCTAACTCCAGCAGCCGGTCCACCTGGTTGTTCTGGGTATTCTGGTTGCTTTTTGCATCCAAAATATCCAGGGTCACTTTGATCCCCTCTGTCCGTTCATATTCTTTCGCCTTTTCTTCGATATAAGAACGCAGGGTGCTGATAAAGGTATCATCCCCCCTGTAAAGAAGAAGTCCCACACGTATTTCCTTGGACGCCGCCTCTTTTTTTGCTCCGTTTCCTGCCAGGATAAACACCGCGATAATTACGATGATCGCAAACATACCAAAAAGCATTACTCCGGTTCCTTTTGTTTTCTTCATCCTTTTTACCCCCTATTCCATTGGATAGAGCATTTTCTCATATGCGCCGGAAGCCAGTTCCTGCTGATCCAGATAGACCGGATCCAACAAAGTTTCCTGTTTCTGCCTGCTTCCGTGAATGGCTTCCACTGCTTTTTTTATGCTTAAATATCCCTGGCTGAACTGGTCATAGGTCACAAGTCCGTCAATAATACCCTGATCCAGGAGATTTAAGATCCCCGTAGTAGAACCAATGCCATAAAGGGCAGATACATGATCCCTGTAAACAGAGCTTTCATTTAAGATAGAAGCTGTCCGGTCCAAAGACTGCACATCCAGAGCCACCACTTCTACCGGACCGGTCCCCGGATAGACTGTATTTTCGATCACCTTGCGAAAAGCCTTTCCTTCTTTATCTACATATAACTCATAAGAGATCCCCTGGTCATTTAAAACAGAGCAGACCCCTTCGTAGGCGTCCTGTACGCCGTTATAAGCCATTCCCTGGGCAAACAAACACACTTTTTCACCTGGAAGGTTCTTTTCTGCTGCTTTTTCTCCCAATATTCTTCCGGCTTCAAAATAATCAATGAGAATAGAGTCTGTCACAAAATCACTGGGGGAAGACGCGCTTACAAAAATCACCGGGCATCCTGGATTTAAACTTTCTAACGCCATAACCGCCGCCTTTTCCTCTGCCGGTTCGATCACCACAGCACCTGCCCCGTCCCGGATCTCCCTGGTGGTCAGTTCCACCTGCTGATCCTGATCTTTTCGGTCATAAAGAGTGATCAACCTTACATCACTTCGCAGATCTGTAGCTGCCTTTTCCATTCCTTTTCTGAAATTCTGATAATAATCGTCCGTGTCTTCGCTTAAGATTACAGAAATGGAGTCGATCTGTACAGCCCGCTCTTTTATGATCAGATCTGTAGAAGACATCAGAAACAGAAGGACCAGAAACACAGCCCCTGCGCATAAAAGCATTTTTTCTCTTCTAGGCATGTTTCTCCTCCTTCTTTGCATTTTGCTCTTTTAATGCTTCTTCTTTTGCTATTTCTTCATATGAAACAGCCGGCAGATGCATCAGCACTGTCGTTCCTTCATCCGGTTCTGAATTTATGGAAAGACCATAGTCTTTTCCAAAATACAGATGGATCCTCTCATTTACGTTCTTTACGCCAATGCCGGAACCCCGCCTGGAAGGGACATGGCTGGTATCTGTAAACAGACGCTCTACCTGTTCTTCGGTCATGCCAAGTCCATTGTCCTCTACGCTTAAATACAGATCGTTGTTCTCTTTCCATGCCCGTATTTTGATCTCGCCGTCACCATCCATAAATTCCATTCCATGATAAATGGCATTTTCCACCATAGGCTGTAAAATAAGCTTCAGACTGGCAAGTCCTAATACCTCGTCCTCTGCCTCAATAGAATAAGAGAATTTATTTTTATAGCGCATATGCTGGATCATCAGGTAGTTTCGCACATGCTCCAATTCGTCCCGCACCGGGATAATACTTTTTCCCTTACTTAAACTGATGCGGAAGAAACGTGCCAGCGCCGTTACTGCTTTCACCGCCTCTGACTGCTTTTCATTTTCGATCATCCATACGATGATATCCAGTGTATTGTAGAGGAAATGGGGATTGATCTGGGACTGTAACGTATCAAACTCGCTTTTTCGCTTGGACTCATGTTCTGCCACAATATCATCCATAAGACGTTTGATCTGCCTTGCCATGTTCTGGATGGATTTTCCCAAATGCTGGATCTCGTAGGATCCACCTGTATAAACTTCTGTTTCCAGATTTCCTTCCTCGATCTGATTGACAGATTTTTCCAGTTCCTTAATGGGGTCTGTAATACGGGAAGAAATATAGGAGTTGATGATGGTCAGAATAAACAACACCAGTGCAATAATAAACACGATCAAAATACGTGTCTTAATAGCGTTTAAAGATACTGTGTCAAGAGGCATGACACCTACGATCTTCCAGCCTGTATAACCTACTGTTTTTATAGATACTACCCGGGTCTGTCCCTGCCATTGCTCCTGATAATTTCCATCCCTTAAAATGGCTGTGTTATCATTATTTTCCATTGCAAGGCCGGAGCTGATCAGCTGGCCGTTCGGGTGATAGATCAGGTCCCCGTTGCTGTCTGTAAGATAAACATAGCCTCCTTTTGCCAGGTTCATTCCGTCAAACAGCTGTTCCAGACTGTTATAGCGCAGATCAATGAGCAAAACGCCCTGATCTGTATAAGGACCGTCTGTGATCTCTACTGCTCTTGCCACAGATACCACCCAACGATACTGGCTGTCTCCTGTATCAAAAATATGCTGTACATGAGGCATGGAAAAATGAAGATTTTCTGTTTTTTCCAATGCCGCCGTAAACCAGTCCTGATCTGCCACCTGGGCATTGTTTTTTAATCTTGCTGCAGGAACAGACTCAAGCAGTTCTCCTTCTTTGGAAAACAGGGCGATATTTTCTACATTGTCTTTATTATTATCATAAAGAAGGGTGATCTCCCCGTTAATAGAACCATCTGAGAGATCGGCATTTTTGATCACGCCGTAATACAGGGAGTCTGAAAGTTTCATTACCAGACGCAGGTAGGAGTCCATGGTCCGGCCTAACTGATTGATAAGAATGTGATTTTCCTCCTGAAGGGCAGAGGACATCTGCCCTGACAGCCGTCCATAAAGGGACACTCCGATAAAAACGCTGGCTGCCAGAGCAGTAATGGTGAAATACATAAAGATAATAGAACGGATACTGGCATTTTGAAGCCGGTGTTTTCGCTGTTTCAAAAACATTATTTTGCTCCTCTGAATTTTGTAGGTGAGATACCAAAACGTTTCTTAAACACGTAGCTGAAATAATTCTGCTCCTGATATCCTACTTTTGCCGCGATCACATAGGTCTTGTCATCCGTTTTATTTAAAAGCTCCACAGCTTTGTCTAACCGCACTTCCGTCAGATAAGCCACATAGGTCTTTCCTGTTTCTTTCTTAAACATGGTGGAGAAATAAGCCGGGCTCATATGCAGGTGACGGCAGATCTTCTCCACAGACAGATCCGCATCCTGATAATTGTCCATAATATACTGTCTGGCTTCCTGGATCACCTGTTTTGTGGTGTTATCACGCTCTGTATTTACAGACTGGTTTACTGCTGTGGCCGCCTGGAGAAGCCATTTTACAAAATCTTCCTTTTTCTGGGTGCTGGAGATCAGGACAAAGGCCTCATTTAAGTCAGACTCTCCCTGGAAAATGGTCTCCATATCCAGATCATACATCTGCACCAGCTGGATCATACAGTTTAACACACTTAACATATAGGTCTGGCACTGACGCTGATGGACTTTTGCATCACTGATCTTGTCGGCAATTTTATGTACCACTTCTTCGATCTTTTCCTGAGGGCCGAATTTTACAGCACCTACCAGTTCTGCCTCGTCTTTGCTGTCAAACTGCAGTTTTCCCCTGCTTACCGGCTCCACATCGTTAATGTAAATGGTATTTCCGGCTCCTACGATGGCCTTATAGCCTAAGGCATTTACCGCATCTTTATAAGACTCACAGATCATTCCCAAGTCCTGGGTGCTGTGACCGATACCAATAGTGATGGGCACTGCAAGGATCTTTCTGGTTTCTTTGCAGATATCACTTAATACAGCAGTCAGACCGGTCTGGGTATTTTCCTCATCAATCGCTGCGATCACACCGATCTGGGCATCGCTGCTGCCAGTAGAATTAAAAGTTGAAAAACGGCAGTATTTTCCAAGCTTTTCCTCTAAGATCTGCATAACAGAAATAGGGATCAGGTCCTGTTCACGGTGGATCGCCAGTTCCCCTTCGCCCTCTTCTTCCGGCCGGTCAATGCCTACCGCTGCTGCGATCCATTTCTGTGCACCTGAAAGAGGAATGCCGTATTCTTTTAAACGTGTTTCAACGGTCTCAGAAGCAACCGGGGCATTTACCAGCTCATTTAAAAACTGTTCACGAAGGATCGGCAGGCTTTTAATATAATTTTCCCGCAGCAGGTTTACATTTCGCTTCTGCTCGATCTCCTGGTCCAGATTTGCCTTGATCTTCTGTAAAATGGCAGTCAGCTCTTCTACGTTTACCGGCTTTAATATGTACTCAGTTACATTTAATTTAATAGCCTGCTTCGCATACTCAAAGTCATCGTAACCAGAGAAAATAACGATCTTCATAGACGGGTATTTCTGGCGCACACGCTCTGCCAGTGTCAGTCCGTCCATATAAGGCATGCGAATGTCGGTTAAGATCAGGTCAGGCTCTAAAGCTTCAATCTTTTCTAAGGCATCTTCCCCGTTTTCCGCATCCCCTGCTACTAAAAATCCATTTTCCTCCCATTTGATCTTGCGGATAATGCTCTTTCTTACCTCTTCCTCATCATCTACAAGGATAATACGATATAGTTTCATGTATTTTGTCCCCTTTTTATTTTATCCCATATAGCAAAGCGTTGCAGATTGCCGCTGCTACGTTGCTTCCACCTTTTCTTCCTTCTGCCACGATGTAAGGCGTGTCTTTCAATGAAAGGATCAGTTCTTTGGACTGGATCACATTCACAAAGCCTACCGGCGCACCGATGATCAGGGCCGGTTTTATTTTTCTCTCCTGGATCAGCTCATACAGGCGGATCAGAGCCGTTGGGGCATTTCCAATGGCAAAGATACAGGGTCTTGTTCCGTCTCCAAACAGATTGGCTGCCTTATCCATACTTGCAACCGCTCTTGTGCTGCCGTTTTTCTTTGCCTCTGCTGCCACATCTTCATCTGCCATAAAGCATAAAGCTTCTCCTCCGTAGCTTTCCAGCCGCTTTTTATTTACGCCGGACCAGCCCATTTTCGTATCAGTAATGATCACTGCTCCCTTTTTAATGGCTTCTCTTGCCTTTTCTACAACATTTTCGGAAAATTTCAGATGATCTGCATAATCAAAATCCGCTGTTGTGTGGATAGCACGCATGATCACCGGTGCCAGTTCCGGTTCCAGTTCCTTTCCCATAGCCTTTAATTCTTCCCCGATGATCTCAAAGCTTCTGTGTTCTATGTCTGCCGGAAGCACCTGTTCTATATGCACCTTCTCTTCCAGCCCCATGATCTCATATATCTTTTCCATATCCAGACTCTCCCGCAGTATTTCTGCCAGTTTATCATACTGTTCTTCCTTATATGCTATGTAATCCATCTGCCCTGCCATTTCCAGGGTAATGCCCTTTCTGGCTGCCAGGGCAGTTGCTATGGTCTCGCAGATGCCGGGGGCATCAAATACGCCATGGACATAGGAACCATACAGGTTTTTCCGGTTCCAGCCACAGGGGATACCCCTGGCTTCTCTGCCATTTGCACTTTCTCCTGCATTTAACAGGCACAGTGGCTGTTCTTTTTCCCGGCTCTTTGTACGGCCCATATGGATCTCATAACCAGTTAATCTCTTTCCGGAAAGTTCCCTGAAACAGCCGTAAAGTTCCCCGAATCGGCCTTCTGTCTGGGTGCGTACTTTTTCTTCTTCAAATTCAGTTTCTACAGGAAAAAGACCCATTCCACGGATCTTTCCTTTGTGGGATGACTCAATGGCAAGTTCGTCCACCAGCCATTCTCCCATCATCTGGAAACCGCCGCAAATTCCCCATACAGGAACCTGGCGGGCTGCCAGCTTAAGGATCGCTGCTTCCAGGCCGATCTGGCGCATCCACAATAAATCATCAATGGTATTTTTCGTTCCCGGAAGGATCACCATGTCTGGCGTTTTTAATTCAGAAGGCTTTGAGACATAACGGATGGAGACCTCATCCATACGCTCAAATACATCCATATCTGTAAAGTTGGAAATTTTTGGAAAACGGATCACCGCAATGTCGATGCAGCCCTTCTGTCTTGTATTTCCCAGTTTGCTGCTTAAGCTGTCCTCATCTTCGATATCTACATTCATATAGGGGACAACGCCTGCCACCGGTATCTTACAAAGATCTTCTAACTGGCGAAGTCCCGGCTCCAGGATCGACTTATCTCCCCGGAATTTATTAATAATAAGCCCTTTTATGCGGTTCCGCTCTTCAGGCTCTAAAAGTTCTACTGTGCCGTAAAGCTGGGCGAACACACCGCCCCGGTCAATATCCCCGGCAAGGAGCACCGGCGCATCTACCATGGCAGCCAGTCCCATGTTTACAATGTCATCGGATTTTAAGTTGATCTCTGCCGGACTTCCTGCGCCTTCAATGACGATCACGTCATAGGCTTCGTCCAGACGTTTGTATGCTTCCATGATCTGTGGGATCAGCTGCTTTTTGTAGGCAAAATAGTCTTTTGCCCGCATATTTCCGATGGAAACACCGTTTACGATCACCTGGGAACCCACATCGGTAGTGGGTTTGAGCAAAATAGGGTTCATATCCGCAGAAGGCTTTACTCCTGCCGCCTCTGCCTGGACCACCTGTGCCCGGCCCATTTCCAGGCCGTCTTCTGTAATAAAGGAGTTAAGAGCCATGTTCTGGGATTTAAAAGGCGCTGTTTTATAGCCGTCCTGGGCGAAAATGCGGCACAGGCCCGCTGCGATCAGACTTTTTCCTGCATTGGACATGGTTCCCTGTATCATAATGGATCTTGCCATGGTTTTATTCCTCCTTTTCAGGTCTGTGGGGTGCTTGTGTTGGATTGGCATCCGTATATACGGTATCTGTATGTTTTGTATCTGCACATTTTATATCTGTACGTTTGGTGACTGTACATTGGGAAAGTTTGTGTAAGAACTCTCTGTTTTCTTCTTCTGTTTTTACGCAGATGCGGTAGCAGGATGCGTCCAGGCCCGGATAATTGGAGCAGCTGCGGATGAGGACGCCCTGTTTTAGCATGCGGTCGTACAGGCTGTCTGTTGCTCCTTCCAGAGTCTTTTCCATAAAGAAAATATAATTGGCCTGGGACGGATAGACGATATAGCCCAGTTCTGTTAATGCCGCCTCCATTTTTTCTCTCTGCTCATGGATCAGTTTTCTGGTTTTTAATACATATTCTGTCTCTTTTAAGGCTGCAATGCCTGCTCTCTGGGCCAGTCCTGACACAGACCAGGGCTGTCTTACCTGACAGATCTTTGTTAAAACATCTTCGTTACTGCATAAAGCGTAACCTAAACGCAGGCCTGCCATGGCATAGATCTTGGTAAATGCCTTTAAAACAAAGACATGGGAGAGCTTCTCTAAAAACGGAATAATGCTGTAAGCTTCCGGTTCATCTAAAAACTCTTCAAAACACTCATCCACAACCAGAAAGGTATTTGTTTTTTCGCAGGTTTCAGCCAGTTTTAAGACCTGCTCTTTTTTTACGGTAATGCCGGTTGGGTTGTTGGGGTTGCACAGGAATAAAATGTCGTAGCCGTTGTTGGCTTCTGATGTAGATTTCTGTTGGTCAGAACAACCGACTGCGGTAGTATTATAAGTGGCATTAGCCCGTTCCAGCGTTTTACACAGTTCCTCCACATCCAGACGATAGCCATTTTCCTCTTTGAGATAAAAAAGATCAATATCACAGTCCACTGCCTTCAATGCCTGCTCATATTCCAGGAAAGAAGGAGCTAAAAGCAGTGCTTTTTTCGGCTTTAAGGCAAATGCAAGTCCAAAGATCAGATCCGCTGCCCCATCACCGCAGAGGATCCAGTCCTGAGTCACCTTATGGTAGTCAGCTAATGCCTTTACCAGATCCCTGCACTGGCTGTCCGGGTAAACGCAGCAGACTGGCTCTTCTATACAACGGGCCAGCTCTTCTTTTACTCCCTGAGGCAGTCCTAAAGGATTGATATTGGCGGAATAGTCTATAGAAACTTTATTGCTGTAAATGTCACCGCCGTGTTGATATTTGGTATGCATATGAATTCCTTCTTTCCAAAATGAATATCTATACTCTGTTCATCTCCCAGCCCGGCTGGGGATGATCTTGAACCAGTTATTTGAATATCTGTATTTGTATTTCCGTGATTATCACCTATCACCTGACTGCTGCCAGGATCATTAACAGCACCACCATCAGTATCCCCTCTGCCAGGAACATTAAAAGAGAGGCTTTCCAGATATCCTCCGGGACGATCTCCCTGTCATTATCCCCGATAAACTGCTTTTTGTGAAGAACCCCAAAATACCAGGCATCCCCGGCAAGACGTAAATGAAGGGCTCCGGCACAGGCGGCTTCTCCGTGGGCTGAGTTGGGGCTGGCATGTTTACGCCGGTCTCTTAAAAATATGCGCCAGGCATTTTTTCCGTCTGCCCCCGGAAGCAGGTATGCTGCCAGTGTCAGCAGACAGCCGGAAATGCGGGCCGGGATAAAATTTAACACATCATCCAGCTTTGCAGCTGTCCGACCAAATAAAATGTATTTATCATTGGTATAGCCGATCATGGAGTCCATGGTATTCACTGCCTTGTAAAAAGTGCCGCCTACCGGTCCGAAAATGGCCATAAACAGGAACGGGGCGATCACACCATCTGAGGTATTTTCTGCCACTGTCTCCACCGCCGCTCTGGTGATACCTGCTGTGTCCAGAACACTGGTATCACGGCCTACGATCATGGAAACTGCCTTTCTGGCTCCTTCTGTATCTCCCTTTTTCAGTTCTTTGCATACCTTCATACTCTCCACACAAAGGCTTTTTGCAGCCAGAAGCTGATAACAGAAAAAGCTTTCCAGAATAAATCTTGCAGTGAGGCCAAGATATCTTCCCGTTATATGAAAGAGCAGACCAGGCATAATGATCCAGAAAAGACACATGATCAGGGTAAGACAGATTCCTGCAAACCGTGGCTTTTCAGGAAAAAGTTTTCGCAATCTCTTCTCCAATCCGCTTATCATATTTCCCATCAGGCGTATCATATGGGGAAAATGATAGGGATCCCCAAAGATCCAGTCCAGAATACTGCCTGTTAAAAGGGCCAGCCCATGAAGCTGCCACAATTGTATCCATTCCATGTTACTATCCTTTCGTTTCTCTTATACCATTTGGCGTTATTACTGTTCATGCATTGCGCGACCAGCAATGGAATTTGCCGTGGTTTCACATTGAAATACAGCAAATTGCACCTTTTTCTCCCTACTTTAACCGCGTTCCAATCCCACAGCAGACCCGCCAGACTTCCTCTGACTTTTCTGCCAGCAGACAGCAGATGCGGCCTGTTTCTTCCCTGTATTCCCGTTCAAAGGGATCAATTGGGACAATACCGTAACCAATCTCATCTGTAACTAAAATGCGGTCCAGGTTGGCGTTATAAATGGTTTCTGCCAGATTTTTCCAGTTGTGAAGACCTGCAGATGTTGTTTCAAATAAAGCTGTTTCCTGCTCATCCGGCAATCCCAATGTCTCATCTTTTTTTAAAATCCGGCGTACCAGCAGGTGAAAATTCCGGCACCAGGTGGAAGTAAGAAATTCTTCCCAGGTGGATGTTTCCCCATCTGCCCAGTGATCTGCCTTTGGATCTTTCTGATGATCTTCCTGAGTTTTTCCTTTTTCCTGTACCCTATTTTCAAAATGTTCTTTTGCAAAGGAAGACTTTCCCTGACATCTTCCTCCAATGACCATGATCATTCGATTTTTCTCCTTCGGTTCTCCTATGCTTATGAACCCTGTTTTCAACTTATTTTTACAAGTTCAGATATTTTCACATTATTCTCAATAAAAATGCCACTACCGTCAGACATATCAGTTCCTCTGCCTGCAGGAAAAATCCAGCCAGGTCTCCAGTAATACCTCCGAAATTCTTTTTGGACCATTTATCATACCAAGCAAAAAGCACTCCCTGAAGCACCAGGCAGACTCCATAAACTTCCAGTCCCTGTACGCCCCAGATGCCAAAAGCCAGCACTGCAAGGAGCACCAATGACAGGAGCAATATTTTCTTATCCAGCTTTTTCTCAGAAGCCTGGGAAAAGGCAGCTGCCAGCCCATTGTTTTTCGCTGACGGAAACATGACTACGGAAAGGCCGCTGAACACCCGCTCACTGAATAAAAACAGCACCGGGTAAAACATGGCCTTTCCCCGGGCATTTTCACAAAATTCATACATGCTTCCTGTATATAATAACAGATATACAACCGCACAGATCACTGCAAACGCCCCTAAATGGGGATCTTTTAGTATTTCCAACTTTTTCGTTCTGTCTCCATAGGAATGGACCGCATCCATAGTGTCCATAAAACCGTCCATATGGATGCCCCCTGTTACAAGAAAGGGGATGGCCGACGCCCAGAGAAATCTTATCCCCACAGACAGATTAAACTGCGCTGCAATAAAGAGCCAAAGCCCTAAAAGGCATCCTTCTATAACACCTACCAGCGGAAAAAAGCACATGGCATGGCTCATTTTTTCCTTGGTCCACTCTACCTGGGGTACAGGGATCTTTGAATACATGGAAATTGCGATCAGACAGGACTCCAACCATTTCATAATTACACTTCTGCTCCTTTTTTCATAACCGGTATACCGTATACTACTTCAACTACCTCTGAAGCCATTTTCGCCAGACGGCAGTTAACAAGACCTAAAAGGCGGATATACTCTAAGGTTTCCTTTTCATACATTTCCCCATCAGAGCCTACTTCATTGGTGATCACTGCGAAAAAATCAGCTGCTTCATCAATTTTGGCAATGTCAGCGCAGATCTTTTCCGCCAGCGCTTCTGTGCGTCTGCCAGGTTCTAATTCTGTTCCAAAAGAACTGCCAAACATTTCATTGGCTGTGAGATTGGAAACACATTCCAGCAACACTGCCAGTTTATTATTTCCAGTTTTTTCCACCCGTCCCACATCTTTCGGACTCTCAATGGTAATAAATCCTTTTCCCTGGCGAAGCTTTTTGTGCCGCTCTACCTTTTTCCTGCCTTCTTCCCCGAATACTTCCATAGTGGCAATATAATACCGGGTCATTTCTCCTGCTTCCAGTATTCTTTTTTCTCCATAGGCAGATTTACCGCTGCCGCTTCCCCCGGTGATCAGTATCATAGCTATTCTTTATCCTCGTTTTTATCTTCTTCAAAATGACAGTAAGGCTTTACCTGTATATCCTGAAAGGTATCCATTTTGCTGTAAATAGTAAGGGCCATATCAAGCATAGGGAAAAACGCAGCTGCTCCCGTTCCTTCTCCCAGGCACATTCCCGCCTGGATCGCAGCCTTTAGCCCAAGGCTGGATAAAACTGCCTGTCCCGCCGGTTCCGCGGACACATGGGAAGCCAGAAGATAGTCAGCCACAGCCGGACAGATCTTCACGGCTGCCAGAGCTGCCGCTCCGGTAATAAGACCGTCTAAAACCACCGGGATCCGCCAGTAGGCACAGCCAAGATAAAAACCTGTCAGTGCCGCCAGATCCAGGCCGCCTACTTTTGATAAAACATCGATCCCGTCAGAAGGATCCGGTCTGTGGATACGGATTCCCTCTTTGATCACTTCTATTTTACGCTTAAGACCAGCATGATCAAGACCTGCGCCTCTGCCTGTTACCACCTCTGGGTCCAGATCTGTAAGCACAGAGATCACAGCGCTGGAAGTAGTGGTATTTCCAATGCCCATTTCTCCTGTGCCAGCCAGATCACAGCCTTTTTCATGTAAGATACCGGCTGCCTCGATCCCCACTTCCAATGCTTTTACAGCCTCTTTTCTGGTCATGGCAGGTTCTTTTAAGAAATCTCTGGTTCCCCAGGCGATCTTACGGTCTAAAATTCCGGTTCCTGTCATATCCGCCGCGATTCCCACATCTACAGGAAGGACTTCTGCCCCTGCACAAGCTGCCATCAGGCAGACGCAGGATCTTCTGGCTGCCATATTTTTGGCAACTGCTGCTGTTACGTCCTGTCCTGTCTGGGTCACACCTTCTGCTACGATCCCATTGTCTGCGCACATGATTACAATACATTTTTTATCCAGGGAAAATTCTTCCCGCCTTTTTACCCCTGCAATGCGGCAGATATCTTCTTCTAACACGCCTAAACTGTTTAATGGCTTTGCCACCCGGTCCCAGTGGGCTTTTGCTGACTTTACTGCTTCTTTATCAATCGGTTTTATCCCCTTTAACACAGTTTCCGGGGAAACAGTCTGTTTCTGGTTCATCTTACTGCTGCCTCTTTCTTTTCATTCTGTATCTGTCACAGGCCTGTACAAACCGTTCCCCAAAACCTTCCAGGGAAGGATAATACAAATGGGGAAAACCTGCCATTACCTGATTTTTTACAGTGACGCAGGGCCAGCTGCGCTTTCCTGTTGGCTTTTTTGCCTGCATTTTGAGTTCATTTTCATCCTGGGTACTTTCCCAGTAATGGAATTCATGGCCTTTGATGGTCTCGCCTGCTTTTAAATACAGACTGTCCTTTTCTGTCCGTACCGTAATATAGCCGAAATGAGAATTTTTCCCTTTTTTGTAGCCTTTCCCGGAAAATACACCTGCCATCTCATAGCCGGTTCCATTTTCATCTTCCAGTTCTTTTAAAAGATAGAGATAACCGCCGCACTCTGCCAGAATGGGCATATCTTCCTCTGCTTTCCGGCGGATCTCATTTCGTATGGTCTCATTTTCTTCCAGCGCTTTTGCATAAAGCTCCGGATAACCGCCGCCAAGTAAAAGACCATCCAGATCATCTGGCAGATGCTTATCATGGACAGGGCTGAACCGGACGATCTGAACGCCCTGTTTTTCCAAAAATTCCAGGTTATCCCTGTAATAAAAGCAGAAAGCCTCATCCCAGGCAACGCCAAGACGGATGCGGATAACTGAATGTGAGATTTTTTCTCCTGCAAATTGGTTTTGCAAAACCAAATCAGCATTTTTCTGAGCTTCACACTTCTGGCTGGAACCATCTGCTGTCACAGTCACAGACCCTAGCACATCTATATCTGCTTTTTCTCCCAGCTTAAGTAATACATCCACATCCAATGTCTTCTCCAGACAGTCACCTAACTGCCTCATCTGCTCCTGAAGGTTCTCGATCTCCCCAGGAAGCACAAGTCCTAAATGACGGCTTCCCACCTGCCAGAAATCCAGTTCCGGTACATATCCTGCTACCAGCACACCTGTTTCTTTTTCGATCACTGCCTTCATCCGCGGATATAACATAGGAGAGATCCTGTTTAATATCACTGCCTGAATATGATTTCCATTTTTATTTGCCTGAGAAAGCTGTGACTCTCCCTGAAAGACCTGAAAGCCCTTGATCAGCGCCGCCAGGGAAAGGCTGGCTCCTTTTGCATCCACTACCAGCACCACCGGCAGATCTAAAATATCCGCTACCTCCCAGGAACTGGCAGCTGTTGTATCTCCGCCTAAGCCGTCAAAATATCCCATTACGCCTTCTACTACTGGAAAATGCGTTTCAGACACTGCTGCATATTTTTCCCTCATGTCCTGTGGCTGTTCAAAGAAACTGTCCAGGTTTCCTCCCTCAATGCCAAGGACTTTCCGATGAAACAGCCCGTCAATATAGTCCGGTCCACATTTATAGGAAAATGGATTTTTCTGTTTTCGTTTTAAAAGTTCCAGGATGCCGCAGGTGACCATAGTCTTTCCGCTGCCGCTTCTTGGAGCTGCGATCATGAATCCAGCCACTCTATCTCCTCCACATCGTCTTTTACCGGATGCTGCATCACTGCAATGTATACCGGATTCTGAGCTATTGGCATATGGTAGCTGCCAAGCTGTTTAACAGGAGAAACCTGAACCTGCAGAAGTTCACCGTCTTCAAAACCATATTCCTTCATACATGCAAGGATCTCTGATACAGTTTCCAAAGTAATGGCATTTGCCACGATCCGCACCGCCGGATTTAAGTTTAACAGGGTACCAATGATCTCCTTCATCTTTCCGCCGCTGCCGCCGATAAAAGCATGGGTAGGTGCCGGAAGTCCCTCAAAAGCCTCCGGTGCTTCTCCCTCTACAATGTGGATATCTTCCCAGTTTCCATGAAACTTTTGCACATTTGCCCGGATCAGTTCCAAAGCTTCCGGTTCCCGCTCAATGGCATACACACTGCCTTCATTACAGCTTCTTCGGATCGCCAGACCCATCTCCACGGATACAGAGCCCGTTCCCGCGCCAATATCATAACAGACACTGTGATTACCGATATAAAGTTTCTCTATAGACAGCCGGCGAATGGTTTCCTTGGTCATCGGAACCTTTCCCCGGATGAAATCTTCGTCTTTCGGGTGCTTTGTGAGATAAATTCTCGTCTCTTCTGCGTGAGGATTTTTCACAATAACGCAGGCAAGACTTCCAAAGGGCCTCTTCTCCTCTTCCATCAGCAATTCTGCAGGGGTAGCTTCGCAGAGAATACGTTCTGTTTCGTATGAGAAATTTTCTCCAGCCCATATTTTCACATTTCCAAGTCCATTACTTACCAGTTCCCTGCAAAGAGCAGAAACACTGCCCTTTCCTCCCAGTAAGATAAAACAGTCTTCATAATGACGGATATGGGAAACTACGTCGCAGCTGCGGCCATGGCTGCTGATACTGTGAACATTCTGCCAGCTTCTGCCGAGTCTGGCGCAGAAATAAGAAAGACTGGATACACCGGGAATATATTCTACCTCCCAGCCTTCCTGCAGGAAAGCTTTGGAAGCCGCTTCTGCCCCGCTGTAAAAGCCGGTATCCCCGGAGAGCACCAGCACTGCCTCATCCCATTCAAAAGAAGAAAGCCAGTTTACCATTTCACTGGGCTTATAAGCTGCCAGCACTGCTTTTCCTTCTGTATAAGGTGCAGCTGCATCTAACATCCTTCTGGCTCCCATTACAGCATCTGCCCGGTCTAAGCAGTCTAAAACCTCGCCTGTCAGCTGGTCATCCTGCCCCATTCCGATCCCTGCAAGATAGATAATGGGTTTTCTCTCCTCATATTCATTCTGAGACATCCTTCATCCACTCCTTTACTGCTTCTTTTGTCTGCTCTAAGGACATTCCTTTATCTTTTGGCCGGTCGATCACAACAGCTGTTGCTCCCGCTTTTTTTGCAGCCTGCATCTTTTCTTTAAAGCCGCCTGTATCTCCCCCGTCCTTTGTTACCATATAAGAACATTGAAATTCCTTCAATTGTATATAATTCATTTCCGCTGAAAACGGTCCCTGCATGGCAATGATATGTCTTCCGCTGTAGCCCAGTTCCCTGCAGATATGAACAGAAGCTTCCACAGGAAGGACTCTTGCAAAAATCCGTTCTAAATGTCCCGGAAGTCCCTGCCACAGAACCAGTTCCTTGCTTCCTGTAGTGAGGAAGATATTTCCTTCTTTTTCAGAAAGATACCTGACTGCCTCTGCTGTATTTTTCACATGGATAATGCCATTTTTATCGCCTTTGCTATCTTTTGCCTCATCTTCACTTTCTTTTCGCAGGCAGCGCAGAAGGCAGATATCCGGATATTTTTCACAGGCTTTCCGGATATTGGCAGTCACCACCTGGGCATAGGGATGGGTGGCATCGATCACTAGAGACGGGCTCTCTTTTTTCAAAAAAGCTTCCATCGCACCCTCGTCCAGGCGACCGCAGTGTACCGTTAAATGCTTTAAAGACATTTCTTCTTCCAGAAGCTCTGCACCGTATTCCGTTGCCACGCAGACGATTCCGGTAACACCTGACTGTTCGTCCAGCCAGTTAGCCAGTATCCGCCCTTCTGTTGTTCCCGCAAAGAGGATCACATGCTTTTTTGCCATGTTATTTCTCCTTCTTTTGCAGATAGCCTCTTGGTGTCACCATCCATTTGCCGATCTTTACAGTACTGGTTTTTCCAATGAATACTGTCGTAAACATATCCGCCGGATAATCAGCCAGTTCTTTTAAAGATATTACCTTCATCTCTTCCCCATCTCTTCCAATACAGGAAGCTACACCGCAGACTGTTTCCGGTGAACGGTATTTCATGATCCGCTCACAGGCCTGCTTTAAATAGTCCGGTCTGCCTTTGCTGCGGGGATTATATAAGCAGATAACAAAATCTGCCTGGGCTGCCTTTTCTATGCGCTCCCAGATCATTTCTATGGGTGTTAAACGGTCACTTAAGCTGACCACTGCAAAATCATGAGTCAACGGTGCTCCAAGGCCTGCAGCACCGGCACAGGCAGCTGTAACCCCGGGTATCATCTTGATCTCTACTCCCGGATACTGTGCTGACAGCTCCAGGATCAGACCTGCCATACCGTAAACACCGCTGTCCCCACTGCAGATCATGGCTGTATCTTTGCCTTCCATACAGCATTCAAAGGCCATACGGCACCGTGCCTCCTCTTTTGTCATAGGCGTGGTAAGATATTCTTTGTCCGGGAAATAGGGCTTTACAAGGTCCGCATATACCGTATATCCAGCGATCACCTGGCAGTCTCCAATGGCTTTAAACGCTTCTTTTGTCATTCCATCTAAGGAACCCGGTCCCATACCTACTACGTAGAGTTTTCCTGATGCTGCTATTTCCGGCACAGCCGAAACTATTTTCCCGCTGTGGGAGCTTTCTGCCATACGGAATTCTGTTGTAAATCCCGGATCGTACAGCTTTGACCGGTCATAGCCATTTTGTGCCACTGTATTTCCAACTACGATCAAGGCTGTTTTTGTAATATGTTCACGCTCCGCTGCCTCTGCCAGCTCTGCCACAGTGGTACGCACGGTTTTCTCTTCCGGCCAGGTTGCCTTGTATACAATAGCAGCTGGTGTATCCGGGCTGTACCCCCCTGCCATTAATTCCTTTGACAGTTCTTTTAACATTCCCGTACTTAAAAAGATCACCATGGTTGCCTGATGAGAAGCAAACTGGCGGATGCTCTCTCTTTCCGGCACCGGTGTCCTGCCTGCCATTCTGGTAATAATTACGCTTTGGGATATTCCCGGAAGAGTATACTCCATCTGTAAAGCGGCTGCTGTGCCGCAGAAAGAACTGACTCCCGGACAGATATCATAAGTGATCCCCAGCTTGTCCATTGCATCCATCTGCTCTCTGATGGCACCGTAGAGACAGGGATCTCCTGTATGCAGGCGGACTACCTCTTTTTGCTCTTTCCATGCCTGTTCTATAACTTCCATAACCTGTTCCAGGGTCATTTTTGCGCTGTCGTAGATCACAGCCCCCTGTTTTGTCTCTTTTAATAAACCTGGATTGACCAGGGAACCTGCATAAATAACGATATCTGCCTGTTTTAAAAGTCTCAGTCCTCTTACTGTGATCAGGTCCTCTGCTCCCGGACCAGCTCCTACAATGTGTACCATATTTCTCTTCCTTTCCGGAATTTATTTTCGTTTATTTTCAGTCCAGTTTCGTCATATCCTGGGCCAGTATCCTTTTTAACATGTCCATGGCTCCGGGAGACATTCCCAGTATCCCTCTTTCATTGGTAAACAGGATACATTCTACCTTCATGGACTCTCCTGCCCGCAATGTCAGATGCTCCCAGGCCCGTCTTACCACCTGTTCCATAACCTTTTCACGAAGCCTCGGCACTGTCTCTAAAAGTTTTAATCCCTGATCTACAGTAACGGACTCTAAAATCTCCCGGATCAGCTCCGGTCCTGCACCGCAGGCACCGCCCCAGGCTGCCAGAGTTTCCATTCTTCCATCCGCTACAGAAGAATGGGTGTTCATCACACCGGCTGCCAGCTTGATCAGCTTCCCTCCATGTCCGACTAACAGTACCTCCTCAATATTTTCCTGCACTGCCATGTCCAGAGAGTCACCAATAAAATTACTGCACTTTACAGCGTAATCCAGATTTACATTCAACTCATCCCGTAAAAAGCTTTCCCCATAATTCCCCGGTGTCAGGATCATGCTTTTAAGTCCGGCCACATGTTTCTGATGCAATTCTAACTGTATGGTATCGGTAAGTGCTTTCTCACTCATAGGCTCTACCATGCCACTGGTCCCCAAAAGGGAGATACCGCCTTTGATACCCATACGGGGATTAAAGGTCTTTTTGCTGATTTCTATTCCCTGAGGAATAAATATTTCAATATGCAGACTGCCCTGAAATCCATATTGTCTGCAGGCTCTTTCCACATGGGTAAAGATCATTTCCCTTGGTACCGGATTAATAGCAGGTTTTCCTACTTCACAGGCCAGTCCCGGCTTTGTAACGATACCCACGCCCTCTCCTGCTGTAAGATGAAGCCGGATAACCTCATTTTCCCAGATATAGCCTTCTGTCTCCGGTTTATCATCCCTAAATGATACTCTGGAATAGATAGCGATCCCATTGGTCACATCCGGATCATCTCCGGAGTCCTTTCGCACAGCGCAGACTGCCTGCTCCTTTGTAAAACGGATCTCCTCGATCTCCAGATCCAGGTCTAGCCCCTTAGGTGTAGAGACTTTCACCTGACCCACCCGTTTCTGTCCAAGGAGCATAAGAGCCGCTGCCATAGAAGCCGCCGTCCCGCAGGTACCGGTGGTATAGCCCCATCTTAACTTTTTCTGATTTTTATATACATACATTTCTTCCATAGCAAATACCCACAGACCCTTTATGATCTTAAAAATCCTCTTGTGGTATCATACCATATTACCCATTACTCTACAACGCAAAAATGGGACCTTTCGGTCCCAAAACTGTGTGTCTGCATATAGCGGCTTTTATACTGCATCGTATATTTTTTGTAAATACTCTACATCCTGATGATACCGCTCTTTTGTGGAATTTTCCAGAAGCATTGTAATATAAGGCTTGTCTTTTTTCAGGTTTTTCATTAAAGGTTCATAATGGAACAGACCTTCCCCTACATGGGCAAATTCCGGTTTTCCTTCTTTCATCACGAAATCCTTTACATGAACAACCGAAATACGATCTCCGTAAAGACGAAATGCTTTATTGATCTCTTCATCCTGATCTGCAACATGCTCTGCACTGATCAGGTTTACCGGATCCAAAATTGCTTCCACATTTGGAGAATCAATGTCTTCTAAAAATCTCCTCATGATCTCCGGGCAGTAAAGAGTATGATCATGAACCGCCTCTACTCCCACGATCACCCCTAATTTCTCCGCAGCAGATACAATTTCCCTCATGCTCTTTAATAACAACTGATAGCAGCCTTCTGTATAGGTATAGGGAACTACCTTAAAACCTGCATCATAACGTCCGGTTTCCGTTCCCACCATGTCGGCGCCTATAACCTTCGCATATTTTAAATGTTCAATAAACTTTGCTACTGCTTTCTGGCGTTCTTTCTCATCTGGATTTACAGGATTGATATAGCACCCCAGTACAGCCACATGAATATCATTTTCATCCAGTTTTTTTCTGATCATCCGTGCAAATCCAGGCGAATAATGACCATGATCAAAATTATATCCGGCGATGGATTTTCCCATCGCCAGCTGGATCTGATCTACGTGATTGGCAGCAATTGTGTTTACCAGTGTATCAATATCCGTCTTTGGGCAGAGGTCATGGCATCTCATTCCATAATTCATAGTTTTCCCCCAACAATTTATAAATCTACAGTAATAAAGATATCATAAATCGCCTTGATAGCAGTCTCAAAATCAGCGTTCTTAACACCGATAATGATATTCCATTCACTGGATCCCTGATCGATCATCTTTACATTGACTCTTGCATGTGCCAGTGCGGAGAAGATACGGCCTGCAGTGCCTCTGTTGGAGCGCATACCTCTGCCTACCACTGCGATCAGTGCCAGATCTGACTCTAATTCAATGGTATCCGGCTCTGCCACTCTGTGGATACCTGCTACTACAGACTGCTCATAAGCCTCAAATTCTGACTGATGAACGAAAACAGTCATGGTATCGATACCGGATGGCATATGTTCAAAGTTGATGCCGTATTTTTCAAATACGCTTAAAACTTTTCTCCCAAAACCAACCTCAGAATTCATCATTGCCTTTTCAATGTTGATAGAGCAGAAGCCCTTCTTACCTGCAATACCGGTAATGGTATGACGCGGCTTGCGGCAGGTAGTCTCTACGATCAGGGTTCCCTTATCATCCGGACGGTTGGTGTTGCGGATATTGATCGGGATACCTTCCTTACGTACCGGGAAAATAGCATCTTCGTGAAGAACACTTGCACCCATGTAAGCCAGTTCACGAAGCTCTTTATAAGTAATAGTCTCAATAACCTCAGGGTCTTTGATAATTCTTGGGTCAGCTACTAAAAATCCGGAAACATCGGTCCAGTTCTCATAGAGATCTGCATGGATCGCTTTTGCAACGATAGAACCGGTTACATCAGAACCACCTCTGGAGAAGGTCTTTACAGTACCGTCATGACGGGAACCGTAAAATCCAGGGATAACTGCTCTCTCTACATGCTCTAATCGCTCAGAAAGCTCTTTATCGGTAGTGTCTGCTTCAAAGTTTCCATTATCATCAAAGAAAATAACCTCTGCAGCGTCAATAAACTCATATCCCAGATAATTTGCCATAACGATACCATTTAAGTATTCGCCTCTGGAAGCAGCGTAATCTCTTCCTGCTTTTGCAAGAAAGTTTTCTTCAATTTTATCAAATTCATGATCCAGGTTCAGGTTCAGATCCAGTCCGTCAATGATCTCATTGTATCTTTCTTTGATCTTGTCAAGGATCTTCTTGTAAGAACGTCCCTCTGCTACTGCATCATAACATGCATACAGCATATCGGTTACCTTCTCATCCTTGTCATTGCGCTTGCCTGGTGCAGACGGCACTACATATCTTCTGGATTTATCCGCTTTAATAATGTCAGCCACTTTTTTAAACTGCTTTGCATTTGCAAGTGAACTGCCTCCGAACTTAACCACTTTCTTCATGATCTTTATCTCCCTTAAATCGTAGTAAAACACACCTTTTTGATCAGTCTCTGATTTAGTGCGTTACAAGTGCAAATGATACCGTACTTTTCCCATCATGTCAATAGTTTTGGACTAAAAAATTTGCCGTGCAAGGACAAATGTCTTTGCACGGCATACTTTAAAATGGTTCTGTCTTTTATTTAACGTTTTATTTAAGCTTCTGCTCTTAGCCTATTAACGCAGCATTTTAATTTTCCATTTCCTTGTTTACAGACTCTTCACAGGAACGCATGGCAAGAATGGTCTTTTCCATCAGTTCTTCCAGTGTCCAGCCCAGGGTTTCCGCACCTTCACGGATCACATCCCTGGAACATCCGGCAGCAAACTTTTTATCTTTGAATTTCTTTTTAAGGCTGGAAACTTCCATATCCATTACGCTGCGGGAAGGACGCATTCTGGCTGCTGCTCCTACAAGACCTGTAAGCTCATCTACTGCAAAAAGCACCTTTTCCATCTCATGTTCCGGCTTTACATCACAGGCAATGCCGTAACCATGGCTGCAGATGGCGTGGATCAGCTCTTCTTCTGCTCCTGCTTCTCTTAACAGCTCTGGCGCCTTGATACAGTGCTGTTCCGGATACATTTCAAAATCAATATCGTGAAGAAGTCCTGCCATAGCCCAGAAATCCGCATCTTCACCGTATCCCAGTTCATTTGCAAACCATCTCATGGTTCCCTCTACTGTAAGACCATGTAAAATATGAAATGGCTCCTTATTATACTTTTTCAGTAATTCCAATCCCTGTTCTCTTGTAAGTTTCGTAGTCATCTCTTCTGCTTCCTTTCCACCGGATATTCAGATATATCCTGTAGGAATATATCTTTTTATTTTTCACTATTATAATTCTCACATGTAAAAAATGCAAGGCTGACTGCCTTGAAAATCCTTAAGACTGTGATTATACTGTTACTAAAATAATATAAATGACGAAAGAGTTAAAAGGAGGTATCCCTATGTTAAATTACAGAACCGCCCAAACAGCAGACCTGCCTGCCATGATGAAAATGGTAGAAGAAGCCAAAGAAGGATTTCGGGCTAGAAATATTGACCAGTGGCAAAAGGGAGAACCAAACGAACAGGGGCTTACAGAAGGCATTGAAAAAAGCGTTGTACATGTCCTGGAAGAAAATGGAGAAGTTTTAGGCATGATCACCGTTGTGCCCGGTCCTGAAGCCGACTACGCTGTTATCGACGGCGCCTGGCTGAATGACGAGCCTTATTTTGCTTTCCACAGAGTCTGCGTATCCGAGGCACACAAAGGAAAAGGATTGGCTGCAAGCCTCTTCTCTTATTCTGAGGCATTTGCAAAAGAAAAGGGTGTCAGAAACATTCGTATCGACACCCATCCGGACAATCTCTCCATGCAGAAAGCATTAGCCAAAAATGGCTATACTTTCTGCGGAAAGATCACATTATGTTCCGGAAGCGAAGCCGGAGATCCCCGGTTCGCCTACCAGAAAATTTTAAATTAATGCATATAGCGTTGGTTTGACCTGAGATTGGTCATGAGCCCAATTATACCCCGCTGAAAGCGCTGTAACCGCCGTCTACAGGCAGTACAATGCCATTTACAAAGCCGGCTGCATCATCACTTGCCAAAAACAGGGCTGCGCCGATCAGCTCCTCTGGATTACCAAAACGTCCCATAGGAGTTCCGGCAATGATGTCTCCGGCTCTGTCTGTGTAGGAGCCATCCTTGTTAAATAACAGATCATGGTTCTGCTCTGCTGCATAAAATCCCGGTACAATGGCATTGCAGCGGATGCCACTCTGTCCAAAGTGGATCGCCAGCCACTGAGTCAGGCTCTGGACAGCGCTTTTTGCATTGGAATAAGCCATAACCTTGGAAAGAGGAAGGATAGAGGAAACAGAAGCGATATTGATAATGCTTCCCTTTCTCTTTTCCACCATATCTCTGGTAAATACCTGGATAGGCAGTAAGGTTCCCATGTAATTCAGATCCATTACATTTCTGATATTCTCTTCCTTCAGATCCCAGAAAGAATAATCGTCCTCCTGTTTTTCCTTCTTTAACATTTTTACAGAGGCAATGGCTCCCGGCTGGTTTCCCCCCGCGCCGTTAATCAGGATATCGCAGCTTCCCAGCGCTGCTTTGATCTGCTCATAAGTCTTTACCAGTTCTTCTTTATCCAGTACATTGCAGCTGTAGCCTTTTACTGTTGCTTCTTTGCTGTATTCATTTTTGGCATTTTCTGTAAGGGTCTCAGACATTTTCGCCAGTTTTTCCTTATTGCGCCCGATAATGGCAACTTTCGCCCCGTTCACAGCCAGACCATATGCCATAGCAGAACAAAGCACACCGCTTCCTCCTGTTACAATGGCTGTTTTTCCTGTAAGATCCACACTAAAAGGTACTTTCATCGCTTCTCCTCTTTCCGCGCCCTTTAGGGCACTGTTTTATATTTACTGATACATGAAACATATGTAGGTAACATGTATGATCATCCTGCATCGGCATACCGGTATACCGGACATATATATCAATATATAATATAAAATATGCTTCCCGTCAACTGGTATTCTAAACTTTATTTTATTAAATTTTCCCCCTTTTCATCAATACAAAAATCCCGGAAGATAATCCGAATTTCTCAAGACCGTCTTCCGGGACATTTTACAATATTACACTACCTGTGTCATAGCTTACTCTTACTTAAAGTACTTCACACCAGACTCAAAGATCTTCATATCCTGTTCGCCGTAAATGTTCATGGCAACTGCCTCGCCTCTTCTCTCAGAGTGAGCCATCTTACCAAGGATACGGCCATCCGGGCTTGTGATACCTTCGATTGCCATGTAGGAACCGTTTGGATTCCAGTATTCGTCCATGGTCACATTGCCCTTATCGTCTACATACTGGGTCGCTACCTGGCCATTTGCGATCAGGCGGTGGAGCCATGCTTCGTCTGCTACGAAACGTCCTTCACCGTGGGAAGCCGGATTGCAGTATACACCGCCCAGTTTTGCTTCTGCCAGCCATGGGGACTTATTTGTCATAACCTTGGTGTAAACCATCTTGGAAATATGGCGTCCAATGGTGTTCATAGCCAGTGTAGGAGAATTTGGCTTCTGCTCTGTGATCTTTCCTTCCGGAACAAGGCCTAACTTGATCAGGGCCTGGAAACCGTTGCAGATACCAAGCATAAGTCCGTCACGTTCATTTAACAGCTTTTCTACCTCTTCCTTGATCACTGCATTGCGGAATACAGTTGCAAAGAATTTAGCGGAACCGTCTGGCTCATCACCAGCGGAGAAGCCGCCTGGGAACATGATGATCTGTGCCTTTGCGATCTCTTTCTTGTATTCTTCTACAGACTCACGGATATCCTGTGCACTTAAGTTCTTAAATACCTTTGTTACTACCTTTGCGCCTGCACGTTCAAAGGCTTTTGTGCTGTCGTACTCGCAGTTAGTACCAGGGAATACAGGGATAAATACTTCCGGCTGTGCCAGCTTGTGGTCGCAGATGTAAATAGTATCTGTATCGTAAAGCTTTTCTTCTATCTTTGCAGCTTCGCCTGTCTTTTCTTTGCCTGTAACAGTTGGGAATACGTCCTCTAAGGTCTTCATCCAGCTTGCTAAAGCTTCATCCATGGTAATGGTGGTATTTCCATATTCAAATACACCCTTGTCTGTTACTTCGCCAAGTAAAGTATATGGGATGGAAAGTTCTCCCACTTTTCCTTCTGCTACTTCGCATACGATATTGCCCCAGCCTGCGCCAAAGAAATCTCTTGGATCTACATTGTGCTCGATCTTAACGCCCATCTTGTTGCCGAATGCCATCTTGCTTACAGCTTCCGCAGCGCCTCTGCCTTCTACTGCATATGCAGAAAGGATCTTTCCAGCCTTGATATCTTCAAACAGCTTTCCGTAGCCGTCCATGATCTGGGCGTAATCCGGCAGATCATAGTTATCACGGTTGATCTTAAATTCTACGATCTTGCTTCCTGCTTTCTTAAATTCAGGAGTAATGATGTTCTTGCAGCTGTTTACATCTACTGCAAAGGAAACAAGTGTCGGAGGTACATTGATCTCACCGTGTTCATCATCAAAGGTACCGGACATACTGTCCTTACCGCCGATGGAAGGAAGTCCAAAGCCCATCTGCGCATTGTAAGCACCAAGGAGTGCTGCAAATGGCTGGCTCCATCTGGTTGGGTCGCTGCTCATTCTGCGGAAGTATTCCTGGAAAGTAAAGCGGATCTTTTTATAATCACCGCCTGCAGCCACGATCTTTGCTACAGAAGAGACAACTGCATAAACAGCGCCATGGTATGGGCTCCAGCTGGAAAGATATGGATCAAAGCCGTAGCTCATCATGGTAACGGTATCTGTATGTCCTTCTAATACAGGAAGCTTTGCTACCATGGACTGTGTTTCTGTCAGCTGATATTTGCCGCCAAATGGCATAAATACAGAACCTGCGCCAATAGAACCGTCAAAACGCTCTACCAGTCCCTTCTGTGAGCACACATTTAAGTCGGACAGCATGTTCAGCCATTTATCTTTTACATTTCCTACTTCTTTCTTATCAAAAAGATTTCCCTCATGTGCAGGAACCTCTAAGGTAACATCTGCTTCCTGATGAGCGCCGTTTGTATCAAGGAAAGCACGGCTGATATCTACAATGGTCTTTCCTCTCCAGTTCATCACCAGTCTTGGATCTTCAGTTACAACTGCAACGGTAACTGCTTCCAGGTTTTCTTCTGCTGCATAGCCTAAGAATTTCTCTACGTCAGCAGGATCAACTACAACTGCCATACGCTCCTGGGACTCGGAAATAGCGATCTCAGTACCGTCAAGACCTGCATATTTCTTCGGAACCTTGTCCAGGTCGATCTGAAGACCTGCTGCCAGCTCACCGATTGCAACAGATACACCGCCTGCACCAAAGTCATTACATTTTTTAATAATGGAGCTTACTTCCGGACGACGGAACATTCTCTGGATCTTACGCTCGGTAGGTGCATTTCCTTTCTGTACCTCTGCACCGCATACCTCAATAGAAGCAGTGGTGTGTACCTTGGAAGAACCGGTAGCACCTCCAATACCGTCACGGCCGGTACGACCGCCTAAAAGGATAATGATATCTCCTGGATCAGAGGTTAAACGCTTTACATATTTTCTTGGAGCAGCGCCCATAACAGCACCGATCTCCATTCTCTTAGCTACATAACCTGGATGATATAATTCTTTTACATAACCGGTTGCCAGACCGATCTGGTTTCCATAAGAAGAATATCCGGCAGCTGCGCTGGTAACGATCTTTCTCTGAGGAAGTTTGCCCTTTAAAGTCTCATTTAATGGCTTTGTAGGATCTGCTGCACCGGTAACACGCATTGCCTGATATACATAAGTACGGCCGGATAACGGATCACGGATGGCACCGCCTAAGCAAGTAGCCGCGCCGCCGAAAGGCTCGATCTCTGTTGGGTGGTTGTGAGTCTCATTTTTAAAATTTACCAGCCACTCTTCTGTCTTTCCGTCGATCTCAACAGGAACTACGATGCTGCAGGCATTGATCTCGTCAGACTCTTCCTGGTCTTCTAACTTGCCTTCGCTGCGCAGCTTCTTCATTGCCATAAGAGCCAGGTCCATCAGGCATACATATTTGTCCTTGCGGTCCTTGTAGATTACTGCACGGTCAGCCAGGTATTTCTTATAAGTATCTTCAATTGGCTTCTTGTATTCGCCCTCTGTAAAGGTTACATTTTTAAGCTCTGTGGAAAAGGTGGTATGACGGCAGTGGTCAGACCAGTAGGTATCTAACACGCGGATCTCAGTTACAGTTGGATCTCTGTGTTCTTCTCCTGCATAATATTTCTGTATATATAAGAAGTCTTTGAATGTCATTGCAAGATTTAAGGTATCATATAATGCCTTTAATTCTTCTTCAGAAGCCTTTGCAAAGCCTTCAAAGCTCTTAATATCTTCCGGAACCTCAAACTCAGTTACCAGAGTCTTTGGCTTGTCCTCTTCTGCCTGACGGCTGTCAACCGGGTTGATGCAGAAATGGCGGATGGCATCTTCCTGTGCCAGAGTCAGCGGTGCTGTGATCACATAGGTAGTTGCTGTACGGATCACCGGTTCCTCATCTTCTTTTAACAGCTTGACACACTGCATGGCAGAGTCTGCTCTCTGATCAAACTGTCCCGGCAGGTACTCGACGGAAAATACCAGATCTCCCGGGTTCTTTGGAAATTCTTCCTCATAAACCTCATCTACAGGCGGCTCTGAGAAAATGGTTCCCAGTGCTTTCTTATAGGTATCTTCTGAAAGATTTTCAATATCATAACGGATCAGTACCCGTACACTCTTCACTCCGGTAATGCCAAGGTAGCTTACTAACTCTTCTCTTAACTCTCCTGCTTTTACCGCATAATCAGGCTTTTTCTCTACAAAAATTCGTCTTACGCTCATTACAGACCTCCTGTTTTTCATAGCTTTTAGCTTCTTCTGTGCCGGACCATTATATAAATGGCCTCGTTTGCCTGTTTTACTTTAACTTTTGTCTCTATCATAGCACAGATTATATAAATTAGTAAAATTAATATATTTAATTATTCTTATATTTGTTACTTATAAGTGTTCTGTGAATGTTTTACAATTTCTTTCCTTATATTTATAAAAACCTTTCAAACTACAACTTTTAAAAGTTCTGGTATGGCATGTAAAATTATGCTATACTAAAGTAAATGCGCAAATGTACGTGTTTAAATAAGAGAAATCATAGCAGGAGATACAAGAACATGAAAATCGGATTCGACAACGACAAATACCTTTCCATGCAGTCAGAGCATATTAAAGAGCGGATCGGACAGTTCGGTGACAAACTGTATCTGGAGTTCGGCGGCAAGCTTTTTGACGATTACCATGCATCCAGAGTCCTTCCGGGATTTGCACCGGACAGCAAGCTACGTATGCTGCTTCAGTTAGCTGACCAGGCAGAAGTAGTCATCGTTATCAGCGCTGCTGATATTGAAAAAAGCAAGGTACGCCACGACCTGGGTATCACTTATGACGTAGATGTGCTCCGTCTGATCCAGGAATTCCAGGGAAAAGGCCTTTATGTAGGAAGCGTAGTCATCACCCAGTACAGCGGCCAGAGTGGCGCTGACCAGTTTAAGGTGAAGCTGGAGCACATGGGCATCCGTGTATACCGCCACTACTGCATCGAAGGATATCCAAGCAATATCCCGCTGATCGTAAGTGATGAAGGTTACGGCAAAAATGACTATATCGAAACTTCCAGACCATTAGTTGTCATTACCGCTCCAGGACCAGGAAGCGGCAAAATGGCTACCTGCTTATCCCAGCTCTACCATGAAAACAAACGTGGCATCAAGGCCGGATATGCAAAGTTTGAGACCTTCCCGATCTGGAACCTTCCTTTAAAGCATCCGGTAAACCTGGCTTACGAGGCTGCTACTGCTGACTTAAATGACGTCAATATGATCGACCCATTCCACCTGGAAGCTTATGGAAAGACCACTGTCAACTACAACCGTGACGTGGATATCTTCCCTGTATTAAATGCTATTTTTGAAGGCATCTATGGTTCCAGTCCTTACAAATCTCCTACTGATATGGGCGTAAATATGGCCGGTTTCTGTATCTGTGATGATGAGGTATGCTGCGAAGCTTCCAAACAGGAGATCATCCGCCGCTACTATCAGGCATTAAACCGCCTTGCAAAAGAGGATGACAACTCTGACGAAGTTTACAAGTTAAAACTGTTGATGAACCAGGCTAAGATCACTCCTGAGATGAGAAGTGTAGTTGGTCCATGTTTAAAGCGCGCTGAAGAACTTTCCTGCCCTGCTGCTGCACTGGAATTAGATGACGGACGTATCGTTACAGGAAAGACCAGCGATCTGTTAGGTGCTTCTGCTGCTGTTCTCTTAAATGCTATCAAGGTTTTAGGAGATATCCCGGATGATGTACATCTGATCGCACCTTCTGCCATTGAACCGATCCAGGTATTAAAGACCGGTTATCTTGGCAGCAAAAATCCTCGTCTTCACACAGATGAAGTCCTGATTGCCCTGTCCATGAGCGCTGCTACGGATGAGACTGCAAAGAAGGCTCTTGCCCAGCTTCCAAAACTGCGCGGCTGCCAGGTACACACTTCTGTTATGCTTTCTAATGTGGATATTAAGACATTCAAGAAACTGGGTGTTCAGCTGACAAGCGAACCTGTTTATGAGCATAATAAGCTGTATCATTGATTGTGAAGAATAAAATATTGTTTAAAATGCCCTCAGTTGGCATATTGACATTCCTATGGAAATAGAATATAATGTGATTTACTAAAAAATGTGATAATTTCCATCAGGCAACAAAAAGATCCCCCGCCATCTGGCGAAGGATCTTTTTTATCACTCTCTTACTTCTTCTCTACGTCTGTATAATACAGGTGTCTTGGAAGTCCGTCTGTCATGATCGGGGTTAATTCTGCCTGGATCAGCGGACGGATATAATTTACAAATTCTTCTGTTACATAATCGCCTGCTTCATTGATCCAGTTTCTTGGAACCTTTTTCTCCACATTTGCGACCTTATGTACATCATAAATATCAGTAACGCAGATATATGGATCATCAGAAACTCTCTTTAAGATGATCATCTTACCTGTTTCACCCTCAAACGCTTCTTTTACAGCAGCGCCGCCAACCTGGTAAGCCTCAGTGATATCCACTCTGGATACAATATGGGAAGCGCATCTCTGAAGGGAGTTAAATTCGATTGCTCTGGTCTTGCAGCCTACTTCACGGTTGATCTTCTCAGCCAGGAAACGGGCAGTTCCAGTCAGCTGCTTGTGACCGAAAGCATCTACGAAATCAATACCGTCTGTTAATTCACATACATATCTGCCGTCTGCCGTCTTCACGCCTTCAGATACAGCTACTACTACAGACTTTTTCTTCTTGTGAAGCTCTGCTACCTTCTTCATAAATTCATCTACATCAAAAGTAACCTCTGGCAGAAAGATCATGTCAGGGCCTTCGCAGTCTTCGCATTTTGCTAAAGCTGCAGCACCGGTCAGCCAGCCTGCATTACGTCCCATGATCTCTAAGATAGTAACATTCTGCTGATCATATACCAGACCATCACGGATGACTTCCTTTGTAATGGAACCGATGTATTTTGCAGCACTTCCGTAACCAGGTGTATGGTCTGTAGCTGCCAGGTCATTATCAATGGTCTTTGGAACACCCATAAAACGGATGTTGCTTCCATTTAATAAAGAATAATCAGAAAGCTTTTTAATGGTATCCATGGAGTCATTTCCTCCGATATAGAAGAAATACTCGATCTCCAATTTATTTAAAATGTCAAAAATCTTGTCATAGATCTCTCTGTCCTGAGAAATATCCGGCAGTTTGAAACGACAGGAACCTAAATAAGCGGAAGGTGTTCTCTTTAAAAGTTCAATGTCCAGGTCATTTTTAATGTGGTCCTCTAAATCCACATATCTCTCCTGTAAAAGTCCCTGGATACCGTGGAGCATACCGTACACCTTATTTGCCCCTCTGTCTTTTGCTGTTTTAAATACACCTGCAAGACTTGAATTGATTACTGCTGTAGGGCCGCCGGACTGTCCTACGATCACATTGCCTCTTATACCATTCATCTTAAAATACCTCCCATGTTTTAATATGTACCCTCAAATTTTTCGAACGTACATTGTAAGCGCTTACACTTATATTTTTTATTGTAATACAGGATGGGGAGAATAGCAAGTAATTTTAAACGCAAATTTTTTTAGGTTTTTACAATTTTTTTGTTGATAATTTTAACTATATTTGCTACAATATTTACAGGGTGTTAGCTACATTTTTAACAAATATATTTTTATTAGGAGGGTATTATGAAAGAACTATTATTCTTAGTCCCGGTCGTAGGACTGGCAGGCTTACTGTTTGCCATTTTTCTTAAGTCCTATGTGATCAAACAGGATCCGGGCACTGACAGGATGCGTGAAATCGCAGACGCGATCGCAGAAGGAGCCAGAGCATTCCTTGCTTCTGAATACCGCATTCTGGTCATTTTCGTTGCTGTATTATTTGTCGTTATAGGTGTTGGTACCCGCAACTGGGTAACAGCTGTATGTTTCCTCACCGGAAGCCTTTTCTCTACTGCTGCCGGTTATCTGGGAATGAGCGCTGCGATCCGCGCAAACTGCCGTACTGCAAACGCTGCCCGTACCCAGGGTATGAAACGCGCCCTGGCTCTGGCATTTTCCGGCGGAAGTGTTATGGGTATGGCCGTTGTCGGTCTTGGCCTTTTAGGCGTTGGCACCCTTTATATCATTACCGGTGATGTTTCCGTTCTCTCCGGTTTCAGCTTAGGTGCTTCTTCTATCGCCCTGTTTGCCCGTGTAGGCGGCGGTATCTATACAAAAGCTGCTGACGTAGGCGCCGACCTGGTTGGTAAGGTAGAAGCCGGCATTCCGGAAGATGACCCACGTAACCCTGCTGTTATCGCAGACAATGTTGGTGATAATGTTGGTGACGTTGCAGGTATGGGCGCTGACCTTTTTGAGTCATATGTAGGTTCCCTGATCTCAGCTCTGACTCTTGGTATTGTTTTCTATCAGGAAGCAGGTGTTCTCTTCCCGCTTTTACTTTCTGCAGCAGGTATCATCGCTTCTATGATCGGTTCTGCTTTAGTAAAGGCGATTGGCAATGCTGATCCACACAAGGCATTAAAAACAGGCGAATACAGCGCTACTGCTCTGGTTGTGATCAGTGCTCTGGTATTAAGCCGTACTTTCTTTGGCAACTTCTTAGCTGCTTTCACCGTGATCGCCGGACTTTTTGTAGGTGTTCTTATTGGTGCTATTACAGAAGTTTATACCTCTGGTGACTACCGTTTTGTAAAGAAGATCGCAAAACAGTCTGAGACAGGTTCCGCTACTACGATCATCAGCGGTCTTGCTGTTGGTATGCAGTCTACTGCTGTTCCGATCCTGTTAGTTTCCGCAGGTATCCTGGTTGCCAACCGTTTAATGGGACTTTACGGTATCGCTCTTGCTGCTGTTGGTATGCTTTCCACAACCGGTATCACCGTAGCTATTGATGCATACGGTCCTATCGCTGATAACGCCGGCGGTATCGCTGAAATGTCCGAACTGGATGACTCCGTCCGTGAGATCACTGACAAGTTAGACTCCGTAGGTAACACCACTGCTGCGATCGGTAAAGGCTTCGCTATCGGTTCCGCAGCTCTGACTGCTCTGGCACTCTTCGTTTCCTATGCAGAGGCTGTTCAGTTAAAGACCATTGATATTTTAAATGCACATGTTATTGTAGGTTTATTTATGGGCGGTATGCTTACTTTCCTCTTCTCTGCTATGACCATGGAATCTGTATCCAAGGCAGCACATGAGATGATCGAGGAAGTACGCCGTCAGTTCCATGAAGACGCCGGTATCTTAAAAGGAACTTCCCGTCCGGATTATGCTTCCTGTGTTTCTATTTCCACCAATGCAGCCTTAAAGGAAATGTTCCTTCCAGGACTGATGGCAGTCCTTGCTCCGATCGCAGTAGGTCTGATCCTTGGACCTGACGCTTTAGGCGGACTGTTAACCGGTGCTCTTTTAACCGGTGTACTTATGGCCATCTTCATGTCCAACTCCGGCGGTGCCTGGGATAATGCAAAGAAATACATCGAAGAAGGAAATCACGGCGGCAAGGGAAGTACCGCTCATAAAGCTGCTGTTGTAGGTGATACAGTAGGTGATCCATTTAAGGATACTTCAGGACCTTCTATCAACATCCTGATCAAGCTGATGACCATCGTATCTTTAGTTTTCGCTCCTCTCTTCCTTCAGTTTGGAGGACTGATCTAATACATAGATCCTATATAACTGATTGAAAATGTTTAAAACAGCCAAACCCATTTTTAGAAAAAGGACCCTGCAGGGAATGATCTCTGCAAGGTCCTTTTTTCTGAATTTCTCCACATCATCTGTTTTACAGCAAATGCTTATAATCATCAAACTCTACCAGCACAAAACGTTCTGTTTCCGGCTCGTATTCAATGGTGGTAATACTTGCGTTGTGGGCAACGGTGGATGCAGCAATGCTTTCGCTGCCTAAAAGCTGCTCCATAAAATGAGCCAGCAGACCGCCATGAGCCACAATCGCGGCATCACCTGTAAGCTGGGGTTTGATCTCCTTCCATGCCTGACGGCAGCGCTCATTGACCTGGTTAATGCTCTCTCCCTCAGGAGGCGCTGTTTCTGCCGGATGGGACCACCATGCCTCATACAGGGCTCTGTCATCTCTTAAAAGTTCTTCCTCTGTCTTTCCTTCCCAGACTCCGTAATTGATCTCCATCAGATCCCTTACAGGGATCACCGGAACACCTGCAGGAGAAGCAACTGCTATTGCTGTTTCCATGGCACGGATCTGGGGACTGGAAAATACAGCTGTAATAGGACGGTTTTCCATTGCTTTCCCAAGGCACTGTGCCTGAAAATGTCCTCTTTCATTTAAGGGGATATCCTGCCGTCCCTGGATCTTCTTGGCTATATTCCAGTCTGTCTGACCATGGCGTATGATGTATAGTTTCATTTTACTCTTCCTCTTTCTGCTGCTCTTCCGATACTGCACCTTCTCCGTTTACAGTGATCGCATCCAGAGCCAGTTTCATAATATCTTTTACTTCATCTTCTGTCATTTTCATCTTTTCAGCCAGTTCTGCCACAGTTGCTTCTCTTCCCAGCTCTTTTGCCATCACCTGGGATACAGTCTGGAGTACATTTACTCTGGCTGTCATATTTTCTTCGATCTCAGCTTCTGTCTTCTGTTCCTCTAAAGCTGCCTCTACTGCCTGACGGATCTCCTGGGCTAAAAATTCCTGCCACTGCTGACTTCCGTCATAAGCTGCTGCAGCTGCTGTAAGGGCCACATTTGCCTCCTGTACCACATCAGACATAGGAAGCTCTCTTCCCTCGTATTCTTTTACCATCTGGGCAACTTTTGCCAGAGAGCCTTCTACCAGGCGTTTCTTTGCCTCTTTATCCCCTGTAGCTGCAAGAGCTAAAACCTTTTCTTCTTCCTCTGCCTCAAGTACAGGGATCAATGCCATTTCTTCTAAATACATTTCATAAAAATTTACTTCCATAATTTTCCGGTTTTCTCCTGTTCTAAATTAAATCTATTGATGAAGTCTGCGGATGATCCTGTAAAGCAGGGTTCCTTCCATGATCAAAGGCTGTCCACAGGCAAAAAATATGGTTCCTTCTGTAGGCGAATGGATCTGGCTGATCACGGAACCGTCATCCGGACTGATCACATCTGCCAGCACCTCCCCACGCTTTACTTCATCTCCCGGCTTAAAATAACGCCTGTAAATTCCTGCATTATCAGAGCAGACACTGGTAAGATCCTGCTCCACCACTACACTGGCAATATAACCGCTGTGACTGGTGTAACGTAAAATCCCCATACGGGTAAGAAAACGTAAAACAGCCGATACAGCCTGTTTTGCAGAACTTTCATCTACCTGGTCACAGGCTCCTGTATAAATGGAAAACGCATGGGTGTTCCACTGCTGCCAGTTATAATTAAGGGTTGCCTTATCATAAGGACGCGGACTTCGCATAACTACATAAGGCAGTCCAAACAGATTCGCCAGACTGGCACTTTCCATTCCAGCTTCCATCATACGCACATGGGGAACAAAATCTCCGGGCATATAAAAGCTGGGAAACTGGATACCGTAACTGTAGCCTTTTACTTTTTCAAAAAGTCCTGCAGCAATCCGTTTCGTTGTCTCTCCTTCTTCGTTTCCCGGAAACATACGGTTAATATCCGTATTATCTCCCGGCCAGAAGCGCTTTCCTATATTAATAGAATAGTCATTTACATGGGGAATCACAAGGATCTCATTGCCATTTACGATCGATCCCCGTTCTTCTAATTCTTTTAAACTTTTCACCAGCAGAGCACCTATATACATCTGCTGGATCTCATTGCCACGCATAGCCCCTACAATACAGGCTGCTTTTTCACCTTTTCCAAAGCGATATCCGTATATGTCCATATTTTCCCTGTAAAGACTGGAAAGGGAGTATATTTTTTCTTTTCTCATCCTTCTATCTCACCTCCCAGTACTCTGGCGATCAGAGAACCTGGCATTACAACCGGATATTCCCTGAGTGTAAAAAGCAGGCCATCCTCCGGAGATACGATTTCCTCCTCTACTGTACCATTGATAGGATTTAAAATCTGTCCGATCAGTTCGCCCTTTTTCAGATCTTTTCTGTGCTGTGCTGCCGGAAGAAAAATACCCGGTTTAACCGCATTGATAAAACATACTTTCCGGTTTTGAGATGAAACCGGTATGCATGGTACCTTTATTTCTCCATCCCATACACCTAATTCTTTTAACAATGAAAAGATGCCCTCTGTTAATTGATGGCCGAAATCTCTGGTAATGCGCATGCCTACTCCCATTTCTACTACCAATGTAGGTACTCCCGCATCATTTAAGCTGTGAGCCAGCGTAGATTCCTGAACAGTAGCTGCCGAACTGATCCAGATAAAATCTGTATTCAGTTTTTTTGCATATGGAAGAAGTTTTTCGGCCATTTCTGCACTGACCCTTACCTGTGGAATTTCCCTGAGGAAAATATTGCTGGCATGGATATCAATGCAAAGAGAAGCACCTTTCAGATCCTCCATGATCTTATACGCTGCGTATTCCGGCAGGGAGCTTTCCTCAGAACCCGGAAATACACGGTTCATATCAAGATCAAATCCCGGAACACCTCTGGTGATCGAATTTACTCCCAGAGGATTTAACGCAGGATAAATTTCTACGATTCCCTTTAAATATTCCAAATGTTCTTCAATCCGTCTGTTTAATTCATAACAGACAAACTGCCCCTCCAGTTCATCACCGTGGGTGCCGGTTACAATACATACTCTTTTTTCACTGCCTGTTATCACCATTGGTTTTAACACATTCTTCTTTACAAGAAGCCGCTCACCGGCAGGCAGTCCTAAGGATACTACTGTCTCTATCATTACTTGTATTCTCTGCCTTTGTCTAAGTTTTATGTCTGTTATAAAGATAATCCATCCCTCTTTATTCGTCAAGTTTTATTCATCTTTACAAAATAAAGTCACCCGTGATAGAATATAGGTAATTATAAGGAGGACTTAATAATGGATATTAATTATGAATTATACAAGGTATTTTATCACGTAGCCGTTACACTTAGTTTCTCGGAAGCTTCCAAACAGCTTTTTATTTCCCAGTCTGCTGTAAGCCAGTCCATTAAGGTCCTTGAAAAGAAGCTGAAACAGCCGCTTTTCATCCGCAGTACCAAAAAAGTACAGCTGACACCAGAGGGCGAAATTTTATTAAAACATATTGAACCAGCCATGAACCTGATCCAGAAGGGGGAAAACCAGCTGTTAGAGGCCCATACCTTAAACGGAGGCCAGCTGCGTATTGGCGCCAGCGACACCATCTGCCGCTACTATCTGGTACCCTACTTAAAACAGTTCCACAAAGAATACCCCAACATTCATATCAAAGTGATCAACCACACTTCCATTGAATGTGCCAAAGCCCTGGAAAATGGTCAGACTGATTTTATCATTGCCAATTATCCTAACTCTGCTCTCGCAGGCAACCTGCACACCCGGGTCATCAATGAATTCCATGATGTATTTGTAGCCAGCCGTCAGGCCTTTGACTTGGAAGGAAAGGAACTGACCTTAGAAGAGCTGTTAAAATACCCGATCATGATGTTAGACCGTAAAAGTACCACCAGTGAATTCCTGCACCAGATTTTCCAGAAAAGTCATTTGGACCTGGTACCGGAGATCGAGCTTTCCAGTAATGACCTGCTGATCGACCTGGCCCGCATCGGTCTCGGGATTGCTTTTGTTCCGGATTTCTGTATCCCGGCTAATGATAAGGATCTGTTTATCCTGGAACTTTCAGAAAAACTTCCTGCCCGTCAGATGGTGGTTGCTTTCAATGAAAGCCTTCCTGTATCCCAGGCTGCCAAGCAGTTTATGGATATGTTGTAAAATGGCAACCTTTCACAGAAGTTCTTTGACCACACGTCAGACTGCTGCAGCCACTACACAAACTGTCCCCAGAAATCATCTACCGCCTGTTTTACATTAAAGCGGTTCACAACCGTATAACGTTCCCATTCCCTTGGAAATAATGCCACATATTCAGGCAGCAGGAAACGGTCATCCAAAAGGGCAATCACCCCTTTATCATTTACAGTGCGGATGACCCGGCCTGCTGCCTGCATTACTTTATTCATCCCCGGATACTGATAGGCGTAATCAAAGCCACCTTCTCCCTGTTCGTCAAAATATTCCTTTAAGATCTCCTGTTCCGGATTTACCTGTGGAAGTCCTGTTCCTATGATGATCGCTCCGATCAGTCTCTCTTCTTTCAGATCGATCCCTTCTGAAAAAATACCGCCCATTACACAAAGACCAGCAAATGACTCCTTTGGTTCTTCCTTAAAACTTAAAAGAAATTCTTCCCTTTCTTCTTCTGACATATTCGATGACTGGGCTTTCCATTCAAATTTTAACTTTCCCTGTTCCTGCCGTTCCTCAAGAACCTTCTGTACCTGAAACAGAAACTGATAGGATGGGAAAAAGATCATGTAATTTCCTGTCTTTCCTCCTATGACCCCTTCTATATAGTCAGCGATCCGCTCATACTGGGTCCTGCCCCGTCTGCTGTAACGGCTGCTTACATCAGAAGCCGCAAGTACCAGCCGTTTATCTGCCTGAAAAGGAGATTTTGCATACACGGCATATTCTTCCTGGCTTCCGCTTAAAAGTTCCTTATAATAACGGATCGGCAGCAGCGTTGCAGAAAAAAACACTGTACTCACGCCCCGGTCCAGGCATTCCCGCAGGCAGCTGGAAGGATTGACACACATCAGTTTTACCATAAAAGAGCCATCCGCCAGTAAGCGGCTGTATATCCTGTAATTTTCATCCAGCCGGTCACTTACATAAAGGAAATCACGGATCTTAAAATACAGATCAAGGACTGTCTCCCTGTCATCAAATTCGCTGTTTTCATTTAAAAATACTTCCATCTCCCCAAACAGCCCCATTAACTCCAGGGAAAGAAGTTTTACATCCGAATGCATGCGGTAATGTTCCCCCAGAACCATCCGTGCTCCCCCTTCAAACGCCAGTTCCATGTCTGCTTCATCAGAAAAGGGTTCTGTCTCCCCCAGGCGTTTTAGATCCAACATCCTGCGATTACACCGTTCTAACAGCTTCAGGACTTTTCCTGCCTCGGGGATCCCTTTTAAGATCCTTTTTGCAGCAAGCAGCTCTTCCTTTATAAGAACAGCACTGTACATCTCCCTGGCTCTTGAAACCAGGTTGTGGGCCTCATCTACAAGGAAAATATAATTTTCCCTCTCTTCTCCTTCTGCAAAATAGCGTTTCAGGCGCACATTGGGATCAAATACATAATTATAATCACAGATGATGCCGTCTACCCAGCTGCTGATGTCCAGACAGAGTTCAAAGGGGCAGACCTGGTATTTCTCTGCATATGCAAGGATCGTTTCCCTGGTAATCCCCTGCTCTTCCTGTATGATCTCATAAACAGCGTCATTGACCCGGTCAAAATGTCCCTTTGCCCTTGGGCAGGCAACTGGATTGCAGTCCGGTTTTTCCAGGACACACAGCTTTTCTTTTGCAGTAATGGTCACAGTACTGAAATACAGGTTTTCCCGCTCCCTTAACAATTCAAACGTCTCTTCTGCCACGCTTCTGGTAATAGTCTTGGCTGTGAGATAAAACAGCTTCTCCCCATAGCCTTCTCCTATAGCTTTCAGGCTTGGAAAGACACAGGATAAGGTTTTTCCGATCCCTGTAGGCGCCTGTATGTAAAGATTTCTCCCTCTGGCAATACTTCTGTATACAGAAACCGCCAGTTCTTTCTGACCTTCCCTGTATGCATAAGGAAACTGCAGTTCTTTTAAACATTCTGTTCTGCGGATGCTGTGATGGTAAAGGTATCTGGCCCACTTTACATATTCATGGATCAGACCCTGAAACCATTCTTCCAGTTCTTCCCTTGTTTTTGCCTGGCGGAAACGGCGGATCTGTTCTGTTTCTATATTACAATAGGTAAGCTGGATCCCCACACTGTCCAGATCCTGCTCACTGGCATACATATATCCATAACACAGGGCCTGTGCAAGATGAACCGGATCCGGCTCTTCCAAACGCTCTACGTCCATGTAAATACATTTGATCTCATCGATCACGATCCCGGACGTTTCTGTAATGATCCCGTCTGCCCTGCCTTCTAAAAGGATACTGAATTCATCTTCCCGCACCTGATGTTTCAAAGCAACTTCTGAACGGTAATCCGCTCCCATGCGTTTCTGGATCTTTCTGTGCAGCCTGCTCCCCGCCTGCATAGCCTCTTTTTTTCCGCCCTGGCTCCTGCGGTTATCCAGATCCCCGGACCGCAGGACAAACTCTACTAAATTGCGGACAGAGATGCGGATCTTAGACTGTGCTTCTGTCATCAAACTGCCTTCCAATGTTTCCCTCCATCTGTACTCCTAAAATTCATGACTTTAGGATAACACAAAAAGAGCAGGAATGCAAACTGATGTTCGTTCCCGCTCTTTTTCTTATTTCTGATTCTTATTCTGCGATTGCCATGATCCTGTCATCCCACTTTAAGCAGCAGTGGTAGATACAGGTGCCAGGGTATCCAGGTATTCTTCAAATTCTGCATTATCACCATTCATCTGTACGGTCAGTACCCGCGCCAGATCCAGGCTTAAAACACCTAAGATCGACTTGGCATCAATGGTCACACGGTTATAGAATACGTCAATATCAAAGTCACATTTCGTTGCCTCTGCTACAAAATGTTTTGCTTCTTCTACAGATGGCAGCATGATTTTCTTTTCTTTCATAATTCAAGACTCCTTTTTAAGATTTCCACCTGTTTTTTACAGGCAGATCATCCTGGTTAAAGTGTGTCCGTCCAGTCACTCCTGAACGTTGGAATATATATAGCACTATTATTTTTCAATGTCAAATTTTATTCCTCTTTTCAGATTATGCCCTTTTTCGTAAATATTTATATAAATCGCTGTAAATTATTTTTACATTGTATCTGATTTTATGCATAAAAGAAAGGTGGCTTCCCATATCCTGGAAATCCACCTGAATAGTTACTCTTTTTCTTTTGTTTCGGGAGTTTCTTTTTCCACCCATTTATAACCGCCGGCTGTTTTCTGAGCTCCTGTCATCGCGCAGGAAATACTTCTGCGGCTGATATTTAAAGCACGGCTGGCATGAGCAATAGAAAGATATTCTGCTACTACCTGTCCGTCTAATGTCAGCTGGATCAGCGGTCTCTTATCATGGTATCCGATCTTGCTGCTTAAGTCCACCTGGATCGGTTCCCAGGGCAGGTCTTCCGGAACTACACGCCACAGATAGCCTCCTCCTGTCTTACGCTCGCCATGGGCTGCTCTGGCAATGGAGCCTAAAGAAACACCTGTTGCCTCGTGGGCCAGTCTTGAACTTTTATAATCTGCTATGGGCATTCCATCTTTGGAATACTGCCGATAAACATGTCCTGCTTTAATTGTCCGACTCATTTGTACTCTCTTCCTTCCGCTCGTAAAATTTTCTTTCTAGCCAATGGAGTAGTCGCCATTTGCTGGTACGTTTTATTTTTCACAGACCAACATAGTCATTATAACAACTATTGTTCATTTTGTCCAGATTATATCCTAAACTTGCGAAAGATAATATCTTATTTTTACAAAACCAGGGGGAGTATTCGCTTTTTCTTATACTTCATCTGCAGAGCGGATCCCCGTTGCCACCGGACGGATCTCATCAGATCCGAAAGGATCCTGTGTACCATTTTCTTCTTGCCATGGTGCTGTATCTTCTGCCCCTTCTCCTGCCGTCTTGCGGTCTGCCAGTGGTACAGGACGCACAGAGATACCATTGATCTCCACATGTTCGTTAATAGCGATCACAAGGCAGGGCCGTCCGTCGATCATACGGTTTTCCACCAGATAGGTCTTATCGGGGGCTACCTTAATGGTCACATCCGGGGTTTTGATCTCAAAGCTCTTTGTATTCACTACATTTGATACAGCGAAACTGGTTTCAGGACCGTCCTCTACATCTGCATAACGACTTTCAAATTCCTGAAGTTTTTCCGGTGCTGCCCCGTTGTTTTCCAGAAGCTGTTTAAGCTGTGTTTTATTCAGTACCGGCGGTGCAGGTTCATCTTTTGTCTCTTCCACCAGTTCACTTAAATTTTCATGGATGCTTTTTACAGTCTCAAAGTCGCAGTTTTCCCCTAAAGTTTCCTCTACGATAGTCTGGAAGGTCTCTTTCTGGTTTTTGGCAGACATAGGGATATGGCAGCCCAACACTTCATCGATCAGTGTATCCGGCAGCTGTTCTCCGTTTTTCGCATAAAGTAAAAGGCTATGGATGTCTGTATTCCGGTCATTAAATGCAGGAAACAGGAAACTGGTCACAGGTGCCTCCACCAGCCAGTCACGGATCCTGTTTTCAATCACATTGGTAGTGGAATTATAGCACAGACCTGCCTTGGAAAGCTTTACAGGGCAGATTGTACACTGGATAAACTCATACACATAATCAGAAGCGTCAAACATCTCAGAACCGTCTGTAGCCTTTGCAGGAATGTCATATGCACAGTGGATCAGGATAATATAATAATTCTCTGCATAGTCAAAATTGGCGATCACACGGTCATAAAATTCCTCGATCAGCCCATCGTCTTTTAATTCACTGTCCCGAAGCTTTAAAAGGAAATTCTGGGTACCGCCCTCTTCTTCTGTGTGAAGGGGAAATTCCATATTGATCAGATTTTTTCCAATGGTTCCTGAAAGGCCATTGCGGAAAATGGTAAAATATTTAAAGGCTTCTTCTTCCGGAAGGGATAAAAATGCTTCCTTCAGTTCTGTTTTTTTATTTTTCTCTGAGTCTACATAGCAGCCGCAGATCCGGCTGATGGCACAGTTTGCCGGAGTGAAAAGTTTTTTTATTTCGTTGCATTCTTTTTTGTTCATGTATGTATCTCCCCTGTTTTTGTAGATTTTAACACAAAAGAAAAAGCCCAAAAGCCATACGACTTCTGAACTTCCTTCGGGTTGGGCTATTCTCTCAAATAGTCAGCAGGGGAAGAGGGGCTCGAACCCCCATCTACGGTTTTGGAGACCGCTGCTCTACCATTGAACTATTCCCCTATGTTCTTTTGTTTTTTGTTTTGTTCCCTCGAACGAGTATTATAATATCACAGGTTTCCAACACTGTCAACAACTATTTTGAATTTTTTTCAAAGTTTTTTCAAAAAAAGTAATTGCTTATTTTTTTCTGTTTTTTAATACAGTTTTATTGAAACATAAACCTGCCTGACACCGGCTTTTACACCAGGCACAGGCAGGTGCTGTTCTTTTTACGCTATATTTTTATAACAACCCGATGGCTTCCCGCACATTCGACACCCCGATCATGCGGATCCCCTCTGCAGGCTTTATCTTATCCATATTTACTTTCGGAAGCACACAGGTGGTAAATCCTAACTTAGCTGCCTCTGCTACTCTCTGGGCTGCCTGGGATACACCACGAACTTCGCCGGAAAGACCTACTTCCCCAAAGATCAGCATACCCGGATCTACAGGCCGGTCTTTATAGCTGGACATCAGTGCCATGACAATGGCAAGGTCCAGAGCCGGTTCACTCATACGCATGCCGCCGGTGATATTTACATAGGCATCCAGACGGGACAATTCGTAGCGGCACCGTTTCTCCAGCACTGCCATCAAAAGGTTTACACGGTTGTAATCCGTACCTGCCGCTGTTCTTCTTGGCATACCAAAATTTGTCTCCGCTACCAGTGCCTGAACCTCCAAAAGGATAGGCCTTGTGCCCTCTAAGGAACAGGATACCACTGCTCCTGATGCCTCCTGAGGCCGTCCATCCAGCATATATTCAGAGGGATTTTCTACTTCCACAAGACCCTCTTCCCGCATTTCAAATACACCGATCTCATTGGTGGAACCAAAACGGTTCTTTACGCCTCGCAGGATCCTGTAAGAAGCATGTCTGTCCCCTTCAAAGTAAAGGACTGTATCTACCATATGTTCCAATACCCTTGGACCTGCCACTACTCCCTCTTTGGTCACATGACCTACTACGAAGATGGCAATTCCACGGCTTTTTGCGATCTGCATTAAAACGCCGGTAGACTCACGCACCTGGCTTACACTTCCAGGCGCAGAGGTGATCTCTTCCCGGTACATGGTCTGAATGGAGTCGATCACTACGATCTGAGGCTTTTCCTGATCGATCACAGCCTCACTGCGCTCTAAATTCGTCTCACTTAAAAAGCGCAGTTCCCCTGTGACCGTTCCGATCCTGTTTGCCCTCATTTTGATCTGTTTTAATGACTCTTCTCCGGAAATATAAAGTACCTTCTGTCCGTCTGCTGCCAGATGGCGGCATACCTGCAGCAAAAGGGTTGATTTTCCAATACCCGGATCACCGCCTACAAGCACCAGGGAACCGGCTACAATGCCGTCTCCCAATACCCGGTCCAGTTCCTTAAAACCAGTGGAGATCCGGTCTTCCTGTTCCAGACGTATTTCTGAAAGAAGAGCGGGTTTAGCCACAGCTCTCCCCGCTCCTCGATCAGAAGACATACGTCCTTTTCCTGCAGCCGAAGCTGTACCTGCCACCGGTTCCTCTACCAGAGTGTTCCATGCCCGGCAGGCGGGACACTGTCCCAGCCATTTGGATGACTCATATCCGCATTCTTTGCAGAAAAATGCAGTTGTCTTTGCTTTTGCCATATTTTCTATGCTCTCTTTACTGCCTTTACCTTAACGGAAGTTCCTTCTTCTAACTCTACGCTGACGCTTAACTTTCCGCTCATGTTGGTCTTCATGCTTCCCACAGCAGCTCCGTCTACATATACTTCGTAGTCAGTATCATTTTCCAGCTGAACTGTGATCTGGGCATCCTTATCGCCCTCTACTTCAAACTCTATACTGTCATCTGTTACTTTAAAATGTTCTGCTACTGTGCCCGGAACAGACTCATATACGAACATTTCGTTGCGCTCTAATTTTGTGATTTCGTTGTAAGTTTTAACCTTATAGATATCTCCCTGGTATTCAAAATCGGACTTCTTTGACTTCTGTCCTAACTTGTAATTTCCAAAACTGATGGTGCCATCCTGCTCTGTGCGGATCAATTCTTCAACAACTGGCATCTTTTTATCCTCCTGCTCTTTATCTGTAAATTCTCTGGTCGTACCTTTTCATCCGGCATTCCTGTCAGACTTTATGGGTTTTCACCGTATTCCCAGTAGATCATTTATAACGGGTATCTATAATTATACAACAATTTTCATAAAATAACCAGTATATTTTACGCCTTTGCCTCAGGCTTTGAAGCAGTATCTGCTGCCTGCGCTTTTTTCTTTCTGGCTGCTGCTTTCTTCTTTACTGTAAAGGTAAGTTTTCCTTCTTCACAGTCAACTTCCACATTTACACCCTTCTTCAGTTTTCCGTCCAGGATCTCTTCTGCCATCTTATCTTCTAACAGGCTCTGGATGGTACGGCGCAGCGGTCTTGCACCGTATTTATCATCATAGCCCTTGTCGATCAGCAGATCCTTTGCCGCCTCATTTACAGTAAGGGTAATGCCAAGCTGTTCTTTGCTGCGTTTTTCAATGCCTCTCAGCATAATATCCGCAATTCCCTTCATATGCTCTTTCGTCAGCTGATGGAATACGATGATCTCGTCAATACGATTTAAAAACTCCGGCTTGAACAGGCGTTTTACCTCTTCCATCACACGGCCCTTCATGAATTCATGATCTGCCTTTGCGTCTGTGGCAACTCCGAAGCCAAGACGTTTCGGTGCGATGATATTTTCAGCACCTGCATTGGAAGTCATAATGATAATGGTATTCTTAAAGTCGATCTTTCTTCCCTGGGCATCTGTGATGTGTCCGTCATCTAATACCTGCAAAAGGATATTAAATACATCCGGATGGGCCTTTTCGATCTCATCAAACAGGATCACGCTGTAAGGATTTCTGCGCACTTTTTCACTGAGCTGTCCACCCTCCTCATAGCCTACATATCCTGGCGGGGAACCGATCATCTTGGAAACACTGTGCTTTTCCATGTACTCAGACATATCTACCCTGATCAGGGAACTTTCTGTACCGAACATGGCTTCTGCCAGTGCCTTTGAAAGTTCCGTTTTTCCCACACCGGTAGGTCCTAAGAATAAGAAAGAACCGATGGGACGCTTTGGATCTTTTAAGCCGATCCTGCCTCTTCGGATGGCTTTTGATACAGCGGTAACAGCCTCCTCCTGGCCTACGACTCTTTCGTGGAGGATGCCTTCTAAGTTCTTTAAACGCTCTGACTCTTCCTGTGCCAGTTTCTTCACCGGAATCTTGGTCCATCCGGCTACTACATCTGCCACTTCATTTTCACCTACTACCAGTTTTCTGGTTTCTTTCTCTTTTTCCCATTTTTCCAGAGTCAAGCGGATCTTTTCTTTCAGTTTTTCCTGTTTTTTCTTAATATCTCCTGCCTTTTCATAGGCCTCATCACGGATCGCAGACTCTTTTTCTTCTTCCAGATCATCGATCTGTGCCTCGTAATCCTTGATCTTGGACGGCTTTGTATAATTTGACAGGCGTACTTTGGAAGCTGCCTCATCGATCAGGTCAATGGCCTTATCCGGCAGGAAACGGTCATTGATATAGCGGCTGGAAAGCTTTACAGCTGCCTCTAAGGCATCATCTGTGATCTCTACCCTGTGATGTTCCTCATAACGGCTTCTCAGCCCCTTTAAAATGGCAATGGACTCTTCTTCTGAAGGCTCGTCCACAGTAACCGGCTGGAACCGGCGCTCTAAGGCAGAGTCTTTTTCTATATATTTTCTGTATTCGTTAATGGTAGTAGCACCGATCAGCTGCAGTTCCCCTCTTGCAAGGGACGGCTTTAAGATATTGGATGCATCCAGAGCACCCTCTGCACCGCCAGCACCTATAATGGTGTGGATCTCATCAATAAAAAGAAGGACGTCTTTTGCTTCTACTACCTCTGCGATCACTTTCTTAATGCGCTCTTCAAATTCGCCTCTGTACTTGGAACCTGCCACCATACCGGAAAGGTCCAGAGTCATAACTCTCTTATCCGCAATGGTATCCGGCACATCCCCTGCTGCAATTCTCTGGGCAAGTCCTTCTACTACTGCGGTCTTTCCTACTCCCGGCTCTCCGATCAGACACGGATTATTCTTAGTACGGCGGCTTAAGATCTGGATCACTCTCTGGATCTCATGTTCCCTGCCGATCACAGGATCTAACTTTCCATCCAGTGCCATCTGGGTCAGATTGCGGCTGTAGCTGTCAAGGGCCGGTGTGGAACTTCCCCGTTTTCCGGAATTTCCACGCTGCATCTCATCTTTAATAGAAGGCGCATCTTCACCCATAGCTGCCAGAAGGTCAATATATAATTTCTGTACACTGATCCCCATTGTATTTAAAAGACGGCTTGCCACACAGTCTCCTTCTCTTAAAATAGCGATCAGAATGTGTTCTGTACCGATCTGTGCTGCCTTAAAGCGTACTGCTTCCCTATAACTGTTTTCTATTACCCTGCGGGCTCTTGGGGTATAGGCTGCATTTTCTGCCATCTGTACAGAAGTATTTGGGGAGATCAGCTGGCTGACTAATTCTACTACCTTTGACTCCTCAACCCCATTTTCCTCTAAGACCCTGGCTGCAACGCCGGTTCCTTCCTGTAAAAGGCCGATCAGCAGATGCTCGGTTCCCACATAACCGTGGTTTAAGCTTTCTGCCATTCCTACTGCCAGGCTTAAGGCCTCTTTCGCCTGCGGTGTATATCGTTCCATTGTTGTCCTCCTTTATGTCCCTGTGCATTTCAAAAATCCATCTGTCAGCTGCATATCTGAGGTAAATGTTCCCTGATATAAGCTGCTCTTACACAGTCCGTCTCTTCTTTGTCCAAAGGCCTGCTGGCCCACAGATTTAAGTTGGCCGGTTTGATACCTACCAAAAGACTGTACAGACTTTCTTCTTTCTCAAAAGAGATCAGTCCGTCTGTCTCTCCGGAGATCAGCTGTCCAATAAATACCCTGGCATCTTTTTCTGCCATTTTCCGCGCATACTTTAAAACACCATAGGATTTATACGTCTCGTCTTCCCGCTCCAGCTTTCTGGCATTTAAAGCGGCTTTTCTCACTTTCTGTTCCTGACTGTTTAACTGGACAGCTGCTTTGTTTACCAGCTCAATGATCTCCCGTTCTGACAGTCCTAAGGTTCTCTGGTTTGACAGTTCGTACATATTGCCTGCATTTTCACTGCCTTCCCCGAAAAGTCCCCGTATGGACGTTCCCAGTCTTCCCATATCTGCCACGATCCCCTGAAATTTCTTCAGCTGGGACAGCATAGGCAGGTGGATCACCACGCAGGCCTTAAGTCCTGTTCCCATATTGGTAGGGAACGTGGTCAGATAACCATATTTTTCATCATAGGCATAAGGGAAATGTTTATTGATCCTGTCGTCTGCAGCATCTGCTTTCTGCCACAGCTTTTCAAGGCACAGACCAGGTGCCAAAAACTGCATCCTTATATGGTCATCTGCTCCCAGTAAAATACTTTCTGACTCGTCTTCTGACAGGTACAGTCCCTGTGCGTATGTTTTTTCCACTGCACAGCGGTTTAAGATCCGCCGTTCCCTTAAGGCTTTCTTTTCTGCCTGCTGCATATTTTCCAGAGCATAGTAGGGATAAGGGATCTCTTTTAAACCGTCTTTTAAGCCGTCTACCAGCTCCCTGCTTCCTTCTTCGTCCAGTCTGGAAGGAAATACATATTCATCCCAGTTTCTTGCAAGGCGGATCCTGCTGTATATAATATTGGACTTTTCTTCCAATGTTTTCTCATACCATTTACTCATGCACTTCGCCGCCCTTTCCTGCCTTTAATGCCCGGATCTGATCCCGGCATGCAGCTGCTGTTTCATAATCTTCTTTTTCCAGGGCTTCTTTTAATCTTCGCTCCAGCTGCGTTATCTCTTTCATGCCTTCCGGCTGCTCTTTTGCGGCATTCTCTCCTGCTTTCTGCAAAACATCAGCCGGTACCATCTCTTCATTGTTTTCAGAAATGGTTTCCTGTGCCCTCTGATATTTTGGCTGTTTTCCCCTGTGGCTTTCACTGCCCTGGAGCTGCTTGATCTTATCATTGATAAAAAGATCAAAAACGCCATAGCAGTCCGGACAGCCGAAGCGGCTGTTTTGAACAAAATCATCAAAACTGGTACCGCAGGTAGGACACACCACCCTGGAACGTTCATCGGTTTCTTCTTCATCTTCCTCCAACCCTAAAAGTCCGGAAAGCAGTTTTCCCAGCGGGAATTCTCCGTCTAACAAAGCCGTATACTGTCCAAAATCAATTTCCTTCGCACAGTGGGAGCAGAGATTATGCTCCGTTTTTACTCCGTTAATGATCTCTGTATATTTAATATTCGCTTCCCGTACTTTGCATTTTTCACATAACATATTAATCCTCCCGGGCCTCACGCTTCGTATATCTGTCATAGATCTCATCTACCAGCTGATGCGCTTCCTCCCTGGAAACATCCCTGCAGATCCCGCAGGCAAGCACTACATCCAGATTTTGACGCATCTCATCGATGGCCTGGATCTTATCCACATCCAGGGAAACTACAGCCCCTCTGCGGCGGTCCAGTTTCACAAACCCTTCCTGGCGCAGAACAGAATACGCTTTATTTACTGTATGCATATTAATGCCGATATGATCTGCCATCTGTCGCACAGAAGGTAAGGTATCCCCTTCCCGGATCATATCTGTAGCAATCCCCATGATGATCTGGTTGCGCAGCTGGATATAGATTGCTTCATCGCTGTTAAAATCAATTTTCAGTATCATAAACCCACCAACTTTCAGGGGCTGCCGCTACAAAATCTTTGTCTGCGGCAGCCCCACTGTTTTTATCTGCTAAGTTATATCTGTTCTAATAATAATATAACAACTTTTTTTGCATCCGTCAAGAAGTTTTATCTCTTTTGATCAGGCGCCTCATGGCATCTGCTGCTACACGCACTGCCTGCTCCGTATCATGGCATTGGATATCCTCAAGTCCTTTAGCCCGCCTTGTCTGGTTTCCCAGTACTAAAAGGACCGTTCCCACGCGGACTCTCCTTGCTGCTGCCACAACAAACAGAGCAGCTGACTCCATCTCACTGGCAAGAGCGCCACAGTCAAGCCACGCCTGCCATTTTGACTTTAATTCCCCTCTTACGGGCATACTGTCCGGATCTAACTGGCCATAAAAAGAGTCTTTGCAGTGGACAACTCCTGTATGGAACCTCTGGCCATCTGCTTTTGCTGCCTCTGCCAGGGCATTTACAACCTGAAAATCCGCCACTGCCGGAAATTCAACAGGCGCGTACTGAAGCCCGGTGCCTTCCATACGGATCGCACCGGTAGCGATCACCAGATCACCGCCCAGTACATTTTCCTCTATACCACCGCAGGTTCCCACACGGATAAAGCACTCAGCGCCGCAGTGGATCAGTTCTTCCATTGCGATGGCAGCAGACGGGCCCCCGATGCCTGTACTGCACACACTTACTTTCTCTCCTTCCAATGTACCTGTATAAATGGTATATTCCCTGTTTGAAGCAACAAATCTGGGATCTTCTAAATATCTGGCAATCTTCTCACATCTGCCCGGATCACCTGGCAGGATCACATACCGTCCTACATCTCCCGGACGTATTTTTAAATGATATTCCTCGTTTCCTACACTGTATGCAACTGGCATAATAATCCCTCCTGTTGTATCCATAAATTTTCTGTTTTTATTGTACCACACCCCTATATCGTCTGTCAAATTCTCCGGTTGTCCCAGAACTTTTCTGCTTCTTTTAAAACGATTTCCAAAATAGCGTCGATCTCATGAAAATCATACACCGGACAGTCTGACATAGACTCTGCATCAAATCCGGACCATGTATCCGGCCTGAAATCTGTAACATACGCCTTTACAGTCTCTTTTCTGCACACAGCTTTTTTTGAAACATCACGGCGCATCACTTCTATTTTGGCATAATGGGAGTCTTTCAGTCCTTCCACCAGGATCAGATCCATATCCTGAAAAAAAGGCAAAAAATCTTCTGCCTCATGGCCCTTTTCCTCTTTTACCAGACAGAAACGATTTTCCGAATAGACTAACGTTCCCACTGCCCCCGCTGCTTTGTGACGGTAACTGTCTGTTCCCGGTACATCCGGCACAAAATCATGGCCATCGTGTTTGATCACAGCCACCCTAAGCCCGCGCACGGAAAATTCCCGGACTAAAGTTTCCGTAAGAGTCGTCTTGCCCGTATTTTTCTTTCCGCTGACTGCAAATACCGGTGTTTTCAAGCATGTAAGTTCTCCTAATGCCTGGGGAGTATTCACATTTAAAAACCACCGGTCAGGTACATGTTCGTTTTCTGTTTCTAAAACCTTTACCTGCAGTTTTCCTAACAGATCACGTACTTTCCCATTTTTTTCCAAAAGTTGTTTTTCAAGAACCGGCAGACATCTGGCTGAATACCAGCCGCACACTGGATGAATCCGCCCGTCTCTTGTTTTCCAGATCACAGCATCCCATTTATCTCCTGCTTCCATAAGAGCGCGTTTCCCCAGATAAGATGCAAATAAGGGCATATCGCAGGAAACAAAAAACAGTCCATCAAGACCGGTCTGTTTTAAACAGGAATAGATCCCTCCTAAAGGTCCGGCCTCTGGGATCAGATCAGGGATTGCCCTGGGATCCGGGCTTTTTTTTGCCTCTGATACAAAAACCGACAATCCCAGCTGCTCCAGTTCTCCTTTGATCCGTTCTTCAAAACTTTTTCCCCTGTAAAGAAGCTTGGCTTTATCACTTCCGCCCATACGGCTGGACTTTCCGCCTTTAAGCAGGACACATCCATACTGTTCCATTTTCATTTTCCTTCTCTTTATCATGAAATACGTACACCTGGAAATCTTTCGTTATTTTCCAATATCCAGGTGTAAAAAAGCAGGAAGCCATATATCCCGCTTCCTGCCTTTTTATTTTCTAATGTACTTACAAGATCTTACTGTAAAGATGCAACAATAGCATCTGCCAGTGCCTCTAACTGTGCATCCTGCTCATCCTTTAAAGCAGATTTAACAGTGACAGTCTGCTCTAAAATGTTCATGTTCTTCATGCCGGAAAGGATCTCTTTCATCTGCTTTCCTGCAACAACACCCCAGGTACCATTTTCGATCACAGCTACAGTACGGTTCTGCAGTCCATGTGCCTTTAAGTCATTTAAAACATGTTCCATATTGGTAAAGATGCCGCCATTATAGGTAGCTGCTGCAAATACCAGATGGCTGCAGCGGAATGCTTCGCTTACGATCTGGGATGGATGGGTTGCAGATACATCATAAACTGCAATATTTCTCACACCCTTGTCAGCCAGCTTGCATGCCAGGATATTGGCTGCGTTTTCCGTATTTCCGTAAATAGAACCATAGGCGATCATAACACTCTTTTCTTCCGGTGCATAGCTGCTCCAGGTTAAGTATTTATCTACATACCAGCTGATATTTTCACGCCATACAGGTCCATGTAGCGGGCAGATGGTAGCGATCTCCAGTCCTGCTGCTTTCTTAAGCAGTGTCTGTACCTGCATGCCATACTTTCCAACGATATTGGTATAATATCTTCTTGCATCATCCAACCAGTCACGCTCAAAGTTTACTTCATCTGCAAACAGGTTGCCATTCATGGCGCCGAAAGTACCAAAAGCATCTGCGGAGAATAAAGTCTTGTCTGTGGTATCGTAAGTAACCATAACTTCCGGCCAGTGTACCATTGGTGCCATTACAAATGTAAGGTTATGCTTACCGGTGCAGAGAGTATCTCCTTCTTTTACTACTACGGATCTGGAGTCAATATCAAGATCAAAGAACTGCTTGATAATACCAACTGTCTTTGCATTGCATACGATCTTTGCTTCCGGATGCTTTTCTGCGATCTGTCCTAAGGTTGCAGCATGGTCTGGTTCCATGTGGTCTACTACGATATAATCTAATGGACGGCCGTCTAAAACCTTTGCCAGGTTCTCATAAAACTGTCCTGCTACTGCCCAGTCTACTGTATCAAAAAGAACCGTCTTTTCATCTAACAAAACATAGGCATTATAGGAAACACCTCTTGGGATCGGGTATGCATTTTCAAACAGAGCCAGACGTCTGTCTGTACCTCCTACCCAGAATAAATCTTCTTTTACTTTTTTTACACAATACATCGCTTATCATCCTTTCTGTTCCTATTTGTCAGGCAGCCCATTCCTGACTTTCAGGGCCGCCTGGTTGTTTAAGCGTTACATTTTACAGGTCAAATACCTCAAAATCATCTTCTTCTTTTTCGTTCTGGTCTTCAGAAGTTTCTTCGGATCCGGCAGGTTCTTTTTCTTCTTCCTGCTCTTCCACCTCGTCTATATCCAGATCTTCAAAGTCAAAGTCTTCTATATCATCTTCTTCCAGATCTTCATCCTCTGTATCCTCTTTTGGATTTTCTTTTTCATTTTCATCTACAGAGTCTTCCTCTGGCTCGTCCTCTTCCGGTTCCTTATCATCTGCATCATCCAGATCCTCAAACTGGAAGTCATCCTCGTCCTGGTCGTCTACTTCTTCCAGATCATCTTCCGGTTCGTCTTCAGGCTCTTCCACCTCTTCGCCATAAAGATCGTCCTCGTCCTCATCTTCCTCTTTTACAGGTTTCTTTTCAGAACGGGCTGTCTTTTTCTCTGCTGAAGAAGATTTCTTTTTCTTACCTGTAACAGATACGATGAGAAGTACCATAAAGATCAGTGCTACAACGATGGCAGCGATCAGCAGTGTCCTGAACAGGCTGTAGTCATTTCTTAAGGAGTCATACTTGTCTGCCAGCTGTGTATAAACTTCCTCACTTACTGCTCCCTGAGCAGCCGGGTCTTCAAAGTAACGCTGAATGGTACGCTCATTATTATTTAAGTCATAGCGGTAGAAATTCTTCTCGCCAGCTTCATTCATAGCGTAGATCACGCAATACTGATGCTCTGTTTCATTGCCCCATACCCAGCCTTTTACAGCATGTCCGTCAATGGTAATGGCTGTTTCCACCAGTCCTTCCGGTACCTGTACAGAAGCATCCGGTGCCATCACTGTAAAGCTGCGTCTGGATACAGTCATCTGGAACTGTTCAAAGCTTTCTTCACCAGTTCCATCCTGTGTACTTTCATTTGGACCGCCTTCCTGCTTGGTGACAACGATCACATATTCCTTTGTAGTTTCTCCGTCCTGGGCAGTTACTTTTAAAGTAACTCTGTTTTCACCCATCTGGAGATTTTCATTGCCGCTTACCACCTTGGAAGCGCCTTCATCTGTAGTATCTGCACTGATGATCAGTTTATCCACATCGGTTCCTACGGTAACTGCATAGGAGTCTACATCAGAAGAAAATTCCGGTGTCAGGCTTCCCGGGGATACCTGAAGGGATTTTAAGCTTGCGTCCTTGGAAGCGCTTGATAAAGCACTGACTGTTACCTGGGACTCACCCTGTTTGTCTACGGTTACGATCTGGGAAGACGCATCGTAGATCTCCTGGCTGGTAACTGTAATCTTGCTGGTTCCTGCTGCAGATGCCTTAAACTTTAAGTCATAGGCAAGGGTGGTGGTATTTGCGCCACCGCCGTCACCATGAACACGGACTGCTCCATTTCCGCCTTCTGCATTGGTTCCTTCTATGAATTCCAGGCTTCCCGGATCATATGCCAGCATGATATCCGCTGTAGAAAGGTTATCACTGCTGGTGATCTTCATTTTTACATTGATCTCACTGCCTACAGATGCGGTAGGATCTGAAAAAGCGATCCTTGCAGTAGCTGCAAACGCCGTCATTCCGTATAATGGCAAAAATAAGGTTAATAGACAGATGGCTGCAACTGCGGCTGCCCACCGTCTGATCTGTTTGATTGTCATATTCATTCCTGCTTTCCTGTTTTTTTACTGCACATTCACAATGGTCACATTGCTGCCTCCAGGTGTCTGGCTGCTTCCCGTGTCACCTGGTCCTCCACTGCTTCCGCCCGGACTTGCCGGACTGGAAGAGGAACTGCTGTTTGAAGAATTTGCTGATCCCGTGCCGGAAGGTGTGTTTCCTCCTGACTGACGTACTACGTGGATACTGTATGTCCTTGTGCTTCCATTCTGAGCTGTAACAGTAATAGTAATATCACTGGAATTACCAGTAAGTTCTGTATTTCCGGTACCTGCAACGGATGCCTTGCCGTCTGCTGCTGTAGCGCTGATCTGAAGGCTGGTCACAGAAGTATCTACGATCAGATTGTAGCTTGTTGTATCCTTGCTGAAGGAAGGAGTTAAGCTGAAACCATCTGCACTCAGACCAGAAAGTTTGTTGTTAGGACTTCCGTCTCCTGTAGGCGCGCTGCATGCCTGTGCCGGCATGTTGTTAAATACAGGGATCTGGAATTCCAGGGCAGAACTCTTTAAGGAACTGTATGCCTTGGAAAGGCGCTCTGCTTCTGAGGCTGCTCCCTGTACATTGCTCATGTACTGATGTTTATAAGGATTGGATCCCTGCACATTGAACTTTTTAAGGTAAAATGTATTCTGCCCTGCTTTTACATAGTTGTCACCATAATTCTGGGCACCGCCTAAAATGGATTTTTCTACTGTATTCCATGGTCTTCCATAACTGCCGGACTGACTTGCATACCGCAGTCCCATCTGGGTTGCAGACATGGAACCGGACTGATAGGCTTCTACGTTAAAGAAGTTATAGTAACCGGAATATCCGGAATAATTACCTGAGATCAGCGGTGTTCCGCCATTGGTTCCCTGCTCCTGAAGGATCATGGCAGCTAAAACATAAGGACTTACGCCGGACTGCGCTGCTGCATCCATAAGGATATCCACATAGCTCTTGCTTCCAGATGAGCCGGAAGAAGGACTTGTTGTCTGGCCGGAAGGACTGGAAGAACTGTTATCAGTGGTTACAGTTCCAGGCTGTGAACTGCCTGTGCTATTTATCGTGCCATCAGACTGTCCCGGAGCTACCAGGCTTACATTGGAAGTTACCAGGTTATGCTCCTTTGGTGTAATAGACGCATGAGGCGCTTCCAGACTTACATTTCCATCTCCTGTACTGCTTTCTGTACTGTTTCCCGAACCGGAACTGCTTCCCGGTGCCTGGGTGCTTACATCATTGCTGCCGGATGTAGTGCTGCTCTCACCAGAAGAACTGCTGCCGGAAGGGCTGCCTCCTGCCACACCAGGTCCATGATTTGTATCACCTGTTGCACCGTTTCTTCCTCCCGGTCCCTCCTGTGAAACAGAACTGGAAGAACTGCCGGAAGAGCTGCTGCCTCCTGGTGTAGAAGAACCGCCGGAAGAAGAACTTCCCCCTGTTCCGGTGGAGTCTGTTGTTCCGGAAAGGAAGGAGCCGGAAACCATTCCTGTAAGGCCCTCTTTTGTCTGTGTGCTTCCATCATATTCATGGGAAAGGAACTGGAATACATAGGTATCATCTAAAAAGTTTCTTGGGTCCATGTAATAACGGATAATGTCCTGGGAAGCTGCTACCCAGTTGCTGCCGTCAAAGCCGGTCCAGGTACTGTTATCCCAGTTATAGGCACCGCTTTCTACGGATTTCCAGGAAGAAATGCTTCCTGTTGCAACCAGGTTTCGACCCAGGACCGACTCATTTTCAATGGCCGTATTCCAGTCGATCCCTGTATTTTTCGCCCGGAATACCCAGTTTGGATACTGGGCATGAAGCTGTCTTAAACCATCCTTATAACTTTCCGGAAATCCCTGGGAAGTCAGATAGGACTCAAAGCTTGCATCTGTAGAATAGGAAACAGGGAGTCTTATGTAAGCGGCGGATACATAACCTGTACCTGCCTGACCGTTACTGCCTGTGTACTGGATCCGGTACCAGGTCTTTCCATCAGTTCCCTTTTTTTCTCCTGTGATCTGGATGCTGGCTCCTGCTGCCAGACGGGCCACTGCACTGTAACCGGTTCCTGCATCACTTCTTACATTTAAAGAGGACGCCTTGACTGTAGCCGCCCCCGTATAAGCATAGGAATCCAACATGTGGATGGACAACGGGCTGGTCACCGGAAGGTTGGCCGCCAGTGTCAGGCCTAACAGGACTGCCAGACCTTTTTTGTATATTTTTCCCTTCATCTTGCTGTATTATCTCCTGAATTTTCTGTATCTCATGATACCAGATTGCTACGCACTTTGTGCTCTCGCAATCTTCAAAACCATTCGTAATCCGCTCATTTTTTGCAAAAATGGCTACTTACTCATGTTTTTGCGTGTCCCAAGATAAAAAATCCTCCTGCAAGCAGGCTTGCGTCGGATTTTTACCTTTCGACACTGGTATCATTATAATGATATTTACTCCTTAATGTCAACCGCAACAAAAAATGTTCACACAAATCAAACTAATTCGTAAGAAAACTTTAACACTTGTGGACCCACAGACCAAAAATATGTTCCAGCGTTCCCCAAAAAGTCATTTTTGTGATCTGGCGGTCACTGTATAAGGGAATTTCCCTTAGCAATTCCCCTTCTACATAATAACAAACCCGTCCTATCTTCTGCCCTTCTTTTACAGGAGCCTGCAGCTGCTTTGGCAGGAACACCTTTTTTTTCTGTTTTTCCTCTTTTTTTACCAGAGCATAAACATGTTTTTCCTCTGATCGTAAATCTTCCCTTGCCAGCACATGGTCCTGAGGCTGCTCTCCCCAGCAGATGCCGCCATCTACTTTTACAGGCAATGGCTCTGTTTTTTGGCAGCGTTCATACAGATCTGTTTTCTCATAATTTTCCATTCCATAGGAAAGAAGGCTTCTGGCATCTGACCATTTCCAGGTTTTATGAGGAGGCCAGCCACAGCCTAACAGGGCAATGATAAAAAGTTTTCCATTTTTTTCCAGCGCACCAACATAAGAATAACCTGCGCCCCCAGTAAAACCGGTCTTTCCTGTAAGGGCCCCGTCCATCATATCCAAAAGAGCATTGTGATTGCGGCACTGGATCTGCCTTTTATTTTCCAGATCATAAAATCCATGGTTCTGGGTCCTGGTTATCTTTAAAAACTCCTCTTTTTTCGGCGACTCCTGTATACAGTATAATAAGATCCTTGCCAGATCTTTTGCTGTAGTGGAATGGGTATGTATTTCTCCCTTTTCATCTGTTTCCTGGGCGTCTAAACCATTGGGGGTAATAAACCAGGTATCCTTACAGCCTAACTCCCTGGCTTTTTCATTCATCATAGCTGCAAAACCTTCTCTTGTACCGCCTATAAATTCCGCGATCATCACAGCTGCATCATTATAAGACTCCAGCATCAGGCCATACAGCAGGTCCTTTAAACGGTACTGCTCCCCTTTTCTTACTCCCATACGGACTTTAGGCTGGGAGGCTGCATAAGAAGAGGCACTTACCCATTCTTCCGTTTTTCCATTTTCAAGGGCAAGGATACAGGTCATGATCTTCGTGGTGCTGGCCATGGGACGGATCTGTTCTGCATTTTTTCCATATAAGATGCGTCCGCTTAAACCATCCATAAGCACGACGGACTGGGAATACAGGCGGAGTTCTTCCTGTTCCTGGGCCTTAACAGGAAAACTTTGAAATATCAGCCCCAGAAACAGTGTTAAAAACAGAAGCCATAACCATACAGGCCTGATCTTTTTTCTCATCCATTTTCTCCCTGGAGCATTTATGTACTCTCAAAATCTTATTTCATCCTATTCCCATTTTCCTGCAGATATGCAATAACCTGCACCGGAAGCTTTTGACGAACCTTTTAGGCTGTGTTATGATTTACAGGAAACTTAAAACAGATAAACGATCTAACAAAGATCATGAAGGGAATACAGACAATCGATGATCAAAAAGACATTACAATATAAAATAACAGAAAAGGACCAGGGAAAGACCGTAGAACAGTTTTTAAGAAGCAAAGGTTATTCCCACCGTCTGGTGGTAAAACTGCGGAATTCTCCTACCGGCCTTACCATCGGGGGAGAGCTTGCATTTACCATCCACAGGCTCCAGGCAGGTGAGATACTTATTGCTACTTTAGAGGAGGAAAATTCTCAGAATATTGTCCCTGTAGAACTTCCTTTAAATATTGTTTACGAAGATGAAGATATTTTAGTGGTAAATAAAGATGCCGGTGTACCCATCCACCCTTCCCAGGGCCATTTTGACCACACGCTGGCAAATGCAGTTGCCTGGTATTACCAGAGCAAAGGCCAGACCTTAGTCTACCGGGCGATCAACCGCTTAGACCGGGATACCACCGGCCTTTTAGTGATCGCTAAACATCTTTTAGCTGGCTGCATCCTTTCAGACCAGATGCTTAACAGGCAGATCCACAGACAGTACCGGGCAATTGTCTGCGGAAAAACAGAAAAAGAGGGCATCATTGATGCCCCCATTGGACGGGCTGAAGACTCTACCGTCCTTCGCCGTATTGACTTTGAACATGGTGAGACAGCCAGGACCCGTTACCGCCTGCTCTCTTATGATGAAGAAAAGGATCTTTCCTATATCAGCCTTAAATTAGATACGGGGCGGACCCACCAGATCCGTGTCCATATGAGTTATATTGGCCACCCCCTTCCCGGAGATTTCCTCTATAACCCGGACTACCGTTATATCAGCCGCCAGCCCCTTCACTCTTATGGTCTGGAGTTTATCCATCCCCTTACCGGAGAGCCTTTAAGCTTTACGGCCCATCTGCCTGCGGATATGGCAGCTTTGGTAAAAGAGCCGGAACTTACATCCACCGAAGGCCTTTGGGATAATGATTTTTAATGGTCCCGGCAGCCATCTTGCCCCAGCCAAGACTTACATTTCCTGTACAGATCAATACCCAGCCTTTTTCACAGGGAGCAGACATACCGGTATCACCGGTCAGTGTCTCCCCCTTTAAATATTTCACTGCCTCTGTTCCATCTGGTTCTACTTCTTTTTGTACTTTTGCATCTTCCGGAAACAGCCACAATGCCAGGGCATGAGATGGTTCAAAGCGGTTCTTTTTAATGGTTCCAATATGAAGCCCCGGACGCAGCACTTTCAGTCCTTTTAAACTTACCATCTGAGGCGGCAGCAGATACAGCTGGTCCCCAAAACGCAGATATTCTTTTCTTTTTTTCAGTACTTCCGGCTCTGTCAGTGTCTCCTCCAGAAAACGGTGCAGTTCTTTTAACACATCTTTTTCTTTTTTCAGATCCATATAAGCAGGCAGGCTTCTTTTTCCTGAAAAGCCCATACCGTCTTCTTTGCGGCGGAGCACTGCCATAAAATGGCCTTCTCCCTCTGTCTTATGGGGCATAATGCGGAACGCACGTTCCAGATGATACTTTTCAATTCCGTTCTCTCCTGCCAGGTCCCGTTCAGAGTCATCTTCCTTATCTGCTCCAAAAAAGGCCCACTGCGGCACTGCAGCCATAAGCCCTTTGGGGCATTCTCTCTCTTCCAGGTAAAAATCATCATGGCTCTTTAAAAAGGCAAGAATGGTCCCTTCATTTTCTTCCGGCGCAAAAGTACAGGTAGAATAGACCATGGTTCCCCCTGGTTTTAACATAGAAGCTGCATCTTCTAAGATCTCTCTCTGACGGGCAGCGCACATTTTTACATGGTCCTCGCTCCACTGTCTGACTGCTTCTTCCTCTTTACGGAACATTCCCTCTCCGGAACAGGGAGCATCTACTGCAATCCGGTCAAAAAACTGAGGAAAGACTTTCGCAAGGCTTGCTGCATCTTCATTTGTGACTACGCAGTTTCCAACTCCCATGCGCTCCATATTCTGGGAAAGTATCTTTGCCCTGCCCGGATGGATCTCATTTGATAAAAGAAAGCCTTCTCCTTTTAAACGGGATGCAATATGGCTGGACTTTCCGCCGGGAGCTGCACACAGATCCAATACATTTTCCCCTGGTTTCGGATTTAAAAACTCTACTACGGACATGGCACTTGGCTCCTGGATATAGTAAAGTCCTGCTTCATGGAACGGGTGTTTGCCAGGTCTTGCATCTAACGGGTAATAATAACCTTCTTTTACCCAGGGAACCGGCGTTAATTCCATATTTAAGAGTTTTGCGGTTTCTGCTGCCAGAGTCTTTACCCCTGCTTCTTCCCAGTCAGGTTCTCTTCCCTCTTTTGTCTTTAAACTGTTAAACCGCAGTCCCTGTACCTTTTCCTGCTCATAGCTGGCTTCAAATGCTTCATATTCATTTCCAAGCAGTTCCCTCATGCGCTCTTTAAAGCGTTGTGGCAGTTCTGTCATCCCATTGTTTCCTTTCTTTGTCAAATTACGAGTTTATCAGATTATGTTACAAACAGGAAAAGGCCGGCAGGTCTATCCGCCCACCAGCCTTTTTCATAATTTCTGTTCTAAAAGATTTTTCGATTACAGCATAACCTTGAAGTCGTCAGATGCTTCACCGTTTACTACATAGTAAGCTGCGCCCTCTTCTGCAACTATGTAAAGCTCAACTTTCTTGATCTCTACATCTTTGTGAGTGCTCTTGTATGCTTCTACAGCCTGATCTAATACGCTCTTAGCAAGGATATCCTTACCAGCGAACTGGAAATGTACTTCCATCTTTGGCTCAACTGCCTTCTTTGCAGTTGTTCTCTTAGCTGCAGGCTTCTTTGCAGGAGCCTTCTTAACAGCTTCCTTTGCCTCTGCTGCAACTGCCTTTACAGTAGCTGCTGCTTCTTTTACAGTCTCCTTTACTACTGGAGCTACCTCTTTTGCGGTTTCTTTTACATTTTCTTTTACTGCAGATGTTTTAGCTGCCTTCTTAGCCATTGTCATAATTCATTCCTCCCTGGTTGGATCTGGGATATCCGGAGTCCAACTCCGAAATCCGTCTTTATTTCGTTCTATGTATGTTCGTCCTCGTTGTGTCAAAACGCATTATAGAATGGTTTTTGCGATTTGTCAACGTTTTCTGCCATCAGACCCCTGGTCCGATCTCCTCTGCAGGAGCTTCTGTGGTAAACGCAGGCCCCACTTCTTTTGTGGCATTCTCCGCCGGAGAGGTGGTTTCTATCGGCTGTACAATAGCAGACTCGGAAGGTGCCTGGGTCGGTGCAGCAGTCTCTGGTGCCTTTGTGGTCTCTCCCGGTCCCGCAGGGTCTGTAGCAGGTGCCTGAGTCTCTGCCGGCTGGGTCTGGGACGGTGCCTGGGTCGGCTGTGCTGCCGTTGTTGGCTGTGCAGGTACTGCTGTGTCATCCTTTCCTGAAGCCTTGGAAGACTGGGCATTTTCCGTTCCTGCCAGGTTATAACAGATGACCGGCATACCGGCATACACATTTTCAAATAAAGTTTTGGCTGCTGCATATGGCATATTTACACAGCCATGGGAGCCATTCTTTTTGTAAATAGTGCCGCCAAAGGTATTTCTCCAGCTGGCATCATGGAAACCGATACCGCCGTTAAATGGCATCCAGAACTTTACAGGACTTGCATACCCCTGTCCCTTTAAGGTTGCATCCCTCTGCTTGTAAGTCAGGCTGAACAGTCCCGGAGGCGTGGTATATCCCTTTGAAACATTTCCGGATACAAAATCAGACTCCAGGATCTTCTTTCCATCTTTGTAAAAATACATATGCTGGGCCGTTAAATTTACCTCTGCATAGGTATTTCCATAATCATTGCCATCATGGCTGGCCGCTTTCTGGGCATAGGCAGGTTCCTTTGTAACATTTTTTCCCTCTGCAAGGGCTTCTTTTAATGCAGCTGCCTCTGCCTGCTGGTCAATACGCCAGCCATAAACACCGCTTACCTCTACTTCCGGTCCATAACTGGTCTTAAAGGTACGTTTTGTATATGCAGTATTGTATTTGGATGCCAGGGACTTTACATATTCAGAGATCTTTCCTTCATCCACTGTGACCTGACCATCTGAATAAGAAAGCCAGGTATGGATCTGCTCACCGTCCAGGATCTCATTCTTGCTCCCCATGGTATAAGTGACTGTCATATTTACATAATGGTTCAGGCTGTCAGCCATAGCTGTAAGGCTTTCATCATCTGAGCGGACAGCAGGCTCTTCATAGCAGCCCAGCTCATCCAGATCGATCTCTTCTTTCAGATCGTTAATAGCCGCCTTTACTTCTTCCTTTACTTTTTCAGGATTTAACTGGTCTCCTTCTGTCTCAGGAATAACAGAATAGCCTTCTCCTTTTATATAGTCTGATAAATGAGCATTCTCCGGCGCAGTCACATGAGCCGGATCCATGGCATTTAAGCTGTCTACTGCCTGATCAAGAGCCTCATCCTCATAAGCCAGCATAGTCTCGATCTCATAATTTTCCCCTTTTATCATATGAATGGGCCAGGTATAAGGATTTTGCTGCTTAAGGATGTTTTCAAGACTTCCATCAAATACAGTATTAAGCCCAATGGCACTTCCCTCTATATTCTCAGACGCATCATTTCTCAACACCAGGCGCAGGGAATAATCGCCTGCCTCCTTTGCCATAGCTTCTTCTACTGCTTTAGGACTCATTCCTGCTGCATTCATTCCATTAATGCAGGTACCTGGAAGGTATGTATTCTGGTATTTCATAGACATACCCACATATCCGGCTGCACCGGTTATTACTACACCTGCCAGTATTCCCGCTGCAAGCTTCCAGGAAAATGGCTTTTTCTCTGTTTCCTGTGTTTCATTTTCCTGTGTTTCATTTTCATCTGCCAGGTTTTCTTCCATGACAGCCTTGGCCTTTTCTCTTTCCGCTCTTTCTTTTTCTTTTCTTTCCCGCTCCCTTTCTTTAAAAGCCGACTTACTGCGGCTTACAGGAATCTTTTTTTCTTTTTTTTCCATATCTTTTATATAAAAAACCTTTCTGACATTGTCATTTTTCATTCATGAATGCTTTCAGGATATCTGTCAGCTCCTTTAGGCTGTCCGTGATATTTCTAAAGGCTCCATAATTATACAGGCTCACAAAAAACATACCACAGGGTACTGCCAGGATCATTCCTGCAATACCTTTTAATTTAAAACCTAAATACAGGAATAGCAGGGTCAATATGGGGTTTAATCCCAGACTGTCTCCTACTAACTTAGGCTGTACTACCTGGCGGATCACCTGGGTAAGTACATAAATAAGCAGAAGCCCTGCTGCAAAGGCATATTCCCCTCCCAGCAGCTTAATGATCCCCCATGGAAACAGAGCTGTTCCTGCTCCAAATACCGGAAGAAAATCTAAAAATGCAATGAGAAATCCCCATAACAGGCTATATTTTACTCCAAGTATGAAAAATCCCACTGTCAGTATTATCCATACCACTGCCATAATTTTGAACTGGGCAGTAAAATAGCATTCGATCAGACGTCGGGCCTCTGTCCTTATATACTGGCTGTATTTTTTTGCCCAGTCAGGCATATGGCTTCTTACAAAAGCCAGGATCCGGTCTCTGTCTGCAATAAAAAAATAAGCTGACAGAATAGTAACAACAGAGTACACCATAAGCGAGGGGATCATTTTCGCCACTGCCCCTGCTGCCTCTACTGTAGGCGGGGCAATGGAACCTGCCAGCTTTCCTACCAGTTCCCCCAGATTATTTCCCAGTTTTTCCCAGCCTGTCCTGATGCCTGCAGGTGCATAGGCAAACAGATTTTCCAAATGGGTCAGGCTTTCCTGAACTTCCGCTTCGATCCCTGCATATAAGTCAGGCAGGTCTTTCATAAAAGACCACAAAAGCCTGGCACCATTTGACACAGCCAGATAAATAAGGCCAATGACCAGAGCCAGGGCTCCGGCTACAATGACCATGGAACTGTGTTTTCGCACCAGGCATAGCTTTCTCTCAAGAAAACGCACCAGCGGATTGGCCAGCATGGAGATCAGCCAGCCGATCACAAAGGGCATAAAAAATTTCAAACACCTGGGTCCGAAAAAGCATAAAAGAAACCATCCGGACGCAGGCAGCAGGATCTTTAGTATCAGACGCAGGATATGTTTATCCATTCACTCATCTTCCTTTCAGGCATTGGGTAAATATGCTTCCAAAAAGCGGAATAATGTATCCATTTCTTCATCTGTTCCTATAGAAATACGAAGACTGTTGTCCAGACCAGGTGTTTTAAAATAGCGCACATAGATCTGTTCTTTCTTCAATGCCTCAAAGATCTTTTCTGCCGGAACGGACTTATGAGAAGCGAAAATAAAATTTGACTGGGAATTGGGGAAGGTAAATCCCAGTTCTGTAAGACGCTTCTTTGCATGTTCCCTGGTAGCTACGATCTTTTCAATTGTCTTTTCAAAATATTCCTTATCCTTTACTGCTTCCACACCTGCTAAGAGAGATGAAAGGTTCATGGTATAGGAATTATAAGAGTATTTTACATCATTTAAAGCGCGGATCAGATCCGGATGTCCCATTGCAAAACCAATACGCATACCTGCCATGGAGCGGGACTTGCTGAAAGTCTGGACTACTAAAAGATTTTCATATTTATCCAGAAGTTCCAGTGCGGAAGGCCCTGCAAAATCCACATAAGCCTCATCTACGATCACTACCACATCCTGATTTGCCTTTAAGATCTCTTCTACCTGATCCAGTGGCATATATACACCTGTTGGCGCATTTGGATTTGGGAAGATCACACCGCCGTTTTCCTTTTCATAATCTTTTACATCAATGGTAAAATCTTCTTTTAAAACAGGTGTCTCAAACGGTACTTTAAAAAGATCCGCCCATACTTTATAGAAAGAATAGGTCACATCCGGGAAAAGCACCGGTTTATCTGAGTTGAAGAAAGTAAGAAATGACATGGCAAGTACATCATCTGAACCTACTCCCACGAAAACCTGATCCTCGTTTAATCCATAATAAGAAGCCAGTTCCTTAACTAAAATGGACGCTGTAGGATCCGGATACTTACGTAAACGGTCTGCTTCCATCTCTTCTAAGACCTTTTTTACACCTGGCGCCGGTGGATATGGATTTTCATTTGTATTCAATTTAACGATCTTATCACCTGCAGGCTGTTCTCCCGGTACATAAGGAACTACCTGACGGATGTTTTTTTCCCATGGTCTCATAAGCTTAGCTCTCCTCTCACATTTGCTTCTCTTGATTTTATCCTTGATACCCCCGATTGTCAATATAGAAGAAGCGTTGTTTTTTCTTACATTTTAATGTATACTTTCAGTAATGATTTTATCTCAGATCGCAAAAAAGCTTTCTTAAAAAATGTTTTAAAAATCTAAATCAAAGAAGGTGTACTTATGAACGTATTTGACATACTTGGTCCTGTTATGATCGGTCCTTCCAGCTCCCATACTGCCGGCGCTGCCAGGATCGGCCGTATTACAAGGACACTCCTTGGAGCTCCTGCTGTAAAAGCAGATATCCTCCTTCACGGTTCCTTTGCAAAAACCTACAAAGGCCATGGTACAGACAAGGCACTGATCGCCGGAATCATGGGAATGGCTACTGATGATGTGCGTATCCGACAGGCTCCGGAACTGGCAAAAGAAGCCGGCCTGGAAGTACACATTTCCACAGGTGACATTGACGGCGCCCATCCAAATACTGCAAAAGTTACATTGACAGATGCCAACGGACGGCAGGTTTCTCTTCTGGGTTCCAGTATCGGAGGCGGAAATATCCTGGTAACGGAAGTCAATGGTATGGAAGTTTCCCTTACCGGACAGTATACGACTCTGATCGTCCTTCACAAAGATGCTCCCGGCACCATTGCCGCTGTTACAGAAGTCATGGCAGAAGAAGGCATCAACATCTGCAATTTCCGTCTTTCCAGACAGAAAAAAGGCGGCGAGGCGGTTATGACCATTGAACTGGACGGAAAACCAAGTCCTGAGATCAATAAGAAGATCAATACGCTTCCCAATATCTATTCCAGCACTATGCTGCAGCCTATCTGATAAAGAGAACATTAAATCTTAAGGAGGTTTCTTTACATCATGAATACTGATTTTAACTACTCTTCTGTTGCCTCCCTGATCCAGGCTGCAGAAAAAAATAATCTTCCCGTTTCAGCCCTGGTGCTGAGCCAGCAGGCACAGCAGATAGAACTGGACGAAAAGACCGTATATGAAAAAATGGCTTCTAATTTCCAGGTTATGAAGGAATGTATCGAACCTGGCTGTGATGAACACTTAAAAAGTACCAGTGGACTTACAGGAGGCGATGCCTTTAAGCTGCGCCGGTACAGTGAAAGCGGCAAAAGCCTTACCGGTTCCTTCCTTTCCGGTGCTCTCTACCGGGCACTGGCTGTCTCTGAATTAAACGCTTCCATGGGCCGTATCGTAGCTGCTCCTACTGCCGGAAGCTGCGGCATCCTTCCAGCTGCCCTGATCACCATGCAGGAAGAGAAAGGATGTTCTGACCACGACTGCGTAATGGCACTTTTTACAGCCTCTGCCGTTGGTATGGTCATTGCAAACAATGCCTCTTTAGCAGGCGCCCAGGGCGGATGTCAGGCTGAGTGCGGTTCTGCTGCTGCCATGGCTGCTGCTGCTATCACAGAGCTGGCTGGCGGAACTCCCCATATGGTCTCCCAGGCAGTTGCCATTGCCTTAAAAAATATCCTTGGCCTTGTATGTGACCCGGTAGCAGGTCTGGTGGAGATCCCCTGTATCAAGCGCAATGCTTCCGGTGTAGCCGGTGCCTTTGTTGCTGCGGAAATGGCTCTTGCAGGCATTGACAGTGCGATCCCGGCTGACGAGGTGATCTGGTCCATGAAGCGGATCGGCGATGTTATGTCACCTACCTTAAAAGAAACAGCAGAAGGCGGATTAGCCGCCACACCAACAGGAAGAAAGCTTCACGACCAGGTATTCGGTCCTGGCAACGTTTCCGGCGGATGCAGCGGCTGTTCCGGCTGTCATTCATAAATTTTCATGGTTATCTGGCTATAGACCGGATAACTGCATTTTATTAAAAAGCTACAGGAATTCCTGTAAATAACTCTTTTCCCCTGGAAGTCAGTTTTTCAAGGTCTAAGTTGCTCCTGATCTGGCTTCCATTTTTCATTGTCACGTAGACAAACAGATCTTCATCTCCATTAAAACTGCTGCAAAGACCATTATTCTCTGCTAAAGAGCTTTCCTGGCAGGCGCCGATCAGCTCTGCGATCTCCTCAGAATCTGTAATATCCAGACGTCCCTGTTCAGAATAATGAGGATTTTCTTCTTTTAGCTTTTCTAATTCATCTCCCTGAGGAAGTCTTATGGCACCTTCTTCACCTACATATAGGCTTTGCAGGTCGATCCTTATGCTCTGGATATTTTTTGCCGTCATATAACTTCCCGGCACAACGGACTGCTTCTTTAAAACTTCCATTGTATTCTTAAAAGAAGGATAAACTGGCCAGGAAACACAGTAATCATCTGCTATATCATAAGTATAATCACCGTCATAATAATATCCGGACTCAAACCCGCCTGCCATAACATTTACAGGCATCTCCATAACCTCTTTCCAGTAGCCCTGCTGCTGTAAGAAAGCGGCCATATTGTTATCTATAAACACCAGGCTTCCTACCGGATCTTCCTGTCTTCTGTCTGCCACAGTCTGAGTCAGAAGGTCTGCCTGGTATGCCTTTAACACCTCTTCTGCTACTGCGCTGTCCTGTGTCTGATACCAGATACTTCCTGCTTCTTTGTAGACTACTTTGGAAAGTTCTCCTGTGTTCTCTTCAAAAACAGGATACAGACCCTTTTTGTATTCTTCTGAAGCATACAGAGTATCATAGGCACTCATAATGCTGTTTAAAGATACATTATAACATCTTCCCACCTGTTTACCGTTTTTTAAGTTGTAAAATACATTCACAGAAATCGTAATATCTTTCTCTAAAGGATCACTTTCACCGGAACCCACTTTTCCGGCAACAAAGATGGATGTAGGACCGTCAGCCCCGCCGATCACAGAAACCGCATTTGCTGCGGCAGTTTCCTGGACCACAAGACCTGATGTTCTTGCCACGGATATTCCATAAAACTGGTCAAAACGAGTTTTCCGTTCCTGGGCAGCCTGGGTTACGCCTGCTTCTGCTATAGTAAGTACTGTATCCATGTCTGTCAGCTGCATATGGTTCTGTACAAAATCAATATTGCTGGTATGTTTAACTACCCACTTACCGTCTTCTTCCACTGCATGTGCATACCAGTTTAAGAAGTTTTCATCAATAGAAAGTTCCAGACCTGCTGATGCGATCTTTCCTTCTTCCGGGATAAAACGGTCATAGCCATACCAATCATAGCGGAAGGATAAGAAAAACAGGACACCTGCTGCCACACAGCCCATCAGCTGTATTTTATGGGAAAACAGCTTCTTAAAATCAGCCTGGTAAATGATCTCAATAATGCAGTGGGCTAAAAGGATGCCAACAACCATTCCAAAGAGTCCCCAGCGCAGACGGCTCTGTAAAGTCCAGAAAAACATGGAGGTTCCCATACCAGCTGCAAGGACAATAAGGATACGGATGGGTGCCATGGTCTTTTTAAAGGCCATTGCCTTTCCTGCTGCTTCCATAGGACGTTTTCTGTAAAGTTCCAGTCCCAGGATTGCTCCTGCACAAATAGCGATCAAAAGTCCCAGGATCTGATCTGCCTCCACTGTCTTTCCAGCGGAGATATCTGCCAGAGACATAATGTACGCGCCTACAGGGGATAAATGACCCAGTGTATTAAAAAGCGCTTCATTTGGCACCTGGTTGGCCGTAATGAAAAATATGTCTTCAAAGCCCTCGATCAGAGCACCAACTACCGGAAAGAAACTGAAAAATACAACCGTAGCTAAAAGTCCCACTATGATCTTTCCCGTCATCATCATTGCCACAATAACGGTCTCATAGGTCACCATGTAATACAGCAGGTTCATGAAAAAGCCAAAGAGCATAGGTCCTGCAAATTTTGCCGGGCTTACGCCGTATGCAGCAGCTGCCGCTGTAAGCACTAAAAGATGGATAAGATAGGTGACTGCCAGTATGAGGATACCATCTACATGATATACCAGATACAACATTTCCCTTCTTACAGGAAGGCTGTGGTAAAAATCTACCTTCTTCTGGTTGTGAAGATAAACAAAACCGGCTGCACCGATCACTACCGCTGCTGTTACCATTAAAAATAATGGCATAACATTTCCATAGGAAACCAGATCCACTACCGCCTTTGTTTTATATTCCAGCACTTTTGCCAGGTATTCCGGTGTTCCGGTATCTACCAGAGGCGTATATCCGTTGTACATGGCAAACTGGCTGTTTGCTGCGTTTTCCATGATCAGCGCCAGATTTACAGGATAGGCAAAGAAAAATCCTAAAAACAACAGGGCAATGACCCAGATCCTGCGCTTTAAGTCTTCTTTTTGCAGTTTAAAAAATAAGCTTGCGGATGTCATAACCTGCCACCTCCGTTTCACTGATGAATATTTCCTCTAAGGACAGAGGGATACACTCAAAAAATACTGGCTCATACCGGTTCATAATGTCCTCTGCTTCCTGTTTTGTGCCTCTTACTGTAAGGGTAAGAAGCCGTCCTCTTCCTTCCTGTGAAAGGATCTGAAGTCCCTTTAAGTCATCTGCCGTCATTCCTTCTTTTAATACACACTGGATCTTATGGATATTTAACTTCATATCATCTAAATCCTTAGAAAGAAGGATGCCGCCTTTGTGCAGCAGCCCTACATGATCACAGATATCTTCCAGTTCCCGCAGGTTGTGGGATGCGATCACAGGAGTCATGTTCCGGTCTTCGATCTCTGCTGCGAAAATGCTCTTTACTGCCTGGCGCATTACCGGATCCAGGCCGTCAAAGGTCTCATCACAGAAAAGATAATCTGTATTGGAACAGATGCCCAGGATCACAGATACCTGCTTTTTCATGCCCTTGGAAAAAGTGTGGATCTTTCTCTTTTCGTCTAAGCCGAAATTACCCATTAATTTATGGAAACGGGCCTTGTCAAAACGTTCATACACAACGCTGTAATATTCCATCATATCAAGAGGAGAAGCATTGCTGAAAAAATGAGCATCGTCCGGTATATAGAAAAACTTTTTCTTTGCTTTTATGTTTTCAAATACCTCTTCTCCGTCTATGGTCACATGGCCCTCATCTGCTTTAAGGATCCCGGCTGCCAGACGCAGAAACGTAGATTTTCCTGCTCCGTTGGTTCCGATAAGACCAAATACAGAACCGCTTTTGATCTCTGCGTTAATGTGATCCACTGCTACCAGATCGTCAAATTTTTTTGTCAGGTTCACTGCCTTAAGCATCTGCCTTACCTCCTTCCCTCTCTTCTAAGATCTTTATCATATCCTGGTAACTTACACCAATGCGAAGTCCCTCTTCTATGGCTGCGTCAAACTGCTTTTCCCAGTCCTTGCGTATCCCCTCTGCAAGATGTCTTCCATCTGAAACAAAACTTCCTTTTCCCTGAATGGAATAAATATATCCCTGGCGTTCTAATTCTGCGTAGGCTCTCTGTATAGTATTGGGATTAATGGAAAGCTCCGTTGCCATACTGCGCACCGACGGCAGACGGCTGTCCGACGGCAATACGCCTGAAAACATCAACTCTTCCAGTTTTTCCGTCACCTGTTCATACAGCGGACGCCGGTCCCTGTAATCCAGCACGATCATTTAGCCTCTCTCCTTTCTGTCTGTTCACCTGTAACATATATATGAACTGTTTTGACTGTATGAATTGTATTAACTGTACTAATCATATTAATACAGTTGTGATACACTTAAGATAGCATTATCTTATGATTTATACAAGGGTATTTTTTCTTAAGAATATATTACAAAGCCTTCTTCACTTTCAGTCATAATAAAAAATATCGCCTGCACAGTCCATTTTTCATGGTCCTGTTCAGACGATATTTTTCGTAAACTTATTTCATTTACATTTCCCAGAGTTATCTGTTGATCATCCGATCAACTTACTGATCCATTAATCTTCTTTGATCTTAACGATAACTTTCTTGATAGGTGCCGGAGCGCCGTTAGCTGCCTTCGGCTTATGTGCATCCCATGGATTGAAGATGAGATACTGACCAGCTTTTACAACTACCTGCAGACCGTCTGTGGTATTCTCGAAGAATACTACGTCCTTATCTGGATTGTAAGGAGTCTTTACAGTCATTTCATGTACAGGAGCGTAGGTCATAACCTCACTTCCCTCGATCACGTACTGGATATCGGTATAATGCTCATGTGCCTCATACTTAGCCTCTTCCCACGGAATAGTGGTGTAAGCGGTAACATTTGCATATACGTCTTTTCCGTCGATCTCATACTTTCCAGGCTCTAATGCTGCAAGATCGGTATTCTTTAAGAAGTCTACTGCCTTTGCGTATCTTCCCTCAATACCTAAGTTTCTGTAAAAGTCCAAATTCTGTTTTTCATCAAAAATCATGGTCTTTTTCTCCTTTGAGTCGTTATTGACAAGTTTATTGATATTTTTCTATCAGTTTCCTGTCTTTACCAGTATACACCCAAAGCAGCCTGAAACTCAATCCCTTTCTTACAGCTATTTAAAAAAACTAATTACAGTCCAGCCATGACATCTTCTTGTTTCCATATTCATGAAAACAAGAAGCCTTGTGGTTCCACCATATGCTGGTTCGAATGAGAAAGTGCTTATGCAAGCAAGCTTGCAACACACTCCCTCATTCAAGCCAGCGCATGGCTGAACTATTTAAAAAATTCGTGACCTCCGTGTGCGAAAAGGTAGGTTAATCTGGAGTCAAACCAGCCTGCTTTTCTGCCGGAAGCTTTTCTGTTCATAAAATATAACGCACCGTTGGAATAATCTTCCCCGTCCAGTGCACGGTCCACACACCGAATGGTTTCAGCTGTTACTTTTACGGAATTAATCCTGCCGTTGGACACCGGCTGGAACTGGGAACCCTGGTATACAACACCCTTTACGCTTCCAGGAAACTTTCCTGAAAGAACGCGGTTGATGATCACATCGGCCACTAAGATCTTGCCTTTCTCATCACATACACCAGCTTCTGCCTGAACGATCCGAAGTAATACCTGATAATCTTCATCAGACACTTTGATCCTTCTGGCGGCTCTTCTCTCTTCCTCTGCTTTCCGTCTTGCTTCAGCCTCTTCTTTTTCTTTTAATATCTGTTTCTGAAGCGCTTCTATTTCTATCTGCGCATCTGCCTGCCTGCGCTGTCTGTCCCGGACATCTCTCTCCAACAGCGCACCGGCCAGATGCTGACCTTCACTGCCTGTGTTCAAAAGTCCGAATTGTATTTTTGCTTCTGTAACAAAACTGCTTCCTTCAAAAAGTGCCTCTGTCTCCGGTTCCTCATCTGCTTCCAGAGAGTCTACGGTTCTGGGCGCTGCCATTGCGTTCTTTCCGCCTCCGCCAAATCCATTGGCTGAAAAAGCGACTACTGCAATCACAACGGCTCCTGACATAAGGACAGAAGACGAACGGTAATGGTTCTTTGTCACCTTAACAGAAATAGAACGTACAAAAAACATCACCGACTGAAGGAATGAATGCCATGTAAGCATACATACTCCTCATATTCTTTCCCGAAGCATACTGCCTCGTAAATCCGTTTCAGAGCGGTTAAACTGCATCCGCTCCCAAGTGCCATTGTGGGATGTAGTCCCCACTTTATGCCTGTTTTTCTGGGATGTATCGGTAATTATATGGGATTAAATCCTAAACGTCAACCATTGGGTAACAACTTTGTTACGTTTTATTTGTCAGTGGAGATTTTTGTAAATTATTTTATGCGTTTTGTATATTTATTTCTTTATTTTATCCTTCAAATCAGCATTATAACGATTTGTTTTTTACGTATTTATTACATTTTTGTTAATAATTAATTTTGTTAATTTATAAACAATGTTTTTTAGCCATATTATGTAAACTGTTAGTGGCCGCAAACCCTTGATTTTACGTGATTTTATTTTTCGATTTTCCTTGTATAATTTTGTCAAAAAATGGGTGTAGTCCCCACTTTTAACATTTTTGTAATTTTTTATGTATATCCGGTTATGACAATCATCCATTAAGGAAAACGGAAATGGCTGCCACAGCTCTGCCCTGTTATTAGAACGTTTACAAAAGCAAAATAAAAAGAGCTCCAGACGATATTTTCACACCGTCTGAAGCTCTTTTAAATACTGTTTTTCTTAAATTACAGAATAACCTTAGCAGGGCACTTTGCCGCGCACTTGCCGCAGTTTGTACACTTCTCGTAATCAATGAATGCCAGGTTGTTATCCATATGGATAGCATCTGACTCACACTGCTTGGTACATAAGGTACATCCGATACATCCAGCCTGACATGCAGCCTTTACATCTTTGCCCTTGTCATGGCTGCTGCACTGTACTAAATGTTCTGCGCTGTAAGGAACGATCTGGATCAGTCCCTTTGGACAGGTAGCAACACACTTGCCGCAGGCTACGCACTTTTCCTTGTCTACAACAGCTACACCGTCTACAACATGGATCGCGTCAAACTGACATGCCTTTACACAGGAACCAAAACCGGTACAGCCGTAGCTGCAGGCCTTAGGACCGCCGGCTGGCACTACAGATGCCTTTGCACAGTCATCAATACCTTCGTAGTTGTAAAGAGTCTTAACCTTGTCACAGGTACCTTTACAACGTACAAATGCAACCTTCTTCTCTGCTGCTCCGGCAGATACGCCAAGGATAGCAGCGATCTTTTCGCCTACAGGTGCTCCACCTACAGGACATGCATTTGCAGGAGCTTTGCCCTCTGCAATTGCCTTTGCCAACGCGTCACAGCCTGCGAAACCGCAGCCGCCGCAGTTGTTTCCAGGAAGTTCCTCACGGATAGCTACTTCCTTTTCATCTACTTCTACCTTGAACTTCTCACCAAAAAGTCCAAGGCCGATTCCTACGATGATACCTGCTACTGCAATAACTGCAGCAGCAATCAAAATTGCTGTTATGTTCATCTTCGTCTCCTCCTTCTACAGTAATCCGGAAAATCCGAAAAATGCGATTGCCATAAGACCTGCAGTTACCAGTACGATAGGAGATCCCTGGAAGTTGTATGGGATATCATTTCCTTCAATACGCTCACGGATACCAGCAAGGAGTACGATGGAAACAGTGTAACCAATAGCAGTTGCAATACCGTTTACTACACTCTGTACAAAGCTGTAGCCGTTCTGTACGTTAGTAAGTGCAACACCTAATACTGCACAGTTGGTTGTGATCAGCGGAAGGAATACACCTAATGCGTTGTACAGGGAAACCATACATTTCTTTAAGAACATTTCTACGATCTGTACCAGAGCCGCAATTACAAGGATAAAGACGATGGTCTTCAGATAATCCAGTCCTAATGGGTTCAGGACGAACTGATAGATCAGGCTTGCAACAACGGAAGCGATGGTGATAACGAAGATAACCGCACCGCCCATACCTGCTGCTGTCTCTACCTTTTTAGATACGCCGACGAAGGAACAGATGCCTAAAAACTGGCTTAATACCACGTTGCTCACAAATGCGGAGCTAATGGCAATAACAAGTAACTCTTTCATCCGTTTTTACCTCCTATTCTTCCGTCTTTGATTCTGCACAGTTTGCGCAATCGCCACAGCAAGCGGTCTTAGCCTTCTTGCCCTTAGCGGAACCGTTAGTTGCTGAAGGCATCTTTAACTTGTTCTGTAAAGCAGTTAAGCAAGCCAGAACGAAGAATGCGCCAGGTGCCAGGATAAAGATGGAAATAGGCTGATAGGAAGCAGGCATAATGGCTACACCAAAGATGGAACCTGCACCTAAAAGTTCACGGACAGCACCGATACAAACAAGGGCGAAGGTAAATCCAAGACCCATGCCTGCTCCGTCGAATGCGGAGATGATCGGTTTGTTCTTCATAGCAAATGCCTCTGCACGGCCTAAGATTACACAGTTTACAACGATCAGAGGAATGTAGATACCCAGTGCGCTGTAAAGATCTGGTGTAAAGCCTTCCATCAGCATGTCTACGATGGTTACCAGGGAAGCAACAACTACGATCTCACCTGGAAGACGGACTCTTCCCGGGATGATGCTTCTCATCAGTGAGATAATGAAGTTTGCTGCTACTAATACTACGGTAGAGGAAAGACCCATACCAAGACCGTTCATAGCAGATGTAGTTACAGCCAGTGTAGGACACAGACCTAACATCTGAACGAAAATAGGATTTTCTTTCCAGATACCATTATAAAGACGTTCTGTATACTTGTTCATTTCTTACACCTCCTACTTTCCAACGCAGTTTTCCACAAAGTAAATAGCTGCATTTGTGGCACCGGTTACTGCCTTGGAAGTATAGGTAGCGCCACTGATCGCCTGAACCTGGTTATCAGCTGTTGCGTCTGTCTTTGTTACTTCCAGTTTCTGTGCTTTCATTCCATTGAACTGATCCTTGAAATCTGGTTCTTTTGCCTTCATACCAAGACCAGGAGTCTCGCTGATGCTTAAGAAACCAAGACCAGTCAGATTTCCCTCAGAAGTGATGCCTACAGAGATCTGTACCAGACCATTGTAGCCTTCTGTGGAACTTGCAGTGATCAGATATCCAAGAACAGAACCATCTTCTGCTTCTGCAACCTGTGCATCATCAACAGATACATTTCCAAAGCCCTGAGCCAGGATCTCATCTGCAGATGCTGCTACTGCTGCTGTCAGTTCATCGGTCTGCTCAAATTTTGCTGCTTCCGGGAATACTTCTTTATAAGTTTTGGTAGCTGCTGCTTCCTGAGCCTTTGCGATCGGATCTAATGTTACTTCGTGAACTGCGCCCAGGCAAAGTCCTGCAACTAAAGTGATGACAAACAGGATGGCAGCGTCTTTTAAAATTCCTTTCATGCCTTCTTTGCCTCCTTTCCAAATGCTTTTGGAAGGGTTACACGCTCGATCATTGGTACAAACAGGTTGCTTAAAATGATCGCATAGGAAACACCTTCAGGAGAAGCACCCCACAGACGGAAGATACCGGTTAAAAGTCCTAAGACAACACCGAATACGATCTGTCCCATTGGAGTGATCGGGCTGGTCACATAGTCAGTTGCCATAAAGAAAGCACCGAAGATAAGACCACCACCACATACCTGGCAGAGTACATAATTTACATCAAAACCACCAAAGATAAATACAAATACTGCAACTGTTCCAATGTAGATCACCGGAATTCTCCAGGAGATTACCTTGCGGACTAACAGATAAATACCGCCGATCAGAAGAGCGATGGTAGAAACTTCACCGATGGTACCAGGGATACGTCCAATGAACATGGAAGCCAGATCTACGCTCTGTCCGGCACGCATAGCTGCCAGAGGAGTTGCTCCGGAAACGCTGTCAAATCCCAGGCTTGCAGCTGAGAAGTTGTTCATCATGCCAGCGAAGGAAATTAACAGGAAGCATCTTGCAGCCAGAGCCGGGTTCATAAAGTTCTGTCCCAGTCCGCCGTAAAGCTGCTTTACAACGATGATCGCAAAGATACCGCCCAGTGCAGGTACCCATACAGGGATCTGAGGTGGCATGTTCAGTGCCAGGATCATACCTGTAACAAGAGCACTTCCGTCTGCAATGGTAATTGGCTTGTGCATCAGTTTTTCGTAAACATATTCACTTGCCACACAAACTGCTGATGTGACTAAAAGTACAAGCAGTGCGTGGAAGCCAAAATTATATACACCGAAAGCTGCCGCAGGAAGCATAGCGATCACTACGTCCAGCATCAGGTTCTGTGTATTCACACTGCATCTCACATGAGGAGATGAAGATACGTTTAATAATTTATTCATAGCTTTTGTCCCCTCCTAGCCTTTCTTCCTGCGGTTAGCCGCAACCGTCTTACGCATTTCCTTGAATGCCTGGGTCAGAGGACGTCTTGCAGGACAGATATATGTACAGCTTCCGCATTCCATACATTCCATACCGTTGATCTTTTCAAAGGTCTCACAGTCACGGTTCATAGCTGCTTTCATCATCATGACTGGAACGATATGGCTTGGGCAGACACTTACGCAGCGTCCGCAGCGGATACATGCAGTTGGTTCAAAAGCTGCTACCTGGTCTTTTGTAAAACAGGTTAAAGCAGAAGAAGTCTTACATACAGGCACATCTACAGTAAACAGGGCCTGTCCCATCATAGGACCACCGGAGATGATCTTTTCAGGCTCGGTCTTGAAACCGCCTGCTGCTTCGATCAGTTCCTGGTAATTGGTTCCCAGTTTTACATTGAAGTTCTGTGGTTCTGCCACAGCATCACCTGTAATGGTAATGATCTTTCTCATTAATGGAGTAGACTTGCATACAGCCATATAAATAGAAGCAACTGTATCTACGTTATCTACGATACAGCCTGCATCTGCCGGCAGCATGGAAGAATTTACCTTGCGTCCTGTTACAGCGTAGATGATAGAACGCTCACCACCCTGAGGATACTTGGTAAGTAACGGACAGACAGTGATCTTGGGTTCATCCTTTACCATCTCTGTCAGTTTCTTAATAGCCTCCGGCTTGTTGTTCTCGATTGCGATCACACCCTTGGCGTTATCAAACAGCTGTAAGATAACCTTCAGACCGCCTACGATCTTCTCAGGCTCTTCGATCAGCATACGATAGTCGCTGGTCAGATATGGCTCGCACTCTGCGCCGTTTACGATTACATAATCGATCGCATTCTCATCCTTTGGAGTCAGCTTTACGTGAGTTGGGAAGCCTGCGCCTCCTAAACCTACGATTCCTGCCTCTTTTACGATAGAACGGATCTCTTCTTTAGAGAGTGTGGAAGGATCTCTGTCCTCTCCTACTCCTTCTACTGTTTCATACTCACCATCGTTTTCTACGATGATGGAAGGTACCATTGCGCCATTTACCATACGTCTTGGTTCGATTGCCTTAACAGTACCGGATACAGAACAGATCACATTTGCTGAAATAAATCCACCGGCTTCTCCGATCTTCTGTCCAGCAAGAACCCTGTCACCCTTTGCTACCAGTGGCTTTGCAGGTGCTCCTATATGCTGAGACATAGGAAATACCAGTTCGCCCTTTGGCAGAAGGACCTGGATCGGTTTGTTTTCTGACAATTCTTTTCCTTCATACGGATGAATGCCGCCTTTAAAAGTCGCCAAACCCATGGTTTCTTCCCCTCTTTCTTTTTGATTTCTTTTGTTTAATGGAACAATTTTAGCATGTCCCTAACAGCCATTTTTGAGTATAACACACTTTAACTTTGTATACAATATGAAAAGTTATCGTTATTTTTTTAATAATTATGTTAATTTTTTGATAAAGTTGTTAGTTTTGACTAACATCTTTCGTCAAAAATAAATTTCAGAATTTCTCCTATATAGCGTTCTTTTTTTCTAAAAAAGCCCTGGTGTGTACCCCCTTTGATCAAAACCAGACGACTTCCCGGGATGCACCGGGCAATGATTCGGGTATGAGACTCTTTGATCAGATCATGGGTTCCCGCCATTAAAAGTACGGGAACGGATATTTTTTTCAATCTCTCTTCTGTGAGAAAAGGGGAATGAAGGATCAGGCTGCTTAAAAACTGCTCTCTTTTACACCATTTTCCAAATTTTCCCACTGGCTTTATATTCTCTAAGATCTTCGCACACTGGAAACGGGTATTCTCCATAAACAGCATAGGAGGGATCAGACCGTCCGGCAGTGCATTGGCACTGACTGCAATGATCTTTTCTGCCCGCTCTGGATGATCTGCGGCAAACTCCAAAGCTGTATTGGCGCCATCTGAAAATCCCAGGATCACTGCCTTTTCTATTTTCAGATGATCTAACAGACGGACTACATCTTCCGCCATATCCGCAGCCCCGGTCCATCTTCTTTTTCCCTTTTCCTGTGAGCGGCCTGTTTTTAATACAGCTGCTTTTAATGCCGCCATTTTCATCACAGATGCCCCATGTCCCCTGCTGTCCATGGCGATTACAGAACAGCCTGCCTTCGTAAGGACTTCTATATAAGAAGAAAAATCCCGGTGAGTGCCCCTATTTCCATGAAGGAGCACCACCGGAAGTCCGACCTTTCCCTGTATATCGTATTTTTTATAGTATAAAGATCCATCGGGAATAGCGATAAAACCATCCCTTTCCTCTATCTCACCTGTTTCTTTTTCCTTTTCACTCATGGTCTTTTTTCGCCTCTGTTTCCTGCTTTTTCTGTCCATGATCCCAAAACTTTGGAAATTTTACTGTCTGGAAGAAATCAAGGATACCCTGTGGGTTCTGGATCTTCACCACTGCATAGAACATATCCGGAGAAGGGATCTTCGGCAGATACGCATAATAAGATGGTTCCCAGACGGTAGGACTGTATTTCTCCTTTGCCCGGTAAAGATCTTTAAAACCATAACACTGGTTTAAATGCTCATAGACAAACTCCAAAAGCTTCTCCATAAGACTGGCATTCTCTTCTTTTAATCCAGCAAGAGGCGCTACCCCCAGGCTGGCATACTCCACGCCTTCTTCCTTAAATACCTGAAACGCTTCATACATGATCAGTTCCATAACACCGCCTGGTGCTTTCTTTCCATGACGGGTCATATCTGCCATATATCCGTTCTTTCCAAGGAAAGGCACAAAAACAATGTAGGCTACCATGCTTCCGCTTTCGTCTACTGCATAAAAATACCGCCGGTCCATAGGATCATCCAGTCCCAGAGTACCCATGGTAAATTTTAACATGGAACTTTTCTTACCTTCCAGCCACTCATCGGTAATGCGGTTAAATTCTACCTCTAAAGCTGCATTCCTCTTCTCCAGTATCTTATACTCGTAAACATCGATCCCCGCTTTTTTCGCATGATTGATGTTCATACGCATCTTGGCGCCTTTTTTACCGCTGATCTCATAGTCAGCCAGCTTAAATCTCGCCTCTTCCCCGCATTTTACAGTTCCAAAGCCCTGTTTTTTATACTCGTCCAGATAATGGTCTGTCACACTTAAGATAAACAGCTTGTGGGCGCTTTTTAAGCAGAATTCCTTAAATTCATCCAGTAACTTGGGAAAGTCCTCATCTTTACAAACCGGGTCACCGTTGACTACCACAGTATCGCCTACGATCCCATAGGGGATAACGCCGTCCACCTGCTTTCCAAAATAGAGGATCTTATCATCTTCTAAGGTCAGATAGGAGCAGGGATTTTGGCTGTAAAGGTTTAATAAGGTCCTGGCATGCTGCAGGTCAGATGCTGTTTTCCCGGGATATTCCATCCACGGACGGAATATATGGACTGCCCCGGCCAGGATACAGCCCCAGCTGAACAGAAACATCAGCTGCTCTAAATGCTCCGCAAACTCTCCTCCTGGAAATTCACCGCCTATGCCAAAAAGCATTCCCACACCAGCTGCAAGGCTTTCAACAAAAGAGACCGTTCCTTTTCCCAGAGCCAGATTTATATAATGGCGGGTGATGGCTGCGTTGACAGCTACTCCCAACAGGGATAAGAGGATAAAGCCAACAGCCTGTTCCACCGACTTTTTAGAGGCCGGACAGCAAAAATCTTTTCTGCTCCACAAAAGGATGAAAAAGACAGCCGCCTGGACCAGCAGGAATAAACTTCGGGCCTCCAGTCCTGTATGTATTATCTCTTCCAGTCCCCGCAGGAGACTTAAAGTCAGTACAGCCATGGTCATTTCCCAGGCCGTCCTCTTTCGCTTCATCAGCTGGGTGGAAAGGACCAGCAGCATCACTGCAAAAGCTCTCTCCACCATCCGGTTCATTTCCAGATAAGAGCGCACCTTTTGTGACATGGCAGAAGAAGGAAACAGACTGGCTGCCAGTAAGATAAAGGCTGCTGCTCCTAAAAATAATATGGTTCCATTTTCTAGTTGTATTTTTTTCTGTCTGCTCATAGAAGCCACCCTCAAAATCACCTTTGCAGGTTTGCCGCTTTAGACTCCATAACTCTCATGATTTCATTTTCCGTTACCAGGTTAAAGTCTCTCTGGATCATCAGTTTTAATACACTGGCTGAAATAGAGAAATCAATCAGTTTCTGAGGTTCAAATCCTCTTACCAGACTGTGTAACAGCGCTCCTGCAAAAGCATCTCCTGCTCCTACTGCCTCAAAGCTGTGTACTTTATGTACCGGGCTTTCATAGAACACACCATCTTTTAAATAGATCGCCATCCAGTCACCGTCTTCTGCTGTATACATGTTGCGAAGGACGCTGGCAACTGCCTTGCAGTTTGGATAACGGTTCTGGATCTCTTTCATGCCTGCCTTGTAGCTTTCAATCTGATCAATTCCCTTTGAAATATCCCCGTCATATGCGTGGATCCCTAAAGATGACTCAAAATCCTCATCATTGGCAATGCATAATGTTACATAATTCATCAGCTCGCTCATAACTGACTGTGCCTTTTTTGTATCCCACATTTTAGAGCGGTAATTTAAGTCGCAGACTGTCTCGATCCCGTGGGCTTTGCAGTATTTTAAGGCTTCTAATACTGCCTTTGCTATATTCTCGCTGACTGCCGGTGTCACACCGGAAAAATAGAAAATATCTGTATCCTTTAAGATCTCATCCCAGTGGAATTCTTCCGGCTTTGCCAACGCCAGAGCGCTTCCTTCCCTGTCATAGACTACATTGGTAGGCCGAATATCTGTTCCTTTTTCAAAGAAATAAATTCCCAGTCTGGAACCTCCGATGACTACCTTGGAAGTGTCTGCCCCGTATCTTCTCACTTCATTTAAGGCTGCTGTGCCAACAGGATTTTCCGGCAGTTTCGTCACAAAGGATACCGGATCCTTAAGCACTGCCAGGGAAACTGCTACATTGGCTTCTGCGCCTCCGTAACTTGCCTCAAATGCATCTGTCTGCAAAATCCTCATATGCTCCGGAGTTTTTAATCGGAGCATGATCTCACCAAAAGTTACTGTTCTTTTCATGGTCTGCTCTCCTCTATCATCTTTAAAATATCTGCTTTTGTAAGTTCGCCAAAGGAAATGCCTCCTCCGGTTACGATCTGGTCTGCCAGATTTCGCTTTGCTTCCTGGAGATTTAAAATATTTTCTTCAATGGTATCACTGGTGATCAGCTTATATACCATAACCTGCTTTTCCTGACCGATCCTGTGGGTACGGTCTGTCGCCTGGTTCTGGGCTGCCACATTCCACCATGGATCATAGTGGATCACAATATCTGCCGCTGTCAGGTTCAGTCCCGTTCCCCCCGCCTTTAAACTGATCAGAAATACGGGAACCTCATTCTGGTGGAAGCGGGATACCATCTGGATCCGTTCTTCCTTTGGCGTTGCCCCTGTCAGCTTATAACATTCGATCCCCTCTTTTTTCAGTTCTTCCTCGATCAGATCCAACATAGAGGTAAACTGGGAGAATAATAAGATCTTGTGTTCTCCTTCTACACCTGTACGGATCAGATCCATACAGGTCTTAAGCTTGGCAGAGCCTGCCTTGTAATTTCCATAGCAGAGCCTCGGATCACAGCAGATCTGGCGCAGCTGCATAAGATCTGATAAGATCTGCAGCTTTTCTGCTCCCTTAAAGTCATCTGCTTCCAGCTTTTCTTTTAATAAAAGGGCATTTGCCGTATAAAGCTTCTTCTGTTCTTCCTCTAAAGTAGAATAAACTACTTTTTCCAGCTTATCCGGAAGTTCTTTTAACACATCTTTCTTTACTCTTCGCAGGATAAACGGTCCGATCAGTCCCTTTAAGCGTTTTAACACCTGCTCATCCCGGTCTTTCGTAATAGGTACCTCATATTCCTTGCGGAAATACTGATTTCCAAACAAAAATCCGGGCATAAGGAAATCAAAAATACTCCATAACTCTCCCAGCCTGTTTTCAATAGGCGTACCGGTCAGCGCAAAACGGGAACGCACCTGGACAGCCTTTACAGAGCGGGCACTCTGGGTAGTGGCATTTTTTATGTACTGGGCTTCATCAATGATCTGGAATCGGAAATCAATCCCCTCATAGTGGGCAATATCCCTCTTTAACAGGTCATAGGAAGTGATCAGGATCTGGCAGCCGGAAGGATCTTCTTTTATTTTTTCCAGCAGTTCCAATCTCTGGGGTCCTGTTCCCACTACAGACCGAACCTTCAGATCCGGGGCAAATTTCTGGATTTCCTGCTCCCAGTTATAAACCAGGGATGCTGGGCAGACTACAAGGCTTGGGGCCTTCTCCCCGCTGCTGTAGGTATCTTCAAAAAGAGCGATCACCTGAATGGTCTTTCCAAGACCCATATCATCCGCTAAAATGCCGCCGAAGCCGCATTTATCCAGGGTTTTCATCCACCGGAAGCCAGTTTTCTGGTATTCCCTTAAAATAGCTTCAAACCGGGCAGGAACCGGCTCATCGCTGTCCTCAACCGTCTTTACAGCACGGACCATTGACTTAAACAGCTGGTCCCTGTAATAGGTAATGCCCGGACCTTCTTTTAAAATATGGTCCAGATACAGTGCTCTGTAAGCAGGCAGGCGGATGGTGCCGCTTTGTAAGTCCTTTTTGCTGATTCCCAGCTCTCCCGCCAGTTTTGTAAGGGTAAACATACCGCCCTGGTCCAGCATTAAAAACTGTCCGCTCTTTAAGCGGTAATATTTCTTTTTCTGGCTGTAGGCAGTCAGGATACGTCCCAGTTCTTCTTTTGGAAATTCTCCCATATCCACGGTCAGTTCCAGCCAGCCGGAATAAGCGCTGACACCTGCAGATACAGAAGGAGTTTCCACAATTTTCCAGTTTTTCATGGACTCAGACAGGTATACATCTCCCAGTCCCCGGAATTCTTCCATTCCCTGATCTAACAAGTGGTACAAGGCTTTTTCATCCTCTTTTAATACCAGCCTGCCGTCTTTTGGATCCCTGCACTTAAAATACTTGCGGATCACCTGGCTGATCTTAAACTCTCCCGGCACATCACGGCAGATCGCAGACGGAAGATTTTCATCTTCTATGGGATGGAAGGTATATTCCCCATAAGATAAAAGAGGTTCCATATATAAAGTGCCTTTTTCGTCTGCGTCAAAACGGAACACCGCTTTCAAAGGCTCCATTTTATATTCTTCCAGATCTACTTCTTCCTGGATCATGATGCTGTAGGGCTTTAATGTCTTAAGTACACGCTCATATAAAAGAGGAATGTCCTTTGCTCCTGCCTGGATCCGGTATTCCCTCTCCTTTGTGATCTGCTCCAAAAAGGTACCTGCCGCCTGGCTGAAGTGGTGGGAACAGCAGCAGAGGGTCTTTCCTGTGACAATATAAATGCGCCGCTCTCCCCTGAAAAAAGCCAGTACCGGCTCTGTGTCCCCTTCTTCGTCTGTCCGGACACCTTCTAACACAGCTTCCACGCCGTCCCTTCCATATCTGCGGATGCGGATCACCAGTTTCGGATCTTTTTTCTGTACTTTAAGCTGGGAACGGATCCCTCCCGGAAGCTGCACCTCCAGTTCTTCCTGCTGTAAAACCTCAAAAAAACGTTCCCGGTTCATACGGCTTAAGGATATATCCCTCTGGGATTTCTGTCCCTCTGTCAGTGCCATGACTAAAGACAAAAGTCCCCTGCATTCCGGACAGAAGGAACTTCCCTGGTGATGGAAAGCCAATTCTTTTCCGTATTCCACATAGGCGCCTACAGCCACTGCATCGGAAAAAGCTGCCAGATCCCTTACTGCATACATTTTTTCACGGCCTACTTTAAATTCCAGCCGGACATCCCTTCCGTTTAAGATCACAGCAGGCACCAGTTTTACCTGGCTTCCCTCTTCTTCCTCTAAGATGCGGGCTACCTCCTGGTTGGTATACTCCCGGATCATCGTGTGGACCTGGGAAGAACTGTGTACCAGAGGTTTGGACATTTCCGCCTGATATTCTTTATAATATGCAAAAAGGGCCTCCCCATGGGCGCAGATGCCCCTGTAAGAATTCCCTTTTTCACAGGTACAGGAATAATCCTTTACCTGACCATTTTTCAGATATAACTTTGTTTTAAAGGTGTGGGCCTGGTCCTCCACCAGACCCACTACGCCAGCTTCGCCTTTCCAGAAACTGTTTGTATCCATTTTGACGATCTTCATTGACGTTGATCTATCCCTTCTTTACATCCGCTCCGGAGCCTCGATTCCCAGAAGTCCGATGCAGATCTCCAGTGTTCTTCTGGTCAGTGTGATCAGACCGATGTAGCTGTCTTTTACTGCCTGGTCTTCCTCAGAGAGGATCTTTGTATCGTGGTAAAAGCTGTTAAATGCATTTGCCAGCTCATAAATATACTGACAGATCTTATGAGGAGCTGTCTCTGCAAAGCCGTTTTCGATGACTTCATTGTACTTGGAAAGCTGAAGCATCAGTGCCTTCTCAGAAGCGCCCTTTGCAGGAAGGATCTTCTTTTCAGAGCCCTCTTCTGTTACCTGTCCGCCATTTTCCTTATATTTATTTAAAATGGACTTGATGCGGACGATGGTATAAAGGATGTATGGACCCGTATTTCCCTCAAAGGAGATAAAGCGGTCAGTATCAAAGATATAATCCTTGGAAGCCTGGTTGGACAGATCTCCGTATTTTAAAGCTGCAAGACCTACGATCTTTGCTGTCTCTTTTGCTTCTTCCTCAGATACAGTGCGGTTCTCCATAATTCTCTGGTAAACAGCCTCATCAATATCTGCGATCAGCTTCTCCAGACGCATAACGCCGCCTTCTCTTGTCTTAAAAGGCTTTCCGTCCTTGCCGTTCATAGTACCGAAACCTAAGAATACCATCTGGGTCTCAGGCTTTACAATACCGGCCTTCTTTGCAACGCGGAATACCTGTTCAAAATGCATGGCCTGACGCTTGTCTACTACGTAAATATAGCGGTCCGGCTTAAAGTCTTCCTCACGCTCTACAATGGTAGCAAGGTCAGAAGTTGCATACAGGGAAGCACCGTCTGACTTACGGATCAGGCATGGCGGAATCTCCTTGGTATCACTTTCTTCTGCTACATCTACAACTAAAGCGCCCTGGCTTTCATGTACCAGTCCCTGTGCTTCCAGAGTGTCGATCATCTTCTGGATATATGGCTCTGCATCGCTTTCGCCCTTCCACAGGTCGAAATCTACGTTCAGGTTGGAGTAGTTCTTCTTAAGGTCCGCTACAGAAACATTCATAATATGCTTCCAGATGGCTCTGAATGGCGGATATCCCTTCTGAAGCTTTAAGGTTGCCTGATGGGCGCGCTCCTTAAATGCCTCATCTACCTTGGACTTGCCGCTGGCAGCCGGGTAGATCTCCTCTAACTCGCTGATGGTAAAAGGAGCTTCTGCTGGATATTCTCCTGTATAATTTTCATCAAAGTATGGCAGTTCCGGCTTGCGGTCGCGCAGTTCCTCGATAATAAGGCCCATCTGCAGTCCCCAGTCGCCTAAATGCACATCGCCGATCACATTGTGGCCAAGGAAACGTCCCATGCGCTTTACGCTCTCACCGATAACTGCAGAACGCAAATGTCCTACATGAAGAGGTTTTGCCACATTGGCACCGCCAAAGTCTACGATAATGGTCTCTTTCTTTTCCGGTTCTCCCAGACCCAGCTTCTCATCTGCTGCCATACCGTTCATATAGTCAGCTAAAAAGCCTTCAGAAAGTTTTAAGTTGATAAAACCAGGCATTACTGCCACAACCTCAGAAAATACAGAACTTGCATGTTCTCCTGTAAGCTGTTCTACCACTGCATTTGCAATGTCGATAGGTTTCTTTTTATATGCCTTGGCAGCTGCCATAGCGCCGTTGCACTGATATTCGCACAGGTCCGGGCGGTTGGATAAAACCACTTTTGCGAATTTTTCTTCATAGCCGCAGGCTGTAAATGCTGCTTTCAGCTCCTGCTCCAGAGCTTCCAGAATCTTTTTCACAATATCATTCTCCTTGTATTCTTTTCTTGATGTACTCCCCGGGAGTATATCTCATATACGAAAATCGCTCCGGCGGTCTGCCGGAGCAATCTTTTACTTTTTATCTAAGCAATAATCTGCTTATACACGGGACAGATATTCGCCGGTTCTGGTATCGATCTTGATCTTATCACCTGTGTTTACGAATAACGGAACACTTACAGTAGCTCCGGTCTCTACAGTTGCAGGCTTGCTTGCGCCAGTTGCTGTATCACCCTTGAAGCCTGGTTCTGTATCAGTGATCTCCAGCTCTACAAACAGAGGTGGCTCTACAGAGAATACGTTGCCGTTGTAAGAACAAACCTTGCAGATCTCGTTCTCTTTAACGAACTTTAATGCATCGCCAATGATGTCCTTGTTTAATGCTAACTGCTCGTAGTTCTCTACGTTCATGAAGTTATACAGATCTCCATCCTCATACAGATACTGCATATCTACACGGTCGATTCTTGCTGCCGGGAACTTCTCGGTTGGACGGAAAGTACGCTCAACAACACCGCCGTTGATAACATTTTTTAATTTGGTACGCACGAAAGCAGCGCCCTTGCCTGGCTTAACGTGCTGGAATTCAAGGATCTGAACAACCTGTCCATCAATTTCCAGTGTAATTCCGTTTCTAAAATCGCCTGCTGATATCATAAAGATATTCCTCCTTAAGTTCGTTCAGGATGCTGCCTGCATCCTCTAATTTCTCTCTAATCTTTTTTATTTTATACTATGTATGTACGTTTTTCAAGTTCTTTTTTCTGTTTTACAGCTTATTCTGGATGATTTTACAGCCACCAGCCACTTATTTATGGGCTTCCCTGTAGATTTCCTCTGTGATGGCATCTAAAGACCGGTCATTTACATCCACTGCCACATGGGCTGCTTTTAAGTATAATGGCCTGCGTTCATTAAGTAAACTTCTGATCCGTCCGGGCACATCATCACTGTGCAGCATAGGACGGCTGGACACATCTGCACCGATCCGCTTATAAACAGTCTCCGGTGAAACATCCAGATATACTACCAGTCCCAGCTTCTTTAAAAGTTCCCGGTTTTCCTCTCTTAAAGGAAGTCCGCCGCCCACAGAGATCACTGCCCCGTCTGTGGTCCTTAACAGCTTTTCCAGGCACTGTGTTTCTAACTTTCTGAAGGCTTCCTCTCCCTGTTCCTTAAAGATCTGGGAAATAGCCATACCTGCTTCTTTTTCGATCTCCTGATCTGTATCAATGAACGGCATGTGATAATGATCTGCATAAAAATGGCCTGCGCTGGTCTTTCCTGCTCCCATAAAGCCAGTAAAGATCACATTGTGCTTTCTGGTATTTCCATGTAAATGATCCAGGATCATTTCACGGATCCTGTCAATGGTATCTTTATCTACCTTTACCTCCGGATTCCACAGTTCAAACGCGATCAGCCCCTGATACAAAAGCATATCCAGACCGTTAATTGCTTTTCCCCCTGCAGCCTGTACCATTTTCATAAACTTCGTACAGGAAGGTGTGTATACAATGTCCACTGCTGTGTGGATCAGCTTATAAAAAGCTTCATCTTCTATAATAACGTCCTCTGTATGAGGGTGCATGCCTACGCTGGTTGACTGGATCGCCAGATAGCCCTTTTCTTCCTGAGGGATCTGGTCATACTCTTCCAGTTTTAACGGGATAAGCACTGCACGGCCCATCAGTCCGTTAATATAATCAGCTAAAGCCGCTGCTTTCTCCACGCTTCGGTTTAAGATATATACAACGGACGCGCCGGACTTTGCAAGGATGTAGGCTGCTGCCTTGGCTGCGCCTCCGGCTCCTATGAGGATACATTTTTCTCCTGCAATAGAAATACCTGCTTCATCCATAGCACGTTTTAAGCCTGCACCGTCTGTATTATAACCTTTGTATCCATGCTCTGTACGCACCAGGGTATTTACAGCACCGATGGCTTTTGCGTCTTCATCAATGGCTTCCAAGCACTTCATTACATCCTGTTTATGTGGAACGGTTACATTCATTCCCTGGATATTTAAAGCAAAGGCACCTTTTACAGCCATTTCCACAGTTCCCCTGTTTACGTGAAAGGGAACGTAGACTAAGTCTGTTCCTGTACGCTCTGCGTAAAAATTATGCATAAGCGGTGACATGGAATGTTCGATGGGATCTCCCATTACACCGTATACTTTTGTTTTTCCATCCATTGCGTTATCTCCTGCTGTCTCTTTTTACTTTTTCACACGATTTTCTTTTGTCTGGATCTTACTTTTCAAGGCTTTTCCTGTAACAGTATAAAACCGGTTTTTCCAGATAACGTTTTAATACGATCTGGATCTCTTCTTTTGGGTTGATGGGCCGTACCAGGACAGTCTGGATCCCCAGACGGTTGGCGCCCCAGATATCTGTAAAAAGCTGATCTCCTACAAACAGCGTATTTTTCACATCGGTCCCCATGGTCTCCATGGCCTTTTTATAGCCTTTTGCCCCTGGTTTTCCCCCTTTATAAATATAAGGGCATTTTACCTGCTGCGCAAAAGATTTCACTCTCGGTTCTTTATTATTGGAAAGAAGGCAGGTTTTCAATCCCAAGCCTCTCAGATGCTCAAAAAGCCGGATGGCTCTCTCATCCGCCGGTGCCCCATGCGGGACTAAAGTATTATCAATATCGTAAACGATCCCCTGGATCCCCATTTTTTTCCAGTTTTCATAAGGAATAACATAAGAGGACTCTTCCATTTTACTGGGGTAAAAACATTGAAACATATTAAATTCTACTTTCTTTTAGACTTATTTCTTTAAAAGTTTTCCCAATTCTTCCATAAAGGTACTTACATCCTTAAACTCCCTGTAAACAGAGGCAAAGCGCACATAAGCTACTTCGTCTACACTTTTCAGTTTGTCCATGACCAGTTCACCGATCACAGAAGTTGGGATCTCCTTTTCTTCCCTGTTAAAGATCTGGTTTTCGATCTCATCGATCATGGTACTGATCTGACGGGGAGATACCGGACGTTTATGACAGGAATGCAGAATGCCTGCTTCTATTTTGGAGCGGTCATATGCCTCTCTGGAATCATCTTTTTTAATGACCATAAGGGGCATGGTCTCTAATTTTTCATACGTAGTAAAACGCTTGCCACAGCGTTCACACTGACGGCGCCTGCGAATGGAACTGTTATCATCTGCCGGACGGGAATCGATCACTTTGGTATCTGCTTCATTACAGTACGGGCACTTCATAAACTCTGCACATCCTTTCTCTCATGTATTTTTTACAAAATGATGATTTTATTTTAACCGAAAGCCCCCTCAAGCGCAAGATTTTTGTTACAATTCCCCAGTTTTTCCCATATTTGTTCCTATATCTATAGACGAAGACCATTTTTATGTCTTATAATAGCGGATAATAATACAGTCTATGCTGTTTAAAAGGAGAACAAAACATGAACCATACACCCTCTGTTTCTGTGAGAAATATAGTTTTAGGAGAAGGGATCCCAAAGATCTGTATCCCTCTTGTAAGCACCTGCCTGGATGCACTTTTAAATGATATGAAAAAAGCGCTGGATCACAGCGCTGATCTTATTGAATGGCGGGTTGACTGGATGGATGACATTTTAAAAAAAGGCTATCTGGAAGAGATCCTTCCTGCTGTACGAAAAGCAGCCGGGGATACTCCTCTTCTTTTTACCTTCCGCACCAAAAAGGAAGGCGGAAATATGGCTGCCAGCCTTTTACAGTATAAAGAACTGGTAAAAAGAGCCATCTGCTCCGGCCTGGTAGACCTGGTAGATATTGAACTGTTTTCTGATAAAGATACTGTAAATGAGCTGATCGCCCTGGCAAAAGAAAAAAATGTAAAAACCATTCTTTCCAACCACGATTTCTTTAAAACCCCTTCAGGAAACGAGATCTTTTCAAGGTTGAAGCAGATGGAGGAAGCAGGGGCTGATATTGCAAAGATCGCTGTTATGCCTGAAAGCACAGAAGATGTACTGACTCTTCTTTCTGCCACCTGCAAAGCAAAGAAAGAACTCACCTGTCCTGTTATCACCATGTCTATGGCAGGCACAGGCCTGATCAGCCGCTTAAGCGGGGAAGTATTCGGCTCCTGCCTTACCTTTGGCACTGCAGGAAATATTTCCGCACCAGGTCAGATCGATGCATTAAAACTTCGTTCTGTCCTTCATATCCTTCACGAAAACAGCTGATTCATTCCATTATTCCATTAACTGTTATTACAACCCTGTGCAATGACAGCAATGACTTTCTGGACCTCCAACGGTTTGGCAAGATAGGCATTCATACCTGCATCCAGGCATTTTTGCATATCTTCCGCAAAGGCATTGGCTGTCATTGCAATAATAGGGATCGTTTTTCCATCCGGCCGTTCTAAGGCGCAGATCTTAAATGTACGCTTTTAACGCAAAATTATCTTTCGTAACCGCAACTGTATTTTCTGCATTTTCATTAAAAGAGTCCTTTGCCGTAGTAGCAGCCATATTAAAGGTCCATATGGTATCAGACAGGACAAAACCGTTTGTTTCTGCTGAATAAGGATTTTGGCTGACATGAAAGATCAGGTCGATCTCCCCGATATGTAAAGCCTGAAGCTGCTCATTTCTTGTATCATAACCTTTCAGGTCAAATTCCAGAGTCTGCCCCTGAAGACAATCTTTTGCAAGCTCCACATAATCCTTGATAACTCCTGTCAGTTCACCGGTTGCAGGATCCATGACACCGACACCTGCATCATCATTTAAATAGCCGATCCGAATGGGACCATGGTCCGCGATCCATTTTTTCTCTTCCCTTGAAAGAAATCCACTGCGCTGTCCAGTGCTTTTTTTATGTCAGGACGGTCTTTGTTGACAACAAAATAAATGTCCATATGATAATGCGTTAATCTTTAACAGCCGCAAATGATTTTTGTTCACACATTCTTCACATTTTACACAACTTTTTCTCACATTTTTTCAGTATATTTATTTACGTTAAAAGCGAATGCTTTTCATACAACTTTTTCTCACAAATCGGCCGACAGGTGAAAACCTGTCGGCCACTCCTCGTTTATGGGACTTTTTACATCTTAGCACTTCTTATCCGGCTTTTCCTTTTCTTTCTCTTTAAAGCTTACCAGGATAATGTCACTTCCGATCTGGCATACATCACAAAACGGGATCACATATTCCTTTTCCCTTCCTAAAAATCCGCAGATACACCCGGGACCCGGCACTACCAGTGCTGTAATACAGCCTGTTTTTTCATCAAATTCCAGATCTCCTACATACCCTAGGCGGGCGCAGTCCTTTATATTGATGACTTCCTTTTGTTTCAGATCATAAAGACGGATCTCTATCTGCCCCTTTTCCTTCTCTTATTTATAAATATATTTTGGAAAAAGAAAAAAAGAACCCTATCCCCACGATATAGGAGATAGAGTTCTTATCCATGTAACCAGGCTTTTATCAGCAGCAAAGATCCACGATTACCTGTGCAAAGATCTTCGCACTGTCAACCAGTTCCTTTACAACTGCAAACTCGTCTGCACCATGCATACGGTTATCTGTTCCAGGCATGGAGCAGCCAAAAGCAACACCATTTTTCAGGCTGTGTACATAAGTACCGCCACCTGTATACTGGCAGCTGCCCTTTAAACCAGTGTATTCTTCATACGCCTTTAAGAGAGTGCGTACAAAATGGGAGTCGCCATCTACATAATGAGGTGCTCTCATATGTTCTGCCAGCAGCTCAATGCCTTCCTCTGCCATATGTGCCTTTGCTACCTTTAATGCATTTTCATCATTTGCGCAGATCGGAGCACGGCAGTCAAAGGTGCCATCCAGGCTTTCTGCGTCTACATGAAGCAGGTCAAATGCAATAGTCAGTTCTCCGGAAACTTCATCACTCATAGCAACGCCTAAAGCTTTTCCTCTGGTATCTCCATGAGGGAACAGCTTTACAAGGCTCTTTACTGCATCCATCTGCGGGCAGGAAGCTAGCGGCAGTTTTGTGATCAGCATTAACAGTGCAGTTAATGCATTCTTTCCTTCTTCCGGAGTAGATGCGTGAGCGCCTTCTCCTTCTGCTGTGATCAGGACTCCTTCTTCACAGCCTGTAAAGGTAAATGTAACCTCTGTTTCTTTTGTAACAGCAGCTGCTGTTTCATTTAATACAGCATCCTCTACACCAGCTACAACTGCTTTTGCCTTTCCAGGAACTACATTGCTCTTAAGGCCTGCATCGATCTTAACCAGCTTTGGCATAGCATCGGATTTTTCAAAAGAAGCTACAAAATGACCTGGAAGCCGTCCCTTTTCCACGTTGATCACAGGGAATTCTGCATCTGGTGAAAAGGTCATTGGAGCCTCTTTTTCCTGCTTATAGTAAACAGCAATGTCAGAGCTTCCACATTCTTCATCTGTACCTAAGATCAGACGGACATTTTTCTTTACAGGAATTCCCAGTTCCTTTACTGCACGCATTGCATAAAGAGCTGCAACAGCCGGTCCTTTGTCATCTGCAGTACCGCGGCCATAAAGCTTTCCGTCTTTAATAACTGGCTCAAAGGGCTCAGTCACAGTCCAGCCTTCCCCTGCAGGCACTATATCCAGATGGGCCAGGATGTCAAGCTGTGCTTCCTTATCATTTAAGTCTGCTGTTCCTACATAATTGTCATAATTGCGGACAGAAAAACCATAATTTTCCATCATGGTAAGAGCTGTCTGTAATACCTCAAATGGGCCCTCGCCAAATGGTTTCCCCTCTGTGTAAGGCATTTTTTCACTATTGATCCGGCAGAGAGTGCAAATATCTTCGATCATCTGGTCCTTGTGGGAATCAATATATTCTTCGATTTCTTTTCTGTACATGACCTTCTCCTGTTCTTTTTTTACAATCCAGCCATGACATCTGCATGGCCAGACTATTTTTTATTTATTCTGCTATTACTTCAGCATAGCACCCAGAGTTTCGTTGACAACCTTGCCATCTGCTTTTCCCTTTACCTTTGGCATCAGTACCTTCATAATAGCGCCTTTGTCCTTTGGTGTAGGATTTTCGATCCCCAGTTCTTTTAATACACCGTCGATCACTTCTTTGATCTGGTCTACAGACATGTCTTCCGGTGCAAATTCCTTGTAAACAGCCAGACGTGCGCCTGCCTCTTCGCGGATATCATCTCTGTCAGCTGGAGCTAAATCATAAGTCTCCTGTGTCTGACGGATCTCTTTTTTAACGATTGCGTCTTCTTCTGCCTCTGTAAGGGGCTCTCTCTTGTCGATCTCTGCGTTCTTTAAAGCGGATAATAACATGGAAAGAGAGTCTTTTCTTGCCTTATCCTTTGCCTTCATTGCCTGTACCATAGCTGCTCTTACTACATCGATCTTGCTCATTTTGTAAAACCTCCTTAAATATGCCTTCAGATTTATGTTTAGTTATTACCAAACTCGCTTAATTTAAGACCCGGATTTCTTTCAAGGACCATGCCAACGCTCCAGCTGTTAATAAACAGAAGCAGTGGGTTGTCCTTTAAGTCTTTAATACGCTTCATATCAGATGTTCCCTGGATACGCGCCACATCTACTTCCTGTGGATTTTCTACCCAGCGGATATATTCATATGGAAGCTTCTCTAAGATAACTTCTACATTGTATTCATTCTGTAAACGATAAGTAAGGACTTCAAACTGAAGTACACCTACAACGCCTACGATGATCTCTTCCATACCCGTATTAAACTCCTGGAAGATCTGGATGGCACCTTCCTGGGCGATCTGGTTTACGCCCTTGATGAACTGCTTACGCTTCATGGTATCTACCTGGCGCACTCTTGCAAAATGCTCCGGTGCGAAAGTAGGGATGCCCTCAAATTCAAATTTTTCATTGGATGCGCAAAGAGTATCACCAATAGAGAAGATACCTGGATCAAATACACCAATGATATCCCCTGCATATGCCTCTTCTACGATCTTACGATCCTGGGCCATCAGCTGCTGCGGCTGAGTCAGACGGATCTTTTTACCGCCCTGAACATGGTTTACTTCCATACCAGCCTCAAACTTGCCGGAAACAATACGCATAAATGCAATTCTGTCTCTGTGGGCCTTGTTCATGTTTGCCTGGATCTTAAATACAAATGCGGAGAAATCCTTGTTAAATGGATCTACTACGCCGGTCAGTGTTTTTCTTGGAAGAGGCGGTGTGGTCATTTTCAGAAAATGCTCCAGGAATGTTTCAACACCGAAGTTGGTCAGCGCAGAACCAAAGAATACAGGGGAAAGATCACCCTTCTGTACACGGTCCATATCCAGTTCATCGCTGGCACCGTCTAGTAATTCAATATCATCTAATAACTGCTGATGGTACTGGAAGCCGATAATGCTTTCCACATCATTTGTCTCTGCGTCAAATTCCTGGGTAGCAACCTCTTTTGCACCGCCCTGTGCAGCGGTAAAGGTAGTTACCTTCTTTGTAAAGCGGTCATATACGCCCTTAAAGTTCTTTCCGCAGCCGATGGGCCAGTTTACCGGACAAGTACGGATTCCTAATACTTCTTCGATCTCGTCTAACAGTTCATATGGATCTCTTGCTTCACGGTCAAATTTGTTGATAAATGTAAAGATTGGGATATGGCGCATAACACAAACCTTAAACAGCTTGATGGTCTGCGCCTCAACACCCTTGGATCCGTCAATGACCATGACAGCGGAGTCAGCCGCCATCAGGGTACGGTAAGTATCCTCTGAGAAGTCCTGGTGTCCAGGTGTGTCCAGGATGTTAATACAAAAGCCTTCGTAATTAAACTGCATGGCGGAAGAAGTAACGGAAATACCTCTCTCCTTCTCGATCTCCATCCAGTCGGAAACCGCATGCTTTGCAGCCTTTCTTCCCTTTACAGTACCTGCCAGGTTGATAGCGCCTCCGTAGAGAAGAAACTTCTCTGTTAAAGTTGTCTTACCTGCATCAGGGTGGGAAATGATCGCAAATGTTCTGCGGTTCTTTATCTGTTCTGTTATCTGATCATTTGTCTGTGACAATGGTCTTTCCTCCGTTCTTACTAACTCACTGATTAATTTTCAAAAATCCTCCTGCAAGCAAGCTTGCGTCGGATTTCCGGGTTTTTGACCCTGGTATCGACATATTATTGTATTATGATTATGAAGTAAAGTCAAGAATCTGTGTCAGCAATTCGTCAGCTACCTGCTCTTTACTCATCTTCGGCAGTTCCTTTTCACTGTCTTTTGTGATAATGGTCACTACATTGGTGTCAGTACCGAAACCTGCGCCTTCTACCTTTAAGTTGTTGGCAACGATCATATCCAGGTTCTTTCGGGCAAGTTTGGCTCTGGAATTTTCCAGCATGTCCCTTGTTTCCATGGAGAAACCGCATAAGAACTGTCCCGGTGTTCTGTGCTGTCCCAGCCAGCCAAGGATATCTTTGGTCCGCTCTAGGGCAATGGACATATCCCCGTCTGTTTTCTTGATCTTGTCCTGGCCCACTACAGCCGGACGGTAATCTGCTACTGCTGCTGCCTTGATAATAATATCCTGTTCCGGTGCTGCACCGGTCACTGCCTGGAACATATCTTCTGCACTTTCAATAGGAACTACCTTTACAAACATAGGTGGCTTGATCGCTACAGGCCCGGTTACCAAAGTTACCTCTGCCCCTCTGTAAGCTGCTGCCTTTGCAATGGCATAACCCATTTTTCCCGTAGAATGATTGGTGATATAGCGAACCGGATCAATGGCTTCCCTGGTAGGTCCCGCAGTGATGAGAACTTTCTTTCCTGCCATATCTTTCGGGTATCCTACCGTGCGCAGGATATATTCAAACAATGTTTCCGGCTCCGGCATCTTGCCTGCTCCTGTATCGCCGCAGGCCAAATATCCGCTTGCAGGACGGATCACTTCCATTCCGTAGTGCTCCAAAATCTTTAAATTATCCTGAGTAATAGGATTTTCATACATACGTGTATTCATGGCCGGTGAGATGATCTTTGGACAGGTACAGGCCATAAACGTAGTGGTCAGCATATCATCTGCAATGCCATGAGCCAGTTTGCCGATCACATTGGCTGAAGCAGGGGCTACCATAAAAACATCTGCTTCTTTTGCCAAAGATACATGTTCCACGCTGAACTGGAAATTCCGGTCAAAAGTGTCGATCAGGCACTTATTTCCCGTCAGTGTTTCAAAGGTAATGGGATTAATGAAATTAGTAGCATTCTGTGTCATAAGTACATGTACTTTCGCTCCTGCTTTTACCAGGGCACTTGCCAGATAGGCGATCTTATATGCGGCAATGCTGCCGGTCACTCCAAGGAGTATTGTTTTTCCTTTTAACATAAGGGTTCCTCCGGTTGTGTTTCTTATTTTTGTGTGATACAATCATAACACACATTTCAAGTATTTGAAAGGAGTTCCCCCTCATGATTTTAGCCATTGATATGGGCAATACCAACATCGTACTGGGTGGTATTGACGAAAAGCAGACCTATTTCATCGAACGTGTGACCACAGATCAGGGCCGCACAGACACCGAGTACGCCATTCACTTTAAAAACATCCTGGAAATGCACCACATCCAGTTATCTGACATAGAAGGCGCCATTCTTTCTTCTGTTGTTCCGCCTTTAAACACTACGATCTTAAATGCCGTAGAAAAGGCAGTAGGCATCCGCCCTCTGTTAGTTGGCTCCGGTATGAAAACCGGCATGAACATCCTTATGGACAACCCTAAAAGCGTAGGAAGTGACATGATCGTAGATGTAGTAGCTGCTATCCATGAACATCCTCTTCCATTGGTGGTGATCGACATGGGAACTGCTACTACCTTAAGTGTTGCTGATAAAAAGGGCAATTACATAGGCGGCGTCATTTTACCAGGACTGCGTGTTTCCTTAAACTCCTTAAGCGGAAAAACGGCCCAGCTTCCTTACATCAGCCTGGAAGTGCCAAATAAGGTCATTGGAAAGAACACCATCGACTGTATGAGAGCCGGTATTGTTTTCAGCAATGTAGACATGATCGACGGTATCTTAGACCGTATGGAAAAAGAACTGGGAGAAACACCTACTGTAATCGCAACCGGCGGTCTGGCACGTTTTATCACCCCTCTTTGCAGACATGAGATCATCTTTGATGATGCGCTGCTGCTTAAAGGACTTCTGATCCTTTACCGGAAGAATACCCAATAAAACAATTCAGGAGCGGTATTTCTGCCGCTCCTGAAATAATTTTAATTTATTTATTTTTGTGATTGAATTCTCCCCGCACCTGTGTTATGCTGGGTACATCTGATCATTCTTTTACAAGATCTTCGTTCCCCTATGGATTACATTTCTTACAAGGTTCATATCCCTTGGCGATCACTTCATCCCTGGTTCCTGTAAACTCATCTTTGTTTGCCGCTTTTATCTGTGACGCAGCGGAACAGCCCGGTTTATGGAATTTCTTTGAATTAGTATTCAGGATATACGTGGAAGTCTCTTTTGCTGGTGCCTGAGTGTTTTCAGCCTGAGTCTGTTTTTCTGCCTGGATCTCTGTCTCCACTACTGTTTTTGTTTCCTTCGCAGCAGCCTGCTGATTTCCCGTACCATTTTCATCTAACCAGCTGTCACCGGTAGCATAATCAATCGTTACTCCCGGCTGCGCATTATAGACAAATACGCAGAACTCAACGCCTTCTCCTTTATCCTCTACTGACTCTGCCTCCATAAGCACACCTGCTGCTACCAGGTTATTACCCTCAAAAACAGGGGTCACACGGTATAAAACATGGTTTTCTGTTTCTTTTACATAGTCGGCTGTCATATTTTCAAAAGGCAGCATTCCCTGGACATTTAAGTATCTGGTTCCTGTGATCAGGTTTTTCTCATTTGCATTTTCCGATGTCAGCTGGTATCCGATCAGATGGCACCGGTTATACAGGTATTTGCCATCTACAAAGTCATATTTTACTGTATGCCAGCCCGTTGGCTTTACCTGACCGATATTTCCACGTTTCTCTGTAGGCATGGTATCCGTTCCTACAGAAGCATATGCCACACTGCACCGTCCCAACGCATCCAGATCCCCATAACTTTCAAAAGAAACATCGGTCAGATCTGCGTCGGAAAAGAAGGGAACATTGTTATTAACTGCAACATACGGCTGTCCCGAATAAGCCGGGATCGCAGACAGATCAAATGCCCCGCTGTTTCCAGTCTGGGCAGCTGCCGCCTTTGGTGTCTGGACTGCTTCTACAGTCACGCTTTCTGTAACTGCCTCTGTTGTCTCTTTTACAGCTGCGGACGCCCCCGTAGCAGGTGCCTGTCCACAGGCGCCAACTAAAAGGGACACAGACATTGCCAGTCCCAATACCCAATATTTTATTTTTCTCATCTTTCGTACCTCTCTTCTGTTATCTTTTCATGAGAAGAACCTGGAAATTCCACTGTTTCCACCAGTTTCCATCCGGACAGATCCATAGCAAAATACTGATCTGCAGGATATACCCGGTTCCATTTGTACAGGATCACTGAATCAACCTGGGTTGTATCAGGAAACATGTCTTTGCCACAGGGATCTGACTCTGCAAAACAATATTCTCCTTTTGCAGCCTTTTTAAGAAAGTCTTCATCCACTATAAGGCACTTTCGTACCTGTTCGCTTTCATCTTTCTCAAACATTTTTGCGCTGTACCCATTCATCCACAGTTTTGCATCTCCCACTCTGTCCAGAATATGCCGACGAAGCACCCTGTCCTGGCTCTGGCGGCGATGGTTAAACATCATGCCCTTGTTGTCATCCACACACACGATCAGGATCATACGATTTTACACCCCGTTTCTGTTTTATATCCTCTCGGAATTTTTCATTTTCGCACACACTCTTATATTATAATTGTTTCTTCTGATCCACGCAATTTCTTTTTCCAGGTATAAAATCCCCTCATTCCGTGCATCATTCCGTTATAACGGCGTTTTTCATCGAAGCTATCATAACGGAGGTAGACACAATATGTCCGGCTATAAAGTTGAGATCTGCGGAGTGAATACAGCAAAGCTGCCGCTTCTTAGCAGCAAAGAAAAAGAAGAATTGTTTGAGAAGATACTAAAAGGGGATAAAGATGCAAGGGAACGCTACATTAAAGGAAACCTGCGGCTGGTGCTAAGTGTGATCCAGCGTTTTTCCGGCAGTCAGGAGAATTTAGATGATCTGTTCCAGATCGGATGTATCGGCCTGATCAAAGCCATTGACAATTTTGATATTACACAGAATGTTAAATTTTCCACTTATGCCGTACCAATGATCTTAGGGGAGGTGAGAAGGTATCTGCGGGATAATAATGCCATCCGGGTCAGCCGCTCCCTGCGTGATACTGCTTACAAGGCGCTCTGTGCCAGGGAACAGCTTACAAGGCTTCACGCAAAAGAGCCAACGATCATGGAGATCGCACAGGAGATCGGCATCTCCGGGGAAGATATCACCTATGCCTTAGATGCCATCCAGACACCGGTCAGTCTCTATGAACCGGTTTTCACAGACGGCGGTGATCCTCTTTATGTTATGGATCAGATCAGCGATAAGAAAAACCGGGAAGAAAACTGGGTGGAAGACCTTTCTCTTTTAGAAGCCATGAAACGGCTTCCGGACCGGGAACGCCACATTATCGACATGCGTTTTTTTGAAGGTAAAACACAGACAGAGGTGGCACAGGAGATCCACATCAGCCAGGCCCAGGTCTCAAGGCTTGAAAAAAATGCCCTGCGTTCCATGCGTACCTATCTGGCCTGATCTGTGATTTCTCCTGCTGCCACCTCTGTCCCCAAACCGGACCTGATGATCAGAGTCTATGCTTTATACTGCCGGGAAGCCTTGAAATCAGGCTTCCTTCTCTTCTGAATTTTTCAACATCCTTAAAATAAAATCCACAGAGCCCTCAATTCCATAAGCAGAACTGTTGATACACAGGTCATAGTTATCTGCATTGCCCCATCTGCGACCTGTGTAGAACCGGTAATAACTCTCATGCTGGCGGTCTAACTGCCGCAGCATGTGCTTTGCTTTCTTTTCATTAAAATCCGGATGCATTTCCATTGCACGCTGCACACGCCGCTCAAAAGGTGCTGTAATAAAAATGCTGATATGAGGAATATGGTTGTTGGTAAGGATCACATCGGCGCAACGTCCCATAACGATAAAATCCTCTTTTTTTGCCATATCACAGATCAGATCACTCTGGTTAAAGAATACAGCATCCCGTTTGGATAAACCATGGTAACGGCTGAACTGTCTTGCATGATCTCTTAAGGTCATCCTCTTTGGTGCTGCAAAAGCCACTTCCAGGTTTGCCTTATCCGGATATGCACTGCTGTCCTTAATCCTTTCATCCTGTTCTGCCTGAAGACGTTTTAAAACAGCGGAGAAGATCTCTGCATCATAGTAATTGATCTTCAATTTATCCGCCAGCATAAAACCGATCTCATTACCGCCGCAGCCATAAGTACGGCTGATGCAGATGATCCGGTGATTGTCCTTACCAAAACGTGCCTTAAACTGCAGTGCATTTAAGCCTGCTGCTTTCGCATCCAGGATATCCCCACTTGCAAAACTGGTAGGAAGCGCTATTACTTCCTTTAAAATACGGTTATATTCCGTCATGATCATGGACCGGGTTCCCTTATCTTCAATGGTACGGGCCATATTGCTGATCAGTGCCAGTTCACTTCGCAGCTGATGAGAGTCTTTTCTTAACATCAGCTGTACCATATCACTGACACAGCCTTCACGGTCACGGTTGAAAACACGGCCCAGAGAAGAACCTAACTGGGCATAAACTTCCGCATCCAGATCGTATATACTCTCCGCTAATTCCTGGAGATTTTCCTTGGTATATTCCATGATACGTTCCCCTCCTTATAAAAAGAATACAAGCATGTCCAGTAAAAAGACCGGAACCAGAAATGCAATGGACCACATCAGATAGCCGAAGAAAGAAGGCATCTTGATACCGTTTTCGTCGGAGATCGCTTTTACCATAAAGTTTGGCGCATTTCCAATATAGGTATTGGCACCCATAAATACGGCACCGCAGGAAATTGCCTCCAGCATTGCCACCGGTACAGTTCCAAGAATGGTCTGCATTCCCTCTGTAAATCCCAGAGAACCTGCTGTCGTAAGGAATACCAGATAGGTAGGTGTATTGTCCAGAAAGCTTGACAGGAAACCGGTTGCCCAGAACATCTGGAACGGCTCTGTGATACCAAGCTCTGCACCCTTTGCCTTTAAGATCATAAGAGCCGGCTGCATAGTGATGAAAATACCAATAAACAGCACTGCTACTTCCCTGATGGCGCCCCAGGTAAAATGGTTCTTGCGGCGGATCTCTGCATCCGTGGTTTTAAAGGATAAGAATGCAGCTAACAGGATGATGACTACTTCGATCAGTGCCGGATAGGTAAGCTTTACATCCCCAAATACAGGAATGCCTTTTACAGCTCCGCTTGCATCTTTAAATGCTGCCATTCCCGGTAAAGTTCCGCTTAAGATAACGGCAGCAACGATCATAACCAGAAAGATCAGATTGTGAAGTCCCAGGATATGTACCTCTGTACCTGGTTTGCTGATGTCTGGTTTTCTTCCTTCTGCAATGTCCTTTCTGTAAGCCCTGCGGTCCAGGAAATAAAATACAGTCAGCAGGACCACTACGTTAAAGAGCAGGATAGGCAGCAGATGCAGGCTCCAGAAAAACGGAACTCCACGCATAAAGCCCATTAACAGAGGCGGGTCGCCGATGGGTGTAAGGCAGCCGCCAATATTGGAGATCAGGAAAATAAAGAATACCATAATGTGGCTTCTTCTCTTTCTCCATGCGTTCATCTTGATCACAGGACGCACCATTAACATACTGGCACCTGTAGTTCCTACCCAGCTGGAAAGCATGGTTCCCAAAAGCAGAAGTCCTACATTGATCCTTGGAGAACCTGCCAGATCTCCTTCCAGGGTAATATTACCTGCTACGCAGAACAGGCCAAACAGCAATACAATAAATGTAAGATAATCATCTATAATGCATTCCAGCACTTTTTCAGTTGCTTCTCCTGCGCCAAAAAAGATTGCAAATGGAATGACAAATAAAACAGACCAGAATACCACTGCATGAGGCTGGTGGCTTTCCCACCATTCTGCCTTTACAAGAGGCATAATGGCTACACACAGCAAAAGACCTGCAAAAGGAATACAGAACACAGGTGAAATGATCTGCGTTCCTTCCTGTCCGGCTAACGCTGTCAGTGGAAATGCCATAACCATAAGCAGTATGGCTTCCAGCAACGAAACCAACTTCTTCAAAATAATCTCCTCCTTTGTATTTACATTTATACATTCATTCTTCGCATTGTTGAATTGTAGCACTTTTTAAGATAAATGCAAGAATTGATATTTTATTCACGTATTTTCTCATCTTGCCCCTCTTCTTTAAGTATGATAAACTGGTACTATCATGTTTAAAATAACATACATTTTATCGCTGACATTATAATTACCCACAGAAAGTGAAGAATTTAACCTATGGAACTGAATGATCGAAGATTTGCGGTCCTTATTGACGCTGACAATGTTTCACCTAAATATATTAAATACATTCTGAACGAGGTTTCCGATCTGGGAGTGGCTACTTACAAGAGGATCTACGGCGACTGGACAGATACAGAAAAGAAAAGCTGGAAAAATGTACTCTTAGACTGGTCTGTAAACCCGATCCAGCAGTACAGCTATACTACCGGAAAAAATTCTACAGACTCTGCCATGATCATTGACGCTATGGATATCCTCTATTCCGGAAATGTAGACGGTTTCTGCCTGGTATCCAGTGACTCTGACTTTACCCGTCTGGCACAGCGTTTAAGAGAAGCAGGGATGTTTGTTATGGGGATCGGTGAGCAGAAAACGCCAAAGCCGTTCCGCGCTGCCTGCGACGCTTTTAAGATCCTAGAGATCATTTCTTCCGAAGACACGCCGGAGGATGTTGTCCCTGTAAAAGTAAGTACAGATGAGATTGAAAAAGTCATCACCAAACTACTTATTGAAAACAACAGCCAGAACCAGCCTGTAAACCTGGCAAAAGTCGGAAACTTCCTTACCAAACGCTTTTCCGATTTTGATGTGCGCAATTACGGTTATTCCAAACTTTCCACATTTTTGGAAAGTTTAAACAGCAATGATTTCCATGTGGTAAAACTACATAATGGATATTTCGTCCAGGAAAAGACCGCTTCTGTTCCAAAATCAGAAATTGAAAAAGAGATCTGCCGTCTGATCAAAAACAATAAGGGACGTGTGGATAACTTAAGCATTATCCATGAAGACTTGAAAAAAACATTTCCTTCCTTTGATGTAAAGCAGTACGGTTTCAGCCGCTTATCCAGCTTTATCCGCAGTTTCAATACTTTTAAGATCAAAGACAATGTGGTGCAGATGCGTTGATCCGCCTCTGCACCACATTTTTATAAAACAACTTTATTACTCAAAGCGGACAATTTCTTTTTTTAACCGCTTCATGATCTTTTTCTCCAGCCTGGATATGTAGGACTGGGAAATCCCCATCAGGTCTGCTACTTCTTTCTGTGTCATCTCTTCCCCGTCTTCATTTGTAAGCCCGTAGCGCAGTTCCACGATCTTGCGCTCTCTAGGAGCCAGTCGGCTGATGGCTGTATTTAACAGATTTTTCTCGATCTCATCTTCGATCCCGTGATAGATCACATCTTCATCTGTTCCTAAAATATCGGAAAGCAGAAGCTCATTTCCATCCCAGTCTACATTTAAAGGCTCATCAATGGAAACTTCCAGCTTGGTTTTATTATTCCGCCTTAAATACATGAGGATCTCATTTTCAATACATCTTGACGCATAGGTAGCCAGTTTTATGTTCTTATCCGGCTTAAAGGTATTGATCGCCTTGATCAGTCCAATGGTCCCAATGGAGATCAGGTCTTCCACTCCTACGCTGGTGTTGTCAAATTTCTTTGCAATGTATACAACCAGGCGGAGATTATGCTCGATCAGGGCAGAACGGGCTTTCCCATCCTCTTCTGTTCCCAGCATACCGATCATTTTTCCTTCTTCTCTTGCATCCAAAGGTGGCGGTAAAATGTCAGCCCCTCCAATATAATGTACTTCCCCCTGTCCCGGCATAAGAACCGTCCTGAACCTGGAAACAGTCTTTAACTGAAAACGATTTGGTACAGCCACTTTTATCATCATGATCCATTCCTCCTACACTTGCATGCCTTCATCATTCTTCTGTATCAGCACTTCATATTCGTCACAGGGAGACAGACTTCCTTTTGTAATGGCGATCCAGGGTTTCGGGATCACAAAACTGTCTTTCTCCCCTTCTACCTTCATTTCATCGATCCTTACAGCCGGAAGGATCCCGCTGCTTCCTACGCAGCGGTAAGGTACATACATGACCCCTTTTACAACAGGACAGAGCCGTTTCATCAGCTCTGCAGTTGCCACATGGACCGGAATACCGCTTGCAGGAGCTGTAAGATGGTTTCCTGTATCGATCAGTCCCCTGGTCTTTATTTTCTGGCCCTCATAAAGCAATGTGACATTCCGCAGATATTTCTGCTCCGTTTTTCTGTTTCCTGTGATCCTTAAAAGATCTCCTACCCAGAAGCAGAAACAAAAAGCTCCTGCTGCCAGAAAAAAACGGATGGAAAATCTTCCAGGCATCCAGTTTGCAACTTCCCTTCCCAGACTGCTCTCAGAAAGCGCCAGCATAACACCTCCTAAGACTACGGATATTAGATAGATCCCGCCTACTGCCCGGATCAGTTCTTTCCTGCTTCGGATCCCATAAGCAGTTACTGCCATAAGGCTTCCAACTGCCACGTAGGTTCCAAACATCTGCAAAAGCAGAGGAGTCTCTGGAAACACAGCCAGGACACAGGCCCATACAGCTCCTAAAACGGCTCCTCTTATCATATGTTTAAGGTCTGCGCGGTAAGAAAAAAGTCGGTTTAACATGGCAAGTACCGCCAGATCCATAAACAGGTTCACTGCAAATATGACATCTATGTAAACTCTGTACACCATCTTTCCTGGCTTTTTTCCACCTCCTGTGTTTTCATCTGAGGTACATTATAATCATTCTCAAGTGCAAAAGCTGTCGAAGTAAGGGGGAGAAATGGTTGTTTTTTTCGACAAAAAAAGACCTCTCCCACAGGCTTTTTTCCTGTAGGAAAGGTCTTTTAAAATTCTTTTTGAAGTTTTATATTTGTGGATCCAAATTATCTCTTATTCTTTAAGAAATCCGGGATATTGATCTGCATCTCTTTGTTTGCTGCCGGGCGGAAGGAAGGAGTGGTTCTTTCCTGTGCCGGAGCTGCTGGCTTTTCTGCTGGCTGGCTTCCTGCATTTCCTGCATTGAAAGTTGGAGTAGCGTTGAATTTAGGGATGGTATATCCGGTTGTCTGCTGTGTATTTGGTGTAAATGTGCGGTTAAATGCTGGCTGTGCCGGCTTTGTAAAGGTTGGAGCTGCAGTTTCAGTTGCTGCTGCTTCGTTTGAAGCACTCTTCTCTGCTGGCTGTGCCTTATAGCTGTTAAGTCCGCTCATAACCTTGCTGACAGAAGAAGTTGCGTTATGCTCGTCCAGTCCGGTAGCAATAACAGTAATGCTTGCTTCATCCTGTGCATTTTCATCATACATAGCACCGAAGATAATGTTTGCATCATCACCAGCCAGTTCCTGAACATAGCTTGCTGCGTCATTTGCTTCGATCAGGCTGATGTCACCGGAAATATTGATGATCACATGGCTTGCACCCTCAATAGTGGTCTCCAGAAGAGGACTGGATACAGCCTGCTTAACAGCCTCGATGGCCTTGTCATCACCTTTTGCCTTACCAATACCGATATGGGCAATACCCTTATCGATCATAACAGTCTGGATATCTGCAAAGTCAAGGTTGATCAGACCAGGAACATTGATCAGGTCGGTAATACCCTGAACTGCCTGCTGAAGAACTTCATCTGCTTTCTTAAGAGCATCCGGCATAGTTGTGCGGCGGTCTACGATCTCAAGAAGACGGTCATTTGGAATAACGATCAGAGTATCTACTGCCTGCTTTAAACATTCAATACCATTTAACGCATTCTGCATACGTGCTTTTGCTTCAAAACGGAAAGGCTTTGTTACAACACCGACAGTAAGGATACCCATATCCTTTGCGATCTTTGCAACAACAGGAGCTGCACCAGTACCGGTACCGCCACCCATACCACAGGTAACGAATACCATGTCAGCGCCCTTTAATGCCTGGGAGATCTCCTCAGAGCTCTCTTCTGCTGCCTTTTCACCAACTTCCGGACGTGCGCCTGCACCTAATCCCTTGGTCAGCTTCTCACCAATCTGCATAGCGGTAGGAGCCTTACAGAACTGCAGTGCCTGCTTATCAGTATTGATACCGATAAATTCAACACCTGCGATATTTTCATCGATCATGCGGTTTACAGCGTTGTTTCCTGCGCCACCTACACCTACTACGATAATTCTTGCAGCATTCTCTGACTCATTTATTTTAATCTCTAACAAGATACTTGTCCTCCTTCTTAAAACCCTGCTCACAGAACATGGGACTGTGTTTTTTCTATAATTAATGTTTCTGATTTCTAGCCTAACTAATACTATATTTTATTTTCCAGAAAAAATCAACCCTGAATTTACTTTTTTAAGCATTGTCAAGCGTTTAACCGAGCGTTGTGCTTGCACATAAGCACGGTTAGACAGTTGACTTTATTTTAATTTAAAAGGAATGGTCCCGTCATTTCCCGTATCTGAATATCCATCCAGTTCCAGGGTTCCCTTTTTATCCTTTAATTCCGGGTGGTCTCTTAGAATATCATTTAAAAGAGACAGTTTTCCGTCAACATCTCCTCCGTCTCCCAGTGTTACCTCCATCTGGCCAATGGTAAGGGAAGGTTGTCCTGAAGAACCAAAGCGGATCCGGTCTACCTGGATATGATAGACTGAAAGCTGCTGGGTCAGATTTAAGATCTCCTCGAATATTTTGGGATCTTTTACAGGAAGATGCTGATACAAAACAATACGGCCAAATTCCAGGCCTGTGATCCAGGGCACACCCGGAAGGCAGTCCGGTGAACTTTCTACTATAATACCATCCCTGTCAAAATACATGTAACTGCTCATATAAGACACATAGCCTACAATGCTTTTGTCATAAATGATCACCTCTGCCTTAAAGGGACCATGAAAAACGATCTTATATTTCTCCACAAAAGGGATCTGTCTGTGGGGCTGTGTTTTATCCCTGATAAAAGCCAGGATCGTATTGTTTCCCCACCGTCCGGAAAACAGGATATTTTCAATCTGCTCCGGCGTATAGCGGTTACTTCCTGACACGCTTACTTCTTTTATGCGCAGACCAAACACCAGGACCGCCGCAAGCAGCAGAACAGCTGCGGCGATCCCTACCCATTTATAGCTTTTTCTCTCTGCTCTTCTTATCATCCCGTATCACTCTCCATCCAGCTTATCTTTCCTCCCAGGGCATTTATATCCCGGCAGATGTCTTCGTATCCCCTGACAATATGGCTGCAATCTTCTATCACAGTTTTTCCTTCTGCCCCCAGGGCAGCCACTGCTAACGCTGCCCCGCCTCTTAGATCCAGTGCCTTTACTCTTGCTCCTTTTAAGGGATATACTCCCCTGACCCAGGCATCTTTTCCTTTACAGGTGATATCGGCTCCCATTTTTCTTAAAGCTGCCGCTGTTCCGAAACGGTCCTCAAACACCTGCTCCCGGATCCTGCTCTCTCCTTTGGCACATGCAAGAAAAGCCATAAAAGGGGATTGAAGATCCGTAGGGAACTCCGGATAAGGTCCTGTGCACACAGAAAGGGCTTTTGGACGGTCTTTCATGGAAATATGAAGAGAAAACTCTTCTTCCCGTACATTTGCTCCTGCTTTTCTCAAAAGTTCAAGAGGAAGTTTCAGCTGTTTTGTGTTTACTTCTTTTAAAGAAATATTTCCCCCGGCTGCCATAACTGCCGTACTGTAAGTCCCGGCCACGATCCGGTCCCCTTCTATTTTCCATACACTGTCGTGAAGTCTTTTTACTCCCTGGACCATCAGATGCTCGGTTTCCATCCCACAGATCACAGCACCCATGCCATTTAAGAAATGACATAACTGGCTGATCTCCGGTTCTTTTGCCGCATTGTGGATCACTGTCACCCCATCTGCCAGAACAGCTGCCAACACGGCCTGTTCCGTAGCGCCTACACTGGGATAGGAAAGTTCTATTTCACAGCCCTTAAGACCGTTAAAGGCTTCTGCCTTATACTGTCCGTCCTCTTCTTCTATTATAGCTCCCAGTTTTTCAAGGACCATCAGATGCAGATCTACCGGTCTTGCACCGATCAGACAGCCGCCGGGAAAGCTGCACCTTCCCTCTTTCATCCTTCCAAGGAGAGCTCCCAAAAGGATAATGGAAGAACGCATTGCTTTTACATACTTTCCCGGAACCTCTGTACGGTCCACAAAAGCAGCATCGATCACCAGACGGGAACCCGTTTTCTCGCAGCGGCACCCTATCTCCCTTAAAATATCTGTCATACACCGGGTATCTTCAATATCCGGCACATTATAAAGCACTGTAGTCCCTTTGTGGAGCAGAGCCCCGGCCATAATGGGGAGTGCGCCGTTTTTTGAGCCCTGTACAGAAATCTCCCCTTCCAGTGGATTCATCCCATAAACCTGAATTGCAGCCAAAAAGGCACCTCCGCAGAAAATGTGTATCTACTTTGATCATATGCCCTGATGGCTGCTTATGTGCATGGCCAGCTGATTTCTGACCCTTATTTTTCCAGCCGGATCCGGTTGGATACGCTTAAAACAATTCCCATTTCCATCATGATAAACAACACCGATGTACCTCCATAACTGATAAAAGGAAGGGTGATACCTGTATTGGGAATGGTATTGGTTACTACGGCAATATTTAAAACTACCTGAATGGCAATGTGCCCCATAACACCCACTACTAAAAGAGCTCCAAACAGATCCGGTGCATTATTTGCAATGACCATAAAACGGAAGATCATAAATAAGAACACCAGAATAATGGATATGGCGCCAAACAGCCCCAGTTCCTCACAGATGATAGCAAAGATCATATCATTCTGTGACTCAGGAAGAAAACCTAACTTCTGGATACTCTGTCCTAAGCCCTGTCCGAAAAGGCCGCCGGAACCAATGGCATATAATCCCTGAAGCACCTGGAAACTTTTTCCTTCCGGGTCAAGCTCCGGATTTAGCCATGCCTCAATACGGCGGTACTGGTAAGGCTGCAGCAATTTGATCTGCATCAGCGCTTTACCGATGGGTCCGGCACCTGCTAAAATGCCCATTGCTAATGCTGCCAGACTGTAAAACGGCCACTTGATCTTACATGCCACAAACAGCATGACAAAGCCAATACCTACCAGGATGATACCGGAACTCAAGTTGTTGGCAGCAACCAGTCCGGCAATCGGGAGCGTCATAAAAGTCACGTTCCTCATATACTTCCACTGGTTGATCTTATCACCTTTCACTGTGATATAGGACGCCAGCATAATGATCAGGGCGATCTTTGCAAACTCTGTAGGCTGGAAACTGAAAGGTCCCACACCCAGCCATCTTCTCTTTCCGTTTACAGCTCTTCCCACCAGTGAAACTGCTATCATCAAAGCATAGGACAGTGCATAGGAAGGAACTGCTACCTTTGCCAGCAAATGATAATCCAGTTTTGAGATCACCAGCATAATGAAAAATCCGATCGCTGCGATCATCGCCTGTCTCTGCATAAAATAGGCACTGTTTCCATTGTATTTGGAGCTTAACTGCGCAGTATAAGAACTGGCACTGTAGATCATGACCAGCCCAAATACAGTAAGGAAAATAATGATGAAAAGAAGACTGTAATCATAAAAATGACGGGGTTTTCTTTTCTTTCCCTCCTGGGCAACCGGCTGCTCATAAGCCTGCCCGGCTCCCGGATAAGAAGCAGGCCGTCCCGGCTGTACATAACGCACCTGCTCATTGCCCCTCCTTACAGGAACTGCCTGCTGCGCAGGGGCGGGGCGGTTCTTTCGCCGTTTCTTTCCCGCCATTGTCTTTTACCTCCTAAAGCGCCATGACGCATTCTTTAAAGACGCGCCCGCGTTCTTCATAATTTTTAAACATATCCCAGCTTGCGCAGGCCGGACTTAACAGCACATAATCTCCTGCATCTGCATACACAGCGCATACCTGCACCGCTTCTTTTAAGTCCTCTGCATACATGATCTCTGTGAAACCATATTTTTTCGCGCAGGCTGCGATCTTATCCCTGGTCTTTCCGATCAGGACTAAATACTTCACCCTGCCGGCAAACTCTTTTGCCCACTCATCATAGGTGCTGTTTTTGTCATAGCCACCTGCGATCAGAAGAACAGGCCCCGGCATAGCTCTAAGTGCCTGGATCGCCGCATCCGGATTGGTTCCCTTGGAGTCATTGTAATAGCGCACACCTGTACGCTCCCTTACAAATTCGATCCTGTGCTCAACCGGTTTGAATTTCCGGACTGTTTCCCGGATCTTTTCAAAAGGTACTCCCATTAACAGGCCGATGTAGGCAGCTGCCATTACATTTTCATAATTGTGGCGTCCTAAAAGCTGCAGTTCCTTTACATTTACAAGGATCTGCTCTTTTGTTCCGTCTGCATAGACAATATTGTCTCCATCTAAGAAAAATCCCTCTTTCAGACGCTCACGGCTGGAAAACCAGAATACCCGGGCCTTAAGACCGGAAAGAACTTCCTCCGGATCCGTTTCTTCAGCTTCTGACTCAGAAACAGTTTCTGTAACTTCTGTCTCTGACTGCTCTGGCTCTTCACCTGCAGTCTCATCTGGCTCCCTAAGATCTTCTGCACCATCTAGTCCGTCTTCCCGGGCCACAGCTTCTGTTTCTGTATCCGCTGCATCCTCTGCAGGTTCCGGCTCTTCGATCCGGCTTTCTCCAAATTCCCTTAAAACAGGATCATCATAATTTAAGACCACTGCGTCTTTTGCAGTCTGGTTCATGGTGATACATTCTTTGATGCGGATATAATTTTCCATAGATCCGTGACGGTCCAGATGATCCGGGGTGATATTTAAGATCGCGCTTACATCCGGGTGGAAATCCATAATAGTCTCCAACTGGAAGCTGCTCACTTCCGCTACAGTCACAGACTGGTCTGTCATCTCTGAAACTTTGGATGTATAAGGCTCGCCGATATTTCCTACTACAAAGGTTTCCTCATACTGGGATCTTAAGATCGCGCCTGTAAGAGCTGTTGTAGTGGTCTTTCCATTGGTTCCTGTAATAGCAGCCAGTTTTCCCAGACCACACTGATATGCTAACTCGATCTCTCCCAAAACAGGGATCCCTGCTTCATCTACCACTGCCACAAACCCACTGTTTAAAGGAATTCCCGGACTGATGATACAAAGTTCCACCCCTAAAAGATCCGAGCGCTTGATCTCACCAAGGACGATTCCCACTTTCGCATCTTTTCCGAACTTTGCCCGGATCTCATCTGTATTTAACGCTGTGTTGCCGTCATAAAGCACCACTTCGCCGCCTCTTTCAAGAACCAGCTTTGCAGCCGCAATGCCGCTGATGCCGGTTCCTGCAACCAATACCTTGCTCTGGTTCATGTTGCTTTTAACCTCCTGTTCTTTTGATGTTCTCTCGGAGTTTTTGCTACGCCTCTTTTATCTTACAGCCCCAGGTAAGCGATCATGCACAGAAGCGCTGTTACGATAGAAAATACAGCTACTACCCGTGTTTCAGACCAGCCGCACAGTTCAAAATGATGATGGATCGGAGCCATTTTAAAGATACGCTTTCCCCCTGTTTTCTTAAAATAAGTAACCTGGACGATAACGGAAAGCACTTCTACCAGGTAGATCAGTCCAATGATCGGGATAAACAGAGGCAGACGCATCATATAAGCTGCGGAAGCCACAAAACCGCCAAGAGCCAGGGAACCTGTATCTCCCATAAATACCTTTGCCGGATAAACATTAAAAAGCAGAAAGCCCAGTAAGCTTCCTACCACTGCTCCTGTAATAGGACTGATCCCCATATTTTCCCCGATGGCTACGATCGTCAGGAAAGTAGCTACCAGAATGGTAACGCTGGTACAGAGGCCATCCAGTCCGTCTGTAAAATTTACACCATTATCTGTACCAAGAGTGATAAAAAACAGAGCTGGTACAAATAAAATACCAAGGGATAAGAATTTACCATTTTCAAAACCGCCTGTAAAGGGGATCAGCATATCAATGCCCACTTCTCCGCTGTGCAGCAGATACCAGGCAAAAATACCGGTAATGATAAACTGACCGATCAGTTTCTGGATCGGATTTAAGCCTTCGGACCGTTTCATGATGATCTTGATATAATCATCTAAAAATCCGATGATACCAAATCCAACGGTCATAAACAGCACCGGAATGATCCTTGGATATGACGGGATGTAAAAAACAGATGTAATGATAATGCTGGTCAGGATGATCAGGCCACCCATTGTAGGAGTTCCCTGCTTCTTTAAATGGCTCTGTGGACCGTCATCTCTTACCTGCTGGCCAAATTTCAGTTTGTGAAGAAACGGTATGATAACCGGGCACAGCAGCGCGCTGACAGCAAATGCGATAATAATAGCTAATATTGTTTCACGAATCATAAAGCACCTCAATCTCATATGTATGTCTTATTTGGTAAATAGTATACGTCTTTTTTGCAGAATAATCAACTTAAAGGTTTGGAAGTATCCATGCAGGGAAGAATATTTTCAAAAAGTGTTCCGATCACCGGAGCTGCTATGGTACCTCCATAATAGATCCCTTCCGGCTCATCAATAGTGATCAGAGCGATCACTTTTGGATCATTTGCAGGGGCAAAACCTAAAAAAGAAGAAATATATTTTTTCCTGCTTCTTGGCAGTTTTTCGGAAGTTGCGGTCTTCCCGCCAATGGAAAATCCTTCCACTGCTGCCTTTCTCCCACTTCCTTCTGCTACTACCTGCTCTAACACATAGCGCATGGTAGCACTGGTCTCTTCTGACAGGATCCTTTTTCCCAATGGCCAGGAAAATTCCCGGTAATTTTTCCCATCAGGACTGACTGTCCCCAGAGCGAAATGAGGCGTGATCCGTCTTCCTCCATTGACGATAGAGGCGGCTGTCGTGATCAGCTGGATGGGGGTGATCTGAAAAGACTGTCCAAAGGAAATAGTCGCCAGTTCTACAGGGCCTATATTTTCTTTCTTGTGCATGATCGTAGCTGCCTCTCCCGGAAGATCAATGCCTGTTTTTTGTTTTAACCCGAACTGCACAAAATATTTATAATAATTATCACTGCCAAGTCTCTGTCCCACATCAATAAATACGGGATTACAGGAATTCATGACTCCCTGTAAAAAAGTTTCTGCTCCATGTCCTCCTGCTTTATGACAACGGATCCGCCGATCTTCCACTACCCTGAAACCAGGACAGCTGAATGGATCCGTCAGCTTAACTACTCCTTCTTCCAGTCCTGCAGCCGCTGTTATGATCTTAAAAGTAGAACCTGGTTCATAGGTATCATTGATACAGGTATTGCGCCACATGGCATTTAAAAGCTCCTGCTGTTTTACAGTTTTATCCCTTTCTGCCGCCTGATTGCGCAGGCTCTCGCTTCGCAGGTTCTGGTCCGGGGTAAAAGGATCATTCAGATCAAACTCCGGCACATTGACCATGGCATAGATCTCCCCATTTTGCGGGTTCATCACGATGATGGATACTTTTTTCGCGTTTTTCTTCTCTAATGTCTGGTATGCCAGCTGCTCTGCATACTGCTGGATTTCCATATCCAGACTGATCCTTAGATCATTTCCAGCCACAGGTTCGATCCGGTCCTCTGCCCCGTTTTCCATTTCCACACCTCTGGCATCTGTCATTGTAAGGATCTTTCCATTGGTTCCTTTTAAATAGGCATCATACTGTACTTCCAGCCCGATCACTCCCTGGTTATCGCCCCCGGTGAAACCTAAAACTTTAGAAGCAAGACTTCCATAAGGATAATACCGTTTGTAATCTTCATCCACCTTTACGCCAGGCAGTTCCAATTTACGCACTGCATCCCCTGTTTCCTTATCTACATTGGTTTTAATGATCTCCCTGGAACTTCGTTTCTCCACCTTTTTTTGCACTGTTTCCCGGTCGATCCCAAGAATTTCACTTAATTCGTCTGTGACTTTTTCCCTGTCTTTTACCTGGTTATAGATCACAGAAACAGTACATACTGTCCGGTTATCAGCGATCACCTTTCCTTTTGCGTCTAAGATCCTTCCTCTGGCCGCCTTAATGGACCGTTCCCTCTGATGCAGTTCAAGGGCCATCTGGCTGTAATGCTCCGACCGGAAGACCATAAGAAAAACAAGCCGTCCCAAAAGCCCCAACACTGCGATCGCAATGAGAAGCCACAGGACGGCTATATTTTTTCTGTGTTTCGTTAAATTTCCACCGCTATGATCCATAACAGCCTCTTTCCTGCTGTTTTCCTAAATATATACGGTGTAATTTCTCTTTTTATTCATTTTGGAACCTTTATTCACTTTGTGACTGGGAAGTTTCTTCTTCTGTACTGTTTTCTGTACTGTTTTCCGAAGATCCTTCCTGAGAGTTTCCTGCCTCACTGCTGCTTTCATTTGCTGAAGGCAGCTGGGCCCCGGCCTCTGTATCACCACCCGGATCAGCCGCCGGCAGTTCCGGCGCATTAGGATCTCCCGGCACTGCATCCGGTATACCGCTTCCGCCATCTGTATCTACATATTCATCGGTTTCATATACCTTCTGGCTTTCCTCCGGCTGGGACTCTCCGTTTTCTTCTGAACCTGTTTCAGATGGAGCTGGTGTATTAATTCCCTCAGATGGTGTCTGTCCATTTGCATCCTGGCTCTCTTCCGGAAGATCTCCAGTTGGAAATACATTCAGATAAGGCAGGGCTTCTGACATGATCTTTGAGAAGATATTGCTTGCAAAGGAGCTGTGTGCCTGCTGGTCGCCTGGCGGGAAACCAGGTACGTCCACTACTACATATACAAACAGCTGAGGATCATCTGCAGGTGCAAAACCTGCGAAAGATACCAGATAGTTCTTTGCGGAACGTGGCTGCTTCTCTGCTGTACCTGTCTTACCGCCTACCTGATAGCCAGCTACCTTTGCTGCGCCGCCGGTACCATTTTCTACTGTCTGGAACATGGCTTCTTTTAAGAAATCAGAGGTAGACTGGGATACAGTTTCACGTACCAGAACAGGATCTTTTCGCTCTACTACAGACCCCTGCTCATTTAAGATCTGGCGTACTACATGAGGCTCATAGTAGGACCCGCCGTTGATCACAGAACAAAGAGCTGCTGCCATCTGGATCATGGTACAGTTGTAGTTCTGTCCGAACGCATTGGTAGCAAGTTCTGTAGGGCCCATTTTGTCAGCAGAATAAACCAGTCCTGCTGCATCTGCTTCACCAGGCAGGTCTACTCCTGTTTTCTGTCCCATACCAAAGATAGTCTGATATTTGGTAAAAATATCACGGCCCATCATAGCACCGATCCGCATCATAGCCACGTTACAGGACTGCATAATGGACTCTGTCAGGCTTAAGGAACCGTGACCGCCTCTTCTGTAGGCCGTACACTTAATGTCCCAGTCACCTACGTGAAGATATCCGCCGCAGTCAAAGTACTCATTTCCCTTTAAAATCCCTTCTTCAAGTCCCGCAGCAACTGTCAGGATCTTGGATGGGGAACCTGGCTCAAAGGTATCGCTGACACAGAAGTTTCGCCACAGCTGGTTCCAGGCAACCTGTTTACCATAGGAGATAACTTCTTCTCTGGAATAGTGGTCTAAAACCTGATCTTCTGTAATGGTCTGGTCCGGATTTTCACGGCGATATACACCAACTGCCTCTTTCTTTCCAAGAGCCAGCAGTTCATCTTCTGTATATCCGTCTGTATTTCTTGGATTATTTAAGTCAAATGTATTGCTGGTTGCCATTCCCAGGATCTCACCGTTATTAGGGTTCATGGCAATGGCTGCCGTTACATGGCTTCCCACACTGGTCTGCCATTCATCAATGTATTTCTGAAGGATATTCTGTACATTTACGTCAATGGTGGATACAACGGTCCGTCCATTTACTGCAGACTTTACCACACCTTCCAGATTGGCATCTTCATCCAGATAGCCATACTCTCTTCCGTTTACACCGATCAGGCTGTCATTATAATACTGCTCAATGCCGCCGGTACCATTGCTGCCGTCCCCGCTTGCAAAACCGATCACATTGCAGGCAGTGGAACCATATGGATAGATCCTTCGGTATTCATCCTCAAACCATACGCCGGTAACGCGAAATCTTGACTGATTGTCATCATCGCTTTTTCTGTAAGCAGCATTTCTCTCTTTCTCAGTCTGTTCAAATTCCGTTTTCTGGTCATAAGAAAGCTGACGGCCATTTTTATAGCGCAGATACGCCTGTTTTGGACGTTCCTGGATCAGCCCGCGCAGTTCATTCCCATCAAAGCCAAACACATCTACTAATGCCTGGATGGTAGGCTCTAAATAATAATCCGGTTTATCCATGATCTGGCTTGGGTCCAGGATCAGATTGTATACCTTTTCACTGGTTGCCAGATAGGTGCCGTTTCTGTCAACGATGTCACCGCGCCTGTAAGGAATAGTCCTGCTTGCATACTCCTGCTGTCTCTGGGACAGAACGATCTTGTTGTACCGCTCGCTGTTTTCATTTACGATCCTGTATAAAACAAAAATAAGAGCAAACAAAGCCAGCGAGATCAATATGATCGTGATCGCCAGCTTTTCCTGCATGTATTTAACGAATGTCCTTCGTCGAAATAAATTTTCTTTTTTATTATGAGCACCGTTTTTAGTGTTCCGGGATGTCTTCATATTGCCTTACGTACTCACTTTCCGTCTTGTCATATAAAAGAACCTGGTCCTTTTTTGCGTAAACCATACCCAGTTCCTTGGTCGCGATCTCATAGATCTCGTTTAAATCAATGCTGGTATTGATGCTTGTTTCCAATGCGTCATTTTCTGTACGCATTTTTTCCAGCTTTTCTTCCATCGCCTCGATGTTGTGCATTCTGGCTGTGATGGCAGACTGAAGATGAAGATAATTAACGCAAAGGTATAAGGTACAGATCGACGCCAGGGTCAGCATGATAACATATGGCAGGTCCATGTACATGGCACGTTCCTGATTTCTGCGGATCCTGTGCTGCCGTTTTACACTTCTTCCAACATCCTGCCTTCTCTTTCTTTGCAGTCTTTCTTCTCTTTCGGAAGGCGCCAGCTTTTCTGCTCCGGTTCCATGAATGTAAGAAGCCATAACCTTATTCCTCCTTTCCCGCACGCTCAAATACCCGAAGTTTTGCGCTCTTTGAACGGCTGTTCTCCTCCAGTTCTTCTTTTGATGGAAGGATCGGCTTTCGTGTGATCACTTTGCCCATACTCTTCCTTCCGCATACGCACACCGGGAAATCCGGTGGACAGATGCATGGATTTTCATTGGTACGAAATCTTGTTTTTACGATCCTGTCCTCCAAGGAGTGGAAGGTGATGATACTTAATCTTCCCTCCGGATTTAAAAGACGGATCATTGTATCGATTGAATTTTCCAGTACATCCAGCTCATGATTTAATTCAATACGGATAGCCTGGAAGGTACGTTTTGCAGGATGTCCTCCTGTAGCACGTACTTTTGCCGGGATGGCTGCTTTTATGATCTCAGACAGTTCACCGGTGGTCTCGATGGGCTTTTCTGCTCTCGCCTTTACAATGTGCTTTGCAATGTTTTTTGCAAAATTGTCTTCCCCGTAATCCCTGATAATGTGGAACAGTTCCATTTCACTGTATCCATTTACAATATCAGCTGCTGTGGTAGGATTTCTCTGATCCATACGCATATCAAGAGGAGCATCTTCCCTGTAGGTAAATCCTCTGGACGCTGTATCTAACTGATAGGAGGACACTCCCAGATCCAGATAAATACCGTCTACTTTTTCTATATTTAACTCTTTCAGTACATTTTCAATATTCTGATAATTGCTTCTGACTATGGTCACCTTATCTTTAAAAGGAGCCAGTCTCTCTCCCGCCGCACGGATAGCATCTGCATCCTGGTCAATTCCAATGAGCCTTCCGCCGCCCAACCGCTTACATACCTCATAGGCATGTCCGCCGCCGCCTAAGGTGCCGTCTACGTAAATGCCACCCGGCTTTATATTCAGGCTGCCCACTGTTTCATACAGCAGTACAGACTTATGTACAAATCCATGTTCCTCCATCAAATACCCAAGCCTTCCATATGTTCTGCAATTTCTTCCATATCATCAAAGGTGTTGGCTTCCATCCATTTATCCTTATTCCAGATTTCAATGCGGCTTCCAACGCCTACAAGCACTGCGTCTTTCCCGATCCCTGCAAATTCTCTTAAAACAGAGGGGAGAAGGATACGGCCCTGCTTGTCTACTTCACAGGTGGCGGCGCTTCCCAACAGGAAACGTGAAAACTTACGTCCTGCGGTGTTGGTAATCGGTAATGCACGAAGCTTTTCTTCTAATGCAGCCCATTCGGAATTGTCATACACAAAAAGGCAGTTATCCAGTCCCTTCGTGATCACGAATTCGTCCCCTAACTGCTCTCTGAACTTGGAAGGAACGATCAGGCGCCCCTTCGCATCCACTGTATGATTGTATTCACCCATGAACATAGCTATCACCTGCTTGTACATTACATGGCAAGGCGGGATGCAGAAGAGGCTCCTTATACCTCCACTTCATCCACGCAACAACCATCCTCTACCACTTTGCACCACTTTCTACCACTTGTATGTTTATAATAGTACAGAAAGAGGGAAATGACAAGGATTTTTTACGTTTTTCTTTCAAAATAACAACAAAATAGCTGCAGAAATCGTCTTCTGCAGCTTTGAAATTCTTTAGATATTTTTAGATATTTTTTTGCTTTTTTAATTTACTGTGTTTGTAGTGGAGGATGCCTACTGCTGCTCCCACTAAAGCTGCGGAAAGCAGCTGGGAAACTGCCAGTCCTGTTCCCGGAAGCTTCAGCTGATCCGTACGCAGTCCTTCGATCCACACTCTTCCCAGACCATATCCCAGGAAATAAACCCACAGCATTTCACCGTCAAATTTCTTTCTCTTCCTATACCAGAGCATAAATGCCAATACGCACAGGTTCCAGCAGGACTCATAAAGAAAGGTGGGGTGTACCTGGATGTATTTTACACCATTTTCCACGATCTCATGTTCTAACAGTCCGGCTGAGATCATAGACGGGTTTACAATACTTTCTTTAATGCGCATGGCAAACAGGTTATCGGTGTATCCGCCAAATGCCTCGCAGTTAAAGAAGTTGCCCCAGCGGCCAATGATCTGTCCTGTGATCAGTCCTAATACGCCGCTGTCTGCCATGGAAAAGAAGGACTGTTTCCGTACTTTTGTAAAAATAAGAAGGGTCAGTACTGCTCCGATCACACCGCCGTAAATAGCCAGTCCGCCGGCGCGAAGGTTAAAGATCTGCAGCAGATCATTTTTATAATTATCCCACTCAAAGATCACATAGTAGAGTCTGGCACCGATAATGGAAAAAATGATCCCATACAGTGCAAAATCCATATACAGATCCGGGTCCTGTCCCCGCCTTTTGGCATCAGAGAAAGCCACCGCCATACCGGCTAACATACCGCAGCCAATGATAATACCATAAAATGCAATGCGAAAGCCAAAGATACTGATGCTGTTTCGCAGGTGTTCTATGGTGATCCCAAGATGGACGAAACTTAAGTCCGCACCTGTGGATGTGAGTAATTCCATAATATACTGTTCCTTTCCGTTATTTGCAGCTGCCCTGTTAAATGGCTATCTGCATATAAAACAAGTGCCTGCAGAGCAGGCAGTTTGTTTTTTACTATCGATTAATTCTCAATCATTATACATTGAAACGGAACAGTACAACATCTCCGTCCTTCATCACATATTCCTTACCTTCGGAACGTACCAGACCTTTTTCCTTTGCTGCGTTCATGCTGCCGCATGCCATCAGGTCATCATAGCTTACTACTTCTGCACGGATGAAACCACGCTCGAAATCGCTGTGGATCTTTCCTGCAGCCTGAGGAGCCTTGGTTCCCACTTTGATGGTCCATGCTCTGGACTCCTGAGGACCTGCTGTTAAATAGCTCATCAGTCCTAAAATACGGTAACTTGCTGCGATCAGTTTCTCAAGACCAGACTCTTTTAAGCCTAAGTCATCTAAGAACATCTGCTTCTCATCATCATCTAACTCTGCGATCTCCTGTTCGATCTCAGCACAGATCACGAATACTTCGCAGTCATTTGCCTTTGCATATTCCCGTACTTCCTGTACATAGTGATTGGAAGCGCCATCATCTGCCAGGTCACCTTCTGCTACGTTTGCAGCAAAGATAACAGGTTTCCAGGTCAGCAGGTTCAGGGAATTGATAAATTCTCTGTCATCCTCGTCTTCTACTTCAAAGCTGCGTGCCAGTTTGCCGTCTTCCAGATGTGCCTTGATTACCTTTAACAGTTCTACTTCTTTTGCAAGATCCTTATTATTGAAAGCACCCTTGGACTGCTTTGCAATACGACGCTCCAGGATCTCAATATCAGAGAAGATCAGCTCTAAGTTGATCGTCTCAATATCTCTTACAGGATCTACGCTTCCGTCTACATGGATGACATTAGGATCATCGAAGCAACGTACAACGTGAACAATCGCATCTACTTCACGGATATTGGATAAAAACTGGTTGCCCAGACCTTCACCCTTGGAAGCTCCCTTTACCAGACCTGCGATATCTACGAACTCGATCACTGCAGGAGTAGTCTTTTCAGAGTTATACATCTCTGTCAGCTTATTTAAACGCTCATCTGGAACCGGTACAACACCTACGTTTGGATCGATCGTACAGAACGGATAGTTTGCAGACTCTGCACCAGCCTTGGTCAGAGAGTTAAAAAGTGTACTTTTTCCTACGTTTGGAAGTCCTACGATACCTAATTTCATTTTTGCTTTACCTGCTCAAAAACCCCCGGATAGATCAAAGGTTTTCGCCTTTCTTTGTATTCTTTATGTACCAATTATGTACCATTTCTTTAAGAGTCTAATGCAATCATTGATTATAGCATAAGGATTTCTCTTTTTCAAGGTTCAACACGCTTTCAGACTGCTTTTTGGATCTCATTTACCAGGTCTTCCAGTCTTTTTTCTTCTCCTTTTCGCATTACCACACCAACACTTCCGGCTATGATGTGGGAGGGCAGCACTTTCAAAATATGGGAATAACAGTTTTCCCAATGGCTGTGAAATACAAGCAGGGACTCCTGAAATTTCGCCTGGACCATGGATTCCAGATTATATTCTGTGTGTAGGTCCTGCATTTTCGCCCCGGTATCTTTTAGCATTTCTTCAAAAGAGGCTTCTATATATTCACAGGTTCCACACAGGACCCTGACATCCTTTAGATCCTGTGGTCTGATCTTCTTTTTCCTGGCCAGTGCAGACTCACCATTAACGCCAAAGGCACAGGTATCTATACAGAGTTCCTGATATACAAGCAATTAATTCCCACCAGAAGTAAATTCCCCTGGTATTCCTTTAAAGCATCCACATACTGCTTCTCTTTGATCTGACTGATAGCGCCTTTTGCGCTTTTATCCCATTTTAATTCCATGATCACTGCCGGTTTATTAAAATGCATTTTTATTATTATATTGAAGGATTGAAATCTCCCTGTGGGCTTTATCAATTCCTTCTGCTACTGCCTTTTCATCCAGATTCCAAAGAGCTTCTAACAATATTTTTGAAGCCTCAACAGATGCAGTCACCTCGGACCACTTCATTGTACTGATAGCATTGATGTATTCCTGGGAAACTTCTTTATTTGGGATTGTAACTGTCTTATCCGGCCAGTGATAGCTGAGATATCCCAGATGGATCAGTAATGTCAGCACATCATCTTTTCCCTGAAAGTTTGTCATATCATTGGAAAATGTTCCCGTATTGACCTGAACTCTTTCTCCTGCAAGCATACGGACTACTGCATCTTTCAATCCATCAAACAGCAATAGATTTGTTATCTTTTCTTATAAAGAACCAGTTCCGGAGTTTCCCCTTCTGGCCCGTATGTGCTGATCATAATGAAATCCATATTGGCAAGGACGCCGAAACACCTGTCACCGCCAAATTCTGACTCCAGCTGATTGCCCAGATAGGTGATCTCATCATTTAAAAATTTTACTGTTTTTCCGTTTGGCAGCGGATATCCCAGATTTACATAGCTGCCCACAAGGGCATTCAGTTTTTCCACTTTCGGTAATCCTTCAATGTGAAGATCATTGATCTCTTTTATCAATTGTTCTTTAAACGCCTCAAATTGTCCATTATCACTTAATTCTTCATACCGTTTCCAATAATCAAGACTGGGGAGCAGTTGCTTCATATAAGAACGCGCCTGTTCTTCTGTGAATTTATCATTTACCATATGTTTTACGCAGACATCAATAAGATCATCCATATTACTATAGGTGTAGGTTCCATCGGCATAGCACCATTTACAATACTCTTCATTCAATGTGCCATCACCGTTATGGCTTATAATCCCATCCTCTAATGGCATTCCGCAGCACTGACACACAAGCTGCCTTGGGTCGCCTAAAAGGGTATTGATGGACACGTCAAATTCCTTCGATAACAACTTTAAGGTCTCCGTATTGGGAACGGTCTCCCCATTTTCCCAGCGTGACACCGCCTGCCGTGTAACCATAACCTTTTGTGCTAACTCTTCCTGAGACAGCCCTTTTTTCGTGCGAAGCTCAAAAATAACATTTTTTGTTTCCATGGTATCTACCTCCGTTATATAGATCATAACAGAATTACAGGCTTTGGGAAAGCAACTTGCTGTTTCTATAGATATTGAAAGCCGCTGGCAGCCTTTTCCGAATGTATGGCAGCAAAAAAGCAGTCCCCATTGTAAAGCAGGACTGCTTAGATTTTTATGTTGCATCCCCGGTTTCTGAGGTCTGCGCTTCTTTCAGTGTCATTTTTACCCGGTCGATCACCCGGTCTTCCATTTTTAAGATCTCGTAATCTGCTTCTGGGGTGGTCACTGTAAGGGGCAGCGCCTTTTCAGTAGGGATATATCCCAGAACTTCCATGAGATAACCGGACAAGGTATCACATACGCTGTCCATATCCAGGTGGAATTCCTCTTTTAAATCTGACAGTGCAATACTTCCGGAAAGGCTGTATACATGTCCCGGCTCCAATTCGATGATCTCCGGTTCTACTTCTTCGTATTCTTCGTGGATATCACCTACGATCACCTCGATCAGGTCTTCCAGAGTGACCATACCGGATACGCCGCCGTATTCATCGATCAGTATAGCCAGTTTTTCTTTTTTCTGCTGCATTTCCCTGAAAAGGGCGTCTGTACGCCTGTTTTCCGGAACGAAATAAGCAGGTGTTAAAAGGGAACGGATATCCAGATTTTCAAAGGACTTCTTTCTGGCCTCAATGGTCAATGCCTTTGTGGAAAGGATACCGATGATATTATCAATATCTTCCTGATATACCGGGATCTTGGAATGCATGGACTGTAAAATATCATCCAGATAAGAGTCCACCGGTTCGTCAATGTCAATGGCTACCATATCCTGTCTCGGTACCATGACTTCTTTTGCTTTTTTATCATCAAATGAGAAAATAGAAGTGATCATCTCTTTCTCGATCTCATTAAATACGCCGGTCTCACTTCCTGTTTCCAGAAGGGATTTAATCTCCTCTTCAGATACATCTGTTTCCAGATTTTCATGGTGCATACCGAAAAGCTTTAAGATCCCGCTGGTAGAAATATTTAAAAGGCCTACAAAAGGCTTTACGATACAGGATACAAAATAAACCAGGCCAATGCAGGATAAACTGAATTTTTCCGCATTCTGCAATGCCATTCGTTTGGGGATCAGTTCCCCGAATACCAGATTCACATAAACAAGAATAAGGGTAATGACCACCACTGCAGCAATCTTACTGCCTGGTATTCCCCATCTATTCATCTTTACAGCCAGTATTCCTGAAATTCCCGTTGCTGCCACAGCGCTGGAAAGAAAACCGGCCAGTGTGACTATTAACTGGATCGCAGATAAAAATGCTGTTGATCCTTCCATCAGGCGCTCGATCAGGGCTGCTTTCTTATTTCCCTGTTCTTTTAACCTGTGGATCTTGTTTTTGTTTACAGAAGCCACAGCCATCTCTGCTCCTGCAAAATACCCTCTTATAAGAGTAAGTACCAGCAAGATAAGAAGCTGTGTGAAAATACTGGCCGATTGCGGATCGGTTTCCATAATAAAAAATTCCTCCTTTTGGATGTATGCATTTTCGCAAATTATCATCCGTATGATTATCATTTAGACTTTATTATACAGACAGTCACGAAAAAAGTCAGCCCCTATTTTCTCAAAAAGGGACTGACTTTTTTACTTTTAATATTTCTTTTATCCTACAGCAGCAAACTGGCTGTTGTAAATTTCAGCATAAAAGCCGTTCTTTGCAAGAAGTTCTTCATGCTTTCCTTTTTCTACAATATGTCCGTCACGCATAACAAGGATCATATCTGCCTCACGGATCGTAGAAAGACGGTGGGCTACAATAAAGCTGGTCCTTCCTTCCATCATCTTGGCAAAGGCCTTCTGAACGCGGATCTCTGTACGGGTATCGATAGAGGAAGTTGCCTCATCCAGGATCAGCATTGGCGGCAGGCAGAGCATAACTCTGGCAATACACAAAAGCTGCTTCTGGCCCTGGGACAGGTTTCCGCCGTCCTCACTGATCACTGTGTCATAACCCTGAGGCATTCGCATGATAAAGCTGTGTGCATGTGCCTCTTTAGCTGCATTTATGATCTCTTCTTCTGTTGCTTCTGGTCTTCCGTAGGCGATATTGTCCCGGATCGTACCGGATTTTAACCAGGTCTCCTGAAGCACCATACCATAGCTGGTACGAAGGCTCTTTCTGGTCACATCGCGGATGTCCTTTCCTTCTACTTTAATAGAACCGGAATTTACATCATAAAAACGCATAAGCAGGTTGATCACGGTAGTCTTTCCACAGCCGGTAGGTCCTACAATGGCCACTCTCTCACCAGGTTTTACAGAAAGGTTCAGATCTTCGATCAGCGGTCTGTCTGGTGTATAGGAGAAGTTTACATGCTCGATCTCCACCTGGCCCTTTACATTTTCAAGGACTGTGGCGTCTTTCTTATCTTCCAGAATGGTCTTTTCATTGATCAGCTCAAATACTCTGGCTGCAGATGCAAGGGCGTTCTGAAGCTCTGTTACAACGCCTGAGATCTCGTTAAACGGCTTTGTATACTGGTTTGCATAGCTTAAGAAACTGGTAAGCTGTCCAACAGTCATAAAACCACGGATAGCTGCATAAGCGCCTGTAATACCAACTGCAGCATAAACCAGGCTGTTTACAAAACGGGTAGCCGGATTGGTAATGGATGAGAAGAAGGTAGCGCGCAGACTGTAGCCAGCCAGCTTGTTATTGATCGTCTGGAAACGCTCTTCTGCTTCTTTCTGATAGCCAAAGGCCTGGACTACCTTCATATTTCCCAGCATTTCATCGGTCAGTGTGGTCAGCTCACCTCTGGTTTCAGACTGATGTTTAAACATAACATAAGTCTTTTTTGCAATGAAACTTGCCACAAACAGAGAGATAGGTGTTAAAACTACAACTACCAGTGTGATCAGCGGGTTAATGGAAACCATGAAAAGCAGGGTTCCTAAAATAGTCATCAGTCCTGTAAAAAACTGGGTAAATCCCATAAGCAGACCTTCGGAGAACTGGTCGATATCTGCAATAATACGGCTGATGATATCACCTGACGGGTGGGAGTCGATATAACTTAAAGGAAGGACTTCCAGATGTCCGAAAGCTTTGGTACGGATATCTTTTACAACTCTGTAGGTGATAATGTTGTTAATATGGTTCATAAGCCACTGGCTGATGGCGGTAGCTGCCATTGCCATGATGATCTTTTTAATAATACTGATCAGTGCCGAGAAATCTACATTTCCCTGACTTACGATCTCATCTACTGCTTTACCTGTAAGAATTGGGATATAAAGGGTAAATGCAACTGTTACTAATGCTAACAGAAGGGATAAACATACGGCCCATCTGTAAGCGGCAATGTAATCAAGGACTCTTTTTAATGTTTCAATGCTCTTATCCTTGCTCATTTTTGGCTTTTTACTGCTCATCCCGTTCCACCTCCTCTTTTGACAGCTGTGACAGGCAGATCTCCCTGTAAACATCGCATTCCTTCAGAAGCTGTTTGTGATTTCCAATACCTGCCAGTTTTCCATCATCCAGTACAAGAATGGTATCTGCATTGCGGATGGTGGTAGCTCTCTGGGATACGATAAATACAGTCATATCCTTTGTATTTTCCCGGATGGCCTTTCTCAGTCTTGCATCGGTTGCAAAGTCAAGAGCAGAAGCACTGTCGTCCATGATCAGGATCTGCGGATCCCGTACCAGTGCTCTTGCAATGGTAAGACGCTGACGCTGTCCACCAGATAAGTTATGGCCGCCCTGGTCGATCATCAGATCAAGACCTTCGCCCTTGGCTTCAATAAAATCTCTTGCCTGGGCAACATCCAGTGCATGCCAGATCTCTTCATCGGTAGCATCTTCCTTGCCCCAGCGCATATTGTCACGGAGCGTTCCCTTAAAGAGGACAGCTCTCTGAGGTACTACACCGATGGCATGTCTTAATTCTGTAAGAGGCAGATCTCTTACATCTGCTCCGTCAATAAGAACCTTTCCTTCTCTTACATCATAAAATCTTGGGATCAGGTTTACCAATGTGGACTTACCTGAACCTGTACCACCGATGACACCAATGGTCTGTCCCTTCATTGCCTTAAAGGAAATGTCTGTAAGGGAGTCAGATTTTGCTCCTGCATAGGCGAAATCCACATGGTCAAATTCCATTTTTGCAGTTTCTGGGCTGATCTTCTGTGTAGTTTCCATTTCGTTTTCAGCATTTTGAGTTTTTGTCTCATGAGATTTTTCCTCAATACTGCTCTTGATCTCAAATACACTGTCCACACGCTTCATGCAGGCAACTGCCTTGGAGATCAGGATGATCAGGTTTGCCATCTTGATCAGTTCAACCAGGATCTGGGCCATATAGTTTACAAGGGCAATGACTTTACCCTGACTGATGATACCGGCATCTACTCTTCCGGCACCTACCCAGATCACAGCTACGGTAGCAATATTAATGATCACATAAGTAACAGGATTTAACAGTGCGGAGATCTTTCCAACAAATACCTGCATCTTTACCAGGCTGCCGTTTTCTTCTTCAAACTTCTCTCTCTCATTTTCCTGGCGGTTAAAAGCGCGGATCACGCGCACACCCATGAGATTTTCTCTCGTAGTCAAGAGAACTTTATCCAGCTGTCTCTGTACAGACTGGTATAATGGCATACTTATCAACATGATACCAAATATTACCACGCAGAGTACAGGAATGGTCACTGCAAATACCATCGCTGTATGGGCATCTACTGTAAATGCCATGACCATGGCACCGAATACAACGAATGGGGAACGTAACAGCAGACGCAGGGTCATGTTGATACCATTCTGCACCTGGTTGATGTCGCTGGTCATTCGTGTGATCAGGGTGGAGGTTCCTATGGTATCGATCTCTGTATAAGATAAGGTACCAATATGGGAAAACAGGTTATTTCGCAGTGCGGTGGCTGTTCCTGTTGCTGCCTTGGCTGCAAAGTACTGGGCTGTCAGGGAACAGGTCAGTCCAATGATTGCAAGGAGCAAAAGAAGACCTCCCATACGCACCACATAAGATACACTTCCGTTTGCAATACCTACGTCTACCATATTGGCCACTACCAGAGGCACAAACAGCTCAAAGCTGGCCTCCAGCATTTTAAACAGCGGTCCCAGTATGCTCTCTTTTTTGTAGGCACACATGTAACTGAGCAATCGCTTCATAATGCATTTCTCCTATGAAATATTGTATTTTATTTAACTATCTGGTATTATAGCACATGAAAATATATATTTAAAATATTGATTTAATATGGAAATTATATGTTTATCGTATAGGTATTGCTATATTTTTTTTGGAAAAGAGGTACTTTTATGAACCTGAAACAGATGGAATATTTTGTAGCCATTGTAAATGAGGGAAATATCTCTGCCGCTGCCAAATCTCTGCATATCTCCCAGCCTCCTTTAAGCGCCCAGATGAAACTGTTGGAAGACGAACTGGGCGTGGTGCTTTTTGAGCGGGGCTCCAGGAGTATTTTTCTCACAGAGGCAGGAAAGGTTTTCTACGAAAAAGCTTTGCACATCTTACATCTGACTACGGCTGTTTCTGATGAACTGCAGCAGATGGGTCAGGGATTAAAAGGACCTCTGCATCTTGGAATGATCTCTTCAGTCCAGACTCCCAGGCTGATCCGGGCACTCTCCTCTTTTGTCAGTCTTCATCCGGAGGTGACCCTTCGCATCAGTGAGGGAAATACATATGAGCTGATGGATCAGCTAAATTCCGGTCTCATTGAAGTTGCAGTGGTAAGGACTCCACTTCCTACAGAGTCTTATCAGTGCCACTTTTTAGAGGCAGAACCTATGATGGCAGTAGGAAAGCCGGAATTTTTCCCGGATCCTGCAGCAAATTCCATATCCGTAGCTTCCCTGGCTTCCTGTCCTCTTATTGTCTACCGCAGATGGGAACCTTTTATCAGCCACTGCTTTCCTGGCACTGCCCCGGATTACCTTTGTATCAATGACGATGCCAGGACCAGCATGACCTGGGCCCAGTGCGGCGCCGGAATTGCCCTTGTGCCTTCTTCCATGGCAAAAGCAGGGGGCGAAGACTTATTAAAAATCCCCCTGAAAGATCAGGGGGTCATGAGCCGGATCGCGCTGATCGCCAGAAAACACGGTATGGTCAGCCGGGTATCCAGAGAATTTTTCCAGTTTTTTCCAAACTACTTTGCGAACTAGGATGCTATGTGCCAGTGGAACATGTTCAGCACCGACCGAAGCGGAGCAGAGATGCGAAAGTGCAAAGCACGTAGCAATTCCTTGAGCAAAGGAGCCACTACTTATATCTCATCCCAGAACCAGTTAAGTTCCGCTCCCATAAACAATATGCACATACAGATATAAAGCCACAAAAATGACAAAGCAATGGCTGCAAGGCTGCCGTACATATAAGAATAGTTTTTCCCTCCTGTAAAATTAAAATACAGGGAAAATGCAAGAGAAAACAGCATCCAGCCGGTTGTGGAAAATACAGCTCCCGGCAACGCTACTTTTACGCTCTCCTTCTGGTCCGGCACCAGACAGTAGATCCCTAAAAAGAAAATAAGAAGGATAGCTGCGCCCCACAGCTGGCGCAGCTGGATCACATAGCCGGTAAATGGGGCGATAAGAGGAAAATGGCTCTGGATAAAATTCTGGAGCGTCCGTCCAAATACCAGAAGGCCCATGGACATAAGGCAGACAGCAATAAAGAGAATGGTATAACCGCAGCAGATCAGGCGGTTAAACACATACCAGTGCCTTCTTCCTCTTCCATTGACCCGGTTTAAGCCTCTTGCCACGCTGAACATACCCCTTCCTGCAGACCAGAGAGCGGTTACAGCTGTAGCAGAGATCATGGTTGCCGGGGATTTTAACATCAGGTCATTGACTACACGAAATGCCAGAGATTTATAATCAGCCGGTACAATATCCATGGCGATCTCTAAAAAATCCGCCTTGGAAATTCCCGGGATCATCTGGACCGCTGTGAGAAGCAGCATCAGAAAGGGAACAAAAGAAAGGATCACAAAAAAAGAGACCTGGGCCGCATACACCGTCATCTCATCTTCTGAAAATTTATCGTAGATACGTTTTCCAATGAGAATGAGACGTACCATGGGTCAAGTCCTCCTTATTAAAGCAAAGTGGATCACCGCCCCCTGCGGGGCGGAGATGTGTCAACAACAGTTGTATTGCGCCCATGTCAAAGTCTGAGTGACTGTTCCCCCCGCGTCGCGGGGGAACATGGGGATTTTATGGACATCTGGCTATGTCCGGCTGGCTGCTCCCCGCGCTGCCGGGAATACCGGCTTTTACTCCAAAAAATGCAGGCATCACAATACACATGCCTGCATTTTAACATAAATATCCTTCAAGTTCAACGCCCTCTCCGGCGCTGCCTGTATCCCGATCTTATATCCTAAATTCTTATCCTTAAATCCTACTGTGTAATTCCCATAACTGCCCATCCATAAGTATCAGCCGCCTGGGTAAATGCCAGGTCAGCTGCCTTGTAGCTTGCTGTCTGGGAAATATAGTTCATTTCTTCTGTGAGATATTCTTCCTGGCTTAATAAACCGGCGCTGTATTTAATATCCGCATTCTTCTTCTGTCCTTCTGCCTTCCGGAACGCAGTCTGAGCTGCCTGAAGCTCACTTTTTTTCAGCAATACATTCTCATAAAGCTGGTTCATCTGAATAGTCAGGTTCTGCTCCCCCTCTTCTACGGTAGCATTCCGGTTATTTTTTGCTGCTGTAGAAGTTGCCTTCGTGCCACGGCTGCTGATCAGGGAGCTGTTATTTCCTATAGCCTTTTTCGTATCCGCTTCCAGATCCATACTGTCTGCCTTTGCAAGGTCTGCTGCCGGGATCTCACAGATCACAAGGCCGCTGTCCGTATCCCGTCCTACCATAAGGCAGAGACTGCTGTAAGTGCTGTTTAAGCTCTCTTCCAGGGAAGAAAGGCTGCTCCTAGCACTTAACAACTGATTTTCTTTTTCCAGCACATCAGCTGCTGTAGACATTCCTGCTGCCTGTTTTGTTTTTTCCAGGTTTAAAGCCTTTTCATATACTTCCACCTGTTTTGTCAGTGTATCCTTCTGAAGACTTAAAGTCTCATAAGTCATCATCAGGGACTGGGCTGCCACTGTCAGCTGGCGGGTCATGGTCCTTAAACTTTTATCACTGGCTTTTTTCATGCTGTCATACATTTTTTTATACATGCTGGATGCAGCTTTGTAAACTGCTTTTTCCTGGCTGTAGTAAGCATAATTTTCCATATCGCCATCCCGTTTAGCAGTTTGCAGATCCGTAGACGCGCTTGACTGTCCAAACTTCAATTCATCCCATGCATTGACATAATCTTCCAAAGACTGGTTAAAACTGGTTAAAGACTGCTCAATAGTAGGATTGTACCGTGAGATCAGTGTATACAGCTCACTGTATTCTAACTGGTTATCCTGCAGCTTTGTCTCATCGGTCTCCACCTGCCCCATCCACTGGGCAGTATCAGAACCTTTGGTATCCTCTTTTTCCGCATCCGAGCCGTCTGCATTTCCCACCTGGATCTGGGAGCTGCCTTCCACTTCTTCCGGCCGGTCTGCAAATTCATCTGCATAGGCAGTGATCAGCCCCAGCCGGCCCAGATCAGCTCCAAGTTCTCCCAAAGTGCCCATAACGCCTGTACCGACACCAGCTAACGCCACACAAAGCGCACCTGTCCTTAAAACCTTTGCCGCCTGCAGTTTCCATTTTTTTCCATATTTATCCTTTAAAAACATACAAGCTGCCTCCTTCCTACTGGGCTGCTGCCAGGCCTTTTACCGCCCATTTATAATTTTCCACTGTGCTTAACAGACTGATCTGTGCTGTTTTTACTGAGTTTTCACTGGTTTTCGCAGCCCGTTCTTGGGCATCGTAATCATTTTTAGTCATCATTCCTGCTGCCATCTTTAAAGCTGCATTGGAAAGATTGGTCTGCTCCAACTGTGCTTTTGTCTGGGCCTGCTGTAAAGAGATCTGGGCTGAAAGCACCTTTTTGTAAGCGCCGGATAAAGATGCGCCGATCTGCTTCTTATTATTGGCAATGGCTGTAGTCAGCTGGTTCTTTACTGTCTCATTTTTTGCGTTTTCCAGCTTCCGCTCATTGATCTTTAAGGTATAGTTGTTCTCGATTGCCTGTGCCAGGTCTGTATCCGGGTTCATGGCCGCGATCTCATTTTCATCCACATCCGTCAGACTTCCGATCTCCGGTGAGTCATTGTAGCTCCAGCCTAAAAGCACCTGGAAATTCTCTTTTAAGTTCTTGATCGTATTTTCCAGCTGGGTCAAGTTATTTTCTGCTGTCTGTACATTTTCCTGGGCTGTCAGCAGATCTAACTGGGTAATGGTACCTGCAGAAAGCTTTGTCTGTGCCAGAGCCAGATTTTCCTTTGCCTCTGTAAGGGTTGCCTCTGCCTGCTCCTTCTGGATCAAATTCTCATAATAAGAGATCATATCTGACTGGGCCGTAACAACCAGGTTCTTTTCTGCCTGCTCATAGGTAAGAAGATAAATCCTACTGTCCTCCAAAGTTTCATCTCCCTGCTTTTGCATATTGTCTCCCTGGATCTGTAAATTCAGGTCCGACATACGGGAAGAAGCATCATCATCCCCGGACATATCGTTGTAATAGTCCTGGGCCAGCTTATAATATTCCTGGGCCACTTCCTCATTGGTATTCCCATAGTCCTGGCGGAATTTCTGGTAAGTATACTGATTATTCTGCACTGTAGCGTTGTACTCATGGATCAGCCCTTCCAGTTCATCATATTCGATCACATTATCCCTTAATTTTGCCCATTCCTCTTCGGTCCTGGCAAAAGAGGGACTTGCTGCATAGGCACTGTATACAGGCATAGTCCCCGCTGCCACAGCCGCCACAAAAGCGGCTGCCAGCACACGGCTGAATGATCTGGAAAATGTACCATATGTACCATATTTATTTTTCCTCATGGTCATCCTTCTTTCTATCCTTTGATCCATTGCTATCTTTATTACTGATCATCCTTTTTGTTCCCTTTTTTGCTAAATCCTGCAAATAATCCTTTTATTTTGTTCATAATATTCTCTCTGGTACGTTTACGCTTCTTTGCCGGTGCCTCAAGGTCTCCTGGTTTTTCCCTGCCGCTCATGAGGCGGTAATATACAGGAAGCATCAAAAGGCACAGGATGGTGGAAGCTGTCAGACCACCAATATCTACAATAGCAAGACTCTTTGTAGTGGTTCCGCTAAATGCCATAGGGATCATGGAAACAACGGTTGTCAGCGTTGTCATCAGAATAGGTCGGATACGGGTAGCGCCTGCCTCAATAAGAGCTGTATCACGATTCATGGTTCCCCGGTACTGGTTTGCAGTATCCACGAACAAAATACCATTATTTACAACAGTACCAATCAGCATCAGGAAACCGATGAGGGAAACCATGCTGATGGAACAGTCAGTGAGCCACAACAGCCCAAATGCACCGATCAGACTGAACGGGATAGTGGTCATGACCATTCCGGAGAACTTAATAGACTCAAACTGGGCTGCCATTACAACAAAGATCAAGAATACTGCAATAGCAAGTGCCTTAAACAGGGATGCAAACTCCTCGTTCCTGGACTGATCCCTGGAATTTAAGCCAATACTTACTGTGCTGGTCAGATGAGGCTTTACTACTTCCTCCTGGATCTGGTTTCTGGTATTCTGGGTGGCCTTTTCTGTATATTCTGCAGAGATGGTCACTGTATATTCCTTATTTTCTCTTGCTACAGAAGAAGGGCTGTCTACGAATTTTACATCTGCCACATCAGACAAAGCCACAGAACCGCCTTTTCCGGTGGTAAGAACAATGCCACGTACCTGGTCAATGCTCTTATATTCGTCCTCTGCATACTGTACTTTTACATCAATATCTTCACCGTTTACCTGGATGGTGGTTGCCTTTACACCGTCAATACAATTGCTTACTGCAGTCGCGATCTGGGATGGGGTAAGACCTGCTGACTTTGCCTTTAAGGCATCAACTCTTACTTCTACTACAGGAGATGAGTTTTCCACGTCAGAATGGATCTTTGTCACATCATCCCTTGTTTTTAACTCTTCTACAACGGAATTGGTTACTTCTTTTACTTCGTCATAATCCGTTCCCTTTAAGATCACCTCATAGCTCTGTCTGGTAGCAGACATCATGCTCATGGAAGAACCGGCCTCTGCGGTAATATCACAGTTTGTAATATCAGAAAGCTCCTGCTGCCATTTTGCTGCCACATCTGCAGTTGCCATGGTACGGTCGTCCTTCAGATAACCGGTCACAGTAGCAGAACTGCCGCCCCTTCGGGAGCTGCCATAGGAAGTCATATAAGAGTCCAGGTTTTCGTCCTGACTGATAATGGCTTCTACCTGCTTTAAGATCTCATCTACCTTTTCTGACTGAAGCCCCGGTCTTGTATCTACAGTTACTGTGATCTCACCTTCATCATCTGCAGCCATCAGCTCCATTTTCAGGGATTTTCCAACGAACAGAGCTAAAACCAGAAGTGCAATGGAGGTAAACATAACCAGCTTAGATCTGTAAAGAAGGGTGCTCATCAGCTTTCTGTAGCCTTCCTGCAGCCTCTTTACAGGTCTGGAAAATGGCGCTGACAGCTTTTCTGTTGGCTTATAAGCCATATAGCACAGGGGCACAATGGTAATGGATGAGATCAGGGATGCTGCCATACAGAATACAATTGTAAAGCCCAATGGCTTAAACATCTGTCCGGTCATACCCTGTAAAAATGCCAGTGGCAGGAATACAACACAGGTAGTGGCTGTACCGCCGAGTACGGACTCCCATACCAGACTGGTACCTTCTAAGGCATCCTGCATATATTCTACAAATCCGCCCCGCCGCTTTGCTGTCATACGGAAACAGCTTTCCAGAACAACGATGGAATTATCTACCATCATGCCAACGCCAAGTGTCAGGGCACTCATGGTAATGGTATTTAAGGTAAAGCCCATTAAACTCATTAAGATCAGTGCTGACAAAATGGAAATAGGAATGGAAGTACCTACGATCAGGGACGCCTTTAAGTCACCAAAGAACAGCCAGATAATGATCATGGAGATAATGATCGCCAGGACCAGTGTCTGGGCTACATCCTTTAAAGAGCTTATAATACTGTCTGCATCATCACGTACTGTGATGATATGTAAGTTTTCATCGGCTCCTTCCAGATTTGCAATTGTCTTTTTTACTGCATTGGAAACAGAAACTGCTGTTTCACTCTGCTGCTTGGTAATAGAAAGCGACACTGTATCATTTCCATTGTAACGGGCGATACCGTCATTTTCCTCCTGTGCAGTGTATACATCTGCCACATCCTCCAGATAAATGGTGCTTCCATCTGCACTGGTCAAGGGGATCTCTTTTAACAGGTCTACTGTATCATAGGTGGTACGGGTAGAAACAGAAAGCTTTAAGCTTCCCACCTGGGTATCACCGGAAGGATAGGAAATGTCCGCTGCTGCAATATCTGCTGCAACAGAAGACATGGTCATTTTATACTGGCTTAATTTTTCCGGAATGATCTGGATCTTAATATATTCATCAGAACCGCCGCGGACACTTACATCTGCTACCTGGGCAATTTTTTCAAACTCCGGCTGGATCTTATCTTCTACATAAGAATACAGGTTTTCCTGGGATGTATTATCAATAGATAAAGTAACACATGGCATGGAGTTCATATCCATTTCCATGATCATAGGATCGCCTGCACTGTCAGGAAGACTGTTTTTTACCAGATCTACCTTCTTTTTCAGGTCATCATACGCCTCGTCTGTATCTGTGCCATATTCATATTCCAGCATGACCATGGAACTGCCTTCACTGGAATTAGATGTAACAGATTTAAGACCGCTTAAGGTTCCCACCTGGTCCTCAATGGGCTTTGTAATGATCTCATTTACGTCCTCAGGGCTTGCACCGGAATAAGTGGTCATGACCATAAGTACCGGCATTTCCATATCCGGGATATTTTCCAGGCTCATGCTGGTTACAGAAGTGTAGCCGAAAACGATCAGGCAGAGCACTGCCATCAATGTGGTAATGGGCCGTTTGAGGACAAATCTTGTTAAACCATTCATTATGTCGTCCTCCTTACTGTGCCTTGTTTCCTGTCATGGGAGCTCCCGGTCCGCCTGGTGCATTCCCTTCTGGTCCACCTGCAGGTGCTCCGGCTGCATCACCGGTGCTGTCATCCTGTGTCGTTTCCCCTTTTAATCTTACCTCTGCTCCGTCATACAGCTCAGAGCTCCAGGTAGTAACTACCATGTCATCCATAGAAAGACCGGATTTTACCTCTAAAATATCGGAGTCAAAAATTCCCTCTTCAATAAATTTCTGCCATACTTTTCCGTCTGAATATGTATACACATAAGGTTCGCCATTTTCATAATAAACAGCATCTACCGGAATGGTCATAACTCCCTCTGCCTTTTCAGAAGTTACATACAGCTTTACTTCAGAACCGGTAGGAAGAACCACATCTGCGTCCACAGAAGCCTTTACCTTGTAAAGTCCTGTAGTCTCATCCGCCATGGTACTTACTTCATAAACCGTACCTTCATAAGTCTGTCCGTCCTTTTCCACATCAATGGTATCTCCTTCTTTCAGATAGCCTCTGATGCGCTCTGTAGTGGAGAAAGATACCACTCTGCTTCCCTGTCCGGAAATAACAAAGATCAGATTGCCCTGGGATACATTGTCATAATTTTCCACATTACAGATCTCTACCAGACCTTCCATAGGTGCTGTGATCTGGCTGTATTCCAGCTGTGTTTCGTAGTTATATTTTGCCTGGTCATAGTTTATCTGGGCACTGGACACTGCATTCTGGTACTGGCTGTACTGCTGATCAGAAAGTCCGCCGCCTGCATATAAAAGCTGCTGGCGTGAAAGTTCTTCCTGTGCCTGACGTAATGTTAATGCCGCTGAATCCATGGTATTTTTCGCTGATTCTACCTGCTTGGTATCAATGTTGCAAAGAACCTGTCCCTTGGTCACTATATCACCGGCCTTTACATTTACCTCTGTTACATCACCGGCTGCTTTTGGATAAATATAAACCACATCAGAAGGCTCGATCTTACCGATCACACTGGTGGTCAGCCGGATATCTCCTGTCTCAGGTTTTTCTGCATCCATAACAGGAAGAGCCACTGCCTGGGCAAATTGTTTCGGTTTCGTAAATTTAGGTACGATGACCGCACACAATGCAATAATACAGATCCCTGCAATTATGATCTTTTTCTTCATCTTTTCTCTTATCCTTTCCCCACGCAGCAAAAAACGCTGCTTTTCTCATTAACATTCTTCCTAAGGATACCATTACTTAATGAACCCTTTCTTAATCGAAGATGAACTGAAGATGAAATCACATATTTTTCACATTTCCATTCAGGTCTTTTTGAACTTTCTTTCCTTATTCTTTTATTTTGTTCCCAATATTTCACCTGATGTTCATGAAAATGTGCTATGCTGAATATGATAATGAGGCTGATCTGAAGATGCAGGCCCAAAATAGGATCAATCTATAAAATATATAAAGAAGAAAGGCAAAGAAACTACCATGCAGATATTGACCATTCTTGTAATAGAAGACGAAGACTCCCTGCTGCAGCTCTACCGCATTGTGCTGGAAAAAGAAGGTTTTAAGGTTTTAACTGTACACAATGGACAGGAAGCCTGGGATCTGATCGAGAACGAACATGTAGATCTGGTGATCACCGATATTTTAATGCCTGTTATGGACGGCTATGAATTTACCAAACTGCTGCGCCATTCCAACCCCGGCATGCCGGTACTGATGATCACTGCAAAAGATGATTTTCCTTCTAAAAATAAGGGCTTTTCCCTGGGAACAGACGATTATATGACAAAACCGGTAAATTTAGATGAAATGGTATTGAGGGTGCGGGCACTGCTTCGCCGTTCACACATTGCCAGTAATAAACGGCTTACTCTGCCTCATACTATCTTGGATTATGATGCACTGACCGTAACCTGGGGAGATGATCCCCAGATGCTTCCCCAGAAGGAATTTTTCCTGCTATTTAAGCTGATCTCCTATCCAAATAAGATCTTTACCCGTATGCAGTTAATGGATGAGATCTGGGGGCGCAACAGTGAGTCAGACCTACAGACCATTGATGTACATATCAACCGGCTGCGCAGACGTTTTGAGAATAATCCGGATTTTGAGATCATAACAGTCCGTGGACTTGGATATAAGGCGGTGATGAAAGAATGAAAGATCTGAAATTATGGGGTATTTTTATCAGTTTGATCATTGTTGTGCAGGCACTGGGATTTTTCGTATTTTCCGGCATTGCCTGGTGTTTATTCCACGCAGGCATATTAAGTCCGGATCATCCCCCTATGGGCTGGTTTCCTTTTCTCACCAACACCTGCAGTTCCGCACTGATCTCCCTGTGCATTACCACAGTCATCTCCCACCACTTTTTCCGCCCTATCCAGGACCTGGTCCATGCTTTAGAACAGGTATCTGCAGGAAATTTTGATGTGCGGTTAAAAGAAAATGACATCTGGTATGAAGTCAGGGAGATGAATTTAAACTTCAATAAAATGGTGAAGGAGTTAAATTCCATTGAAACTTTGCAGTCTGATTTTATCCAGAATGTATCCCATGAGATAAAAACCCCTCTTGCTGCCATTGAAGGCTACGCTGCCCTTCTGTCTGCTTCTACCAGGGATGAACAGAATAAGCTGTACGCAGAACAGATCTTAAAAAGCTCCCAGCAGCTTTCTACTCTTACCGGAAACATTTTAAAATTGTCCAAACTGGAAAACCAGTCCATCATCTCTGAAAAGAAAACCTTCTCTTTAGATGAACAGATCCGTCAGGCAGTCCTTTCCCTAGAGCCCATCTGGTCTGCCAAAAATATTGATATTGACCTGAATCTTCCGGAAATATCTTTCTATGGAAACGAAGACCTGATCTTTCAGATCTGGACCAATCTGATCTCCAATGGAATTAAGTTTACTCCATCCGGCGGTCTTGTATCTGTAAAAATGACTGCAGAAGACTCTTTTGTAAATGTGGTCGTTGCGGACAACGGCATTGGCATGACCGAAGAGGTGCAAAAACATATTTTTGACAAATTTTACCAGGCAGAAGGCAGCCGCAGCATGGAAGGCAATGGCCTTGGACTGACATTAGTAAAAAAGATCCTCAGTCTCTGTGACGGCACCATTGAGGTGACCAGCCAGCCGGACCTTGGATCTAAATTTACGGTAAAACTTCCTGTAAACTGCACTACTTAAAGTTCTTTAATAGCAGCTATGGTGCGTGCATATTCTTCATCTACTGCAGGCATCAACTTAGCTGCTTTTTCCATATCACCGGAGCTTGTTTCTGATGGACGCAGGCTCTCTGTTACTTCTGCTGCTGCCTTATAAAGAGGTCCAAATCCTAAATTCTGGGCAACACCTTTTAAGGTATGAGCGCCGCGAAATGCTTCCGGGGCGTTTCCGCTTTCCATCGCTGCCTTTAAATTGGCATAACTGTCATCATCCAGAAATTTCAAAGCAAACTTGCGTACCAGCACTTCACTTCTAAGTCTGGATAATACATCTTCATAATCAGCACCCATCTTATCATAACACTCTTTTAAACTCACGACTACTCTCCTCCTTCATAAACAGATACACTGTTTTTTAACTTTTTTATTTTATACATTTCACTGTCCGCAAGGACAATGGCTGTTTTCACCGGACCGCCTTTATAGACGCCTCCGATACTCACTGATAACTGGATCTGCGGATATCCTTCTACTTTTTTCGCAGAAACAGCTTTGCATATTCTCTCCAGCTTATCAATAAAAACATCTTTTAGAACATGATTGATCAGTAAGACAAACTCATCACCGCCATAGCGGATCAGTATGTCTGTACTTCGGATCACGGAGAAGACACCTTCTGTATAGGCTTTCAGCGCCAGGTCTCCTACCATATGTCCATATTTATCATTGATCTCCTTAAAATCATCTGCATCGATCATGGCAACACCGTCCATATATACCATATGGCAGGCCTGCTCTTCATAATATCTCCGGTTAAAAGCACCGGAAAGGGGATCACGATATATCTTATTGTTATACTGCTCGATCTTCTCGATCAGCTCACTCCGTCCATAAGCTCCAAAAAGCAGCTCATCCCGGATCTCTGTTACCATCTCTAAAGCATATCCCTTTCCATCGATTTCCACATAGTGAGAGATCACAAGATATATTTTGGAGTCTACAAATTCGATCTTTGTCAGCTGGCACCTCTGGGCAACGACTCTGGCAGAGATACAGTTTTCACACCGCTCCTGCCTGTTCCAGACTGCATAGCAGGCATGGGACTGTTCCGGCATGACAACTTCTGTCTTATCTACATCTACAAGGCGGACTACGTCAAATATCTTTTTTAACTGAACGACCAGTTCGTCTAATTCCCGGTAATTCATTTTGCCCCCCCCCCCATTTTTTTGCCACTTTTGATTTTGGCTACTCCAATGGTACCTGTATAAGTCGAAGTTTCCTCTTTTGTCCAGAGAGATCTTAAACGTAATTCATAAATAAAACTTCCATCCGGCCGATGCAGTTCCACATCCATAGTGACTTCAGGTTTTTCCGGACATGTTTCTTTGATCCGGCTGATCACCTGTTCTACATCCACACAAGGCTCTAACAGCTGTTTTTCTTTTCCCAGATCAATATTATTTTTCGTCAGGCCCAAAAGTGCAGCGCCCCAGTCTGAAAAATAGATCATACCTGTACTGCTGTTGTAATCAAACTGCAGCTCATTGCTCCAGGTATTGAAAAATGCTGCTTTTTCCCAGTTCCGTTCCATCCAGTTTCCAGAATAGGAACTTTCTCCAATGTCCTTGTGTTCCAGTATCTCTTCTACCACACTGTAAACCTGTTTATCACTGGTTTTTCCTGTAGGATTTCCACAAAGATTTTCCTGGATCTCCTGGGATGAGTCCTGGAGACACTCTAAGATCAGCGGACTGAACTGCCCGCATTCTCCATTTAAGATCATCTCCATTGCCTTTTCATGTGAAAAAGACTTTTTATAACATCGCTCACTGGTAAGAGCATCATATACATCTGCAACAGAAACGATCTGGGCAGAAATAGGGATCTCTTCTCCATTTAATCCGTCCGGATATCCCTTTCCGTCGTAGCGCTCATGGTGCCACCTGCAGATCTCATAAGCAGTCTTTACAAAAGGCGTATCCTTATATTCAGGCAGTGCGTCTAACATCTGGGCACCTGCCATAGAATGGGTCTTCACAATCTCATATTCTTCTTTAGTCAGTTTTCCCGGTTTATTTAAGATGGTATCCGGTATACTGATCTTTCCTATGTCATGAAGAGCTGATGCCGTTGCTATACGGACAATATCTTCCTGTGTGATCTGATACTTTGTGATCCTCTTTTGCAAATGCTGCAAAAGTATCTCTGTCATCATATGGATATGGCGCACATGCTGTCCGCTCTCTCCATTTCTGAACTCTACGATATGACTTAAAATATTGACCATCATATCGTTGTTTTTTTCTCTTTCGTAGACCTGGTCTGCTACCATCTGCACCAGACGCTTCTGCTTGGCATAAAGCATCAGTGTATTGATAACTCTTCGTCCTACGATCAGGGCATTAAAAGGACGGCTGATATAGTCAGCTGCTCCCATCTCATATGCCTTCTCTATATAGGAAGAAGAACTTTCAGATGAGATCATGATCACCGGGATCACTTCTGTCATATGGCTGCGCTTCATAAAGCCAAGCACGTCAAACCCATCCATCTCCGGCATCATAATATCCAACAGGATCAGATCAATGTCTGTCATTCCCTGTTGAAGGATCTCTATAGCTTCAAGACCATTTTCAGCTTCCAGGATCTCATAATCACTGCCTAACATTACAGCCAGTATGTCCCTGTTCATCTCTGAATCGTCTACGATCAGTATTTTTTGTTTTTTATCTGCCATGTATTTTCAATTACCTCTAAAACGGAAGTTCCTGGTATATAAAAACACTGCTCCCCTTCTGGTACACGAAGCCTGAAACATAGACTTTCTTTCACCATCAGGAAAGCAGTGTTTTGAGTTACCAAAATCACATATTATTATAAAGGAAAATGTAATTTAAAACAACCACTAATCAACCAGTTTATCCAGCTCTTTTACATATTCTGTCTCATGACAGTTTTTGTGGTTTGCTTTGGAAGCATAAATATTAACGGCTGCCTGGGATTTCTTAACAGGCTGCATGGTTCCGGCGCCGGCTACACAACCGCCTGGACATGCCATTCCCTCTAACAGATAACCGTCATACTTGCCTAAGGTCGCAAGCTTTAACAGCTGACGGCACTCTTTTAAGCCCTCTGCATTTGCGATTTTAACTTCCATATCCGGCTTCAGTTCTTTTAATACATCCTTAACAGAAGTTGCCACACCGCCTGCAACAGCGAAGTTTCTTCCGTCTGTGGAAGCATCGTTGACACCGTTTGGATCTTCTTCAATATTTTCAATATCTACATGCTTTGCATCGAAAATTCCGGCCATTTCCTCAAAGGTCAGTACGAAATCCACATCGCTTCGGATGCTGGTACGCATTGCTTCCAGCTTCTTAGCTGCACACGGTCCGATAAATACAACCTTTGCAGACTCATGCTGCTTCTTGATCAGTCTTGCAGTCAGGGTCATAGGGGTCAGTGCCATGGAAATGCAGTTTGCGTATTTCGGGAATACTTTCTTTGCCATTACAGACCATGCAGGACAGCAGGAAGTTGCCATAAATGGGATCTTCTCCGGTACTTCATCTAAGAAGTCCTGTGCTTCCTGGGCTGCACAAAGGTCAGCACCGATTGCTACCTCAAATACATCGGCAAAGCCTAATTTCTTCATAGCTGCTCTCAGTTTTCCAGGAGTTACCTTTGGTCCGAACTGGCCTACGAATGCAGGAGCTACTGCTGCGTATACACGTTCACCGGACTGGATGGCACGGATGGTCTGGAAGATCTGGGACTTATCTGCGATAGCGCCGAATGGACAGTTTACAAGGCACTGTCCGCAGGATACGCACTTATCATAGTCAATGTCTGCCTTACCGTTTTCATCAGAAGAGATAGCATCCATACCGCAGGCTGCTGCACATGGTCTCTGCTGAACGATGATAGCATTGTAGGAACATACAGTTGCGCACTTTCCACATTTGATACATTTATCTTCGTCAATATGGGAGCGTCCTGTAGTACGATCCAGGGTAACAGCTCCCTTTGGACAGACTTCTACGCAAGGATGAGCTAAACATCCCTGACATCCGTCTGTTACATGGACTCTCTTCTCTTTGCAGGCGTTGCAGGCAAATTTGATAACATTGATCAGAGGCGGTGTGTAGTAGGTCTCTGCTCTGTCTGCTGCTTCGATATTGTCAGAAACTGGTGCATGCTCAGATGCATTACGGCATGGAAGTCCCATTGCCAGACGCAGTCTCTCTCCTACGATCGCTCTCTCTAAGAATACGTCATTACGGAAGTTTCCAACTTCTCCCGGAATGATCTTATATGGAAGCTCTTCAATACGCTTGTCTACCGGCCATTCGGTATGATAAGCCATACGGGCTACTTCTCTGAAAATTCTGTGGCGGATCTCCTGAATACGGGTTTCTACTCCTCTCATTCGCTTTCTCCTCTTTGTTGTGATTTTTTTAACAGTTGCATATAGATCAAAAAAGTTTTATTAACATAACAGAAACAGCTCATTCGGGCTGTTTCTGTTTTTATTATACGCATATACGAAATACATTGCAAGTGATTTTCTTTCTCAATAGCTTATGTTTCTGTTAAAAAACAAACGAATTACAGGTTATTGACCATTTAAACGTCCATATCTGCGGGTCATACCACGGATCTCTTCTTTTAACAAGTCAGTCAGCTCTCCTTTTTTCAGGCGCCATTTCCAGTTTTCTCCTACAGTAGAAGGCTTGTTCATACGGTAATGATTATCCAGTCCCAGATAGTCCTGCATTGGGATCACACAAAGGGCAGCTTTAGAACGCATTACCAGGCTGTTTAAAGACTTATATAAATATTTCTTTGGAGTGTAATGATCACACAGATAATCACGTACCATATTCTGTTCTTCTTTTGTAATGCTGTCAAACCAGCCTGCCAGAGTTTCATTATCATGGGTTCCTGTATAAGCTACGGAATTTTCCGGATAATTGTGAGGCAGGTAATCGTTGGCACAACCGGAATCTCTGGAGTCAAAGGCAAATTCCAGTACCTTCATACCTGGAAAACCGCTGTCATAAACCAGTTTGCGCACAGAGTCTGTTACATAGCCAAGATCTTCCGCAATGACTTCCTTTTCTCCCAGCACCTGACGTACCCGGTTAAAAAGATCGATCCCCGGTCCCTGTTCCCAGTGGCCTCTGGTAGCATCTTCCGCTCCATAAGGGATAGAATAATACTGGTCAAATCCTCTGAAATGGTCAATGCGCACTGCATCATACAGTTTAAAACAGTGGGAAAGCCGCTTTAACCACCATTCATACCCGGTCTGTCTGTGATATTCCCAGCGGTACAAAGGATTGCCCCAAAGCTGGCCTGTAGCAGAAAATCCGTCCGGCGGGCAGCCGGCTACTGCATAAGGCACATTTTTCTCATCTAACTGGAACAAAGAAGGATTCGCCCAGGCATCTGCGCTGTCCATAGCTACATAAATGGGAATATCCCCGATCATGCGGATCCCCAGACTGTTGACATAGGCCTTTAATTTATTCCACTGTTTATAAAAGGTAAACTGCAGGTATTTCTGAAATTCTATGTCAAAATACAGTTCTCTTCTGTAATAATCCATGGCATAGCCATAACGCAGGCGGATATCTTCTGCCCACTCCGTCCATGGTCTTCCCTCAAACCGGTCTTTTACTGCCATAAAAAGGGCATAATCAGAAAGCCACCATTCATTTTCTGCAAGAAACTGCTGATAATCCGGATTTTCACTGATATTGCTGCGCTCATAGGCCTTTCGCAAAATAGGATACCGGTCCTCATACAGCTTTTTATAGTCGATGGTCCCTTCTTTGGACTCTGTTTCCAGTTTTTCACATTCCTTTTCTGTAAGAACACCTTCTTCAATCAGGTCTTCTAAGCTGATAAAATAAGGATTTCCTGCATAGGTGGAAAATGACTGGTACGGAGAGTCGCCGTAGCTGGTAGGTCCTAAAGGAAGGATCTGCCAGTAGCTCTGACCTGCTTCTTTTAACCAGTCTGCAAATTCATAGGCGCTTTTTGAAAAGCAGCCAATGCCGTATTTTGATGGCAGACTGGATACAGATAAAAGTATTCCTGCTGTTCTGTTCACTTTATTTACGCTCCTCTTTCCCTGTTTTTAATGCCTGTTGCAACGGTTCTATATACCTGTTTTGATCATCACCGCATAGTGATCCGAAACTGCTGGTTCTCTTTTCCCGTTGCATAAAACACGGGACTCTTCTATATTAATATCTCCCCAATGCCAGATGTAGTCGATGCGCATTCCCTGCTCAGGCGATTTTCCTTCTGCTTCCTTCCAGCCATCGATCTTTGGCGGTGCTGTAAATCCGGCATCTTTCTTCTCTGCCAGATCCCATGTATCCTTAAAACCGCTTACTCTTACAAGATCATAGCCTTCTCCCCTTACAGAAGCAGGACTGTTAAAATCTCCCATGACCCACAGGGATGTTTCTTTTTTCTCCATCAGGCTCTTTGTATTCTTTAAAAATGTTTCCCACTGGGCTTTAAAAGGCTCTTCTTCATCCTTCCACCAGCCCATATGCACAGTAAAAAACCAGCCCTTTTCTGTGTGTATTCCCAGAGTTTTTCTGGTTTTCCAGTTATAGTAATCATCAGAAGCACTTAAGTTAAATACACAGGAAGAAAGAATGGGACTTTTGGAAAAGATTGCCAGTCCTTCGTCATATTTATCATATCCTACTTTTACAGGGATCCAGGTCCAGTAGTAGGAAAGACCTTTTTTCCTTAACGCTTCTGCCAGAGACGCACCATAATTATCCCGGCGCATTTTCCCTTCAAAGCCTTTGACCGGCTGATAACCACAAACTTCTTTCTCATTTATAAATGGTTCTGCCATGGTCTGGTTTACTTCCTGAAATGCCATGACCTCCGGCTGCTCTTTTTCCAGGATACCGGCAAACAGTTCCATTTTTTCTGTGGCATTTTCTTCTGCCAAACTGTGTGTATTTAACGTAAGGATCTTCATTTTACAGCCTTTCTATTGTAAAATATCATTAATATCGGATTTCAGCACATCTGCCTTTGGTCCATAAACGGCCTGGATACCGCCATCCTTCTTTAAAAGCCCTAATGCTCCCTCTGCCTTCCATGCAGGCAGTTCTGCTACTTTATCTACATCTTTTACAGTCACACGAAGTCTTGTCATGCAGGCATCAACTAAAACAATATTTTCCCTGCCGCCTAAAAGAGCGATGATGCGCTCTGCCTGGGAGTCCTTCTTTTCTTTGCTTCCAGTTTGTGTACTGCCCTGATCTTCCTCTTCTGCTCCGTCATCTGTATAATTTCCCAGACGTCCCGGTGTTGCAAAATGGAATTTTCCGATCATAAAATAGGCAACCACATATCCGATCACAAAGAATGCTACCACGCAGATTACAAAATTGATCAGATCCCCGGTCAGTCCTGCTTTTACAGACATGGGGATACGGGTGATAAATTCCAGGTTACCAAAGGAATGAAGACGCAGGTGGATAATACCGGCCATTGCAAATGCACATCCCTGAAGTACTGCATAAACCAGATATAACGGCAGGGCACAGAACATAAACATAAATTCCAGTGGCTCTGTTACGCCTGTTAAAAATACAGCAAGTACTGTGGATAAAAACATGGATCTGTATTTGTCCCTTTTATCCGGATCTACTCTCTTATACATTGCAAGAGCAATACCGGAGATCAGTCCGGTAGCACCGATCATCTGTCCTACCTTAAAGCGGGCCGGTGTAACGGTTGTAAGAAGGTTTGTATATGCCGCCATGTCTCCTGCGCTTTTAAAGTTGATCAGGTCATTGGCCCATGCAAGCCATAAAGGATCCTGTCCAAATACCTTGCTTCCTGCATTTACGCCAGTCATGATCTCATAAGTACCGCCAAAAGAAGTATAATTCATAGGAATGGTCAACATATGATGAAGGCCAAACGGCAGGAGCAGACGCTCTAAGGTACCGTAAATAAATGGTGCCAGTACCGGTGAAGTGGTGGAAGAACCTGCGATCCACACGCCAAATGCATTGATACCGCCCTGGATCACCGGCCATACAACTGCTAAAACAGCGGAAATGATCACAGACCACAGGATCACTACCATAGGTACAAAACGTTTTCCATTGAAAAATGCCAGTGCATCAGGAAGTTTTCTGTAATTGTAATACTTATTGTAAACAGTACCTCCTACGAAACCGGATATGATACCTACGAACACACCCATATTCAATGCAGGCGCGCCTAAAACAGAGGTAAAGTATCCATTTACAAGGATCTCTTTTCCAAACAGTGTATGGGTAACTGCGTTTGGATCTGCCAGCATGTCAGAAGAGATGCCAAACAGCGCTCCTGTAATTACATTGATCAGGATAAAGGCGATCACAGATGCAAAGGCACCGCCGGCCCGTTCTTTTGCCCAGGAACCGCCAATAGCTACTGCAAAAAGGATATGCAGGTTATTGATGATGGCCCAGCCAATGCTCTCCATAGTGCTCCCCACTGTGAAGATCATACTCATATCGGCTCCTGCCATCTGTACCAGTTTTCCAAGGCTGATCATCAGACCTGCCGCAGGCATAACTGCAATTACTGCCATCAGTACTTTTCCCAGTTTCTGTAAAAAGTCAAAGTTAATGGACAGCTTTTTCTTTTCTGATTTTGGCTCTGGTGCTGAATTTTCCAGGTTATCGGATGGATCTGTCTGTGTTTTTTGTTCATCTTTCAGGTTCTCTTTGGTTGTTTCTGTCAAAAGCACGCTCTTTCCGGCTTCCACCTGTCCTAGCTGACTCTTTACCAGGACTCTTCCTTCCATTCCGCCGCAGATCAGCACAGGAGTGATGGGGTTGAGCTTCCGTTCTTCCAGAAATTCAAGATCCACCTCTGCTAACAGATCTCCCGCTTTTACAGTGTCACCTGGCTTTACATGTATCTTAAAACACTCCCCTTTTAATGATACTGTTTCAAGACCAACGTGGATCAGAAGTTCCACACCCTCTTCTGTTTTCAGACCATAGGCATGACCTGTGTCTGCTACGGATACGATCTGTGCGTCTGCCGGGCTTACGATCTTCCCCTCTGTTGGAATGACCGCCATTCCATCTCCTATGATCTTCTGTGAAAACACAGGATCCGGAACCTCTTCCAACGGTACTGCCCTGCCTGTCAGTGGTGACAGTATCAACACGTTCTTACCTTCTTCTCTGCTCATAAATTGTTCCCTCCCGGACATTCTTTTGCGGCCTGCTTTCCTTTTGTGCCCCGTCTCATGTTTTTGCAAGATTGTGCAACCGCTTGCATTAAATATAATAAGTTTGCATTGCTTTTTCAAGTGTATTTTCTATATTTTCCAGGTTTTCTATTTTTTGCACAATTTATTCTGCCCTGTTTTGTGCAATTTTCCAGTTGTTTTATCAACTCCAGAGGTGTCTCTTCTTTCCTGCAATATTTTATGCAATTTTTGCACTGAGTTTGCGCAATCTTTATTGACAAGGCTCTTATTCTCTTTTAAAATAATATCAGACGATTTTTAATGATCCCAGGAGGTTTTATCATGGCGGTTACCATAAAAGATGTAGCAGCTCTGGCAGGTGTATCTTCTTCTACTGTATCCAGAACCTGTAAAAACAATCCCTCTATCAGTGAGGAAACAAAAGAAAAAGTTCGCCGGGCCATGGCGCAGTTAGGATATGAGCCCAACTTCCAGGCCAGCAATCTGGCTTCCCAGAATTCCCGTACCATCGGGATCATTCTGCCTGTTTCCGCCAGAGAGGCATACGAAAACTCCTTTTATCTGGAAGCCATCCGCGGGATCAGCCAGCTGTGCAACAAGCGGCAGTATATCAACACCGTGATCACAGGTGAAAGTGAAGAAGAAGTCCTTCAGGTGATCAAGACCATGGCGCGCAGCGGACAGGTAGACGGTTTTATCGTTCTTTATTCCCGCCAGGATGACCCCATTGCTGATTTTCTCTATAATGAAGGATTTCTTTATGTGCTGGTAGGAAAAGCCTATTCCCATGCAAACCAGACGATCTACATTGATAATGATAATCTCCTGGCTGCTCAGGAAGCAACGGAGTATCTGTACCAGATGGGACACAGACGGATCGGCTACATTGGAAGTGATACTTCCATGATCTTCTCCGCAGACCGTAAAAGCGGCTATCAGACTGCCCTTTTACAGCACAATATCCTTCCAAGAGCGGATTACTGCGTGGAAATGACTGCTGCCATAAACGCAGGCGGCACCAGTGCGTCATCTACAGCAACAGAAAAAGACAGCGCACCTTTACGCTGTCTTCTCTCTTTACCGGACCGTCCTACTGCTGTTGTAGTCAGTGATGATATCCTGGCTGCAACCTTAGAACGTGTCTGCCTGGAAATGGGTCTTTCCATACCGGAAGATCTTTCCATTGTCTCTTTTAATAACTCACTGTTTGCAAGGCTTGCTTCGCCTCAGCTTACTTCTGTGGATATCAATTCTTTCCAGCTTGGCGCAGAAGCCGCTACCCAGATGATCAACCACATTGAAGATCCCGGGCTTCCTGCCACCAAGATCCTGGTGCCTCATCATATGGTAGAGAGGGATAGTTGCTGCCCGCCGAAAAATTAGAATGTCCTCATTTGACCGTTTTAAGTTTTCTACTGGATCCATGCCCCGTTTCCATCTACATAATAGCCATCCGGTGTACGGGTATTGGTAAGCATCTCTCCACTGTCACAGCAGTAATACCATACGTTATTCCACTGTACCCAGCCAGTTACCATATAGCCGGATGCATTAAAGAAGTACCAGTAATTGTTGATATACTGCCACTGGTTTACCGGATAGCTGCGGTCCGCGTTGCAGTACCACCAGCCGGTGTCATTTTTAAGCCATGCGCCCTGACTAGTGTTTGTGTCTCCAGGGCCGCCGTCATCATCTATGGAATTGGAAGGTGTATTTCCGGAGGATTTTCCATTGTCACGGATATCTTTTGCTTCGCTGGAGGAAACGCTTAATTCGTCTGACTCTTCCCAGTCACCTTTGTTGGAGGTGTTGTAGATCGCACGTACCTTAAATGTGTAATCACCGCTTCTTGTGAAATAGCTGGCGAAATTGTAGCTGGTGTCTGTAGTAGAGATTGCAGAAGAAACGCTGCTTCCGTCTCTGTAAAGACGTACTTCATAGCGCTTTGCATCTTCCGGCTCTTCCCAGCTTGCAGTTCCGTCATAATCATCCCAGTTTAACCCTGTTACATCCAGATCATAATCACTGGAGTCACGTTCCAGTTTTTCCAGAGTAAGACTGACATTCAGTTCATACTTGCCGGAACGACTGACTGATGTAACGGTAGCATCATTTCCACTGACAGAAATATCACTTTTTGTAATACCTGTGCCAAAGTACGCATCACCATCTGAGGATAATGTAACCTTGATCTTTGGTCTTGCACCGCTCTTCCACTCGTCGGACGGCTCGTTTGTAACTTCCACATCATCTACACTGCAGTATCTTGAGGAAGTAGTTACATCCACGTCACTGTCGCTGTCTCCTGCTTCAATGGACGAATCGATCTTCAATGAGATGCTGGTGATCTTCGTGTCTGCCCACACATTCATTGGCATGGCAAGACTGAGTGCTGTAATAAGTGCTACCCATATTTTTCCCGTCTTCTTCATAAAACTTCTCCTTCTGTTCCGTCTGTCCCTGCAGATTTCCCGAACCTATCGTCCTACCCCAGACATCTGTTTTCAGACGTTTTTTACTTAGTTTTAGTATAGCACATCCTTTTATTACTTTTCTATTACGATTTCAGTCTTACTTTTTACAATCTCTGATGTTTCCCCACAAAAGCAGCCTAAAGATGACAAGCTGTGTGTTTTTTGTCTATCAAGTTCTTCTATTATACATAAATGTAGTCGTTAAGGACCGGCTGCAGACCGCCTTTTTCCATATCCTCATACATACTGGCGAAAGAACGTCCGTCATTAATCTCAAACTGCTCATCTCCTACGTCTGCATCTTCCTTGCCTTCGTATTTCTCCTCATGATCTCCAATTCCCGTGGATACACCGGCAGAAACCTTTGTTGCACAAATCTTGGTAATGCCGTTTCTGAAAGCAGCGCTTTCACGGCTGGATACAGTAATACCTGCAAATGGCAGGAAAATACGGTATGCACAGAGAACCTGGCAAAGTTCTTTTTCCCCTACATCCCTTGGATTGATCTTGTCATTATTGACGATAGGACGTAGTCTTGGACAGCTTAAAGAAAGCTCTGCATGTGGATATTTCCGGTTGATATAATATACATGAAGAGCCGTTGCAAGAGCATCCTTTCGGAAATCATCCAGACCTAACAGCGCGGAAAAGCCTGCACCTCTCATACCTCCCATAAGAGCCCGCTCCTGGGCATCAAAGCGGTATGGCCATACACGTTTATGTCCCATAAGATGCAGGGTTTCATACTTATCTGTATTGTAGGTTTCCTGGAATACCGTTACATAATCTACGCCACATTCATGAAGATATTTATACTCATCTACATTTACAGGATAGATTTCAATGCCGATATTTCGGAAATATTTCCGGGCAATCTTCACTGCTTCTCCGATATATTTTACATCCGAATAGGCCCTGCTTTCCCCTGTAAGGATCAGGATCTCTTCCATACCGGTCTTTGCGATCACCTGCATTTCATGCTCGATCTCTTCAAATGTAAGTTTTTTGCGGCGGATGTTGTTGTAGCAGTTAAAACCGCAGTAAATGCAGTAATTCTGGCAGTAATTGGCAATATAAAGAGGGGTAAAAATGTATACCGTATTGCCAAAATGATTTTTTGTGATCTCCTCAGCTTTTCTGGCCATTACCTCCAGATAAGGAGCCGCTGCAGGGGATAAAAGTGCCTTAAAATCTTCAATGGAACATGTTTCATGGGACAGCGCCCGCTCTACATCCCCTGCCGTATAGGCATCATAATCAAAGGCTTTCATGGCCTCTTCCACTTTGTCCTTGATGTCAGACCGGATCACTTCCATCCCTTCCATGTATTCCATGTGGTTGGTACGGAAAGTTGGATCCTGCTCTAAGCGGTGCTTCCGCTTTAATGCTTCCTCAGGCAGCTTATCACTGTCTACAAAATAGACCTGGTTTTCTTCGTTCATGTCCGCTGCCTCCTAACGTAAAAAGCCTGTAAGCGGATCAGATGCGCTGCCGCCTCTTGCCAGGACTCTTCCCATTCCTGTAAGGTATGCTTTTCTTCCTGCTTCAATGGCCAGCTTAAAGGCATTTGCCATAGCAGGCACATCTCCGGCCGTTGCAATAGCAGTATTTGCCATAACTGCCGCAGCACCCATTTCCATTGCCTCACATGCCTGGGACGGCTTGCCAATACCTGCATCTACAATGATAGGCAGGTCGATCTCGTCGATCAGTACCTGGATCATGGCCTTGGTTGCCAGACCCTTGTTGCTTCCAATCGGAGCTGCTAAAGGCATAACGGCTGCTGCGCCGGCGCTTTGCAGATCTCTTGCCACATTTAAGTCCGGGTTCATATAAGGCAGAACGATAAAGCCCTCTTTTGCAAGGGTCTCCGTCGCTTTTACTGTCTCATAATTATCCGGAAACAGATATTTTGTATCACGCATAATCTCTACTTTGACAAAATCCCCACAGCCCATAGCCCGGCTCAGTCTGGCAATACGCACTGCTTCTTCTGCGTTTCTGGCACCGGAAGTATTGGGCAGTAATGTTACTCCTTCCGTGATATGATCCAAAATATTTTCTTTTTCCTGGGTATTTGCTCTTCTTAATGCCAGAGTAATAATCTCGGCGCCGCCCTGTTCTACCGCTGCCTTGATCAGATTGATATTATATTTGCCGGAACCTAAAATAAAACGGCTGCTAAATTCTTTTCCCCCAAGAACCAGTTTATCTTCCATGTTGTTTTCCTCTCTTTTCACATATGTACATATTTATATATTTTTCTGTTTACAGGCTTCTTCTGTTTATGACTGCAGGATCAGCTGCAGTACTTTATTGGCCTGATGGGCAGCGCAGGCTGCTACTCTGGGCGCTATAAGGCCGATCCCATTTCCTACATCTGTTTTCTGATCCCCGCATACATAAAGCCGTCTCATCATCTTCCTTGTCTGTATGTCATTGGTATCTCCCAGACCTGCCATTCCATTTCCTGAAACGACCATTGTCTCCGGACATTGTCCTAAAAGTTCTCTTACCAGCATGGCTTTCTGATCTGGTTTGTCAAAGGCTTCACAGACAATGGGATACATTTCAAACAGCTGCTTTACATTTTCCGGTGTAACTTTAACACAAACAGACTCATATTCCAGATATGGATTGATCTGGCAGAGTATATCCGGCAATGCTTCTGCCTTGGGTCTGCCTAAATGAGGAATCATATACATCTGACGGTTTAAATTTGTCACATCCACTGTATCAAAATCCACTAAAAGCAAATGTCCTATCCCACTTCTTGCAAGCATTACAGCTATGTTAGATCCCAGTCCCCCAAGTCCGGCTACTGCCACACGGGCGTTGGAGAATTTCTCCTTCATTTCCCGTGGAAATCTGGCATCAAAAGCCCGTTCCAGTTCTTCTTTTGAAATAAGGGCCTGCATTTTTTCCTGTATGGCTGTCATTTTCAGCCTCCTCCTACAAAACAAAGTATTTCGATCTGGTCACCTTCCTGGATCAGGGTATTTTCAAGCTGATCCTGGGGAATGATCTGTAAATTCTGTTCTACTACTACACGGCTTGTATCGTATCCTTCTTCTGATAAATAGGCATAGATTGTTTTTCCAGCTGCGTTTTTTTCTTCTCCGTTGATTGTTACCAAAACAGTTCCTCCTTTCTGATCTAATGTGCTTTCTGTTATCTGTGCAGACGTTTTTTAGCAACCTGCAGAACCTGCCACCGGCAGTTTCTTCCTGATACATGGCAACAAAAAACGCCTGCAGATGTTATATCCACAAGCGTTTTATACATTCTTCTATTCATCGCCGGGATACACATAAAATATGTTCCGGCGCCTTTTAAGTTTGTGAAAAGTGGTGCCCCCAGTTCACAAAGCAGAAATGGTACTGTGTCCATTTCCTACTTTTTAATATTACACTAACTTAGAATTTTTTTCAATAAGATTTTTCTGAATATTACAAAATATTGCAAAATTCTACACTATTACAACGATTTTTCCGGCAATACGATCCATCTGTCTTCCAGATTATGGATCGCAGCCCGTATCCCATAGGCTTTTTCGATCCGCTCTGGTGTGATCACCTCTTTGGTGGCTCCTTCTGCCAGCACATGACCGTCATGGAGCAATGCCACCCGGTCTGCAAAATCAAGAGCCAGGTTTAGATCATGGATCACGGCTGCTACTGCCAGATTCTTTTCCCGGCTTACTTTTACCAGAAGTTCCATAACTTCATACTGATAGCGAAGATCCAGGCTGCTGGTAGGTTCGTCTAAAAGCAGCACCTGAGGATCTCCTGCCAGGGCTCTGGCGATCAATATTCTCTGGCGTTCTCCACCGCTTAACTGTCCCATCTGGCGGAAAGCATAGTCAGACAGTCCAAACTGCTCTAATACCTGGGCACTTTTTTCCACATCTTCTTTTCCTGTTTTTCCGCCGGAAAATGGAAGCCGCCCGGAAATAACTGTTTCCATAACAGTAAGGCTTAAACCGGCCTGTGTATTCTGTGGAACATAGCCGAAGATCTTTGCCTTTTCCCTGAGGGAAAGAGGTTTTGTGTCCTGTCCCAGCCATTTTACAGTTCCATCAGAGGCTTTTAAAAGACCGTTGATACATTTTAATAAAGTAGATTTTCCTGCTCCATTGGCACCTAACAGCAGGCATACTTCCCCTCGTCTGGCGCAGAAACCGGTTCCTTTTAAGATCTCACGTTTTCCATAATGGAACTTAATTCCGGAAACTTCCAGGTCATTGGCAGTTCCCATTCCAATTCCCGATCCATTCTCATTTCCATTTTCGGTTTTGGTTCCATTTCCAATCACATTTTTCTTTTCCATCACAGGCTCTTCCTCCTTTCACGAAGGATGAGGTACAGGAACAATGGAACACCTACATAGGAAACAACAATTCCCACCGGTACTGTAGTAGGTGAAAATGCATTTCTTCCCAGTGTATCAGCCGCCAGCACTAAGAATGCTCCTGTTACAGCGGAATAGGGAAGCAGATGACGGTAATCGCCGCCAATGAGCATACGTGCCATATGAGGCGCTACCAGGCCAACGAAACCAATGATACCGGTGAAGCTGACTACAGAGGCTGTAAGCAGAGTTACCGCTCCGCCGCAAAGCAGTCTGGTCCGCTTTACATTTACACCTAAGGCTCTCGCTGTTTCATCTCCACCATCATCTAACAGGTTAAATGCCCATGCCTGACTCATAAATACAGGAAAAGATACTGCAAAGAAAAACAGCATGATCCCGATATCTGACCATGTTACGGCTGTAAGGCTTCCAAAAGACCAGTGTACAATGGCCGGAAGCTGCTGCTCATTCGCTATAAACTGCATGGTGGAGTTTAAAGCATTAAACAGGTAGTTTAAGGCAATTCCTGTAAGAACTAATGCTTCCGGACGAAGCTGTTTGTAACTTGCCACTGTATAAACAACAACGGCGCAGATCACAGACATGACAAACGCGGCCGCTACAGTAGCTCCCTTCTGCATCCATAAAGGAAATCCGCCAAACAAGATCATAAGAGCCGCTCCAAAAGCTGCTGCACTGGAAAGACCGGTAGTAAAGGGGCTGGCCATCGGGTTTCCTGTAATAGCCTGCATACCGGAACCTGCGATCCCCAGTCCGGCTCCCGCGATCACAGCTGCTGCAATTCTTGGGAGCCTTAACATAAGGAGCACGTTCTGCTCTTTCGCATCTAAAGGCGCTACTCCTTTAAACATTCCGCTAAAAGAAGGGAGCCATGTTACGATCATACGGTCTGGTGTCAGCTGGGCTACCCCCAGGCAGGCGGCCCATATAGCTGCTACCAGTAACACTAATAGAAGAACAGCCAGGAGAATGTTCTTTCTCCTGGCTCTTCGCAGATAATCACCTGCTAAATCTCTTTTTTCCTGGTTATCATCCGCCCTCATGGTCATTAACCCTGTGCAGGTACGTGATAGTAATGAGGTGCGTTTGGTTCAAATCCCTGATACTTCATCCACTGAGTGAAGATTGCATCTGGGTCTAAGTCGGTCATCAGATCCGGATACAGCCATTTTGCCATGTAAGCAGCACCGATCATCTTTCCAAGGCCGCCGCTCATAAATGCTGTATTCAGATAGAAGTTTCCTTCCTTAACAGCCTTTAAATCCTTCCAGCCTGGACGCTGCAGCATTTCATCTGCTTTCTCTGCAAACTCTTCCTGTGGAGGTGCTGTAAATACGCCGCTGTTTCCGATTACATTCTTACCAGCGTAGATCTTTACGATCAGGTCTGGATCTTCGGTTAAGATCTGCTCTGGATCAATGTCCTTACCTGCTAAAGAAGCATCACCGAAAATGTTGATACCGCCAGCCATCAGGATCATGTTGTGCCAGCCGTCATTGGAAGTTCCAGGGATACAGGTGCTGTAATCATCGCCGTACTCCCAGTAAACTTTTTTACGGTCTGTTACCTGCTTTAACTGCTCATTGATATAATCAACTGGTTTCTGGTAGAAATCAACCAGTTCTTCTGCCTGCTCCTGCTTTCCAAACAGCTCGCCGCAAAGACGGATCTGCTTCGGAACATCAGAGTTATCCCAACCTGTGATAACAACTACCTTGATACCAAAGGACTCTAATTTTTCAACAGACTCTTCTACTTTACCGTTCTTTGGAACTACCAGTACCTGAGGATCTAATGCAACGATCTTCTCATAATCGTACTCATCTTTTCCAAAGGTCTCATCTTCGCCAAACTGTGGCCAGTATACAGGGTCCTGGGAGGTGTACTGATCTACACCAACAACTGCATCACCAGCGCCTACGGCACGGATCAGCTCATTATTATAACGGTTTGCAACACAAGCGCGGGTGACCGGAAGTTCCAGTTCTACTTCTCTTCCAAGGTCATCTACGAATGTAGTTGTTTCCCCTTCTTTTGCTTCTGCAGTAGTTTCAGCTGCGGTTGTTTCCTCCGCTGTAGTCTCTGCTACTGTTGTTTCAGCTGCTGTGGTCTCCTGCTTGGAAGCAGAACCAGAGCAACCAGTTACTGCGATCATTGCGCCTGCTAAGATCGCTGCCAGCCATCTCTTGCTGTTTCTCATTTTTATGTCTCCTTTCAGTCTGCTATCCTGTGTGTTTCCCTTTTACTGTTTTTATCTATTGATATACAGCTTTTTGCACAAGGATAAAATATGCTCTCCATCATAAATTGCATAACAGAGCCATATCTTCCGCAAAATTACAAAATTGCACATTTATATAGTGCATATGTATTTGCAGACTGAAAGGTAATAGTCCCTGTCCCAGACTATTCCTCTGTCAGACATCCGGCCGGTCTCCTGGCTTATGGTTCATCCTCCGGACGTCTTCCCGCTTTCGCAGTGACTTTTTTGTCCTTTGTCCCCGTTTTTACAGTAGAGGCAGCTGCGGGGGATTTTCACCCCACTTCCCTGACGGTCTTTCATTTTTCTGTACCAGACCGCCTTTTTTCCAGATGCTGCAAGTTTTCAGTTGAGCCTTTAAAAGGGTATCACTTTTTGTCTGATTTCGCAATACCTTTTTATTACACTGCAATGTTTGTATTTCTATATACCTTTCTCCTGTCGTTTCTGTCTCTGCAAAAGAAGGAATAACCCGGTACAGAACACAACCGACATAAAAGAACCACCCGCTGTTGCCAGTCCCATTGGAAATAATGTTTCCGGGAATATCTTAGAGGTAAGATACACTCCTGGGACACGCACCAGGGCAATGGAGGTAATATTGTGAATAAAGGAATACCCGGACCGTCCACAGGCACAAAAATAACCACTGAAACTGAAATGGATCCCTGCAAACATACAGTCCCAGATATAACCTTTTAAATACTTGGCACCGGCATAGACCACTGCCTGGTCATTGGTAAACAGGTTCACTACATTTCCTGCTGTAAACTGGATGATAATGGCAATGATCAGACCAAATCCCCCGGCAATACAGATGGCATATTTTAAAGTAGCTGCCGCCCGCTCCGGTTTTCCTGCTCCTACATTCTGGGCACCTAAAGCAGATACTGTTGATAACATGGAAGACGGCACTAAAAACAGAAAGCTGATCACTTTTTCCACAATACCTACTGCTGCCGCATCTGTAAGACCTCTCCTGTTTGCAATAATAGTGATAATGATAAATGCCACCTGGATCAGACCGTCCTGCATAGCAATAGGAAAACCGATCTTTAACAGTCTGCCCATGGTCTCTTTTCTGGGCTTAAAATCGCTTTTCTTTACTGTAATCCCTGTTTTTCCCTTCATAAACATGGTCAGGGCCACGATCACACTGACAGTCTGGGATAAGGTAGTTCCCAGCGCTGCTCCGGAAGGTCCTAAATGCAATACGCCCATAAAAACGTAATCCAGTGCAATATTTACAACACAGGCAATGGCGATAAAATACATAGGACTCTTAGAGTCTCCCATTCCCCTGAAAATAGAGCTGATGATGTTATAAGCTGTAATAAAAGGAATGCCAAGGAAACATATCTTTAAATAAAGAGCGGTTCCTGCTATTGCCTCTTCCGGCGTAGACATAATGGATACGATTGCGTTTACGGAAAGGAATAAAACCACCGTCAAAACAACCGATAGTACCATAAATAAAGTAGCTGTATTTCCTGTATCCATTGCTGCTCTTTTCTTATCTCTTGCGCCGATGGCCTGTCCGATGTTTACAGTTGCTCCCATTGCCAGGCCTACGATCATAACAGTAAGCATATGCATTACCTGGCTTCCAATGGAAACAGCTGTGGTACTTGCCACGCCTTCAAACTGACCAATGATGAACAGATCCGCCATTCCATACAGGGTTTGAAGGAAATAGGATAGTAAATACGGAAGGGAAAAATAGATGATGTTTTTAAATACGCTTCCTTCAGTAAGGTTTCTTTCCATGATATGTGTCTCTCCTGTGTTGTCTTATTGCAAATTAATCTATTTGCTTGTATCAGTTTATACTCTACAACAGTTGTAGGGTCAAGTGTAATGATTTAAGAAAAACAAAAAACCTGAGCATTTCTGCCCAGGCAAAATATTATTTATATTATACATACCTTCAAAACCACATATTGAACTGTTGATCTTCCGAATACTTACAA
>NZ_QUCM01000030.1 GCF_003473545.1 Clostridium sp. AM22-11AC
AATATTGAATTTTCAAGGTGCGAAGCCCTGTTTAGGTGTGGGAAGTTTTAGTTTATTATTCATGCAGTTCCAATGGCAGACCGTCCGGATCCTGGAAGAAGGTCATTTTCTTGCCTGTGTAAGCATCTACACGTATTGGCTCACAATCAATACCAACTTCTGCCAGTTCTTTTACCGTCTGTTCAACACTCTCCACGCAAAAAGCCAGATGGCGAAGGCCACATGCCTCCGGACGATTCACACGCTTTGGCGGATCCGGTTCTGCGAAGATTTCCAATTCTGTATACTCATTCACTCGCAAATCCAGTTTCCAGTCGTTGCGTTCCGGACGGTAGTTTTCACGGATAATTGGAAAATTTAGTTTGTTTACATAGAAATCTTTGGCAGTTTCGTAGTTGGAAACGATGATGGCAATGTGGTGGATTTTGGATAGGATCATTTTTAGGGGCTCCTTTAGAGGTATTTTTGTTGTGAACTGTATGATGGGGTTAAAATATGCCGTGTGGACATCAGAAAAGCAGGTTGTCCATACGGCTATGTTTTGAATATTTTCTTATTTCTATAATTACTAAACTTACCATATATGGAATTACACAATGTGCAAGAAAATTAGAAGGTTGCTTTTTTATACTGCTTCCAGAGGAAGTTTAGCCATTGCTTCTTTAAACTGTTCAACTGTCAGCTCTTCCCATCGGCTTTCACCTCTCTCTTTCATTGCTGATAGGAGTACAAATAATCCTACTATATTTTCATGTTATCATAAAGCTAACCTTTTATCAAGCAGCCTACCTGTGAACGTTTTCAGCTTCAGATCAAAGTGTTCGCAGTTATATGATTGTCGAAAGTCCTGGTTTGGTTCGTTCCAACAATATGCGTGAAATAAGCCCGTTCCAGATATTATCTGATTTTTCCTTTTATCCCCCTTAGCATTTTTAAAATCATCTCATCTTTTGTGTGGACAAAATATATCACGCAAAATGTTCCATATATCAGCATTCCACAGATGATCTGCAGGAACAATGTTGACACTTTGTTTTCCAGAGCATTTCCGATATAGAACACCCCTACAAACATAGCCACTCCAAAAACAGCAAACATCCATATACTTTTTATATATCGTAGTACCGGGAGTTCCTTTCTAACGCTCAACGTCTGGATCACACAAACAAAAATCTCGGCAAGTATTGTACCAATCGTTGCTCCAATTGCTCCAATTTTTGAAATCAGTAGCGTGTTCGCAATTAGATTAACTACTGCCCCACCAATAACAGAAGAAAGATATTCTTTATCCTTTTCTGATGGAATCAAAAACTGTGTCCGAATGATATTTGCAAACGACATAAAAGGAATCGTAATCGAAAGACCCATAATCAGCACACCTGAAAGCATGAATTCCTGCCCCCAGAAAACAGGGGCAAAAACCTTTCCAATTCCAGCCAAACCAAATGCCAGTGCAAAGGACAAACACATCACATATTTCATTGACAACGATATATACTGATTTGTCTTTTCCCTATTGTGAGAAGCCACCAGATTTGACATTTTTGGAAGCATTACTGTCCCAAATGACGTAATGATTGTAAGTGGGATATTAATTACTTTTTCCGCATTTTCATAAAACCCAAGTTGAGTCTTATTACTCATCGCACCAATCATGATTTTATCCATATATTTATATAAACTAACTGCAATGGCTGGGATAAATAAGATCAAAAGCGGTTCGATATGCGGTTTCATTTTTTTCCACGTCGGCTTTTGAAATGCAACAAATTTATTTAAAGGGAACCATAAAGAAATTTGGCTTATCAACATGCCGACAGCCATAATTGCACAATACTTCCATAGGTCATTCGCATTTCTAACAAAAACAAATACGCAAACAACATTCAATATTTTTATAATGATATTTCTTGTTACTGTCAATTTAAATTTTTCTATTCCAAAATAGAACCAGCTCACATCAAATAAGCCGCTCAGCACATAAGTGAACTGAATTCCGGCATACAGTTTTTCGTTGGCCAGAAAAAACACATACAAAATATACACCACACAGCAAATGAAAGAAAAAGCTATATGTAATGTCACAATATTAGAAAATGTTTCGTTCAGGTTTTTCTGATTATCTCTGCATTGTGCAACTGCCCGATTCCCATAGTTTGCAAGGCCAAGCATGGAAAAAAGCACAAAATAATATGCAATTGAATAGCTGTATGAATATGTTCCAAGTCCTTCAGCACCAATTGTTCTTGCAATATAAGGCGATGTTACAAAAGGAAGTATAATAATCAGAATCTGATAGATCATCTGATAGATAAAATTCTTTTTAATACTGGTTTGACTTTTCATTTTATCTTTCTCTCTTTACGATAAATACTTTTCATTTTCTATTGTCTCCAACGATTGCCTGTGATTTGCTCGTTGCAATCGTGATCTTTGCATCAGCATCCACCGTGGTGATCTGGCGATACACACGCTGCACCATAGACTCATACTCATCATTATTCTTGAACAGCTTGATGAACTGCTTGCTACGCACATCATTAGAAAGAGGCCAAAGACGCTTGCCTGAACCACCAGAAAGTAAAATAATATTCATATGTTTTTCTCCTCTGCTCTTTACTTCAAGTACTCTTCAGCACTCTTGCGAATCGCCGCTTCCACCTTTTCGGCAGCTTCTTTATTCTCTGCACTAACCGAGATATATGTTTTGAGCTTCGGCTCGGTACCGGAAGGACGCACCACGATGGAGCAGTTATCTTCCAGCAAGAACTTGAGCACATCGGACTTCGGCAGACCATCCAGACCGGGTGCATAATCCAACAGCTTGCCTCTTTGATCTCCGGGTTGGGATACGGGCAGGTCGGGAAGTTGCCGTCCGGCTGCTCCTGCTCTTTGACCACCGTGATGTTGGTGTAGCCCATTTCTTTCAAAGTGCGGGTCACAGGCTTCAAGCCGGTACCATTCAGCGGGCTATACACGATGGCTACATTTTTATTAACTTCTTCGCCAAAGAGAACAGACTGGCTCTTGACCTGCTCCACGAATGCGGTGTAGACCTCGTCCGGAATGTACTGGATGCTGCTGTTTGCCACACCTGTTTCAAAGTCGCTGGTCTTGACGTCTGCAAAAATGTCTAGCTTCTCAATCTCGGCAAGGATCTCCGTTGCAGCTTCGGTAGTGATCTGGCAGCCGTCAGCACCGTAGACCTTATAACCATTGTACTTGCTGGGATTGTGAGATGCGGTCACCATGACACCGGCCGAGGTGTGCAGATAACGGGTCGCAAAAGACACGGTCGGAACCGGCATCAGGACGGGCCAGATATTTACCTGGACACCATTCGCTGCAAACACGCCTGCGGCGACTTTTGCAAACACATCACTCTTGATACGGCTGTCATAACCGATTGCCACAGACGGCTCTGTGAAGTTCTTTTTCAGATAATCAGCCAGACCCTGAGAAGCCTTTGCCACGGTATAGATGTTCATGCGGTTAGTACCTGCACCAATTACACCACGCAGACCACCCGTACCAAACGCAAGGTCACGGTAAAATGCATCTTCAATTTTTGTATCATCCAGCGTTTTCAGTTCGGCGACAACATCTGCATCTGTGGTTGCGTTTTCCAACCAACACTCGTATTCCTTTTTAATATCCACAATAATCTCCTCATCTTCCACTTATGTTCTTAATCACGCTGGAAAATATCTCTCGTATAAACTTTTTCTTTCACATCATCCAGACACTTGTCATAGCGATTTGCGATGATGGCATGGCTCATTTCCTTGAACTTAGCCAGATCATTAACCACTACTGATCCAAAGAAAGTCTCACCGTCTTTCAGGGTCGGCTCGTAAATGATTACCGTTGCTCCCTTGGCCTTAATACGCTTCATGACACCCTGAATGGAGCTCTGGCGGAAGTTGTCGCTGTTGCTCTTCATGGTCAAACGGTACACACCGATGATGACTGCCTTTTCCCTGTCTTCATCAAACTCATTTTCTGCATCATAGCCGTAGTAGCCAGCCAGCTTTAGGACACGATCAGCGATGAAATCTTTACGAGTTCTATTGCTCTCAACAATTGCTTCGATCAGGTTCTCCGGCACATCTGCATAGTTAGCCAGCAGCTGCTTGGTATCCTTGGGCAGACAGTAGCCGCCGTAACCGAAGGACGGATTGTTGTAGTGGCTGCCGATGCGAGGATCAAGGCAGACACCATCGATGATCTGCTGAGTGTTCAGACCCTTGCTCTCTGCATAGGTGTCCAGCTCATTGAAGTAGGCAACGCGCAGAGCCAGATATGTATTGGCGAACAACTTAACAGCCTCTGCCTCGGTGAAGCCCATGAACAGGGTGTCGATGTTCTCCTTGATAGCGCCTTCCTGCAGCAGACCAGCAAACTCATGAGCAGCCTCAACTAAACGCTCATCATTTAAGTCAGTACCCACGATAATACGGCTTGGATACAGGTTGTCATACAGTGCTTTGGATTCGCGCAGAAATTCTGGACTGAAGATGATATTCTTGCTGTTGAATTTTTCTCTTGCACTTGCGGTGTAGCCTACAGGAATCGTAGATTTAATGACCATAATGGCATTAGGATTGGACTCCATAACTAGCTTGATCACAGCCTCAACTGCAGAGGTATCAAAATGCTGGGTTTGGGAATCATAATTCGTAGGTGCAGCGATTACAACAAAGTCCGCATCGCTATATGCAGCTTTTGCGTCTAGAGTTGCAGTTAAATTCAAGTCTTTTTCTGCTAAATACTTTTCGATATAATCATCCTGGATCGGAGACTTACGATTATTGATCATCTCTACTTTTTCTGGAACGATGTCCACAGCAGTGACTTTATGATGCTGGGAAAGAAGTGTGGCAATTGACAGACCAACATAACCGGTTCCTGCGACAGCAATCTTGTAGTTTTTCATAATATTTACTCCTTCGGTCCTTTAGGACCTCATTCTCCCTAAAGGTATATTTTTCTTGTTGAGTAGACATTTAATGGTGTGTACATCAAATAGGAAGAAAATGATAAGAAAATGTATAAAATCATTGGAGTCTGTGTGAAAGTAATAATGAAGAAGCGGGTGAGAATACAGGTTGGGATTTATCAGTAGAGAAGACGGCATACAGTGTCTGAGTTTGTTAACTTGCTATTTTGCCAATTAGAGAGTAAAATCAATACATACATGACGAAACCCATTTATTGTCCTTTTACGAAGTAAAAACGGCCGTTTAGGTAAAACCACTTGTTATGGAAATGCGCATATGCTAGTATGAGAAAACCATTATTTATAAAGGTAAAAGGGGGATGATAAAATGGGTGAAGATGAAAATAAGAAAAGGGAACGAAGGCATCAGGAGGATCTGGAGCGGTTAAGAGGTTTTCGGCCGATTGATGATACGTTCATGCGAGGGCTTTTTAAAGAGAATATACCTCTTGCAGAACTGGTTCTTCGTATTATTACAGGCAAACCGGATTTAGTTTTGCTTAAATGTGAAACACAGGCGGATATGAAACGTGTAACCGGTGCCAGATCTGTTTGTCTGGATGCTTATGCAACTGACAGCACAGGCAAAAAATATGATATTGAGGTTCAAAGATCAGACAATGGTGCTGATCCACATCGTGCCAGGTATCATTCCAGTATGCTGGATATAGAATATCGTGATAATTCGGATATTGGCAGGCTGATGCATGATTTTAATTGTACCAATGCATCTGATATGTATTTTGATCTATTGGCAGAGAAAACTCGTTATTTAAAAGAAAATCCGAAGGGAGTGAACGAAATGTGTAAGGTTATGGAAGATTTAAGAAATGAGAGTTATGCAGAGGGACGTGAAGAACAGGCCAAATCCACCGCCATCAAACTGAACCAAAAAGGCCTTCCCATCGAAGATATAGCAGATTCCATTGGTTTCAGCATCGAAACTGTTAAAAACTGGCTCACACCAAAGGCAGTTTAAATTCTTCAAAACTATTATACGAGGAAGTAACAGCTATGAAAAACTACAGGATCACAGTTGCAGGAACGGGATATGTGGGGCTGTCCATTGCGGTATTGCTTTCACAGCATCATAAGGTGACAGCAGTGGATGTTGTGCCGGAGAAGGTGGAGATGATCAATCATCGAAAATCCCCGATTCAGGACGAATATATTGAAAAATATCTGGCAGAGAAAGAGCTGGATCTGACGGTCACTCTGGATGCCAGGGAGGCATACAAAGATGCTGATTTTGTAGTGATCGCAACACCCACCAATTACGACAGCCGCACACAGCATTTTGATACATCAGCAGTGGAAGCTGTCATAAAACTGGTTTTGGAGTATAATCCGAATGCGATTATGGTGATCAAGTCTACCATTCCTGTAGGTTATACAGCTTCCATCAGGAAGAAGTTTGGCAGCAAAAACATCATTTTCAGTCCGGAATTTTTACGCGAGTCTAAAGCACTTTACGATAACCTGTATCCGTCACGTATCATTGTCGGTACAGATTTAAAAGATCCACATCTGACAGAAGTGGCCCATATTTTTGCGGGTTTGCTTCAGGAAGGAGCCATCAAAGAGGACATTGCCACCTTATTTATGGGCTTTACGGAAGCAGAGGCTGTTAAACTTTTTGCTAATACCTACCTGGCACTGCGTGTCAGTTACTTCAATGAGTTAGATACCTACGCAGAAAGCAAGGGGTTAAATACCCGCCAGATCATTGATGGTGTCTGTTTAGACCCCCGTATTGGCAGTCACTACAACAACCCGTCTTTTGGTTACGGTGGCTATTGTCTCCCTAAGGATACAAAACAACTGCTGGCTAACTATGCAGACATACCGGAAAATCTGATCGAAGCAATAGTGGAGAGCAACCGGACCCGCAAGGATTTTATTGCGGACCGTGTTCTGAAACTGGCAGGCTATTATGATTATGATGAAAAATTTGAGTTTTCAGCGGATAAAGAAAAAGAGGTAACAATAGGTGTTTATCGTCTGACCATGAAGAGCAACAGTGACAACTTCCGCCAGAGTTCGATCCAGGGAGTTATGAAACGGATCAAAGCAAAAGGTGCGAAAGTAGTGATCTATGAGCCCGCATTAAAGGATGGGGAAACATTTTTTGGAAGCCGGGTCGTCAATGATCTTCAGAAATTCAAGGATATGAGCCAGGCGATCATTGCCAACCGCTATGATAAGTGTCTGGATGATGTAGCAGAAAAAGTATATACAAGAGATATTTTCCGCAGAGATTAAAAGGTTTATTGCGTTTGTTTAAAGAAGGGAGTTGATACCGTATCAGTAAATATGCTGAGATTATCCTAACCGATTTCAAACAGCCGGTCTTTTATATAATACCGGCTTTCTTGTTGAGCCTTGTATTTGTGGTATCGTTTACATTTGCATATAGGGTTTACAAAAGGGAAAAATACCCACTTCAAAACTCCGCAATATGGACCTTGTTTCTTTGTTACTGGCTGGTTCTGATCCAGACTGCTTTCTTTTCCAGGGAGTCGGGCAGCAGGAAGCAGATCAGTCTGATATTGTTTGAAACCTGGGGACACAGTGTGCAGGCTCATGCTTATTTTATAGAGAACATTTTTATGTTTATTCCCTTTGGAATTTTGGCGCCGGTTTTATTTAAACGAATGAAGAAGATGTACTGGTGTGTACTTGCTGGCTTTTTGATGTCCTGTACGATTGAAATGTCCCAGCTGCTTACACAGAGAGGATATATGCAGATTGATGATGTGCTTACCAATACAGCAGGGGCGATGGCGGGATGGCTGATCTGGAAAATCGTCACGCTTCTGACAGGCTTTTTGAAGTCCGAATTCACTTGAATAAACCCTGACTCTCGGATATACTAGTACAGAAAGCGAGACCGGAGGTTATTAAAAAAATGGATAATGATTATCTGATTAAAAAACCGCCGTTACAGGCGTTATTTTTATTTGCGCTTCCTATGATAATAGGAAACCTGTTTCAGCAGACGTATACAATGGTGGACTCTGCCATTGTAGGACGTTATGTCAGTGAGCAGGCTCTGGCAGCAGTAGGAGCGTCTTATGCTCTTACGAATATTTTTATCTGCGTTGCCATCGGCGGTGGAATTGGCGCGTCGGTGATCGTAAGCCGGTATTTTGGCGCGAAGGAATATGGACGGATGAAGACGGCTGTGTTTACAGCTCTTCTTTCTTTTCTTGGCATCAGTCTGGTCCTGGGAATAGCAGGACTGATCCTTGGAAAGCAGATCATGATATGGTTGAATACCCCGGCAGACTGTCTGGATATGGCGTCAGAGTATCTGCGGATCTATTTCCTGGGGCTGCCGTTTTTGTTTATGTATAATGTACTTTCTGCTATGTTTAATGCACTGGGAAAATCCAGGATCCCTCTGTATTTTCTGATCTTTTCTTCCATATTTAATGTGATCCTTGACATTATCATGGTAACGAAAATGGATATGGGAGTGGCTGGTGTTGCCTGGGCAACGCTGATCGCCCAGGGTATATCTGCGGTTCTTTCCTTTGGTGTTCTCCTTAAAAATCTGAAGGGACTGGAAGGAAAGCAGAAGACCTTGTTTGACAAAATGGAACTGGCGGAAATGACGCGTATTGCCATCCCGTCTATTCTTCAGCAGTCTACGGTTTCTATTGGTATGATGTTAGTACAGTCTGTAGTTAATGGTTTTGGCTCTGAAGCCCTGGCTGGATTTTCCGCAGCCATGCGTATTGAGTCAATCTGCGTTGTACCTATGTCTGCTATTGGAAATGCCGTATCTTCTTTTACGGCCCAGAACATTGGCGCAGAAAGAAAAGACCGTGTTGTTATGGGGCTTCACGCTGCAAGCAAAATGGTCATTGTCTGCTCCGTAGTGATCTGCTTTTTCCTGGAAGTGTTCAGCCATTCTATGATCATGCTGTTCCTTGGAAATGAAGGAACCCAGATCGCTCTTTTTACAGGAATTGGTTATCTTACGTTTATGGGCTGGTTTTTCTGTTTCATTGGGTTTAAAATGGCAGTGGACGGCCTGCTTAGAGGTGCCGGTGATATGAAAATGTTCACAGTTGCAAACCTGGTAAACCTGGGGATCCGTGTGATAATTGCTGTCACCTGTGCGCCAAGATTTGGCATTGCCATGGTCTGGTATGCAGTTCCTGTAGGCTGGTTTGCAAACTGGGTTATTTCCTATGCAGAGTATCGCACAGGAAAATGGAAAACACTGTAGTGAGTGCAAAAACGGAACTTTAAGAAACTGTTATACACTATATGAAAGAGGTACAATATGGAACGTTACCTGAAATTCAGAGAAGAATATTCCCGTTTCTTTTACAGAGGTTATGATGTAGAAGAAACATTAAATGAATTAAAGATCACATATACATTTGAAATAGAAGGTCTTTCTGCTTTTACACCTACCTGGACATTTCCCAAAAATGGAAATCCAGAAGCAAAATGGATGGAAGATCCCCTTATGGAAAAAATGATCTTCTCCCTGGGAATGGTAGAGTTGGTCAGCTACTGGAAGATCACTTGCTCTCCACAGGTGGTGATCGAGGCAGGAAGTTTATCAGAAGAGCAGATCCTCTGGTGGAAAGATCTGTATTTTAATGGTCTTGGCGAATTTTTCTATGTAAATAAGATCACAGAGGCAGATCCGGAAGGATTTATGGAGATCGTCTGCCCATTAAGTGAAGAAGAGTCTGCGGCAAACAGTTACGAAAAGAAGCAGGACACAGCAGGCGCCGAACAGGGCGTTCTTGTTCCTGTAGGAGGCGGAAAAGACTCCGCAGTTACGTTAGAGTTATTAAAAGGTGCAGATGTACCGGTATTTGCCTACATTATCAATCCAAGAGGGGCAACCATCCATACCACAGAGTCTGCGAAACTGACAGCAGACCATGTGATCAGTGTACACCGTACACTGGATAAGAGAATGCTTCAGTTAAATAAGGAAGGTTTCTTAAATGGTCATACTCCATTTTCGGCGTTAGTTGCATTTTCCAGTGTGATTGCTGCAAGAATGGCAGGTCTTTCTTATATTGCCCTGTCAAATGAGTCCAGCGCCAATGAGAGTACGGTTCAGGGAAGTACTGTAAACCATCAGTATTCCAAGAGTTTTAAGTTTGAGGAAGATTTCCATCAGTATCAGACCGATCATCTTCCAGGCAGCGCCTATTATTTCAGCATGCTGCGTCCTTTAAGTGAGTTCCAGATCGCAAAATATTTTGCAAAGCAGAAGCAGTACCATAAGATATTCAGAAGCTGCAACGCAGGAAGCAAGACAGACAGCTGGTGCGGCCATTGTCCGAAATGCCTTTTTGTATATCTGATCCTTTCTCCATTCCTTTCCAGAGAGGAAGTAAAGGAGATTTTCGGAACAGATATGTTAAATGATCCGGATATGCAGCCAACCTTAGAACAGTTAGTAGGAATTCAGGAGGAAAAGCCTTTTGAATGTGTGGGAAGCAGGGATGAGATCAATACAGCTATTGTTATGACTATAGATAATCTGGAAAAATCTGGAAAAGAGCTTCCTTATCTTTTAAAATATTACAAGACCACAGGCCTGTATGAAGCTTACAAGGCAAAGGGAGATCAGTTCTCTTCTTATTTTGATAAACAAAATTTGGTTCCGACTCCATGGGAGAAGCTGGTAGAGAAAAACTGTAAAGATGAGGCATAAAACTATGATGATCGAAAGAATAAGACCCTGGGTCCAGGGGAAAAAGGTTCTGATCCTTGGATTTGGCAGAGAGGGAAAATCTACCTGGAATGTACTGAAAAAGCTGGATTGCTGCTCTTTCGTAGATGTGGCAGATATGGCAGAACCGAAGGAAAAGCCGGAGGGGATCAGAAACTGGATCGCCGGACCGGATTATCAGAAATGTTTAAATGAATATGATGTGGTATTTAAAAGTCCTGGCGTTGTATTAGAAAAGCCGGTTCAGTCTTATTCCAGTCAGATCCTGTCCCAGACAGAACTGTTTTTCCAGTGTTTCAGGGATCAGATCATCGGAATTACAGGCACAAAGGGAAAAAGTACGATCACAACCCTGATCTATCATCTGTTAAAGGAAGCTGGGATGGATACGATCCTGGTAGGAAATATCGGTATTCCTGTGTTTGATCATATGGAAGAAGTGGGAGAGGACACAAAGATCGTATGTGAACTTTCCTGTCACCAGCTGGAATATATGACTGTTTCTCCGCATATTGGAATCCTCACCAATCTCCATGAGGAACATCTGGATCACTATGGAACACTGGAGAAATATATACAGGCAAAACGCCATATTTATTTAAACCAGAAGGAAGAAGATGTGATGATCTGCAATGTACAGTGTCTGCCTGAACCGGGTACCTGCAAGTCGAAACTGATCGCAGCAAAGCCTTCTTTTGAAGAACCGGTATTTCAGATTTTGGGAGTACCTGGTCAGGGAGCTGTTTCAGAAGAAATGGTCAACATCTGGAAAAAAATGGAAGTTATACAGGAAAATGATACTACAGAGGCCAGATATGACGGCCATTCCATTGAAATTCCTGTATCCCAGATCCGCCTTTTAGGTCAGCATAATTATTTTGATATTGGAATCGCCTGGGCAGTATGCCGCCTTTTAAATATCAGGGACGAGGTGTTCTTAGAAGGACTTAAAACTTATGAACCGCTGCCACACCGCCTGCAGTTTTTGGGAGAAAAGAATGGGATTAAATACTATGATGACTCCATTTCTACCATTTGTGAGACAACGATCCAGGCTTTAAATACTTTAAAAGATGTGGACGCCGTTCTTATTGGTGGTATGGACCGGGGGATCGACTACAGTGAGCTGATCCGTTTTCTGTCCGGTCATCCGGTACCGTATATTATATTAATGGAAGCAACAGGAAAACGCATTTTTGAGGAGATCCGGCAGGATTATCCGGATTTCCAGAAAATGGAACGTCTGATCTTAACTGATCACTTAGAAGATGCAGTAAAAGAAGCGCAAAAACTTACAAGACCGGGCCACAGCTGTTTAATGTCTCCGGCAGCTGCCAGCTATGGTATCTTCAAGAATTTTGAAGAACGTGGGGAAGTTTTTGCCCGTCTGGTATTAAAATAAGCCGGAAAACATAGAAAAATCACATTTTTTTAAGAAAATATAAGGATTTTAGGACTTGTGTACCAGAATAAAATAAGATACAATCTGTAAGAAGCTTTTGGAAACGTGAAAGGGAATAATGTGGGAACCTACGATACGCTGAATGATGTACTTGTAAATCTGTTTCGCGATATCAACAGTATAGAAGAAAATGCGATAACCAGTCAGGAATATAAAGATCTGACCAATAACGATATGCATGTGATCAATGCCATCGGGGTCGGGACAACGAAAAATATGTCATCTATTGCAAAGGAATTGTCAGTGACGGTTGGTACACTGACAATTTCCATGAACAGCCTTGTGAAAAAAGGTTATGTGACTCGCTGCCGCAGTACGCAGGATCGCCGGGTGGTTCATATTTCTCTTTCGGAAAAAGGTGTCAAAGCTTATTATCATCACAAACATTTCCATGAACAGATGATACAGGGAGTGGTTGAGGTGTTGACGGAAGAAGAATTGCAGGCTTTGATCAAGGCACTGACAAAACTGAATTCCTGGTTCAGAAGTTTTGGCAAGGATGAATAAGGAGGCAACATCAGAATGAAAAAATGGTTATTAGGTTTACTTACAGCTATGATGGCAGTTTCACTAGCTGCATGTACACCAACAACTGAAAAGAAACAGGAAACAACTACAACTGCAGCTGCAGCGAAGCAGGAGCAGATTGAAGCACAGACTACCGGCGGAGCCAGCGATAAGGTACCGGATCCAAATGTAGCACCTGTAGCGATCATTTCCGTATATCACAAGGGTGATGGTGACAGCCTGGTTCAGGATATGGATTCTTTGGACAATGATGAACTGGATCCACAGGCTCTGGTAAGTAAGATGACCGAGTATGGTATTTTTACAGAAGGCACACAGGTTTTAAATTTTAACATCACCGGAGAAGGCGATGTTAAGAAGGCAGTATTAGACCTGAACAAAGTGGAAAATGATGAAGGCGTTTCTGACAGCGTATTTCTGGTAGAAATTGGAAATACCTTTATTGAAAACTTTGAGTTATCCAGCCTGACTCTCAAGGAAAATGGAGCAGACCTGGCAGGAGCTACAGATCTTACTTATGTAGCTGATTATGAGAATGTAGATTAATAATGATTATAAATGATCATAAATGATCGTAATAATGGATCATATAAAGACACCCTGAAAGACAAGATCTGGTTTTTCAGGGTGTTTTTGTGTTTACAGACAGACATACTTTTATACACACACTGCATACAATAAGTACTGACGTAGTAAGTCAGAACTGGCAAAAATGGGATGTGGGAAGTGAGGAGTGGAAGTATGGCTGGTTATCGCAGGTTGATATCGTATATTTATGCATATGAAGGAGAAGAAAAAGGGAAAAACATTGGTTTCGTGAAGCTGGAAGCCAGGAACGGACAGTGCCGTCTGAGCATAAATGTAAAGAAGATCTATGCAGGGGGAAATGATATGGGAGTATATCTGCTGTCTTCTGGTCAGGAGATCTTTTTAGGAAATATTTTTATCCGCAATGGCAGCGGGGATTTCAGGACCTGCGTTAATGTGGAAAATGTAATGGGAACAGGCTGTTCTATGGACAGTTGTATCGGTCTGGTGATCCATGAAAAGGGAGAGGACTGGAGGATCTACAAAACTGTCTGGGAGGATGCAGTAGCCCAGGCTGCAGAACTGGAATTTGCAGAGGTTACTTCTGAAAAGAGGGGAGATCTCGATGAGCTTTTGAAAAAGCACATTGAAGAGCTGAACCAGGAGATCGACCAGGCGGCAGAGGAAGCAGCCAGGGAGCTTGAAAAGCAGACATTGGAACAGGAAGCAGAAGTGCAGGAAACGGAGGCTCAGGAAGCAGGGGCTCAAGAAGCAGAAACGCAGGACGTTGAGACACGGGAAACAATAGAAGCTCCTGTACCATCTGCACCAGCCCCACAACCCCAGACCAGGTCCAAAACATCTCAACCAGAAGAGATCCCCTTAGGCAACCCAGAAGAATTAGAACACTTAGATCAGGAAGAAGAAAGATGGGGGCCGGACGAGCTGTGGAACAGGTTTCGGAAACATTATCCTAAAATGCAGGCATTTGACAGCCCGGGAACTGTAGAGATTTTGTCCATCCGGCCTCAGGATATCGGTCTTCTTCCAAGGGAAAACTGGGGATACGGAAATAACAGTTTTCTTCTTCATGGTTATTACAATTACAGATATCTTATTTTTGCCCGTGTGGGAGATGAAAAACATGCCAGATCCAGGTACATATTAGGGGTTCCGGGACATTATTACAGCAATGAAAAATATATGGCATCCATGTTCGGCTTTCCTCATTTTGTGCTGGCAAAGACCCAGCCGGCCCAGGACGGCCGTTTTGGCTACTGGTATGCAGATGTAAGAATGGAAAATGTAGAGTAGGCGTTTCTCATTTTTCAGTGTATACTAAAACCTGTGGAATAATAAATATACAGCTCTGATACCGAATTGCTACGTGCTTTGCACTTTCGCAATTCTAAAAACATGAAAGGGATAAAAGATCTATGGATGAAGCAGCACAGAAAGGTCTTGTCACCAGACAGAGGCGCTGGGAAGCGAGAAATGAAAAACGCCGTCAGAAAGCGTTGGAAGAGGAAGTGAAAGCTGCAAGAATAAAGGCAGAAGACGAAAAATACATGAAGGAAGCCATTAAACAGGCCAAAAAAGCAGCCAAAATAGGAGATGTTCCCATTGGCTGTGTTCTTGTAAAAGATGGGGAGATCATTGCAAGAGGTTATAACCGGAGAAATGCGGATAAAACAGTCCTCTCCCATGCAGAGGTCACTTCTATAAAAAGAGCCTGCAAAAAAGAAGGAGACTGGCGCTTGGAAGACTGCACTCTTTATGTGACTCTGGAGCCATGCCCTATGTGTGCAGGTGCCATTGTACAGGCAAGGATCCCCAGAGTGGTCATCGGATCTATGAACAGCAAGGCGGGCTGTGCCGGTTCTGTCCTCAATTTATTAAAAGAGCCTGGCTTTAATCACCAGGCTCAGGTCGTTACAGGTATATTAGAAGAAGAATGTTCTGAAATGATGTCAAGCTTTTTTACTGAGCTGCGAAAGAAGAAGCGTCTTCCGGAAACTCCTTAAAAATACCCCGGATCACAAACAGGGACAATATAAAAGTGGCAATGTCTGCCAGTGGCTGGGCACACTGGATACCTAAAAGTCCTATGGTATAAGTCATGATCGTAAGCAGCGGGATCAGGAAAATTCCCTGACGGGCTGTAGATACCAAAGTAGCCCTGAAACCGTATCCAATAGACTGAGGCATCATATTTCCCATGATCACAGCTCCCTGGAGAGGCAGGGTGATCAACTGCAGTCTGAGAGCCAGCGTTCCGATTTCAATAACAGTCGGGTCATTGCGTCGGAATAGTGTGATAATAGAGCGGGCTGCCGGGAAACTGATCACGCTGAGTACCAGAAGGATAATGGTGCTTACACGGATGCAGAACCAGCAGGCTTTCTTCACGCGGTCGTAAAGTCCGGCGCCGAAGCAGTAGCTGCATACCGGCTGAAAGCCCTGGCCAAAGCCGATAATGACAGAGTTGATGAAAAACATAAAACGGCTGACAATGGACATGGCCGCAATCGCAGCGTCACCATAAGGCTGACACATAAAGTTCATCAGGATCGTAGCCACACTGGCAATTCCCTGACGTCCTAAAGATGGGATGCCTCCATAGAGGACCTCGCGATAGATCGCCAGTTTCGGGCGGAATTTGCGGATGCTGATGGAAATGCAGCTGTCCTGATGATTGCACATCCATAAAAGGATACAGAAACTGATAAACTGGGAAAGTCCGGTAGCTAAAGCAGCACCTGCAGTTCCCATGTCCAGAGTAAAGATAAACAGCGGATCCAGTGCAATATTTAAAAGACCGCCGACTGTAATGCCAACCATGGCAAAAGAAGCTTTTCCCTGGAAACGCAGCAGGTTGTTCATAATAAAAGAGCAGATCATAAAGGGTGCTGCAATGAAAATATAGTGGGCATAGGCTTCTGCATAAGGTGCAATGGTTTCTGTTGCGCCTAAAAGAAGAACCACCCGGTGGATGTTAAAGGTGGCAGAAACAGTGATCACCAGTCCCATGATGATACCTGTAAAAAAGGCAATAGAAACGATCTGTTCTGCCAGTTCTCTTTTTCCGGCACCAAGGGAACGGGTCATATAGTTGCCGCTTCCCATTCCGATCATAAATGCCAGTGCCTGTATAATGGACATGGCAGAAAAGATAACGCCTACAGCACCGGAGGCGCTGGTTCCCAGCTGACTTACAAAAAATGTGTCAGCCATGTTGTAAATAGAGCTGATCAGCATACTGACAATAGTAGGCGCCGCAAGCTTTGGAATGATATGGCTGATGGGGGCGTTTGCCATTTCGTAATACTGATCATGCTTTTTTTCAGTATGACTCATATAAATTTCTCCTTAATTTTTTTGTTCGTTCTGAAATTTATTATAACAGAGGAAAAAATGAAGTACAAGTGAGCCTTGACAAATGCTGGTCTCACAGGTATACTGGATAAGCATAAATTTGTCATAAAGTTTCCACGCAGCCGGGGAGATAGCGGTGCCCTGTATCTGCAATCCGCTCCAGCAGAGGTGATGCCTTGCCTCGGATCGGTCATTGCGGAGCTGCCTTATGTAAGTGGCGTTGACGTTTGGGTCTTACGCAACGGGAACCTGTGAACCGTGTCAGGGCAGGAATGCAGCAGCACTAAGCAGGAACTCTCGTGTGCCGTAAGGCAGCCTGGACCGAGTTAACTGCATGAGTAACGTCCGTGATGCCGGTACAAAGCAAGGCGCGTGGATTAAATATATAATTGATAACGAATGACCCGTCTGCGTCAGCAGACAGTGGAGCGCGATAGCGTGGGGGTCATGAGTGACTACAAGCACAAAAATAAGCAAGCCTGAGGACTGTCATAAAAGAAATATGGCAGATTTCCCCAGGCTTTTTTGTGTCAGGACACATTCTTTTTAACTTGCCCCTTGAAAATCTTTGCGTTATAATTGCAAAATAGGTATAGTAGTATCATTCTTATGGGCAACAACGAAAAATCCTGATTTCTGATTATGGAGGAAATGCAATATGAGAAGAATTGGTATCTTAACAAGTGGTGGTGACTGCCAGGCTTTAAACGCTACAATGCGAGGCGTGGCAAAATCTTTGTACAATATGTTAGATGATGTGGAGATCATCGGATTTGAAGACGGATATAAAGGTCTTATGTATGCAGATTATCAGATTATGAAACCAGCGGATTTTTCCGGTATCCTTACTCAGGGCGGAACCATTCTTGGAACATCCCGTCAGCCATTTAAGCAGATGCGGGTCCCGGATGAAAATGGCCTTGATAAGGTAGAAGCAATGAAACATACCTATAAAAAACTGAAATTAAGCTGCCTGGTAGTCTTGGGCGGAAATGGAAGCCAGAAAACTGCCAATATGCTCAGTGAAGAAGGCTTAAATGTAGTATCCCTTCCAAAGACCATTGATAATGACCTCTGGGGAACCGATATGACCTTCGGATTTCAGAGTGCAGTGGAAGTGGCTACCAATGCCATTGACTGTATCCATACAACAGCAGCTTCCCACGGAAGAGTCTTTATTGTAGAAGTTATGGGACATAAAGTAGGTTGGCTTACTTTGTATGCAGGTCTTGCAGGCGGAGCAGATATCATTCTTCTTCCGGAAGTTCCATATGATATCCAGGTAGTATGTGATGCGATCACAAAGCGTACCAAAGCAGGAAAGCGTTTTTCCATTCTTGCAGTGGCAGAGGGAGCTATTTCCAAAGAAGACGCCGCTATGTCCAAGAAAGAATTAAAAGAAAAGAAGAAAAACGGCGTAGTTTATCCATCTGTAGCTTATGAGATCGGCGCCAAGATCCAGGAAGTGACAGGAAGTGAAGTACGTGTCACTGTTCCGGGCCATATGCAAAGAGGCGGGGAACCATGCCCTTATGACCGTGTGCTGGCAACCAGACTGGGAGCAGCTGCGGCAGAGCTTATTATAAACGAAGAATATGGCTATATGGCAGCTTTGAAAAATAATGAGATCACTAAAGTACCATTATCCGAAGTAGCTGGAAAATTAAAAACAGTAGATCCTAACTGTTCTATGATCAAAGAAGCAAAACGGATCGGTATCAGCTTTGGTGACCAGTAAAAAATAAGGAGTAAGAAAATGTCGTATACGGCATTATATAGAAAATGGCGTCCTGTCTCTTTTGAAGATGTAAAGGGACAGGACCCTATTGTCCAGACCTTAAAAAACCAGATCACATCTGAACGTATTGGTCATGCCTATCTGTTCTGCGGAACCAGAGGTACAGGTAAGACCAGTATAGCGAAGATCTATGCCAGGGCTGTAAACTGCGAACATCCGGTAGATGGAAGCCCCTGTAACCAATGTCCTTCCTGCAAGTCCATTCTTGCAGGAACTTCTATGAATGTAGTAGAGATCGATGCAGCATCCAACAATGGTGTGGAAAACATCCGTGACATCAGGGAACAGGTACAGTACCCGCCTACAGAGGGAAAATACAGGGTTTACATCATCGATGAGGTCCATATGTTATCCATCGGTGCATTTAATGCCCTTTTAAAGACTCTGGAAGAGCCGCCGTCCTATGTAATATTTATTCTTGCGACCACAGAAGTCTATAAGATCCCTATTACCATTCTGTCCCGGTGCCAGAGATATGATTTTAAACGTATTTCCCTGGAGACTATAGCTGGCAGACTGCGTCAGCTGACTGAGGCAGAGCATATAGAGGTGGAAGATAAGGCTCTTATGTATGTTGCCAAGGCAGCAGATGGCTCCCTTCGAGATGCGTTAAGCCTTTTGGACCAGTGTGTGGCATTTCACTATGGAAAACTGCTGACTTATGAAAATGTACTGGACGTTCTCGGAGCAGTAGACTCCGGTGTATTTAGCAGTATGTTTAATGCAGTGATCGAAGGACGTACCAAAGACTGTATTACCCAGTTAGAGGAGATCGTGATCCAGGGCCGTGAATTAGGTCAGTTTGTAACGGATTTTATCTGGTATCTGAGAAATCTGCTGCTGGTACAGAGCGCAGATGATGCAGAAGGTCTTCTGGATATGTCAGAAGAAAACTTAAAACAGTTAAAAGAAGACTCTACAAAGACAGATGGAAATACGCTGATGCGTTATATCCGTATTTTCTCAGAACTTTCCAATCAGCTGCGCTATGCCAGCCAGAAGCGGGTTATGGTGGAAGTGGCTTTGATCAAACTTACCAGACCGTCTATGGAACCGAACCTGGACTCTGTTCTCCAACGTTTAAAACAGTTAGAAGCAGCTGTAGAAGATCTGGAAGCAGGAGGTTTCAGACCTGGGACCATGGTCACGGCTCCCATGGGGGCAGTCCCTGTAACTGCAGGTGTACAGCCTCAGATATCAGGAACACAGGGACAGATGGCAGTTCCAGTCCAGGGGGGTCCTACAGGAAATCCGCCTGAAACAGCTGGCGCAGCCGGTATTACGCCTCCAAATCAGGTCAGCCTTCCACCGGCCCAGTTAGAAGATCTGAACCTGATTCGCAATGAATGGGCAAAGATCATACGAAGTGCTGGAGGCAGCGCAAGGGCATGTTTCAGGGATACAGTGGTAGAACCTGGCGGAGAAGGCTGTCTTACCATTGTATTTCTTGACTCTATGAGCTATGATATGGGAAGGCGTCCTACGGTGATCGGCCAGTTAGAACAGCTGGTCCAGGCTAATTATGGAAAATCTATTTATTTTAAGACCCGGTTAGCCGGTCGCGGAGAGCGCCTGGACACAATATACGTGACAAAAGAAGATCTGGAAGATAAGATCCATATGGATATTACTTACGAAGATTAAAACGAATTTATTGAATGAAGAGATGATGAGGAGGAACACACCATGGCAAAACGTGGCGGATTCCCAGGCGGTATGCCGGGAAATATGAACAATCTTATGAAGCAGGCACAGCGTATGCAGCGCCAGATGGAAGAGACAACAAAAGAACTGGAAGAAAAAGAATACACAGCAGCTGCTGGCGGCGGCGCTGTTACAGTAACTGTTTCCGGTAAAAAGGAAGTAGTTTCTATTAAGTTATCTGAAGAAGTAGTAGATCCTGATGATATTGAAATGTTACAGGATCTGATCGTTGCAGCTACCAATGAAGCATTCCGTCAGATGGAAGCTGCAAACAGCGAAGCTATGTCCAAGTTAACAGGTGGACTGGGCGGTGCTTTAGGCGGAGGCTTTCCGTTCTAATGGACTACTATAGCAGTCAGATCACCAAGCTGATCGAAGAGTTATCAAAGCTTCCGGGAGTGGGGGCAAAGTCTGCTCAGCGCCTTGCATTTCACATTATCAATATGCCGAAAGAACAGGTGGATGAGCTGGCTGGTGCTATGACAGGCGCCCGGAATAATGTGCGTTACTGCAAGGAGTGTTTTACACTGACAGATAAAGAGATCTGTCCGATCTGCAGCAGTGATAAACGAAACCATAAGGTCATTATGGTAGTGGAAAATACAAGAGATCTGGCAGCTTATGAGAAGACTGGGAAGTACAATGGGGTGTACCATGTGCTTCACGGTGCCATTTCTCCGATGTTGGGGATCGGACCCAATGATATCAAATTAAAAGAACTGATGCACCGTCTTCAGTCTGATGTGGAAGAAGTGATCATTGCCACAAATTCCAGCCTGGAAGGTGAAACTACAGCTATGTATATCAGCAAACTGATCAAACCTACAGGCATCAAAGTGACCAGGATTGCCAGCGGCGTGCCAGTTGGCGGAGATCTGGAATATATAGATGAGGTGACTCTTTTAAGGGCACTGGAAGGAAGAACAGAGCTGTAGAAGCTGGAAGAAAAGGCACAGGGAGATGCATAAGATGGATAAATATGAGTTTAATATTAAAGTTGAGCAGATAAAAAAGCTGGTCAATAAAAGTGATTATGAGACAGCCATGAAGATTGCGGATACCATTGACTGGAGAAGGGTCCGTAATGTAAATATCCTGTCTATGGTCGCAGGCATTTATGAGAAAAACGGAGAGTTCCAGGAAGCAAAAGATATTCTGCTTCTGGCGTTTGAGAGAGCTCCTATTGGCAAACGCCTGCTTTATAAGCTGGCAGATCTGGCTTTAAAAGAAGGCAATGTTGAGGAAGCAGAAGATTATTACAAAGAATTCTGCAACCTGGCAGCAGACGATCCAAGGCAGTATATTTTAAGATATATGATCTTAAAGGCAAAAGGTGCGCCTGTAGAACAGCTGATCCATACCCTGGAGCAGTACTGCAACGCAGAACTGGATGAAAAGTGGATGTATGAGCTGGCTGAACTGTACAACCAGGCAGGAATGGAGCAGCTTTGCGTCATGACCTGCGATAAGATCATGCTTATGTTTGGTCTTGGAAAATATGTAGATAAAGCCATGGAGTTAAAGCTTCAGTATGCACCTTTAAACCAGTATCAGATGGATCTGGTAGAAAATAAAGAGAAGTATGAAGCAAAATTAAAGGCAGTAGAGCAGGAATACAAAAAAGGTACTTCTATTGTACAGCCGATTGAAAATACAGACCGCCGTCAGTTAGACAGGGAAGAAGAGCCGGTGGAAGATACAGCAGAAGATGAGACTGTTTATGCTGAGGATGAATACACCGAAGATTACCGGGAAGAACCGGCTGTTACCATTCAGGATGATGATATAACAGAGGAAGAACCGGTTTCTGAGGAGCCTGAAGAAGAACTGGCAGAAGAGCCTGAGGAGACTTACGAGACAGAAGAACCTGAAACAGAAGATTATGAGGCAGGGGAGTCTGAAGCGGAAGAGTCTGAAGAGGAGCCGGAAGCGGATGAAGAGCAGGCTGTATATGAAACAGCAGCAGCGGATGAAGAGATCCGTGCCAGCATCCATGAAGCCCGTGCGCAGGAAAATCTGGCAAGAGAAATGTCAAAATTATCTGCAGCAGCAGAGGAAGAAGATCTGCCGGAAGATGAAATGGGACAGACCAGAGCGCTTACAGATATCCGTGAGCTGAGAAAAGGTCCTGTTTATACAGGTTCCAACCATTTGATGATCGAGGCAGAGGTTCCTGAAAAGGGACTTGCGCTGGCAGTGGAGGCACTGCGTAAAATACATAAAGAAACAGGCGCAAAGAACCAGGCAGCAAAGATCTCCGGCGAAAAATTAAACCGCAGAGGTGTATTTGCGCTGGCAGATAAGCTGACAGGAAAAGACCTGATCATTGAGCAGGCCGGTGATATGAATGAAAGCATCCTTCAGGAACTGAACCAGTTGATGGCAAGGGATGAGACGGGTATGAATGTGGTCCTGATCGATACAGCAAGGCGCCTGGAAGAACTGCACCGTGTATATCCGGGACTGGCAAAGCGCTTTGAGTGCATTGGAACTTCTGACAGCATAAAAGCGAAGAAAGCAGCAGCTCCTGTACCATCTGAGTCTGGAAAAGGATCTCTGGCAAAGGCTCCTGAAGTTGTTGAGAAGAAAGTACAGCCAGCTCCAAAGCCAGTGGCAGCACCAAAAGAGGCACCGGCTCCAAAAACGGCGGCAACGAAGGCAGTTGTAACTTCGAAGGCAGCTGCGCCAAAGCCTGCAGCCAAACCAGCAGCACAGCCGGAAAAGAAGGCAGCTGCACCAGCTAAAAAGCGTCCGGTTCAGGCACCGGCTGTAAAAGAACCAGCTCGTATGGCAGAGACAGAACAGCCAGAGCACAGCGAGCAGGAAATGGACATTGATGAGTTCGCAAAATATGCCTGCCAGTATGCAAGCAAGATCGACTGCAGTATTTCCGGAAAGAGTATGTTAGCTCTTTACGAGCGCATTGAGATCATGGAAGAAGATGGCATTGCCCTGACCAGAGAAGAAGCTGAAAACCTTATTGAAGAGGCAGCTGACAGAGCGGAAAATCCATCCTTCTTTAAGAGACTTACAGGTATTTTCTCTTCTAAATACGATAAGGATGGCCTCCTTATACTGAAGGAGGAGCATTTCTTATGAGAAATATAAAATTAATAGCTCTGGACTTGGACGGAACCCTTCTTAACATGGAAAAGAAGGTTCCTCAGGGAAATTACCAGGCTTTAAAAGAATGTGAAAAAGCAGGGATCCAGATCGTGCCGGCAACCGGAAGAGGCGTAGGCGGTATTCCGCCTATGATCCGGGAACTTCCAGGGGCAAACTACGCCATCACCACCAATGGAGCTGTTGTTGCAGATCTTAAAAATAATAAAGCGATCAAGACCTGTGGACTTTCTAACGAAATGATACAGCGTATCTTAAATATTGCTAAAAAGTATCACTCTGCCACAGATCCTTTTATAGATGGAAGAGCTATTACAGAGCCGGCATCCATTGATCATATGGATGAATTTGGGCTCAGCCCGGAAATGCAGAAACTGATCCGGGATACCAGGGAAGTTGTTCCAAATGTAATGGAATATGTAAAGACAACAGGAGCAGAGGCAGAAAAGGTCAATATTTTTATGGCGGACTTAGAGGAAAGAGAAGTTCTTCGTAAGGAGTTAATGGCGATCCCTGAGCTGTCTATCAGCTCTTCTATGTACAATAATCTGGAGGTTAATGCAAAGGGCGCTGACAAGGGCTCCGCTCTTTTATGGCTTGCAGACTATCTTGGCATTGACCGGGAAGAAACCATGTCATTTGGAGACGGGGAAAATGATATCCCTATGATCCAGGCAGCCGGAATTGGCGTAGCAATGGAAAATGCCCTGGATACAGTAAAGGCAGCAGCAGATATGATCACTCTTAAAAATGATGAAGATGGCGTAGCAGCTGCAATCAGAAAAATCATATTTGGATCAAGTGAAAAATGATGACGGAACATTGGCTATCAATCGCAGCAGGTGTGTTTTTAGTGGGAATGATGTTATATGGTCATTACCGCGGCCTGCTGCGTCAGTGTGTTTCTCTTGGAGCGCTGGTACTGACGATCATTACCGTGAAAGTAGCAACACCGTATGTCACAGATTTTGTAAAGGCAAATCCTGTGATCCGGGAAAATGCGGCTCATTTTATTATGGAAGTATCCGGATGGCAGCCGCCGGAGGAGAGCGAAAGCATTCTTCCGGCGGCCCAGCGTATGGCGATCGAAGAACTGAAACTCCCACAATCGGTAAAAGATGTTCTTTTGGAAAATAATAACAGTGAATTTTACAGGCTTTTGGGAGTAGATCAGTTTGGAGAGTATATCAGTACCTGCCTTTCAGATATGCTGATCAATACCCTTGGTTCTGTTCTGGTATTTGCAGCCAGTTATATAGTGATCCATTTGGTGATCCGCTGGCTGAACCTGTTGTCCAGACTGCCTATTATATGTGGCTTAAATCAGATGGCAGGAGGGATCGTAGGGCTTGCAGAAGGATTTCTGCTTTTGTGGCTTGCAGGATTTATTCTCAGCTTTTTTACGGAGACTCCAATGGGGCAGATGCTGGAAGCGCAGGTAAACAGCAGTATCTGGCTTTCACTGATCTACAGATATAATCTTATGAATGTGATTCTGGGTAGTATCATCAATGGTATTTTATAGTACAAACATACTGAAAATGAAATAGATTTAATTTAGCATATAAAATATGCAATAACAACAAATCACTGGGAAGTGCATTTATTCAGTGCAGATCCGGTGATTTGTTTTATATTTCAATCTGTTATCAGGACCTGAAAAACAAGGAAAATCCTGGAAAAACAGGTAATGTATAGAGCGGGAAAAAATTGTGTAAAAAAATACTACAAATCCTCTTGACAATAGCTGACGGAGATGTTATATTATAGTTCCATTGCGAAAGCAGTGGCTCAAATAAAAAAGAATTTGAGAAAAATAAAAAAGTTGTTGACAAAAGCAATGATACATGATAAGATGATTGAGTTGCTGATGAGCAACAAAAAATAAAATAAAAAAGTTGTTGACAAACTTAAACAACTGTGATAAAATAATCGAGCTGTTGAAAATGAGACAACAACAAAGAACCTTGATAATTGAAGATTAAACAGTATGTAAAACCCT
>NZ_QUCM01000031.1 GCF_003473545.1 Clostridium sp. AM22-11AC
CACTACATCATCTTATAACGATTTTAATCCAAAAAGTAACCTCTCCATGTACAGTAATATTTTCTTCCATTGATTACCCTGCATTTTTATGGTACCATCAGAACTGTTAAAATTAAAAAAATGAAGAAAGCGTATTTTTATGAAAGACTTAACAAAGGGTTCTCCCTCAAAAGTAATGATCTCCTTTGCCATTCCTGTGGCTCTTGGAAATATTTTCCAGTTGTGTTACAGTCTGGCTGACACCCGCGTGGTAGGCAGTACCTTAGGCGAAGCTGCTCTGGCGGCTGTAGGAGCTACTACTTCTATCAGCACTTTATTTATCGGATTTCTGTCCGGACTTACCAATGGTTTTGCCCTCCTCATTGCCCGCCAGTTTGGTGCCGGGGATAAAAAAGGCGTAACCCGATATGGCGCCGGATGTCTGCTGTTAGGATGCATCACATCTGTGCTTCTTACCTTCATCTGCGTAAGCAGTCTTCCCTTTATTTTACGACTGCTTAATGTACCTGAAGCATTAATGGGCCAGTCCACCGCCTACATACGTGCTGTTCTTTTAGGACTTTTAGCCACTATGCTTTATAATGGCTGCGCATCTATCCTGCGGGCTGTGGGCGATACCACTGCGCCCCTTTTATTCCTTCTGTTTGCAGCAGCACTAAATGTAGCCCTGGACCTGCTTTTCATTTTAAAGTTTGGTTTTGGTGTTGCAGGCGCTGCCTGGGCCACCGTATTGTCCCAGTCACTTTCCGCCATCATAAGTCTGGTCTACATGTTTAAGAGATATCCTGTTTTCCGATTTAAACCAGATGATTTTAAACTTAAACTGCGGGAAATAAAAGCTTTATATACCTCCGGCCTTTCCATGGCAGCCATGATGTCTCTGGTGTTTTTCGGAACCTTATCCCTTCAATGTGCCATCAATACCTTTGGTCAGGATATTATCGTTGCACACACAGCCGCCCGCAAGATCACGGAATTTTTCATGCTTCCATTCTCTGTTATGGGCGTTACCATGGCAACCTACTGCGGGCAGAATATGGGAGCAGGACGTAAAGACCGGATCCGCACAGGTATCTGCCAGGCTCTGATCCTTACCTGGATCTGGTCCCTTGGAATGATCCTTTTAAGCTACACAGTTGCCCCATGGCTTATATGGCTGGTAACAGGATCTAAAAATCCGGCTGTCCTGTCTAATGCAACCTGGTATTTAAAAACGGACACTCTCTTTTATTTTGCTCCTGCTGCCATTTCCATTTTAAGAAACGGGCTTCAGGGAATGGGCGACCACATTACTCCTGTATTTTCCAGTATGATCGAACTCATAGGAAAAGTGATCTGTGCTTTCCTCCTTGCCCGCATCTTCCAGTACTGGGGCATTATTATGGCCGAACCTATCGTATGGATCTTAATGGTCATTCCACTTATTATAAAAGCCAGAAAGCTGCTGTGACATCTGATCACAACAGCCTTCCGGCTTTTTCTTTTTTTATGTATTTTTCTGTTATGTACTGCTTTATTTAATGATCTCTTCTGCTCTTTCCAGTGCAGCAGTGATATTCGGGCAGAAATTCTCTTCACCTGCAAGAGCAACAAATCCAGCCTTTTTCATTACCTTCATAGGCTGCTCATTTACATGGGAGAATACAATGGTCACGCCCTTGCTTTCGCAGGTCTTTGTAAGTGCAGTCAGGGCATTCATTGCTGTGCTGTCCAGTGCAGGAACGGCTCTCATACGCAGTACCAGGCACTTTGCGCTCTCTTCCACTACAATGTGCTCAATGGCATCAGAAGCGCCAAAGAACAGAGGGCCGCTTACTTCGTAAACACGGATCTCAGCCGGAAGCTTGCGCAGGTTTTCATTAACAGCTACAGTATCATCATCTGTATATACCCAGCTTTCTGCCTTTGTCTCTTCGCTCATTCTTTTGATGAACAGCAGACATGCAAGGATCATACCTATTTCAATAGCCACGACCAGGTCAAATAATACAGTCAGTACAAAAGTTACTACCAGAACCAGGATATCGCTCTTTGGAGCTGTTTTTACTAACTGTAAGAAGGTACGCCACTGGCACATATTATAAGCTACGATAAACAGGATCGCTGCAATGGTAGGCATTGGGATCATACCTGCATATGGCATCAGCACAACCAGTACGATCACCAGGGTAATAGAGTGGACCATACCAGCAACTGGTGTACGGCCGCCGTTTTTAATGTTTGCTGCTGTACGTGCAATGGCGCCTGTAGCCGGAATACCGCCAAATAATGCAGAAGCAATGTTTCCTGCGCCCTGCGCTACTAATTCCATATCAGAACGGTGTTTTCCATTGATCATGCCGTCTGCAACCACACAGGAAAGCAGGGACTCAATAGCTGCCAGGATAGCAATGGTAAACGCATTTGGAATAGCCGCCTGCACGATCTCAAAGTTCACTGTCGGCAGGTGGAAAGATGGCAGTGCATTGCTGATAGTGTACAGATTTCCAATGGTAGAAACCTTTAAAGGCAGGAATTTTACCATAAGAATACCAACGATAACCGCGATCAGGGAACCTGGGATCTTCTTAAAGATATAAGGAGAAATAATCAGGATCGCCAGACTTACAGCTCCTACGATCAGTGCCGCAGGATTAACAGTTCCAATATTTTCCAGAAATGCTGCCAGCTTTTCCATGGTCTCGATCGGACGGACACCTTCCGGATAGGTCACACCAAAAAAGTCCTTTAACTGTCCGATGACAATGGTAACAGCGATACCGGATGTAAAACCGGTTGTAATGGTGTACGGAATAAATTTGATCAGGCTTCCGAAACGGCAGATGCCCATCAAGATCAGGAATACACCTGCAAGAACCGTTGCGATCACAAGACCGTCCATTCCGTCTCTTGCTACGATACCTGCTACAATGGTAGCAAATGCTGCTGTCGGTCCGGCGATCTGTACGCTGCTGCCGCCTAATGCGGAGATAACGAAACCAGCTACGATAGCCGTAAAAATACCTGCCTCAGGACCTACGCCAGATGCCAGTGCCAGAGCGATAGACAGAGGAAGCGCGATGATCGCTACGATAATACCTGCTGTCACGTCTTTTACAAACTGGGATTTGTCATAGGACTTTAAGGCTGTTAATAACATGGGTTTTAAGTTGCTCATTTTACCTTCGTCCTTTCATTTTCCTTTGTTTCTGCTTTTTTATTATTTCATACTCACGATCCCCGCGCTTTCGCGCTCCACTGCCTGCTGACGCAGGCGGCTCGTTCGTTAATGACCCAAGAAAAACAAATGTCTGCTGCGCAGCCGCTTGTTTTTCTTCCCCGGCCATTATATCATAAAGAAAATGTTAAGAAACCATTATTTTCCATGTTTTTATTAAAATACATTTCCCCTGCTTCACGCTTCATCTGCAAAAGCCAGCTCTTCCACAGTCATCAAATATGGCACATGCTTATCACATACTCATCACATACTCATCCGGAAGATAATTAAAAAACTCCTTGCTTTCATCTCCATTTTGTTCTATACTACTCAGGTCTGTAACTTCCAGATACGATTGACAGTTCGAGACCATCCTGTCACAAAATAAAACTAGGGACAACAAATATTAACTATGATCAATTGTTGTTGTGATTATATTTTGGAGGTGAACAAACATGGAAAATCAAACTTTTACTAACGTCCGGAAACTTACAACTTCCGGCATTGTGATCGCGCTTTATGTTGTTATTTTATTTATGACACAAAGTTTTTCTTTCGGGGCTTATCAGATCCGTATTGTAACTTCTTTATATGCCCTTTCTTATCTTTTTCCGTTCCTGGTTATCCCGCTTGGTCTCGCTAATTTCATCGCAAATATGCTTGGAGGTTTCGGCATCATTGACATGGTCGGAGGTTTTATCGTCGGCATTGTAACATCTGGTATTGTCATGCTGATCAAAAAATTCCACCTGCCGCGTTTTATGATCTTTTTCCCGATCACGCTTGTACCGGGCCTTGGTGTCGCACTATGGCTGTCACCTATGGTCCACATGCCTTATGGGGCACTGGCACTTAGCCTGTGTATCGGGCAAACAGTACCTGCTGTATGCGGCGTAGCACTGTCCAAGGCACTTGAACAGGTATTTTACCCAAAACATTCTATAAGCAACGCATAGGGGGATATGAAAATGACTGGAAGAAACGAAAAAGAACTGGAAGGCGTCAGCCTTTTGGGAAACCAAACCAATGTATACAGGGCAGACTATGCTCCGGAAGTCCTGGAAACTTTTCCCAATAAACACCCAGAAAATGATTATTTTGTAAAGTTTAACTGTCCTGAATTTACCAGCCTTTGTCCAAAAACCGGACAGCCTGATTTTGCCACGATCTATATTTCATACGTTCCCGGTGAACGCATGGTGGAGAGTAAATCCTTGAAATTGTATCTGTTCAGTTTCCGCAATCATGGTGACTTTCATGAAGATTGTGTCAATATTATTATGAAAGACCTGATCCGCCTGATGGACCCAAAATATATTGAAGTCTGGGGAAAATTCACCCCTCGCGGCGGTATATCCATTGATCCCTACTGTAACTATGGAAAAAAAGATACATTATGGGAAAAAGTAGCTTTTGACCGGCTGACACACCACGATATGTATCCGGAAAAGATCGATAATCGTTAGCCCTCTCCCCCACTCCGCAAAGGAAGGCTTTCCGATACACATAAACTGCCATACCCCACCCGCGCATTTGGCCAGATATCATATCCCGGTAAATGTCTGGCACCGCGGATGAGGCAGGCTTTTACTTTTTCACCGTATAGAAACGGATCGTTTCCGTTGATGATCCCCCATTGCATCAAAAGGGCTGCCGCTCCGGTAACAAAGGGCGCTGCGAAAGATGTTCCTGTAACAGCTTCGTAGCCGCCCCTGTTTCCGGCTGTGATAATATTCACCCCCGGAGCCACCAGATCTGGTTTTACCTGATTGGTCTGCCGGGTAAAACCACGGCCTGAGAAGTCAGCATAAGCTCTTGTGCGAAAGTCATAGGCGCCTGCAGAAATAATTTTTCTGGCTGTAGAGGGAATAGTCAGTGTAGTTTCCGGGGTACTTTTTAAAAAGCGGGTATCATTATTTAATGCAGCTTTGGAAGGAAGCCATAAATCAAACTGACCGGTAATGATCCTTTCCGGTGTCAGGATAAACTGCCAGATGCCGCTGTCTATATAATCTCCTGCTGGTATAAAATCAAAATATACCTCCTGCGCCATGCTGTAAGGAGAAGGTTTTCCATAATAACTCAGGATCTCTGTATTTTCACTTCTAAAACGCTGTTTCTCCAGATTTTCCTGTAAAGTTCCCATAATAGCACCTGAAGGCGATCTTAGGGAAATAGAAAATATATCTGCATAGGATTTCCACAACTGCACCCCAAAACTATTTTCAAAGGCTGATACAGACAGCTCTATGACCTGCTCTCTTCCCATTTCCAGCAGACCGCCTGTATGACCTGCTCCGGCTCCCTCATTTCCGGTCCCCGCTACGATCACATTTCTGCCATATCCTGTCATATCATCTAAAAAGGTTTCTAAAAGACTGGTTCCGTCGTGAGAACCGTATGTATTTCCAAAGCTTAAATTTACTGCCACCGGCCGTCCCAGCTGTCTGGCTGTGCGAAGAACGAAATCTACTGCTTCCATTAACTGGGTAGTTCTGGGAAAATTATCTGCAAGAGGGATACCCAGTTTTACCACCATCAGCTCACTTTCACAGGCTACACCACGGTATAGCCCGCTGCTTCCTCTGCCATTTCCTGCTGCAATAGCAGCTACTGCCGTTCCATGGCCACTTGTATCCGCAGAAGGAACAATCTGCAGTGCCGCAGCCCTGTTTCGCCCCCCAGAACCTTCCCGGTATGCTGACAGAGCCTCATTTATCTCCTCTTTCGTGTATACAATATCCCGGCCCTGATCCCATAGATACAGGATGCGGCTGGTGCCGTCTGGATTTTGAAAATCCGGATGAAGGTAATCAATACCGGAATCGATAATAGCAATGAGAACGCCTTTTCCAGTCAGATCCGTTGGCAGCTTAGTCTCTGCTGATACTCTTTCCGTCACAGTGCCCCCGTCCATACCAAATATATTTTCTAAAGGGTCTGAATTTGCATTTTCTCCACCAATCCCTTGCTGCACGTCCAATAAACAAGAGGCCGCTCTTGCCTGATTTACAGCAAAGAACAGCCTCTTAGGTTTTTCTATATATTCAATTTCCGGTAAGTTTGTAACAAAGTCCACCAGATATTCCGGCACCTTCAGTATACCATAACCACTTAACAATTCCCGTACCTGGATGCCCCGTTCCCGCAATCCACTAAGATCACCAAAATACTTAACAATCAGCTCCCAGGTCCGTTCTTCACGGTCAAAGCCGGTTTCCAGACTTTCAGAACGCATCCTCTCTTCTTCTGATACACTTAAAGACAGATTTAAAAGGTTTTCCCTCTTCTGGTCTGTATTGGCTGCAATTGCCATATCTGTTATATTTTCCTGCTTTCTTACGCCCTTTCCCTAATACTTATGCATCAAAACATAGTTAATATGACATTTTCAGATCTGTCTTACTTCAAAAATCCATTAATGATCTGATTCTCTGCCTCTTCCTCAGTCAGTCCCAATGTCATCAGTTTGATCAGCTGCTCACCGGCAATCTTTCCGATAGCTGCCTCATGGATCAAAGCTGCATCTACGTCGTTTGCTTCCAGTCCCGGAACTGCCAGGATCTTTGCATCGTCCATGATAATGGCGTCACATTCTGTATGACCGCTGCACTTTGCATTTCCTGCAATGCTGGCACGGAAAGTCTGTTTGGAGGTTCCCTTAGCAACGGAACGGGATACTACATCAGCACTGGAGCCTTCACCATTTAACTCTACCTCATAGATACTTTCAGCCACCTGGGCCCCATGAGTGAGAAGACGCTCTCTTACTACCAGTCTGGCACCTGCTGCCAGTTTCGCTGTATTGGTCCGGATGGTAGAGTCAACACCCTTGATCTGGACCATCTCCATTTCCATCTGGCTGTTTTCTTCCATATATACTTCTGTTCCCGGATTCAGAACACGTTTTCCTGTACCGTCACCTTCACCGTAATGCTTTTCTACGTATTTAACTTTCGCATTCTTTCCAATGAAAAATCTGTGGATGCCGTCATGCTCAGAGTCCTGATCGCCACAGTTGTGGATACCACAGCCTGCTACGATCACTACATCAGAGTCTTCGCCAATGTAGAAATCATTGTAAACCATTTCTTTTAATCCGCTGGCACTTACCACTACCGGAATATGGACACTTTCATGCTTTGTTCCCGGCTTGATCTTAATATCAATTCCCGGTTTATCTGTTTTAGTTGTAATATCAATGTTGGCTGTGGTACTTCTTCCAGCCATTTTCCCGTTAGCACGGATATTGTAAGCACCTTCCGGCACTCCGTGAAGGTCAGCTACTTCTGCAAGAAGTCTCTCCTGGATCTGATCCATCATTCCTGATCCTCCTTTCCGTCATTTCCCGTAAAACCGGAACAAACGCCTACTGCTGCTGCGGTTCCCATAATTTCAGGCATGATCTCTTCTCTGGTTCCCTGTTTTACGATCTTGCCATCTGCGATCACAACGATCTCATCTGCAATATTTAAAATACGCTCCTGATGGGAAATAATGAGAATGGAGCCATTATTATTCTTTCTCATACGCTCAAATACCTGGATCAGGTTCTGGAAGCTCCAAAGATCGATCCCCGCTTCCGGTTCGTCAAAAACAGAAAGCTTTGCATTTCTTGCAATAACAGTAGCGATCTCAATTCTCTTTAATTCACCACCGGAAAGACTTGCGTTAATCTCACGGTTGATATAATCTTTTGCACAAAGTCCTACCTCGGACAAATACTGACAGGCCTGCGCTGCTGACAGCTTCTTTCCTGATGCCAGACGCAGAAGATCCAATACCTGAACACCTTTAAAACGGACTGGCTGCTGGAAAGCAAAACTGATGCCCATCCTTGCTCTTTCCGTAATGTTCTTCTCTGTAATATCTTCTCCGTCAAAGAAAATCTGACCGCCGGTCGGGCGTTCGATCCCCATGATCAGCTTTGCTGTGGTGGATTTTCCACCTCCGTTTGGTCCTGTAATGACCACAAATTTGCCATCATTCACCTTCAGGCTGATATCTTTGATGATTCCTTTTTCTCCCTTGTCATCATTTACTTCAAAGGAGAGATGTTTTAGTTCCAGCATCTGCTGTCCCCCCACCTTTCTTTATTATTCCAAATAATAGTTTTCCGTTTATCTTCTCCAAAATATCCGGAAAGCAAAAACAGGAAGCCAGTTTCCTGACCTCCTGCTCATCTCCTGCAGAAGAAGGGAGTCGAACCCTCAAGGTATTACTACCACACGGACCTGAACCGTGCGCGTCTGCCAATTCCGCCACTTCTGCATCTCTGCGTTGCTATTTTCTCAAGCAACGTAGATGATTATATCGTAAAACATATTGTTTGTCAACAGTAATTTTGAATTTTTTGAAAAGTGGAAGGTTTTGTAAAAAATATAAAATTTAAACCACCTGCTGACCGGTCAGTTCGTATCGGCTTTTACAAAGTTTCGATAAACCGTCCGAAATCAATTCTTCCCTTTTTTGTATTCTTATATACACCGGCGCATTCCAAAACCTGGACAAACACTTTTCCAATTTCTTTCTGCAGAATGGCATGGATGTTATCCTCTGTTATTTCATAGGATCCAAGCCAGGAATCCACCCAGTCTGCATGCTTTTCGATCTGCGGATTGCTGCGGACATCCTGCTTTTCAAGGATATATTGTTCCAAAAGCGCCATTTCCTTTTTCAGCCGCGCCGGCAAAACAGCCAGTCCCATTACTTCGATCAGGCCGATGTTTTCCTTCTTTATATGGTGAAGGTCTGCAGACGGATGATATACACCCCACGGGCACTCATCCGTTGTAACATTGTTTCGAAGTACCAGATCCAGTTCATACAGATTTCCATGCATTCTTGCGATCGGAGTAATCGTATTGTGCGGTGTTCCGTCTGTTTCACTAAAAATGAAAGCTTCCTTATCGGTATATCTGCGCCATGCAGTAAGGATATGATCTGCTGCCAGAGTAATCCTTTCTGTATCGGTTCCTCTTAATCGGATAACAGACATGGGCCATCTCACGATACCGGCTGTCAGATCCTCATAGCCCGGAATGACAAATTCACTCTCATAAGGTGCCTTGGCCATTGCAAAGACATAGCCGCCACCCTGAAAATGATCATGGCTTAAAATGGAACCGCCGACAATCGGAAGGTCCGCGTTGGAGCCGGCCGTATAGTGCGGAAACAACTTTACAAATTCCAATAGTTTTCTAAATACAGCCTGGTCAATCTTCATTGGCCGGTGCGCTTCATTGAAAATGATGCAGTGTTCATTGTAGTAAACATACGGAGAATACTGTAGGAAATACTGTTCTGCGCCCAGTTTGATCGGGATCACCCGGTGGTTCTGCCTTGCCGGATGAGAAAGATTTCCTGCAAACCCTTCGTTCTCTTTGCATAAGAGGCAGCTTGGATATCCGGTACTTTTTACTGCGCCGGCCCGGGCAATGTCTCTCGGATCTTTTTCCGGCTTAGACAGGTTAATGGTAATATCTATCGGACCATACTCGGTATCCGTTACCCATTTTTCATCTTTTGCGATGCGGTCTGTACGGATATAATTTGTATCCTGGCTCAATTTATAGAAATAATCTGTGGCCTTTTTTCTGTCTTCCTGGTAAAGGCTTTGAAACCTGGATCTGACAACAGACGGCAGCGGAGTTAACAGCCCCATGATCCTGGTATCAAATAGATCTTTCCAAGCGATGGTATCTTCTTCCAGAATTCCCTTCTGATGAGCATAAGAGACCATATCTTCCAGAATTTCAGCTAATGGCCGGCTTTTCAGGATTTCTTCTTCATGAAACTCCGAAAGACGAAAGAGGTCTAATAACTGATTTGTCACAAAAATCTGATCATCCTCCGATACCAGACCACATTTTAAGCCATAAGCCACAAGTTCATTGATCTGTGTATTGATCATAGCAATCTTCCCCCTTTAATCAGCTTTGTACCCATGTGGATGGGCCTGATGCCATTTCCAGGCTGTTTCAATGATTACTCTCAGATCTGCATACTGCGGTTTCCATCCCAGGATACCTTTTGCTCTTCCACTGGAAGCAATCAGAGTTGATGGATCTCCTGCTCTTCGTGCTTCTTCCTTTGCAGGGATCGGATGTCCGGTTACTTCTCTGGCAGTTTCCACAACCTCTTTCACAGTAAAGCCGACTCCGTTTCCAAGGTTAAAGATATCGCTCTTTCCGCCGTTTCGCAGATAGTTCATAGCCAGAATATGTGCCTGAGCGAGGTCATTGACATGGATATAATCCCTTACGCAGGTGCCATCTTTTGTATCATAATCCGTACCGAAAATGGAAATATACTCTCTCTGGTGGTTCGGTACCTGAAGAATCAGCGGGATCAGATGTGTTTCAGGATTATGAGCCTCACCAATTTTTCCATTCGGATGCGCGCCACAGGCATTAAAGTAGCGCAGGGAAACATATCTTAAATTGTGTGCGATGGAGGTCCAGTGGAACATTTTTTCCATGGACAGCTTCGTTTCGCCATAGCAGTTGGTCGGAACAGTCGGATCGGTTTCCAGGATCGGAATGCTCTCAGGCTCTCCATACGTTGCCGCTGTGGACGAAAAGACGATCTTGTCAATTCCATGAACCACCATGCTCTCCAAAAGCACCTCGGTACCGCATAAATTATTACTGTAATACTTAAGCGGGTCCTTCATGCTTTCCCCAACCTGGGAACTTGCTGCAAAGTGAATGACACCGTCGATATCTTCTTTTTCAAATACAGAATCCATAAAAGCTCTGTCCCGGATATCGCCCTGGTAAAATTTAGCTTCTGGATGAACAGCTTTCCTAAATCCAGATTGTCAGATTAAAATTTGCATAGAAATAATCACCTAAATATACATGCTTCCCGTAAGACATATGGAGCCCATCTTCGATATACACATGATTCCCACAAGAACCAAGCAGTTCCTTTAAAATTTTTAGCTGCCGATCCTGATCTCCCGGTCTGCAGTGATTATAATCAAACATCAATTCTTTGCAGTCTTTCCGCTCATTTTTCAGGCGTTCTTCTATCTCCTGATTGACCGGATCTACATGCCCGGATTCATAAAACAGCATGCCTGCTTTTATACGTTCTTCCAGATTCATTTTTCATTCCCCATACAATACACAGATATTTCCATTTCGTTTCACACGATGGTTATTTTTCCGGTTGCACGGAGGCTTAGCAGATGGCAAAGGAATAGGAAATAACATTTTCTGCATTGATGCGGTATGGCTCTTCCACGTCACTTCCCCAGCTGTCAATTCCACCAACACCTCTTACTGCGCCACAAACGCACAGAACAGTCCTTCTTGCCGGCGGCAGTTCTTCATAGTGTGTTGCGTTTTCAATCTCTTCTGCTGTATATGGAAGGCAGGAAAAAGCAAACGGCTCGTCTGTTTTTTCAATTTTTAAGATCTGCAAAGAATAATCCCTTCTGCTGTTATCAAGACTCGTATATCTCGTAACCTCCAGCCAGTCCGTATCCATATGCATTCCACAATCCTGCGGAACAAGGTATGGGGTAAGGCTTAAATCACTCACCTGATATACCCCTTTTACAGCGCCTGCTTTCCGGTCCGGATAGGTTTCTCCGGATAAGCCCTCATACATGTAGCTGTCTGCAAGTGTCGGCATAATGAATCTCATGCCAAACACAGGAAGCTCCGGGAGACCCTTTACTCCGTGGTATTCTACATCCACCCTGATTTTTCCGTTTCCGGTCACAGTATAGCTTACCAGAACTGTCGCGGAAGGATTGCTGATGGTCTTATAGGTGAATTTTACAATGATCTCATCTGCAGATACGTCGCCCTCATAGATATTATTGTCCGGAGCATACTGCTTCTGCATTTCACCGTCCATGATGACTTCGACATTCTGACAGTCGATAAACGTATCTGCTGCCATCCAGCTGCCGCTTTTAATATGGAATTTGCTTCCCCGGTCGTTATCTGTCAGTGCTCTCCAGAAGGTCGGCTTAGGGCAACGGTACAGCCATTCATAGCCGTTTTTTACAATAGACTCCAGACCGCCCTGAGCATAAGAGAACGTATAGTCGAACCCTTTTCCGTGTACACCGAGCACATAGTCACCATAAACCACTCTCAATTTCCCATTATCTGTATAAACCATAATAATACCTCACTTCCTGCATAGCCGGCTTCTCCACACGGTTTGCAAATACAATTCCATCTCCTGAAAATTCATAATCGGAAGGTCTGTCATCAAAGTCTCCACCATAGCGGAGCACTTCTTTCCCCGTAACTTCATCCTTTACATAAAGTGCTTGATCAATAAAGTCCCAGATAAATCCACCATGGTACATGTCATATTTATCAATCAGGTGCATGTAGGTGCCAAGTCCACCCATGGAGTTTCCCATGTCATGCATGAACTCACATAAGAGGTAAGGCTTCTTCGGATCATTGTCCAAATATTCTTCGATCTCATACGGCTTTGCATACATACGGCTTTCCACATCGGAAATTGTGTCTTCATAAGCTCTGTTATAGAAGGAGCTTTCATAATGGATCAGGCGGCCGTCTTGTTTCTCTTTATAATAGGTGTTCATGGCCTCGATATCATCCCCAGCATAGGACTCATTTCCCAGGGACCAGAATAAAATGGCGGTATGGTTTTTAAACGTTTCAAAGTTGCTTCTGGCTCTGTCTACCACAGCCTCTTTCCACTGCGGGATTGATCCCGGCACGTTGCAGGAAGGTTCGATCGCACCAAGCTTCTGGAAGGTTCCGTGGCTTTCTAAGTTGTTTTCAGCCATCATATAGATTCCTGCTGCGTCGCACATATAATACCACGGGATCTGATCCGGATAATGGCAGGTGCGCACGGCATTGATATTATTTCTTAAGATGCATTCAATATCGGACTTCATTTCGTTTATACTGATGCAGCGGCCTGTTTTAGGGCTCCACTCGTGACGGTTCACACCGGTCAGGACCAGGCGTTTCCCATTTAAATGGATCACCTTGTCGATCACATCGATCCGTCTAAAGCCGATGTCATACGGTACTACTTCAGCCAGATTTCCGCTTTCATCCGTCAGCTCCACATATGCATGGTACAGATACGGGTGATGGTTGTCCCAGGCTTTTACCTGCGCATCATCTGTCTGAATTTCTTCAGTGTAGATTCCGTTTTTCTCCTGCAGGGCAGCAGATTTTTCCAGCACAACACTGCCTTCCTGATTCTTTAACACAAACCGGGCATTGATCTTCCGGTTCTCTGGTGCGGATACTTTCAGATTTACGGATAATTTGCCGCTCGCATTATCCTTATACAATTCCGGGCGGAACCACACATCCTCCAGATGGATCTTAGGAACCGCACGCAGGGTAACGTTTCTGAAAATTCCAAAAAAGCGGAAGAAATCCTGATCTTCCAGAAATGCTGCCGTACTCATCTTATGCACCTGTACCGCCAGTACATTGCCCTTTTCCCGGATGAATGGTGTCAGATCAAACTCGGAAGGAGTAAAGCTGTCCTCTGCATATCCTACGAACTGACCGTTCAGCCACAGATACATTGCCTCTTCCACGCCTTCAAAGCAGATACGGACTCTCTTGGCACACAGCTCCGGATCCAGATCAAAGCGTTTGATATAGGAACCTACCGGATTATACTCAGCTTCGCTGAACATTCCGGCTCCGTCTCCGGTGCTCTCCATACTGTAGGCGCCTCTGCGGTATTCTTTTCCCTCCCATGGGTACATGGTATTGATGTAGCGGATCTTATCATATCCAGCCAGTTCAATATGGCCCGGCACCATAATCTTATCAAAGTTTTTCGCATCAAAATCCTCTTCATAGAAGTTTTCCGGTCTGCTCTTAACATTCTTGCTGAAAGTAAATTCCCACTGTCCATTTAAAGACTGGATCAGTGCATTTTCCTTCTTTTCCAGTGCTTCATAGCTTTCATAATAAGTATGATCGCTGTGCGCTTCCAGCTGATTTACCCGGAATACTTCCGGATTATCCAACCATTTCATATCTGCATTCATGTTCTATCTTCTCCTTTTCTAAAATAAGCCCCTAAAGAAAACTTTAGAGGCTATTGATTTATAATTCCTGCATATTTTCAATTAATTCGCGGTTTGCACCCTCCACATTCAAGAAAGAAAGGATAACCGTAATGATGATATCAAAGATAAATGGCAGCCAGAGGTACATAAAATACATCATTTTGATACAGCTGGCCGGCTGAACCGCGTTGTCCATATTGATGTATCCACTGATGTCAAGCAGCCATCCGGAAAGAGCAATACCAATACCGCCGCCAAGTTTTACACCCATGGAAGTGCATGAGAACATGGAACCATCAATACGTTTTCCGCTCTTTAAATAGGTATACTCGGAACACTGTGCAATAACAGCACTCATATCTCCCTGCCACGGACCTTCACCTAAGGAGGTCATTGCGATAAATAACAACATCAACGGGATACTTCCCATATAACCTGCAAACGCTACCAACAGACGGGAGAAGCTTGCAAATACATAGCTGTATTTGTTCAGCTTGTACATTCCATTTGCCTTTGCTACCAGCATTGGTGTGATCGCCAGAGCAATGATCAGAGGGATATTGTTAGCCCAGGAGAACACACCAAATAAATTCTTATTTAAAAGAACATAGGTCATAAAGAAAATTCCCACATTAACCATTGCTGCACGAAGCTGCTGCAGAATGTAGATCACACAAATCATGGAAAAATACTTGTTCTCAAACAGCAGCTTTACAGTCTGCTTGAAAGAAAGCTTATCATCCTCAATCCCCATAGAACCATTAGATTTCAATTCTTCTTCCGGAAGTTCTTTTACGGAAAATACAGCAAGCGTATTGGTGATGATACCGATCACACAGTAAATGAGCGCAATGATTCTCCATGCTGCTGCACCGTTACCAAGAAGCTCAACTGCTCCTACAGTAATAGACTGAATTACAAGGTTTGTACCAAAGGAAAACATGAAACGGAAAGAACCCATCTGCACTCGTTCTTTACTGTTCTTTGTTACCAGAGAAGTCAGTGCTGCATATGCGATGTTATTTGCCGTATAGAATACTGCGTTTAACAGGGTATAGCAAATAAAGAACCAGGCATACTGCGCGGTTTTACCCATATTAGTAGGGATCGCAAAAACTCCGTAGAGCGTGATAGCACAGCCAAAGAAACCATAAAACATCCAAGGTCTTGCCTTACCCATTTTGCTCTTTGTCCGGTCGATCATGGTTCCAAAAAAAATATCCGTTATACCATCAAATAATTTGGATACTGCAATTAATGTGCCAACGATTCCTGAATTTAAGCCAATTGTATTTGTCAGGTAAATCATGACAAAAGATGACAGGAACGCATAAACTAAGTTTCCTGCAATATCACCGCTTCCGTACCCCACTTTGTTATGCCATTTCAGGTATGTCTTCTCTTCCATTTTAATCCTCTTTTCATATAATAGTCTTTGTCATCCTGCCTTTTCAATACGTTGTAACTACTATACAAAAATGCGTGGGAAAACTCCATATCTTTTATGAGACAGAATATGCACAAAATGATAGGGGTTACATACTCCCACCACTTAGCCAACACTTGAAGTGTGAGCTAAGTGGTGGGAGTATGTAACGTAATACCAATGGCCCATGTAAGATAACCACTCGCTGTGTACCATAATACCATTAGCCTTAAACCAGTACCAGTGATCGTCTTTCTGTACCCAGCGGTCTGCAGCAAGTTCCAATGTAAGTACATTTTGTGCATTCTCATCGCTCATGTACGGGGCACCGTAATGGGCATTGCCAGATCACTGCTCTGGGTACGGTATGCCGTTTCACCGCTTCCGCCGGATAAAATACTACCTGGAACGCACACTGTCCATTTGTTCCTGCAAGTGCGCCGACGCTGCCCTTTACTGCTTCCGTATAGGAAACTTTTTCTATGGGCAGCGGGAACTCAGTGCCATATTGCTCCCAGATCTTCTGGCGGATCTCATTCCGGATCACATCTTCGGATACCGTGTCACTCTGTTTCATAGAAAATACAATGTTTGCAGCTTCCCTTACATTCATATCCGCAAGGTATTTATTGTTCAGCTCAAAATTGCCGTCCTTTACCGATACATTCAGTTCCGCCTTCATATCTGGATTTACCATGGAAGATATCACTTCAAATTTCTTCAGAAATTAAGAGGATAGTGATTCACGTTGGTTTGCAACGGCTATACTGTTTTTTCTGCCCCTATACTCATTTTCACTTCAAATGTCGTCCCCAAATGCTTATTTGTATAAACTTCAATCGTCCCGTCATGAACCCGCACAACTTCTCGCACCATCGCAAGTCCAAGCCCTACACCTCCAAGTTCCCGGCTTCTTGACTTATCTACCCGGAAGAACGGTTCAAAGATCTGCTCCCTGAATGCTTCATCAATTCCATTTCCTGTATCCGAAACCGTCAGGACAACTTTGTTCTTCTCCCTTAGTGCTGATACCATAACGGTTCCATCTTTCCGATTATATTTAATCGCATTTTCCACAAGATTATATAGCATCCTGTAAATCAGAATATCACTTCCTGTCAAAAATAATACTTCATCTGCCTTTTCCCTTACCTCCTGTGACTTCCGTATCAGTTCAACCTTCTTTTCCTGTGCCAACGGTTCCAAATCTGTCAACACTTCCTCAATCAGGCTATGGATTTCAATTCTGTCATTTCGCGCTACTGTCTGTAATTCGCTCATATCCAAAAGCGTTCTGACCAACTTGCCAAGACGTTCATTCTGCTCCGTTACCATCTGAATTGTCTCTTCTGTCGCTGTTGTACTCTCTGGATGTTCTGTTGTATGGTATAGATCCAGTTGTGCCTGGATTAAAGCCAGTGGCGTACGTAACTCATGTGCTGCATTTCCCGTAAACTGGCGCTGCGTCTCAAATGATACTGAAAGCCGCATGAGCATTTTATTGTAAGATATACGAAGTCTGTCCAGCTCTGCAATCTTATTCTCTTCGATTGTATAATCTGTCAGATTCTGTGCCTGAACTTTTTCCACTGTCTCCGAAAATTCCCTGAGTGGTTTCAATGCCCGTCCACTGATAAAATACGTCGCTGCACCGCCAAACAGCGCTACAATAGCAGTAATCAGAAGGCTTCTACTTCTATAATCTGATTTGGAGTTATAAACCTCTATAGAAAACTGTGCCACAAAGTCATCCCACTCATTATCCGGAATATCAATGTACACCGCTTCCGGCGCTATGCCCTGATCTGTGATAGATGTCTGAAGCGTATCGAAATAATGGACTCCGTTTTTATATAAAAAAAAGGTAAGGCATCCGCATAATATGGTGATCAACGCTGTTGTAAGAAGTGTTAATTCCCACTGGAGTGATATTTTTTTCATGCTTTGCCATCTCCCCATATCTTATACCCCTCACCGATTTTGTTCACGATTGGATCATATCCGAGTCCTGCTTTCAGTTTTTTTCTCAAAGAAGACATATGCACTCGGATTGAAGCGCTAAAACTGTCCACAGAATAATCCCAGACATGCTCAATCAGTTCTTCCTGACTGACCGGTCTTCCTTGATTTAAAAGGAGATATTCTAAAATCCCATTTTCTTTTCTCGTTAATACAACCGGGTTATTTTCTGCATATGCAACCCTTTCTCTCGTATCAAATCGAAGTTTTCCACACTCCAGGCAGATATTTTTCTGTACAAATTTTCTTCTTGTCAGGCTTCTCACGCGAGCTTCCAGTTCCTGAAGGTGAAATGGCTTTTCCATATAATCATTTGCACCAGAATCCAATCCCTCAACCTTATATGCAATCTGACTCCTTGCAGACACAATTAATACTTTTGTCTCTTCATTTTCTTTACGAAGTTCCCGAAGGATCTCCATCCCATCCAACCCTGGCAGGTTAAGATCAAGCACAATCAGGTCATACAGTTCCGTATAGATCATATCCAGTGCTCGCTCTCCATCATTACACATATCCACCTCATAACCTGCCATGTGCAGACTTTTCGCAATCATATCACATAATTTCTTCTCATCTTCAATAACTAATAATCTCAATTCACTTTTCTCCATTTCCTTAACAGGGAATTTACATCCCACATTATATAATGTAATCATTGAACGGTCAATAAACCGCCTTTGAACAATAATATCGAAAGGAGCAGTTACTGCTTACAGTAACAAGTGATGTCTTAATGAAATCAGAAAAAGCAATACAAATTTTTTTACTTGCAGTTGGTCTCGTTTTTTTTCTTGTTGGAATTTTCCGTGGAGAAGCTGCAACTGTACTCAATAAAGCAATAAAATTGTGTATGGAGTGTGTCGGAATTGGATAAAAAATTAAAATCAAACAAGAACTATCTGGTTGGTTTCCGCGGATGTCTTCAGGCAACTGCAACACTGCTGACCAATCTTCATATTCCGAATCTGTTTAAAGGAAAACTTTATCAGGGAAAGCTAAAAACAATATGTGTACCAGGGCTGAACTGTTACTCTTGCCCATCTGCCACAGGTGCCTGTCCGATTGGAGCTTTCCAAGCTGTAGCCGGTTCATCAAAATTCAAGTTCACCTACTACATCACCGGATTCTTTATCTTACTAGGAGTTCTATTAGGACGATTTATCTGCGGTTTTCTCTGTCCGTTTGGATGGTTTCAAGATCTGTTACATAAAATTCCAAGTAAGAAACTATCTACTGCAAAACTAAAACCCATGCGGTATCTGAAATACGCAGTTTTAGTCATCTTTGTTATAATACTTCCGACATTTGTAACTAACTCGCTGGGTATGGGAGACCCATTCTTCTGCAAATACATATGTCCACAAGGCGTACTTGAAGGCGCAGCTCCACTGTCACTTGTTAATCCAGGAATCCGTGCGGCACTTGGGCGCTTATTTATGTTCAAGTTTACAATTCTTGTATTTGTAATCATCTTAAGTATTCTGTTTTACCGTCCATTCTGTAAGTGGATCTGCCCACTTGGCGCTACCTACTCGCTGTTTAACAACATATCATTTCTTAAGATTAGGGTAGATTCTGAAAAATGTGTTAGCTGTCAAAAATGTAGTCATTCCTGCAAAATGGATGTAAATGTAGTAGACACACCAAATCACCCGGAATGTATCCGGTGTGGAGCATGTGTGAAGGCCTGTCCAACGAATGCGATCTGCTATCATTACGGATTTTCAAGAAGAAACAGCTGACAATAGATAAACTAAAATGAATCAAATAATATTCAAAAGGAGATTAAAAATTATGAAAAACAAAACAAGTAGAGTAAACAAAATGAAATTGAAAAAAGCAATTGTGGCATCTCTTGCCATTTTTATTCTTCTTGCATTCACAGGTTGCGGAACTTCATCTAGTTTGGCAACAACTGAACACACAAAGCAGGAAAATCCTTCTAAAACAGATTCAAACATGTCGGCTGAACCGAATGAAAAGCTGAATGACCTTTTTCAACAGGAAAACCAGATCTTTGCAAATCACAAAAATGTATGGGACAAGGCATTTGACCTTATGAGTAAGAACATTGACGGTGATCCCATGAATGAAGACTACGCAGACTTTCTTGCAAATACAATAGAATCACACAAAGATTCTTTCTCCAAAGAAGAATATGTTACTCTGAGTAAAGACATCAAAACGATTCGTGGCATTGAAGAAGAGATTGCAAAACTAGAAAAAGAAATTGCCACATCTGCTTCTTCCAGCAGTAGTTCCTACAGCTCAGCTGACTCTGCTGGTGTGTTCCACGGTTTCAAAGGGAAAGATCTGGATGGTAACGATGTAGATGAAAGCCTATTCTCCAAAAATAAAGTTACGGTTGTAAACTTCTGGTTCAGCGGATGCAAGCCTTGCGTTGAAGAACTTTCTAAACTGAATGAATTAAATGATAAAATTAAAAAAATGGGCGGCGAAGTTGTTGGTATCAATACAGACACATTAGATGATAATCAGGATGGGATCAAAGAAGCGAAAGACATCCTCAAGTCCCAAGGAGTTTCCTACAAAAACTTGACTTTCGCTTCCGATTCAACAGTTGGAAAATATGCAGGAAACATTATAGCATTTCCAACAACAGTTCTCGTAGATAAAGGCGGAAATATCATTAGCGAACCTTTCATGGGCGGAATCGATGATCAAGCAAACTACGAGCAATTAATGAAACAAATTCAGTCCATACTTGATCAGGAATAATTCATTTACTGAAGATTTATGCTTTTTATGTTGTATATGAATGCTTGATTCCGCTTATCAGAAAGCGCGTGAAATAAACGATGAACTGGAAGAGCTTTTAAAGGATACTTTAATGAATTAACTTTCGAAAGAATTCCGGTATAAAAACGGGGAGGTTTCCCTCCCCAATAAATTTTTTCTTATAACTTACACAAAAAACTTGACATTCCCGGTGGAAACTTAAATATCAAACCTAACAGGAATCAAAGACTCCTCAGAATCGAGCCTATGAAACTTTTTCTGTAAAATAACCTAAGTAAGGTCCTTCTATGA